>JAKFCE010000005.1:0-424202 GCA_036676905.1 Chitinophagaceae bacterium
GGACTAACCAACTGAACTACCGATCCAATATGTTTTGTTTCCAGGGCGGCTCCCGATAACTATCGGGACTAACCAACTGAACTACCGATCCAATATGTTTTGTTTCCAGGGCGGCTCCCGATAGCTATCGGGACTAACCAACTGAACTACCGATCCAATTTATCTTACCTCTTGATTTCCAACATGCTGTCCCTTCGGATGATGTTGTTCTCAATTGGGGTTGCAAAAATAAGTGAGAAACCCATTCCAAACAAAAATATAAAGCTAAAAGTCAATTGTGTACTATGTACACATTAGTTCACCTCCCCTTTTCCCGGGCAGCCCTACTTGCTGATTTAGCTGCGGACTGTGACTGTTTGCACACGACCAGCTCTACTTCCTAACCCGTTCTTTGAGTATAGTTTTTGTATAGATAAGGTGCTTGACATATTGTTTCATCATTTAAATATTTATGTATGGAAAATGAAAATAGAAACCGGAGATTCTCCGAAGATCAAAGCCACCGTTATGGTAATGTGAACGATAACAGGGGGTATAGCCAGCACAATGAAGAACCCTACAGGGAGCGGCAGGGCTATGGTCAGCAAAGCCAGGGCTACAGGCACGAGGACGAGCGTCGCCAGGGTACTTCCTATGGTAGCGGACAGCAGAGTTATGGCTCACAAGAACAGCAATACGGCCGGCACCAGGGCGGTCAGAACTACGGCACCAGCGATTATGGCAGCCAGGATCACCTGAGTGATAACTATGGAAGCAACTATGGCCGGCAGGATTATGGCGGAAGCAATTTCGGCAGCAGCTATGGACAGGACTACAACCAAAGAACATCTTACGGCAGTGGCTATGGCGACAATTACGGAAGAAGGGACAACGACTGGAACGAAAGAAGGCATGTTTCCAGCCAGCAGCACTCAGGTGCCGGCATGCATGACGAGAACAGGCATTCCTACAGGGATGAGTACGGCCGCTATCGCGATAGTGAGCAAAGGGTGAACATGAACCGCGAAGAGCCCCGCAACCGCTACGGAGGCGATACCAGCAATTATGGCAATGCCAACCAGGGAGGATTTGACCGCAACTGGTGGGACCGTGCAAAAGACGAAGTCTCTTCCTGGTTCGGCGATGACGACGCGGACAGGCGCCGGCGCGGATATGACGGGCCGCACAAAGGAAAAGGCCCAAAAGGATACAAACGCTCCGATGAGCGGATCCGCGAGGACGTATGCGATAGGCTTTGCGATAACCCGATGATCGATGCCAGCAACATCGACATCAAAGTAGAAGGTTCAGAAGTGATCCTGACAGGTACCGTAGAAAGCAGGGAAGATAAAAGAAGAGCAGAAGACATCGCTGAATCCATTTCCGGTGTGAGCAATGTGCAAAACCAGATCCGCGTAAGCCCACGAGACAACATCGGCTCAGGTTCACGCTACGATAGCCACGAAAGAAAGAGGGACTAATACAGATCAGTAACAAGTAGAAAGCCGGCAGTGCCGGCTTTTTTGTTTGACCCTCTTTTGCTATAGGCGCCAGGAAAAGCTCTCCGCTTCAGGATAGTACGGCATTCCAGCTCATGACTAAGCAGTAGACATCAATCCATAGATATTGTAAAAAAGCAGCAGCAAGGTAAATAAGATGCCCAGCACCGGTAATACCGGGTACCCACCTATCTCACCGGGGATCCTGAACGGCCGCTTCATCCTGCTGGATTTCTTTCTCAGTACCAGGACAGCAAGATTCACCAGGATGAAAGTGGTAAAGATGAAAAGGTTGGCGATCATGGCTATCGTCTCGATCTTACCGATCAGGGCAAACGCGCTCATGATGATGAGGATCAATACCAGCGCCGCCACAGGCGTTTTTCTTTTGGCTGAAACATAAGACAGCTTTTCCAGTGCACGGCTCTCCTTTCCCATATGCAGCAGCACCCTCGAGCTGCCCAGCATGTTGGAGAGTATGGTGTTGGAGGTAGAAAAAAGCGCAATAGCGGAGATCACGACAGCCCCCGTTCTTCCATATGAACTTTTCACGATCTCCGCCAGGGGACTCTCCGACGCGGCCAGTTGCTCCGGTGGAATGGCTGTAACAGCTGCCAGTGTAACGGCGGTGTACATGAACAGGACGATGATGCAGGCAATGAAAAGCGCACGCGGAATATTTTTCACAGGGTCCTTGGTTTCTTCCGCCAACTTCACGATCTCCTCGAAACCAATGAAAGCATAGAATGCCAGCGCCGCTCCGGCAAAGAAACCATTCCAGCCTTTTTCCGGCACCTGCAGATAGTCGGCATCCGATGGCTGCGAAAATGCCGCATAGATCACGAAAAATAATCCTCCCGCTTCTATCAGGGTAAATATGATGTTGATGGTAGACGACTGCCGGATGCCGGAGATATTTACCAGGAAGATCAGCAGGATTATACCCAGGGCCGCGAGCAACACGCCGGTGCCAAAAAGATCTGAAAAATATCCTGCAAAGCCCACCGATACTGTGGCCCCGCTGATAATTCCATTCAGCGAGATGATCAGTCCCAGCACCACTCCCATCTTCTTTCCAAAGGCCTTTTTCGCATACTCATATTCTCCTCCCGCCCTGGGAAAGGCCGCACTGAGCTCAGCATAGGAAAAAGAAGTGAACAGCGCAGTCACAGCCGCAAGGATGAAAGATAACCAGAGCATGTGTCCCGACCAGCCGGCCACCTTGCCAATGATGGTGTAAATGCCGGCACCGAGTATGGATCCCACGCCAAAGAACACACATTGGCCTACAGTGAGCGTACGTTTTAATCCGGGCATGCTGAATCCTATGCATTTTTCATTCCCGGGGCCCCCTCACCACTACACCCCAGCCAACTGCAGGCTGATTTTTTTGAGAGAATGTTCCAGCACCGCCCGCTTTTCGATGATCCCCTCCGGCATCAGGATCACAGGCGCCGAACCATCATGGAACCATTCGGCATTTCTGAGTTTTTCCAAATGAATCGTGCCTACGAGATACTGCCTGTCTGCAGTGCTGTGAAATTCACTGATGGTCTCAAAATCCCATTTGTTGACTTCGTTCCAGCTGTTAAAGCCCACATAGATCTTTAGATAAAGATCCTGGGTAAGCGAGGGCGTAAGTCCTGAAGAAAGCTTTCGGTATTCATACCGGTAATCGTAGCGCAACGCGGCGATATCGCTTAGCACGGCGGATGAAGTAGGATACCGGCCCGCTCCTTTCCCAAAAAGGAATTGTTGATCGGCGAGTTGGCTTTCTATGAGCACCCCGTTGAATTCGTTCTGCACCTGGAATAATGGATCGGGGTTTCTTACGAATTCAGGCAACACAAAGGCTGCCACTTTTCCACACTTGAGTTTAAGAGCAGTGGCAACCAGTTTGATGCGCCAGCCCCTTTCGCCAGCCACTACCGAATCAGATGGGTGCAGTAACGAGATGCCCCGGCACAATAACTTATGGGGTTCTGTCCTGGTACCATAAGCATGCAAAAGCAGAATGACCAGCTTGTTAAGTGCATCACGGCCACTGACATCCAGCGTGGGATCGCTTTCGGCAAACCCTGCCTGTTGTGCCTCACACAAAGCATCGGCATAAGAAACACCACCTGCATTCATCCTGCTCAACATAAAATTCGTAGACCCGTTCACAATTCCCCGGATGCCCTTTAGCATATCATTGTCGTAATATTCTTCCAGGTTCCGGATCACGGGCACGCTGCCACAAACGGCCGCCTCATACAGAAAAGGAACTCCATACTTTTTTTGGAGCACCAGCAATTCTTCCAGATGCTCAGCGATCATTTTTTTGTTGGCGCTGACCACAGCCTTCCCCTTGCTCAAAGCCGCCCTCGTAATGTCCAGCGCCGCTTCGGCGTCGTCTATCAGTTCCACGATCACATTGATCTCCGGATCGCAAAGGATCTCTTCCCGGTCAGAAGTAAACAACTCTCCGGGAGCCTTTCTTTTTTTATCAGGGTGGAGGATACAAATTTTTTTGATGGTGGCACATAAGGAGGGTGTATTGTTCAGCACCTCGAATATGCCTTCACCTACTACGCCGAACCCAAACAGTCCGATGGTTAACTTCTGCATCTTGTGGGTTTTATACAGTGATGAATGCGGCTTTTTCCAGTTTCAAAAGTGTTTGCTCTATATCCTTCACAAGGTCTTCTGCTTCTTCCAGGCCAACAGACAACCTGATCAGGCTATCGGCAATTCCTGTGGCCCGCCTTTTCTCTACCGGGATCGATTTGTGGGTCATGGTAGCAGGATGGCAACACAGGCTTTTCGCACCTCCCAGGCTTTCCGCTAGCTTGAACAAATCGGTGCCGGTCACGAACTTCACTGCTGCGGCCTCTGTGTCGTCTTTAAGAGTGAACGACACGATACCGCCGAATCCCCGAGACTGTTTTTTCGCCACCTCGTGGTTGACATGGCTGCTTAGTCCGGGGTAGTACACTTTGTCTACGGCTGGATGCGAGAGCAGGGCTTCAGCTACAGCTGCAGCTCCCCTGCAATGCTGCTTCATCCTCAGGTTGAGCGTTTCGATGCCACGGATCACCAGCCAGCTGTCGAAAGGCGCCAGGATCGCTCCGCTCGCGTTCTGAATGTATTTCAGCTCAGCACCTACCTGCGGGTCTTTGGCCACCACCAGCCCGGCGATCAGGTCGCTGTGCCCACCGAGGTATTTGGTAGCGGAATGGACCACAATGTCTGCGCCCAGTAAGATCGGCTGCTGCAAAGCGGGAGAAGAGAATGTATTGTCCACGCATAATAAGCAATTGCTTGCATGCGCTATCCGGGCGATCGCTTCAATATCGGCGATCTTTAAGGTAGGATTCGTAGGCGATTCTATCCACACCAGCTTTGTATTCTCGGTGATGGCATCAAACACGTTTTTCGGATCGGTAGCATCTGCAAAGTGCACTTTGATACCAAACTTATTGTAAATGGTAGTGAACAAGCGGTAGGCGCCTCCATAGATATCATCTACAGCCACGATCTCATCTCCCGCTTTCAATAATTTGAGCACCGCATCAATAGCGGCGAGGCCGCTGCTGAAGGCCAGCCCTGTAGATCCGTGTTCCAGCTTTGCCACCAGGTTCTCCAGAACAGTACGCGTGGGATTTCCGGTCCGTGCATAATCATAGCCTTTGTTCACACCAGGTGCCTCCTGCACAAAAGTGGAGGTCTGGTAAATAGGGACAGCAAGGGAACCAGTAAGTTCGTCTACGGGGATCGAATGAATGATGTTTGTGTTTGTCAGCATCTCTTTTGGATTAAAAAATGATAAAATGCTTACCAAAAGAGGTGATCGGGATGGAGCCCCTGCCCGGAAGTTCCGGGCATAAAAAAAGCTCTCCCGATAAATCAGAAGAGCCAAGTTATTTTAAGTGATGACAACCAAGCTGGGATCTGACTTATCTGTCCACGTTGCCGTGGCTGGATTTGGCACCTTTTCTCCGGAAGCGGACTTTATTAGTCTAGCTTGCCGAAGACAGGTTGTCAAGGCTTCATCGGGCCATACCCTCTGCCTTTCTTGATAAGTTGAATTGTAAGAACTGAAGCGAAGATAAAAAATTTTGAATCAGACCAAATAAAATTTTTACTCCTTATTTTCTTATCCCTCTGACTATACCCCACCCCTTCCCTGATCAAATCCTCAACTAATCTCCTTGTCAGCTACCCCCTCCTTATCTTTGGCCTTCTATGATCAAAATAGGAGTATTCGGTACAGGGCATTTAGGCAAATTCCATCTGAACAACTGGAAAGAGATACCCGGAGCCCGGCTCGTGGGTTTTTTCGACCCCAACGACGAGATCGCCAAAGAGGTGGAAGCCTCCTACGGACTTCGCCGCTACCTGGATGAAGAGGAACTGATCGACGCCTCTGATGCCATCGACATCATCACCCCTACCAACCACCATTTCGGCGTTTGCGAGAAGGCCATCAAAAAAGGCAAGCACGTGTTCGTGGAAAAACCTATGGCCAACACCATCGACGAAGCGAATCAGCTGGTGGAGCTCGTGCAGGAATCGAACGTAAAGCTCCAGGTAGGTCATGTGGAAAGGTTCAACCCCGCCCTGCTCGCCATCCGCGACATCCCACTCAATCCCATGTTCATCGAAGTGCACCGCCTGGCCCAGTTCAATCCCCGCGGTACCGAGGTGAGCGTGATCCTCGACCTGATGATCCACGACATCGACGTGATCCTGAGCATAGTGAAAAGCGACGTGAAGAACATTTCCGCCAGCGGCGTAGCTGTGATGACGGATACTCCCGATATAGCCAACGTGAGACTGGAATTCAACAATGGCTGCGTGGCCAACCTCACCTCCAGCCGCATTTCCATGAAAAAAATGAGAAAGATGAGGCTGTTCCAGAAGGACGCCTACATTGGTGTTGACTTCCTGGAAAAAAAGGCGGAGATCATCCAGATGAATGTGGAGCCCGACGAGCGTAGTTTTTCTTTTGAAATAGAAACGCCGGGAGGCAAGCGCCTGATCGCCGTCAAGAACCCGGAGGTGAAAGAGGGCAATGCCATCAAAACCGAACTGGAAGAATTCATAGCTGCCATCAACAACGACACCAGGCCGATCGTGAACGAGATCGATGGGCTCAGGGCCATGGAGGTGGCGCACCAGATCCTGTATAAGATGCAAAACAATCTTTCACTTTCCTGATGGAGCAGCGCAGGCCCATCCCCATATTCTGGTATGCCATTGCCGATTATATTTCGGCGGCGATCGCCTGGGGCCTGTTTTACCTGCTCAGAAAAAACATCCTCCACCAGCCGGTGAACGATGGCATCGACCCCCAACTGGTAGCCGGCATGGCCTTCATCCCCCTGGGATGGCTGGTGTTGTTCATGCTGGCCGGCAGCTATAGCTCGGTGTACAACAAATCAAGGCTGGGCGAATTCACCACGACCTTCATTTGCTGCCTGCTGGGATCGGTCACCCTGTTTTTTCTTTTCCTGCTCGACGACGTACAAAACGATTACAGTTATTACTATTCCGCATTTGCCGCCCTTTTCTTCATCCACCTTATTGTGATCTTTTCTTTTCGCCTGTTGATCCTGAACCTGGCAAAAAAGCAACTGGTCAAAGGAAGGGTCTGGTTCAACGCGCTCATCGTGGGCACCAGGGAACAGGCTGCTAGGATCGTGAGCGAAACAGAAAAAAAATTAAAAGAGGAAGGCGTGCGCATAGCGGGTTACGTGCCGCTGAATCCACAGGAAGCAGCTCTTCGGAGTACCACCACCCTGGGATCACTTGCCGACCTGGAGAAACTCATCGACCAGCACCAGATCAGCTCTGTAATTCTCGCCATCGATAAAAAAGAACAGGCCCTCATTGAGCAAATGATCGACCGGTTGAGTGAGAAGGATGTAGACATCAAGATCCGTCCCAGCATGCTCGACATTCTTTCGGGTTCGGTGAAGACCAGCAACGTACTCGGCGCAGTACTGATAGACCTGCGCACCCATTTAATGCCCGAATGGCAGCAAAATATCAAGCGACTGCTCGACATCATCGTTTCCCTGGCCGGCTTCATCCTGCTGCTGCCTGTCATCTTATATATTATGCTTCGGGTAAAGTTGTCCTCACCCGGACCGGTGATCTTTTCACAGGAACGAATAGGGTACAAAGGCAAGCCTTTCCGGATGTATAAGTTCCGTTCCATGTACACCAACGCAGAAGACAGCGGCCCGGCACTCTCATCGGACAATGATGTCCGCATTACCAAATGGGGAAGGGTGATGAGGAAATGGAGGCTGGATGAGCTGCCACAACTCTGGAATATCCTGAAGGGCGACATGTCGCTCGTGGGGCCGAGGCCTGAAAGAAGGCACTACATCAACCAGATCGTACAGCGATTGCCATATTACAAATATTTATTAAAAGTCAAGCCAGGACTCACTTCCTGGGGCATGGTACAGTTCGGATACGCCGAAAATATCGAGGAGATGATAGAGCGCAGCCAGTACGACCTGGTCTATATAGAGAACATTTCCCTCGCGCTCGATTTCAAGATCATGATCCACACCTTGCGCATCATTTTCCTGGGGAAAGGAAAATAGGCATGGTTTTTTGATTTCAAAAGGTAACCGTTAACCTAAATCGAACACCGTGCGTGTTATTTTCCTAGTACTCGCGACAAGCATACTCTCCCAGGCCCAGGGTCAGTACTGGCAGCAGGAGGTCAACTACGAGATCGAAGTGGCCCTCAACGACAGGAGCAACGAGCTGAATGGATTTGAAAAGATCGTTTATACCAACAATTCTCCCGACACGCTTACCTACATCTGGTTCCACCTCTGGCCCAATGCGTACAAGGACGAGCGCACTGCTTACGGGGAACAAAGCCTGCGTAACGGCAGCACCCAATTCTATTTTTCCAGCAAAGAAGAAAGAGGCTATATCAACCGGCTGGATTTCAAGGTCAATGGCATATCGGCCAAAACAGTGGACCACCCGCAGCATATTGATATTACAAAGCTGATACTGCCAACTCCCCTGGCGCCGGGACAAAAGATCGTCATCACTACTCCCTTCCATGTAAAGCTGCCTTTCAATTTCTCCCGCAGCGGTTACAACAAAAAGAATTTCCAGGTCACCCAATGGTATCCCAAGCCCGCAGTGTACGACGGACTTGGCGAAGAAGATGGCTGGCACCCTATGCCCTATCTCGACCAGGGCGAATTCTACAGTGAGTTCGGGAAGTTCGTGGTGCGTATCACCGTGCCTGCACATTACGTAGTGGCTGCCACCGGCGTTTTGCAGACTCCCTCAGAAATTGAATTGCTGCGTACCCGCAGCTTCCGCAACGATTCGGTTGCCAAAACCAGGGCCACAGGAAAGATCATCGTGGATTCAGCCAGTACCAAGACCCTTGAATTCGTGCAGGACAAGGTGCACGACTTTGCCTGGTTTGCCAACCCCGATTTCCTTGTGGAACAAGACACTTGCATGCTGCCCTCGGGGAAGGTCATTGATATCTACGCATTTTATACCGAAGACTATAGAAAGCTATGGAAAAACAGCGTCGCTTTTTGCAAAGATGCGGCCCGGTTCTTTTCGGCTGAAGTAGGCGAATATCCCTACCAAACGATCAGTGCCGTGCAGGGTGTACCCAGCACAGGAGGCGGCATGGAATATCCCACCATCACCATCATCTCCCCCATCGTTCGCCAGCGCGACCTGGACATCATCCTTGCCCACGAGATCGGTCACAACTGGTTCTATGGCATTCTCGCCAGCAATGAGCGCTCCCATCCATGGATGGACGAAGGCTTCAATACTTTTTACGAATACAAATACACGATCAATAAATACGGTTCCAAACCTGAATACAGCGAGATCCTCCTGCAAACACTGGTGAAGCAACACCGCGACCAGCCTATCAGCACCTCGTCCGAAGCGCTGAGCAAGTTTGGCTACGCAGCCACCCCCTACCACAAAACGTCCAAGTGGCTGCAGCTCATGGAAGAAAAATTGGGTCCCGCCAGGTTCAGGGAGGTGATGCAGCGTTATTATGAGACCTGGAAGTTCAGGCACCCTCAGCCCGACGATTTCCTGGCCATCCTGCGGCCGGAACTGGGTACCGAAGCAGATACGATATTCGGCATGCTGCATCAGCAGGGAGATATACCCACAGGCGAAAAAGAGAAGCTCCAGATCATCAGCCCATTCAAGCCGAAGACCTTTGCCGCTTACCTGGAAACGCCTTCAAAGAATACCCTGCTGATCACTCCGGCTTTAGGATTCAACAGTTATGATAAGCTGATGATCGGAGCGGTAGTGTCCAACTACAAGCTCCCTCCCTCCTCGGTCCAGTTCATTGCAGCGCCTATGTATTCTACAGGCGCCAAACAGTTCAACGGCATTGGTCGCCTGGGCTACACGGCCTGGTCAGACGGCGGCAACAGGCAGATGGAGATCTTTGTTTCAGGTGCCCGGTTTTCCAACAACACCATCGAGCCCGCCGATGGAAAAGCCATCAGCACCAGCTTCACCAAACTGGTCCCCGGATTTGAGTTGACATTCAAACCCAGGGATGTGCAAAAGCCATCCAGGGCCTTTGTCGAGTGGAAATCTTTCTTCATAGGTGAGCAGCCCTTGCGCTACCGGGAAGACACAGCCTTTGTATTTCCTGATACCCTGGTCAGCCAGGTGTATACGAAAGACAAATTGCAGCAGGCCATTCACCAACTCCGTGTGGGCATCGACAACAACAGGGCCCTCTATCCCTATTCCGCGGACCTCAGCCTGCAGTCCTCAAAACATTTTACCAGGCTGGCCTTTGAAATGGATTATTTTTTCAACTACGCCAAAGGCGGACTCTTCCTTCGCTTCTTTGCCGGCAAGTTCCTGTATACTAACAACAAGTCGTACGATTACGGATATGACATCAGCCGCTACTTCCTCAACCTGACAGGCGCCAGCGGGTATGAAGATTATCTCTACCGGAGTTATTTCCTGGGGCGGAATCACTATGAAGGTTTGGCCAGCCAGCAGATCATGATCAGGGATGGCGGCTTCAAAGTAAGCACCGAGCTGCTTTCCAGGGAGATCGGCAAAACCGATAACTGGCTGGCTGCGGTGAACCTGAGCACCAGCATCCCGGCCAAGGTGAATCCGCTGGCCGTCTTCCCTATCTCCATCCCGCTGAGGCTGTTTGCCGACATCGGCACCTATGCGGAAGCCTGGGAGGCCAATTCGGAGAAAAGCAGGTTCCTCTACGATGCGGGCATCCAGCTTTCACTGAACAATGAAATGATCAATATCTATTTCCCCCTGTTTTATTCTTCGGAGTTCACAGACTACGTAAAATCCGTGCATACAAAGAACCGCTTCTTCAGGACCGTTACATTCAGTCTCAACCTCTCCTCTTCCCTGAAGCAGGTGAACCGGCAGCTTTCTTTCTAAAAAAAAATTCCCCTCCGCAGCAGGCGGAAGGGAAGTTTGGTGTCACAGACAGAAAGGTTACTTAGTGGTTGGTTAGGTGTCTGTTGGTTTTTTTATAAGATATCGGGTCTTCAGTTGGATGTTGGATTCTGTTGGATATTCATACGATACTGGACAACACAAAAATGCACAACCGAAAAGCGGTTTCCAATTATACACATGTTTCATTTGATAAAATACCTGATTATCTCATTCAGGTGTAAATGAATTTACTTATGGAGTGGGAGGTTGAAGGGTTGAAGGGTTGACGGGGTTGACAAAGTTGATAGAGTTGATAAAGTACATTGTCTTCCTGAGCCTGACGATCCTTTGTCATCCTGAGCTTGCCGAAGGATAAAAAAAATCCCCTCCGCTTTAGGCGGAAGGGATCAATTTTTTCAGGCGTCAGGACGGTAAGATCTTTGTCGTTTTTCGGACGTTCGCCTGGTCGTTTTTCGGGATGTTGGATTTGGTTTTGGTTTTTCTTAAGATTGGATCTGAGGTCTTTGATTGGATATTGTTTATCTAAGTTGTAGTAAAAAAACTGCGTTGCCAAAAATTTGGAAACAAATGCAGTACAATACACACTAATTTTATTTAGGCATAAGGGATAGCCCTTAATTTTAGTTGATTAGTTAACTAGTTGACTTGTTTACTTGAGAAATTCCTTGCGATGGAATGGCCATGTTGCAGTCAGCGACCTGCTAAATTTTTATTGATGAAAATCCAGGAAGAGATCGCGATAAGAAATATCCGGCCGGAAGACAATCCTCATTTAGCCAACATCGTGCGCACTACCCTGGCGGAGTTTGGTGCCAACAAGCCCGGAACTGTTTATTACGATCCAACTACGGACGCACTCTACGAGCTGTTCCAAAAGCCCAGGTCTACCTATTTCGTAGCAGAGCTCAATGGCGAAGTAGTCGGCGGCGGCGGCATCTACCCTTCCGACGGATTACCCGATGATACCTGCGAGCTGGTGAAGATGTACCTGTTGAAAAAAGCCCGGGGGCTGGGCCTGGGCCGTAAACTGATACAAAAATGCCTGGAAGCGGCGGCGGCAGCAGGATTTAAAAAAGTATACATCGAAACAATGCCGGAACTCAAACAGGCCTTGAAGACCTACGAGAAATTCGGCTTCCGTTACATCAACCACCCCATGGGCAACACGGGGCATTTTGGCTGTGATCTTTGGATGCTGAAGGATTTGGGTTGACTGGTTGCTCCCAACTCACCATTCACCTCCCGATAATTATCGGGACACCATTCACGACTCCCGAGGGGGCAGGGGGAGGGCCACCTCCTTCACCTCATAAACCGGGCTGAACAAATATTGCTTTCCGGTACGCACTTCCGTGCACTTATACCGCTTCCTTAGCTTTTCTTCCTTCTTAAACAGCTTGCCGTCCGGCGTAGTAAAAAGAGTACCGGGCCTTAACTGCTCCACCATCACCAGCCCGTTCTCCTTGTCATACTTCTTGAGCGTGCGCAGCAGCAATTCATCGGCGCAGCTGCTGGCCGCGGGATTATGCAGGGAGGCTTTGAGCGCCTGCTGTATGTCTTCCGGAAACACGCGGTTGCGTATGAATTCGGCCAGCAGCTGTCCGAAGATCGTTTTCCACTCCCTGCCATGCGCCGCCACCCTGTTGCCGTGCTGCTCAAACTGCAGCAGGTGGGCCAGCTCGTGTATGAGCGTGATCAGGAAAGCATAACTATTCAGGTTGCCATTCACCGTAATGCGGTGATTGCGGTCGCGGGTGCGGTGGCGGTAGTCGCCCAGGATGGTCCTGCGCTGGGGCGTGACCGTGAGATGTACATGATGGGTTTGCAGGTATTCGAGCACTTTATCATAAGTGCCGGGAGGCAGGTAATCCTGTAAGCGGGCAATGGGCGCTTCCTTTTTAGGCATTCTTCCGCAGCTTCAGCATTTTGGTGAGGATAGACACTTCCATGAAGCTGTACACCAGGTAAAGTCCCATCAGGGTAAAAAAGGCTGGCTTATTCAGCTCTTTTTTATAAGTGGCTATGTATATGAACGCGGCGATGATGGTGATAAAAAGCTTCAACATGATGCTCGCGTATACCGACCGCACAAAGGCGTGCGGGTTGGTGGTGTTCAGTCCCCGAACCGCGATCATGAAGGAGAGCAGGGTGATCACAAACAGGAAGGTATTGCCGATCAGCAGTACGCCCTGGTCGAGGCCCCAGCCCTCCAGGTAAGTTTTACCCGCTATGAACAAGGCAGTGAGCAGCACAAATAAGAGAGCGATAGGGATGAATGACTTCCTGTTTTTCATTGATTGCTTTTCTTTTTACCGGTGTCTTTGATCAGCTGGTAGATCATCACCACCAGCACCAGCAGCGGCAGCAGCCACACCAGCAGTGGGATGGAAATGCGCAGCCAGCTATCGACCTTGAACCCTATGAATACAGCGATGCCGAGCGTGGCGAAGATCTGGGCGCCAAGCCCGGCATAGCGTAACAAAGGTGAGGAATTTTTAGTTTGCTTCGGCGGCCTGTAGTTCATTGGTGCTCATTTGCACAATATTGGCGGAATTACCCATCTGGCACTTTCCATTGAACACGGCGGTAGGCTCAATCTGCAGCTTGGCCGCTGAGATATTGCCATCCACCAGGCAGGTGCCTCTCAATTGCAGGATGTCATGCACGGAAATATTGCCGTTCACCCTGCCGTTGATATCGGCTTGCTGGCCTTCAATGTTTCCTTCCACAACCCCGCTGGGGCCTATGATGATCTTTGATTTGCATTGTACGTTGCCACGGATCGTACCGTCGATCCGGAGGTCGTGATCGCTTAAGAGATCACCGTTGACCGTGGTTCCGGCGCTGATGAGGGTGGCAGTACTCATCCCTGCTCGTTCGGTAGAGGCATTTTTGTCTTTAAACATAGGTATGGTGGTTTAGTCGTTTGAATACTCGTCTTTGGGAAGCTCCAGCTGGGTCGTATCCAGGCTCAGCGCAATATCACCACTCAACACTTTCTTTACACCATCGATATACTGGGCCTGGTAGTTTACCTGCTTTTCAAGCGAATCGGTAAGATACTTCAATTGCCTGTATTCCCTGCCCGCATTGGCGCTTCCGTAACCCGGAATGTAGTACTTAAGCGGCGTAAAAACGATAATCGCCACGGTAAATCCAACCAGTACGACAAAAATGGTACTCATCACTACGTAAACACTCATACGGGAGAGCCGGAACGTCACCACTTCCTCGTAGGTGTCGTCGTTCATGATCACCAGCCGGTATCGGTTACGCAACCTTTCCAGTGTGGAACCGGTCTCAAGTTTGGGCATATCAGGTTTTAAGGGGCTAAAGGTAGCGCTTAGGCAGGGTCAGGCGCGAATTTTATAGTATCTTTTATACTAAAATCTCTGAAAATCAGTTAATAAACTTAGTTTGCGTTTTTAACATGCGGAACCGTCATTTACTATTCTCTTATTCGCTGGCACTCACCCTGTTGTCTTCCTTGCCGGCGAAGGCTCAGCTCGGATTTGACCTCGATATCAAGAAGCCCGAACCCTTCCAGAACCGGGAGCTGCGTGCGGAGAAAACAGACGAGAAGAAATTCCGCGCACCCAGGCGGTTCTTCCAGAATACCACCACGCATTACAATTACTTTTTCAACTCCAACAACAAGCTCAATGAGGTGGTTGACCGCGCTAAGGCCGCCCATAAAGACAATTACACCAAGCTCCTCCCCTTTTACAACTACTCGCTGGCCGATACGCAGGGCGACAGCCTTCAGCTGGACTCGGTGATCTATAAGTCCAAGACGGGCATCGTGCTGCACGACCTGAGGAACGATTGGATCGACGACCTCTACCTGCTGTGGGGAGCCGCCTACTTCCTGCAACAGGAATACGATTCGGCCTACCAGATGTTCCAGTTCATCAACTGGGCTTTTGCCGACAAGGAAAAGGACGGCTATTACAAATACATAGGCAGCCGCATGGACGGCAACCAGGCGGTGAGCATCGCCACCAAAGAAAACAACAGCTTCCCCAAAAGCATGATCTCCGATCCGCCCAGCAGGAACAATGCCCTGATCTGGCAGATCCGTACGCTCATCATGCAGGGAGCCATGCCCGAGGCAGGCAGCCTGATCGCCACGCTCAAGAACGACCCCGTATTTCCCCAAAGGCTCCAGCCGGCACTGGAGGAAGTGCAGGCCTACTGGTTCTACAACCAGCAGCTCTGGGACTCATCCGCCCATCACCTGGTGAAAGCCCTGGGCGTAACCAAGAACAAGCAGGAGCAGGCACGATGGGAATTCCTGGCTGCACAAATGTTTGAGAAGGTTGGGAACTTCGACCTGGCCCGGCAGTATTACAGCAAGTCCATCACGCACACCACCGATCCCCTCCTCGAAGTGTATGCAAGGCTGTTTATGATCCGCATCAACAAAGAAGGCGGAAACGACTATATCAACAACAACATTGCTGCGCTGCTGAATGCAGCGAAAAAAGACAAATACCGCGAGTACCGGGATGTGATCTACTCCATGGCCGCGCAAATGGAACTGGAAAGAGGGAACCTGGCAGCTGCGCAGGTACTGCTTTTCAAAGCTTCACAGTTCAAAAATCCCGATGCACTCACAGGCAACGATGCCTACCTGCAGCTGGCCGATATCGCTTTCGAGCGCGCCCAGTATATGGAGGCCGCCGTTTTCTACGATAGCGTACGCATACAGAACCTCACCACGGAAGATGCACAGCGCATCACTACCCGTAAAGAGATCCTTGGCCGCCTGGTGACCCTGATGAACTCCGTTCGCAGGCAGGACAGCCTGCAGGGATTGGCTGCCATGCCGGAAGCAGATAGAATGGAGGCAGTGCGTAAAGTACTGAGGCAACTGAGAAAAGAACAGGGATTGAAAGACGACGACCTTCCTGTCAGCCAGCCTTCCGCCGCACCACCTGACCCCTTTGCTATCTACGAGTCCAAAGGCGAATGGTATTTCTATAATGCCAACCTCAAGGCCACCGGCGCCGCTTCCTTTAAGCAGGTTTGGGGTACAAGACCAAACGTTGACAACTGGAGACGCTACTCCGATGTGACCGCCCAGCTGAGAACGAATATCCCCAGTACCATCGACAGGGGCAATGAGGCCGTGAAGCCGGCAGATGCGGTTGATGGACTCACCTACGAGGGACTGATCGCCAGGCTTCCCCTGACGCCCCAGCTGCTGCAGCTATCGAACGACAGCATACAAATGGCCTATTTCGCACTTGCGCAGATCTATATGAACGACCTGGAGAATTACCCGGCAGCCATAGATGCTTTGAACGAGCTGAGGCGACGCTTCCCGGTACCTGCCAGGGAAGAGGAAGTACTCTTCAACCTTTACTACAGCTATACCCGCAACGGCGAAGACGCCAAGGCAGCAGAGATCCGAAAACTGCTGATGGAAAAATATCCCGGCAGCCGCTTCGCCACCATAGTAGCTACGGGCAAAGATCCGTTATCACAGAAACCCGATGAAGCGGTCACAAGTTCCTATGAACACGTATATGATCTTTTCCTGGAAGGAAAATTCGAAGAGGCACTCCTGGCGAAAAGAGTGGCGGACAGCACCTACAAAACCAATTACTGGTCGCCGCAATTGCTTTATATCGAGGCCGTCTACCATATCCGTCAGCGGAACGACAGCCTGGCAAAGCAGGCCCTGCAGACCATCATGGCGCAGAACGGCGGCACTCCCATGGCCACCAAGGCTTCTAATCTTTTAGAAGTGCTGGGAAGGCGTGCGGAAATAGAGAAGGAACTCACCGACCTGCAGATACAACGTCCCGTGGAGGACAGCTTTTATGTGGAGCCTTCGCCCATCACGCCACTGGTGCAGAATAAGCAGACCAACGTGCAGCGTCCCAAGGATAGCCTCGTTACCAGGCCAATGACCATGAATAAGCCCTTGGCCGATACCACCACGAGAAAACCGGTGGAGACCGTCACGGGTTCAAAATTTACCTTCAATGGCAGTGCACCTCACTACGTAACCATGGTGATGACCAATGTGGATATCGTATACGTGAATGAAGCCAGGAACGCCTTCCTGCGCCACGTGAGGGAAAAATATGCGGGACAGGGCCTGGATGCCACTACTTTCAGCCTGAACGATAACGTCAAGGTGCTTGTGATCGGCAATTTTGCCTCAGCGCTTTCGGCCGTAGAATTCGTACAGGCAGTAAAGCCGCTCTCCTCCTCGATCGTTCCCTGGCTAAGGGCCGATAAATATTATTACAGCATCATTTCGCCTGAGAACCTGCAGGTTGTTAAAGAACTGAAAGAATTCGCTACCTACAACCAGTTTCTGGAACGGAATCTGCCGGTAAAATTCTAGCTTCCCTTGTATTCTCTAGTTTTGCTTCCAGGCTGAATACCCGTAAACTGTAAACAGTAAACCGAAAACAGTAAACCGTATTATACCATGAGAAAGAGCATCCGCATCTTCTGGATATCATTTTTTAGCGCCATCGGCATCTTCTTCCTGGTGGTGCTGCTGGCCATATTCGGCGTGTTCGGACCGATGCCCTCGCTGGAAAGGCTGGAAAATCCAACCATCCTTCAATCCTCCGAAGTGTATGCGGTAGACGGCACACTCATGGGAAAATTTTACAGGGAAAGAGGCAACCGGTCCAACGTGGAGTACCGCGATATCTCCAGGCACGTGATAAATGCACTGGTGGCTACGGAGGACGAAAGATTTTACGAGCATTCCGGCATTGACATAGAAGCTACAGCCAGGGCCATCCTCCTGCTGGGCCGCGAAGGAGGTGGTTCTACCATCACCCAGCAGCTGGCGCTGAACCTTTTTAATGGCGAAAGGGCATCCAACCCTTTCATGCGCGGCATACAGAAGATCAAGGAATACATCATTGCCATCAGGCTGGAAAGGAATTTTACAAAAGAAGAGATCATCGCCCTCTACCTCAATGCCGTTCCCTTCGGTGATAATGTGTACGGAATACGCAATGCCTCCCGCACATTTTTTCAAAAGGACTGCGACCGGCTGAATATCGAAGAAGCCGCATTGATGATCGGCATGCTGAAGGCAAATACCCTGTACAACCCCAGGGTGAATCCAGTGCCCGCCCGCGACCGCCGCAACGTGGTGATCGGCCAGATGGAAAAGAACGGCTATGTATCGCCTACCGAAGCAGCGCGCCTGAAGGCCTTGCCCATTCGCATCAACTACAAAAAACTCGACCAGAATACCGGCTATGCACCCTATTTCCGCGAGGTGTTGCGCGACGAGATCAAAGCCACGCTCAAGGAACTGGAAAAGCCCAATGGCGATGCTTATGATATTTATGATGACGGACTGAAGATCTATACCACCATCAACCCGAGGATGCAGGAATATGCGGAGGAAGCCGTGGCCCAGCAAATGCCCCTCCTGCAGAAAGCCCTCAACAACCAGCGGAATATCAAAACCGGTACGGTATGGAAAGAGCACCAAAATGTACTTGACAGGGCTATGAAGGACAGCGAGCGCTGGAAGAACCTGGAAGCCGAAGGGTTCAGCGATGAAGAGATCAAAAGATCTTTCACCCAAAAAGTACCCATGCGCATTTTCGCCTATAACGCCAAGCGGGAAAAGGATACGGTGATGACGCCGATGGACTCCATCAAGTACCACAGGCAAATGCTGCAGGCAGGCTTTATTGTGATGGACCCGGTCACCGGCGAGGTGAAGGCCTGGGTGGGCGGCATAGATTTCAAGACCTATAAATTCGATCACGCCAATATTAAAACCAAAAGACAGGTAGGATCCTCCATCAAGCCCCTGCTCTATGCACAGGCCATGGAAGAAAGAGGATTCACGGCAGAAACTGCCATCCCCAACCAGGCCCAGTACTTCCAGGGCAATGGCTGGGTACCCGCATCAAAAGAATGCAAGGGGCTGGCTACAGTTTCCATGGCGGGCGCACTGGCGCACTCACTCAACTGTGCAACCGCTTATTTGATGAAGCAGGTAGGTCCTGCACAGTTCGCGGCCTTCCTGGAAAGGCTGAACATCCCCACAAAAGTGGAGCCCTACCCATCCATAGCACTGGGTTCCTGCGACCTTTCCTTGTATGAAATGATGTGGGCCTATTCCATCTTCCCAGGGCATGGCTTCTCTACCAAGCCCTATTTCATCAGCCGCATTGAGGACAGGAATGGCAACGTGATCAAGCGCTACGACTACAGCAGCAACCGCAAGGAAGTGATCAGCGAGGTCACTGCCTACAACATGACACGCATGATGCAGGGAACAGTGGACAGGGGAACGGCCGCGGGCCTGCGTACCAGGCTGGGCGCTGCCGAGATGGGCGGAAAGACCGGTACCACCAATGACAATGCCGATGCCTGGTTTATCGGTTATGTGCCACAGTTACTCGCCGGCGTATGGATAGGCAGCGACGACCGGTTTATCAGGATCGAAAGCGCGCAGGGCTATGGCGGAACGGCTGCAAGACCCATCTGGGAAGCATTTTTCAGGAAAGCTTATGCCGACAAGTCAATAGCGCTGGACAAAACAGCCATCTTCCCTCAGCCGGCTGACTTGCAAAATGAGATGCTCAATGCCGACATCAATACCATACTGGAAGAGGAAATGGAAAATGCGGAAGGCAACGACTTTGGCAGCGGCAATGCCGATGACTACGGAAGTTTCGATTCATCCTATGAATTCATAGGTCCTGAATCGAAAAAGCCCGTGGATGAGGACGAGCCTGCCAGCAAACCGAAAAAAGATACCACGAAGAAGGCGCCTAAAATTGGGGAAGCCACTCCACCTCAGCCAGAGAAGAAAAAGGGCATACTCAGAAGCATTTTCGGTAAAAAGGACAAGGATGGCGGAAATTAGGTCTCAAGGCCTATTTTTGCTCTGAACCCTTACCTAATCACCCAATAGCCAGGAATGAAGATCTCTTCACTGATCTTTTTCAGCTTCCTATTCATTTTGCTATTATTTAGCATCACCACCTTTATCAATCACCGGCAATCGGAAAAGGTAAAGGAGAACGCCGACTTCCTGTCGCGATCCTACACCGTTGTGCGCCAGGCCAACCGTTTCCAGAGGAACATACTCAACATGGTCAGCGGCTGGAGAGGCTACATGCTCACCGGCGAAAAATATTTCATTGAGTCCTACGATTCCGCAAGTACGGAGAACGACACCATCTTACAGGAACTGGACAGTTTAGTGAGCGGCAATCAGCTGGAGATGAACACCCTCAACAACATCAGGAGCCTGCACTCGCAATGGACCAATGAGTTCACCGAACCTCTTCTTTATGCTAAGCGTTTGTCCACCAGGTCGGACACCGCGCTTGCCAATTTCAACAGGCTGTACAGGCAAAAGGTTACATCCGAAGCGGAAGCTACCATCAACCGCAACCTGCAGGATGAGGTAAGGCGCATCCTGAACTATGAATACCAGAGCCGCGACCAGCGGGCCGCTATTCTGGCCACCTCGGTTCAGCAAACCAAAAACATTTCCTTCTATCTCAACCTGGTCTCTATCCTGCTGGGATCCCTGATCGCAGGCTTCCTGGCCTACGGTATTTCTTCGCGCATTCTCAAAATGGTGAAGATGGCCAACAGTATCGCGGGTGGTAATTACCAGGTGCGCATCGAAACAAAAGGCAATGACGAGCTAAGCAAACTGGCACAAGCGCTCAACCACATGTCGAAAATGCTTTCGGAAAATATCAACCTGCTGAAGAGGAAGAACCAGGAGCTCGACCAGTTCGCACACATTGTATCTCACGACCTGAAGACGCCGCTGCGTGGTATTGATAACGTAGTTTCGTGGATGGAGGAAGATCACTCCAGCGAGTTCACACCGAAAGTGAAGGAATATATCAGCCTCATCAAAGGGAGGGTGGCCCGCGCCGAAAACCTGATCGGCGGCATACTCTCTTATGCCCGGGTGGACAAGGAAGTGCAGCCTTTGGAGCAGGTGGATGTAAAAGAACTCGTGGAAGAAGTAGTGGACACCACGGTGATGAACTCCAAACTGAATGTGAAGCTGGGCAATCTGCCTTCGTTTCTTACCGAGCGCATACCGCTGTCACAGGTTTTTTCCAACCTGGTTAGCAATGCCGTGAAATATCATGACAAAAAAGATGGTGAGATCAGGATCTATCACAAGGACCACGGTAGTCACTATGAATTTTTTGTAGAAGACAATGGCCCCGGCATTTCACCCCAATACCATAAAAAGATCTTCATGATCTTCCAGACCCTTCATGAAGGAGATGGAATTGAGAATACAGGCGTAGGCCTTGCGATCGTGAAAAAGATCCTGGATGAAAGGGATCAGCACATCAACATTGTTTCAGAACCTGGTAAGGGAACCACATTCTCCTTTACCTGGCCCAAATAAAAAACCATGGAAAAACTAATTCAGATCCTGCTGGTAGAAGACGACGACCTCGACGTGATCGATATCAGGAGGTCGCTCGAAAAGCTGGGGGTCATGTACCAGCTCCATGTTGCCAAGAACGGCGAAGAAGCCGTAGAGACCCTGAAAGGCAAGCGCAGCCTGCCGGAAGGCAGCCTCCCCGATTTTGTATTGATCGATCTCAACATGCCCAAGATGAACGGCCTTGAGTTACTGTCGGTGATCCGACATACTGAGGAGTGGAAAAATCTAAAATGCTTCATCATTACCACATCTTCCGAAGCGGTTGACAAAAAAGAAGCAAATAAGCTTGGAGTCTCGGGTTACATTGTAAAGCCGCTCAAACTCAATAACCCCTCTTCTATGGACGCCTTCAACCTCATGATCGATCTGCTGAACATGAAAGCGCCTTCTTAGGCATCGCTCGAAAATCTTTCTTCCACCTTTTCCATAACAGTGGCCGCGGTTACGCCATGTATGATGATCGAAAGCAGCACGATGAAGGAAACGATGGCCCATAATTCTTTCTTACCGGTGAAGTTCGCCTGCTCCAGGGCAAAAGCGAGGTAATAGAAAGAACCGATACCCCTGATGCCAAAAAATGAAATGGCAAACTTCTCTTTCACATGCAACCGGGTGCCGAGTAACGAAAGCATACCCAGTATGGGTCTTACCAGCAGCACGAACATGAGGGCAAATATGACCATATAGCGGTCCAGGCCCGCAATGATACCGTGCACCACGCTTCCGCCAAATAGCAGTAAAACGATAGCCACCAGCATTCTCTCGATCTGGTCGGTGAAGTCGTGCAGCTTGCGGTGGTATTTATGATCCAGCTCGTAATTGCGGAGTGTGATAGCGGAAACAAACACGGCGACGAAACCATAGCCCATCAAAAGCTCGGTAATGCCATAGACCACCAGCGTGGCCGCCACGGCCACAAATCCATCCCTGACGAGCACCGACTTGTTTTTTTCGGGCAGGTAAAATACCAGGTAGGCCAGCAGGCGCCCCAGCAAATAGCCGCAGGCCACACCGGCAATGATCTTATACAAAAGGTCACGGGCCAGCCACTCGCCGATAGAGCTGGCGGTCAAGCCTGTAGTGGCAGCAATGATGGCCAGCCAGGTGAAGGGAAAGGCCATGCCGTCGTTCATGCCCGCTTCCGCGGTGAGGGAAAAACGCACATTGTTCCTTGTCTTCTCCAATGGTGGCCCTACCTGCACATCGGAAGCAAGAACTGGGTCTGTAGGCGCCAGCACCGCGCCGAGTAAAATGGAAGCGGCCCAGTTCAGTCCCAGGAAATAATGGGAAAGCAGGGATACGGCCACAATGCTCATTACCATGGTAATGGTCACCAGTCGGAAAGGAACCGCCCATGTGCGCCAGGAAAATGGCTGGTCGATCTTCAACCCGCCGCCCATCAGGGAGACGATCACCACGAGCTCCGTGATATGTATAATGAACCAGGGCTGCTGGTCGGGATGGGGAAAGGGAAGCTGGTCGAAAACGGCGTAGAGCACGATACCGGCCAGTACATAGATCACGGAATACG
Source organism: Chitinophagaceae bacterium (assembly GCA_036676905.1). Classification (GTDB taxonomy): domain Bacteria; phylum Bacteroidota; class Bacteroidia; order Chitinophagales; family Chitinophagaceae; genus Flavisolibacter. Next base: position 22,919 of record JAKFCE010000005.1, read on the forward strand.
AGACGTATGTTCTTTTCGCGATCGAAGGCATCCAGGCCATGCCCAATGCTGCGATGCCAATGATGGTAAGGATGAATATGTATTCCATAAACCCGCGTGGGGAAACACAAAAATAGACTATCGGAACTGTTCAAGCGTATGTTTCACCAGGTTCCAGAACTCATCCAATGCGATCAGCCTGGGTTTGAAAAAGGAGATCAAAGCCGGCCAGTCTTCTTTTCGCATGATGCTTGCGCCCTCGAGCGTGACCGAGATCTTGCTGACAGTCCTGTCTTCTTCCTGGATATGCTGCAGCCAGTTCCAGTCGCCGCCTGCTGTATCCTCGAATATTGTTCGCAGCTTTTCAAAATGCTCAAAGTAGATCTGTTGGATCAGGGGATCGGGGTGCGATAGCTCCATGGCTACTTCCGCTTTCTTTCCTTCAGCCTTGGTGCGAATCAATATATTCTTCTCGCCGGTCTTATAATTCACCCAATTGATCCTCTCCCCTTCCGATGAAGCTATGGGCGACATATATTGCCCAAAGACCCTCCAGAACTCCTGCCGCAACACCGATGCTTCCTGCCTTGAATACACTTCGATTGGTTTAAGATTGAATGACCTGCTGGTTGGTTACCAGGCGGCACTAAGATAAACTTCAATATCCAGCCAATAGCTGCTCCGCTCACGATTCGCGATTCACGATTGACGATTGACGATTGACGATTGACCTAACTTTATAGAACCGATGGTAAAGTTCACAGCGACTATAGAAAAATTTGGAGAAAAAGGCGAGAAGACAGGCTGGACCTATGTAAAGGTCCCTGGTGAAATAGCTGCGCAGCTCAGGCCCGGCGTGAAAAAAGCTTTTCGTGTAAAAGGAAAATTAGACGACTATCCTATCAAGGCGGTCGCACTGATACCGATAGGCGAAGGTGATTTTATTCTCGGTGTGAATGCCACCATCCGCAAGGGTACCGGCAAGCGGCATGGCCAGCAGTTACAAGTTCAGCTGGAACCAGACAACGACGAGATCAAACCGCCACCCGAATTCATCGAGTGCCTGCAGGACGAGCCTGCCGCACTGAAGTTCTTCCAAAGCCTGCCTATGGGCCACCGCAATTATTTTGGAAAATGGATAGGCGAAGCCAAAACCATTGAGACCAAGGCAAAAAGAATAGCCCAGGCTGTGAATGCACTCAGTAAAGGACTGGGCTTTGGAGAAATGCTACGTGAAGCGAAGAAGCTGAAGGAAATGTAGGCTTTCCTTCAACTAAAACAGTAAATGCCGACGCTTCGGTCGGCATCCCGACTTCCCAAAGGGAACGTCGGGACAGTAAACCGCAAACCGTAAACAGTAAACAGTAAACAGTAAACCCTACCGCGTTCCCTTCCCCCTGGAGTCGATCACGCTCTGACGCTCGCTGCGCACTCGGGCTTCATCGGGCTCCGACTTGATCTTTTGATCGCGTGGATCTGAAGGGTTCCCTTTCAGGTTGCTTTTGTCTGTAGTTTTCTGTTGTGCCTTGGGCTTGTTGCCTTGTGCTCTGCTTCCCATGATGATTGAAGATTTAAGATTGAAGATTGAAGATTTAAGATTTATTCTGATCCTTCCGAAGGACCGCTAAATCTGTGCCATAGCCACCAACAAGTCCGCTCATGCTCTTCTCCTTAATTTAGCAGGATGCAGACCGTTCATCTTTTGGTCAAGGGTAAAGTACAGGGCGTGTTTTACCGAGCGACGGCGCAGGAAAAAGCTGAGCAGTACGGATTGAAAGGCTGGGTCAGAAACACCGCGGATGGTGAGGTGGAGATGATGGTCACCGGTGAAAGTGAAAACCTGGATCAATTCATTGGCTGGTGCAGGAATGGACCCGACAGGGCCCGCGTGGCCGATGTGATCATCACTGAAAAAGAGGTGGAACATTTCCCTGGCTTCAGGGTCATACGTTAATCCCTGACCAGCAGGCCTTCTGTCACGATGCTGAGATCGATCTGGCGCAGGTAAGGATTCAATTTGTTTGTTGACCGGAAGGTGGAAAATGCCACAGGCTTCCTGCCCCATTTGAAAAAGTAAACCTCCACGTAAAAACCATCCAGGTCGTATAGCATCACCCGGAAAAGGCTGTTGGTTCTTTCAGCAATATAATTTCCAAATCGCAGCAACACATTTTTCTTGTACCTGGCCGGCAGGGAGATGAACTTTTGTCTTGTCATTGGTCAAACGATTAACAACTAAACAAAGGCAAAGAGAATGCCGTTTGACGCCATTTCTAAGAAATAGTCCACATTCAGGCAGGGATTTTTTTTGTTGGGGAAAATTTGCGCAGGACGAGGCCGGTTTCCCAACTTGCTGGCAAAAAAAGAGTTAGCTATCCTATTTGATTCTTCTGCTACTTTCCTGGATTGGATTTTAACAGGGCATAGAATTTTCATGACTCAATAAAAAACTTATGAAGAATATAAATGCAGATCCATATAACGAGGAGAACAGGACCAGCGGCGACCGCAGCTCCAACGATCCACGACGCGAAAAGGCCGATCTCACCGACCCGGTAAGAGACCAGGAAAGGCTGCAGTCGGAAGAAGCGACCATAGAACTTCCCGATGTCAAAGACATCCCCGGGCAGGAGTTTGTGAACGTTCCTCCCCTGGGCATGATGGCCGACACCACCATTTCTTCCGCCGATGAAGAAGGGGAAGGATTGTTCGTGGACGATGAAGAAGACGAGACCGACATCGTGATGGGAACTGATGGCGATATTTCTCCCGACGAAAAAGAAACATTGCAGCGTGCTGACACCTACATGGACACGCACGATGAAAATAAATTGTTCCAGGCCAGGATGGATAATACCGACAGGGAAGGCGAAGAGCTGAATGAGAAAAGCTTCGGCGGCGACACCAGCGGCGTTGACCTCGACATACCGTCTGAGATCGAAGACATGCATGTGAATCCTACAGGCAATGAGGACGAAGAAAACGACCTGTACAGCTTAGGGGGCGAGAAAGACGAAAATCCTTCTTAAGCAACTGATCGGCTAGCCCCTTTTATTCTTCACCGGGGAACCTTTCCGTCTGCAGTCATTATGGGTTTCGCAGGGAAAAACTGGCTGTCCTTTGTCAAATTTTCAGTGAAAGGGTGCAAAATTTTCAGGAAAACCGGCACGGCACATAGCTTGTTGCTTTACCCCAAAAAAGGAGGCAGATATGTCAAACTTAAGCAGGCGAAACAACCTTTTTCCCGTAAGCATGTTCGACGATTTCTTTACCAAGGACCTGTGGAACTGGGGCCTGGGAAATACCTCATCTACCCAAACAACCATCCCGGCTGTAAACATCAGGGAAACTGCCGACAACTTTGAGGTGGATATGGCAGCCCCCGGTATGAACAAGGAAGACTTTAAGGTAGAGCTGGATGGCAACCAGTTGACCATCTCCAGTGAAAAGTCGAACCAGAACGAGGAAAAAGAGGACGAACGGTTTACAAGAAAAGAGTTCAGCTACCAGTCATTCATGCGGAGCTTCCAGCTTCCTAAGGACGTAGTGGACATCGAAAAGATCAACGCCCGTTACGAGAATGGCGTGCTGCACCTGGTGATCCCCAAAAAGGAAGAAGCCAAGCAGCGACCGCCAAGAATGATCCAGATCAATTAAAGTATAAATCCCGCTCTGCGGGATTTATTGTTCGGAGTAAATTGAACAACGGGCACCTAAAGGATATCGCGTTTTTTGCCTTCATCCACCGCTTTGATCCATTTGATCAGCCCATTGAAATAATTCTCCTGGTCGTCGTACATACTCAGGTGGCTGCCTTTCGGGCAATAGAGATAAGAACCGTTCTGCACCTGCTTTGACATCCACTCCATGTGTGCGGGGTCCATTGTATCGTGTTTAGCCCCTACGATCAGTGCGGGCACACGGATATTTTTCAGATCCGCCTTGCGGTCCCACGTAGCCAGCTTGCCGGCGATACCGAATTCGCTGGGTCCCTGCATGGTCACATAGAGCGACTGATTCAGTTTCGACAGCGCCCTGTTCACCGGGTCGGGCCATTGCTCCAACGGGAAGCGGCAGATATGCTTCGTGTAATAGTGCTCCATCAAAAGCGTCATATAACGCGGGTTGGTAAAGTCCTTATTCCTCTCCATGGTCCTGATGGAATCCAGGATCACCGGGTCGAATTGTTTGGCTAATACTTCATCGGCATATTTTCCGTATTCCGGTGCGCTGGCCATCATGTTGGAGATCACTACCGCCTTCATGTTGTCCTGGTACTTCAAGGCATACTCCATCGCCAGGATGCCGCCCCAGGACGTGCCCAGCAGGTAGAAATTATCCTTGTTCAGACCGAGCGCCTTACGTACCTGCTCTACTTCCTCCACATAGCGTGGAAGACTCCAGTAAGCGGTATCATCAGGATTCTCGGAATTGCCTGTTCCCAGCTGGTCGTAGTAAATAAATTCGAACCCTTCCGCGGGAAAGAAGTTCTCGAAGCATTCGTGGTATTCATGCGTCATACCCGGACCGCCGTTCAGGAAAAGCACTTTGATCTTTGGGTTGTTGCCCACGCGTTTCGTCCAGACCCTAAAGGTCTTGCCATTGGCCTCGATGGGGACCATCTTCGCGCCGCCTGTCTGCACGCCGGAGTCTGTGCGGGCGAAGTAATAATCTGATGCATGCTGATCCTGGTCTTTACAACCTACGATCATCACCACGAAAAGCAATAAAAGCAGCCGCATGGAAATAATTTCGATCAAGATACAGCAGACTCACTAGTTCGGCAAACTCCCACCATTCACCTCCCGATAGCTATCGGGACACCATTCACCTCCCGATAGCTATCGGGACACCATTCACCATTCACTTGCTTCACCCCGCCAGGGCGGGGCTCGCAAAGACGTCGCTACTGAATGATGCACATGTCCATAAAAAAGGGCTCCTTTCGAAGCCCTTTATCAACTATATCAAACAAGTGAAACTTATTGTCCGATCACCTTGATCAGCGTACCTGCAGAAAGCGTTTGATTCAGCTGCATTCCGTTCAGGATGGCCAGCTCATTCAGCTTGGCATCGGGCGTACCGAATTCTTTCAGCGCCTGCGATACCGTCTTGGAAGATGTGACAGTTTTAACCCTGATGCGGTCCGCCTTCTTGTTCAGCTTGGAGGCATCTGTCAATTGACGGAAACCGAGCATGGTATTGCTGAACAGCTGCACATAACTGCTATAGCTAGCCGCAGCGGTCACACCGATCATATGATAAATGTTCCCATTGAACTGGATAAAATAAGAAAGTGTGCGCAGTGTTCCCTGTTGTGTCACCTGGTCGGCCACCACAGCGAGTGCAGGCAAGCCGTTCACGGAAGTCTCCCTGGATTCCACTACTGTCAATTTATACTGCTGCATAGCGGCACTGGCTGCCTGCTGCAGGGTAGATCCCTGTCCCATGGTAAGCATGATCATCGCCTTGCCGTCAGGAGCGGCTACCTGCACCGCCTGGGGTGAATTCTGGTAAAGCCAGTTGGCGGGTATAGGAAACTGGAATTTCAGCACGGGATGGTAGAACATGTTGCCTTCCCTGAAACCCTGCTTGGGGTCTTCACCGTAGATCAGTCCGTCGATCAGTTTCAGGTAGCTGTCCCTGTTCACTTTCGGATTGGTCAGATTTTGCTTTTTCTGCCATTCCAGGGCCAGTTCGGCCACAGTACGCTGGCGGTCGCCCGGGTTGGGGTGGGTAGAAAGGAAGGTAGGCAGTTCGTTATTGCCACTGGCTGCAGACGATCTTTCCAGGGTAGTGAAGAAATCCGCCATTTGCTTGGCATCGTATCCCACTTTGGTGGAATACTCAACACCCAGCTCGTCGGACTCTCTTTCATCGTCGCGACCAAATTTCAGAAACATCAGTCCCAGGCCCTGCGCGGCGAGCTCACCAAACTGGGCAAGCTCCGGTGCGATCACCATACCCGCGATCAAACCGATCTGGCCAAGTAGCTGGTTCCTTTGCTGCTGCACGGAGTGTCTTGCCGTAATATGCCCGATCTCATGACCCAGTACACCTGCAAATTGCGCTTCGTTATTAAAATGAGCCATGATGCCGCGGGTGAAATACACATAGCCGCCGGGTGTGGCAAAGGCGTTCAATACTTCAGAATCAAGGATCTTGAATTCATAATTCAAATGCGGCCTGTGCGAAATGGCTGCCATGGCCTTTCCTTTTTGCTGGATCAGCGCCTGCAGCTCGGGATCGTCGTACAAACCAAAGGTGGCGACGATCTGGGGATCGGCCTCTTTACCCATGGCGATCTCCTGCTCTTCCGACATCAGGACAACTTCCCTCTTGCCGGTGACCGGATTTTTCGCGCATGAATTGGCCAGCATGATGCCAGCGGCAAGAAAACTGATCAGAAAATACTTTTTCATATTATAATTTTTAGTCAGAAAGACGGGTAAAGACCCGGGAATTTGCTGCATGTTTGCAAAGATGGTGCCTAGGCTTACCCCCTGCTTAACCGCAAAGACGCCGGGCTATCAATCATCTTTCTTCACCTTACGCTCACCGGTCTCTCCATCGATCTTGATCTTGGTATTTCCGTCCTTAATGGTGATGTCACCATCTTTTTCCACTTCTTTCTTATAGTCGCCCGACTTGATCTTCATCTCTCCATCTTCCGATTGAACATTTACGCCACCAGTGCCCGAAGAATTCACTTCCCTGTTGATATAGATCCACCTGTTGCTATCGTTGCGGCGGATGCTGCCATTCACCACCTTGCCGGTTCTTCCATAAATGGTGTCATTGGTCTTTGTATCCACATAAAGCTCTACCGGTTCGCCTGTAACTGTATTGACCATGATGCCGGAAGAATCTCTGAGATCAAGGGTTTCACCCGAATTCAGGTCCACATAACGGGCATCCTTAGAGTCGCAACCCATCCAGCCAAAAGAGGTCACCAGCATTAACATTACAATAATTCTAAACATATTTTACTATTTACTGAAGAGTTGCAATAATAGGGCCCGGTTGTTCCTCCGTCGATCTTTTGACGATTCAAGACTCGCGTCCCGATAGCTATCTGGACACGACTGACGCCATCAGGCACCCTATTTGTTGCCATACCGTCTAAACACCCGCACCATGAAGAAGCTGACCTTTCCTTTCAATACTGCAGGGCTTATTGCAGGTTTTCTCATCGTATTACTTTTTTCTTTCCGTAACAATAGTGAACCCGATTACCGCTATTCGAGTCCGCCTATGCCTGATCATCTCAGTTTTGCGGGGGAAAAAGTGCCTCTGGAAAGATGGGATGTGAAAGAAAGGCTGGACCGGGAAGTGCTTTTCAACTATTATAACCAGGCGAACGTGCTTTTCCTGCTGAAGCTGGCCAACCGGTATTTCCCTTTGATCGAGCAAAGGCTGAGAGCCAATGGAGTGCCTGAAGATTTTAAGTACCTCTGCGTGGCGGAAAGCAACCTGCTGGGCGGGGCAGTTTCCAGGGTCGGCGCCACGGGCTTCTGGCAGTTCATGAACGGTACAGCCCCGGGTTATGGACTGGAGGTGAACAGCCAGGTGGACCATCGCTATGATATCATCCGCTCCACGGATGCAGCTTCCAAATATTTGAAGGACGCTTACCAGCGCTTCGGCAGCTGGACCGCCGCGGCGGCTTCATACAACTGCGGCATGGGCGGCTATAACGGCCAGGCTACTTTCCAGGGAACCAAACATTATTACGATCTCTTACTACCGGAGGAGACCAACCGCTATATTTTCAGGATCCTGGCTTTCAAGCATCTGATGGAAAATGCGGAGGAACTCGGATTCATCCTGAAGGAAGAAGACGCCTACCCGGCTATCCCTTACCGTGAAGTGGTGGTAACAAGTTCTATCTCTAATCTTGCAGACTTCGCGAGGGCGAATGGTACGACCTATAAAATGCTCAGGCAGATGAACCCCTGGCTCAGGGGCAGGTCGCTTACAGTAAAGAGCAGTAAATCTTATGTGATACAGCTGCCTAAATAGGGTGCGGGGTTCTGGGTTCTGAGTTCAGGGTTCTGAGTTCAGGGTTCGGGGTTCGGGGTTCGGTGCTACTCACCAAAGCCTTCAACCCAAAACCTAGAACTTTATCAGGGTGTTCACCATGGGGAAGTCAGGGCTGGAATCGACCTGCAATTCTTCCTCCTCAGCCCGGAGTTCGATCTTGTCTTTATCACCGCAGGCATTCACTACCATGCCGCCGGCCAGGATGCTGGCTGCTATCAGCAGGAGGATCTTTGTTGGGAGTTTCATGATGTATTATTGACAGTTATGAATGATCGTGTTCAGTGAGTTCCTGAGTAAGGCCAGTTCTTTATCCTGGATCCCTTTCAGGGCAATGGTGCGGTTTTGCTCCGATACTTTAATGGCCTGCTTCACTACCGACCTGCCCTCCCTGGTCAGCTCCAGGCTTGACCTCCTCCTGTCTGATTCATGCTCCTTCCTTTCAAGGTAGTTCTTTTTCTTCAGCAGCTCAATGATGCGGGTAACGCTGGCGGCATCCTTGAATACCTGCTCAGCTATCTCCGTCTGGCTGATCCCGGGCTGATCCTCTATCGTATGCAATACCAGCCACTGATCGATGCTGATCTCTACTCCTGCCTCATTCAATCTCCTCTGCGCAAACTGCCTGTACTGCCTGATGGCCTTGTCCAGGGTGTAAAAAATGACCTGTTCCAGTTTTTCCATTCTGGGACAAATATAATGGATAAATCAATAATTGATATATCAATTATATTTTTTTCTGGAAAAAAACCGGCTTTTTGTGGGTATTTTCTCTTAGCCGGGCCTTTGAAAACAAGTACTTTAGTCCTCTAATAATTGAGCACTATGATCAAAATGCAAGTAATCGGGAATTTAGGAAGAGACTGTGTGGTGAACACAGTAAATGGCAAGACCGTGATCAATTTTACGGTGGCCCACACGGAAAAGTACAAGGACAGCCAGGGTAACAACCAGGAAAAGACCACCTGGGTAGATTGTGCTTACTGGACGGACAGGACGGCTGTAGCCCCTTATTTATTGAAGGGCCAGCAGGTGTATGCGGAAGGCACGCCGGAAGTAAGAAGCTTTCAGCGGAACGATGGTACAGCAGGCGCTTCCTTGTCCATGAGGGTAAGGGAAGTGCAGCTCTTAGGCCGCCGCGGCGATAGTGGTGGCAGCGGAGGCAGCCAGCCCGAATACAACAGCGGAGCCCGCCAGGAATCGCCTGCAGGAGCAGCTATCGAAGACGTTTCGGACGATCTGCCGTTTTAATAATTGATGAGTCCAGCCCCCCGCCTGGCGGGGGGCTTTTTTGTAGACCTTAGATCAATCATCTTTTAGAATTGTGAAGTATGGAACTGACGGAAGAACAAAAGATCATTATCGGCTCCAGCGGCAACATCAGGATCAATGCCGTTGCCGGTTCGGGCAAAACCACCACCATCATTGAATATGCCCGTACTAGACCAAAGGGAAGCAGGATCCTATACCTGGCCTTCAACCGGTCGGTAAAACTGGAAGCGGCAAAAAGATTCGCGGCGCAGGGCCTGCACAATGTAAAGGTGGAAACCGCGCACTCGCTGGCCTACCGGAAAATAGTATATGCCCATGGTTACCAGGTGAATGCCCAGGGATATAAGTCCAACGAGATCGTCGACCTGCTCAAGATCACCACCGGGGGCGAAAAGCACACCCAGTACATCCTGGCCAACCATATCAACAAATGTTTCAGCCTTTACTGTAACAGCGACAGATCCACGGTGGATGAGATCGACTACCTGCATACAGTGACCGATCCGAAAGCCAGGGCACTCGTCTCCGTATACCTGCCCTATATTATCAACCATACCAAACTCCTGTTCAGGAAAATGGAACAGGGGGACATAGGCATCACCCATGATTTTTACCTGAAGAAATTCCAGCTCTCACAACCCAGGCTGGATTACGACCAGGTATTGTTCGACGAAGGCCAGGACGCCTCCGCCGCCATGCTTCATGTATTCATGAATCAGGACTGCACGCGACTCATCGTAGGCGATACCCACCAGCAGATCTATGGCTGGCGTTACGCCGTGAACTCGCTGGAAAGAACAGATTTTCCCACCTACCAGCTCTCCCATAGCTTCCGGTTTGGAAAGGAGATAGCAGGCCTGGCCATGACCATACTGGGTTATAAGTCGACCCATTTAAATATGCCAGGAACTACCTCCATCCTTGGCTGTGGCAATTGCCAGGAAGAGAGGTCAAAGGTGCTGATCGCCCGTACCAACCTGGGGCTGCTGATGAAGGCCATTGAATATGTAACTGAAAAAGATCGCACAGGAGGCATTTACTTCGAGGGGAACATTCATTCTTATACTTATGCCGATGACGGCGCCTCTCTATACGATGTGCTGAACCTGTTCAACGGCAACCATCACCAGGTTCGGGATAAAATGATCAGGGAAATGCAGGATATCTCTGACCTGGAAGAATACATCAGGAAAACCGAAGACGTTCAACTGGGCATGATGGTAGAGATCGTAAAAAAATACGGCAACAGCATCCCGTCGATCCTCAAAAAGATCAAGGACAGGCATGTGCCCGACGAGCATAAGGACAAGGCGGCGCTGGTATTTTCCACTGTGCACCGCTGCAAGGGAATGGAATACGACTGCGTGGAGCTGGCAGAGGATTTCATCACTGAAGAAAAGCTCAAAAAGTTCAGTGCCGACCAGAAAGAGGATCCATTCACCAGGGCCAGGCTGAATGAAGAGATCAACCTGCTATACGTGGCGGTGACGCGGACAAAGAATGTACTCAGCATTCCGGAAAGCCTGCTCCCTCCTTCTATTCCCGAATGTCCGCAGATCAAACTGATCAAAAAGCCCAGGGCGGAAGAAATATCAGCCGCACCCAGCTTCCTGGAAAGCCTGAGAAAGAGAAAAGAAGGCCGGGCATATATCGTGGATGAACTGAGACTCACACACCGCGGCGCTTACAGGAGCTGGACACAGGAGCTCGACGCCGAACTAACGGTGATGTTCTGCGAGGGAAAGCCTGTGCGCGAAATGGCAGCACACTTCGGACGCACAGAAGGCTCCATTGTTGCGCGCATCAAAAAGCTGGAGCTGCACGAGCTGTATGGGTAGCAAATAAATATCTAATTTTAAAGAGACGAAGTCACTTCATAAAAACCTTCCTCATGGGCAAATTAGCCGAGATCAAAACCAAACCCACTACCTCCAGCGTAGAAGATTTCATCAAAAGCGTTCCGGAAGAACAAAAACGAAAGGACAGCCAGGCCATCCTCACGATGATGGAAAAAGCGACGAAGGAAAAACCAAAAATGTGGGGAACCTCGATGATTGGATTTGGTGAAGTAAGGTATAAGAGTCCGGCCACAGGCAGGGAAGTGGACTGGTTCAGGATCGGATTTTCCCCAAGAAAAGCTAATCTCTCCCTTTACTTGATGGATCTGAAAAAGCATGAGGAGGCTTTACAAAAATTAGGAAAACACAAAACAGGTGCTGGATGCCTTTACATCAACAAGCTCGAAGATGTGGACATCAAGGTGCTGGAAAAGATCATCAACGCTTCTGCGAAATAAACTAGTTCTTCCAGTCGAATTTCTCGGCCTTGAATTTCGGGCCCACGGACTTGGCTCCTTCACATCCTTCCCTGGATGATCGGCAGGCGGCAAAGCTGAGGATAAGCAGGAATAGTATCAGTTTTGTTTTCATGGCAGGTATTGGCCGTTTTGATTGAACAGCTAAAATAAGCCCGGAACCTGATAAAACCGGAATGAAACTGCTAAAGGGAACCCCTAGAAGAAGAAAAGCAGCCGCTGTACTTATTAAGGCAGGCAACGTTTTTTAATTCCCCATTGTCAATCCTATAGGTTGACAAAGCTGCCTACCGGCCACATTAAATCGTCCAGCTATGAACAAGATCGTATTCTCCCTTTGCCTGGTCATATTTATTGCCTGCTCGAAAGACGAGGAGCTGGATCAACCAGGTCCTGTCCCTCCTGTTGTATCCGATTCCCTGGGTCTTTGGAAAAAGTATTCCACAGGCAGCACTGCAGCCATTTGGGACATTGTTTTCACCAGCCCTGCCCGCGGATTTCTATGCGACCAGGAAGGCATCAGAAGGTCTTTGGACAGCGGTAAAACCTGGACACAGATTCTAACGAAATCCAATGCATATTACACTTTACAGTTCCTTGACCCGCAACATGGGTTTTGCATAGGAACTGAGCTCGCCCGCACCATTGATGGTGGTAACAGTTGGACGGTGAAGCCATTGCCCTCCCGGGCCATCGATATTAATTTCAACTCTCCATCCAACGGTCTTTTAGCGACTGAGATCGGACTCTACAGAACTGTTGACAGCGGCTCCACGTGGACAATGATCAGGCAGGACATGTGGACAGCATTGTATTTCACAGATGCATTGAATGGCTGGGGAGCCACCAGCAGGCCTGGAACCATTTATAAAACAACCGATGGCGGCCTTACCTGGGCAGCCCAACCCACCCCACAAACCTATACTATCCATACCTTATTCTTTGTGGGGCTCCGGGGATGGACCGTTACCGACGGGCCCTTGCTCACCACTACCAATGGGGGACAACTTTGGCAGGCACGATCTGCGCCAGCGAGTGCTTTTGATTTGCAATTCGTTGATCATTCCACCGGCTACATGACTGCATCCGGTGAAGTACTGAAGTCAACAGATGCCGGCATCACCTGGAAAACCGATGCAAGAATTGCGGGCAAAAGATTGGTAGAACTGTTCTTCACGGATCCCCAGCATGGCTGGGCGGCCGGAGAAGGTGGCGTTGTGTTGAGATATAAAGCCCCTTAGGGCGAAAGTTGAAAGGCGAAAAACTGACAAGGGAAGGTCGCTGCCGGTCACCATTCACCTTTCACGATTGACGATTGACGATTGACGATTCACGTCAATACCGCCTCGGGCCCACGAAAGCTCTTCGCAGCAGCGCGACGACCAGCGTAAATAATGCCGAGCCGATCACCGCCCAGATAACAGGGAAGGGCTTGCCTTCGATATTGATCTCGAAGAAACGGGGCAGGTCCATTTTTCCTGCGATCCATAGTCCAAGATAAGCGCCTATGAACCCAACGACGATGGACACCAGGCAGCCGCCCAGGTCGTAGCCGGCTAAAGACTGGCCAATTGCACCGCAAATAGCAGCGATCAGCAGGAGCAGCAGGAAACCAAGGATTGTCATATTTTTTTCTTTAAAGTTAGATTTTTGAATGCATACAACTGGCAGTTCCCTCACACCGATGGCTGTCAATGCATGGGCTGACCGCCATCATTCCCTATCTGCCGGCCAGCGCAGAACTTGCGGAAAAACCTGATCATGAAAAAAGCATACCGGCTTGCCTTGACAGTTTTCTCACTTTCCTTCCTCCTCCCAGGCCTCGCATCAGCTCAGCAATACAAGATCACCCAGGAAACCACGGTCATGGGTATGAAAAGCATTTCTACGGTATATGTAAAGGGTATGCGTAAAAGAATTGAAGGCTCCACCATGATGGGTATAGGTGGAGACATGGCCACCATAGAACAATGTGATCTGAAAAGAACGGTTTACCTGAACGATAAAAAACGGCTTTATTACATAGAACCATTCTCCAGCGGGAATGAAGAAAAGGCCGGCAAACAACCTGCAGCTAAAGAAAAGAAACCCATGGAGAAAGGCGGCGTGATCAATATCTGGTATAGCGTGCACGACAGCGGGGAAAGAAGGAACATGTTTGGCTTCACGGCCCGGCATATTTGGATCACCCAAAAGATCAAACCCTCGCCGGATGCCTGCACCATGAAGGACAGCATGATGATGAAAACGGATGGCTGGTATATCGACCTGCCTGAATTCAATTGCCCTATGAACTATAACACAGGTATGGGCAGTCCTTCGCAGCCAGGCTGCACCGACAAGCTCGTTACCCATCATTCCGGCAAGGCCAAGATAGGTTTCCCTTTGACACAGACCATGACGATGACCATGGGGGACGGAACCTCTATGCAAACCACCTTGGAAACCATAGAGCTCTCTACAGCCAAACTCGACGCAGCCTTATTTGATATCCCGGCCGGTTACCTGGAAGCAGATGGCTACGAGGAACTCATGGGAAGGCTGGACTACGACCAAATGACCCGGGATGTGGAAAATAACGAAGCCGAATACCAGGCCATCGTAAGTTCCATTAAGGTACCGGGTATGATCCGCATTGGCGTGCTGGTACCGGAAGGCAGCAGTGAAATAAACAGGCGCGAGATGCAGGGACACATGTCGGACGTGCTGAGCTCTGGTAACGTGGAAGCCATTATGGTGAGCAATGAAGAAGAAGCGAGAAAATTCAATTGCGACTATACCCTCACCACTGTTTTTACAGAGATCAAACCTGGAACGAAGGCGGGTGGTGTTTTAAAAGCCATCAGGCATGCGGATCCGGAAGCCGCTTCAGCATACACAGTGAAGGCCAACCTCACACTGAAAGCTTTAAAAGACGGCAGCATAAAGACAAACAGGCAGGTAGATGAAAAATACCAGGGCGGCATCAACGAAGCGGCAAGAAAGGCCCTGGGTGAAGCCTGCCGGCAGATCCTGAAGCTGGTGAAGTGATTAACACATTGCTTCAACATTCATCTGTTCATCTGTTCATCTGTTTCTTCAACCGCTGGTACTCCTCCTCTTCAGAAAGAAGCCGGGAAGTCCTGTACTCGAAGATGTAATGAAAGATCAGTCCCACGCCCCATCCTGTCATAGGCCATATCGGCCACATATAGCCTTGCCCGGTGAAATGCCAGATCAGCCACAGGGAAGCATTTACCACCAGGTATACGATCAAGTGGGTTCTGAACTCTACCCTTTTCTTTGCCAACTCCCTTAATTGAGCATCATTCAGCGTTCGCATATTTCTGTTTTTAGCAACCCAAAATTATCCCTGCTCACCAAGGAAGCCGATGACCGGCATCACCGCTTTGCTTGCCCTTGGTCATCATCAACCACCATAAGTTAACTGCCCGGCATGGAACTCCACTACCTAGTTGCAATCAAGGGGGCCAATGATTATTTTTAGGTAAAGCCTGAAAATGGAGACAGCAAAATTCCAAACCGTAGATGCCTATATAGCGTCTTGCCCCGCTGGGATCCGCCCCAAGCTGCAGCAGCTTCGAAAGATCATCAGGGAGACGGCGCCCGGAGCCGAGGAAAGTATTTCATACAACATGCCTGGTTATAAATTCAAAGGTCCACTCGTATATTTTGCATCCAACAAGGCTCATATCGGCTTCTATCCTACCCCTTCTCCGCTAACAGCGATGGAAAAGGAACTGGCCGGATACAAGACTTCCAAAGGAGCCATACAATTTCCTCATGACAAGCCCCTCCCCGTTACGCTGGTCAAAAAGATCTTGAAGTTCAAACTGAAGGAGAACGAAGCAAAAGAGAAAGCAAAAAAAACTTCAAAGCGCCATGCCTAATGTAAACCCATGGGGGATCATACTGAGATTTACTTAAGCCAGGAAGGATATGGGCAGGGAAAGGATGAAAACCTATTTAGAAAAGAATTTTGAGTAAATTACAGTATCCGTACCAACCTCTCCACCATGACCGTTGACATCAAAGACATGACACCGCTCCTGCAGGTCTACGATATGCAGGAATCCCTCGCATTTTACCAGGCATTAGGATTCAGGATCCTGCAGCAGGCACCCTCGGTGGTTGATTGCAACTGGGCCCTGCTCGAGCATTCCGGGAAAACTTTGATGCTGAATACAGCTTATGAAAAAGACCACAGGCCCCTCACTCCCGATCCCACCCGCGTGCTGCACCACCGCGACCTCACGCTTTATTTTAGCACGCCCGGCATCAGCCAGGTTCATCAGCACCTGAAGGAGCATGGTATTGAGATCAGGGAGCCCCAGGTCACCACCTACGGGTTCAAAAGCATCACGGTCACCGACCCGGACGGCTATACCATCTGCTTTCACTGGCCCCTCCAGGAGAACGAATAACCGCAGGCATCTTCTTTTCAGCACAAGACTGCAATTCACCTGTACATAAGGTGGATCTTCCCGGTCCTGCTCACCACAACTGCATCCTGGCGCAAACCTGCGCACGAATATTTATGCTTAATTTGTTATGGATTACAATGGCAGTAACCATGCAAAGCAGGGAAAAAAAAGACTGGAGAGATCGGCTGCACGAAACCATTTATGAGTCCAATACACGTGCGGGGAAGATCTTTGACGTCACACTGCTCATCCTCATTTTCGCCAGCATCCTTACAGTAGTTCTCGACAGCGTCGACCGCTACCATGAGGCATTTGGCAGAGCCTTCTGGATGCTGGAACTTGTGTTCACAGGACTGTTTTCCATAGAATACATCCTCAGGCTGATCGCCATCCGCCAGCCACACCGCTATGTGTTCAGCTTTCACGGCATCATCGATCTGCTGGCCATCATACCCGGCTATTTAAGCTTGTTTTTCGTGGGCGCGCAATCGCTGATGATCCTGAGAGGCCTCAGGCTTTTGCGTGTATTCAGAATATTTAAGCTCACGCAATTCCTTACCGAGATGAAGTTCCTGGGTGTAGCCCTCCGCGGCAGCATGCGGAAGATCAGCATCTTCATGTTCGTGGTACTCATGCTGGTGACCATACAGGGATCTGTGATGTACCTGGTAGAAAGCGGCACCAATGGTTTCGACGACATCCCCACCAGCATCTACTGGGCCATTGTTACCATTACCACTGTTGGCTATGGCGATATTTCACCGGTAACGCCCCTTGGCAAATTCATCGCCAGCATCATCATGCTGACCGGTTATGCCATCATCGCCGTGCCTACCGGTATCGTGACCACCGAAATGGCCCTGGCCGTGAAAGCCAGGCGGGAGGGAGTACAAGCCTGCAAAAACTGCGGGCGTGAAGGCCACGACCATAATGCAGAGTACTGTAAATTTTGCGGCAGCAAGCTGGAGTAATTGTGGCCATGATCGTCAGATTTAAATAATAGCTATGCCCGGACAAGCACAACTGGAACAGGATTTTTTTTCCACGCTCTCCGCTTACCAGGTCCATCCTGAAGCCGCAGAGAAAGCCTGGGATGATATATGCGTTCATTATTCTGCACCAGGCCGGCACTACCACACACTTTCGCACCTGGCCGATGTGTACGAAGTGCTGCTTGGCTTTAAGGAAAAGATCCATCATTGGGACGCGGTATTCTTTGCCTTATGCTATCACGATGTGATCTACGATCCGGCCAGAGGCGATAATGAAACCAGGAGCGCACACCTGGCCTTTGAGCAACTCACCGCCCTGGAACTCCCCGCAGAAATAATCAGCCGTTGCGAAGCACATATCCTCGCTACCCGTGATCATGCCTGGTCGGCCGACAACGACTCCAATTACTTTACCGACGCCGACCTGTCGATACTGGGATCCGATACGGATCATTACCTTGAGTACGCCAGGAACATCAGGAAAGAATTCAGCGCTTACCCCGAACCGTTATATGCGGAAGGGAGAAAAGCGGTATTGCGTCGTTTCCTGGCTCGGGACACGATCTTTAATATGCCCGAATTGGATAGGCTGGAAGAGCAGGCAAGACAAAATATGCAACAGGAACTGAAATTGCTGGAGACCAATGACAAATCATAAAACCCCTAGATGAGGCGAATACTGCCTGTGATCGTATTATCCCAGTTCTTTTGTACCTCGCTCTGGTTCGTGGGTAATTCCATTGTGGAAGACATCCGCCGCTCCCTCCAGCTCAATGAAGGTTTCCTCGCCCATCTCACCAGCGCCGTGCAATTTGGATTCATTACTGGCACCCTGGTATTTGCCGTTCTCGCTATTGCTGACCGGTTTCGCCCCACCCTTGTTTTCTTTGCCTGTTCCCTATTCGCCGCTGTGGCCAATCTTGCACTGCTGATCCCCGGCTCAGGCGCCACTTCGGTCTTGCTATTCAGGTTCCTTACTGGTTTCTTTCTGGCCGGCATTTACCCTGTAGGCATGAAGATCGCCGCTGACCATTACAAAGAGGGCCTGGGCAGATCGCTGGGCTACCTCGTGGGTGCGCTCGTAGTAGGTACAGCGCTACCCCACCTCCTCAAAGATCTCACCGGGCAGTTTCATTGGCATTATGTGATCTACGCCACCAGCCTTTTATCTGGCATGGGAGGCCTGGCTATGCTATTATGGGTACCGGATGGGCCGTTCAGGAAACCGGGCCAGCCTTTGCGCCTTACCTCCTTCCTCCATGGATTCCACTCTCCAGCATTCCGGCAGGCCGCCTTTGGCTATTTCGGTCATATGTGGGAGTTATATACGTTCTGGGCCTTCGTACCCCTTATGCTGGCTGGTTACAACGAGCTCTATCCCTCGGCTGACCTCAACATTCCTTTCTGGTCCTTTCTCGTGATCGCATCCGGTGGACCGGCCTGCGTGATCAGTGGCTCGTTGTCGGGACAATGGGGCGCGAAACGCCTGGCCACGCTGGCCTTGTTGGCTTCCTGCCTCTGCTGTCTCGTTTCCCCGATAGTACTCGTGTCGGGCTCTCCAACCGCTTTTCTTTTATTTCTTTTTATTTGGGGGATCTTCGTGATTGCAGATTCGCCGCTTTTTTCTACCCTGGTGGCCAGGCATGCTCCCCCCGAATCAAGAGGCAGCTCGCTGACCATCGTCAACTGCATCGGCTTTGCCATTACTATTGTGAGCATACAGTTCGTCAACCTGCTTAGAAATGAACTGACGCTACGCTATCTTTTTATGTTACTGGCAATCGGTCCCGTACTGGGACTACTGGCAGTTTTCAGAAAGGATCGCCGATCATGAATACTGCTTTTCACTTTCACATCGAACAACAAAAGAGCACCGAACCTTGAACCTTGAACCTTGAACCTTGAACACTGAACACTGAACACTGAACCCAAAAAACTAACTCAGGCTTTCGCATCCCCCACAACTCCCATCTCCTCCTTCCCTGCCTCCTGTCCCTTGTCCTCTCTTTTTTCCTGCTCAATGGCGGGAATGGTATCCGTAAAGATCAGCCCGTTCTTTGCGGCGTGTTCAGCCGCCTCCACGGTGTTGTCAACGATCAGCATCTCCACCTTATGTTCTTTCAGGGAAGTGGATACATCCACCGCGATCTTTTCTCTTTCCGGCAACTGCACATCACGGATATAGATCGCAAGGATCCGACCAGGGTACTCCTTCACTACCTCCCTGTAGATCACAGGATCCTCTTGCCCACTGTCGCCCACCAGTACAAACTGCAACTGCGGATAGGCTTCCAGGATCTGCCTGATCTCCTTCAGCTTATGGCCCATATGACCTTCCTCCTTATCTTCTTTCCTGTTCAATCCAAAGTCGCGGAGTAATAAAGGACCTGCAGGAATGCTGTTGAGGTCAAGAAAATCTTTCAGCAGGTCATATAGGTTCCAGGGACTGCTGCTCACGTAGAAAAAGGGGTTATTGCGCTTACCGTTCCTGCCCAATTGCAGCGACTTATAAAATTCGGCCACACCCGCAAAGGGCAGCCGTGTTCTTGCATTGTTCAAAAAAGTGATCCGGCTCATGGCCAGCAGGTCGGTGGCCGTAGTTTTTACAATGGTATCGTCTATGTCGCTGATGATGCCATATTCGGCGTCCGGCGGCGGTATCATCACCTCCGCCCTGGCTTGCAACCCGGCAGGAAACGGAAGTGGAGATTCCATGAGCTCAAGGGGCACCGGGTGCCATAGTTCTTCATAGATCAATGGCTCTTCGGGATGAAGGTCGAGTACAAAATAGCCCTCGCTGTCGGTAACTACCTCATGGTCTTTATTACCCAACCTGATCCTTAGCTTCGCACCCGCGACCTCATCGCTTTCAAACCGCTTATACATGTTCAGCAGGTTGTTCAAAACCGTATCCCTGTCACCTGCGCTGGCGATCTTTTTGTCTTCCAGCACCCTTCCTTTTACATAAAGCCGCCTGGCTGTTCCATAAGTGCGGAAAGGAACGATCTGGAGCTGATCGTTCAGACCCAGCCTCCTGGTCAAAGCAGTTCGAAGCTCATCCCATTTATCTTCCACCGTAATAGCCGACCTTCTAAAAATATCCCTCCAGTCCATCATGCCTGAAGCCATGCAAAATCCCGGCCTTATCCTGTTCAAAATTTCGGATAGAGTTGTTGAGGATCAGGAAATCGGTTGACCACAGTCCTCATTTAAGCACCGCATTGATCTCAACTTGCAGATAAATATTATTGGTAATTCATGGTGATCCGCAAAAAAATAAAAGAAGGTCTTTACACCTCAGCCGCGTTCATCTTGTTCGTGGTGATCTTCCTGATTGACATACAAACCACCATTGGCATAGCGGATGGCATTCTGTATGTGGCCGTTTTATTTCTCTTTATTGCCGTCCCTGATCCACGCCTGATAGCTTTCGGTGCGGTGATCTCCATCCTCCTGATCATTGGAGGATACTTTCTCTCCCCCCGGCCTCCGGGATTTTACCTGGAGTCCATAGGGATCGCCAACCGTATCATTTCCTTGTCTATGGTAGTGATCGTTACCCTTCTCCTACTAAAGTACAGGGCCTCGGCAACTGTCCTGAGGCTGAAAATGCAGGAATTGAAGGACTTCAAATATGCGCTGGATGAATCAGCCATGGTGGCGATCACCGATGGACAGGGAAAGGTGCTGAAGGTGAATGATAAGTTCTGTGAGATCTCCCAATACACAAGGGAAGACCTGATCGGGAAAAACCATACGGTAGTGAACTCGGGGGAGCATGCCGAAAAATTCATGAAGGAGCTGGACAAGACCGTGGCAACGAAGAAACCTTTGAAAGGCGAATTCATTAACAGGACGAAGGACGGCAGTTATTACTGGATCGACACGACCATTGTTCCCTTTGTGAACGACAACGGCGAGATCTACCAGTACGTGGCTATTGGCAGCGATGTTACATTGCGTAAACAGATAGAGGAGCAGGTGATCAAACAAAAGGAGGAACTGGAAAAATTCCTGTACATCTCCAGTCACGACCTGCAGGAACCCCTTCGTAAGATCCAAAGCTTCACAAGTCTCATCCTGGAAAAAGAAGAGCAGAATTTGTCAGCCCAGGGACAGCAGCACCTCCACAAATTGAATGAAGCGGTAAGGCGTATCCGCACGCTGATACAGGACCTGGTTACGTATGCTGACTTCAACCGATCAGTATATGAGTTTGAAACCACAGACCTGGCTGAGGTTACAGAAAAGGTAAAGGCCGAACTGAATGATATCATCAAAGAAAAACAGGCCACCATTGAATACTTTGGCAATTGCCGTCCCAATGTGATCCAGTTCCAATTCTACCAGCTGATCCTGAACCTGGTGAGCAATGCGCTGAAATTCTCACACCCCACCATACCGCCCCGCGTGGTCATTAAGTGCAGGATGAAAAAAGGAAGATCTATTGTTAACAATCTTCTCTCACCGGACCAGAGCTATTGCCACATCACCGTGCAGGACAATGGGATCGGCTTTGCCGAAAAGGACAAGGAAAAGATCTTCGAGATATTCAGGACCCTGCATGGAAAGGAAAAGTATGCTGGCACCGGTATAGGTCTGGCTATTGTAAAACGCATAGTGGATAACCACAAAGGGGTAATAGAAGCATCAGGGGAATTAAGGAAGGGAGCGAAATTCGACATCTATATTCCTGCCCCCGAAGAGGCTTGTGAATTGAAGAAACTGGATGGGATGCATACAGCTGGAGAGGCAGAGAAACCTACCGGTATCGATCGGGTGGACAGGATTGACGGTGTGGATACCGTAGATACACTGGCACGCTAAAGACTCAGATAAAGAGAAGGCTATGATCAGATCCTTACAGGGTTTATTAAAAGCATGAATAGAAAGCCATCTCGTTGATTCTCAATGAAATTAATAGAGAGCAACCCTGAAGCCCCTCCAAACCCGGCTGTTCCGATTTTCGGTTGTGGGTGCTGAGGATCAGTAAAACTATTGACGGTGGTCGTCGTTTATGGCGGTATTTGAGGCTGATCTTGCATAAAGACCCCGATTTTATATCATGGCCGGCAAAAGAAAACTATCCGAGAACATCTGCGGTGCTGCAGGATTCATTCTCCTGGGGGCTGTATTTATAATCGACCTGCAAACCGAGGTAGGCATCACAGATGGACTCTTATACACCGGCGTACTTTTTCTTTTCCTGGCCGTTTCAAATCTGCGGGTGATCGCCCTGGCCGGCATCCTGGCGATCCTTCTTGACATTACCGGATTTCTGATCTCACCCAGGGAGCCTTCTCAGCACCTCCAGGATGTGAGCATTATCAACCACGCTTTTTCAGTTGGCATTCTCGTGGTTTGTGCGCTTCTGATCCTTAGATTTCGGATGTCCGTTACTGTTTTAAGGTCTAAAATGCAGGAGCTCAAGGATTTCAAATATGCCCTCGACGAAGCCGCCGTGGTGGCGATCACAGATAAACAAGGCACCCTGTTGAAAATAAATGACAAGTTCTGCGAGATCTCCAAATACACAAGGGAGGAGCTCCTGGGCAGAAAACACACGGTGGTCAATTGTGGCGAACATGCCGAAAGATTCATTCAGCAGCTGGACAAAGCGGTAGACGAGAAAAGACCATTGAAGGGTGAATTCGTCAACCGGGCAAAGGATGGCAGTTATTATTGGGTAGACACTACAGTTGTCCCTTTCATAAATGAAGATGGCGAAGTTTACCAATATGTAGCTATTGGTACAGATGTAACTGTACGCAAGCAAATAGAAGAGCAGGTGATCCGGCAAAAACAGGAGCTGGAAAAATTCCTCTACATCTCCAGCCATGACCTGCAGGAACCCCTCCGCAAAATTCAAAGCTTCATCAGCCTCATTATGGAAAAGGAAGAATACCATCTTCCCAATGCTGTTCAACAATACCTGAAAAAAGTAAGCGAAGCCGCCAAGAACATCCGCTCACTCATCAGGGGACTGGTGACCTATGCGGACTTCAACAAGTCGGTGTACGAACTTGAACCCACCGACCTTGCTGAGATCACTGAAAAAGTAAAGGCAGAACTACACGATGTGATTGAAGAAAAACACGCAACCGTCCAATATTTTGGCAACTGTCGTCCTACCGTCAATCACTTCCAATTTTACCAGCTGATCCTCAACCTGGTGAGCAATGCCCTTAAGTTTTCTCATCCCAAGATCCCTCCGCGTATCATTATCAAATGCAGGGTAGAAAAAGGCCAGGGTTTGCCAGACAACCAGCTCTCACCAGACCTGAACTACTGCCACATTACCGTACAGGACAATGGGATCGGCTTTGCTGCAAAAGACAAGGACAAGATCTTCCAGATATTCAGCACCCTGCATGCAAAGGAAAAATATGCAGGCACGGGGATGGGGCTGGCCATTGTGAAGCGCATTGTGGACAATCATAAAGGCATTATCGTGGCCTCTGGCGAACTAAAGAAGGGAGCCACCTTTGATATCTATATTCCCGCCCCTGAAATGGCTGCGGTAAAACAAGTGAACAAACTGACCAGGTTGACAGGATAAATAGGCTGGTCTTAATCAGCCCGGCTGGGGCCTTTACTGTTTGCCTACTATCCTTTCAAAATACAGGAGCTTGCCTGTAGCATCGAAACCTTCCACCACTACCCTGATTTTTTTACCTGTGTCATTGTTCGGGAATTGAATATTCATCACCCTGCTCGCAGAATCTACATATAAGACAGGTTCCCAGAACAGCAAACCGCTCTTGTCTGGCAGGCCCTGTGATACTGCCGCTCTTATAAATGGCCTGTATAAAGAATATCCGGAGTAAGGAACAGATGGCAGCTCCTTGCCGGTTTTTGCATCACCATTCTTTTTCCTGTACACAGAGACTGCACCCCCTGAATAAATGGTGCCTACGCCCACAAACCCTGCTTCAAAGAATTTGATGAGGCCAATATCGCCCATGCGGTAAGAAGCCAGGTTGCTAATGGTGACTACGTTTTCTTCCAGGTAGGTCCCTACCGGCCAGTGCTGGCCTGTTTGAACACTGTAATTTTTCATGTTGACCAGTTGTCCGCCCTGCATCTTCACTGTGCCAATATTCTGCAGGATGTATTCCATGACGGAGGTGTTCTCATTCACCTTTAGCGATTCATCATATACCACCCGGCCAGAGGTTTTCCAGACACCGGTTGCATATTTTTCGTTGGCAGCAGATTTAGGATCAATCCGCTTGCTTTCCTTTGGCGTCACTACCTCGGCGACCACAGGCTTCTTCACAGGCTTTGGTGTCAGGCTATTCAAGACCACATCCCTGCCTGGCATTACAGTCCTGATCTCTTTCCAGCTCCCGGGCAACAGCGCTGCCAGGCTATCCAATTTCGTGGGATCCAGGTGAAGCTGCACAGCCGGTGCTTTCTTACCCTGGGAATACAAATACATGATCCTTCCATTTCCGTAAAACAAAATGGAGTCAAGTCTGAAAGTACCGTCAGCGCTCACCGGTACGTTGAAGCTTTGTGAGGAAGAATCCTCACCTTCCAGGAACAGGCTGAGTGTGCCGGTTGAGACACGATCGCCCGATTTGGCCTCTGTCAGGTATCCGCTGATGGTACGGAGGTAGCCATCGTTGTACCGCACGGTGGGCATTTCCCCGCGCAGGAGTTGCGGCCACTGGAAGCGGGTCCATTTTTGTGTGAGCAACAGGTTATCCATTGCGCGCTTGGTCGAATCGTCATTCCTCTCAAAATAAAATGCCGGGTTGTGTACATGATCTTTGAGATCGCTTGAAAGCAAAAACCTGGAATAAATATTCTCTCTGTCGGGCAACAAGGGCAAAGAAGCGTCTGTTACAGACACAGAGAACACGCCATTGACATTCTCCGGGAAACTGAGCTGATATTGGTTCATGCCACGCCGGTCCATAGAAGAATCTACCACCTTGAAATCAGGATCGATGAATAACGAGGGGTTGTGCACGAAGGAAAGTCTTTCGGCGATCACGTTACCGGTAGCATCCAGCACAGTAAAATGCAAAATGCCCGGCGGCAAACTGTCTGTACCCAGGTGACCTCTTACAGAGGGATAGTCATCAAAACTGATATCATTCCTGTAGACCACCTCGTTATTATGCTGAACGATCAACGAGATGTCGTTGAACTTTTCTTTTTCCGCGTTTCCACGCGACAGCTGGAAAAGCTTCCCTCCTTTCTCTTCCTGCACCCGCAGGCTTACACCGCCCGCTTGCACAGGAGGCAAAGGAAAAGAAAATTTTTTCCCATCCATCTCCACTTCCGCTACATAAGATAGCCCGGCCACAGGCTTGAACTGCAGTCTTCCGATCCCGTCATGCGTGGTTTTAAAAGTGGTAATGCCCGTGCCCGTCGTGGTCCTGATCACTCCTGTAACGTTCGCAGGATAACCCCATTTATCAAGTGCCTTGAAGCCCACGATCGTGATCACGCCATCCACCAGGTTGCCGCTTTCGGGATAGAACTGAAGTGAAATGGGCTTGCGCTCTATGTTAGCCGTTGCTACCGGTTGCAATGGATTATAGATGGGCAGACTTTTCCTGTACACCAGGTCCTCAGCAAGGTTCATCATCCTGGGAGTGACAGCCCGTATGTAATAGCTGCCCGTAGGCAATGAGTCTGGAAGGTCTATGCTCCCGTTGGCAGTAGCGCCCGCCACAGGATATACCTTTTTTTGAACCACCACGCCGCTGGGATCCACCAGTTGCAAGTACAGGTTATGGCTCTCAACGCCCGGCAGTCCGCTGTTATACAAATAAGCTTTGAACCAAACAGTCTCGCCTGCCTGGTAGCGGTCCTTGTCAAAATGGATATAAATCTTCTCCTGGGGCAGCCGGGCATTCAGCCGGGCAAGCGCATCTTTTGGGCTCTGGCCCTGGGCAGTGAGGCCTGCGCAAAGACCTAATATGCATGCAATGGAAATAATAACTTTCATAGTAAAATGTTTTCCTGGCCTTTGCTAGGACGATCTGGCCAGGCAAATCGTTGGAATAGCGAACTAAATTACAAAAAAAAGAAGGGGGAAGGGCTAACAGCAACCGTTCATCACAATGTCAGTTCTTTCGGCAGCCTATTATTGATCATATTTTCCCTACATTCAGATAAATAATTCAGGGGATGATCAAGGTAGACCGGGACAAGCCTTTTCTGGTGAAAGAATCAAAAGGCGTGAACATCTTCCTGGGACTGCTCTGCCTCACGCTTTTCGTTTCCAGTTTCTTTAACAATGATGAATCCGAAAAAGGCTTTCGCTTGCAGCTGCTGCACGTAGCCATCATCCCTGCCATTCTTTTCCTCAGGAAAGGATTTGCCAACAAGACCATCATCTCCATCGACAGGAAAGGCATCATGTATCATGGTGAGCTGATCACCACCTGGGAGGATTTCATAGACGCCAGGATAGAACAGGCCGAAGTGGTTTTGACCATCCAGGATAATTTCGTTCTTTTCGTGAGGTACAGGCAACCGGGCAACAGGATCTTTCAAAGCAGGATCCCCTTGCGCAACACCCACAATAAAGCAGAAGAAGAGATCATTGAGGCCATCAGGGTGTTCAGCCGCGCGCCGCGATAATGTTCAAACTATTTTATGAGACATATTTTCTTCGTGCTCATCTTCCTTCTGCTCGGTTCAGCCACCGGGTGGGCACAAAAAGACAGTATTGAGGCCACCATAGTCAGGTTTTTCGACGGTCTTTCCGAACGGTCTGCGGAAAAGATCAGGGAGCAGGCTACTTCCGACATGTTATTGCTGGAACAGGGGGAGGTATGGAACCTGGACACCCTTATCCATTATGTAACCGGCGCCAGGGAAAAATTCGACCGCATCAATTCTTTTGAATTCATCAGGACAGTGCAGCAAGGCGATATCGCCTGGGTAAGCTATCACAACAAAGCGGAGTTCATCAGGGGTGATAAGAGAAGATCCATTCATTGGCTGGAAAGCGCCGTGCTCACCAGGGAAAATGGAAGGTGGAAGATCAGGCAGATGCATTCGACGATCGTCAGGTAAGCTCTATCCAAACTGGTGCATGGTCGCTGGTTTTTTCCCAGCCCCTGACCTCCTTATCTACGCCCGCTGAGCGCAACCTGGGGGCGATAGCAGGACTCAGCAAAAAATGATCGATCCGAAGTCCAGCATCGCGGCGGAAAGCATCCCTGAAATAATCCCAGAATGTATAGATGGTTTCCGTGGGATGTAAATGACGGATGGCGTCTGTCCATCCCTGGTCCACCAGCTTGCGGAATGCGGCCCTGGTCTCCGGACGGAAGAGTGCATCGTTCACCCAGCGCTCCGGCTTGTACACATCTTTTTCTGTGGGCATTACATTATAATCACCTGTGAGTATCACAGGCTTGCCGGTAGCCATCAGCTCCGATGCATGAAGCGTGAGCCTGTCGAACCATCGCAGCTTGTAATCGAACTTGGGCCCGGGTGCCGGGTTCCCATTGGGCAAATAAAGACAACCAATGACCATCCCTCCCACTTCGGCCTCTATATACCTGCTGTGCAGGTCTTCGGGGTCTCCCGGCAATGCACGGCATACCTCTTTTAAAGGCAGCTCCCGCGACAGGATGGCCACCCCGTTCCAGCTTTTCTGTCCATGCCATATCGCCTGGTAGCCCGCCTCCTGGATGGCCTGCATTGGAAATTTCTCCTCCGGCGCCTTCAGCTCCTGCAGGCAGACAACATCAGGCTGGGTCTGCTCAAGCCAGCGGAGAAGCACTGGAAGCCGGCCATTCACTCCATTGACATTATAGGTTGCGATCCTCATGGTTATCTTTTATCAAGCATTTTAAAAATACGGCAGGCGGTGCAGAAACGAATGAAGTAAATTCGGTACAGTCTTAAGTTTTCTTCATGCGAAATATAGTGGCTGGATGGTACGGTAGTTGTGCGATATGATATAGCCAGGTAAAAGATCCCTCCGGGAAGTTTATTTATATATGCAACTCTTAAAAACAAAAGACCATAAGATACTTTTACCCTTTCTGGACGAAGTGGGGATCAATACACTTTTCGCAAGAACGGTGCTCACCGGCGACATGCCCGGCAAAGTCTATGTGAATGACCCACGCAAACCCACTACGTTTCATATTGTACATCCTTACGGCATGTCCCTCCTTCTCGGTGATCAGGATAACCAGGATTTCAATGAGCAGTTCCTGGATTATGCACTGAATACAACTGGACAGAGGACAGAACACGAATGGATGCAAACCTGGCCGGGAGAGTGGCAAGAAAAGCTGGAGCGGCTTTTGGGAGATCGCCTTCAGCCGGTGGACCCGGTAGGGCCGGGATCTGAGCAGGGCGCGGTGCAACTGCATACACGCATCAATTTTCAATTCGATCCCCTGAAATATAAATGGATCGATCCTACCGACCCACACATCCGCATTGTGCGTACCAACCGACGGATATTCTGCGACATGAAGGGATCAGTGGTGCCCAAATTCTTCTGGAAAAGCGAAGATCATTTTCTCAAAGCCGGTACGGGCTTCAGTGTGTTTTATAAAGAGCAGCTTGCCTGCACGGCTTTTTCTTCATACATCCACGGCAATCAACTCGAACTGGGTATTGAGACCCTGCCGGAATTCAGGGGAAAGGGGCTGGCGAGGTTTGCCTGTGCAGCGCTTATAGACCATTGCATTGAAAATCATCTGGAGCCCGTTTGGTCCTGCCGGCTGGAGAACAGGCCCTCCTATCAGCTCGCGTTGAGCCTGGGTTTCCATCCCACGGCTAAGATCCCCTACTACAGGCTGAGTAAATGAGGACTGGCCTTTCATAAAAGATTTGTAAAAACGATGGCTCCTGTTGTTCCTTATTTGAAATCGTTACAATATTTCTTAAATTACGATAGATGAAAAAAGCGGCCTCTCTATTTTTCCTGCTGGTGTTTACACTGGCCACTACGGAAGCCGGCCAGTTATTGAAGCTGCCGGGGCTGCTGGACCATTATATCACTCATGCCCAGCGGGACAATTTCTCCTTTTCAGACTTCATGAAGGTGCACTACACCCAGGGACATCCCAACGATGGTGATGAACAGGAAGAAAGCCGCATGCCATTCAAGACCTTGGGTCCCGGTTTTTCACTCACTGTTTTCAGCCCGGCCAACACGGTGGAAGCGCCCGTGGTCCGTTCAAGACCGGTACTGCATATTCCCATACCTTCCTCATACAAATTGAGCGATCCCCTCTTTTCGATCTTCCATCCTCCCCGACTTGCCTGCTAGTCAGTTTTTTTTATTGATCACTTAAAACAAATAATTATGACACAGGCACAAATGCACCTGGCAATTACCCATTTGCCGGTAGTGCTTAGTTTCGTGGGTCTCATCTTACTCGCCTTTTCGCTTGCACGCAAATATCACCCTGGTGTGACGGTTGCTTTTTATATCCTGGTAGCGGCAGGATTATTCGCGATCCCTGCTTTTTTTACAGGTGAAGGCGCGGAAGAAACAGCAGAACATATTCCAGGCATCGCGGAATCAGCCATCGAAAAGCATGAAAGCATGGCTTCCACCTCGCTCTGGCTGATCATCGCTACAGGACTCCTGGCTTTGGCAGGCGTAGTAAAGGTGGCGGGCAGACATGTTTTCCATACCGTTAAATACCCCGTGCTGATCCTTGCTTTCATTGCCTCCGGCGCGCTCGGCATTACCGCCCATCTCGGTGGACAGATCAGGCACACTGAAGCGGGACCAGGGTTGGCCATGCAGAATGCAGGCGATGAAGATGGTATAGGCAAAGCAGAAGGAGAAGAAAAAGACGATGACGATTAATTCCAGCATTTCGAAGAAAAAATGTCCCGGGAAACCGGGACTTTTTTCGCTGTTTTCTAAGCAATGGTTTTCTATTGAAGGAAAAAGGAAGGGCCATGTAAAAATGCAGACCGGCCCCTAACACCAGGCCGGAGCAGAAAGCCCCGAACAACTTATCTTGCAGCCATGACCCATGTATACCCTTTCGAGGAGCTGCTCGAGCTATCCAAAAATGTATTTTTAAAAATCGGCTGTAGTGAAGAGGATGCGCAAACCGCTGCTTCCGTTCTTGTATCGGCAGACCTGAGAGGGATCGATTCTCATGGCATCGCCAGGCTGATCGGGTACGTGAGGCTGTGGGAGGTAAAAAGGATCAACGCGAAGCCTGGGATCCGTGTGATACATGAAACGCCTTCCACGGCCACTGTGGATGGCGACGGAGGACTGGGGCTGGTAGTAGCGCCGGTGGCGATGCGAATTGCCATTGAAAAAGCGAAAACCGCTGGCACCGGCTGGGTAGCCGTGCAAAACAGCAACCATTTTGGTATAGCAGCCTATCATTCCATGCTGGCGCTGGAGCAGGATATGATCGGCATCAGTATGACCAACGCCAGCGCACTCGTTGCACCTACTTTCTCAATAGAAAGAATGTTGGGCACCAATCCGATTTGCGTGGCCATCCCCGCAGGAGAGCAACCCGCCTTCGTTGCTGATTTCGCTACCACCACGGCGGCCAATGGCAAGCTGGAGATCTTACAAAGAAAAAAACAGGAGGCCCCCCTGGGCTGGATACAGGATGAAGGTGGCAGGAGCACAACGGACTCGCACGCACTGAAATCGGGAGGAGCCCTGCTGCCCCTGGGCAGCAACAGGGAAGGCGGCAGCCACAAAGGTTATGCGCTGGGTGCCATCGTAGACATCCTCTCCGGCGTGCTGAGCGGTGCTAACTTCGGCCCCTGGGTACCCCCTTTCCCCGCATATGTAGCCGTACCTGCCGATCAGCCTGGAAAAGGCATAGGACATTTTTTTGGGGCCATGCGCATCGATGCATTCAGCCCTTCACATGAGTTCAAAAAGCGGATGGACCAGTGGATCAGCCGATTCAGGATGGCGCAGACCATGGAGGGGTACGACAAGGTGCTCATTCCCGGGGACCCTGAGCGGGAGATCGAAGAACAGAGAAGACGCACCGGCATTCCCGTCGACCCCTCGGTGGTGGCAGAACTGAAAGAATTGACGGCCAGGCTGAAAATTAACTTCTGACCCTTTTATTTCCTTCTAAATTTGCGGCCTGATAAAATTGAGAGCATGAAAATTATGAAGTTCGGCGGCACCAGCGTAGGAAAGCCGGAGCGTATGCACCAGGTGGCAGACCTGATCACTGCCACCAAAGATCAAAAGATCGTTGTGCTCAGCGCGGTCTCAGGTACTACCAACGCGCTGGTGGAGATCGGCAACCTGCTTTCCCGCGGCGACCGCAGTGCAGCCAGGGAAAGGATCGGCCAGCTGGAAGAGCAATACAAAGGATTTGTAGAAGGGCTGTTCAGCACTTCCGCAGGGAAGGCCGAGGGAGAACGCGTGATAGCGGAACATTTTGAATTTCTCAGCATCATTTTAAAGATCAGTTACAGTGAAGCCCTGAATAAGGACATACTCGCCCAGGGCGAGCTGCTTTCCACCCGTTTGTTCAGTGCCTTCCTGACGGAAAAAAATATCGGGCATGCCCTCCTGCCTGCACTGGAATTCATGGTGCTCGACAAAAATGACGAGCCGGACCTTGGTGAGATCAGGAACAGGCTGCTGCCCTTGCTGGAAAAGCACAAAACTGTCCCGATTTTCATTACCCAGGGATTCATCTGCCGCAACGCAAGAGGCGAGGTAGACAACTTAAAAAGAGGTGGCAGCGATTATTCTGCTTCGTTAATAGCGGCCGCTGTTCGTGCAGCGTCCTGTGAGATCTGGACCGACATCAGCGGGATGCACAACAATGATCCCAGGATCGTAAAACAAACAAGGCCGGTAGAGCAACTGAGTTTCGATGAAGCCGCTGAGCTGGCTTATTTCGGTGCCAAGATCCTCCACCCTGCTTCTATTTGGCCGGCGCAGCAATTCAAGATCCCGGTGAAGTTGCTCAACACCATGGAGCCGGAGGCGGCCGGGACCCTCATCGCCGAGCATGCTTCTTCCAGGGGAGTGAAAGCAGTAGCCGCCAAAGACGGTATCACGGCCATCAAGATCAAGAGCAGCCGCATGCTGCTGGCTTATGGATTTCTTCGTAAGATCTTCGAGGTGTTTGAAAAATATGAAACGCCGATCGACATGATCACTACCTCCGAAGTAGCGGTCTCCGTCACCATTGATGACGACAGGCACCTGGATGATATCATCCGGGAGCTGGAAGTTTTCGGATCGGTGGAAGTAGACCGGAAGCAAACCATCATCTCCATTGTGGGCGAGCAGATCGCATCTGACGGCGACAGCCTCCGCAAGATCTTTCATAGCCTCAATGATATCTTTATCAGGATGGTTTCCTATGGCGGAAGCGACCATAACGTTTCCCTGCTGGTCAATGCAGGAGATAAGAATAAGGCTCTGACAAAACTGAACGAAGGCTTATTCGGACTGTAGAAGTGGTTTCTGCTTACCTAAAAAGCGCTACCTGATCTGGATGATCTTTTCTTCATAAACCGGCTTCGCATCCCTGGTGAAACCCGTAACGATCACCCGGTAAGAGCCGGAAACATCATTGTTGAAGAAACGCACCGGCGCCCATCCTGCCTGGTCGGGAAAAAGGCTCACACTCCAATATAAATTATCCCTGGTATCAGTTTTTGCCAGCCGGTAGATCTCGTCGGCATGGTTGAAATGCCTGAAGGGAGCTGTTTGCCTGTACCCAACAAGGTAGGCGCTCGGCATGCCGGAAGGCCCAAACTTTCCTCCAAGTCCTGCACGGGTGGTATACACTGCTATGGCCCCCGCGCCGCCGCCACCGCTCATTCCACCCAGGAAATAACCGCGGATGATCTTTACCATCGCTATCTGGTTCATAGGGAGCGACTGTATCATGTCGTAATCGGACTGGATCTCATCGATGAAAACGCCCACCTGGCCATCGCGCATGATGGGAATGCGTACTCCATCTGTCATGGAAAAGTTCAGGCCGGGTACACGTCCTTCAAGGAATTCGAAAATATTGGAATAGGCCTGTGTGCCGTGTTCCTCATTGAGGAAGTCGAAGATGATCTCGTTGCCGGGACTGAAAAGCGTGGAGCTGAGTTCCTCATTCAGTTTCTGCGTCTCTGTTTTTTTCTTCGCTTCCACCCGAACTGTTTCCATCTCCTGGTAACGGTCGTCGATATTTTGCAGCATTTTTTTAGCATCCAGCGCATTTTGAACTATCGGGGGCAGTGGGTCATCGGCTTTTCTTTTCACCAATTGGTATTCAGTCACCGGTAAGGCGCCGTGCAATGGACGGAAAATATTATTCGACTCAAATACTACGTCCACATCTTTGGCGGCCCCCTTCCTTGAATTCGACTGGAAGTAAACTTTCACCGTATCATAGAAGGCCGCATTTACAATATGGAAGCTTCCCAGGTTATCGGTCTTCACCTGTGTCAGCTGCACGGAAGAATCCTTGTACCGCATGATCAGGTTCAGCGTTTCATTAGGCACGATGCGGCGAAAACGGGTGGCCATGGCAAAGAAAGAAAGGTATCGCTCCGGTTGAAAAATGATCTTCGGAAAATTGCCTGCCAGTACAGGGCTCCAGTCAAAGCGCTTCCAGCGCTCAGTAACCATCAGCGCATCCAGCGCAAGCTGCCTGGCGGGATCGGTGCTGCTGAAATACCAGCCCGGCTGGTAAATATCCCTGGAAAGATCACCCAGCCAAAGGTCGCTCAGGATATTGCGGTTGCGCATGGATGATAGTCCGCCATCCACGATAGACACAGCATAAGTTTGGAACTGCATGGTATCTACGGCCAGTTTCCAATGGTTCACCCCGCGGCGCTCAGCCGAGATGATATCGGTGCTGATCTTAGGCCTGGCCACCGTATGATTATCAACGAAGACAAGACGTTCCGCTACCGGGCGCTCATTTTCATCGAAAAGGGTCAGGTGCATGATGCCTGTGCCCAGGTTCTTTACGGGTATCGCGGCTTTCACCAGGGCGTCGCTCTTCCTGATGATGGCGCTGAACACCACCTCATTCTGGATATGCGCCAGGATCTTGTGGTTCATGCCGCCATTTGGCAAGCCCTTGAACATCATATCTACATAGACCTGCTCGCCTGTTTGCTCGGCACGCAGAGCTACCCCGGCGGTCTGCACTGGCGGAAGCGGCACGATGGCTGTCTTACCTTCATGATCCGTGATGTGAGCCTGGTATTCCTTCCCTGCCTCTGGGTAAAACAGGAAACTGCCTATCTGGGGATTGAACGATGAGAAATTAGCCAGCCTGGTGGCGGGGTCTTTTTTGTCCACCACATATCCCTCCCAGGAGGCAGGGTAACTCCCGGCAGACTGCAGCCTGATCGCGATCTTATTTTCTTCCCCCGCCAGCACTACATTGGATTCTGCATATGCCGCCGCAGTCCATTGCACCGGCTTTTTGCCGATCCTGTTCGGTGAGGCCTGGTTATACACAGGGAAACTTTGAAAATAATGGAATGCGGAGTCGAAGTTGAGCATCCATTTGGTATAAGCCCGCAAGTGATAGATCCCTTCGGGCAGTTTTTCGGCCAACGCGATGCTTCCTTCACCGGTTCCCTGGATGATGGGAAGGATCTGCCTATCGACCAATTGCTTTTGGTCGTTGTACAATTCCAGGTAGAGGTTGGTGGAAATGAGCGACAACACGGATCCGGAAAAAATATAGGGCTTTAGCCAGACGGTCTCGCCCGACACGTAAGCGTCTTTGTTCAGGAAAATATGGATCTTCTCCTGTGCATATTTAGCATCGAGCTCCAGCAGGGCCTTTTCGGCTTTCAATTGTGCGCCGGCCAGCTGAAAGGTGGCCAGGAATAGGGCAAGGACATAAAGTTTTCTCATAAAAAGCGGATGGTGTATCTAAGATAATAGAAACAGTACAAGGAACTTGTTAAAAACAACGATCCCCCGCAAGCGGGGGATCGGGTAAATATGCTGGCAAAAGCTTAAACCACAATCAGGGCGTCGCCATAGCTAAAAAACCTGTATTTGTCCTTGATCGCTTTCTTATAGGCTTCTATCGTCAGGTCGTAACCGGCAAAGGCGCAGGTCATGATCATGAGGCTGGTCTTAGGGAGATGAAAATTGGTAACCAATGCATCCGCGATATTGAATTCATAAGGCGGGTGAATGAAGGTATTGGTCCATCCTTCGGAAGGCTTCAGCAGCTTTTGGGCAGTGAAGGAAGACTCGAGCGCACGCATGGTGGTAGTGCCCACGGAGCAGATACGGTTGCCGTTCTCCTTGGCCTTGTTCACGATCTTGCAGCATTGCTCATCGATGCGATAATATTCAGCATCCATTTTATGCTTGCTCAGGTCTTCCACCTCAATTGGACGGAAAGTACCTAAGCCGGTGTGCAGGGTAACTTCGGCGAAGCGGATACCCTTGATCTCACAACGCTTGATCAGCTCACGGCTGAAGTGAAGGCCTGCAGTGGGGGCAGCTACGGCGCCTTCGTACTTGGCATACACGGTTTGATAACGCTCGCGGTCCTCTTCATCGGGCTTGCGCTTGATGTATTTAGGCAAAGGCGTTTCCCCATGCTTTTCCAGGATCAGCCTGAACTCATCGTCTGTTCCGTCGAACAGGAACTTGATGGTCCTTCCACGTGAAGTGGTGTTGTCGATCACCTCCGCCACCAGGTCTTCATCGTCGCCAAAATATAGTTTGTTGCCTACACGGATCTTCCTTGCGGGATCAACGATCACATCCCAGAGACGGTGCTCTTTGTTCAGCTCACGCAGCAAAAAGACCTCGATCTTGGCGCCGGTCTTCTCCTTGCGGCCGTACATGCGGGCCGGGAATACTTTGGTATTGTTTACTATGAATACATCCTTGTCATCAAAGTACTCAAGGATGTCCCTGAAATATTTATTCTCCATCTGCCCGGTCTTCCGGTGAATCACCATCATTCGGGCATCTTCACGTCTTTTGGCGGGGTGCTGAGCAATAAGATTTAAGGGTAGGTCGAATTTGAATTGGGAAAGCTTCATCTGCGATATGTAGATTTTTGTAGCCTCCTGACGCGAGCCTTTCGCTGTTGAGATGGTCCAAAACCGGTCTTACGGCACCGGGCCTGGTCATTTAGCTTTTAAAGGCTGCAAAGGTAAGGAATTGTTTACGGTTTACCGTTTCCAGTTTACAGTTGAAAACCAGCGACTTATGGCGGATAACGAATAGTCGTTATCCGAAAACTGTATACCGCAAACAGTAAACCGAATCAGTCCGTCGTGGAGAAGTTGGTATCGATGATCTTCCCAAAAAACACGGCGTTCATCATCAGCTTGCTTCCGCCCAGCCAGAACGCACGGAAGTTGGGATTATCCGCAATTGAAATGATCTTACCCGAACCCGAACCTGTGACCACAACAGCCGCTGAATTCTTCACCGCATCATGGTTCTGCTGACTTATCCATCCGCTGAGCAAAGGTTTGTCACGATAATACAGTGGCGTATTGAATGGATTCCTGGTCTTTTCCATGTAGACCTTGTTCGACTTGAACAGGTTCACGTGTGCCTGGTTATAGCCGTAGGTCAGCGGATGGCTAAGGTCGGCCTCTGCACGGAAAATGGCGCCGCGCATAGCCTGCGCGCCTTCGATCTGTTCTTTGTTGTCGTAACGAAGCAGGGCCGCGGTATCCACAGCTGCCCTCACCTTTTTGAACGTGACTGCGCTTATACCCGACTGTGAGGCCCAGGTCACGGCTTCCTCCATCAAAATCAGGATGCCACCTCCCTGTATCCAGGTTTTCAGTCGCACAGCATCCAGCTGCGCATAATTCCCTGCCACCAGGATCAGCACATTGTATTTATTGAGATCCACGCGGTTGGCTGTGGTAATATCCAGGTGGGAGATGGGAATGTTGAACCGCTGGTCCATCAGGTGCCAGAGCTCGCCCGCGTCTGTAGCGGAAACCCCGGGACCAACAATGGTAGCAATGGAAGGCCGGCTGATATTGGCGAAACGGCTGCTTCCCAGGTCGCTGCCCGAAGCGGAAACGCCTGTCTTTAATGCATAGATCTTCACGCCATTGTCCGTCGCCACCTTTTTCAGGGTCTCAAAAAGTTTATCGCTGGAAAGACTTTGCATTTTCACGGGGATCATAATAGTGCCATGTCCGAACTTCTTCAACTCTCCTTCAAGGGTCATTGAAAATGGATTTGTGGCCACTCTCGTTACTACGCCATTGTCCTGCATCTGGTAAAGCGCTGCGGGCGCTTTGAAATCCGTCCATTCCATTACATAGGCATAGTCGGTCCTGCCGGTGATGGAGCCGGCTGGTGGCGCTGACACAAAATCTGCTCCCAGCAGGGATGCATTGAAAAGAGAGCTGGTGAGTTCTGCCGACGGCAGGCCATAAGCCAGCGGAAGCGTCCAGGCAGTGATATCATAGAACAGGCTGTCTTTATAGTTCAGTGTTTTTTCAAAAATAGCTTTGATCAGCCGGTGCTGTGGCTGGTTGGCGGGAACGATAAAAGAAGCTTCTTTGTTAAATGAAATATCTCCCGCGTTCAGGTTGGCCGCCAGTCGCTTCACTTCAATTTGGTGCATGCGCAGCAGGGAAGCAAATTCATTGGTCTTGCCCGGGTCTTTCTCATCGCCAAACACATAAGCCTTTGTAGGAGAAGCCGCGGCTTCCTGCTGTACATTCTTATAAAAATCGCGTTGAAATGCCAGGAGCTCTTTTCTCAGGGACCGGGCTGCCTCCAAAGTAGACAGCGTAGTAATGAACTGGTTCCGGATGGTGAAGGGAAAGCTTAGAAGACCGTTCGAGGTTTGCTGCAGATGCCCCCTGCTGGAAGCCTGCTCAAACAGGATACCGACGGCGCCATTGATATCCGGATACGTTGAGCCCTTGCCGTAATAAAAATCATCATAGCCTTCCTTGGTATAATAGAAGGAGCCGATCCTGTCAAGAAATTCGGCATGAAAGGTGGCAATGCGGTTGGTGAGTTCCTGGTTCTTTTCCGGGGTCAGTGGATTCACGCGGGAAGGAACGCCGGGCTGGAAAAAGAAAGTAGAGTTGCTGCCCATTTCGTGGTGGTCGGTAAGGATGTTGGGTTTCCACTCATGAAATTTTCTCAGCCTGTTCCGGCTTTCCACGTGCACGGCCGGCAGCCAGTCACGGTTCAGGTCAAACCAATAGTGATTGAACCTTCCGCCGGGCCATACCTCGTTGAACTCCCTGGAAGAAGGATCGTTCACCAGGTTCTTGCTACGATGCTGGTTCACCCAGGTAGAGAACCGCTGCAGCCCGTCGGGATTGAACGATGGATCCATCAGGATCACAACATTTTCCAGCAACTCTTCTATCTGCTTGCCCTGGGCGGCCGCCAGGTAATAGGCGCTTACCAGGGATGAGTTGGAGCCGCTGGGTTCATTGCCATGTATAGAATGACCTACCCAAACCACTACGGGCATCTGGTCGATAGAAACAGAAGATGAACGGGAAGGATCGGAAAGCAGCAGGTGCTGCTTGCGGATCTGCTCGAGGTTCCTGTGATTCTTTGGCGAGGTGATCACCAACAGCACCTGCGGCCTTTGCTCATAGGTAAAGCCCATGGTCTCGATCTTCACCCTGTCGGGGACCGCGGCAGCAAGGGTGGTCATATAATTCACCAGCCTGTCATGCGTTACATGCCACTCCCCCACCTCGTGGTAAATGATCTCCTTCGGCTTCGGCACGGATGGATTGTAAGCTACACTGTCGGGCAGATAATAGCTTAGGTCCTGCGCCTGTGCAAAAAGGGAAAAGAATATCAAAAGGAAGGAAGCAGATTTTCTCATGTGAACAGTTTACGGTCGATCCGTTAAAAATACATAATCCGCTTTATTTAAAGGGCTTCGGAGGGCTTTTGGGGTGAATTCTTAACAAGCCTGGCAGCAAAGCGGCATAATTTTTAATTAACAATATGTGTACAAGTAACCGTAAAATCTTGGTGATCCCGGTCATAACTTGTAGGCAGCAACCACGGATTTCTAACTTAAACACTATTGAATTGAGAGAAACAATCATCAACCTTGAAACTGTTAACCCTATTGAATTCTTTGGCGTTAATAATGGCAAACTGGATATCCTCAAAAAGAAATTTCCCCTCTTAAAGATCCTTTCCCGCGGTACGCAGCTCAAACTAAGCGGCGCCCCCGAGCAGGTGGACGGCGCCCGGGAAAAGATCGACCTGATCGTTCAGTACCTGGAGCGGAATGGACACATGAGCGAAAATTATTTCGAGCAGATACTCGGAGGTGATGACGCGGAAACGATCGACAATTTTGTCGACCGCAATCCCAACGACGTATTGGTCTTTGGCCCTAACGGCAAGACCGTTCGCGCGCGCACTGCCAACCAGAAACGCCTGGTGACATCAGCGGAAAAGAACGACATCGTATTTGCGATCGGTCCGGCCGGTACGGGTAAGACCTATACTGCCGTAGCCATGGCCGTGAGAGCCCTTAAGAACAAGGCAGTGAAAAAGATCATTCTTACCCGCCCCGCGGTGGAGGCCGGTGAAAGCCTGGGCTTCCTGCCGGGCGACCTCAAGGAAAAAATCGATCCTTACCTGCGTCCGCTCTATGATGCGCTGGATGACATGATACCGGCTGACAAGCTGGGCTACTATATGACCACCCGCACCATTGAGATCGCCCCCCTGGCCTACATGCGCGGACGAACGCTGGATAATTGCTTCATCATACTCGACGAGGCGCAAAATGCCACCGACCTGCAGATCAAGATGTTCCTTACCAGGATCGGCGCCAATGCCAAGGCCATCATCACAGGTGACCTGACCCAGGTAGACCTTCCGCGGAACCAGAGAAGTGGTTTGGCCAAGGCCTCTAATATTTTAAAGAACATCGAAGGCATCGGTCATATAGAGCTGGACGAGGAAGATGTAGTAAGGCACAAGCTGGTGAAGGCCATCCTGAAAGCTTACGACAAGGAAGGACAGAGAGAAAAAGAGATCGAGGAAAAAGAAGAGAAGGAAAGGAAAGAAAGGAGAAGCTACTATAACCGGGATAAGGACTGATGAATGCAGAATGTTGAGTGTTGAATAGTGAATGTTGAAGTGGAACTTACAGAGAAGGCCTCCCCCGGGAGGCTTTCTTTATTCAACCAGTCAACCAGTCAACTTGTTAACTAGTCAACTATTCCTAAATTGCATCATGCGCATGAGAATACCCCTGGCATTTTGCATGATACTGTTCGCAGCCGCCTGCAACAGCAACGACGAGGAAACTGTCTCCGAGAACGATGTAGACGCTGCCCGGAATTTCATCAGCGCGGTGCTGCATTCGGATTTCGACAAGGCCACTGCCTACATGGTGCCCGATTCACTCAACCAGGAATACCTCGACATTACGCGCAGGAGCTTTGAAAGAAAAAGCCCCGATGAGAAAAGATACTATAGCGAGGCTTCCATCAATATCCATGGCATCCGGCAGGTGAGCGACAGCGCTACCGTGGTGCATTATTCCAACTCATTCAAGAAAATAAAGGACTCGCTCAAAGTGGTGAAGCTGAACGACCGCTGGCTGATCGACCTGAAATATTCCTTTCCCGCAAATAATAAAGCAGAATGAAAACAGTGATACTGGTGGCCCTGGGTGGAGCAGCCGGCAGCTTGCTTCGTTACGGTTGCCAGCGCCTGTTCAACCAAACTTTCCCTGCAGGCACGCTCGCCGTGAACCTGGCAGGATGTTTCCTCATTGGCATCCTCTGGGCGCTGGCTGTACAAAAGAATATGGCCAAAGACATGCAGCTGCTGCTGATGACCGGCTTTTGCGGAGGCTTTACTACCTTTTCAGCGTTTTCACAGGAAAGCCTGCAGCTCGCCAGTTCGGGACGCTGGCTAACGATGGCATTGTATATTGTATGCAGCGTAGCCGGGGGACTGCTGGCCACCGCTGCGGGATATAAACTGATCAACTGATGTACAGCACACAAACCCTGCACCCATGGCACGGTGCCACTTACGGTACAGAGCAACCGAGGATCGTGAATGGACTCATCGAGATCCCGCAGGGTTCGCGCACAAAATACGAAGTGGACAAAGAGACCGGCCTGCTGAAGCTGGACCGCGTGATCCATTCCTCTTTCCATTATCCTGTGAACTATGGTTTCATTCCGCAGACCCTGGGTCAGGATGGCGACCCCCTTGACATCCTGGTGCTTTGCTCTCAATCCATCCAGCCCCTTTGCCTGGTGAAAGCTACCGTCATCGGTAATATGCAGATGATCGATAGTGGTGAGGTAGACGACAAGATCATCGCGGTAGCTACCAACGACCCTTCGGTGAACCATATTACCGACGTGAAAGAGCTGCCCAGGCATTTTTTCAATGAATTAAAAAACTATTTTGAGCAATACAAGGTCCTGGAGAACAAGCAAGTGAGGATCGACCAGTTCCAATCCAAGGACGAAGCCTTCGCTGTGATCAGTGAGGCCATTGAATTGTACAGGCAAAAATTTGGCTCCTGATGCAACTACAAAACCAAACTCCCATGACAGGACAAATCATTCTGATCATTATCATCATTGGACTGCTGGCGGGCATGCTCAGCGGGCTGGTAGGGATCGGCGGCGGCATTGTACTGGTTCCTGCCCTCGTATACTTCCTGCATTACGGCCAGCACCAGGCACAGGGCACTTCGCTGGGCGTGCTCACCTTCCCGGTGGTGCTGGTGGCCTTCCTTAAATATTACAAGGACACCAAAGCCATGGGCGAAGAGATCAGCTTCAAGGTGATCGGACTGCTGGCCATCGGCTTTATCGTGGGGGGCTACCTGGGAAGCAGCCTGGCACTGAAGATCGATAAGGAACTGTTGAAAAAGATCTTTGCCATCATCCTTTTTTATACCGCTATTAAAATGCTAAATTGGGATACATGGATCTTCAATCTCTTTCGCGGAAAATAATCCTTGTTGCCGCTTTCATTGTAAGCTTTACAGCTACTTACAGCCAAAAGTCAAACAGCAGATACGAACTGGTTACCGCCCTCTTCCAGGGCATTCCTGTTGAAGACAGTTTTACATCCTGGGTCCACTATCTTGACACTTCTACATTGATCACCTTTGATTCCCTGACAGCCAACTACCTGGTTCATGGTCACATTGACGCAGGTAAGAAAAAGTATTTCTTTGAAAAAGATTCCGAACTGCAGATCACGGAATCGAAAGTGACTTACGACAATCGCTATACACAGGAACTAGTGACCGCAATCGTTTTTTTCAATGATAACAAAGAAGGCGAAGTGGCCTGGCAAAACATGTACGACAGTCTGAAAAAACTATTAAACGTAGTTTTTCAAAAATTTGATGAATCAGCACACCCCAGTCCTACTAAAAACAGAAAGCTGACATTCGCATTCGACAATAGTCGAAACGAGCTGGTATATGTGCATAAAGTTTACAGCCCCGAATTGAACAAGTATTATATAAGGCTGAATTATCGGCGCACCATCTATCTCATTTATCAGCACAAGAAGCAGAAAAGGACGTCATAAAGTATCCGTTATGTCAAAATACCTTTTGGCAGAGTGCAACTCATGCGACCTTTCACCCGTTTCGCTGTGATAGATACCATCCGCACGGATCCCGTCTACTCTTACCCTGCCCGAAGCATGAATGATCTTTGAATCGTCGATCACCAGTCCTACGTGCGTGATACGGTCCTTTTCATTTTTGAAAAAACAGAGGTCACCTGTACGCAGATCCTCGAACCTTACATCCTCTCCCACTCCCGCCTGCTGCCAGGCATCCCTTGGAAGTTTGATGCCGAAGAATTTGAACACCTGCTGCACAAAGCCGCTGCAGTCGATACCGTACAAGGACCGTCCTCCCCAGAGATAGGGCGTGTTGAGATAATTGTAAGCAACCCATTGCAACTGGGTTGCGTTGGCCGCTTCCCTGCTGCTGTCCCATATTTCTTCCCCGGATACAAAATACCAGACCGGCTTCCCGCCGATCTCCCACTCAAATTCTGGGGGTATCCCGTATACCGGCGTGGCAAGCGGCACATCCATGCAGCTATCTCCAAACCCTATCCTGTGTGAGAGGTCACGGGTGTAAAG
Source organism: Chitinophagaceae bacterium (assembly GCA_036676905.1). Lineage (GTDB taxonomy): Bacteria > Bacteroidota > Bacteroidia > Chitinophagales > Chitinophagaceae > Flavisolibacter. The sequence goes on from JAKFCE010000005.1 coordinate 66,017, forward strand.
GTGGGTTTCTTCTGCCCTGGAGGCTCCCACCAGCTGGCTGTTCTGACACCAACCCTCATAGCCATCGTGCAGGCTGCGCACCAGGCTAAAGTCTTTTTCTTTTTGCAACAGCTCTGCGAACTCACCGAAAAGCAGCTGGCTCACCATCTCGCTGCGGTGGGCGGCCTCCTTCCTCATGGGACAAACAGCAACGGTAGAAACTACAAATGAATCCATGGTTTGTGAAAATGGGCTGATGAAAGCATCTTATGATAAGGTTGAAATTAGCTATTTTCCCATTGTGAAGCCCGGACGCTACGACGATATTACAGATGCTGAGCTCCTGCGCAGGTATGCATCCGACCAGGACGGGGAATGGATGGGCATCCTTCTCGAGCGCTATACACTCCTGCTCCTGGGTGTGTGCATGAAGTACCTGAAGAACGAAGACGAAGCCAGGGACTGCGTGCAGCAGATCTTTTTAAAGGTGCTTTCGGAAGTGTCTAAATACAAGATCGAGTATTTTAAATCCTGGCTCTACATGGTGGCCAAGAACCACTGCCTGATGCGGCTAAGGAATCATGCGGGGAAATCAACCAAGGATATCGAGCATGTGCAGGTGAGCACCGACGATCATGCGGAGAAACTGAGGATCACAGAAAATGAAAAAGCATACTCATTGCTGGAGGAGTCGCTGGAAGAATTGAATGAAGAGCAGAAGCAATGCGTAATTTTGTTCTACCTGAAGAAAATGAGCTATAGCCAGATCAGTGAAAAAACGGGCTATTCCTTACTGCAGGTAAAGAGCTATATCCAGAACGGGAAGCGGAACCTGAAGTTGTTGATGGAGGAAAAGATGCGGGGATCGTGAGTCGTGAATGGTGTCCCGATAGCTATCGGGAGGTGAATGGTTAACTGTTTGACCGGTTAATAAAAAAGCAAATTGAAAGAGAACTTAAAGGACATATTATCCAATCTCAACACGGAGGTCGACCAGGCCACCCTGCTGCTTTACCTGCAAGGCAAGCTTTCGGATGAAAAGCAGCACGAGGTGGAAAAGCAACTGCTCGAAACTGAATTCGAGCAGGAAGCTTTTGAAGGTTTACAGGAGTTCAGGGACAGCAAAAAACTGCAGTCCATGGTAGCACAACTGAATGAAGACCTGAAAAAAAAGACCAGCAAGCGCCGCCTGCGCCGTCAGAAAATGGAGCTGAAGCAGGAGCCCTGGCTCTGGATCACCGTTTTCATCATGCTGGCCCTCATCATCATTTCCTACATCATCATCCGCACTTCGCTCAACGATTAATTACTGGTACTGCACGTAAATGGGACGCGGTGAAAGATTCATCAGGTCAGCGGGCTGCATGGTGAGCTTCTCTCCCACTCTTTCCGTATCATTCTTATAGAAGATCTTGAAACCAGTGAACTGAACAGGTTGTGGCGCGATCCAGCTATAGTAGGTGCTGCGTTTTTTCGCGGCATTGCCCCAGCCATCCATATGCATCACCACCTGCACTTCGGGTGTAGGCTTGATCTGCGCTGAATTGGTGACCATGCCCTGGGTGAAGCGATGGACCACGAGGATCTTTGGAGGCAGGTTGTTCTTTTTTACGATATCACTTAAATAATTGATCACATAGTTGATGTCGGACGCGTCGTACACGCCTACCCGCTTGCCAGGAGTGCTGTTCCTGTTGGCTAAGGCGAATTCCGGGTCAATGCCCAGGTGAACCTGGGGCATGGCCATATACTTCTCCAGCTCAGGCAATTCTTCCTGGATGGTGCTGAGTCCCACCTGGATGTCCACAAAAACAATGGCGTTGATCTCTTTGGCCCAGTTGATAATGGTATCTATCTGGTGGAAAGGCATCCTGAGGCGGTATTTTCCAGCCTTGCCGGGAGCACCCTGCGCTGTAACGGCTATGTAATGGAGTGCGGGTATCGACTTGATAACGGTATCGGCCTGGTTCCACCTTTTTACCTCATTCTGAAGGCGCTGGAACATCTCTTTTTTAGGAAACTCGCCCAGGGCGCCCATCCTGGTGGAATAAAGGTTGCCATAGTAAGCGATCACCCGGTTAAAAGGTAAAACAGCGCCTGCCAGGGGATAGGGCGTCTTGGCTGGCCAGCGGCCGCTGGTGTCGCCATTCACCAGGTAACGGGAAAGGCTGTCGTACCGGGCCGTATCCAGGGCCGGCTTGCCCTGGCTGCTTGCCTGTTCGGTATTGGTGGTACCGAGGCTGTCAGCGCTGGCTGCCACCTGCTCGGAGGAGGATTTACAAGCTGCCAAAAGGAGGCAGAGGACAGGGATCAAGTAGTTTTTCATCAGAATTTTTATTGGCCTGCAATTTAAGGTTGAACGTTCAAACAGGTGGGAATCTTTTCATTGATGAACCCCATTCCCGCCTAACTTTGCGGCTTCAAAATAAGAAAATGAGTCTTTTTGAAGTACAGGGAGCAGAATTTCAGAAACACCACATAGGTCCTAACGAAAAGGAAACAGCAGAAATGCTGAAAACCATCGGGGTGGCCAGCATTGACGAACTGGTAGACCGCACTGTGCCGCCGGCGATCCGCATGCAGGGACAGCTGAACCTGCCTGAGCCCATGAGCGAGGCCGAGTACCTGCAGCACATCAAAGAAGTATCGCTGAAGAACCGCATTTTTAAGAACTATATAGGCCAGGGCTATTACGACACCCTCACCCCTTCGGTGATCCTGCGCAACGTATTCGAGAGCCCGGGATGGTATACGCAGTATACTCCCTACCAGGCAGAGATCTCGCAGGGCAGGCTGGAGAGCCTGCTGAACTTCCAGACCATGGTGAGCGATCTCACCGGCCTGCCACTTGCCAACGCTTCCCTGCTCGATGAAGGCACGGCGGCGGCAGAAGCCATGGCCATGTTCTTTAATACGCTGAACAAGGACATCCATCATGCAGAACGTCCGAAGTTCTTTGTAGACAACGAAACATTCCCGCAAACAAAAGACGTTGTGGTCACGCGCGCCTTGCCTTTGGGCATTGAAGTGGTATTTGGCGATTACGCTACGGCTGTGATCGACCATACCTATTTCGGAGCGCTGGTTCAATATCCCAACGACAAAGGTTCGGTAGAAGATTACAGGGCCTTTATCCAAAAAGTGCAGGCTGCAGGCGCTTACGTGGCCATGGCCACCGACCTGCTGGCACTCACCCTGCTTACCTCGCCCGGTGAACTGGGTGCCGACGTGGCGCTGGGCTCCGCGCAAAGGTTTGGCGTTCCCCTGGGCTATGGCGGACCGCACGCTGCATTTTTCTCAGCCAAGGATGAATTTAAAAGGAACATTCCCGGAAGGATCATTGGCGTGAGCGTGGATGCACAGGGCAACCGGGCGCTGAGAATGGCCCTGCAAACCCGCGAGCAGCATATCAAAAGAGAAAAAGCAACTTCAAATATTTGCACCGCCCAGGCCTTACTGGCCAACATGGCTGCTATGTACGCGGTATTTCATGGAGCAGACGGACTGCGCAATATTGCCAAGCGCGTGGCCCTGCTCACCAAAACGCTGGCCAATGCCCTGGAGGAAAGAGGCTATGAAGTGGTGAAAGAATATTTCTTCGACACCATCGTCATCAAAGTGAAGGAAGTGCAGTCTTTCCGCGAAAAAGCAGAAAGGCAGCATTTGAATTTCAGGTATTACAACAATGAGTACATAGGAATTTCTCTCGATGAGACCACCACGCCAGCCGATCTTTTCGACATCATCAACAGCTTCGTGAACGATGTGGAGCCCGTGGCCTACGAGCTGCAATACGATGACGCCCTGGACACGATCCCTTCGGCGCTCACAAGAACTTCCGAGTTCCTAACGCATCCCGTATTCAATTCCCATCATAGCGAAACGCAGATGATGCGTTATATCACGCAGTTGCAGAACAGGGACATTTCCCTGGTGCACAGCATGATCGCACTGGGTAGCTGCACAATGAAGCTGAACGCCGCCTCTGAAATGATCCCCCTCAGCTGGGCACACTGGAGCAAAATGCATCCATTTGCGCCGGCGCAACAGGCGGAAGGTTACCAGTTCATCCTGAATGAGCTCAGTAAATACCTCTGCGAGATCACCGCATTCGATGCCTGCAGCCTGCAACCGAACAGCGGAGCCCAGGGTGAATATGCAGGACTGCTCACCATTAAGGCTTACCATGAAAGCCGCAATGAGGGTCACAGGAATGTGATGCTGATCCCTATTTCCGCGCACGGGACCAACCCGGCTTCGGCAGTGATGTGCGGCATGAAGGTAGTGGTGGTAAAAGCCCTGGAAAACGGCTACATCGATGTAGAAGACCTGAAGGCCAAGGCAACGCAGCATGCGGCCAACCTCTCAGGCATCATGATCACCTATCCTTCCACTTATGGAGTATACGAGGAAACTGTAAAAGAGATCACCGAGATCGTGCACAGCCACGGCGGCCAGGTATATATGGACGGTGCGAACATGAACGCACAGGTAGGACTTACTGCACCGGGACTGATCGGCGCCGATGTCTGTCATTTGAATTTGCATAAAACATTCGCCATACCGCATGGCGGCGGCGGGCCTGGCATGGGGCCGATCTGCGTGAAGGAACATCTTCGTCCCTTCCTCCCCGGCCATACCAGCCTGCAGGGCCAGGACGGCCAATGGACCAATGCTGTTTCATCGGCGGCTTATGGATCCGCTTCCATTCTTCTGATCTCTTATGCCTACATCAGGATGTTGGGTGTGGAAGGTGTGAAAAGAGCCACAGAATACGCCATCCTCAACGCCAACTACATGCTGGCTAAACTCAAGGGCCAGTTCGATATTCTTTATACCAATCATCACGGCGCCTGCGCGCATGAATTCATCGTGGACCTCAGGCCATTCAAAAAGTCCGGCGAAATAGAGGCGGAAGATGTGGCCAAGCGATTAATGGATTATGGTTTCCATGCGCCCACCATGTCCTTCCCTGTACCCGGTACCATCATGATCGAGCCTACCGAAAGCGAGGACAAGGCCGAACTCGACAGGTTCTGCGATTCGCTCTTGAGCATTCGCCGGGAGATCGCCATGATAGAGGAAGGAAAGCTGGACAAGAAAGACAACCCGCTGAAGAACGCGCCCCATACTATGTTCACGGTTTGCAGCGAAGAATGGAAGAAGCCTTACAGCCGCGAGCTGGCCGCCTTCCCGCTGGAGCATGTGCGCCGCAATAAATTCTGGCCTTCGGTTGCGCGGGTGAACAACACCTATGGCGACAGGAACCTGATCTGCGTTTGTCTGCCTACGGAGATGTATGCTGAGTAGTTGATAAGTTGACTAGTTGACAAGTTAACTAGGTTGGGGTTGAAGCCTGTTATGAAGCCTAAAAAATAAGGAAAGGCATTCATCCTGCTAATCCGGTAATCCAGTAAATCCTGGTCAACTTTTGCATTTCGTTTTCACCATAGTCCGTACCTTCTCTTAGTGAAGAAGACCTTCCTTGTTGTCCTGCTCTCAATAATGTGTACTACATACACATTAGCTCAGGATGTGAACGGTTTCTGGAAGGGAACTCTTACTATGAAGGGCGGCTGCTTTCCTGAAAACCATATAGAACTGCAGATCACCATCAAAGGCGAGACGGTCACGGGCGATTCTTACCATTATCTCGACGCGGACAATTATATCCGGAAGCAACTCAAAGGAGTATACGATGCCGCTTCCAAAAAACTCCTGTTGCAGGAAGGCGAGGTGATCACGTACAATATTCCGTTCACCTGTGTGATCTGCATCAAGCGCTACGAGCTCAGTTATTCCAAAAAAGGAAATGTGGAGACGCTGAGCGGAGGCTGGACCGGCTACATCATGGGTACCCAAAACATTTGCCAGCCAGGGAACATCACCTTGTCGCGAACCAAAGAGTCATTGTTCAAAGGCTTTGAATTCCCCGAGATAGAAGTGGATACCGGCGAGATCCGGCTGGACTTTTACGACAACGGCCAGGTAGACGGAGATTCCATCTCAGTGCTGGTGAATGGGCAGATCATCCTTTCCCACCAAAAACTTTCAGCAAAACCGGTGACCACCTTTGTAAAAATTGATGGCTCTGTACCCGTGCAGGAAGTATTGATGGTGGCAGAGAACCTCGGCACCATACCACCCAATACCGCCATGCTGCATATCACCGCAGGAAAGGAACGCTACCAGCTTTATCTAACCTCTACGGAGAACCGCTCGGCCAAGGTCAGGTTCGTGTACCGGAGGCCACGTTAATAGCTAGGATTAAACAGTGAATTACTGGTTGTAAGGATCGAATTTTTTTCCAAAGACCAGCACATTGGCCCTGCCCTTCAGTACATTGCCCGTGGTACGATAGGAAAACTCGATCTTGTCGATATACCTTCCCTCCGAAGCAATTGCGATCTCCCGGCTGTAAGCATCGGCCGCCACCACATCGTCCATGGCAGGCTGCAGCTTGTCGCCATTTTCCAGGTGGATCACCAGGTTATTCAGCCGCACTTCCCTGTCCTCTACCTTAAATTTCAAAGCAGTGAACTTGCTGTTGCTGTTGATCTCCACCATGTCTTTGTCTGTCACGAAATTCACCGTGCGCTCACCCAGGAACTCCCAGCCTTCTTCAATGGGTATGCTTTTTCTTGTGGTGCAGGAGGAAATGGACAGGATGGCGAAGACGAGAAAAACAGACGCCAGAAATGGTTTCATATATTTTTTATGGTTAAGCTTCAAATTTCAGGCCCCGGGTAGATCGGGCTGGTCCAATTCCCTGATCTGCTCATGATAAGCGCGGGGAAGGAGGATATTCTTGATCAACTGGTCCATCTTCAGCTTACGGCTGAGCTTATACAGGGGAACAGCAGGTCCTAAGGCCGACCGCTTCCCCATACCGAGAAGTGAGCGCACCTTGCCGGGCACCACCAGTTTTTGGGCTTCCCATAATATTTTATACCGCGGGCTCCCCAGGTGCTTCCTGTATTGAAGGAACAGGTCCACCGTGTACTTGCTCTTTATGAGGTCCTCCTGCATATGCCTTTCCCTTGCCGGGAGCCATGACACATAATCAGGTGGAAGTTCCCTAAGCGCCATCCTGAGCCCAAGACGATAAAACACATCATAGACCTCTTCTTTTTCTTCGTCTGTAAGCTTTCTTTCGAGTAGCTCAAATGCAGCAATGGAATAATGGATGAGCATGAACAGCACATCGCGATAAGCCCAGTCGGGTATCCGGTCACCCCGCCCCCGCTCTACACCTGCATGGATGGCGTTGATCCTGTCAATGGCCTTGTGGGCATCTTCCGTAGATGAAAAAACGATGGCGCGGGCATACCTCACGGTGGAGAATAACCTACCAATGGGGTCAGCAGGCAGGCGGCCGGTGAAGTAAAGCCAGTCCACTGCCTTATTGAGCGCGAACTCCGCCGCGGCACCCGCGAAGATGAACAGGATGGTATCGCTTTTCCCCCAGATCCTGCGGACAACCGATTGATGTTCAACAAATGGCTCCATGCTTCTCGTATCCTTTTACCGCCAGGCTGAGCCGTGGCGTGCGATTTGATGGTATAACGCGGGTTTTTTACTTGAAAATTAAATTGAAACACATGAACAAAGGCATATTGATCTTATTAATTGGCAGTTTTTTGGCCTCAGGGGTGCAGGCCCAGAACGATTCGACCGTATTAGTGGATAGCAGTTTCACGATGCAGGCTAGAGCAGACGTCGTCATGGACGTGCAGGAAAACGATCCACCGGAGATCTATAAACTCAAGCCTAAGATCGACATCCCGCTGACCCTGATCACCGGCGGATGGTCGGGTTATGCTTTTACCAAGATCTACAGCAAGGATCCTTCGACCACCCAGCAGATATTGGCGCTCAATAAGGACGATATCAACGGCTTCGACCGCTGGGCGGCGGATGTGTACCATGAGCAGGCGGCGACTACCAGCGACCTGTTTTTTTATGGCGCCATGCCCCTGCCACTGACCCTGATGCTGGACAAGGGTATCAGGAAGGATGCAGGGAAGATCGGCTTCCTGTACCTGGAGGCCATGTCCATTACTGGACTGTTTTACACAGGTTCTGTGTACCTGGTTGACCGCTACCGGCCCCTTTCCTATCATCCCGATGTGCCCATGGAGGAAAAGACCCGCGGCGGATCCAAAAACTCTTTTATCGGCGGTCACCCGGCACTGGTAGCCACATCTACCTTTTTTACAGCCAAGGTTTTTTCACACTACAACCCTAATTCTAAACTTCGACCTTTCTTTTATGGTGCTGCCATCATTTGCACCGGCGGTACGGCCTGGCTCCGTCACCGCGGGGGAAAGCATTTCCCTTCCGACCTGATCATAGGCACCACCATTGGTACCTTATCGGGACTGCTGGTACCCAACCTGCACCGGAACAAGGAAGTGAGCGACAAGATGAGCATTGTTCCCTACATGGGTAAGCATTCATCCGGTGTGCATCTCACTTACAAATTGTAGTTCAATAGTTCGATAGAAATACTGCGTTATACGCAGGCGAGGACGCTATGGAAGCGGGGATTACTCCGCGATCTGTAGCGTCCCTTTTTGCCTGGTAGCCCTACCCACTCCCTTTATCAACTCAATCAACTCTGTCAACTCCGTCAACCCTATCAACTCCGTCAACTCTGTCAACCACCGATTTATACATAAAAACTTTCCCCAATTTTCATCCTACCCTCTTTTCACTACATTAGTCCAAACTTTGTTTATGAAACGCATGTTCACCACGCTTTGCGCTGCAGTGCTCCTCTTTGCCTGCGACGACAGAACCGAAACCAAGGTAGCATCGGCTACTACCAACGCTCCTGAACCGGAACTGGATTCCGCCACCATGATGAAAAACTGGCAATCGTATATGACGCCAGGCGAAGCACATAAGATGATGGCCTCCATGAATGGGGAATGGACCGGCGACATTACCATGTGGATGGCACCTGACGCACCGCCCACAAAAAGTACAGGCACAGCTGTCAACAAAATGATCATGGGCGGGCGCTACCAGCAATCTACCCACACCGGCAGCTGGGATGGTATGCCTTTCGAAGGCCAAAGCACACTGGCATTCGACAATGCAAAGCAAACTTATATCTCCACCTGGATCGACAACATGGGTACAGGCATCATGATCATGGAAGGCAAATACGATTCGACTACCAAGGTGATGAACCTCAAAGGCAAGATGGTAGACCCTACATCCGGAAAGGAACTGAACGTAAGAGAGACCTTCCGCGTGATCGATGACAACACCCACCTCATGGAAATGTTCTGCGATACGAGGGACGGCAAGGAATACAAGAACATGGAGATCAAATACACCAGAAAAAAATAGGCCCCTTCAGCTGTGTTGACTGGTTGACTTGTTGACTTGTTAACTGGGTAGGACAGAAGTTCATGGCTGTTCCCTAGTCAACTAGTTAACTAGTCAACCTATCAACAACACCCGCAATTACAACCAATCATGTCCCCTAAAGAACTAGTAAACCAATGGGTCGAAGCTTTCAACCGCATCGACCTAGACGCGCTTGCCAGTCTTTATCACCCCGACGCCATCAATCACCAGGTAAACACAGATCCCCTTCATGGCCGGGGGGCGATCCGGAAAATGTTTCAAGAAGAATTCTCCAAAGCCAACATGGTCTGCATTGTGGAAAATATATTCCAGGACGGCGAATGGGCCATCCTCGAATGGAAGGACCCCCTGGGACTTCGCGGCTGCGGCTTCTTCAAAGTGCAGAACAACCAGATCGTTTTCCAGAGAGGATACTGGGACAGGCTTAGCTTTCTGAGGATGCATGGACTTCCCTTGCCCACGGAATGACTGCGCTTGTTACCATTAATGGTTAAATTACTTCTGCAAACACTTCATTATCCGTTACACATTCACTTTGATCTTTTGTTTCTTCACCCTGCTCAGCCGGGCCCATCCCGGTATAGGCATAGTGAAGGACAGCAAGGGAAATATTTATTATACCGACCTCCAGCAGGTGTGGAAGATCAGCAAGGGCATGCGCACCATTGCCGTCCCCAACGTGCATACGCACGAACTCTATATTGACGCTAACGATAACCTCTATGGCGAGAACCAACAGTTCGTGGATGAAAGGACCAACCGCTTCGATCACTATTTCTGGATGCTCAGTCCCGAAGGAAAATTGGACACTATTGTCGAACAGCGCCAGGCTTTTGTGTTCGTCGACTTTTCACTAGCCCGGGACCTGCAAGGCAACGAGTATTATACCAAATATTTTTTGCGTTCGCCCGATTCGGGAAAGATCTTTAAAAAAACGCCACAGGGAAGGGAGACTATTTTTGCCGTCACGCCCATATCGTGCATCCACTGGCTGCATCCCCAAAAAGATGGCAGCCTGCTTTTTACTGGGAACAACAATATCTACCGGGCTAAAGAAAATGATACCGCCCGGCTAATTGTTAAGAATATAGCCAGCCGCACACCCCGGTTCTGGGGTGAAGGCATTGTCCTTTACGGCCTGTGGATGGACGACAGCAACAATATCTATGCTGCTGTATTCAGCGACCAGGCCATAAAAAAAATAACTCCGGAAGGGAATGTGACAGAGGTTTACCGCTCAGAGAAAAACTGGGCGCCGACCCATGGCCTCTTCGACCAGCAGGGAAGACTTTGGGTGATGGAATGTTCAGACAGGAACGAGATCCGTGTAACGAAGGCTGGCAGTGTGCCGGCAGAACAAAAATCCACTACAGGTTCTGCCCGTTCCACGCTGGTTACTGCCGCGGTGATCCTGGTGGTGATCGCTGGCATCGTGCTCTTGTTTATCAATGCCAGTTCAAAAGACCAAAAAACATCCATTCACCGGTCTCCATCCTGACGCTTCTCCGGAAGTCTCACCGGCCTCAAAAGGTAAAAGCGTAAATTTATAGATGCGCATTCTCTGGCAATACCTCAAGCCACATCGACCTATTGTGTTTTTATCCCTGCTCCTCGCAGCCACAGCGCAGCTGCTCAGCCTGGTGGATCCGCTGATCTTCGGAAAGATCATTGATGATTACGCAACCAACCCCGGAAGGCTTCCCAAAAATGAACTGGTCTCTGGCGTCTTATACTGGCTGGGCATTGCCATTGTGGTCGCCTTGCTTGCACGATTGGCCAAGGCCTTCCAGGAATATTTTACCCGCCTCGCCGTAGCCAGGTTCGGCATGCAGATCTTCAACGACGGCCTGCGGCAAACCCTTCGCCTGTCGTTCCAGGAATTCGAGGAAAGCCGGAGCGGCGAAACCCTCTCGGTACTGCAAAAAGTAAAAACAGATACCGAGCGCTTTGTCAATTCTTTCATCACCGTCATTTTTTCCTCCATCGTAGGCGTGGGCTTCCTGGTTTGGTACAGCATCACCAAGAACTGGCTGCTGATACCTGTATTCGTGATCGGCATCCTTGTGCTGGGCTCACTCACCGGTCTGCTTTCCAAAAAGATCAAAACCATCCAGCGCTCCATCAACCGGGAGACCAACCGCATGTCGGGCGTGATCACCGAAAGCCTGCGCAACATTGAGCTGGTGAAAAGCCTGGGCCTTACTTTTTCCGAGATCAGGAGGCTTAGGCTGCAAACCAAAAAGATATTCGACCTTGAGATGATCAAGGTGAAGAAAGTAAGGACCCTCAGCTTTTTGCAGGGAACAACCCTCAACCTTTTAAGGCAATCCATTCTTTTCATCCTGCTCTGGCTGATCTTCCGCAACGTGCTCACCACGGGAGAGTTGATCAGCATGCAGTTCATCTCCACCACCATCTTTGTGCCGCTGCAGGACCTGGGTAACATCATCCTGCAATACCGCGAGGTGGAAGCTTCTTTGAATAATTTCGACCAGCTGATGCACAAGCCCATCGAAGTACGTCCCGAAAATCCCCTGGAGATCGGGGAGCTGAAAGAGATCCGGTTCGAGGAAGTCATCTTCCATCACCGCACAGCGGAATTCAACGCCATCGATGATATTTCATTCACCGCTTCATCAGGCGATACCATCGCTTTTGTGGGACCCTCAGGATCTGGAAAATCAACCCTGGTAAAACTGATGGTGGGTTTGTACAAGCCGGTGAGCGGCGGTATTTACTTCAATGGCGAGCCGGCGGACAAGATCCGCTTCAACAAGCTAAGGCAACAGATCGGCTTTGTTACACAGGACACGCAGCTTTTTGCCGGCACCATCAGGGACAACCTGCTTTTTGTAAAGCCGGATGCTACCGACGACGATATCCGCCAGGCCATGAGGAAGGCCTCCACCGACCAGTTGCTCGAACGTTCTTCGCATGGCATCAATACTTTGCTCGGAGAGAACGGCATGAAGCTTTCCGGCGGCGAGAAGCAACGCATCTCCATAGCCCGTGCGCTGTTGCGCAATCCCCGCCTGCTGATCTTTGACGAAGCCACTTCGGCATTGGATTCACTCACCGAAGAAGAGATCACCAACACCATCCGGCAGATCTCCACTTCGCGGGAACAGATCATCGTACTCATTGCACACCGCTTGTCTACCATCATGCATGCCGATGTGATCTATGTGCTGGAAAAGGGAAGGATAGCCGAGATAGGCACCCACGACCAGTTATTACAGAACAAAGGCCTTTATTATGCCATGTGGAGGCAGCAGGTAGGTGAAAGAAGGCCCCTGCGACAGCCTGTGGCTGAGAAGGTTAGCCCTGATGAAGAACAATCTGAGGGCTTGCTCGACCAGACCGCCTAACTTTAGCGGATGGAGATCAACGATACCTGGCGGGCCGGCGAAGGAGAGATCGATGGAACACCGTTCATTATCAGGTACCGTCCCTTCCTGCATAACTTTATTACTACAGGAGAGTATAAGCACCGCATGGAGATCTTCTGGCCCTACGAGACCAGCCAGCCGGCACTGATGCCGGAAGACGAAGATCACAGGAAAATGTTGCTGCTGGAAGATAAGCTGGCAGCGGCCTTCGAAAAGGACCAGCTGGCCGTTCTGGCTTTTGTGTATACCGGTCACCTGCAAAACGTGTGGCATTGGTATACCAGCGATGTAAAGGAAGCAGGGCTGAGAATGAACCAGGCGATGGATGGATTTGAAGACTTCCAGATCGAGATGACGGTGGAAGAAGATCAAGGTTGGCAGGAGTACCTTTCCATGCTGGATTCAGCAGTGGAAGAGGATGAAGACGATCCCTGGAACAAGCAATGAAAGACCTGAAAAAAAGACAAAGGCAGGCAAGACTGCTCAGGATATTCAGAAAACTGCACCGCACTACGGGCGCGCTCCTTTTTATTTTCTTCTTTATCGTTTCCGGCACCGGGCTTTTGCTGGGTTGGAAAAAGAACACCGGCGGCCTGCTCCTTCCCGAATCTTACCAGGGCTCTACTACCGACCTCGCCCAATGGTTGCCCCTCGACAGCTTGTATAAAAATGCCTGCCGCTACCTGCACGACTCTGTGTCTCCCACACTTTCATTAGAACTGGAAAGAATAGATATCCGCAAGGAAAAAGGCATGGTGAAATTTGTGTTCGTGGATGAATTCATGGGCCTGCAACTCGATGGAGGCACGGGCCGGCTGCTGCAGGTGGAAAAACGCCGCTCCGATTTCGTGGAAAAGATCCATGACGGATCCATCGTGGACCACTATTTGGGCCTCGACGGCGGCTTCAAGCTTTTTTACACCACGGTGATGTCGCTGGCGCTCTTGCTTTTTACCATCACCGGCTTCTGGCTCTGGTACGGACCCAAAAGGATGAGAAAGCACGCGAGGTGAATCGAACACCGTAAACCGTAAACTGTAAACTGTAAACCGATGATCCCATTCACACACCTCAACTGGGAGGACATACCAAAAGAAGAGCACAAAGGAGAAAAAGGAACTTCATACTGGCAGGTGATCCAGTACCCCGGCCTGCGTATCAGGTTAGTTGAATACAGCGCCGGCTACCTGGCCGACCACTGGTGCCAGAAGGGGCATATCGTACACTGCCTGGAAGGGAGCTTTACCAGCGAGGAGGAAAAAGGCGGGACCGTGGAGCTATCAGCCGGCATGAGCTATGTGGTCTCCGATGGCATGAGCTCACATCGTTCTATAACCGAAAATGGTGCAAAGCTGCTGATCATAGATGGAGATTTTTTAAAGCAATAGCTTTCAGCCTCATCAATCCCTGTCCACCGAGAATATCGCTGAGACAAATCCCCCCATCTTATCTCTTTCCTCTACATATTCTTTGTCGCGCTTCACCACCCGCACCGCTACCAGTTTCAATTCAGGATAGATCACCAGGTAGTTGCCCCATGAACCTGTATGATAATATCCTTTCAATGTAGAGGAGGTGATCGAGAACCTGAAAAGGTCTTTCACGCCATTCTGCAGGGGCCTTGCTGCATCTGTTACGGTTTGTTGCCAGCCAGGGCCGAACAAGGACTGCATCTCTCCCACCAACTCCATTTCGGATTGGTAATTTTTTCCCCCCAGGCCGGCGAGCTTCAAAACGAGTGAGTCGGCTACACCGGCAGTTGTTAGAGTAGCCAGGCGGGAACTATCCAGTGTAATAGTACCCTGCCGCTCGGTAGCCAGATTCCAGATCAGGCCATAATCGGTATTTACCTGCTGGCTCGGCACGAGGGAAGAATCCACCCAACGCGCATCGAAATACCTTTTACCATAGAGTTCCCCTTTGTTCAGCATCAGCTGTCCAAATTTCGCAAGATCGGTGGCCAGCAGCATGAAGCCGCCGTGCCCCTGTGGACGCCCTGTGCCATCCCTCTTCCAGTCAAAGCTGGTGATCTTCATGGGTGCGAAAAATTCTTCTTCAAAGTAATGATCCATGCGTTTACCCGAAGCCACTTCGATGATCCCTGGCAGCAGGCAGGTAGCCTTGTTGTTGTAGCTGAACACCGTCCCGGGTTTGTGGGTGATCTCAGCCGCCAGTGCCAGCTTCACCAGGTCATCACCACTTCCTTTAGGCCCGGTTTCAATTTCCAGCCGGGAATTTTGCACATTCTGCAAGCCGGAAGTATGGCTTAACAACATGCGCAGCGTAATATCTTTTTTCTGGCCTTGCTTCCATTCGGGATAAAAATCAGAGACCGGCTGGTCGATCGACCGGATCTTTTTATCATTCAGCAGTTTGATGATGGCGATGCTCACCAGGGCCTTGCTCACGGATGCGATATAAGTAGGTGTCAAAGCTTGCCCGAAATTTTCCTCCACAACGGGCATACCATTTTGCCAGATCACCAGTCCATCGCTGTTGGCCTTCCTGGCCGCATCAACCAGGCTGTCGATCCGCCGCTGGCTCAGTGTTTGGGAAAACGAAAAATGGCTTGCGAAAACAAAGAGGCAAAAAAGAATAGTGAATCTCATTGTAATATTCTATCTCCAAATAAACCACTTTTCAAGTCGGCAGCAGTGCCGGATAAACCCGGTTCCTGCCTTTCATCCTTCTGCAGGCAGGCCCGATGGTCTCCAGGCACGCGAAATCCTCATTTCGTTCCCATGTCCACATCCATCATATCCTCCTTCTCTTTTTTCTTGATGCCGAAGTTGTAACGAACATTCACTCCGTACCGCCGGCTGTCGCTTTTACCATAGCCGCTGGCCTTGATGGAGCCCTGGTTCATGGTGAACTCGTTGTTGTAGGTGTAGAAAACATCTTTCATGCTGATGTTCACAGACAGTTTCTTCTTGAGGAACTGCTGGTTCAGGCTCACGTTGAGCGCACCGAAAGGTCCGAGCTCATAAAACTGCATCTGGCCCTTGAACCGTGCAAAGCCGTTGATGGTCATTTGCGTGAGGGGAGAGAACTTGATGGTGTGATAAGTGAAAAAGCTCCAGGTACCTCTTTCGAACTGCAGCGGCTTCTTCTCATAGAAGCCATCGTAGGAATTGTGATTGTACTGCGCTCCAATGACGAAGAAGTAGACCTTACCGGGAGGAATCGCCGCCATACCGCGGAAATAGGTCTCCCGGTTCTTACCCAGGTTGTCGTAGGTGCGCACGGAGACCTTAGAATTGGAATCCGCCGCTACGATGATGTTGGTAAAGATGTCTTCCACCTTATTGATCCCATAGGCAAAGATGGGTCTTGACCCTACCGATATGTTGGCCTCGTAATTGGTAGTGAACTGCGGTTTCAGTGAGGGGTTGCCCGTTTCTAACAGGTAGGGATCCACGTAACGGACAGAGGGATTGAGTACATCGTAGCCAGGCCGGTTGATCGTTTTCCGGTAAATGAGATAAACCCTGGGTTCCCAGCCCTTGATCTTCGGGAGCCCACGGCTAAAGAACACGTAAGGAAAAAGATCTGTGCGGTTCACCGCGAACGAGGTATCGTAAGGCACCAGCTGCCTGCCGATCATATGGGTATTCTCCGCCCTGCCACCCAGCTTGAGCGTGAAACCTTTGTAGCTTTTGGATCCCTGCAGGTAGGCGGCGCTGATGCTTTCCACATAGTTGTACGACCTGGTCCTTGCCTGGTCCTTCACAGGACCAGAACTGGTATGGTAAAAATATTCCGTGCTGTTCTCAAACCATAGATTGGATGATTTCAGTCCGGTCTCAAAGGTGAAGTCGTGCGGCAGCTTGCGCAACAGGTTGGTCTGTACAGTGAGCGTGTGTGAGCTATACTTGAGATCACCTTCCCCACTGAAGGGAGAACGCGAAGGCAGGATAAACTGGGTACCGAACATCTGTTCGCTGGAGCTGGGCGAATAGCTGAATGAAAGATCCGAGGTCCACTCAGAGCCCAGGGAGTCGATCTTGTACCGGCTGGACAATCCCTGGTTGAATCCAATAGCCAGGCTCTTGTTCACGCTCCTTGCTTCATTCTTATCGGAGACAGAACCATCTGCGATCCGCGAAATCGTGGAAGTATTCCGGGTGCTGTTCTCCGAGCGGTTCCAATGCAGCCGGCCGTCATAATTCAGGTCCCATTTCTCGTTCAGCTGGTAACCTATGCCATAGCCCGTATAAAAACTGTTGGTAGGAAAAGTGGTGTAAGCCACCTGGCTGAGCATGGAGTCGGTGACGAATTCCCTGCTGCTGCCTATTTCTTCAAAATTATTCCGGAAGCCATAATTCACATTGAGGTAGGTGGAGAACTTGCCCTTGCTGTTGTTGATATTGAAACCTCCCTGCCGCTTACCGTATTCACCATGACTAAAGCCTGCGTGTACGCTGCCTGTCAGCCCGATCTTCACGCCTTTTTTCAATACCACATTCACAATGCCTCCGCTGCCGGAAGCATCGTATCTCGCCGAAGGCGTACGCATGATCTCGATGGATAAAATAGAGTTCGGTGGCAGGCTTTTTAATATGGTTGCGATATCAGCCCGGCTCATTTTCTGCTCCCTGCCATTGATATACACGGTGGCCGGCGTGAGGCTGTTGATATAAATGTTGCCATCCTGGTCTACAAACAACCCGGGCGTTTTCTCCAGCACTTCAAAAGTATTGGTGGAACTCGCGGCCAGGCTCTCGGGATCTATGATGGTCTTGTCGTCCTCCTGCCTGATCAGCGGCCTGGAGGCGGTTACCGTCACCGTATTCATGAGGGCAGCACTCTGCTGCAGGGTGATGGTAAAAACAGGCGATTCGCTATTGACCGTGATCCCTTTTTCCATCAGGTCATAGTTCACGGAACTCACGCTTACCAGGTATTGACCCATTTTCAGCACCCAGCTGGCCGAACCTGTGCTGTCGGTAACAGTTTCCACCTTGAATGATGAATCAACAACACGGCGAAGCGAAACACTGGCGAAGGGTACGGGATCTCCTTTTTGATTGATGATCTTAAAGGCTACATTTGTTTCCTGGGCATTTGCAGTAAAAAAACCACATCCAAGCAGTAAGAAAAAAACCAGGGTTTTCATAAGCAGGTAAAAATAGAACCAGCTTTGTTAAGCTTTAGTTGTATTCGGACCAGTGGCGCTAAGCGAATGCCGTTTTTAAATCATTCGCATGAACCGCTTCTTTTTGTTGACAGGGATCTTTCTTGGCTGGGCTTTGACCGGTTCCGGACAGGTAAGGCTGCGCGACCTGGGGATCCGGCCGGGTGTGCTAAGTCCGGGCCCTCTGAACGCCATTACCGACGTCAAAGGCGTTTTGGTAGGGCATACCACCATTTCCAGGCAAGATTCGATTCGTACCGGCGTCACCGCCATCCTTCCTCACGGAGGCAATATTTTCCAGCAAAAAGTTCCAGCAGCGATCTACGTAGGCAATGGCTTTGGAAAGCTCGCGGGCATCACGCAGGTAAATGAACTTGGGAATATCGAAACGCCCATTGTACTCACCAATACCCTCGCCGTAGGCAGGGCCATGGAAGCGGTGGTCGATTACACGCTGAGTCTGGAAGGCAATGAGCAGGTGCAGTCTGTGAACGCCGTGGTAGGAGAAACCAACGATGGGGGACTGAACGACATCCGTGGCAGGCATGTGCAAAACAGCGATGTGCTGCACGCAATTCTCAATGCCAAGGCAGGACCGGTAGAAGAAGGGAGCATAGGTGCAGGAACCGGCACGGTCTGTTTTGGCTTCAAAGGCGGAATTGGTACTTCTTCCAGGAAATTACCGGCGAAGTTGGGCGGCTATACGGTTGGTGTGCTGGTGCAAACCAACTTCGGCGGCGTGCTGCAGATCGATGGCGTGCCGGTGGGTAAAGAAATGAAGAAGCATTATCTCAGCGACCAGCTCAACGATCCCGGTGACGGCTCCTGCATGATCGTGGTGGCTACGGATGCGCCACTTGATCACCGCAACCTCCAAAGGCTGGCAAAAAGAGCCTTCATGGGCCTGGCCAGGACCGGGGGCATAGCCTCCAACGGCAGCGGCGATTACGTGATCGCCTTCTCCACTGATACCGCTTCGAGAGTAGCTTACCAGTATTCATCAAGAACGTTGATGGCGAACCAGCTGCTGAACGACGAGACCTCTCCCCTTTTCCTAGCAGCCATTGAAGCCACAGAAGAGGCTATCATCAATTCACTGCTGATGGCCCGCACGACAATTGGGAAAAGAGGAAGAAAGGCTGAGGCCCTGCCTTTAGATAGTTTGAAATTGATCTTTAAAAAATACAACCGCTAATGCAGCAGCAAGAGCCTTTCGCTTTCCTGAACGACCATTTCATCCGCGAGGAAAAAGCCCTGATCCATGCCAGGGACCTCGCCCTGCAAAGGGGCTATGCCATCTTCGACTACCTGCGCGTAAAGAATAACCAGGTATTATTTCTCGACAAGCATCTCGACAGGTTCCTGTATTCTGCCGGCGAGATGCGTTTACCAGTGAAGTTCTCAAAGAAAGGACTGGCCGACATCCTGTTTACGCTGGTCAAAAAAAACGATATGCCAGCATCCGGCATCCGGATCACGCTGACGGGAGGGATCTCGCGCGACGCTTATTCCATAGGAGAACCTCAACTGGTGATCACTCAATCGCTATTCAATATGCCCGGTGATGAACTCTTCCGGAAAGGCATCAGTTTGCTTACCTACTCTCACAGGCGGCAGCTGCCCAGGATCAAGACCATTGATTACCTGCTGCCCATCTACCTGCAGCCCCTGCTGAAAGAAAAAGCTGCTGATGATGTGCTATATGAAATGGACGGACAGGTTTCGGAATGTCCCCGCGCCAACCTTTTCATTGTAACGCCCGAGAAAACTATTCTCACGCCGGCGAAGCATGTGTTGCACGGCATCACCCGCGACCTGTTGCTGACCGGCCATCATCCTTCCATGCGGATCAGGGAAGCAGATCTGACGATGGCCGACCTGAGGCGGGCAAGTGAGGTCTTCATCACGAGTACCACCAAGGGAATTCTCCCGGTGAACAGGATCAACGAGATAGAATTTGAAACACCGGGCGCCATAACCAGCCAGCTTCGCGAGCATTTCCAGGCCATCAGGTAGGCCTTTTGGAATAACCTAATGAAAATCAGTTGGCCCTAACGTTTTCTGGCACATTTTTACGGGGTAAGGGCAGAAAAACTGGTGTATGCGAGTGTTGCCAACCAAGATCCATGGCTACATGGATTACATGGCAGGTGTGCTGTTGATCCTTGCCCCCTGGCTCTTTGATTTCGCTGCAGGCGGACCAGAGACCTGGATGCCTGTTCTGACAGGTCTTGCGACCATCATGTATAGCCTCGTCACCCATTATGAGCTGGGCCTCTCGCCCGTTATCTCCATGAAACATCATTTGCTGGTTGATCTTTTCGCTGGCAGCGCCCTGGCGATCTCTCCCTGGTTATTTGGATTTGCTGATTATGTGTATGTGCCGCACCTGGTACTCGGCGTGTTCGCGATCATCCTTTCATTCGTTACTAAACAACAACCTTCAGTCAGAACAAAGCAAAGGTTGTCGCATGGATGAACCCTCCTGCCTCCCTGAAGGGAGGTATGCTTATGTTAGTTGAGTTTTGAATTGCATCTCACGCTCCGGCACTCGCCATCTTTCCTTCTTCTTCCCACCTCATCCTGTATGCATTCATGGCTGTTTCTCCCAGCTTGCGCACCAGCTTATAATTTACCACGAAGCCCACTACGGCTCCTATGCCCGGGATCAGCTGCGCCATCTTTGCCAGGTCTATGTAGTCGCGGTACTCCTGCTGGAAGTTGCGCCAGTCGAACTGGTTGATATCTTCCGGCAGCTTCTGGCTTTGCTCTTGCCAGTTCTTCATTTGCAGAAAAACACTGCGCCTGTGCTCATGGCTGCTGAAAGCCAGCTGGAAAATATGCAGCAGGAAGACCCTCTCTTTATAATCCGTTACGGAATATCCATAAGTGGTGGCGATCTCAAAAAGCATTTTGAGCTTCATGCCCAGCAGGATGGGAAAATCGGCAAGGCCCAGCAAAATGCCCCCGGCGCCGGTGAGGCCGCCTTCGGCTGCCGCGGTATGCTTGTAGCGGTTGATGATCCGGAGCACGGCTTCTTCAGCCGCTTCGATGTGCAGGTGCTGGGCGGGCTGTTTGGTAAAATATTCAGCCCCGAACAACACCCCCCTTGTCATTTGCCTGATGGTGGCCGTGATGGCAGCATGCACTTTCTCGGGAATGTAGCTGTTCATCTTGGTCTGCATGCCCTTCGACAGCCGGTTCATGAGGGAAGGACGGCGGAGCATCTGCTTCTGCCAGGACCTGAGCTCCCGCACTGCTATTTCTTCGTAACGCGACAAGTAAACTGGTTTAAGGTGAATGATGCCTTGTAAAGTTCAGTGTATTTTAACGATAAACTAGAACCCCGGGCGGGGAAACCTCCCCTTTATGGGTTTTCTTTGCAGATGCTTCGTGCTGACCAGCAAATAAAGAACGCCGGCAAACGGTTTAAGCAGTTCCTGGACAAGGCCAACAAGAACGCCGTGCTGCGCCAGTTACCCGATCTTCATGAAGAGGCAGTACAGAAAAATAATTGCTTATCCTGCGCCTCCTGCTGCAGGAATTACTCACCGCGCTTCAAAACCCCCGATGTTAAGCGGATCAGCCGCCACCTGAAAATGAGGGAGAGCGAATTCATTCATCAATACCTGCTGGTAGATGATGAGGGCGATTTTGTAGCCAAATCAGCTCCCTGCCCCTTCCTGGGCTCAGACAACTTCTGTAGTATTTATGAGGTCCGGCCTTCAGACTGCGCGCGCTTTCCTTACACAGATGAGGACGTGATCATCAAAAGGAAAACCCTGACACTCAAAAACGCGAGCTTTTGTCCCATCGTTTTCGATGTGCTTGATCAACTTTCTGCCGTTCGCTAGGCCTTTTTGCGTTCGGTTACTTCTTCCCATGCTGCAGTAAGCGGCCTGGTGATGCCTTCGCCCTTCCATTCTGTAACACCCGGTATGCTTATATTTTTGATGAAGTCCTCTTTAGATACACCCGCTTTTACCTGGGCTTCGGCAAAATCCAGCACACGGCCGAGATAATCCCTGAAAGCATAAAGATCGGTCCTCGATCCGGTCACCTCATAGCCTTCACCCGCATGTCCAAAAATGTACAGGGTGTCTTTTTCGTATTTGTCAGCCGCCTTGTCCAGCACCTTCATCCAGTTCTGGATGTTGGCACCGGCAGCACGGTCCACATAGGGATGCCTGCGGTTGAACATCAGGTCGCCCATATGCGCGATATTGGCTTCGTCGAAATAAATAATGGAGTCGCCGTCGGTGTGCGCAGGGCCATAATAACTCATCTTGATCTTTTCCTTGCCCATGTGCGTCTTCCAGTCCTCTTTATAAGTAGTGGAAGGATAAAGCTGCTTGTCTGTCGTTTTGTTTTTTTCAGCAGATGCTTTTTGATTCTTCAGGCTGTTCTCGTGCGCCACATGGTGCTCAACAATGTCCTTGAATGCTATATTGCCGGAAGTATGATCGCCGTGATGGTGGGTGTTGATGAGATAGCTGAAAGGTTTTTGAGATTGCTTTTTCACATCCTCAATAAAATGCGCAGCGGAATCAGGGAACTGCGCGTCGATCACGGCAATGCCCTCTTCTCCAAGGAAAAAGCCAATGGTGCCGCCTTTTTCAGTGAAGATCCCCACATTGCCCCGCAACAACTTTATGTTGCCCTGTGGACTAAAAAATGAGGCAAGAAGATTTTTCTGGCAAAGAGTCAGCGCGCCCATAGTAAGCGCGGTGTTCCGGATAAAGGCTCTGCGTTTCATATGGAGAGTTTACAGTTTACGGTTTACTGTTTACAGTTTCCAGTTAATTTGTTCTCACTCACGATTCACCGCTCAATTTCACTTTTCACCTTTCACCTTTCAAGACTAGTATTCGAATTTACGCAATCCTGGGGCTTTGAACCAGGTAATGATCACCACCAGCAGGGTCATAAATCCGCCGAAGATCACGGCCGGGGCGGCTCCCATGATCCTTGCTGCAAAGCCGCTTTCAAACTGCCCCAGCTCATTGGATGAGTTGATGAACATGGAGTTCACCGAGCTCACCCTGCCCCTCATTTCATCGGGGGTGGACAACTGAAGGATCACGCCCCGGATCGCCACGCTGATGCCGTCGAGCATGCCCGCCAGGATAAGGGCCACAAAGGAGATCCAGTAAATATCAGAGAGTCCAAAGGTGATGATGCAGATACCGAAGCCACAGACTGCCAGCAGCAGGATCTTGCCCTGTTTTTTCTTCAGCGGGAAAAAAGTGATGAAGAGGATCATGATCACCGAGCCAATGTCGATGGCCGCGTTCAGCCAGCCGAAGCCGATCGGTCCCACATTCAGGATACGGTCGGCAAATTCCGGGATCAGCGCCACCGCGCCGCCAAACAGCACGGCAAAAAGATCAAGCGATATGGCGCCCAGCAGGATCTTGTTCCGGAACACATAGCGCAAGCCTTCTCTCACGCTCTCCCATATCCTCGCGCTTTTGGCTGCGTTCACCACGGGCTTTTTGCTGATGCCCGCCAGGACAAAGGTGGCAATGAGGATGTAGGCAAGGATGATATAAAAAGTGCCGTTCACCGTGAACCAGGCAATGAAAAATCCGGCGGAAGCATGTCCCAGGATGGAAGCCGCCAGCCAGGTGGTGGAGCTGATGTTGGCGGCAAAATGCAGGATGTCGCGCGGTACCAGCTGGGCAATGATGGCATGTGAGGTAGGTCCTGCGAATGCGCGTATGATGCCTGTGAAAAATATGATGGCGTAAAAAGCAAACTCCAGCGAGCCCCAGCGTTCGCGCACGTAAGGTGTGGTAACAATGATCAGCGCCACCACGCAAATTGAATAAGAAGCCACCCCCCTCAGCAACATCGTCCTCTTGTCTGTGCGGTCAATGATATAGCCTGCATAAAGGGCGAGGGTAAACACCGGTACGAACTCCGCCAGTCCCACCAGTCCTATGGAAAAAGAGCTGCGCGTGATCTGGAAAAGCTGGTAAGCCACCACCGTGGCCACCATGCGCAGGGCCATGATGTAAAAGAACCGCGCGATGATATAGAGCCGGAACTCCTTTTCATACAAAGGCGCCAGTGAAGTTCTTTGAGCAGGTATAAGGGTCAACTGGAAATTTATTCCAAAGGTCAGGATTCGGAAGCAAAGTATTGTGTACTAAGTACACAACGTGAGTCGTCAGGTGTGAAAGGTGAATGGTGAATCTTCAATCTTCAATCTTCAATCTTCAATCTAAGGCAGGCTGATGTAATGTTGTCCCTGCGGGTATTCCTTGTCCAGCGCTTCAATAATAGCGGCCAGGTGCTTTTCATTTCCCAGGAAATCCGCATTCGACACGTCCACAAAAAGCGTCTTCATGTTGTGCTGCTTGATATAATGGGTGTAGGTCTCCTGTATGCTGAACAAATAATCGTCGGGAATGTTTTGTTCGTAGGAACGGTTCCTTTTTTTGATATTCTCCTGCAGCCTGCTCACCGGTGAATGCAGGTAGATCAGGATCTCGGGTTGCACCAGCTGCTCGTGGATGATGGAGAACAGCCGCTGGTAAAGCCTGAACTCGTCTTCCGGCAGGTTGATCTTGGCGAACAACAAGCATTTGGTGAACAAATAATCGGAGATGGTGAGGTTTTGGAAAAGGTCTTTTTGCTGAATGAGTTCCTTCAACTGCTTGAAGCGCTCCGCCATGAAAAACAATTCCAGGGGGAAGGCATATTGCGCGGGGTTCTCATAGAACTTGGGGAGAAAGGGGTTGTCGGCAAATTGCTCCAGCACCAGCCTGGCATTGAAGTGCTTGGCGAGCAGGTGGGCGAGGGTGGTCTTGCCGGCGCCTATATTCCCTTCTATGGTAACGAAATTATACTTCAAGCCAAGTTAGTTCGGGCGGCAAAGTAAAGAAAAGCCAATAGATAGAAAAGAAGAGTTATTCACGTTTATTCTCGGTGAACGCACCTACTCAGGGCATCATGCTGAAGGTTGTATAGTTCAGAATTACGCGAAGGTCCGAATCTTCGGACACAAAGAATTCGCGAAGTTCCGCGAAGAACTGTCCGTTTTACGGAAAAAAAACACATTTGACTGGTTGTTTTCTTTAGTAAAGCATCATGGTGACAGAGAATTTTGAGTAAATGATCCCATGAACGCAAATGAAATTTCCAACATAGCAATAGGTTGTGCAATCGAGGTACATCGGAGGCTTGGTGAATTTAAATCTTCGCGAAACTTCGCGTAATCTGAAATCGCCGATCCAGGTGAATATTACCCTTATGTGGGCTGGCTGCTCCCTTAGGGTAGAGAAAATCTTAGCCACTATCCCTCATAGGCCCATACTTCCAGCGGGTCATTGCATTCGATGAGGAGCTGCTGAATGGTTTTGAAGAATACAGGATGCACCAGCTCGGGTGCAATGTCGTGCATGCAGGCCAGTGCGAATTTCCTGTCCTGTAAAAATGGATGCGGCACATGCAGGCCCGGCTCATCGATCAACTGTTTATCGAAAAACAAAATATCAATGTCAATGATCCTTGCGCCATATTTCTCGCCCCTCACCCTTCCCATCGCGGCTTCTATGTCCAGGATCCCGTTCAGCAGCGCACGGGCATCCAGCGGCGTGCGGATACATAAAGCCTGGTTAAGAAATGATGGCTGGTCCAGCTTGCCCCAGGCCGCGGTTTCGAAGATCGCCGATGCCTGCAGGATATCACCACAGTGCTCGCTCACCATAGCGCTGGCTCTTTCCATCTGGGCTTCGCGGTTGCCCAGGTTGCTTCCGGTTAATAAATAGGCAATATGCATAGGCGGTAATGAACGGCGTCAAATATCTTCTATTTTAGCAGCATAATCGATGTTATGAGAAGTTTCTTCAAAATGTTCCTGGCCGCCTTTTCGGCTATCGTGCTCTTTTTCGTGGGCGGATTTTTCCTGATGTTCATGATCGTAGGCGCCCTGGCTTCCGACGAAAAAGACGGCGTGCCTAAGAATTCTGTCCTCGTCATCGACCTTTCGCAGCAATACCAGGATAAACCACAGGTCAATCCCCTCGTTTCGCTTTCCAACGAGCCGGGAAGAGTGGAAGGACTGTACGACGTGGTGCGCATCATCCATAAGGCCAAAGGAGACAAGAATGTAAAAGGGATCTATCTCATCACCAACGGCAATGGCAGCGGATTTGCCGCCAGTGAGGAGATCAGGAATGCCCTCATCGATTTCAAGACAGCCAAAAAATTCGTGTATGCCTACGGCGATATGATCAGCCAGGACGCTTACTACGTGGCTTCCGTGGCCGACCGCATTTACGCAGGTCCGGCAGGGAGCATGGATTGGAGTGGCTTCCAGGTGGGCCTGGCCTTCTTCAAGGGAACGCTGGAAAAGCTGAAGATAGAGCCGCAGATCTTTTATGCCGGTAAGTTCAAAAGTGCTACCGAGCCCCTGCGCGCTACCGAAATGACCCCGGAGAACGAATTGCAGACCCGCGAATGGCTGGGCGATCTTTATAATCATTTCCTGGTGAAGGTGGCGGCTGCCAGGAACCTGGATACGGCCACCCTGCACGCGCTGGCCAACAACCTGGCCATTCAAACCACGCAGGATGCTGTGCAGCACAGGCTGATCGACGGCGTGAAATATGATGATGAAGTGAAGGACGAGATCCGCAAGAAACTCGGCATCGATAAAGACAAGAAGATCAGTTTCGTTTCGCTGCATGGCTATGCAGATGAAGTGAATTTCAAAAAAACAGGTTCGGGACGGATCGCGCTGATCATGGCCGAAGGCACCATCGTGGATGGCCGCGGCGACAGGTCCTCCATTGGCAGCGAAGAATACGTGAAGCTGATAAGAAAGGCCAGGACCGACAAAAGCATCAAGGCCATTGTGCTCCGCATCAACTCCGGCGGTGGCAGCGCCCTTGCCAGTGAAAACATCTGGAGAGAGATCGCGCTGGCGAAAAAAGATAAACCATTCGTAGTAAGTTTTGGCGATGTAGCTGCTTCAGGCGGCTATTATATCGCTGCAGGCGCCGACAGTATCTTCTGCAGCCCCAATACCATTACGGGATCCATTGGCGTGTTCGGGTTCGTTCCCAACATGCAGGGATTCTTCAATGAAAAGCTGGGCGTTACTTTCGATGAGGTCAGCACCGCCCCGCATGCAGGCGGAGGTTCTGTGGTGCGCCCGCTGGACGAGGTAGAAAAAAAGGCCATTCAAAGATCCATCGACAGGATCTATATGCAATTCAAGCAGCGCGTAGCGGAAGGCCGCAAAAAAGACACAGCCTATGTGGACAGCATTGCACAGGGAAGAGTTTGGAGCGGTGAAGATGCGCTGAGGCTGGGACTGGTAGACAGGATCGGCGGACTGCAGGATGCGATCGAATGCGCGGCCCGCATGGCTAAACTCGAATCCTTCCGCCTGCGTGAGTATCCCGAGCAAAGAAGCTGGATCAACGAGCTGCTGGATGTAAGGCCCAATGATCCCACCACGATGATCAAAAAAGAGATCGGCGAGGAAAACTTCCGCACCTACCAGCAACTGGTAGAACTCAGGCAAATGAGCGGCGTGCAGGCCAGGCTGCCATTTGTGTTCTATTCGAGGTAGTCTCCGTCGTGAATGGTGTCCCGATAGCTATCGGGAGGTCAATGGTGAATATGGGGATTCCTACAGGTAGGGACATTGCCTACAATGCAGTCAGGTTTCCCGCAGATCGCGCAGATGAACAGCCCCGCAGATCTCGCAGATCGTTTTTGGTTTTCTTCGTGTTCCCCGCGTACCCCCGCGCCTTCGCGTCAAAGCCAACGGTATCTGCGAGATATGGCTGTTCCTCTGTCAACTCTATCAACTCTATCAACTTTATCAACTCGGTCACCTCCCTCAACCCAAAATTCCACTACTTTTGCCCCCTTTCATGCCGGCGAAATACAACCAGTTCAGGGCGATGCTCGCCATTACCAGGGCCAGTCTCATTGGCATCTCACGCAGCCCCTCGGCTATCATATTCAGCATTTTTTTTCCACTGATCTTCATTCTCGTATTCGGACTGATAGGCAATACAGGCGGACAAACCTATAAGCTGGTACTGGACCCAGCCAGCGACCAAGCCAACCCTGTTCTGGATTCGCTGAAAAACAAATCCAATATCAAGTTTGTTACTTACGACAACGCGGAGGAGTTGGAATCTGAACTCATTAAGGGAAGAATAGCAGGCATTTTGCAGATCAGCAAAGCAGAGGACAGCGGGCGCTATGACATCTCTTTTCGCTCTACTACCGCCAGCTCCGATAAATACTATACGTTTCTCCCCTTCCTGGAAAACATTATCAACAAGATCGACAGGCAAAAGTTCACCGACAGGCAAACCATTGCCATAGTGAAGACCGAGATCCGCCCGGTGCGGGAATACAGGACCATTGATTTTATCCTCCCGGGGCAGCTGGGTTTTTCTTTATTGAGCGCCGGCGTGTTTGGCGTGGCCTTCCTTTTTTTCAGCCTGAGGCAGCAAATGGTTCTGAAGCGCTTTTACGCCACCCCCATCAGCCGCACGCATATCGTATTGGGTGAAGGCATCAGCCGGGTGATCTTCCAGCTCATGACCGCCATTATCATTATCGCTATTGGCCACTACTTCTTCCAATTCACTCTTATCAACGGGTGGATCACCTTTCTCGAGATCATGGTGCTGAGCATACTGGCCCTGCTGGTCTTTATGAGCTTTGGATTCGTGGTAAGCGGACTGGCAAAGAACGAAAGTTCCATTCCACCGCTGGCCAACATCATTACCCTGCCGCAGTTCCTGCTGGCTGGCACTTTTTTTTCCATCGACGCCTTTCCTAAATGGTTGCAGCCGCTGAGCAGGTCGCTGCCCCTGACCTATTTTAACGACGCCATGAGAAAAATTTCCTTTGAAGGCGCCCACCTGAGCGATTGCTGGCTGGAGCTGGCTATCCTGGGCGGATGGGGCCTCATTGGTTACGTGGTAGCTATCAAGGTTTTTCGCTGGGAATGATCATCTCATCTTAATTTGCCAACATCCATGCGCTTCATCAAACTCGCCATCATCAGCCTATTCTTTCTCCTTCTGCTGGTGACGCTTATTTCTCTGCTGTTTCCTTCTGAAGTGCGTATCTCCAAAGCCATCGATCTCAATCACGATAAGCCGGCAGTGATCAGGCTGCTCGCCGATACCAATGCCTGGAAAAGATGGCATCCTTCCTTCATTGCCGGCTCTCGCTATTATGCTGCCCAACCGGCCACCTACCGACTGCAGCAAAGCTCCGATTCACTCGTGGTGATGGAAGTGACCTTTAACGGCCGCCACCAGGTGGTCTATGGCTGGCAGTTCCACCATTACCAGGGTTCGGAACGCTATACTTTGCAATGGTTTGCCGATTTTAAGCCGGGGTGGTTGCCCTGGCAAAGGATGGGCAGCCTGTTTTACGAAAAAACCTATGGCGTGATGATGGAACAGGGGCTGAAAAACATCGATTCAGTGCTCACCCTGGACGGATCCCTCCCTTAAATTCAACGGAAAACAGTTTTTTCCCGTGCAACGCCCGATCATGATTCATTGTCAGTATCTCAGTACATATGGATGAGCACAGGCTGGTAAAGGAATGTTTACGGGAAAGGCCCGAAGCACAGAAAGAGCTTTATAGTTCTTTCGCTCCTGCCATGCTGGGCGTTTGTTTCCGCTATACCAAGTCGCTCACCGATGCCGAGGATGTGCTGCAGGAAGGTTTTGTGAAAGTGTTCAGGAACCTTCACCAGTACAAATTCGAAGGTCCCCTGGGCGCCTGGATCAGGAAGATCATGGTAAGAACAGCCCTGAACTACCTGAAAAGACATAGGCAATACCAGGGAGAGATGGTTTTCTCCGACGATCACCTGCATGCGGTGAGCGACGAAAGCCCGGAAGTGACGATGAACGCCAAGGACCTGGCAGCGCTGATCCGGCAGCTGCCCACCGGCTACCAAACCATTTTCAACCTCTATGCGGTGGAAGGCTACTCACATGGCGAGATCGGCCAGATGCTGGGCATCCATGAGGGTACATCGAGGTCGCAGTACGCAAGAGCCCGCGCCTTGCTGATCAACTGGATCGAAAACAAGAAAAACGAGGATAAAAATATCGTGTATGCAGGAAAGAAATTTTGAAAGGCAGGTAAAACAAAGGCTGGAGGAGTTCGACATCCCTCCTTCCGCGCCCGTCTGGCAAAAAGTGGAGCGTGAGATCAGGCGCAGAAAAGAAAGAAGGCGCCTGGTGCTTTGGCTGCTGCCCTTTCTGCTGGCCGGCGGTGCATTTCTGCTGTGGACAATCAGCGGGAATGACAATACAACCGTGAGTGCAGTCACTACCAGCACCCAACCATCGCCTAACCAGGCTGTACCGCAGAACGAGCCTGTGGGAAAGGGAATAGAAAAAAACAATATCACTACAGGCAATTCCGCTAAGAGCCAGGAAAACTACACAGCGACATCATCTGAAAAATCCAAGAGCATTCCACTTGATCAGGAAGAGACAGGACATAAAGCAGACCTCATTTCAAAAAGCAAAAGCCAAAAAACTACAACGGCCAGGAAGACATCCGGCCAGCAACGGCCTGTCTCCCAACAAGATCAGCTGGTACCCGGCAACAAGGACATATCGACAGAAGTAACCGAGGCCATTGCTCCTCCTATTGCATCCACTGAAACAACAGAGGCTCCATCTCATGATGCTGACAGTTCTGCCAACGTGACTGCTAAAGAATTGCGGAAGGAAACGGAAAAGCAGCCAGCGACAAAGCCTGCTGCTGAACCGGTGAAGTCCATGGAGAAAAAAGAGGAGAAAAACAAAGAGGACAAGAAATGGAAGATCGCTCTTCATGGTTCCGCTGGTTATGCGGAATCTGCAGAAAGCTTTTTCCCGCTGATCGGTGCTGCAGAAACCAACGTGGTCCCTACATCCGTTGGTTTTGCACCCAATCCCACCCCATCGCCCCTGAGGAAAGGTCTTTATGGTGCCTTTGGACTGCAGTTCACCAGGCCATTGAGCAACCGCCTTTCCTTCACCACCGGCATTCAATACAGCTATGCAAGCACACAGCAAATGGTGGGCTATAAGCGCAAGAGAGATTCACTGACAACCCGGCTCGCCGCCGAGGATGAAGAATATACTTTTTACAACGACAGGACCAACAACTTCACCAACAGTTATCATTACATCGAGGTGCCGGCGGGTATCGACGTGAAATTATTCCCATCCCTGCCCATCGAGCTGCATGCGGGCTTTTCCCTTTCTGCGCTCATCTCGGGCGATGCCTTGCACTACGACCGGATATCCAATACCTATTACAGGAACAATGAACAATTGCGCAAGACAGGCATCAACTGGTTCAGCGGATTTAGCTATGGACTGATGAAAAACAAACTGAAGCTGGGACCGCATATTCAATATGGAATTCAGTCGCTCAACAGCACGGATAGCACCAACAAAAAGCATTTACTGATGGCGGGCCTGCGGGTTAAGTGGATGCTGAAGTAGTGGGGTTGATGAATTTCAGGTTGCGCCGGATGCCCGCGTACTTTGAACGCTTCAGCGGCGAATCCCTGAAAATCTTTCGGAAACCATCCTCAGTTAATTCGTCCCAGTCCTTCGTAGAAAAGTTCAGCAATTCGGGTATGGGCTGGAAGCCCGGCTCCTGGTGGGGACGACTGAACCGGTTCCAGGGACAAACATCCTGGCAGATATCACAGCCAAACATCCAGTTGCCAAACTTGCCCTTCATTTCTTCCGGTATCAGCTCCGACTTCAACTCAATGGTGAAATAAGAAATGCATTTGCTTCCATTCACCACCTTGCCGGGGAGGATAGCATCCGTGGGACAGGCATCGATGCAGCGGGTGCAGGTGCCGCAATGATCTTTTGCAAAGGGATCATCGTAAGCCAGCTCAAGGTCGGTAATGAGGGTAGCAATAAAAAAGAAGGAACCGTTCTTTGGGTTGATCAGGTTGCCGTTGCGGCCCACCCAACCCAGGCCCGAGCGGCTGGCCCATGTACGTTCCAGTACAGGAGCGGAGTCCACGAAGCCGCGGCCATTGATCTCGCCGATCTGCTCTTGCATCTGCGAAATGAGCATGCGCAGCTTTTCTTTGATCACCGTGTGATAGTCCTGGCCGTATGCATATTTTGAAACCTGCAGCTCACCTTCGATCTTTTCACCGGGAAAATAATTCTTCACCAGCGTGATCACCGACCGCGCACCGGGCACCAGCAATTGAGGATCCACCCGCATATCGAAATGGTTCTCCATGTAGCGCATTTCGCCATGATGACCCTGGTGCAGCCAGCTCTCCAGCCTGCGCGCGTCATCGTCCAGCCGCATAGCCTTCGCTATGCCGCAGGCGTCAAAACCCAAAGACTGGCTAAGGGTTTTTACTAGTTTGCTATGTACCTCCGGTTTCAAATCAGAAAATGCAAAGGTCCGTGAATAAAAATTCAGGAAGATGAGTTATTATATAAAATATTTTTAAGATATTGAACTCACCAAAACGATCACATGAGAAAACTCATCGCCTGCTTCGTCCTGCTCCTGTTCATGACGACGGCTTCCGCGCAAAAAAATTCCGCCTATAAATTTCAAAAGATCACAGCGGAGGACCTGAAAAGAAAACATTACACGGTGGACAGCCAGGCCCATGCGGTTTATATTGCCGACGTGGGCAGCTCGCAGATCAATGGCAACATGAAGGGCGGCTTCACCATCGAATTCAGGCGCAGGGCCAGGGTGCACATCCTCAACAAGAACGGGAATGATGAGGCCAACGTGACCATCCCCTTGTTCACCGCCGGATCTTCTACAGAAAAGCTCAGTGACCTGAAAGCCACAACCTATAACCTGGAGAATGGTGAGATCAAAGAATCCAAACTGCAGAAGGAAGGCATCTTCACTGATAAATACTCCAAAAACCTGATCCTGAAAAAATTCACCTTCCCCCATGTTAGGGAAGGAAGCATTGTAGATTTTGAATACACCATCGAGTCGGACTTCATTTCTAACCTGCAGCCCTGGACCTTCCAGGGAGAATCGCCCCGGCTCTGGTCGGAATACAATGTGGCCCTGCCTGAATTCCTGCACTATGTTTTCCTTTCACAGGGTTATGTAGCCTACCATTTGAACGACCAGAAGGACCGCCAGGAAAAATTCACGATCATGGATGGCAGCGGCATCTACAATGAAAAATATGACTTCAATGCCAAGGTGACCGATTACAAATGGGTGATGAAGGATGTGCCGGGACTGAAGGAGGAAAACTTCACTTCCTCCATCAAAAATTATGTGGCCAAGATAGAATTCCAGCTCGCGGCTCTGCGCAAGCCGCTCACCTACCGTACCATGATGAGCACCTGGCCTGAGTTGTCACAGGAGCTGCTAAGTTCCGAAGACTTCGGAAGTACACTCAACTCGGGCAACAGCTACCTGGATGAGACCCTGGAGTCCTTGCTGGCCGGCGCATCAACCGAAACTGAAAAAGCGCTGCGCATCTACCAGTATGTAAGAGATAATTTCACTACCCAGGGAGCAGGGATCTATCTCAGCGAAACACTCAGGAATACCTTCAAAACAAAAAAAGGCAACGTAGCCTCCATCAACCTGCTGCTCATTGCCATGCTGCGGAGCGCTAAGATCCATGCGGAACCTGTGATCCTTTCCACCAGGGAACATGGCTATACCTCACCGCTCTACCCTGTGCTCAGCAAATTCAATTACCTCGTCACCAGGGTGAATGTGGATGGAAAATACTTGCTGCTGGATGCTACTGAATCCAGGCTGGGATTTGGAAGGCTGCTGCCTGAATGCTACAACGGCCATGCAAGGATCGTGAACGAAGAAGCCACGGCTATCGATCTCATGGCGGACTCAGTAAAAGAAAGAAAGGTGACAGCCGTGATGCTCAACGCAGCGGCGGACGGAAAATGGCTGGGCACCGTCAACCAGCTGCAGGGCTATTACGAATCCTACAAAACGAGAAACCAGGTAAGAGAAAAAGGTGAAGAAGAATTTTTCAAGCAAGTGAAAAAAGATTTTGGTCTCGACGTGACCCTGCAGAACCCAAGGATAGATTCCCTCAATCAATACGAAGAGCCCGTTGCCGTACGCTACGCATTCAGTTTGGATATGAATAACGAAGACATCATCTACCTGAATCCAGTATTCGGCGAAGGCTACCATGAAAATCCTTTCAAGTCGGCAGAAAGGCTTTATCCTGTAGAGATGCCCTTTACTTCCGACGAGACCTACGTGGCTACCATCAACATCCCGGAAGGCTACGTGGTGGACGAGCTGCCCAAGTCGATGAAGGTGAAACTGAATGAGGAAGAGGAGGGAATATTTGAATACCTCGTTTCGCATTCCGGGAACACCATCTCCATGCGTACGCGCGTAGTGCTGAGAAAAGCGTTTTTCTCCCCCGAGGAATACGGGTTATTGCGTGAATTCTTCAACATGATCGTGGCCAAGCAAAAAGAACAGATCGTTTTAAAAAAGAAAAAATAAACCGATGAAGCATTTC
The DNA here is from genome assembly GCA_036676905.1 of Chitinophagaceae bacterium. GTDB lineage: Bacteria > Bacteroidota > Bacteroidia > Chitinophagales > Chitinophagaceae > Flavisolibacter. The sequence goes on from JAKFCE010000005.1 coordinate 100,437, forward strand.
CTCCTGCTCATGGTGCTGGGCACCTTAACCATTTCGTCTGCGGCCCAGGAAAATTACGCGGTGAGCCGCATCCCGGCCCACCTGCTGAAGAATGCCAACATGGTAGTGAGAACCGAAGCGGTTTATTTCGAGGTCTTCAATACCCGGCGCACCCTGCACCGCACCCGGATGGCCATCACCATTCTCAATGAGAAGGCAGACCGCTATGCAGGCATGTATGAATTCTACGACAAGCTGCGCGAGATCTCTTCCATCGAAGGCAGTCTCTACGATGCAGAAGGCAAGCTGATCAAAAAATTAAAGCCCAAAGAGATCCAGGATGTAAGCGCTGTCAGCGACATCAGCATCATGGACGACAACCGTATGAAGGTGCACCACTTTAACCACAAGACCTACCCTTACACCGTGGAATATGAAGTGGAGGTGATCTTCAACAATACATTCTTCTTCCCCAGCTGGTATCCGCAGGGAAGCGAAATGCTTTCGGTGGAAAGATCGACATTGGAAGTAGTGACGCCGGCTGATTACCAGCTGCGCTATCGCTCGTTCAATTACAAGGCTGGCGTTGGTGAGATCACGAACGGCGACAAAAAAACTTATCGCTGGGAAGTCACCAATCTTCCTGCCATCAAATCGGAGTTTGCCCAGCCCAAATGGCATGAGCTCACTACCGCTGTTACGCTGGCCCCCTCGGATTTTGAATTACAGGGATACAAAGGCGACATGAGCAGCTGGAAAGAATTTGGCAAATTCCTCTTCGAGCTCTCCAAACAAAGAGATGCGCTGCCCGAGCCTGTGAAGGCAAAAGTGAAAGAGCTGATCGCCAACGAGACCGATACAAAAAAGAAGATCAATATTCTTTACGAGTACATGCAGGCCCACACCCGCTATATCAGCATCCAGCTGGGTATTGGCGGATGGCAGCCCTTTGAAGCCGCCTATGTAGCACAAAAAGGTTATGGCGACTGCAAAGCCTTGAGCAACTACATGTACAGCCTGCTGAAAGAAGCGGGCATCTCTTCGAAGTATGCGCTGATCCGCGCGGGCCGGGGCGAATATTTCATGCAGGACGATTTTCCCAGTAACCAGTTCAACCACGCGGTGCTCTGTGTGCCCCTGCAAAAAGATACCATCTGGCTGGAGTGTACCAGTCAGACCACTGCTGCGGGCTACATGGGTGAGTTCACCGGCAACAGGAAGGCCCTGCTGATCGATGAGAACGGCGGCACCCTGGTTTCTACGCCTGTGTACGATGCCTCCACGAACACCCAGACCAGGAAGACCTTAGGTAAAGTAATGGAAGACGGGTCGATGACCCTTGCAGTGCAAACCAGGTTCAGGGGCCTCAACCAGGACCGGTATCACCATCTCATTCATGGACTCTCGAAAGAAAAGATCAAGGAAAGGCTGGAAGAATCATTTGACCTCCCCACCTACCAGGTAGACCGCTTCAACTACGAAGAAAGAAAAGATGTGCTGCCGGAGATCGTGGAAACACTGGACATCTCTGTGACCGGCTATGCTACCCTTACAGGAAAGCGGCTGTTCATTGTACCCAACGTGCTAAACAGGAGCCAGACCAGGCTCACAGCCGATGAAGAACGTAAATATGATATCAGGATAGAGGACGGCTATACATTTACCGACACCGTAGAGATCGAATTGCCAGCAGGCTTCGAGGTAGAGTCGGTTCCGCAGCCGATCGACATGAAAACAAAGTTCGGAACCTATAAGGCCATCGCCACCGTCAAAGACAATAAGATCATTTATTTCAGGCAGCGTCAGACCCTGGCCAGCAGGTTCCCGGCCTCCGACTATGCAGCCATGGTGAGTTATTTTGGAGAGATCTACAAGGCCGACCGCAACAAGATTGTGCTGGTAAGGAAGGAGGGTGCGGCGCCGAAGTCGTTCTAGTTGACAAGTTAACTGGTTGACTAGTTGACCAGGGAACAGCCGGGAGGAATATCGAACTGATGAACAAGGAACAAGCCCGCCCGTACCGAACGGCACGCTCGGGAATCTCACCATTCACCATTCACCATTCACCATTCACCATTCACCATTCACGACTCACGATTGACGATTGACGATTGACGTTATTGCCTGTCCTCATCTATCGCGTCCTTCATTTGCAAGTAGAGGTCCTTCTTCTGCTCGCCGAGGTAGGATTTTACAAATACCAGGTAGGCATAGCCTTTTTCAAAATCTACCAGGGGCCAGGTGCCAAACAAACCCGGGCTGGATAAGACCTTGGCCTCTCCTTCATCGCCTTCAATGCTCCAGGAACCCAGTGCATAGGCAAATCCCTCTGCGCTGCGGGGGGCAAATTTTACAAGCTCAGGCCTTGTGTGAACAGTCCTGAGTTCTTTGATAGAAGCTTCGGTAAGGATCTGCTGCCCATTGTGCTTGCCGTTATGCAGGAGCATGGACAGGAATTTCATGTAGTCATCCGCGGTAGAGCGGGCGCCACCTGAAGGATCGGGCGCGCTTCCGTCGCTGGTACTGAAACTGGTATTTCTCATGCCCAGGGGCCTGAAAAGCTTTTGCTGGGCCAGCATGTCGAACCTCTTCTTGGTCACCACCTCCAGCACCCTGCCGGCAATATCCAATCCATAACCGCTATAGCGGAATTCCGTACCCGGGTTCGACTTGATCTCATGCGAGGCAATATCATTGACCGCTTCTTCCAGGTTGGCGAATTTTTTATTGCCCGTCAGCTTTTTCCTACCCTCACCCACACCCGTAAAATGGGAAAGACAGTGCCGGATGGTGATGTAGTTCTTACCGTATTTGGCGAATTCCGGGATGTAATCGCTCACTTTGTCTTCCAGCGAGATCTTTCCCTCCTGCACCAGGACCATCACCAGGGCAGCGGTCAGCCATTTGCTGGCGCTGGCAATGGGAGCGGCGGTGCGGGCGGTGAACTGGCCGATCTCTTTTTTGTACTGCAGCGTATCGCCCCAGACCATCACCACGGCATGGCTGCCGAGGAGCTTTTCATTTTGCTTCACGAAGGCATCCAGGGAGGGATAGGCATCTATTCCATATTCTTTAACAGTTTTCTGGGCCTGGGCAGCATGTAATATTATCAGGAAAAAGGATAGAAAGGTGCCTTTAAGGCATGTAAGCAGTTTTGTTTGCGACATTATAGCCTGGTATTAGTGGTGGTGTATGTTTTGTAGCGGATTATAAACGGAAAGTAACTAAAAAAAATTGTATGAATTTGTCAAATTTCACCATAAAAGCCGCTGAGATCGTTCAGCAGGCCCAACAGATAGCGTTCAACCAATCGCATAGCAATATAGAGACGGATCATCTGCTGAAAGCGCTGCTTGACCAGGAAGATTCCCCGGTAGAATTCCTTCTAAAGAAGAACGGCGTCAACATCCAGCAGCTCCAGGTGCGCCTGGATGAGCAGATGCGCAAGCTGCCCCGCGCTTCCGGGGAAGCGGCCCAGCAGATCTCACGGGAAGCCAACAACGTGATGCTGCGCGCGGGATCGGTCCTCAAGCAATTCGGCGATGAATTCATTACGCCCGAGCACCTCCTGCTGGCCATCGTACAGGGTAACGACAATACAGCCAAGCTGCTGAAAGACGCGGGCCTGACCGACAAGGGCCTGGTGGCCGCCATCAACGACCTCCGCAAGGGCAGCACCGTCACTTCCCAAACCCAGGAGACCCAGTACAATGCCCTGAATAAATATGCGAAGAACCTCAATGAGCTGGCGCGCCAGGGCAAGCTGGACCCGGTGATCGGCAGGGACGAGGAGATAAGGCGTACCCTCCACATCCTGACGCGCCGGAGCAAGAATAACCCCATTCTTGTAGGTGAGCCGGGAGTGGGTAAGACCGCCATCGCGGAGGGACTGGCCATGCGCATAGTGAACGGCGATGTGCCCGAGAATTTAAAGTCGAAGGTGATCTATGCCCTGGACATGGGCCAGCTGATAGCGGGCGCCAAATACAAGGGCGAGTTCGAGGAAAGGCTGAAAGGCGTGATCAAGGAAGTGACCACCAGCGAGGGCGAGATCGTACTCTTCATCGACGAGATACACACGCTGGTGGGTGCCGGAGGTGGAGAAGGCGCGATGGATGCGGCGAACATCCTGAAGCCTGCATTGGCCCGTGGTGAGCTGAGGGCCATCGGCGCCACTACGCTCAACGAATACCAGAAGTTTTTTGAAAAGGATAAGGCGCTGGAAAGAAGGTTTCAGAAAGTCATGATCGACGAGCCTTCCGTGGAAGACGCTATTTCTATTTTGCGCGGACTCAAGGACCGCTACGAAACGCACCACCATGTGCGGATCAAGGATGAAGCCATCATAGCCGCGGTTGAACTTTCTGTACGGTATATTACCGATCGCTTCCTGCCTGACAAGGCCATCGACCTGATCGACGAGAGCGCCGCCAAGCTAAGGCTGGAAATGAATTCCATGCCGGAGGAGCTGGACAAGCTGGAGCGCAGCATCCGCCAGCTGGAGATCGAAAGAGAGGCCATCAAGCGCGAGAACGATGAAGAAAAATTGAAAGAGCTGAATACGGAATTGGCCAATCTCGCCGTAGACCGCGATACGCTGAAATCCAAATGGCAGGAAGAAAAAGAGCTGGTAGAAAAGATACAGAACGCCAAGGCGGAGATCGAAAACCTCAAGCAGCAAGCCGAGCAGGCTGAGCGGGAAGGCGATTATGGAAAAGTGGCCGAGATCCGGTACGGAAGAGTGAAGGAACAGGAAGAAAAGATCGGCGGGCTGCAGGCCAGCCTGAATGAACTGAGTGCGAATTCAAAAAGACTCATGAAGGAAGAAGTGGATGCGGAAGATATCGCGGAAAGTGTAGCGAAATCTACAGGCATACCGGTGTCGAAAATGCTGCAGAGTGAAAAGGAAAAGCTACTGCACCTGGAAGACGAGCTGCACAATCGTGTGGTAGGACAGGAAGAAGCCATCACAGCAGTGGCTGATGCCATCCGCCGCAGCCGCGCAGGACTGAGTGATCCCAAAAAACCAATAGGCTCATTTATTTTCCTCGGCACTACCGGTGTGGGTAAAACGGAGCTGGCCAAAGCGCTCGCCGGCTACCTGTTCGACGATGAGCACATGATGACGAGGATAGACATGAGCGAATACCAGGAGAAGCATACGGTGTCCAGGCTGGTGGGTGCGCCTCCAGGCTATGTAGGTTATGATGAAGGAGGACAGCTGACCGAATCCGTACGCCGCAAACCCTACCAGGTAGTGCTGCTCGACGAGATCGAAAAAGCCCATCCGGATGTATGGAACGTATTGCTGCAGGTGCTGGACGATGGAAGGCTGACTGACAACAAAGGCCGTGTGGTGAATTTCAAAAATACCATCATCATCATGACCAGCAACATGGGCAGCGATATCATCCAGGAGAATTTCAGCGACATCACGGAGAAGAACAAGGATGAAGTGCTGGAGAGGACCAAGGTGGAAGTGATGTCCAGGCTGCGCGAAACCATCAGGCCGGAATTTTTGAACCGGGTGGATGAGATCATTCTCTTCCAGCCCCTGATGAGGAACGAGATCAAGGGCATCATCCGCATCCAGCTGGAGCAATTGAGAAAGCTGGTGAGCGGTAGTGGTATCCAGCTTGAGTTCAGCGACTACCTCGTGGACTACCTCGGTGAGAACGGCTTCGATCCTCAATTTGGTGCCCGCCCTTTGAAAAGACTGATACAAAAAGAGATCGTCAACAACCTCAGTAAAAAGATATTGTCTGGCGATGTAGACAAGACGCAGAAAGTGCTGGTGGATGTGTTCGACGGTGTGGTGGTGTTCAGGAATAATGGACAGGAGAACAGAGGAACAGATGAACAGATAAACAGATGAACAGATGAGTGTTGAATGTTGAAGTTGGGTGGAGCACTCCCAATGCTTGGGAGGTCGTGATAAAGCATGGGACCACACCACAGCAAGGGTCGATACCAGTAGGAATACCCTTTTTACATTTCACGTTTCACATTTCACCTTTCACCTTTCACCTTTCACGAACGTGCTCCCCTCTCCGGATGGGGAGGGGCCGGGGGTGGGGCCTTAGCACGAAACTTGCAACTTCCCAGTAAACCCCAGCCATGCTGAAACTCGGTAAAGACCCGGTTGCAAAGACCCGTGCCCGCTGTAAAAAGAAATTCCTCTACTATTTCAGGAAGGGATATGCCGATCCAAAATATTTCGACTGGGAACGGGGATATAAATGGAATGCACACCTGAAATTCAGGGAGTTGTTGTCGCCCAGGATCTACAAGTCCATGCTTGCAGAAGGTCGCTACGAAGAGATCGCGATGATCGCCGTCAAGATCGAATCCCAGACCAACCTTCTCTTCTCCTTTGAGAAAATGGCCCTGCGTGATGCCGTGAAGGCCCCCGGCGGCGCTAAGGCATTTGCGGAAGGACTATATGATTATGCTTACGGGAAAGGAAGCTTGCGCAGCCGCTTCGAAAAATTCGTGGACGTGGTAGCAGAGCTGCCCCGCAAGCAAACCCGCGTACTCACCTGGCCGCTGGTGACGGTATTCGGTTTCCTCGCGAGCCCTTCGGAGCACATCTTTTTAAAACCCAACGTCACCCGCCGTGCTGCGGAGAAATACGCCTTCGATTTCCAGTACAAATCAAAGCCCAACTGGGATACCTATCAGTCACTGCTCGACTTTGCCGCACAGGTAGAAAAAGACACCGAGGATCTTTCTCCCAAAGATTACATCGACCTGCAGTCATTTATCTGGGTGATGGGTTCGGATGAATACCCGGACTGAAAGATCTGTCTATCTGTTGATCTGTCCATCTGTCGATCTAGGGTATTCGGCGTTGAATATGCCAAGCCTTTCTTCAAGAGTGGAGGCTTTCTTCAGGCGATTACATCCGTATTTCGCGAAGAACACAAAGAAAGCACGGAGTTGCACGAAGAATCTTCGTGAAGCTTCGCTCATCCTCCGTGAAACTTCGTGTAATTCGCATCTGACGCATTGAGATATGTTGGCAGGCAGGAGAAATAGACAGCACCAAAGAAAACTACGCTGCCAGTAACGGCATTTTCACCTTTCACTTCCAGGCCAGATCAGCAGATCGACAGATGGACAGATCGGCAGATGGTGTGATCTCATGCATCCTCGTTGCAATTTTTTCTCTCCCGGGCCGTCAATATTTTTTGAAAAATATCAGTTATTACTATAATTTGTTCCGACAACATCTGCAACCCGTCACCCCATTTATTCATATACAAAATCACAATCAAAATCACATGAGAATCCTGAACCTAAGTTTAGCAGTTATGCTGCTCGTGGCCGTTTCCTGTCAAAAAGCCGACACGAACAAACAGCCCGTGAATGAAGAAACTACTACGGATGCCGTTGGACAGCGTTGCGCTTCACAGGAAGTGTTGGCTGAGAAACTGGCAGCTGACCCCGATCTGAAAAAGCGCATGGATGCCATCGAGGCGCAAACACGTACCGTTCTGCAGAACCGCGAAAATTACAGGCTGTTGGCCGATGGTACCATCGAGATACCAGTGGTGGTGCATGTACTTTACCGCACAGCAGATGAAAACATTTCAGACGCGCAGATCGCATCTCAGATCGCTGTGCTGAATGAAGACTTCACCAACACCAATGCCGACAGCGTGAAAGTGCCCGCTCATTTTGCAGACGTGAATACCAATGTAGGTATCCGTTTCGTGCTGGCTCAAACCATCCGCAAGTATTCCAGCAAAAGAAGCTGGTCTACCAATGACGACATGAAATTTGCGGCCAAGGGCGGCAGCAACGTGGTGGATCCGCAAAACAACCTGAACATCTGGGTGGTGAACAAGATGCAGGCTTATGGTTCTACCATTCTCGGTTATGCGCAGTTCCCTGGTGGCAGCTGGTCAACCGACGGTGTAGTGATCGGTCACAACTTCTTTGGTCGCGTAGGCAAGGTGAGCTCTCCTTACCACCTCGGCCGCACTGCCACTCACGAGGTAGGCCATTGGATCAACCTCCGCCATATCTGGGGTGATGCTACCTGCGGTACTGACTACGTAGATGATACTCCTTTCCACAACACTTCTAACGGTGGATGTCCTGCAGCTGATCACAGGAGCACCTGCAGTGGCCAGCCCCTGGAGCAGTGGATGAATTACATGGACTATACTTATGATGCCTGCATGTACATGTTTACGCACAAGCAGAGAGATCGCATGCGTGCGGTTTTCACTGCCGGCGCATTCCGTGCAGCCCTGGCCCAGTAACCCAACCCAACAGCATAAAAGCACCCCCGCCATCGCGGGGGTGCTTTGTTTTATGGCACAGTTATTTTAACCCTGCCGTAAAATTTATTTTTATGCAGAACTGGTTACGCACGCTCATCGCCGGTTACGGCGCTTATAAATTAGGCGGAGGCTGCCTGGGAACCATCATCGTCTTTGTGATCATCTACTGGCTGCTGGGCGGCTGCTGATCGCTTTTCGGCGGCTCCACCTTTTTCGGTGGCAAAGCAAAGGCAATGGCTTCGTGCTCGAAATGGCCTTTGTGTGAGCCATCGCAGAATGGTTTGTTCTTAGAAAGTCCGCAGCGGCAGATGCTTACCACCTCGCGACCTCCCAGGTCGTAGCGGTCGCCGTTCCGGTCCACGATCTCAAAATCGCCTTCGATTTTCAGGCTCCCATTATTGTTCACTGTGATCTTAGCAGGCATGTCATAAGTTTATCCCATTGACCATTCAACGGGAAATAAAACTAATGCATTGTAATGAATTGCATTAATAGTGTAGTCAAGCTCTAGAATGCTGAGAGGATGTCAACCTCTACTTGTTCCAGGTAGGGCTCGATGAGGGTAGTGTCGCGGAATACTTTTACATCCACGTACATCTCGTTGTTGGGGTCGATGCGATATTCAATATAAAAATCCTCGATCTGCCTGCAGATGAGGACGAACTTGTCTTCCTTTCTTTCTCCAATATGCACGGCTTCCCAGAACAGCTCGATCTGTTCCATTTCACTCAGCCTGTTGAATTGCGGTAAGGTCATATTTTATTCAAAGCATTGATCGTTAGTAAATGAAAAAAAATAAGCGGCACTTTCCGCACCGCACAAACCAAACTTCATAGGTTAGCCGCTTATTTCACCTAAACCTTTTCCCGACATGGAAGTAAATAGTAAGTATCGTGCCGGAAATTCCCTGTTTTAACAGCTTCTAAACTTTCCCCAAAATGCTCTTTCTCCCATGTGTTTTTGGGCAAACACGGATGGGGTTGTAGGAAACATTCCGCATTTCGATATGGATTGCCGGGAAACCTTCTGATTTCGTTACCACCCTGTTCAACCAATATTTAATACCTTTAAACCCTGCTCAAAAAGCAGCTTTTTTATATCATGGCCAAGGTAAGTTTCAGAAACAACGGACAGGTATTTTATACCAGCTTAAAGAAATCTGTAGAGGATTATTTTCAGGATCAAAAGATCCGGAAGACAGGCAACTGGAAGCTCTATCACAAAGCGCTGATCCTTATGCCATTAGCCGTCGGAATTTACCTGTACCTTTTAGTGGGCAGCTATTCTGTCGTGGGCGGACTTGCTCTCTGCCTTGTGCTGGGGCTGGCTATGGTATCTATTGCCTTCAACGTGATGCACGACGCCTGCCATGGCAGCTACTCGAGCAGGAAATGGGTGAACCACCTCCTTGGTTTCACCATGAACGCGCTGGGAAGCAACTCCTATATCTGGAAGGTGAAGCACAATGTGATCCACCATACCTATACCAATGTAGACGGCATTGACGACGACATCGCCAAAAGCCCGGTACTCAGGCATTGCCCCAGCCAGAAATGGGTGCCTATGCACAGGTACCAGCACATCTACATGTTCATGGCCTATGCTATCAGCACTATTCTCTGGGTTTTCCTCACCGATATGATCAAGTATTTTTCCCGTAAGATCGTGGTGACCCATATGAAGCTGACCGCACAGGACCACATCATCTTCTGGGTGAGCAAAGTGCTTTATGTTGGCTTTTACATCGTATTACCCATCATGCTGCTGGGATGGCAGACCTGGCTGATTGGCTACCTGGCAGTGAATATGACCATGGGGCTCACCCTTGCTATCGTATTCCAGCTGGCACACGTGGTGGAAAAAACGGAGTTCGAAGAGGCAGGTGAAAAAGCAAGACAAATTGAGTCAGAGTGGGCTATTCACGAACTGAGGACCACAGCCAACTTTGCACCGAATAACCCCATAGTAGGTTGGTTTGTAGGCGGACTGAACTACCAGGTAGAGCATCACCTTTTTCCAAGGGTCAGCCATATTCACTACCCCGCCATCAGCCGCATCGTGAAAGAACATTGCGAGAAATTCGATGTGCCTTACCACTCCTACCCCACTATGCGCGAAGCTGTAGTTTCACACGTACGCGTCATGAAGCAGCTGGGCAGGAAGGAAGTAGGCTGATCGTAACAAAAAGGATCTCAAAACAGCATTGTTGACGGAAGCAACTAATCATTGCTTTTCCTTTCTGCTTTGGAATCAACCCGGAAAGCAAAGGGTTCGCTTACACGGTTGTTTTCACCCTGCATAACAGGTTCATCTGTACACTCCTCACATGATAGAATTTTCCAGGCATAACGTTTCCCTTTTTCCAGTTTAGGAGCAGATGAGGGATATTGAAAAGTCATCGCCTTCAGGGAATCCTTTTCAAAAAAAGGTTTATTTCCTTTGAATGCCTGTTCGGGTGATTGGTCTCCTTTTATCTCAACAATCTTGATCTTATACAGCTGGCCTGAACCCGGTGAATGGTTGTTTTCATTCCTGATAACCCACTTGAATTCCGGCAGCTCTCCTAAAGGAATGCTTCCCCCATTGAAAGGGGATACCAGGGAGATTCTTTGAGATGCAGGCTCAGCGTTCACAGGCTGAACGGTTATTGTAAATAACTCACTAGTGCCATTATTGCCCCCAATGGGTTTGCCATCACGATCAAGTGCCTGTACATTCCACACGTAAACTTCGGTACCGTTCTGATTGGGTGGTGGGGTTTTTAGTCGTACAATAACCTGGGTTATATTTCCCACCTCATTACCTAAAATAGGTTGTTGGATGATTGCCTGGGGGCCATTTTGACCCTCCATTAATTGCCAGACTCTTACGCGGTATGTCACCCCATCGCGTGGACGGGGGATGACGGGTGTCCATCGGAACGTAATGGGTTTTTTTAAATCTGCTTCGGTAAACAAAGAACCATTAGCGGGTGATATTGGCTGCGGTGCCTGGTAGTTCTGCTGCTCCACTTCCTTTATAGAAAAAGATTTTCGCTTTTCTTCACTTAAAGGCATGGTTCCCGCTGGGCCGGCTCCAAAAAACTGAACACTTAATTCATATTCTCCTGGCGGCAGTGTGCATTCCTGTCCTATCAGGGAAACAGCATTGGAGCCATTCCAAACCTTATTCAATGTGCTAAAATTGGCCGCTGGCGCGTTATTACTATTAAATATTCCACAGACGACAGCACCAGCTTTTTTAATGACTACCAGGATCTTACTCCCCTCTACGCGTGGATCTATTCTCCCATTGACTGTTCTGGCAACTGCTGATATAGAGAACATTCCTGTTCCACTTCCCCAGCTATGGGTACGGGCATCGGGGTTGGGGGGTAAATTAATCGTAATACTGACAATAGGATCCGTTTGGGCAAATGCCTGTCCTGAAAAAAGGAATAACACAAAGGCAAATATTCTTCTCATGGTGAGGCTCATTTAAGCAGTTTCGCTATCAAATGCAAATACTAATGTAAACGGACACCACTGCAAACACAAGGAATAGCGTCCAAATTGATGATCCGTTGAGTGTAGACTGACATTGACTGAGCAAGTGGTACCTGTACCAATACCTTATTGGCTCCTTAGCGTTTCCTATCACTACTCTCCCATCCGGGAAGTTTGGTTTCACACCTACGCGTTATGAAGCAGCTGGGCAGGAAGGAAGCATTTTAAGCAAAGAAGTTTTTCACCCTTTCAGGCCTTAGCCAGCTGGCATTCGTCATTTCGAAACGAAGCTCGCTGCCATGAAGGCCGGTCTCTATCCAGCCGGCAGCGCGGTAGAACTGCTCCGCCCGGGAGTTGGGTGCCGTGCTTAACCATAAGCTTTCACGGCCCTGTGAAAAATACCAGTCCAGCATCATGTCGTGCAGTCTACGCCCTATTCCCATAGATTCAAATTCGGGACGTATGAACAATGCCCAGACGCTTCCGCCGAGAAGATCTACCACCGAGAAGCCCACCATGCTATCCCCCTGGAGGCAAACCCAACCCTTACCCCTATGCGTGAGATGCTCTTCATACATGGCTGGGGTGATCACAGAAGGATCTGAAAGCACATTCTCTTTCACCGCCATCCTTACTTCATGCATTTGCCCGATGTCGGGCAACCGGGCCTCCCTGTACATTAAAACCATGGAATGAATAAAATGAGAAGTTCGCACCAAAAGCCTGCAAGGCCCAAGGTGCGAACCCATTAGAATGAGGTTTTTTTCTAGTCTTTCTCTTCTTTTATAAACTGGCCATCCTGTGAAAATTCCGCCTTCATTTTTACTTCGCCGGTTTTCCACTTGGCCTTAAACGTAGGCTGGTCGTTTTCTTTTGCCGTTTCCCACTCCACTCCGGTCGCATCTGCATATTTTGCTTTGAAAGCGGCGACCACAGCGGCAGGCACCTCCGCCTCGCTGATACTATCATCCTTCTTCTCCACTTTGCCGGATGTCTCGCCGGCTTTTTCATCACCCGCTTTTTCTTCGTTGCAGGAAGGCAATGTGAGCAGGGCGAATCCGATAGAAAACAGAAATAATTTTTTCATGATGTATTTGGTTAAGAGTAGAAAGCTACTGAAAAAAACGCAAGTTGATCGGTTAGTGGAGTTGATTGAGTTGACAGAGTTGACGGAGTTGAATAGTTGATAAGGAACCGCAGATTGGGAAAGAATCTTAAATATTCTCCCGATAGCTAGCGGGACTTCAATCTTAAATCTTCAATCTTAATTCTTCAATCTTAAATCTTCAATCAAAAAAGAAGCCCCCAGGAATGAGGGCCGCTAAAAACTAACTGCTTATGAGAATAATGATGTAAAGATCGTGTCGCCCCATTGGGGAAGCAATAGGTGTTTACCATAAAAATGAAAATAGTATTTTTTCATGCCTGCTCTTTGTTGATTACTTAGTCACCGGAAAAACAGCCTTGTTCTTTTCTTCCTGCCCCCTTCAATGCTGAACTTTGTACAGCAACTGAAACCAAACCATTAGAACAAAAATCCTTTCCGCTATGAAGAAAAGCATCCTCCTCCTGTTGGTATACTGGCTCACATTGGCCCAAAAGGCAGAGGCGCAAAGCCACAAATTTTATTTCGCCCCCGAGTGCAATGTGTATTACGAGCTCACCGGCAAACAAGGCTTCTACAACAAAAGCTCCAAATGGAGTCCTTCGGCTATGCTACTTCTTACTTTCAAACTAACTGTTTCAGATCGCCTGTCCGTTTATAACAACGGCGGATCGGACAGCGAGCACATGAACATTATTTAAAAGCCTGTAAAAAGCCCCTGTGTTTTACCGTAAGTTGATTCAGGTATCGAATTTGCGTCTGCAGGTGTATGCGTAACACAGCGGCCTTAAGAGGGCTTAAAGATGCGGAGGTCCTGGCGCGGCTAATGGACTCCCAGTTCAAAGTACCCGGAACTAATTTTCGTTTTGGTCTTGACGGTCTGATCGGGCTGATTCCCGGCGCCGGCGACCTCACCACTTTCGCCGTGTCCGGCTACATGCTGCTGATCATGGCCAAAAATGGCGCAAGCGGGTTTGTGCTGGCAAGGATGGTGCTGAATGTATTGCTGGATGCGGCCATAGGCTCCATTCCCATCCTGGGCGACCTGTTCGACCTTGTGTTCAAGGCCAACATCCGCAACCTGCGGCTCATGCAGCAGCATTACCGGGAAGGAAGGCATGGGGGAAGTGCGTGGAAACTCATCATACCCATACTTATTATCATGCTGATCCTCGTGATCGGGTTTATCTGGCTGGCTTACGTGCTGATCGCTTCCCTGTTCTAAATAAAAAAGTTCCGGAAGGCACTTTAATGCATATACCGGAGTGCATTTTCTGCAGGATGATCAATAGCCTCCTGACTTTTGCGCTCTATGATAATGGATAGCTCCGTCACGATGGCCCTTTGCTCATTCAATTCTTCCCAGTCCACCCCTTCCAGCAACAAGGTTGCCAGCCGGCCCGACTGTTGGACGTACATGATCTTCAATGCCTCAAGGTCCAGGCGCCACAGGTCTTGATCCATAGACTAGATTAGGAATTACGGATATATTAAAAAATTATGCCACCTCGTTGATTCTAGGGCTCAATGTCATCTATCACCCTTGCATTGTATTGCTTCAGGGCCAGGTCCAGTTCTTCCTGCCCGAGATCCCCTGTAATGGTTAGGTGGGTCTTGTTGATATAACTGACCTTTATGTTCACGGCCAGTTCAAAATCGAGCAGTTCAATGATGGAGGGAAATTTCAGCGTGGTCTGTTGCATATCAAGGCGCTAAATATAGGAAACTTCTGTAGCAGATGAGCTTTCTCATAACCCCCGTTTCTTTGATTCTGTCCCCCAAAATCCCCTAATTAACGCTTTGCTAATGAAAAACAGGTAGAGATTGGGTATTTTCGGGCCACAACGGACGATTTTATGAAAAAGATCTTGCTGCTTAGTTTGCCTGCCTTCGCGCTTTTTGCCTGTAAAGACCGGAAAAAGGATGTGACCCTGACACAGCCCATCAACATCAATGGTGCAAGCTATACTCCCCAGCAAACTCCTGGTAAGACCACAGCCCAGGTTCCAGCAGGAGTTAACACCGCGCTGAAGACCAATCCTGCGCATGGACAGCCCGGACACCGTTGCGACCTGGAAGAAGGCGCACCCCTGAATTCAACACCTGTAACCGCCTCTATACCGCCTCAGGTTACCCAGCAGCAGCTTCCGCCCGTTTCTGCTGCCCTGCCGGCAACGCAGACCGTAACAAGCACGGCAACGCCTGCCAAGGGTTCAGGGAAGTTAAATCCCGAACACGGCAAGCCAGGTCACCGTTGCGATATTCCTGTGGGAGCATCACTGGATGCTCCGGCACCCAAGAATAACCCTACGGTTACCACTACACAAACTCCTCTGCAAACACCTCAAACCACCGTGACACCGGTGAATACGCCTACCCTGCCCGGTATGAATCCACAGCATGGTCAGCCCGGACACCGATGCGATATCGCAGTAGGCGCTCCTCTGAACTCACCGAAGGCCGATACGGAGAAAAAGGACAGCTCCTCCAAAAGTTAATGGCAGGATTTTTTTGAAGCTGATGTAAAGCTTCAACTATGACTGCTAACGAAAAGAGCAGAAGAAAATCGCCTGCTTCTAAGCCGGAGGACAATAATTCAGCAGCTTTAGAAAATGAGGCAGTCCCTCTCACAGTAGACTATAAAGGGAAAACCTATGTAGGCAAGGCTATTCCCATCTCCAATACTTGCCATGATGGAGTATGCGATGAACTCGACGTGACCCTCAACGATGAACACCTGGGCATCATCAGGTACACACCATCCGGTTGGAAAATGGATGGCCGAGACGACCAGGGATTCATCGACGCCATCGGGGAAGAGATATTTTTCTGGTACGAGTAGTAAGTGTAGCACGTTGCGCTTAGACCCGCATTACGCGAAGGTCGTGTAGTTCGCATCTGAGAAAGTGAGTGGTGAGTGGTGAGTGAAATGAAAGGGCAGGATCAGCTATTTTACCAGTGAGCAGAAAAAATTTGAATAGCTTTAAATATGAAATTTTCAACCCTTTTCCTTCTCACCCTGGTGCTGGCCTGCAATTCAAAGGAGCAGACCTCTTCAGAAGTCACTGATTCATCAAAAGTTTCCACTGGAAATATACCAGGGGGCGAACCCTCAAAGGATACGGCTGTTGCCCAACCCCAGACAAGGGATACAACTGCTACAAAAAAGACCTATCAGAATAAGCGCTTTAAGGAGGTGACGGTGGAAAGGATCGGCGATTCCAGTTTTCGCATCAGTGGAAAAGGACAAATTTTCGAGGCGAATTTTGGATGGGTGGTGGAAGACGGCCATGAGGAACTCAAGTCGGGCTACCAGATGACCGATGCAGGCGCACCGGAGTGGGGAAAATTTTCATTTACCGTTACCGCGGCGAAGAAGAGACCCAACTCCACGCTTCACCTGGTTTTGTACGAAAGCAGCGCGATGGATGGAAGCAGGGTTTACGAACTGCCGGTTTTACTTTACTGATTTCTTAAACCAAAAAAGAAGGCTGCCGAAGCAGCCTCTTTTATTTTTATCATACCAGGTCCGGATCGGTATCAGAATCCCGCCTGACCGTTTTTGTTACTGTCACCTTATCACCTCGGTCCACTGTGGTATTGCTCTCCACTCTCCTGCTGCTGCGGCTTCCACCTGCCAGTGCCACAAGCAATAAAATGAATAAGGCTGCGCCGATCACCCAAACCCATGGAGAGGTATACCAGTCGCCAGTGGTGGTTTCTGTAACGTCAACCTTCACATCGGCTGTACCTTCCTGAGCGAATGTAACAGCGCTAAAAAAAGCTGCTATTACCAGATAAAAGATTTTTTTCATAACTGAACAATTTAGCTCTAAGGTTAAAAAAAGCATGCCACCTGCCGGGCTTTGCTAGGCATCGGCCCTCTCCTGGTCATCAGGTTCCTGGTCTTCATTGAGCACCTCCTCTTTTTTTGAGGGGCGCGGTTTCTCTACGCCGTAACCGGTTGACACATCATCGGCTATGCTTTCCCAAAAATCTTTCTCCCCTTTCCGGGCTGGCTTTTTTATTTTTTTCCTGCCGTTCATGTTGCGTTTTTCAACTGAAAGCAAGAAAACTGCCGAAAACAGCGTGTTGGCATCGTTTTTACGGCTGTTTCTTAAAAAAATGCAGAAGGAAAGACCAGGTCAGCAGGACCCTGAGCAGGAAGACCAGGAAAGGCATTTACCCCCGGAGCCGGCAGGATCCGAAATAGAAAAATTACACGAAGAAGCGGAGTTTTCAGAGGAGCCTCATGAAGACCACGGCACCAAAGGGAAAGGCACAGGCGAAACATTGGGTGTACCCTGATCACTGCGTGGGATTGTTGAGGATCTGTTGCCAGATGGCTTTTTTCAGATTCACCTCTTCCACATTACCGCTGCTTGAAATGAAATAAGAAGGCGTAACACTCTGCGAATGATTGTGCAGGATGGTGTAATGGTCGCCCAGGATCTTTTGCAACACGGGATCATCAATGAACACCGAATAAACATTCATGTACTGTCCAGGTGTGGATGCCAGGTCGATGGTCTCCACTTTATAAGATACTTTATAACCCTTTCCCTCGTAAGGCAGTTTGATCGTTTCCATACATCTATCCATCAAAATTCCATGCCGCCCCGGTATCACGGCAGAATCTTTGCACCATTGGCTAAAACAATTGTATGAATATGCAACAGGATAGCAACAAAAATGAAAGGCCTGCTCAGTTCCCGCCACAGGAAGCGCCTACAAAGAATACAGACAACGCTTTTGTAAAAGTGGGTAAGGACGGGCAACCGGAACTGCCGGCCACATCAAAAGAAAAGGAAGAAAAAGAACATGAGCGCTCAGGAAGCCGATCCTGAGCCGGATGCATTCACCAGCAATCTTTCTTCGATCACTTCTTTCAGTACGTTCTTAGGGAGCGCGCCGCGCTGCACCATGATATTGCCCTCCATGGGAATGAAGAACAAAGTGGGGATGCTTTGTATGCCGAACATCCCGGATAGCTGTACCTCTTTATCGGTATCGATCTTATAGATCAGGAGCCGGCCTTCGTACTCCTCGGAGAGTTCCTCCAGTATGGGTGCTACTGCCTTGCAGGGACCGCACCAATCGGCGTAGAAATCAATGATAGCGGGAAGCTCTCCCTTATAACTCCATTCTTCCCCGGTCTCAAAATCGAAGACCTTCTCGCGAAAGTCCTTCTCTGTAAGGTGTATAGTTGCCATAACATTTTGGTTGCAAAATTCAGACCTCAAAAAAAAAGCGCCTTGTGGCGCTTTCAGTTTTGAATGTCTTAAGGGGCTGGGGTTACCACCGTTTCTTTTTTCTTCCCGATAGATCCGGTGATGCCGAAACCATGGAAGAAGTGATAATCGTTGGCATCCGCGACCAGGGGAACCCTGTATTGCGAATTGATGAAAAAGCTGCTTTCATTGAAGATGTTCACGCGCAAGCCAACTCCCAATGGAATAAAGGCGCCAGGCTGACCGTCGTACAGGCTTACACCAAGGCCACCAGAGAGATAAGGGATCAATCGGAATGTTTCAGGGAACATTTTGAACTGCGCACTGGCGTCAGCTTCCAGGAGAAACTGGTCGCCGCTGTTGTGATCGCGGGAAGGAAGGTCGATATCTGCAAAAGCGCCATTCAGCGACAGTGCCAGGTCGATATGATTATGAAGACCCTGGAAATAGCTCAGCCCGATGCCCGGATAGCCTTCGCGGAATTTGCCCCAGGACTTATCCCTGATCACAGAAGAAACCGAACCGGTACGGATACGGGAAGCTGTGATGTAGTCATTTAATACGAAGCTGAATCCAATGGACGGCGCGCGCCTGTTATCTGTCGTCTGTGCGTTGACCTCAGGCAGCAGGAAAGCCATGAAAATCAATACCGCCAAAATCTTCTTCATAATAGTAGTTTGGTTTATATGCGGACAAAAATAATTGGTAACACTTAATTATTTATATTTTTTATTCCACACCAGACGCAGGTTTTTTCTTTCCCAGGACCTCCACTTTCACCTGGGTGATGCCACGGCCTACAAATCCCAGCTTGGCCGCGGTGGACTTGCTCATATCGACGATCCTCGGATTTTTAGGGTGCAGCCTGTCTGTGACCTTTACGATCACCGACTTGCGGTTCCTGACATTGGTGACCCTGACCCAGGTACCCAGCGGGAGGACGTTACAGGCGCAGGTAGCGTTCTTGTGATAGTAAATGCTTCCGTCTGCGGCTTTCCTGCCTTCAAACTTGTCGGCATAAAAACTGGCAATGCCGTAGAGCGCCTTGGTAGAGACGGGCGCTTTGGCTCTGAGCCTGACGGTATCGGATTTAGGTTTGTCTTCTACTGTTTGAGCTGAAACAGCACAATAACAGAAGAAGATGAGCGCAAATGCTTTCAACTTCATGAACGGATATTTAACCTATCCCACTTTCCCAGCGCACATTCGCTAACAATATACAGAAATTTGATAATAAAGCCCCGTCAGCGGGGAAGCAACAGGGGGATGCGCTGTTCGGAGATCAGCAGATCTGCGAGTACAATGGCAGTAACGGCCTCTAATACGGGGGGCACGCGGAGGGCAATGCAAAGGTCATGTCTTCCCTTGATAGTAAAGTTTTCCACGCTTCCTTTTTCTTTATTGAAAGAACGCTGCTCGGCAGGTGTAGAAGAAGTGGGCTTTACCACGATGCGAAAAACCAGGAGATTGCCGTTAGTGAGGCCACCCGTGATGCCGCCTGCATGATTGGTTGCTGTGTGGCCCTGTGCGTCCAGGATGGGGTCGTTGTGCTCGCTGCCGAACATCTTCGCAGCGCCGAAGCCCACGCCAAACTCAATGCCTTTCACGGCTGGTATAGAAAATACGGCGTGCGAAAGAAGCGATTCCACGGAATCAAAGAAGGGACCGCCCACTCCTGCAGGCAAACCGCTCACCGTACATTCAACGATACCGCCGACAGAATCGCCGGCACTGATGGCTTTTTCCAAACCCTTCTCTTTGTCTTTTTCACCCCCGATCTCTATGATCTCGGCCCGCACCGAAATATGGTGCAAAACTTTTTTTGCAACCACCCCCGCAGCGACCAGGCATACGGTCATGCGGCCACTGAAATGGCCTCCGCCGCGATGGTCTTCGAATCCACCGAATTTTTCATGAGCCACCAGGTCGGCATGGCCAGGCCTGGGTACCGATCTTACCGCTTCATAATCCGCAGATCTTGTATTGTTGTTTTCAAAAATGATGGTGAGAGGCGAGCCAGTAGTCCTTCCGTTGAACAAGCCGCTGAGAAAGATCGGCCGGTCTGTTTCCTGTCTCGGCGTAGTGCCTTTTTGAAGGCCGCCCTTCCTCCGCTCAATGTCGCGGTCAAAGTCTTCTTCCTCCAATGGCAGTCCTGCGGGACAGCCGTCGATCACGATCCCCACAGAAGGTCCATGGGATTCACCAAAAATGCTGACACGAAATATTTTTCCAAAAGAATTCATGTAGTCAAATCTCTTCTAAAGATAGCAATGCCCCTGCATCTGCAAGGTGATCCCAGAATTGAGGATAGGATTTATCTACTGCCTGTGCACCATGGATCTCTACAGGCGCCTGCATGCCCAGCGCCGCCACAGCCAGCGCCATGGCTATCCGGTGGTCATGGTGCGCATGCAGGGAGCGGGTGGGCTGCAATCTCCCGCCATGCACGACCATCATGTCGCCCTGCAATTTGATATCGACTCCCAGGGAAGTAAATTCCTCAATCAGCGTTTCCGCCCTGTTGCTTTCCTTGTGCACCAGGCGCCCGGCGCCTTCTATTACCGACGTGCCCTCTGCATAGCAGGCCAGGGCCACCAAGGGGGGAAAAAGGTCAGGACAGTCCGTAGCGTTGCAATGAAAAGCGCGCAGCCGGCTCTTTTCCACCACCACCCGTTCCGGCTCTACGCTCATCACGGCGCCGGCTTGCTGCAGCACCTGCAGGATGGCTTTGTCGGCCTGCCTGGAAAAAATATCGAGTCCTCTTACCTCCAGCTTCCCGGCAATAGCGGCGGCTACGAGCAACAAGGCCGCACCGCTCCAGTCGCCTTCGATAGGATATTGAAATGTTTCGCCCGAAGGCAGGATGGTATCGCCATGAAATACATACTGGCTTTGCCCTTTTTCTTCTGGCAGCGGAAGGCCAAAGGCCTTCATCACCTGCAGGGTGAGGTCGATGTAGGGCCGGCTGGCCAGCCCGTTCACAGTGATCGTTGCCTTTGCTCCAGCTCCCGCATAGGCAAGGAGAAGGCCGGTGAGGTACTGCGACGATAAGGATCCATCGATGGTGATGTCGGCAGGCACCAAAGGACCCCTGATCCGGAAGGGAAGCCGCCCTCCTGCTGTTTCACACTCTACTTTCAGTAAAGGGAGTACCTGGTCGAAAAAATCCATGGGCCTTGCCAGGAGGCTGCCTCTACCGGTGATGAGCAATTGTTTTCCGGAAAGAGCGGCAATGGAAGTGAACATGCGCGCTGACAAACCGCTTTCTCCACAATCAACCACCTCGCCTGTAGAGAGGATCCCGTCGCTTTCTATTACAACAGGACCGTTTTGCCAGCGCAGTTTTGCTCCCAGTGCCGTGATGATGGAAAGTGCTGCCTTGTCATCGTTGGACTGGCCGGGATGATGTAGGATGGTCCGTCCTCCTCTCAGCAAGGCCGCAGCCACCGCGCGCTGCATCATGCTTTTGGAAGCAGGCGCCTGTATGGTTCCGCCTATGCCGGAGGGAATTATCCTTGCCTTCATCATAAAGCTTTATACAATTGTTCCAGCGGTATCTTCTTCACCAGCCCTTTACCGATCTTATTCAGCAGGACGAAATTCATCTGGTCGCCGTCCCGCTTTTTATCATTGAGGAGCACTTCAAAGATCTTTTTCTTGTTATAGCCGGCCGACAGGGGCAGCTTGTATTTATCTATGAGGGACAAGAGGCGGTTGGCCTGCTTGAATCCCGCATATTTCTCGGAGAGCCTGGCCGCAAAGCACATTCCAATAGCAACGGCTTCTCCATGGGGCACTTCATATTCTTTCTCCAGCGCATGACCCAGGGTATGTCCAAAATTCAGGAGCCTTCTTTTGTCTTTTTCAAATTCATCTTCCTGCACCAGGGCGGTCTTGAGCAGCGAATTCTTTTGCAACAGCCGCAAGGCAGCCTGCCTGTTTTTCCTGTAATACGAAAGACTGTGTTTTTCAAGCTCGGCAAACATAGCACCGTCAAGAATGGCGGCGTGCTTGATGATCTCCGCAAATCCATACCTCCACTCTTCTTCGGGCAGCGTTTTCAAAAAGGCGCCATCGAAAAGGATAAAGGCGGGCTGCCTGATGGTACCCACCATGTTCTTGTACACTCCTACATCAATACCATTCTTCCCGCCAATACTGGCATCGGTCATGGCCAGCACCGTGGTAGGTACAAAACCCACACGCAGGCCGCGCATGTAAATGGAAGCTACATAACCGGAAATATCGGTCACCACGCCACCTCCCACACCTATGATGGTCCAGTTTCTCTCTGCACGCATGGCTATCAGTTGCTGGATCACAGAATCCACGGTGGCCTGCACTTTGAACTGCTCACCTGCCTTTAATACAATAGTGTTCCAGTTGCGGAATTTCTTATGGTAATGTTTGTCCACGTTGTCGTCCGTGATGATCACGGAGCGCTTGGGATCGACCAGCAATTTCAGGTTGACTAACTTACCGGCAAAATAGTAATCGGTAGCACCGTCCCTGAATTGAAAGGTCTTTTTTCTCATTTCTTGTGGAAGACTTTTGTCTGGTGAGCAATGCTTTCGAGGTGTACCGCGTCAAAATACTTGGTAACGAACTCCCGGCTCAGCCCAAGCGATTCAGCTTTTGCGTATGCTCTTTCGAGGATCTCATTCCATCTCCTGGCCTGCAATATGGCGATATTGTTTTCTTTTTTCACACTGCCGATCTTGTCGGCGATACTCATGCGCTGCCCCAGCAGTTGCATTAGCTCGTCATCAATCTGGTCCACCTTTTCCCTCAGGGCTTCCAGCACGGAGACCAGCTCGTGGTCAGGCGCTTCCTGCCTCCAGGTAATAGCGTCGAGCATGCCTGCGAGGTCATCGGGCGTAATCTGTTGCCTGGCGTCGCTCCAGGCCGTATCGGGAGTAATGTGGGTTTCGATCATGAGGCCGTCGTAGCCCAGGTCGATCGCTTTCTGCGCCACATCGAAGATGATGTCGCGCCGGCCGCAGATATGCGAGGGATCGCAGATCATCAGCATATCGGGATGCCTGCGCCTCATTTCGATGGCCAGGTGCCACATGGGCGCATTGCGGTAAATAGTATTTCCAAATGAACTGAAGCCCCGGTGAATAAGGCCAATATGGCTGATGCCACTGGCGGCGATCCTTTCTACGGCGCCGATCCATAATTCTATGTCGGGGTTGACTGGATTTTTGATCAGCACGGGAATATCAACGCCTTTTAGGGCGTCGGCCACCTCCTGGATACTGAAAGGATTCACCGTGGTGCGTGCGCCGATCCATAACACGTCCACTTCGTGCCGGAGCGCATCTTCTACCTGCCTTGCAGTGGCTACTTCCACCGTGGTGGGCAGGCCGGTGATGGCCCTGGCCTCCTGCAGCCATTCCAGGCCCACTGAGCCCACGCCTTCGAAACTTCCGGGGCGTGTCCTCGGTTTCCAGATGCCGGCCCTGAGCAGGTGGGCCTTGCCCGTAGCAGCGATCTGCTTTGCGGTGTTCACCAGTTGATCACGCGTTTCTGCGCTGCAGGGGCCTGTAATGATCAAAGGCCTTTTTTGCATGATCTGCCCGATCGCCACTTTATCTGCTTCCGGTGTATGCATCTTACCTAATTACTGGGTTACCTTCTCACTGAATCTGCCTCGTTCATGCGGATGCGCCTGCCTTTATATTTTTTCCCGTCGATCGCGGTCATCATCTGGCCTGCGGCCTTTTTGTCGATCTCGATCCAACTGTTCATTTCTTTCATGTCGATCCTGCCAAGTACGTCCTTTGGGAGCTCGCTCATGTCGAGGATGAACTCCAGGAAGCTGGCCTTATAAAAGCCATCTTTTGTTCCCAGGTTCACGAACAGGCGGGTAGTGGCGCTGCCGCCTTTTCCAAATTCCCTTCCCTTCGTATCCCTTCTCCTGTCCTCGCGTGCCTCGCCAAACTCACGGCCGCGGGTATCTTTCCTGTCGCGGATGTTCAGGTCTTCTGCATTCTCATAATATTTGAGGAACCTGTCGAACTCCAGGGCAGCTACGCGCTGCAACACCTCGTCTTTGGTGACATCGGCGAATTTTTCCTGCAGCATGGGGAGGTAGGTCTCGTAGTCGCCATGGCTGATATCGGCCTGCAAAAGCTTATCCATGAAATAGAAGAACTGCTTCCTGCACACATCTTTTCCTGTAGGGATCTCCAGTTTATGGAAGGGCACCTGCACGGTTCTTTCTATCTGCCTGATCCTGCCTACCTCGCGTGCGTGCACGATGGACATACAAACGCCGGTCTTTCCCGCACGGCCTGTCCTTCCGCTCCTGTGTGTGTACACTTCCACGTCGTCGGGCAACTCGTAATTGATCACGTGGGTGATGCCCTGTACGTCTATACCTCTCGCTGCTACATCGGTAGCGATCAACAGCTGCAGTGTCTTCTCCCTGAATTCCCCCATCACCTTGTTCCGCTGCTGCTGGGTGAGGTCGCCATGCAGCGCATCTACGTCATATCCTTCCCTGGTGAGCTTTTCCGATACTTCCTGCGCGTCTGCCTTGGTCCTGGTGAAGATCAGTCCATAAACGCCGGGGTTGAAATCGATCAGCCTCTTGAGGGCCTCATAACGGTGCTGGGCAGAGGTGATAATGTATTGATGGTCCACCGCTTTATTGGCGGTGTTCATTTTTCCAACGGTGATCTCCACCGGCTGCTCCATGTATTTCTTGCTCACTTTGCGGATCGCGGCGGGCATGGTGGCGCTGAACAGCCAGGTACTTTCCCTTTCAGGGGTATTTTGGAGGATGAATTCGATGTCTTCCTGGAATCCCATGTTCAGCATTTCATCGGCCTCGTCGAGGACCACGTAGCTGATCTTTTCCAGGTTGATGGCCTTGCGCTCGATCAGGTCGATCAGGCGGCCGGGTGTGGCCACTACGATCTGTACGCCACGGCGGATATCCCGGATCTGGGTGCTGATGGACGAACCACCGTAAACCGCCACGATATGCACGCCGGTCAAATGCTTGCTGAAATGCTCCATCTCGTTCACGATCTGGAGGCAGAGCTCACGGGTGGGACAAACGATCAGCGCCTGGGGATGATTCTTTCCCGGGTCGATGAGTTGCAGCAAGGGAAGGCCAAAGGCGGCGGTCTTACCCGTGCCCGTCTGGGCAAGGCCTATAAGGTCTTTGGTGCCGGAGAGCAGCACCGGTATTGCTTTTTCCTGGATGGGTGTGGGTTCTGTGAATCCCAACTCTGCTACGGATTTCAACAGTTTCTCGTTCAAACCCAACTCTTCAAAACTAGCCATATGAAAATTTATGCGAAGTTACTTGTCAATTGGTTCTAATTGGCCAGTTTCCCCTTGGTAAAAAAATAAAGCCGCCCTGGGAACAGGGCAGCTTTTCTAACGATTGCTTGCCATATGAATAAAATTTTTGACAACTACAGTTGGACCGGCAAGTAGTCAGATCACTTAATTCTTGATAGTAGTATCAGTGATAACAGTTGTTGTGTCTGCAGACAGTGTGGTGTCGGCAGGAACAGTAATGTTAGAATCGATAGTGGTAGTAGTTGTTGTTGCTGTATCACCTTCTACAGTGGTCTCAGCGTCGTTGTTACAAGCAACCAGCCCACCGGCGATCACTAAAATTCCAAGGAACTTTTTCATTTTGTTTTTGATTTTTATTGATTGAAAGTCTTAATTACGGTCTGCGGAATCCCTCATCGTGGAATCCTTCCTGTTCTCCCAACGCTTTTCCAGCGTATCACGGATCTCTTTCACCTCGGCTTTGGTGGAATCCCACCCCCTTTCCAGCTTCTGCTCCAGGGTATCGAGTTCATTATCCGCATCCGCACTGTCGTTGCAGGCAACTAAGGCCAGTAGGGAAAAAACGGCTAACAACTTCTTCATGGAAGAGATGATTAGTCTTTCTTCTCCTGTGCTTTGTTGGCTGAATCAGTCTTTTCGAAAGTGTTTTCTACCTTCTCTTCCAGGCTGTCTGTAGCTTCCTGAACAGAATCTACGCGGGCGTCACCTGTAGAGTCGATCTTTTCCAGAACTGAATCTTCTACATTATCATCAGCATCAGCAGCGTCATTACAGGCCACAAAGCCTAAACCGGCAACAAGAAGAACGAATAACTTTTTCATATTTTTCATTTTTAAGTTAAAAACTACCAGGATTAATACCCATTACCAGAAAAGGTAACCCGGGTGTTAAAAAAATATTTCCCGGCGGCTGATCGGGTTACTATTTTTAGTTTCCGGTATAAAACAGGGAATCTTGAAGGTGACGATCAACGAAAGCAGTTTACTGCAGGGGTTAGCGCTGAATGACAGGAAGGCCATTGAGACCATATATAAAGAAAATTTTAATATGGTACAGTCGCTGATCCTCAACAACAACGGGTCGGCGGACGATGCGAAGGACGTGTTCCAGGAGGCGATGATCATTTTGTTTGAAAAGGTGCGCGGCGGGGGATTCGAGCTGAACTGCCAGCTGAAAACCTACATTTATTCGGTCAGCCGGCGGCTCTGGCTCAAAAAACTCCAGCAGCAGAACAGGTTCAGCATTTCGGGCGACGAAACGGAATTGGTGGCGGTGGAGGAAGAGATCGAGGAGCATGAAAAGCGGAATACGGAGTTCACCATGATGGAAAGAGCCCTGAACAGCATCGGGGAACCCTGTAAAAGCCTGCTTGAGTCGTTCTACCTTCAGAAGAAAAGCATGCAGGACATCGCCTCGAGTTTTGGCTACACCAACGCAGATAATGCCAAGACGCAGAAGTATAAATGCCTCGTGAGACTAAAAAAATTGTTTTTTACCCAGTATAAAACAGATCTGTAGAATGGAAGATATCAGGATTTTGGAAGCAGTAGAAAAATACATCAGCGGACAGATGTCTCCTGATGAGCGCGTGTATTTCGAGCAGCTGCGCAAATCCAACCCGGAGATCGACCAAATGGTAGTGGAGCATACCTATTTTCTTCAGCAGCTCAACCGCTACGACGAAACAAAGAATTTCAAGCACAAACTGAACGACGTCCACCTGGACCTCGCGGAAAAAGGGCTGATCCGCTCACCCCGTCTCCGTGGCAAGGCCAAGGTGGCCTATCTCTACAACAGGTACAAGCGCACAGCAGCGATCGCCGCGTCTATTGCCGGCATCGTTACCCTCAGCATCAGCGCCCTCGTTTGGATGGCTGCCCCTGAGAAATTAACGGCCTCCGGCCAGATCCAGGAACTGAAAAGGGACATGGCCAAGATCCAAAAAGAGATCAAGGTGCAGGACCAGAAGATCAACAAAGTGGAGCTGCAGCAGGAAAACGTGCTCCCGGCTTCGCCCGCCGTCGTTTATAAGACAGGTGGTACTGGTTTCCTCGTTGATCAGAAGGGGTTCGTGGTCACCAATGCGCACATTGTGCAGAACGCCGAATCCATCGTGGTACAGAACAGCAAAGGCAAGGAATTCCAGGCTGTGGTCGCCTTCCTCGACAAGCAGAGGGATGTGGCCATCCTCAGGATCACCGATACTTCATTCAGGTCTCCCTCCGTTCCTTACAGCATCAGGAAAACCTCCGCTAAACTGGCTGAGTCTGTTTACACCCTTGGCTTCCCCAGGAACGACATAGCGGTCTATGGCGAAGGTTACATGGCTGCCCAAACAGGATTTAACGGCGATACGCTGACCTGCCAGATAGCCATTGCTGCCAACCCCGGTAACAGCGGCGGACCCATACTCAATAAAGATGGCGATGTGATCGGCATTTTAAGCAAGAAGCAAACCGGCGTAGAAGGCGTGGTCTTCGCCATCCAGGGCAAGTACATCCACAAGGCTTTTGCAGAAATGCATGCAAAAGATCCCTCCAAGCCTACCAAGCTTTCTTCTTCCTCTAGGTTGAAGGGACTTGACAGGACCAGGCAGGTAGAGAAGATCAGCGACTTCGTTTACATGGTGAAAGTTTCCTAAGACTTCCAGTTTAGACGCGATGGCGCAAAGCCGCGGCGGAGCGCGGGGAAAGGCATTCATTCACCATTCACTATTGACCATTCACCGCCTTACCAGAGCTTCGCCGAGTAGGTTCCCGAATTCACCAGCTTATTGATGCTTTCCGTCACAATCGGCGCGTCCTCTTTGTAGGTAACGCCAAACCATTGTGCGTTGGTGGGCAGCACCTTTACTTTTCCTTTCCCAGATCTAATGAACTGGTCTACTGTATAGGGAATGAGGAATTCTGCTTTGGGGTCGTTGATATGATTGTCGAGGAAGGATTTGAATTCCTGCTCCAGGTAGGCAAACAGCGAAGGGTGAAAACACCAGAAATTCATGGAAGCCTTGGCATCTTCGGGCAGCGGGTGCTTGCTACCATCGGTCTCTTCATAAACCATTTTACCCTGCTCGCGGTAGATCTTCAGCCTTTCATTGATGGCTACCAGGTTGTTTTGCTCATCTACCTGGCAAACGCCGCGGCTCACAGAGCCATGGTCTGACAAAGTATTCGACAGTTCATAGCCCACCAGCCCATACACATCCGGCTGGCAGCCATCCACCAAAAATTCCTTTGCTTTTTGAAATCCCTCGCTACCGTAAAAATCGTCGGCGTTGATCACCGCGAAAGGACCATCTACCGCTTCACGCGCACAGAGGATGGCGTGCGAAGTGCCCCAGGGCTTCTTCCTTTCTGCAGGTACTTCCCTCCCGCCTAAGAATGCGGAAAGGTCCTGGAAAACATATTGTGTTTCTATTTTGCCATTGAGCTTGGGCTCGAAGATCTTCTTGAAATCATCAGCAAAATCTTCGCGAATGATGAAAACCACTTTACCAAAGCCCGCACGGATGGCGTCATAAATAGAATAATCCATGATGGTCTCTCCGCCAGGGCCGAACTGCTGGATCTGCTTCATGCTTCCATACCTCGATGCCATTCCGGCCGCCATGATCACAAGTGTTGGTTTCATCTTCCTTAATTTTAACGGTGGGGTGCGAAATTAGTCCCTCAGCAGCAAATGATCAGCGTCAGAACCGAAAATATACGCACCGAGTCTATAAAAAATCTGTACCAGAAGGAAGGCGTAGACATGGATGTGCTCAGACTCGACCTCATGCATCCGCTTATTTCAGGCAATAAATGGTTCAAGCTGGGTGGCTACCTGGAGGAGGCAAAGGAAAAAAAGGGATTGATCACCTTTGGCGGCGCTTTTTCCAACCACATTGCTGCTACAGCCGAAGCCTGCCGGGAAATAGGACTGCCCTCCATCGGCATCATCCGGGGTGAAAAGCCGAAGCTGCTTTCGCCCACTTTGCAAAACGCTGAGCAAGCCGGTATGCAGCTGGTGTTTGTAAGCCGCGAAGCGTATAAGCGAAAAAGTATTCCTGACGCATGCAAAGAGGAAGATCAACTGGTCGTACCCGAAGGTGGCTATGGTGAAACCGGAATGCGCGGCGCCGCACAGATCATTTCCTTCCTGCAAAATTCCTATACGCACATCCTCACTGCAGTGGGCACCGGCACTACCCTGGCCGGGCTTTGTTTTTCTGCGCAGGAAACAACCAGCTGCATCGGCATCCCTGTTTTGAAAAACGAAAACTCCATCCGGTCAGAGATCGACCTGCTGCTGCCGGAAGAGAAAAAAGGAAAATACGGCTTGCTGCACGACTACCATTTTGGCGGCTATGCCAAATACAATGAGTCACTCATTGCCTTCATGAATTCATGGTACGGGATTACCCGTATCCCAACAGATTTCGTGTATACAGGCAAGGCTTTTTTTGCTGCAGACCATCTCATTCGCTCCGGCTATTTCCCAAGTGGATCCAGGTTGCTGGTGATCCATACAGGCGGATTGCAGGGAAATGTTTCCCTGCCAAAGGGAAAGTTAATCTTCGGCTAAATCTGGCCCCGAAAACTATATTTGCAGGATACCAGTTCGTATCGATTCTATGATGAAACAATTCGCCCTGACCCTGGTCTCTATTTCTCTTTTCGTTTGCGCGGCAGCGCAAAAGCCGCTGCCCGAATTCTCGGTGAAAGACATCGGTGGCAAACGCATCGTCATCAGTTGGGTAAACGAACTGACCAATATCAAGCAGATCAGCATCCAGAGATCATTCGACAGCGGCAAATATTTCAAAACTATTCTGTCGGTAGCAGATCCCAGCGCCGTGCAGAACGGATTCGCCGACAGCAAAGCGCCCAACGACAGCATGTACTACAGGTTGTTTTATGCAGTGGATGGCGGCGCCTTTTATTTTACGGAAGCCAAGCGGCCTTTTAAGGATACTACCACCACAGCAACGGTAACCGAAGTCCCCAAAACACCGGTCTTCAACACCATCGATTCAGCCACGGTGAAGAAGATCGAGGTCTTCACTCCTTCTTTCTACGTGTATACCCAAAAGGATGGCTATGTGTTCATCAACCTTCCCGATGCCGACAAGGAAAAATATCACCTGAAGTTCTATGAGGACGATGGAAGTTTCCTGTTCGAGATCAAGGGGATCACGGAGCCGGCGCTCACGCTGGACAAAACCAATTTCCTCCATGGCGGGTGGTTCCGCTTCGAGCTGTTCAATGACAATAAACTGGTAGAGAAACACAAGTTCTACCTGCCGAAAGACTTTTAGGATTCCCGCAGTTTCGCGTTGAATACCTCTTCGAAATTCCGCCTCAGCTTTTCCTTTACTTCGGTAAGATCCACCTCACGGCCCAGCTCCTCTTTTATGGAGGTCACTTTCTTATTGTGGATGCCGCAGGGAATGATGTAGTTGAAATAATCCAGGTCGGTATTCACATTCAGGGCAAAGCCATGCATGGTCACCCAGCGGCTGCACCTGACGCCCATGGCGCAGATCTTTCTTTCCTTGCCCGGGTTGCCCGCATCGATCCACACGCCGGTCTCCCCGCTGGACCTGCCGGCCTCTATGCCGTATTCCGCCAGGGTGCGGATGATCACTTCCTCCAGTTCCCTCAGGTAGCGGCCGATGTCCGTATAAAATTTCTCCAGGTCGAAGATGGGATAGCCCACCACCTGCTCCGGCCCATGGAAAGTGATGTCCCCGCCGCGGTTGGTGTGAAAGAACTGGATGCCTTTTTCCGCCCGCTGGTATTCGTCGATCAGCACATGGTCGATATTGCCCGATTTTCCCAGGGTGTAGACCGGTGGATGCTCTACGAAAAGCAGGTAATGGAGGGTTTCGATGCCGGGTTCATTTTCCTGCAATTTCTTCTTGGCGGAAAGGTTGGCCTGGAGCAGGTTTTCCTGCAGATCCCAGGCTTCCTTATATTCCATCACTCCAAGGTCGCGGAAATGAATAACTTGACGGTCCGACATGCCCCAAATTTACTCGCTTTATTTTTGTGCCCGATGAATACAGATCCAGCAGAATTGAACATACCGGAAGAATCGAACGACGACCTCTATGAAAGGTTCCAGTTCACGGCCGACAAGGGCCAGGAACCCTACCGCATAGACAAGTTCCTCATGAACCGCATTGAAGGCGCTACCCGCAACAAGCTGCAGCGCGCCATCAACGCCGGACTCGTGCTGGTGAACGGCAAGGAAGTGAAGCAGAATTACAAGATCAAGGCTTACGACAGCATCATCGTGTACTCCGATGCCTCACCCGAGTCAACCGACGTGGTGCCGGAGAAAATGGACCTGAATATCGTGTACGAAGACGATCACCTGATGGTGATCTATAAGCCCGCAGGTATGGTGGTGCATCCCGGCAGCGGCAATTATTCGGGCACGCTGCTGAACGGCGTTGCCTGGTACCTGCAGAACAAGATCCCCGGTGTGACGGAAGAAACCCTGCCCAGGTTCGGCCTCGTGCACCGCATCGACAAGAATACCAGCGGACTGCTGGTACTGGCCAAAAGCGATGTGGCCATGCGCCACCTGGCCAAACAGTTTTTCGATCATACGGTGAAAAGAAAATACGTGGCCCTGGCCTGGGGAGATTTCGAGAACGAGTCAGGCACGGTGATCGCGCATGTGGGCCGCCACCTGAGGCAAAGAAAACTTTTCGAAGCCTATCCCGAAGGCGACCATGGCAAGGAAGCCATTACGCATTACCGCGTGCTGGAAAGATTCAATTATGTAACCCTGGTGGAATGTGTGCTCGAGACCGGCCGCACCCACCAGATCAGGGTGCACATGAAATACATTGGCCACCCGCTTTTCAATGATGATTTCTACGGCGGCGACCGCATAGTTAAGGGAACTGTCTATGCCAGCTACAAGCAGTTTGTAGACAATTGCTTTGCGCTCTGTCCCCGCCAGGCCCTGCATGCAAAAACCCTGGGCTTTATTCACCCTGCCACGGGCGAAGAGATGCATTTCGATACGGAGATCCCTCCCGACATAGCGCAGGTAATAGAAAAGTGGCGGAATTACGTGAAGAACAGGAAGAATTAAGGCAGCTTAAAGCCCGATAAGGTAGCGGTAAAAATGCCGCGCTCTCTTCCCTTGCCCAGCAGGAACCAGTTGCCGCTGTAGCGCAGCACATGGGGCACCAGGTAGTCGCCCACTTTGGTCATTTCCACCTGCATGTGCACGTCGAAATCGTACACGCCGGCATCGTAGCTCATATCATAGTTCCTGCCTACGATCTCCATGGTCTTCTGGTTGAACCAGGTAGTGATGTTGTCAAATACCACCTGTCCTTTTTCGCCCGCACTCAAACCTTCCTTGATCTGGATGGTGAAAACATAACAGGGCTGGCCATTGAGTTCGGAAGTGTCGATGAAGTAATTATAGTATTGGGTGATCTCCTTGTCGAACACATCGAGCTTGTCGCCGATGAAGGGAATTCCCGGGATCTTGGCGCCGGGGTTGAAAAAAAGCATCTTGAGCTGCTCCTTGTTCTTGGCCAGTCCCCGCTTGTTCTTCACATTCATCTCAGAGCCCTTGACGATGTTGGTTTCGCCGCAGATCCTGTCCCTTGTAAAAAAGAAGGCAGCATAGAGGTCGGCGGTGTAGTAGTTGTATTCTCCCTTGCGGTCGTAGAAATTACCCGTCGTGGTTTCCTTCACCACTTCCATGATCCTGCAGCCACCGGATACCTTTTGCACAGTCTGGCTTTCCAGGGAGGCCTTCCTCCTGCCCTTCTTATCCTTCATCTCAATATAATTGAAGGCATTGTAGCCAAGGAGGTGCAGGTTCTTGAATGCTTTATGATAGCTCGTATCGTTCTTGATGCGTTGCAGGAAGCGGGGCACATTCAGGTCGCTCCGCACCACTACTTCGGAAAGGGTAACGATGTTGCGGACCGCCTCCACATCGGAGGTATCCTCCTGCGCAAAGGCCGAAAATGAAAATAAAATGATCAAAGGCAGAAGGATCCGCTTCATTTTTTGGGGAAGGACATTTTGTAGTCCACGTTCACGGCACCGCGGGAAATATCATCCAGCTTTCTTTTCAGCAGCTTTCTTTTCAACAAAGAAAGATGGTCGATAAAAAGCTTGCCGTCAATGTGATCGTATTCATGCAGGATGATCCTTCCTGTGATGCCGTTAAAGGTCTTTACATGCTTTTCAAAATTCTCATCCAGGTATTCCAGCGTCACTTCTTCCGCCCTGTACACATCCTCCCTGATCTTGGGGATGCTGAGGCAGCCTTCATTGTAAGCCCAGTCGTCGCCCGCTTCCTCGTGGATATGAGCATTGATAAATACCTGCTTGACGCCTGGTGCATCGGGATAATTGGTTTCCGCGCGGTCCTCATCGTCCATGTTGGCAAAGATCTGGGCACTGTCGATCACAAAAAGCCTGATGCTTTTATTCACCTGGGGTGCTGCCAGTCCAACCCCGTTGGAAGCATACATGGTCTCCCACATATCCGCTATGAGCTTCTGCAGTTCCGGGTAGTCGGGACTGATGTCTTCAGCAACCTTTCTCAGTACGGGATGGCCATATGCAACGATGGGTAAAATCATTCGATGTGGAATTCGCGCAAAGGTACGACGAAGGCTTTTGGGGGAGATAAGGCGGGATGCTAAATTTTGTTAAGGTACTCCTGCAAAAGGATGGTGGCGGCGATCTCGTCCACCATGGCTTTGTCGCGGCGCTGTTTTTTCTTCATACCCATGTCGATCATGGCCTTTGAGGCCATTTTGGAAGTGAATCTCTCGTCAACTTCCTCCACCGGGAGGGCTGGAAACAGGCGGTGCAGGGTGGCCACGAATCTTCGTACTTCAGCGGTGGCATGGGTGTCGGAATCGTCGAAGTTGACGGGCATGCCGATGATGACCTTTTCCACCTCTTCTTTTGCCAGGTATTCTTTCAGGAACTGGATCATCTTAGGCGTCTCCACCGTGCAAAGGCCGTTGGCAATGATCTGCAAAGGATCGGTCACGGCGATGCCGGTCCGCTTCAAGCCATAATCGATTGCCATGATCCTGCCCATAGTGTGAAGTTACTGGGTATTGGGTTATTGGGAATTGGGGTTGATGTAGGCCCACGATGCATCGTGGGCCTACATCACATTCATCGCGTTCTTATAGTTTGTTCACAAACAGATCCGCAATCACGAAAACCGCGAACACCACCGAGGCGATCCCATTGGCCGTCATGAAGGCGATGTTCACGCGGCGGAGGTCGTTGGGCTTCACGATGGAGTGCTGGTAGATCAGCATGCCAATAAAGACCAGCACGCCCAGCCAGTAGAGCCAGCCAAAGCCGCCGAATCTGCCGGCCGCCACAATGCAGGCGGCGCTGACCAGGTGCAGGAGCTCGGATACCCGCAGGGCCTTTTCCTTTCCCAGTGCGGAGGGGATGGAAAAAAGTCCCTGGTCCTTATCGAACTCCTCGTCCTGCAAAGAATAAATGATATCGAATCCGCTCACCCAAAACAAAACGGCGAAAGAAAACAGGATGGGCAGCCAGTGGAAAAAACCTGTCACCGCCAGGTAGGCCCCAATAGGTGCGAGGGAAAGTCCGAGTCCCAGCACCAGGTGACTGAATGGGGTAAATCTTTTGGTATAACTGTATCCCAAAACCACGGCCAGCGCCACTGGCGATAGGTAAAAGCAAATGGGGTTGATGAACCAGGTGCAGAGCACAAAAAGCAAAGAGGAAACAATGGTAAAGACCAGTGCATTTTTAGGCGTGATGATACCACTGGGCACTTCCCGGATCTTCGTTCTTGGATTCAAAGCATCGATATCGCGGTCGAGGTAGCGGTTGAAGGCCATGGCCGCGCTGCGGGCAAAGACCATGCAAAGTATTACCCAGACAAATGTCCAAACCAGCCCTTGCACCTGCCCTTCAGTATAAACTCGAATGTGCCAACCTGGAATTAAAGCTGTCGGGATGTGGGTAACGCCGAGAAAAAAACCGATCAGCGCAAAGGGCATGGCAAAAATGGTGTGGGAGAACTTGATCAGGGAAAGATAACTTTTCACATGGGCCATCGTCCAAAAGTAATAACTGTTTCAATACCCATATTTTATTAGGTTTGCCCCTCAATTGATGATATGAAAAACATAGCGGTTATTGGAGCAGGCACCATGGGAAATGGCATCGCCCACGTATTTGCACAGGCAGGTTTTCAGGTGACCCTGATCGACGTATCGGAGGAGCAATTGCAAAAAGCACTGGCCACCATCGGCAAGAACCTCGACCGGCAGGTGAGCAAGGGCTCGATCGACGAGGCAGCGAAGGCCTCTACCCTGGGCAACATTGCTACCAATAATTCGCTGGAAGAGGGCGTGAAGGAAGCCGAACTGGTGGTGGAAGCCGCTACGGAGAACACGGACCTGAAGCTGAATATTTTCAGGCAGATAGACATGTCGGCCCCCAAAGGCTGCATCCTCGCCACCAATACTTCTTCCATATCCATCACCAAAATAGCGGCCGGCACCTCTAGGCCGGAGTCCGTGATCGGCATGCACTTCATGAACCCCGTGCCGGTGATGAAGCTGGTGGAGATCATCAATGGCTATGCTACCAAAAAAGAGGTGACCAGCAGCATCGTGGAGCTCAGTAAGAAACTGGGTAAGGTGCCCTGCGTGGTGAATGACTATCCAGGCTTCGTGGCCAACCGCATCCTGATGCCCATGATCAATGAAGCCATTTATTCATTATTCGAAGGCGTTGCCGGCGTGGAAGAGATCGATACAGTGATGAAGCTGGGCATGGCCCACCCCATGGGACCCTTGCAGCTGGCGGATTTCATTGGACTGGATGTATGCCTGAGCATTTTGCAGGTGCTGCATGAAGGCTTTGGTAACCCGAAATATGCACCCTGTCCCCTGCTGGTAAACATGGTAACGGCAAAAAAACTGGGCGTAAAGAGCGGGGAAGGATTTTATGTGTACACAGCGGGCAGCAAGGACCTCGTGGTGAGCGAGTCGTTTAAGAATTGAGTTGACTGGTTGACTGGTTGACTGGTTAACTGGTTAACTTGGAACAGCCGCCCCTCCGCGATTGAACCACCCGGAGCAATCGGGACACCATTCACCATTCACCATTCACGAAGCATCGTGAGCCTACATCAACCTCCTCACCTCCACCCCATGCATGTCCTGCATTTTCCTTATCCAGGAATCTTCTTCTTTTTTGGGAATACCCACGATGATCCGGCAGAACAACTGGTTCTCCGTAGCTATCACCTCGCCACTTGATTTACGGATGTTCACCATCACATCATTCATCAAAGTGTAGTTGAACTCCAGCTCGTACTTCACCAGCACGGGCTTTTCCTTAACCGGTGTTACCTGCATGGCCAGCGATGTCACCGTCTTGTATGCATTGATCAGTCCCGGTACGCCCAGCAAAGTGCCACCAAAATAACGAACCACCACGACGCCTGTATCGGTCACGTTCCTGCTATCCAGCTGTCCCAGTATGGGCTTGCCTGCCGAACCTGCGGGCTCGCCGTCATCGGAGCTGCGGAACTGGTTGCCGTCGGTGCCAATGCGGTAAGCAAAACAATGGTGCGCGGCCTTGGGATGCTCGACTTTCAGGGCCTTCAGCCTGGCTTTGAATTCTTCAGGGCTGCTCACGGGAAAGATGTAGGCCAGGAAGCGGCTTCCCCTGTCGCGGAATTCAGCAAAGGCTTCTTTTTCGATGGTGTTGTAGGTGGTCATATTATCCGAAAGCAATAAGGGCAATGGCAAGTATCGATAAGAAAATACCCAGCCAATTGATCAATGTGAGTCTTTCCCTGAAAAGGAAATAAGCGGCCACCGAGCTGAAGAGCACGATGCCCATGTTGTTGATGGGGATGATGGC
The DNA here is from genome assembly GCA_036676905.1 of Chitinophagaceae bacterium. Classification (GTDB taxonomy): domain Bacteria; phylum Bacteroidota; class Bacteroidia; order Chitinophagales; family Chitinophagaceae; genus Flavisolibacter. Next base: position 137,754 of record JAKFCE010000005.1, read on the forward strand.
CGAGCTCTCCCCGGTGTTGCGCTTGAGTACGGCCACCAGGCACCAGATGGAAAAATAATTGGGAATGCCGATGAGGATGCCGGCCAGTATACTTCTTTTATCGAAACGCTGCCTGCCGGTGAAGACCAGCACTAAAAGGATCACCAAACCCACCAGGCCGGCGGTGGCAAAAGATGAGATCAGGTAAGCATTCTGGTTGTTATCGTTCAGGTAGGTTTGCTCTACATATTTCACCATGGTATCCAGCAGGCCGCTGCCGATGAAGAGCACGAAGGGCAGCATCAGCTTCACAAAGGTGGAAAGCTCTTTTCTTGTTTCCGCAGGATCTTTTTTAGAGGGGTAACAGGTGAGTAATACGGACACCAGCGCAATGATGATGCCGGCTACCCTCAGCCAGCCCGTTGTCTCCCGGTAGAGCACAAGCGAAAATGTAAAAGGGATCACCAGAGAAAGCTTGTTGGCCACAGAAGCCACGGCGATGCCCACTTTTTGCGCGGTGAAGCCAATCACATTAAACAGCAGGATGAAGAGGCAACCCATGAGCATGGCCCACCAGAGCCAGGGTTCGGCGGCACGCACCTGGTCCACCGGCACGGAGCCATTCACCACAGAACCCGTGATCACACAGGTGAGGTAGTTGAAAACAATAGCCTGGAAGACCGGGATATTGAAGCGCTCCAGTACCTTGAAGGAAAGCGTGAGATAAGAAGTGAGTACAATAGAGCCGATTAAATAGATCAAGATAAAATGTTTAGTGGCCGGACCTCTTAAAGGTGCGGATATTGTCTGAATAAATAGATTCAATGTCGTACAGCACATGGTCGCGCAGCATGGGTGCCGGCAGACCGCCGGATAAGAATAATTCCTCGTTGGTGATCACCCGCGCTTCGTCCCAGGTGCCGGCCTCTATGAAGGACTGCAACAGCCTTGCGCCTCCTTCTACCAATACAGAGTGGATGTTCATCTCATAAAGGCCCTGCAATATCTGCGGGATCACCATTTCTGTACGGTCCACCTGCAAATAGCGGATATTGCCCTCCCTTCCTTTTCTCTCATAGCTGCATACGATCACTTCTCCTTCTTTAGAAAAGATCCTTGCCGCGCGGTCCAGCCTTCCTTCCATGTCGATCAGCACCCGCACAGGATCGCGGCCCGGCCAGAGGCGGGTAGTCAGTTGCGGATCATCCAAAGCTGCCGTTTGCCGGCCCACCATGATGGCCATCACTTCGCTTCTCCACCGATGAACCAGCCGGTTGGTGTAGGCATTGGATATTAGGGTTCTTTGCTCCTGGTCGCCTGCGATAAATCCATCGGATGACTGCGCCCATTTGAGGATCACGTATGGACGCTGCTGCTCCTGGTAATGAAAGAAATAACGGTTGATCTCCCTGCACTCCGCTTCGAGTACGCCGGTTTCTACTTCAATGCCAGCCGCCTTTAATTTTTCAATGCCGCGGCCATTCACTTCGGGATAGGGATCAAGCGCACCGACCACTACACGGGGAATGGCATGTGCGATCACCAGTTCGGAACAGGGCGGCGTTTTTCCAAAATGCGAACAGGGCTCCAGGGAAACGTAGAGGGTGGCGGTTTGAACCAGGTGCCGGTCAACTTCTTTCACAGCCTGCAGGCAATTCACCTCGGCGTGTGATGCTCCATACTTCTGATGATAACCTTCGCCAATGATCCTGCCTTCGGCCACGAGCACGGCCCCCACCATGGGGTTGGGTGCTACATGGGCCTGCCCGAGGCGGGCCAGTTGCAGGCAGCGATGCATGTAATGCTGATCATCCAATCGGTTCTGTTGAGCCGGCAAAAATAAAGAAAGGATTATGTTTGCCTGCATGAAATGGTCGGAAGCCGAAATATGGCTGCAGGAGCAGCTTTCAGCGATCTACGAGGCAGGCGAGGCCGGCGCCATCGCCGACCTGGTGATGGAGCATATCCTGGGCGTGCGGCGCAGCGGGCGCCTCTCCCGGAAAGACGACCAGCTTTCCACCGAACAGGAGACCAGGCTGAGGGAGATCCTCGACAGGCTGCTCACCCATGAGCCGGTGCAGTACGTCCTGAAAGAAGCCTGGTTCTATGGACTTCCGCTCTACGTGGATAAGAATGTGCTCATCCCAAGGCCGGAAACAGAAGAACTGGTGGAATGGATCATTCACGATGTGAAGGCTTCCGGCCTGCATGTGACTGAAAAATCACCCACCGATGCAGACCTTACCCGCTCACTGAAGATCCTGGATGCGGGCTGCGGCAGTGGCTGTATTGCGCTGGCATTGAAAAAAAATCTCCCAAGGGCAGAGGTATGGGGCTGCGATGTGAGTGATGAAGCGCTGAATGTTTCGCGCAGGAACGGATCGGAATTGAATATCCGCGTGGATTTCCAGGGCGTAGATTTTCTAGACGTGGAAAGGCAAAAAGGACTTCCCTCTGTGGACATCCTGGTGAGCAATCCTCCCTATATTCCCCAACAGGGCGCTGCGGAGATGAAGAAAAATGTGGTGGATCATGAACCACACCAGGCGCTGTTTGTTCCCGATGAAGACCCCCTGGTGTTTTACAAGGCCCTGGCCGCCTTTGGGCATCACAGGCTGCACCCCGGTGGAAACATTTACTGCGAGATCCATGAAGGACAGGGAAATGCAGTGAAAGAATTATTTGAAAAACAAGGCTACCGTTCGGTGGAAATACGAAAGGATATGCAGGGGAAGGAGAGAATGGTGAAGGTTGGACGATAACTCGTCAACTACTGCGCATTCCTATCCACCGCCAGCACGCTCTTGGCTCCCAGCTCACGGGCAATGCGCATCACACCCACCACATATTCCAGCGGCACGGTCTTGTCGGCATTGATGACGATGGTGGGATCCTGTGATTCTTTTTGTATCAGGGGAAGCAGTGCGGCCTTCATGGCCGAGTCGCCATAGACCTGCTGGGTACCCACGAAATAATTTTTGTTGACGTCGATGGATACGACCACGGTCTGCTTGGCCTTGGTATCGCTCTTGGCCTTGGGCTGTGAAAGCTTGATCACATTGGGATTGGCCAGGGTGGCGGCGATCAAAAAGAATAACAGCAGGATGAACAGGATATCGTTCAGGGGTCCTGTGTGTATCTCGCTATGCGCTCTTAATTTTCTCCTGATGTTCATTTTTTCAGTTTACAGTTTACTGTTTACAGTTTACTGTTATCTCGTAGGCTCCTGCAGGATGTCGATGAATTCCGCGCTGGACGCTTCCATCTTGTTCGCGGTCTTATCCACCTGCGTCACCAGGTAATTGTGCGCGATGTAGGCCAGCAAACCAATGATCAAACCGGCAGCAGACGTCACCATTTTCGTATAGATACCATTGGCCATCGACTGGATAGTGAACTCACCGGTTGCCGCCAGGTTGTAGAACAACTGGAACATACCGATAATGGTGCCGAGGAATCCAAACATAGGTGCAATGCCGGCAATAAGAGAAAGCACGCCCAGGTTCTTCTCCATATTATAGAGCTCGAGCTTGCCCACATTTTCCATGCTTTTTTCAATGCTGTCGATGGGCTTACCAATTCGCTGGATACCCTTGTCGATGATCCTGGCCACCGGATTGTTGGTATTCTTCGCGAAGCTGCGGGCAGCAGTCACATTCCCGTTCACAATGTGGTCACGGATGATGTTCATGAAATTGCCCTCGATGCGGGATGCCTTGCGAATGGCGATAGAACGCTCGATAAACAGGTAAATGGTGAGCAGGAAGAGAATACCGAGCGGAAGCATCAGCCATCCTCCCAGCGTGATCAGCTCACCTAAACTGATATGTCCATCCTTATTGGCGTCGTTCTGACTAACTGCACTGACTGCCTGGGTGGCAGTATCTACGATCTGGAGCAGGTCTATCATAAGTATATTTCTTCTTTAATGCCTAAAAGTAGCACTTGGTGCTGAATTGAAAATAACGAAGTGCCCGCCTTTATATTGTTGTGCACACTCTGTCAATAAAAAACCCACCACGAAGGCGGGTTATTTGGTATTTCGTTAACATGTATTCCTATCTGATCATTCCGATGCTCCGGCGTGCTTGACCATGAGTGCCTGTATCTGCTTCATGGTCTTTTCCATGCCGTCTGCGCTTCCGTCGAGGAAGATCACGTTACCCTTTCCGTATTCCGCAAAATTCTTCACGGCTTCCGTCCACATGCTGAACAGGATCACATTGGTATCGAGGTTGGCCTGCTTCATTTGCTCAGCAGCCTCACTCATACCGATGGCCACTTCCTGGCGGAAGAGGGCCACACCCTGGCCTCTCAGCCTGGCAGCTTCTCTTTCTGCTTCCGCAGCGATCTTGATGGCATTACCTTCTGCCTCCGCGTTCTTGGTCTTGGTGATCAGCATGGCCTGTCCCTCGTTCTCGGCCGCGGCCTTGAGGTTGTTGGATGCTACCACCTTGCTCATGGAGTCGAGGATCAGCTTGTCGAAAGTAATATCGTTGATCTGCAGGTCCTGCAGATGATAACCCCATTCTTCCAGGGAATGATCCACCTCTGATTTCACATCGGCCACGATCTCCCTGCGAAGTCCCAGGATCTCCGCCTGCTTTTTTGTTGCCACGTAGGAACGGATGTTTCCTTCGATGGTCCTTACCAGCGCCTGCATCAGGTCGCGGTCGCTGATGAATTTGAAAGCCACCCTTTTGATGGTCTCTTCATCGGCATTCTGTACCGAATAGAGCAGCATGCTTTTGAAATATACATTGGCCTGGTCCTGCGTCACCGCCTGGAACTCCAGTTCCACCGACCTGTTCTGTATGGATACTTTTTTAAAAACCTGCTCAATGAGGGGGATCTTGATGTTCAGTCCGGGACGCACGATGCGCTGGTACTTGCCAAACATCGTGATCACGCCAATGAAGCCCTGGTTCACAGTGAAAAGTCCGCTGAATACAAGAAGCAGCAGGAGAATGAGCCACCAATAGTTTTGAATAAATTCAGGCATTGCAGTTAGTATTTGCCTACAAATTACGACTTCTATCTTAATCGTTTCTCTTGTAGATGAAGATCTCCACCCGCCGGTTCAACTGACGGCCGCGTGCGCTCCTGTTATCTGCCACAGGACGCTGGCTGCCCATTCCCCGCGTCACAATAGGGGAAGTGGTTGCCTCCTGCAGGTAGGCGCCCACTGAATTGGCTCTTCTCCACGACAACTCGCGGTTCCAGGCATCGGCACCTGTAGCGTCGGTGTGGCCTAACACCACGACGGAATCGATCTCCAGCGTGGCCATTCTTTTGCGAAAACTATCGAGCAGGCGCACTGCATTTTTGTTGATCACAAAACTGTTGGTCGCAAAGAATACATCAGGTACAACCAAAGTATCGATCTTGAGGACCACGGTGGTCTTTGGAGGCACGGTGCGGGGCGGATTGGTGCGGAAAAATTTCATCAGGCGCATCTGGTGTTCATGCCTTTCGTTCTGCGCATAGATCTCTTCCCGGTTCTTCATCCAGTCGAGGCAAAGGATCTCATTCGGATCCGTGGGCACCAGGGAAATATCGTCAAATCGGACAAAGTAATTACTCTCCCGGCTGATACCGGTGGGACCGGTGATGTCCCTGCGGCCAAACATACCAAGGGTGATAAAGCTTTCGTCGCCGTTAGCCCGGTAGTTGATCACCACTTTCTGCCAGTTGGTATCGGCGATGCGCGGCCTTTGTTCCGCCTCGGAAAGAAACACGGAGGGGCGGATATCCTGGTAACGCCGTTTTTCGAACAAAAAATCATCCCCGCTAAAATAAACCCCCACGCTGTCGAGGATGCGATGGGGGGAGCGGACAAAAAACTCCAGCCTGTACTCCTTCCCCTTTCGTAAACGGCATAAAAGCCTGCTCCTGACAAAGGTGCGGTAATAGGGCTTTTTAGCATGGCCGGCCACCAGGGCTACAAAGTATTGGCCGCTGTGGGCCAGAGCAGGATCTTTGAAATAATAGATGAAAGAGGGCACCGTATAGATCCAACCCTCTGGCGCACAGTTGATCCTATACTCGGTGCAGATGTTTTCTTCTTCGAAACCTCCGTTTACCAGTAAATTTTGCGCAGCTGACCAGAAAGGCAGCAGGGTGAACAATAGGGCTAATTGGCGCATCCAGGTTGAATAACGTTTTCTAAGATAAGGCTATTGTTCCACAGACGACCGCTCTTCCCAAATAGTTGCCAGGTGAACGATGGTTTCTACCGCCTTATTCATGTCCTGTATGCTGATAAACTCCTTTTTTGAATGAATGGCCTGCATGCCGGTGAACAGGTTGGGACAGGGAAGGCCCATGAAGGAAAGCCTGCTGCCGTCGGTACCGCCGCGGATGCTTTCCATCTTAATTTCCTTAAAGCCCGCCCTGCGGATGGCTTCTTTAGCATGGTCCACCACCTCCGGGTGCTGGTCCAGTACTTCCTTCATGTTCCTGTACTGCTCGCTCACCTTCATCTCGTAGCGGGCGCCAGGATGGTTCTCCAACACTTTTTTTACGATCGACTCCAGCTGGTCTTCTTTTTCTTTGAGTCCGGCCGTGACGAAATCACGGATAATGAACTCCAGGGTGCATTTCTCCGCGATGCCCGTAAAGCCTGTGGGATGAATGAAGCCTTCCCGCTTTTCTGTGCCTTCCGGTGATCGTTCACGGGGCAAGGCCGCCAGGATCTCCCCTCCTATTTTCAAGGCGTTCACCATTTTGTCTTTAGCATAGCCCGGGTGGGTGATCACGCCATGAACAGTGAGCTGCACGCCGTCGGCGCTGAACGTTTCATCTTCCAGCGAACCTGCTTCCCCACCGTCCAGCGTATATCCGAACTGGGCACCCAACTTTTTCATGTCCACCCTGGCCGTACCCTTTCCCACTTCTTCATCCGGTGTAAAAAGTATTCTGATCGCGCCATGCTTTACTTCGGGATGTGTGATGAGGAAATGCGCGGCATCCATGATCTCGGCCACACCGGATTTGTCATCCGAACCCAGCAGGGTTTCACCGCTCGCTGTAATAATATCGTGTCCCTTCAATTCTTTCAAATAAGGAAAATCTTTCTCCTCCAAAACAAGACTGCTGTCGTCCGCGTACCGGATCGGTTGTCCGTCATAGTTTCTATGCACAACCGGTTTGACGTTGGTACCACTGGCATCGGGCGCTGTGTCTACATGCGAACAAAAGCAGATCACCGGCACTTTCTTCGCCGAATTGGAAGGAATGGTGGCGTATACATAACCATATTCATCCATTTCCGCATCATTGATGCCCATTTCCTTTAATTCGGTTACCAGGATGCGTGAGAGGTCTTTTTGCTTTTCCGTAGTGGGGAAGCTGGTGGAATGAGGATCGCTCTGGGTATCCACCTGCACATAACGCATGAATCTTTCCGCTGCCGTGAACTGGTACTGCTTGAACATGGGCCAAAATTAAGCGAAGGCCAACGGGGAATGAAAATGATTTATTACCTTAACTCCAACCAAAACCGAACAAAATGAAAAATATTCTCATTGCCTCTATTGTAGGGGGCATTCTTCTTTTCCTCTGGCAGTTCGTTAGCTGGGGAGCGGCCAATTTTCATGAGCCAGTACAGCAGTACACAGAAAAACAGGACGCCATCATGAGCTTCCTCAACAGCCAGGGCCTGGAAGAAGGCGGTTATATCATGCCTTCACTTCCCAAGACCGCCAGCCAGGAAGAATGGGAAAAAATGATGGAAGAGACCCAAGGCAAGCCCTGGGCCTCCGTACAATATCACAAGGCAATGGACCACAGCATGGGCATGAATATCACCCGTGGGCTGATCATTGATATCCTCACTGTACTTCTTTTATGCTGGATCATCAGGCAGTTCAGCCTGCTCTCATTCAGCAATATCATGATGGCCAGCCTGGCCGCCGGCATGATCGTGTTCTTTAATGCGAATTATACCCATTACATCTGGTACAGGGATGCCGACATCTGGATACACCTGATGGATGCAGTGGTGAGCTGGGGACTGGTAGGCCTTTGGCTGGGATGGTATTTGCCGAGGCGGCTGAACAAGAGAACCATAGTAGCGTAGCAATCTTCAATCTTCAATCTTCAATCTTCAATCTTCAATCTTCAATAAAAAAGATCGCGGGTGGCCGCGATCTTTTTTTATGTGAGTGATTTTCTATCAGGGCATAATGATCCTGGATGAAGACTGCAGGTCCATGAGCTCAATGTCGAAGATCAGGTCCTGGCCGGCCAGCGGATGGTTGGCGTCGAGGATCACGATGTCTTCCTTCAGCTCCACGATGGTCACAGGGAACTGCTGGCCCTCGCCATTGTTCATCATCAGCTGCATGCCTACTTCGGGCTTCATTTCTTCAGGGAACTGGGTGCGCGGGAACTCGATCACCATTTCCTTGTTCTTTTCACCATAGGCGTCTTCAACAGGGATCTCCACTGTTTTCTTGTCGCCCACTTTCATGCCTTTCACGCCTTCGTCAAAACCCTTGATCACCTGGCCGGTTCCTACGGTGAATTCCAGGGGCTCACGGTTCTCCGAGCTGTCGAAGGTTTCGCCGCTTCTCAGCTTTCCGTGGTAATGAACTTTTACCTTATCGCCATCTTTTGCCTGTTGCATAACTTGATTTTTAATGATCAGGGAATAAACTTTTTAATAGTGATCCTGCCGGGTTTTTACGGCAAGGGCCGGAAGGTACAATCTTTCACGTTTTGCTCACTTATTTTACAGTAATTTGAAGGATGAATTTCCTCGTTCCCTTCCTGGCCATACTCATCGGCGCCTGTGCGCCTCCGCCTCCAAATGCCAGCAAAACTGATGCTAAAAACAGCAGCCCCATCCTGGCGGGTGCCGAAAGACTGGACGCTTACCTGCCCCTGCTGAAGGGCAAGAAAATAGCCGTGTTTGCCAACCAGACCTCTGTGGTGGGCAATAGCCACCTGGTAGATACGCTGCAGAAAAGCGGGGTGACCATCAAGGTCATCTTTGGACCCGAACACGGCTTCCGCGGAACCGCCGATGCCGGCGAGAAAGTGGAGAGCACCATCGACAAGGCCACCGGCATTCCCGTGGTCTCCCTTTATGGCAAGAAAAGAAAGCCTTCCAAGGAAGACCTTGAGGGTGTGGACGTGATGGTCTTCGACATCCAGGACGTGGGCGTTCGCTTCTATACTTTTATCTCCTCCCTGCAGGAATATATGGAGACCGCCATCGAGCACAATATCCCGCTGATCGTGCTCGACCGCCCCAATCCTAATGGATTTTACGTGGATGGACCCGTATTGGAACCCCAGTTCAAATCCTTTGTAGGCATGCAGCCCGTACCGATCGTGTATGGAATGACCATGGGCGAATACGCGAAAATGATCCTGGAAGAGGGCTGGCTGAGCCAGGCCGCAATGGATGCCTATACCCAGAATGTTTTGGCAGCTACGTATCCGCCTGGAGCAAGTTATTTCGGACTGACCGTGATCCCCTGCGCCAACTATACCCACAAGAGCAAATACGTACTGCCGGTAAAACCCTCGCCTAATCTGCCTGAGATCCAGTCGATCTACTGGTATCCGTCCACCTGTTTCTTTGAAGGTACCGTACTCAGTGAAGGAAGAGGAACCGACAAGCCCTTCCAGGTCTTTGGCCACCCTTCGCTGCCAAAGAATCTGTATTCCTTCACGCCTACGCCCAGGGATGGCGCAAAAGAGCCCAAGCTCAAAGGCCAGCTTTGCTATGGCTGGAACCTCAGTGGCACACCGGAGCAGGTGCTGGAAAAGGTAGACAACCAGATCCAGCTGGAATGGCTGATCATGGCTTATAAATTATTCCCGGAGAAAGAAAAATTCTTCCTGACCTCCAAGAAAGAAAATATCCAGCCCACCGATTATTTCTTCAACAAGCTGGCCGGTAATGCGAAGCTCATGGAGCAGATCAGGTCGGGCGCCACAGAACAGGCGATCCGCAATAGCTGGGAGCCGGCGCTGAGTAACTTCAAATCGATCCGCAAAAAATATTTGTTGTATCCCGACTTCGAATAGAGCTTTTTCACGGTTGAACCACTAAAACACAAAGACACTAAGGTTCACAAAGCTTCGTGGTCCGAACGTTCGAACCCTGTTGCCTTCGTGTCCCGATAATTATCGGGATTGTGGTTCAAATTCTGAATACTTTCGTTAAGATGAAAAAACCTTTCAGGATCGTTTTCATGGGCACGCCGGAATTCGCCGTAGCCTCCCTGCACATGATAGTGCAGGCCGGCTTCGATGTAGTAGGCGTGGTCACGGCGCCCGACAAACCCGCCGGCCGCGGACTCAAGCTGCAGGAAAGCGCGGTGAAGAAATATGCAGTGACCCACGGCCTTAAGGTGCTGCAGCCAGAAAAATTAAAAGATCCTGCTTTCATCAACGAGCTCAGATCATTGCATGCCGATGTACAGGTAGTGGTGGCCTTCCGCATGCTTCCGGAAATTGTATGGAACATGCCGCCGCAGGGCACGATCAATGTGCATGGCTCACTCCTGCCTAAATACAGGGGAGCGGCGCCCATCAACTGGGCTATCATCAATGGCGAAAAAGAAACGGGCGTCACCACTTTTAAACTCAAACACGCCATCGATACGGGCGATATACTTCTGCAGGTGACTATACCTATCGGCGAAGATGAAACCGCCGGCGAGCTGCACGACAAGATGATGATCTGTGGTGCTGAACTGCTGGTGCAAACTCTCCAGGGATTGGAACTTGGTGTTTTGGAAGAAAGGCCCCAGGCTATTGATGGCAGCGTTCCTCATGCGCCCAAAATATTCACCGAGACCTGCCGCATCGACTGGTCGAATAATGTGTACCAGGTACACAATCTGATCCGGGGACTCTCTCCCTTCCCGGGCGCGTTCACTACCATGAATGGAAAACTGCTGAAGATCTACAGGAGTGAAAAAGAAATGGGCGAAACCGGCATGCAGCCGGGTGAATGGATAACGGATCAAAAGAGTTTTTTGAAGTTCGCCTGCAGCGATGGATTCATCCTGGTAAAAGAGCTGCAGCTGGAAGGAAAGAAGAGAATGGGCGTGGAAGAATTTCTCCGGGGCAATCGTCTTTTGGCTTAGACGCTAAGGCAGAAGGACGCAAGGGAACGCCAGGAGAACTTATTTCTATTTTTTCTTGGCGGAACATCGCGGCTTTCCGCCCTCGCGTCTAAATGATTCGCAAATTTAGTAAGCCACCTTCACAATGAACTTATTGGTATCGCTGATGTCCAGCACGCTGGCGGCGGCATTGGAGATGCGTACATCGAGTCCTGCATTCTGGCGAATGCCGCTCATGCCTTCCAGCACCTTGGCGAAGATGACCTTGTTATTGGCGGGGTTGGATACCTTCACGATGGTACCCGGCTCCACTTTGTCGATGAGGATATAATATTTCGCATCGTCCCAGCCGCTGGCTGTTTTGAAAATGCCGGAAGTGGCGGTCTGCTCTTTGTTGATGCTCATGGCCCTGGCCTGCTGCTCGAATGCAGTACGGAAATATCCACCGCTGCCATCATTCGTAGCCACTTTAGGATTGTATACCGGGCGCACGGGCTCGATCTTTTTAGGTTCTGCTTTAGGTTCTTCAGTTTTCTCTTTTGGTTTCTCCACTACTACATCTTCATCCCGAATTATTTGCACAGGCTCCTGCTTTTTCTTCGGATCGGTTGTAAATCCTACGATCAGTTTCTGGCCGGGATAAAGATTATCTGTTTTGAGGTTGTTCCACTTCCTGAGGTCGGCCATCAATACGCCACCGTTCTTCAGGCTCACGCGGTAAAGGCCTTCCTTCTCTCCCACCGTATAATAGACCGGAGCGCCCTTGGGCAGGTCGGCAGCTGCGGGAGCGGCATCGCCCTTGACCGGTATGCGGATCACCTGCCCGATGTTCAGGCCCTTTTCCATATCGAGGTCGTTGAACGCCGCGATCTCCTTGGGATGCAGGTTATAGGTGCGGGCGATGGAGAAAAAACTCTCCTTGGCGGCTACGGTGTGGTTGATATAGGATCCCTTTTCACTGCTGTGCACCTTTTGCGCAAAGGCTGCGAGGGTGAAAAAGAAAAGGACGGTGGTTAGTAAGATCTTTCTCATGGACTTTTTGGGTTTACAGTTTACTGTTTACGGTTTGCGGTTTTGATACCAACATAAACAGGAAACAAAGAAACATCAGGACTTAAATATCTGGTTCGATTCGCTGCTTCAAAATACGCATTTCTTTAGGATAATAATTGTTAATCCTGTTGGGCAGCACATTTATCCACCCTAAGGAATGACCCTTAAAACAAACTAACTGCCATCCTTTACCGGCGAAAGAAAATTGCATATCGGCTCTCTGTAAATAACGAATGGCTTCTTCAATTGGTACATCAGTGCAGATTATTTTTTCCGACACCAGCGGACTCATGGCCAGGGCATGATCAGGTATCAGCTTGTCGCGCACGAGTTCGCCCAACAGGGTGCCGGCATACTGGATGAATAAATGGGATTGTATTTCCGCGAATGCTCCCAGCAGAACAGAAGGCAGGGCGATCACCGAGCTGCCATGCCTGATGTATTCAATAGGACCCTCTTTCACCCAACCCGCCACCACTTCTTTTTCCCTGGCACTGAGTCTCTCGGGCAGGCTGTTTTTCTGTTTTCTTCCTACCTCTCCTGTGGTTTTTCTAAAACAACTCAGAAAAAAACCCTCGCCTTTTAGTTTATCAGGATAGAAACGGTAGCCATGCGCTCCTTTTTTCGAATGCGATTCCACGATGCCCCATGCCTTGTCTGTTTTCAACGCCGCCGTTTCCATGGCATGTTCTTCCAGCAGCCAGTCGGCTATGTCCTCGTTCTCCTCCACCGAATAAGAACAGGTAGAATAGACCAGCAGCCCGTTTTCCTTCAATGCCGGCATCACATCGGATAAAATCCTTTTCTGTCGTCCATGGCAAAGTGCTACGTTGTCGAGACTCCATTCGTTCATGGCTTCCGCGTCTTTGCGGAACAGTCCGCTTCCGCTGCAGGGAGCATCCACTACGATCACATCGAAGAAACCGGCCAGCCTTTGAAAATGCTGGGGATCGTTGCTGGTTACGATCACATTGCTGCTCCCCCACTTGATGATATTCTGTTTCAGTATCAGCGCGCGGGAACGGATCACATCATTGCTCACAAGTAAACTATCTGGTGAGAGCAAAGACTGGAGATGGGTGGATTTTCCTCCGGGCGCAGCAGAGAGATCAAGCACCCGTAGCGGGCTGTTGGTGTCAACTAGTTGTGTGATGGCCTGTTCGAGGAACATGCTGGAGGCCTCCTGCACATAATAACAACCTGCATGAAAAAGCGGATCGAAAGTAAAAGAAGGGCGCTTGTCCAGGTAATAACCCAGGTCCGACCAGGGAACCTTAGCGCTGCCTTCGAAAGAGAGCTCGTTGCACTTGGCCGGATTGAGGCGGATGGAAACCACCGCTTCACCTTGCCGGTGCGCATACAGGAAGGCCTCTTCATCAAAGCCTTCAACGCCCTGCAAAGACGATAATAAACGAGCGGGGATCTCCAAGCTCCAAATATCTATACATTCTTGATCTCGGCGGTGAGATCCTGCAATACTTTTTTCGCGTCGCCAAAGAGCATGGAAGTTTTCGGACGGAAGAACAGGTCGTTCTCAATGCCCGCATAGCCTGGCTTCATACTCCGCTTGTTCACAATGATGTTCCTGGCCAGCTCCACATCCAGAATAGGCATGCCGTAAATAGGCGAGGCCGGATCTGATTTGGCCGCGGGGTTCACCACGTCGTTCGCGCCGAGTACCAGCACTACGTCGGTAGAAGCAAACTCCTCGTTGGCCTGCTCCATTTCCAGCAGCCTGTCGTAGGCTACATCGGCTTCGGCCAGCAATACGTTCATGTGGCCCGGCATCCTTCCGGCCACCGGATGGATGGCATATTTCACTTCCACACCTTTTTCATTCAATAGTTTTTCCAGCTCATGGCAGGTATGCTGTGCCTGTGCAACAGCCAGTCCATATCCCGGCACGATCATTACTTTGTTGGCATAGGCCAGGATCACCGCCGCATCGCTCAGGTTGATCTCTTTATAATGCCCTTGTTCTTTCGAGCCGCCCGCAACGGCCTTGCTGCCGCCAAAGGACCCGATCAATACATTGCCCAGTGAGCGGTTCATGGCCTTACACATCAAAATGGTGAGCAGGGTACCGGCCGCACCCACGAGGATACCACCCGTGAGCATCACCTTGTTGTCGTAGAGGAAACCGCCGCAGGCTGCAGCCACACCCGTGAAGGAGTTTAGCAGCGAGATCACCACCGGCATATCAGCACCACCGATGGGCAGTACGAACAGCACACCATAGAGCAGCGAGAGCGCGAGCAGTATATAAAACAAGATGTAAACAGAAGTATTGAATTCTACATTGAACGGGGTGACGGTCACCTCCTTGCTGGTGTTGCTGATGGTTTCCGCATCCAGCACAAAGGAGTGACTGATATCATAGACCAGGAAGCCCGCCAGCGCCAGGATGGCCACCAGCATAGCAATGTTTACGATGTGCTGGCCCGGGAATACCTTATCCTTGATGGATCCGTTCAGTTTGCCCCAGGCGATCATGCTGCCGGCGAAGGAAACAGAACCGATGATCAATCCCAGCAGGATGGTGATGAGGGTACCGTTTTGCACCGGCAAAGCAAAAGAACCCGCTTCCGCCGATTGTCCCGCGAAGATCTCCACGGTAAAATCCTGCGCGGCAAAATGGTGGAATTCCACGATGGAGATCAGTGCGGCACAGGCGCCGCCCATTCCATTGAACATGCTCACCATCTCGGGCATGGAGGTCATCTTCACTTTCCTCGCGGCCACGGTGCCAATAGCGGAACCCACGATCAGTCCGCCGAAGATCCATCCATAATTACCCAGCCTATGGCCGGTAGAAGGATCCACATAAAAGAAAATAGTTCCGAAGATGGCCAGCGCCATTCCAAAAGCGGCAATGAGGTTTCCCTTTCTTGCCGACTCCGGATGGGAAAGCATCTTCAATCCAATAATGAAGGTGATAGAGGCAATGAGATATATGGGTATCAGAATTTCCATGTTCTTTTTTGTTTAGGGTTTCCTGCTCCTTTTTGACTTGAACATTTCCAGCATGCGGTCGGTGACCACAAAACCACCGACGACGTTCAGCGTTCCGAGGATCACTGCCAGGAAACCAAGAATGAGGGCTATGTAATTGTCGCTTTCTGCCCGGCCCATGATGATGATGGCACCGATGATCACCACGCCGTGGATGGCGTTGGCGCCGCTCATGAGCGGAGTATGGAGTACGGCGGGCACGCGGCCGATCACTTCTATCCCTACGAAGATCATCAGTATCACTATGTAAAGTGTTTGCTGATGAAGCGCGAACCAGTTGATCAAATTTTCCATGGCTGTTATTTAGTAGCTATTTAAGTCTTTCATGTACGATCTCCCCATTGTGCGTGATGCAGGAGCCCTTAACCAGGTCGTCTTCCCAATTCAGGTTAAGTGCACCTTCTTTAGTGGTGATCAGTTGCAGGAAGTTCAGGATGTTTTTTCCATAAAGCTTGCTGGCATCGCTGGGCATGGAGGCCGGCAGGTTGCCAGCGCCCACTACAGCTACTCCATTGTGCATGACGGTCTCGCCGTTCTTCGTGTAAGGCGTGTTTCCTCCTGTTCCGGCGGCAATGTCAATGATCACCGAGCCGTTGCGCATTCTTTCCATCATTTCCTGTGTAATGAGGATGGGCGCCTTCTTCCCAAAGATCTGGGCAGTGGTGATCACGATGTCGGCCTTAGCAATACTTTCGGCTATCCGTTGCTGTTGCTTCTGCTTGTACTCTTCGGTTTGCTCTACTGCATAGCCACCTGCCGACGATGCATCAGCGGCACCTTCCACTTCCACAAAGCGGGCACCGAGGCTCATCACTTCTTCCTTCACGGCCGGCCTGGTGTCGAAAACCTCCACGACAGCCCCCAGTCTCCTGGCCGTGGCGATAGCCTGTAAACCTGCCACACCGGCGCCAAGGATCAGCACTTTGGCCGGGGCGATGCTGCCGGCAGCGGTCATGAACATGGGCAGGTAGCGCGAATACAAATTGGCGGCGAGGAGTACAGCCTTGTACCCGGAAATATTGGCCTGCGAGCTCAGCACGTCCATGCTTTGCGCGCGGGTGGTGCGGGGCAGCATATCCAGGCTGAAAACCGTTGTTTTATCCGCGGCCCATTTCTGCACTTCATCAGGATGGTACAAAGGCTGGAAGACACCGATCAATACTTTATTGGAGAGCCCGCTGAGTTCGGGCTGGTTGATGGAAAGCAGGATATCTGAGCCGCTGGCCACTTGTTCCCTAGGCGCAATGGAAGCGCCCGCCTGCTGGTAGTCGCTATCGAAGGCAAAGGCTGAATCTCCTGCGCCTTGCTCTACTAATACGGTGATCCCTTTTTTGGTCAGCTGAGCCACGGCTTCGGGTAAAATCGACACCCTGTCTTCCCGCTCTTTCAACACTCCGATCGTCATAAATCTTTGGTTTGGTAGCGCTTGAAGATAAAAGTTTTTTGTCTACTAGAACCTGATCCGGTGGTCCTGCTTCACTTTGAACTCCTGGCGGAAGAAAACCAGTCCCAGTTGAAAAATATCCACCGTGCAGCGCACGGCAGGATGTTGGCGGATCTGCGCCCAGGCCTGCTCCATTTCCGGGCTCCAGTGTATGTCGTCGAAGATGAGGATGGTGTTGTTATTAGATTTTTTCAGCAAGCGTTCAAAATAGCGGACCGTGGGCTCATAGCGGTGATTGCCATCTATATAGCATAGGTCTACAATCTCCAGTTGATCCAGTGCCTGCGGCAACTGCTGGTCGAAATTGCCTGTCAGCTGTATCACATTGGTGAGTCCCAGTTTTGAAAAATTCCTGGCCGCCACAGCGGCAATTTCCTGGGAGCCTTCGATGGTGAATACGGTTGCCTTGGGAGCGGCCATGGCCAGGTAGGCGCTGGTCAGGCCCAGGGAAGTACCGAGCTCCACGATGGTGGAAGGCTGGTAATGCCTCGCGAGCCTGTAAAGCATTTCCCCGTATTTAGGTGGCTTCACGGCCGTGCGCGCCAGCTGGGCCACGGTTCTTTTTTTAGACCTGGCCAGCCTTGAGCCCGCGCCCATGTCCTCGATATTGAGCAGCTTGTTCTCATTCAAAAGCTGGGCACGCAGTTGAGCCAACTGCCTGGGGGGCAGGTAGCCTGTTTTATTGTTCAGCACATTTAGGATAAAGTCGAACACAAAGGGCGAATGCATGCCATGTCCCTGCGCATTGGATGCGGAGAGGTAGTATTGAAGATATTTACGTGCTAGCTGTAGATTGTTATACAAAGTTGACTTGTTTAGCTTAGACGCCAGGACGCTAGGTCGCAAAGTTTCGCGAATTCAAAAATTAAATCCCGCGCTACTCCGCGCCTCCGCGTCCCGATCTCTATCGGGACCGCGTCTAAATGGTAGATCTTTCCCAGACCTGGAAGCTATGCGCATAGGCATTTTTTTCATCCGCCGCCACGTCCTTATTCTCCACCAGCTCCCACTCCGCTCCCATCGCCGGGAAATACACATCGCCATCGAACTGGTGATGAATGCGGGTAAGATAGATCCTCCTGGCTTCCGGGAAGGCCGAAGTGAAGATCTCGGCGCCGCCGATCACAAAGATCTCCTTCACACCGAATTCAACCGCTTTATCAATAGCGTCTTTTAAAGAATGCACCGTATGCACCTGTTCCTGTTTCCAGTCCCTGCTGCGTGTGATGACGATGGTCTTGCGGCCCGGCAGTGGCTTGCCAATGGAATCGAAGGTCTTCCTGCCCATGAGGATGGGCATGCCCCAGGTGAGGTTCTTGAAATACCTGAGGTCGGAAGGCAGGTGCCAGGGAAGCTGGTTATTCTTTCCTATCACGTTGTTCTCATCCGCGGCCACGAGTAGACTGATGATCATAGGACGAAAATACGTTCAGTTTCCAGTTTACAGTTTACAGTTTACAGTTGAGGTTTTGGCCGCGCTATTTATTGAGCATACCAAAGGTGCTAACCAGGACACTGCGGATTAAACAGGAAACTGGAAACCGGAAACCGGAAACAAAAAACTTTCTCCGAACTTTAGGATAATGGAACTGGAGGACCTCATCTTTGGATTGAACAAGCTTCCCTGCCGTTACCGGCTGCACACCCTGGCTCCCCAGGCGCCGAATAACTGGAGCGACTGGATCATCTGCCCGGTGAAGGGCATCATTGAAACTGGTTGCGACGGTCCCTTTGCCTTTCACCAGGTGACCGCCATCGAGATCGATCCCATTGAAAAGAAATGGACAGGCAAAAGAGTTCCCGAACAGGAAGTAGATCACTCCAGGGAGATCATACAGCTGCTGCAGCAAACCAGCGTGAGTTATAAGAAGGAGAAGGGGATGTTTTGTTTGGAGGGGTTTGTGGGGTGAGTTGGAGGTTGATAGAGTTGACGGAGCTTGCACTGGCGAAGGCCAGTGTTAATAGAGTTGATAAAGGAACAGCCCCAACCACTTAGACGCGAAGGCGCGGAGGCGCTATGGGACGCGGGGAAACAGCCAATTTCATCAATTTCTCCTTTCACCTCCATTACACCGGAGATCTGCCTGCTCGATTACAAGAGGAGTTAAATTGAGCTATAGTTGAACAAGTAACAGAGTAAGGAAGATGATCTATTCAATCTTCCTTCCGTATGTTGCTGGGTTACTCGGTATACATTTTGATCGACTCCTCTAATTCCAAGTTAATTATATCATCTAAATGGAACTTATATAGGCGAACAACTTTGCCATTATTATAATAAATAAAATTGTACCTCAAGTACCGGGTCTCATACTTTGCCAGATAACTATAAATGGCAATATCACTTTCAACGTATCTTTTTTTTAATAAAGTCTTTCCGTAAAAAGGTCCTGAATGATTATTAAACTCTAAAAAAGTAGTCTTTAATACCTGAGTGCTTGAGTCTTTAAGGTCAATGTTGGGATTGCTACTAAGTAGCTCATCTATAGCCTCTTCACCAAGGCCTGTTCGTATTTTTTCAAAAAATCGTTCTATTGATAACATTGCATCCTTATCGATAAGCTTTTTAGTATCATGCGGTGTGCAGGTAATAGTTAACAGTAATGCCGCTATTGTTAGTATACGAGTGCTCATTATTCAACTGGTATTTTATACATACAGGATGCGCCTCCGAAGTCTTTCGTCGCTTCTTTAGCAACCTCCTTAAAATATGTAACTTTAGTTCTACGCCGTCAACAATTGCTTCTGCTCCCTTCTTTAAACTGACCGCGGACAGTGAAGGAAACGAATCTTAAAAATCTCCGTTCTCACCTTAAATTATAAATCAAACACTTACTTTATTCACTCACGATTGACGATTCACGATTCACGTTGCCCCCTACACCGCCACCGGCGCCTTGATCGGCGGATGATGCTGGTAGTTCTCTAATGTAAAGTCATCAAACTTAAAATCAAACAGATCCTTTACCTCCGGGTTGATCTTCATGGTAGGTAGCGGAAACGGCTCTCTGCTTAATTGCAGCTTGACCTGTTCCAGGTGATTGTTGTAAATATGTACGTCACCAAATGTATGGACGAAGTCACCGGGCTTTAGTCCGGTTACCTGGGCCATCATCATGGTGAGCAGGGCATAAGAAGCGATGTTGAAGGGTACACCAAGAAAGACATCAGCACTGCGCTGATAAAGCTGGCAGCTTAATTTGCCGTCGGCAACGTAAAACTGGAAAAGGGCATGACAGGGCATCAGGGCCATCTTGGGAAGATCGGCCACGTTCCAGGCGCTCACGATCATGCGGCGGCTGTCGGGATTGGTTTGGATCTGCTGCAGCACGTCCTTCACCTGGTCGTAGGTGCGGCCGTCGGCGCCTTCCCAGCTGCGCCATTGCTTGCCATAGACCGGACCCAGGTCGCCTTCCTCGTTGGCCCACTCGTCCCAGATGCTCACGCCGTTCTCTTTCAGGTAGGCGGTGTTGGTCTCCCCTTTCAGGAACCAAAGCAATTCATGAATAATGCTCTTGAGGTGCAGCTTCTTGGTGGTGACCATGGGAAAGCCCCTGGAAAGGTCGAACCGCATCTGGTAGCCGAAGCTGCTGATAGTGCCCGTGCCGGT
Source organism: Chitinophagaceae bacterium (assembly GCA_036676905.1). Lineage (GTDB taxonomy): Bacteria > Bacteroidota > Bacteroidia > Chitinophagales > Chitinophagaceae > Flavisolibacter. The sequence goes on from JAKFCE010000005.1 coordinate 157,939, forward strand.
GCGGTCGCTTTTTTGAGCGCCGGTGTTGAGTATATGCTGAAGGAGTTTGAGGTATTGTTCCATGGTATCTGCAGGAAAATTAGCGGATGCCGGCGCAATTACAAAAACAGTTTATCAACCTTGCTTTACCTTCCGCTGATACAATTGAAGGAAATGTGTGGTTTGTACACATTAATACCGGGATTAGATTGAGGAACCGCCAAGGTTTCTTTAAAGCAGTCTTGCCGGCTCCTCATGTTCCCACCCTATGGTGATGCCCTTTACCCGGCTAAAAAAAGGCGCTTTGGGTTTGGAGTCCAAAAAGGAAAGGATGACTTTCTCCGCTTCCGCTTGTAATTCCTGCCTGGTCCCTCCCTGGATGTCACCGGCTTTGAAAACGTAAAAACCGTTGGCGGGCACATAGTCGGGATGCTGCAGCCAGCTATGATCAAAAATATCGTACTGGGCTGAGCCGAGAAGGGAAATAGCAAAGCTTCCTTTTTGTTCATGCAACTGGAAGTGCAAAATAATTATGGAATCGTGAGGAGGCTTCCTCATGCCCATGGCCTCGAGCCAGTCATTGAAGCTGGCATAGACAGATCCGGGTTCAGGAGGTGGCGGCAGCGGTGGCGGAGGTGGTGGAGGCTCCGGGATGGTATCGGTTGTTATACCCTCAAGTGTCACACCGGTTACCGTCACAGTTTGTTTTGGCTTGCACCCGGAAATTAAAGCAGCAGCAAGCAAAAAGATCAGCAGTTTCATTCGTTTAAATTAGTGATTTTGCTGTTTTCAAATGAACCACGAAGGCGCACAAAGAAAAAAGCTTAGTGTTCTTTGTGTCTCCCGAACGTTCGGGAGTGCCTTAGTGGTTCAAAGTTCGGAGACGCTAGCACGCTGGGCTGAAATCCGAAGCAATGAACCCGCTTTCACTTCTATCCGGGACCCTTCAGCAAGCATTACAGATGCGGGTTCCAAACCATCCAGGAATTCAAACTCCTTTCCATAGACCAATCCAAAGTCAACATTGATAGTATGATCCAGCACCTTATACACATTCCACCTGGGATGTGCCACTTCGTACTCGGAGATGAGCGATGGCTTGATCTTCGTATAGCCCCAGTAATGTTCGGTGATGAATTCCTCTTCGCTGCCTTCTGAGATGGGCGTAGCGTCCGCACCCGTTTTCACGGTGAAACTGTGCCAGCGCTTCTTCATCCATTCATAGCTGATCTCCTGTCCTTCGCCGGTGACCGTCCAGCTATGCCTCATGGGCAGGGTCTGGTAATTTTCTTTATAAATACGGTTAGCCACGAAGGTGAGTGCCGGCCTGGGTACCAGCTCGCGGATAAAGACCACTCCCCTCCTCCATCCGTCAGGACCAGGATAACGCACGTAGAAGCGGAGATTCACTTCTTCGAAGTTGGCATGGCAGGGAACCGAAAAACCTTTGATGCGGGTGTTGAGGAACATGAAGCCCACCAGGCTGAGATAGCAGCGTCCGTTCCACAAGTCCAACTCTGTGCCTGCCGGAAGAAAAGGCAGCAACAGTCCAGGCTCCACCACATAGTTGGCCATGGCCAGCTTTCGCCATTCTGCAGTGAGAAAGGTGGGGTTGGACATTGCTTAAAATTACACGTGAATCGTCAATCGCGAAAAAACAGTTCCAACAGGCAGCGACGCTTATTATGGCGCGATCAATTTCCCGCTGATCTCGCAGAAGAAACCCCGCATCAAGCGCGGGGCAGGCAGCCCGCAGAAATCGCTGATGAATCTTTCCCCGCGATCCTCCGCGCCCCCGCGCCCGCGCGTCTAAACCACATCCAACGTGAAAGGTGAAACGTAGAGACTTAATTCCTCGTTGGTACCGGGATAAACGATGGTTTTTTCCATCTTCATGCCCAGTTTTTCCAACAGTTTAACCGACCGGGTATTCTCCGGCAGCACAATAGCGCAGATGGCGGCAAGCCCCAGTTTCTCACGGCCATGGTCGAAGGTGGCTTTTGCGATCTCGAAGGCATAGCCTTTCCCGTCGTAGCCCGGGAGTAGGGCAAAACCAATATCGGGATGGTCCAGGAAGTCGCGGCGGATGAGTCCGCACATGCCGATAGGCACATTACCTTCTTTTAATTCTACCAGTGAAAGTCCAAAGCCGTTCTCTGCATAAGACTTCATGGCGCCGTTTTGCAGGTAGGCCATGGCCTGCTCTTCGTTGTGCACGTTGCGGTCGCCAATGTTGGCCAGCCAGCCTGGAGAATTGAGCAATTCAATGATGAAGGCGGCATCGTTCAAATTAAATTCCCGCAGCCGGAGGCGGGCTGTTTCGAGGATGATGTTCACGTTTCAAAAGTAGGGTAAAACGTGGTTACGATCACTTTGACGCTAGGACGCTAAGACGCTAAGGAACGCCAAGATAATCCTCGCGAAACTTTGCGGCTTCGCGGCTTTGCGTCTAAACGTACGTAACCTCTCCACGCGGTTATAAATACGGATGCCTGAATGCCGGGTATTTTTTCTTTCTCTCGTTCAGTCTTTGCATTTCCAGTTCATCGGCGGAAGTATCGTACACATTGTTCCTTCCAAAGAACATCAGGTCTTCATGGTAATAAAACAGGCACCAGTTCAGCGTTCTGTCAAACACCATGGTATCATCGAAGGGGAAAATGAGGTGGGAGTACTTCAATACCATTTTCCAGGTCATCATCAGGGCTTCCCCGCCACCTGTCAGCACAAATACCCAGTTGCGGAAAGGAATGGCGCGCCGGTAGAGCCATTTTTTCAGATCCTGCTGGCTCTCTTCCGATTGATATAAATCCTTGTACTCCTCCACCTGCGCGAAATTGCCCCTGGCAAAAGGATCCCAGCCGCCGCCGGTGAGCAGTCCGGCATTTTCAATGAACCTGAAAAGAAACTTGGTCGCGTGCGCATCAAGGAACATGATCTGCTCCTTGTGTGTTTCAGGAAAGTCATCGAATTCAGCAGCACTACCGAGCAGACGCCACCCACCCGGATGTGTTATAGCGAAATCTTTAATGTTATCAAGGTCGGGTGTTGACATTTAATGCAATATAATCCTTCCTTTTGCCACTGCTGCCAAAGCTAAAGTTCCTCCCTGGCGCGTACATCCCTATTAAGCATTACCCGAATCTGAAACGCAGAGAGCGCAGAGGGGCGCAAAGCGAAAACCGCAGAAAAAGTTTTTATAGATACTGCACCCCCCCTCTCCGCGAGGAGAGGGGCTGGGGGTGAGGCGTATCGGACCGCGTCTACATGGCAGAAGCTATTCCTCTATCAACTCTATCAACTTTGTCAACTCTATCAACTCTTCCCTTAAATTGCAGCATGCCAAACGAAAACACTCAATCACTCACAAGATTCAGACAAATAGCCTTTTGGGAAGGCATTTCCCTGCTGGTGCTTTTATTCATCGCCATGCCGCTGAAATATTTTGCCGGTCTGCCCAAAGCCGTCAACTATGTAGGCTGGGCCCATGGGATCCTCTTCGTATTTTACATGTTCTTCCTGCTCCTGGTGTGGATTAACAACCGCTGGAGCTTTGGTAAGGTGATCGTGGCTTTCCTTGCTTCCCTCCTGCCCTTTGGCACTTTTCTACTTGAAAAGAGGTTGAAAAGAGAGGAAACACTGCAGGTGAATTGATCTTTCTGACTTGCTGTTATCGGGCCAATTTCCTTTTGATCCTTTGCGCCCTTAAAAAACCTGCTACGATATTGTACAGGAATAAGACGTTGCCAAATACCAGCGCGGCAAGTGCAACAAAAACCCAGGTCTGATTGGGGAATGTCACTGGATATGCTGAAAGATCCATAAAACCCGAGTAAAAAGGCAGGACTGCCAATGCCATGACGCTTGCCAAAAACATGATCACATGCAGCCAGGTAAGAAATATATTGTAGAAATAGCGGCGAAAGGTCCAATAAAGCAATCCAATCAATAAGAGCAAAAAGGAAAGAACAAAGTAATACTCGCTCCATCCTATGATATAGTAGGTATCATGAACATGAATATCCACCTGTTGCACGTCCACGAGAAATGCCGCACCAAAGAGCAGGACGCCGATCAGAAATAAGGGAGTATGCGGATGTATTCTCATCATCACAAATCTAATACTTCATTCTTTTTCCGTTGATACCTGATGATGCCTGCTCATAAAATTGCAAAAATCACTCAGACCTTCCAGGTAAAATTGCGCCAACGCCAGGTAAGTTTACGATAATGAAAGGGAATCCCCTCTCACCAAAACGCGGCTCGCTCTCAAATGGATTATGCCGGGAAAGACTCTCCCGGCATAATCCAAGAGGAAGGAAACCTTAACACTACTTCAAAGATGGCAGCAGCTTGTCGAGGTTTTCCATGGCGCTGGACAAGCCTTCCCTGAAGCCCATTTGGATATATGCTTCCAGGTCTTCCAATTTGCTGAACCTGATATTGATCTCCACGATCGTCCTCTCGCCCTTTGCTATAAAGTTGGATTCCCATCCCGACTGCGGCATGTCGGCGTTGATCTTGCCCTCGGCATCCGTAAAAGCATCGATGCCTGTATACCGCTTTTCAAATTCCACTTCATCGTAACGGGCAGCACAGAAATGCTCCTCGCCTTCCGGGCCTACCATGCTATAGAGCCACTCCCCTCCGGGACGAAGATCCATGCTTTTGGTAACCGTTTTCCAGGGATGCGGCGCCCACCATTGATCGAGGATCTCCGGATCGGTATAGGCCTTCCAGACTAAAGGCAATTCCGCATCAAATTCTCTTTTGACATGTATGGACTTGTTTTCTTTATCGACGATGAAGTCGAAAGCCAGGTTGGATGTCATTTTTTCTTGTTTTTAAGCGTGAGTAATACTTTATCCAATTGCTGAAAGCGGTCCTCCCAGATCTTTCTGAACTGGTCGAGCCATTTGTCGATCTCTTTCATTTTTGAAGCTTCCAGGTGATAGAATATTTCGCGGCCCTCCTGCTCCTGTTTCACCAGGCGGCATTCTGTTAAGATGCGGAGGTGCTTGGAGACCGCCTGCCGGCTGGAATCGAAATGTTCCGCCAGGTCGTTCGGCGTCATGGCCTGAGCGGCCAGCAGCACCAGGATGGCCCTCCTCGTGGGGTCGGCTATTGCCTGGAATACATCTCGTCTAACGTCTGCCATAATATGCAACCATTCAGTTGCAAATATAAAAGCAACCATTTGGTTGCGCAAATATTTTTAAGGATTTCTTTAAATATTTTTCTGTGAATACTTCCGTAGAATTATTTCTTCCTGGATGAGCCACCTGCAACTTCCTGATAAGCAAGGGTCAGTGCATCTTTGAACATATCCTTTCTTACTTTGGAAAGCTCGACAAAAGTGGCACCCTTGGCCCCCCAGCCGCCGGGTACGGGAAAGAAAACAGTCTTGTCATAGGCACAAAAAACAGATTGAGAGAGCGGAGTGAACTTGATCATGGCCCTGTTGTCCTTTTCATGAAAGGTGGCGAAGATCTTTTTCTTATAGCGGAACGAGGTAAGGTCGAAGTGAGGCAGCTCCACCGTGTCGGGGAAGGATAGAGCCAGCTGCCTGAAGTAGTTGATGTCGACCATGAGGTAAAGATCGTCAATCGTGAATGGTGTCCCGATAGCTATCGGGAGGTGAATGGTGAAATTCCTATGGGTGCCACCATTCTTACATGCCTACCGCGCCTTCACAATGATCACCGGCCGGAAGCCTACCGTAGGCGCCGCTCTATCATAGGCTGCTTCCGCCCGCGTATGCACATCCCCTCCATAGTCGTTCCAGCTGCCGCCCATAGCAACGCCTTTTTCACTCACCATCTCGGCTGCATTGCCGCACATATTATACAAGCCGTAGTCGTTCGGATAAAAGCTTTTTACGGCAGACGTGAAAACCGAGGTTTCTGCACCCGGTGAAGGCATCGCCACCTCAGGCCTACCCGTCTTCCGGTTCCTGTAGATGGCATGATCGCCTACCATTTTAAAATTACACATGGGCTCGCCCTTTTTGTTCCTCAAACGATAATTCCCCCAGGGATACATACTCTGGGACCGCCCGCCCATGGCTGCCCATATCCATTCGGTCCTTGAAGGCAATCTTACCTCTACCGAAAGCTCAGGATTTTCTTTTTGAATTTTCTGTTGCAGCCATTCACAGTACCTCAGCGCACCTTCGTAAGACAGGTTTACCAGCGGGTAATTGTCAAATGAAGGATGACTGTGATAATGTTTCCTGAGTGGCTCCACGTAAATACCCGCCTGCTCCCAGCCAGCTGAATCGATCGCTATTTTTTCTCTGTCACTGGCGGAGAGCCGTGGTGAGACCTCAGCAAAGAACTCCCTGTACTGCTTGTTGGTCACTTCGTATTTCGACATATAAAATCCTTGCACACTGATGATCATCGAACTATCACCCGTGGTGGAAGGCTTATACACGGGAAGACTATACGTTCCTGCCGGGATATACTCGAACCCATCCGGAAGTTTGGGTTTTTTGCCGGCCTGGAAGGAACTCAGTATGACGAGCAGGGTCAGGGCGCAAATGGGCAGCCTGGGCATATGGTTTTTTTTGATTAACGAAAAGCCGGAAAGATTAGTATCGGTGCATTTAATATACAACCCAGTTCTAAGCCCTCAAAACGTCAATCGTGAAACGTGAAACTTCGCGTCTCCGCGTCCCGATAAATATCGGGACCGCGTCTAAGTGGTAGATTCCAGAATATCTTTGCCAGGTGCATCCTTTACTAGACAACCCGGTTTTCAATGCCCTGTCCACGGGAGATCAGCATTTGAGCAGGGGGACAGACCTGGTGAAACATTTCGATGTGGAGGTCTCCCCCTTCGCAGGCTTCCCGGAAGATCATACAAATGGATTTCGTGAACTCCACATGCTCTTACCCACCGGCCGCAGGATCTTATATGCTACAAGAAAAAAGATCAGTGAGCCGGATGGCTGGCAGCTGCAGCATGAAATAGAAGGCGCGCAGTTTGTATTTGATGTCACTGCTGAAATAGCGGAACCCGCGCTTAGACCGATACCACTGCAAACGAAGGACGTGGAGCAAATGGTTGCACTCGCCGCACTCACCAAACCCGGACCTTTCGATCAGCGCACGATCGAGTTTGGACATTACCACGGCATTTTTTCCGGGGAGCAGCTGGTGTCCATGACCGGGCAGCGGCTGCATGTAGAAGGATACTCAGAGATTAGTGCCGTCTGCACCCATCCGGATCACCTGGGTAAAGGCTATGCAGCGGCCCTGTTGCAGCACCAGCTGAAATTGATCATCAGCCAGGGAAAAATTCCCTTCTTACATGTACGCGCCGATAACGAAAGAGCCATTGCCCTTTATGAGCGCCTGGGTTTTGCCAGGAGCGGCGTCATGAATTTCTATTTCATGAAAAGAATTTAAAGCGTCTTTTCCGATTTCCAGCGGGTAGCCTTAGCTGTTAGTGTCTCTTATTGAGATATATTTCTTAATGCCCAAGACCCGCTGAAACGCGGAGAGCGCGGTGGCCCGAAACTTCGGGCCACTGCGGTTCAGAAGCGCTCACATCTAAAATAGCCTGGCGTCAAATAGGGCTGACTGCTGCATATAGAAACTACGTTATCAATATATTTACAACTATGCCGAAGCCTGGACGAATCTACAAGGCCCTGATCATGAACGACTATCCGGGCGCTCCCTATGCAGAGTGGATCAAGACTGGCGAAAAAACCATAGAGACCCGGCACAGGAACTTCCATTATCGTGGCGATATTGTCATCTGCTGCGGCAAGACAAATTCTGTGGGCAAGAATGCAGGCAAGGCTTTGTGCATCGTTGAACTATGGAAGGCAAGGCCCATGAAAAAAGGCGATGAGAAAGCTTCCGGAGTTCGCTATGATCCCACGATCATTTGCTTCCTGTTCCGCAACTGGAGGCATTTCTCCCGCGATTTCGAATTTTCTCCCCAAAGGATTTCCGGCGCCTGGCAAAGCCTGTTTGATATTACTATACCCGAGGATGTAAAAATTATTCCCAGGCCCGACATCAAGCCGTTTGGGGAGAGACCATAAAAAAAGACCCAAAAGGGTCCTCAAATCTTCTCCCGACAGCTATCGGGACTTCAATCTTAAATCTTCAATCTTAAATCTTCAATCTTCAATCTTCAATTCACTAAGTGGACTGTACTGGATTCGAACCAGTGACCCCTACTCTGTCAAAGTAATGCTCTAAACCAACTGAGCTAACAGTCCAGGCTGCGAAAATAACAATTTCTCAAAGAAAAGCCGGTTCAACGGAACAGCCTTTTCCCGCAGATCGCGCAGATATTTTTGAGCGTTGAGAATTCAGAATTCCAGAGGCTGTTCACTTCAACATTCACCATTCTACATTCGATATTCAACGAATCTTCTGTCCTTCCAGTCTCACCGCTCTCCTTCTCTCCAGTTCCTTCTTCAGCAAACTCAGCTCTCGGCTGGTTTGTCCGCCTACGGATGTATTTTCTTCCGCCCGGCGCATCAGGTAAGGCACTACGTCTTCAATAGGACCGAATGGCAAATATTTGCTCACGCTGCAACCCGCCCTTGCCAGGTTGTAGGTGATATTGTCACTCATGCCAAAGAGCTGGCTAAAATGAACGTGGGGATGATTCAGTGGGAGGTTCTTTTCCCTGAGCAGTTCGGTGCCCAGCATGTTGCTTCTTTCATTATGCGATCCGATCATCACGGCGATGCGGTCGATGTGGTCTATGCAATAGGTGACGGCCGCGTCAAAATCCCTGTCGCTGCTTTCCTTGTCAGGCTGGATGGGATCGGGATAGCCTTTCTCTGCTGCGCGCTTTCTTTCTTTTTCCATATACGCACCGCGCACTAGTTTGGCGCCGAGAATAAAATTCTTTTCCTCAGCAGCCCTGTGAGATTTTTTCAAAAATTCCAGCCTGTCCCTGCGGTATAGCTGCAGCGTGTTGTAGATCACTACTTTTTGCTGGTTGAAATCCTTCATCATCAGCATCACCAGCGCATCCACGGGATCCTGTATCCAGGAATCTTCCGCGTCGATCAGCACGCCCACTCCCGAGGAAGAAGCTACTGTACAAAGCCTTTGCAGCCTGTCGTATACTTTGTTCCACTCCTGCAATTCTTCCAGCGATAATTGCTGCAGCGCGGCATTGTAATTCCTGATCAATGAGGGCTCTCCTGCCGTATCCATAAGTGCGTCCAGCTTTTCCAGGAGGCCAAAGCGGGCTATGCCCGTCACCTTCACACTCATGTAGGGAATATTCGGCTGTGTGGCCGCAAAGCGGATCACTTTTATAAATTCATCGGTAGCATGGTCAAAAGCCTCTTCACCATCCTTGCCTTCTACGCCATAGTCCAGGATCACCTTCACATTACTGGCAGCCAGCTTTGTGGCTACCGGGGCGGTTTCGTTGAGGTTTTCCCCGCCTACGAACTGCTTAAAAATGGTTTTGCGGATCAGCCCTTTTACAGGAAGGCCGCTGCGGATGCTCCAGGGAGTGAGGCGCGTGCCCCATTTCACCAGCCAGGGCCTGCTCATGGCGCTGAAGAGCCAGTGGGCGTCTTTCAGTTCCTGGTCGGTCTTATTGGCAAAGGCTACTTCTGTGTTATCGAAAGAAATGGTGGGGTATTCCATGTAAGCATTTTTGCAGGAGCAAATGTATAGTATTAAAACAAAGGAAGAATATGACTTCGGTTAGTATGGCCGTTGATTTACCTTTACAAAAATTCAAAAGATGCAGGTGAGGAAACCTTCTGAAAGCTTTACTTCGATGACCGAGATCGTGCTGCCCAACGATACCAACGTATTTGGTAATCTCATGGGGGGCCGGCTGATGTACTGGATGGATATTGCGGCGGCCATTGCGGCCCAAAGGCATTGCAATGCGCCCGTGGTCACTGCTTCAGTGGATAACATTTCTTTTGAGAACCCCATCAAGCTGGGAAACACGGTGCACATCGAGGCCAAGGTATCCAGGGCCTTCAATACTTCCATGGAGGTGCACCTCAAAGTTTGGGGGGAGGATTTCACCCAGCAATACAAATACAAGAGCAACGAGGCTTATTATACTTTCGTGGCCCTCGACCCCAACAGGCGGCCCAGGGTGGTGCCCCAGCTGGTTCCTGAATCGGAAGAGGAAACCAAATTATACGAGGGAGCCCTGCGCAGAAGGCAGGTGCGACTGATCCTGGGTGGTAAGATGAAACCCGATGATGCGGTGGAACTAAAAGCACTATTCGTCAAAGACGAATAGCATGGTACCTAAGATGCGGCAGTCTTTTCCAGCTGGTATTCTTTCTGAATTTCCTTGTTCTTCCAGTGGTGCGGACCCAGCATCATGTGCTTCTTGCTTTGCTCTATAGCATCCATGATCTGCGCGAGGATCTCTTCTGCCGGCGCATCGTAATCGATCTGCAAAGGCGCCTTGAATGTGACAGAAAGCTGCACACCGGTCTTTTTGAACTTTAATCCCTTTTTATTGAAAGCCCTCCAGAATCCCTGTATCACCACGGGGATCACCACCGGGTGGCAATGCTTGATGATATAGGCCGTTCCCTTTCTTCCAGGCGCAAAGGGCTTGGTAGTACCCTGGGGAAAGGTGATCACCCAGGCCTTGTGCAGCGAACGCTCGATCTTGCGGGTATCGCTGGGATCGAGTCCGCGCCTGGCCTCGTTGCCATCCTTCTTCCAGGTTCTTTTCACCGTGAGCGCGCCGGCGAGTGTGAACATGCGGCTGAGAAAACTGCTTTTCATGGTCTCTTCCGCTGCCACGTAGTACACGCTGGTAAATGGATTCAATAAATAATAAGGAATGCCCAGCCGGTTGCGCTTCCGCCACTTAACCGCGCAGAAAATGTGCAGGAATGTGATCACATCCGCGAAATAGGTCTGGTGATTGCTCACGAACAGCACATTCCTGTTGGGCAGGTTCTCGATGTGCTCGGTGCCGCTGATCCGAAGCTTGTTGACGATCATCAGCCCGGGATAGGAAAATATGCCTACGATGGCATACAATAGCTTCCTGACGAGCTTGTACTCAGCTAGTTTTTTCCAGATACTCATTGGCAAGCAATTGGGGTTTAAAAGTAAGCGTAAAATCTTATAAAAAAACCAAGCCGGGGCTTCGTCTCATTTGAACCACAAAGTCACTAAGGCACTAAGCAGCACTAAGGAACAGCCATTTTTTTGGTTAAGCCTGGATAAAACTACCCTCCCTTCAGGGAGGGCAGGGTGGGCACAAAAAAAAGTCCCCCGCTAAGCGGAGGACTTTAGAATATTGCGTTTGAAAGATTACTCTGCAGTAGGAGCTTCCGTGTTGCCACTGGCCTTCTCGTCTCTCTCCAGCTTCTCCTTGATCTGCGCCAGTGCGCCCAGGTCGCCAAGGGTTGGCTTCTCTACCTTGCTCTGCAGGCTCTTCACGGCCTTCTTCGTCTTGTCGGCTTCCACTCTTGCCTCTTTGCGGGCTGCGTCCTTCTCTTCTACTACCGCCTGTTCCCAGATGCGGCTGTGAGAGATCACGATACGCTTTTCATTGCGGTCGAATTCGATCACCATGAATTGTGCGGTCTCGTCGGCACCCACGCTCTTTCCATCTTCCTTCGCGAGGTGACGGTTAGGAGCAAAGCCCTCTAATCCATAAGGCAGCTGTACCACAGCACCTTTGTCATCCTTGCGCAGCACCGTACCCTCATGGATAGAACCTACAGCGAAAGTATCCTGCAGGCTGTTCCAGGGATCTTCTTCCAGTTGCTTGTGTCCGAGTTGCAGCTTGCGGTTGTCCTTGTCAATTCCGAGGATCACCACTTCGATGTTCTCAGCTACTTTCGTGTATTCGCTTGGGTGGTTGAAACGCTTCAGCCAGCTCAGGTCGGAGATGTGGATCATACCGCCAATGCCGGGAGCCAGTTCAACGAACACGCCATAAGGAGTGATGTTCTTCACCACACCATTGTGACGGCTGCCTTCTGCAAACTTGGTCTCGATGTCGTTCCACGGATCCTGGGAAAGCTGCTTGATAGACAAGCTCATCTTCCTGTTATCCTTGTCGAGCGTTACCACTTTTGCTTCATGCTCATCACCGAGCTTAAAGAATTCTTTTGCGTTGATAGGCGTGTTGGCCCATGTGATCTCCGATACGTGTACCAGTCCTTCTACACCAGGCAGGATCTCCAGGAAAGCACCGTAGTCTTCGATGTTCACTACGCGGCCTTTCACGATCTCGCCTTCGCTGATGTTCTCAGGCAGCACATCCCATGGATGCGGGGTCAGCTGCTTCAGACCGAGAGAGATCCTTCTCTTCTCGTCGTCGAAATCCAGGACCACCACGTTCACTTTCTGGTCCAGCTTCAACACCTCGCTTGGGTGGTTGATGCGGCCCCATGAAATATCTGTGATATACAACAGTCCATCCAGTCCGCCGAGGTCCATGAATGCTCCGAAGTCTGTGATGTTCTTCACAGTTCCTTCCAGCACCTGTCCTTTTTCCAGCTTACCGATGATCTGAGCACGCTGTGCTTCGATATCGCTTTCAATAAGCGCTTTGTGAGATACAACGGCATTCTTGATGGCTTCGTTGATCTTCACCACTTTGAATTCCATTGTCTTTCCTACGAACTGGTCGTAGTCGGTCACAGGCTTCACGTCGATCTGTGAACCTGGCAGGAAGGTCTCCATGCCAAATACGTCAACGATCAGTCCGCCCTTTGTTTTGCTGGTCACAGTACCGGTAACGATCTCACCAGTTTTGTGGATCTCCACGATACGCTCCCATGCGCGGGTGATGCGTGCCTGCTTGCGGCTAAGATTCAGGTTACCATCGCGGTCTTCCTTCTCTACCACCATCACTTCTACTTCATCACCAACTTTCAGTCCCTGGATGTCGCGGAATTCGTTCAGCGATACCAGGCCGTCCGATTTGAAACCGATGTTCAGCACCACGTCGGTCTTTGTGATACCAACTACAGTGCCTTTGATCATTTCGCCGTCGTTCAGCTGCACGAAAGTGTTTTCATACACTTTGTCGTACTTCTCTTTTTCATCCTTGGTGTAAGAAGCTACGTTGCGCTTGTCGATGCTCCAGTCGAAATCGTCGTGAGCCGCTACAGTTTCTGCTACGGGCTCCTGTGCAATGCCCTGCTGAACAGCAGGCTCTTCGGTTGTACCTACAGGTGAATTTGTTGTCGCTGCAGATGCATTTTCTGAGGCTTCTGGGGCCGCAGCTGCATTCTCCTGTTCATCAGCGTTTGGGTTATCAATTTGATTTTCTGCCATAAAAATTCCCGTGTTTTTAATCGGGGGTGCAAAGATAAGAAAGGTTTACAGTTTACGGTCTACGGTTTGCCGTTTTTTGTTTTCGTTATACCAACTGCAACCTGCTGAAAAGCAACTAGTTATTAAAGTTGTCAATGGGCCTTGACGGCCCGGGTGACCGGCCTTATCAAAAATGCAGGAAAATCGTTGGAAATTGGAGCCATGGAAACCCAAAAGGCGTACGACCTCTGGTCACAGCAATACGATACCAACGTGAACCCCACGCGCGACCTGGAAGGAAAGGCATTCCGGCAGGTGCTGGAGGAGTTCCGGTTCAGCAAATGCCTGGAGATCGGCTGCGGCACAGGAAAGAATACAGAGTGGCTGGCTCAAAAAGCAGCCTCTGTGACCGGTGTTGATCTTTCGGCCGAAATGCTGGAAGTGGCCAGGTCTAAGATCAAAAACGATCATGTGCAGTTTGTGCAGGCAGATGTGAACGCAGACTGGCATTTTTCTTCAGGCAGCTATGACCTGGTGAGCTTCAGCCTGGTGCTGGAGCACATAGCCAACCTCGACACCGTTTTTCAAAAAGCCGCCGCCGCCCTGCGGCCTGGTGGCTATATGTACATGGGGGAACTGCATCCTTTCAAGCAGTACGCCGGCTCCAAAGCAAGATTTGACATGCATGGTGAAACCGTGATCCTGGATTGCTTCACCCACCATATCAGCGAGTATATTCAGAGCGCAAAAAAACAGGATTTAGAACTGGCCGATCTCAGGGAATATTTCGACGAGGTGGGTGAGATCCCAAGATTGATCGTGATGGTGTTTGTTAAGGCATAACAACCGCAAGGTCGGGAGCCACAGCCTGGCTGCTCTTAGTGTCACTTGGTGCCTTGGTGTCTTAGTGGTTCAAATGTCGAAACCGCTTTCGCGACGATATAGCCCGTGGTCCAGGCATTCTGGAAATTGAAGCCGCCGGTCACTCCGTCAATATCCAAAACCTCTCCTGCGAAATACAGCTCCGGCACCTTCCGGCTCATGAGGGTATTCGGATCCACCTCGCTCAAATGAACACCACCCGCTGTCACGAATTCCTCCTTGAACGTGGTCTTGCCCTGCACATCCGCGGTGAAATCCACGAGGTTGCGGATCAGTGCATTTTCCAATTTCAGCGGCCAGTCGCTGAAGCGCATCTCCTCACCGGTGCCACTTGCCTTGAGCAAAAAAGCCCAGAGTCTTTGGGGTAATCCCAGGTTTTCATTCAGCAGTTTTTTCGAAGGAGAGGCCATGCGCAGGGAACGGAAACGCTCCTTCAAAGCCTGCTCATTTTCATTGGGCAGCCAGTTAATGTGTACTTTATACACATATTGCATGGCTGCGAGCTCCCTGGCTCCTACCGCGCTTAATTTCAGTATAGCGGGACCGCTGAAACCCCAGTGCGTGATCAGCAATGGGCCTTCCTCTGCAAGCTTTGTCCCTTCGATCTTTACTCTCACATGCGGCACCGAAACGCCCATGAGCGCGTTGATCGGGTGCCTGGGCGTATTGAATGTAAACAGCGAAGGCACAGGATCCACAATAGTATGACCAAGCGCACGAAGCCACTCAAACTGCGACGATTTCGGATAGCCCCCGCTGGCAATGCAAAGATGATCGGCAAGGAGATCCTGGCCATTCGCCAGGTGCAATACAAATCGCTCACCCCTGGTTTCCACCGTCCTCACTTCCGCATGCATTCTTATTTCAACCTGGTAACGGTTGATATCTGCCAGCAGGCACTGGATGATGGTCTCGGAGGAATCGGTGACGGGAAACATCCTGCCGTCGGCTTCGGTCTTGAGTTGCACGCCTCTTTCCTCAAACCAGGCAATGGTATCGGTGGTAAAAAACTGGTGGAAGGTTTTCTTGACAAAATTGTAACCGCGGGGATAGCGCTTACTCATGTCCGTGATATCGAAGCAGGCATGGGTGACATTGCATCTTCCACCGCCGGAAACGCGGACCTTGGAGAGCAGCTTGCCCGACTTTTCCAGGATGATCACTTTCAAAGAAGGATCGAACCTGGCCGCATTGGCAGCGCAAAAGCAACCGGCAGCGCCTCCTCCGACTATGACAAGCGTTCGACTCAACGGAGTTTACAGTTTACAGTTTACGGTTGGCAGTTTACGGTTGGCAGTTTACGGTTGGCAAAAAGGGAGAACTGGAAGTGGTTGGAAAAATGAGCGTAAAATTCCTAGTCAACGAGTTAACCAGTCAACTAGTCAACTTGCAGTAAACAAGTTCACATTCGCCTTTTCTGCCGCTTCAATATCTGTATAATCCGACAGCACATCCGCCCTGTTCTTCTTCACGCATACATCATGCTCAAAGTGCACAGAGGGCTTGCCGTCCGTGGTGCGCACCGTCCAGCCATCGCTTTCGGTATAGACTTCTTTCTTCCCCATGTTGATCATGGGTTCAATGGCGATCACCAGTCCTTCTTTCATCACCGGGCCGCTGCCTCTTTTTCCATAATTCGGCACCTGGGGATCTTCATGCATTTCTCTTCCAAGACCATGACCCACCAGTTCGCGCACTACGCCGTATCCGTGCTTTTTTTCCGTATGCTCCTGGATGGCAAAAGCGATGTCACCAATGCGGTTGCCTGCTATGGCTTTTTCAATGCCTTTATACAGTGATTCCTTGGTCACGCGCACCAGCTGCAGGACTTCCTCCGGCGCCGAGCCGATGATAAAAGTATAGGCATGGTCTCCATGAAATCCGTTCTTATAAACGCCAACGTCAATCGATACCACATCCCCGTCACGCAGTTCCCTGCTGTTGGGCAACCCATGCACCACCACATCATTCACGGAAATGCAGGAATTGAAAGGATAGCCATGATAGTTCAGGAAGGAAGGAATAGCATGATTGTCGCCGATGATGGTACCAATGAGCTTGTCAATAGACAGCGTGGTGATTCCCGGCTTGAGGATCTTGGCCACCTCGGCCAGCGTGCTGCTCACCAGCAAAGCACTGGTGCGCATCAGCTCTATCTCTTCGGCGTTCTTGTAATGTATCATGATCTTCTTTATAAAGAAAAACCTGGCAAGCAAGCTTACCAGGTTTGCAAATTTATCGATTCATCTTTAATAAGATGCCTGGGTTACCGTTTGTCTTCCCTGGATCCTTCCGCTCTTCATCAATCCGTCGTATTGCCTCATCAGCAATTGCGTTTCAATCTGCTGCAGCGTATCGAGGATCACACCTACCATGATCAAAAGCGAAGTACCGCCAAAGAAGGTAGAGAAGTTCATCGTCACTCCCAGCCTTTGCGCAATACCCGGGAGGATACCTACCAGGGCCAGGAGAATCGCACCCGGCAAGGTCACGCGGTCCATGATCACACCAATATAATCGGCTGTAGGCTGGCCTGGCTTCACACCGGGGATAAATCCGTTGTTCTGCTTCAGGTTGTCTGCGATCTGCTTGGGATTAAATATCAAAGC
Organism: Chitinophagaceae bacterium; assembly: GCA_036676905.1. Taxonomy (GTDB): domain Bacteria; phylum Bacteroidota; class Bacteroidia; order Chitinophagales; family Chitinophagaceae; genus Flavisolibacter. The sequence continues at coordinate 174,662 of JAKFCE010000005.1, forward strand.
CGTATACAGGAAGGTGAAACCTATCACCACGGTGGCGTAGATCACCATATACCAGATGTTGGAAAAATCAGTGAATATGGTCAGGAAGCCCTGCCCGGCCTCCGATTGGGCCACAGCATCGTTCAGGTTGAATAAAGTGGGAATGAACATGATAGCCTGGGCGAAGATGATGGGCATTACACCGGCGCTGTTCACCTTAATGGGAAGGAACTGTCTTGCTCCTGTGCCCATAGCGCGGTTGCCTACGATCTGCTTGGCATAGTTCACCGGGATCTTCCGAACGCCCTGCACCAACAGGATACAACCCATGATGATGGCGATCAGGATAGCGATCTCGATAATGAAGATCAGGATCTGTCCTGTACGTACCGACTTGTTGGTCAGTTCCTGTCCGAATGACTCCGGCAGGCGGGCAAGGATACCGATCATTATGATCAGGGAAGTACCGTTACCAAGACCCTTGTCAGTGATCTTCTCACCCAGCCACATCACGAACATGGTACCGGCTGTGAGCAGGATCACCGTAGAGATCCAGAACATGGTAGAGTAACCGGCGATGATCATGCCCGGGTTGGTTTGACCCATTTGCTCCAGGTATTTCACATAAGCCGATGCCTGTACGAGTGTCACAGCTACGGTGAGGTAGCGCGTCCACTGGTTGATCTTTTTTCTTCCGCTGTCGCCTTCTTTCTGCAGTTTCTGGAACTGGGGTACCAGTACGGTCATCAGCTGCATGAAGATGGAGGCGGAGATATAAGGCATGATACCCAGCGCAAGGATGGAAGCCTGTGAGAAGGCGCCGCCCGCGAAGGTGTCGATCAGGCCAAGGAATCCGCTCTTGCCACCTTCAGTATCGAGCCTTGTAGGATCGATACCAGGTAATACAATATGCGTTCCCAGCCGGTAGATGAAAAGCAGCAACAGGGTAAAGAGGATCTTGCTGCGCAGTTCCTCGATACTCCAGATATTCTTAAGCGTTTTGATTAATTTTTTCACGGGAAGTGTTTACTGAAACAAGAAAAGACGCCTCGGGCGCCTTGCAATTTAGGAAAATTACTTTACTATTTCCACTGATCCGCCTGCCGACTCGATCGCTTCCTTGGCTTTGCCGCTGATGGCGTTCACCTTGAAGGGGATCTTTGATTTCAGCTCGCCGTTGCCCAGGATCTTCACGCGATCCGTTTGGCTGATCAACCCGTTTGTATAAAGAGTTTCGAGAGTAAAATCTTTGAAGTTGTACTTCTCTACCAGCTGGTCGATCTGGCCGAGGTTGAACACTTTGTATTCAATTCGGTTTGGATTCTTGAATCCGCGCTTGGGGAGACGGCGCTGGATAGGCATCTGGCCACCTTCGTGAGCCATCTTCCTTTTATAACCTGCGCGGCTTTGTCCGCCCTTATTACCTTTTGTGGATGTACCACCGTGGCCTGAGGCTTCACCGCGGCCAATTCTTTTCTCTTTGTGAACAGCACCTTTGGCTGGTCTTAAGTTGTGTAGTTTCATTTTTTGATTTTTACTTAACGGGGAATCGCCCCTCGCTTGATTAGAAATTCGGTATTTGGAATCAGGAATTGGGTAGTCGGGATCGGTGACCAGGTCACCTTAACCTCTTACCAGCACTTGTTACGCGAGTTCTTCTACGGTGACCATGTGCTCTACCTTCCTCACCATGCCCAGGATCTGTGGGGTGGCTTCTACTTCCTTGGTGGAGTTCATCTTGTTCAGGCCAAGCGCTTTCAGTGTCAGTTTCTGACGCTCAGGCCTGTCGATAGGACTCTTCACCAGGGTGATCTTTATCTTTTTCATTTCAATGCTTTTATTGTTCAATGGGCTTTGGCCCCGAACAGGATTATCCGTTGAAAACTTTCTTTAAACCGATCCTGCGTGTCTTTGCCACACTGATAGGCTCACGAAGCAAAGCCAGGGCTTTGAAAGTTGCCTTCACCACGTTGTGGGGGTTAGCGGAACCCAATGATTTTGCCAGGACGTCTGTGATACCAGCGCTTTCCAGCACGGCACGCATAGAACCTCCCGCGATCACACCGGTACCATGAGCGGCCGGCTTGATCAGCACCTTGGCGGCGCCTTCTTTTGCCAGCTGATCGTGGGGGATCGTTCCGTGCATTACAGGAACCTTGATCAGGTTCTTCTTTGCATCTTCGATACCCTTGGTGATCGCTTCCTGCACTTCCTTGGCTTTACCAAGACCGTGTCCAACCACTCCAGCTTCGTTACCAACTACCACGAGGGCGGAGAAAGAGAAGGTACGTCCACCCTTTGTAGTTTTCACTACGCGGTTGATGCCTACTACCTTTTCCTTTAATTCCAGGTCGCCTGCTTTTACTTTGTTTAAAATAGCTTTTGACATTATTTCAATTTGTAATTCGAGATTTGATAATTAGAAGTCCAGTCCGCCCTCTCTTGCACCATCGGCAACGGCTTTCACACGGCCATGGTAAAGATTGCCACCACGGTCAAAAACCACTTTTTCAATACCCAGGTCTTTCGCCTTGCGGGCGATCGCCTGGCCTACCAGCTTGCTCTTCTCGCCCTTGGTACCGGCTTGCGCTACGATATCCTTGTCGCGGGAAGAAGCTGCAGCCAGCGTAACAGCATTGTCATCATCGATCAGCTGTACATAAATATCTGTATTGCTGCGGAAAACAGACAAACGTGGTTGCTGCGCATTACCGGAGATCTTCCTCCTGATGCGGTGACGAATGTTTTGTCTTCTTGTTGTTTTAGCGCTTGTTCTCATTTCTTTTATTTTATTCCCTGATTCTGCCAGGGAAGTTGATTGAAGATGTCAGATTAAAGAGTGAAGATTGCTGTCTTTCGAAATCTTAGATCTTCAATCTTAAATCTTAAATTATTTACCTGCTGCCTTACCTGCTTTCTTACGAACGATCTCACCTGAATACCTAACACCTTTTCCTTTGTACGGCTCTGGCTTACGCAGGCTGCGGATCTTGGCGGCTACCTGTCCAATCAGCTGGCGGTCGATGCCTTCGATGGTGATGGTAGGGTTCTGACCTTTCAGCTGCTCGGTAGCGATCTTCAGTTCTTTAGGAATTTCGAAGATGATGTTGTGAGAATAACCCAAAGCCAGGTCCAGGATATTGCCCTGGTTAGCTGCTTTGAAACCCACACCGATCAGCTCGAGCTTCTTGGTGTAACCTTCGGTTACGCCTTTTACCATATTGCCTACCAGGGCTCTTGAAAGACCATGGAGGGCGCGGTGGCGGATCTGGTCGGTTGGACGGGTCACGATGATCTGTCCATCCTGCATTTCCACTTTGATATCGCGGTCGATCGGCTGCTTCAGTTCGCCTTTAGGACCTTTTACCGCTACTACGTTGTCGTTGCCCACAGTCACTGTCACTCCGGAAGGAACCGCTATCGGGGCTTTACCTATACGAGACATTTGAATTCAGTTTTTATTTTTATCGATATGCTTCCGACCGGTCAGCCTTAGTATAGTTTGGCTTAATGTATCGGCAGCTTTTGCTTAATAGATATAACACAATACTTCACCACCTACATTCTGGGCCTTGGCTTCCTTATCGGTAAGCACACCCTTGGATGTAGAAATGATGGCTACGCCCAGGCCATTCTTTACCCTTTTGAAATCGGCCGGACTGGCGTAGTGACGCAGACCCGGGCGGCTCACGCGCTCCAGAGTATGGATCGCAGGCTGCTTGGTTTGCGCGTCGTACTTCAGGGCGATCTTGATCAGTCCCTGCTTGTTGTCGTCCTCGAACTTGTACTTCAGGATATAGCCCTGGTTGTACAGGATCTCTGTCATACGCTTCTTCAAATTGGATGCAGGGATCTCAACGATCCTGTGTCCTGCCATCTGTGCATTACGGATTCTCGTCAAAAAATCTGCAATTGGATCTGTTACCATATATTTTCCTCCTACGTCCCGATAGCTATCGGGATAATTGGATTTTAATTGATTAATGTTTAGTACCCGTAAACTGTTCCTACCAGCTTGCTTTCTTTACGCCTGGTATCATTCCGTTCAGAGCCATGTCACGCATCGCGATACGCGAGATCCCGAAATGACGGATATATCCGCGCGGGCGACCGGTGAGCTGGCAACGGTTCTTCAACCGAACTTTAGAAGAGTTCTTTGGCAGTTCGTCCAGTGCCTTCCAATCGCCTGCTGCTTTCAGCGCGGCTCTTTTCTCTGCATACTGGGCTACCATTTTCTCCCTTTTACGTTGCCTGGCTTTTACTGATTCTTTAGCCATATTTGTTATTTAAGATTGTAGATCGAAGATTTAAGATTGATCTTAAACGTTCTTTCTGGTTATTTTTTTACGTTTTTGAAAGGCATACCCAGTTCCTTCAGGAGCTCGAAAGCTTCTTCATCTGTCTGAGCGGTGGTCACGAAAGTGATGTCCATACCAGTGATACGGTTCACTTTGTCGATGTCGATCTCAGGGAAGATGATCTGCTCGGTCACACCCATGGTGTAGTTGCCGCGGCCGTCGAATGCTTTCTCGTTCACGCCTTTGAAGTCGCGCACCCTGGGAAGGGCTACGGCGATCAGGCGGTCGAGGAATTCATACATTTTCTCGCCACGCAGCGTCACCCTCGCACCGATCGGCATACCCTTCCTCAATTTGAAGTTGGAGATGTCTTTCTTGGAGTTGGTGGCTACTGCCTTCTGGCCACTGATGGTAGTGAGCTCGTCGATAGCGATATCGATCAGCTTCTTATCATTCACTGCGCCGTTCACACCGCGGTTGATCGCGATCTTCTCGAGGCGCGGAACCTGCATGATGGATTTGTATCCGAAACGCTTCATCAGCGAAGGGATCACTTCTTCCTTATACTTTGCCTTTAATCTAGGAGAATTAGTTGCTGTTGCCATTATTTGATTACCTCCCCGGATTTTTTAGATACACGAACTTTTTTATCGTCTTTGGTCTCGCTCTTCACCTTGGTGGGCTGCTTGCCATCCCACAACATCACGTTGGAGATATGAATAGCAGCTTCCTTCTTGATGATGCCGCCCTTGGTGTTCTGGGCAGAAGGCTTCGTATGCTTGGAAATGACGTTCACTCCCTCAACGATTACCTTACCCTTCTCCACCAGTACTTCCTTTACCGTGCGGGGCTTCTTCAGGTCCTTGTCATCACCAGCGATCACAACCACCTGGTCGCCCTTCCTGATATTGTACTTTGGTTTAAATCTCGTTTTCATTTTTATACCTCTCGGTTTTTATTGCTTTCCTGATACTGCCAGGAATAACTATTTAGTATTTCAGATCTAAGATTGAAGATTGAAGATTTTTCACTGGAATCTTAAATCTTAAATCTTCATTCTTCAATTTATAGAACCTCCGGTGCCAGGGAGATGATCTTCATGTATCCCTTGTCGCGAAGCTCACGGGCCACTGGTCCGAAAATGCGGGTTCCCCTTGGCTCGTCTGCAGCGTTCAGGATCACCACAGCGTTGTCGTCGAAACGGATGTAGGAACCATCCTTACGGCGAAGCTTATGCTTGGTGCGAACGATCACCGCCTTTGCAACTGTACCTTTCTTTATTCCACCGGCAGGTATCGCATCTTTCACTGTCACCACGATCTTGTCGCCCACTTTTGCATAACGCTGACCACTGTTACCCAGTACACGGATACAAAGCACTTCTTTGGCGCCGCTGTTGTCCGCTACATTCAATCGGGATTCTTGCTGGATCATTTTCTTAGTATTTGATATTTGACATCCCGGTACGCAATGCGGCCCGGAACAAGAAATTATTAATCTTATTTAACCTTCTCTACGATCTCCACCAGTCTCCACCTCTTGGTCTTGCTCAAAGGCCTGGTTTCCATGATGCGCACGAGGTCGCCCACGGTTGCCTCGTTCTTCTCATCGTGTGCATGGAAGCGCGTGGTCTTTTTAATGAACTTACCATAGATGGGGTGCTTCACCTTTCTTTCTACGGCAACGGTGATGGTCTTATCCATCTTGTTGCTGGTTACTACACCTACTCTTTCTTTTCTTAAGTTTCTGTCTTCGGCACTCTGCGTACCTTGTTGTTGTTCAGCCATGTTTCAGCTTTTTATAACCAGGTTATACACCCAGCTGCTTCTTTTTTAATTCGGTTTTCAAACGAGCCAGCTCTCTTCTCAGGTTCCTGATGCTCATTGGATTTTCCAGGGGGGAAATGGCATGAGCGAATTCAAGCTTCTTCAGGCGCACTTCATACTCGCTGACGCGGCTCTGCAGATCCTGCTCGTTCAGTCCCTGGATGCTTTTTTTGAAATCTACTGTCTTTGACATTATTGATGATTTGAAATTCTCTTATTCTTATGCTACCAGGTCGCGACGCTTGATGAACTTAGTGGCGATCGGCAATTTGCCTGCTGCCAGGTTCAGTGCGCCCTTCGCTACTTCTTCGGTTACACCGTCGATCTCGAAAAGGATACGGCCGGGCTTCACAACGGCAGCCCAGAATTCCAGGTTACCCTTACCCTTACCCATACGAACCTCGGCGGGCTTGCGGGTGATCGGCTTGTCGGGGAAAATGCGGATCCACACGTTACCCTCACGCTTCATGTGACGGGTAAGCGCCTGGCGGGCTGCCTCGATCTGGCGGTCCGTGATCCAATGGTCTTCCAAAGCTTTCAATCCATAGGAACCAAAAGAGATGGTCGTACCTCTTTTCGCATTGCCCTTCATGCGGCCTTTCTGCATTTTCCTGTGCTTCGTTCTTTTCGGCTGTAACATATCTAGTTTATAGTTTGTGGTTAGTGGTAGTTCAACTACGCCTCCAACCAGTCTTTACAATTCGTTTTTACTTGCGCTGTCCTGCGCCACCACGTCCGCGGCTGAATTCTCCACCGCCGCCGCCACCTGCACGCCTGTCACGGCCTGCGCCAAAATCACCGCCACCTGGCCTTCTCTCTCTCCTGTCGCCTACGCCACCTTCTTTCTGTCCGCCAACGAAGTTGGGATTCAGGTCCCTCTTCGTGAGGATCTCACCTTTACAGATCCAAACCTTGATGCCGATCTTACCATATACGGTCAGGGCAAACACATTGGCGTAGTCGATATCCATACGGAAAGTATGGAGCGGCGTACGGCCTTGCTTGATCTCCTCTGTACGGGCGATCTCTGCGCCACCCAGGCGACCACTTACCTTTATCTTGATACCTTCTGCACCCATGCGGAGAGCGGAAGCAATGGCCATTTTGATAGCCCTTTTATAGTTGATACGGTTCTCAATCTGGCGGGCAATGGTATCACCCACGATCATCGCATCGAGCTCCGGACGACGGATCTCCAGGATGTTTATCTGAACGTCTTCTTTTCCGGTCAGCTTCTTCAGCTCTTCCTTGATGCGATCCACCTCGCCACCACCTTTTCCGATGATGATACCAGGCTTGGAAGTATGGATGGTCACGATCAGCTTGCCCAGTGTTCTCTCGATCACGATCTTGGCAATGCCACCCTTGTTGATACGGGCATTTAAATAAGTCCTGATCTTGTTGTCCTCGATCAGCTTATTGGCATAGTCTTTTTTATTTCCATACCAGTTAGATTCCCATCCCCTGATGATGCCTAACCTGTTACCAATAGGATTTGCTTTTTGACCCATGTTGATTGATTGTCCTGCTCCTTAAGAAGCAAGCGTTTTTGAATTTTTATTTTCTTTACCTGAATAAGTTTTCTTTGCCGCCGTCTTCTTCATCTCTTTAGCGGTTGGCTGATCGCTTACTGTGAGCGTAACGTGGTTGCTGCGCTTTCTTACGCGGTATCCACGACCCTGTGGTGCCGGGCGCATACGCTTCAGCGTGCGGGCTCCGTCAACAAATACAGTAGCTACATACAAGCTGTTCTCGTCGCCACCTTCGTTCTTCTCCTTCCAGTTGGCAATGGCGCTCATCAAAAGCTTGCGCATTGGCTCGGAAGAATGCTTTGGGTTATGCTCCAGGACCGCAAGTGCTTTGTCTGCCTTCATGCCACGGATAAGGTCTGCGAGTAAACGCATCTTACGCGGAGATGTAGGATAATTATTCAGCGAAGCGCCTGTATAAGATTTCCTGGCTTCCTTGCGGGCGTCTGCCGCAATTTTTTTTCTAGTTCCCATGATTATGATTTCTGATTTCTAGATTTTTAGATTTTTAGATTTCTGAAATGCAATCTAGAAATCCGGCATTCTAAAAATCTATAAATGAATTTTTATCCTTTTTTACTTGAGTGCCCTTTAAAATTCCTGGTAGGCGCAAACTCACCTAACTTATGTCCTACCATGAACTCCGTTACATACACCGGGATGAACTTGTTCCCGTTGTGCACAGCGAAAGTGTGACCCACGAAATCCGGGGTGATCGTAGAGCGGCGGCTCCAAGTCTTGATCACGCCTTTCTTGGATTTACCTTCGTTGATAGCTTCAACCTTTCCTTCGAGGTGGGCTGCTACGTAAGGACCTTTTTTAATTGAACGAGCCATATTAAAGTTTCTTGTTTCTAGTTTCTAATTTCCAGTTGATTATTTAGCGAGCTTCTTACCATTCTTCCTCTGGATGATCAGCTTGTCGCTGCCCTTTCCTTTGGTACGGGTCTTCAGACCGCGTGAATACTGACCGTTCCTGCTCCTTGGCTGTCCGCCTGAAGCACGGCCCTCACCACCACCCATCGGGTGATCTACAGGGTTCATGGCCACACCACGGTTCCTTGGCTTGATACCCTTCCAGCGGTTACGACCTGCCTTACCCATCGACTGCAGCTGGTGGTCGCTGTTTGAAGCGATACCCACTGTAGCATAACAGTTGATCAGCACCTTCCTTAATTCACCGCTTGGCATTTTCAATACCGCGTACTTCTCTTCCTTATTCGACAGCTGGGCAGAGGCGCCGGCCGACCTTGCGATCTTGCCACCTTGTCCGGGCTGCATTTCTATGTTGTGAACAACCGTACCCAAAGGCATGTTCTTCAGCATCAAAGCGTTTCCTAATTCCGGAGCCACTGCATCACCACTCAGCACCTTCATGCCTACTTCCAGGCCTTGGGGGCAGAGGATGTATCTTTTTTCACCGTCTGCATAGTTCAGCAGCGCGATGAAAGTGGTGCGGTTGGGATCGTACTCTACGGACATTACCGTAGCAGGGATCTCTTTTTTGTTGCGCTTGAAATCGATGATACGGTACATCTTCTTGTGACCACCGCCGATATAGCGCATTGCACGACGACCCTGGAAGTTCCTTCCGCCGGAGCGTGTCTTAATTTCAACCAGTGATTTCTCAGGCTCGTTGGTAGTGATCTCCGCGTAAGCGTTACCGATCCTCCACCTGGTTCCTGCCGTAATTGGTTTATATTTTTTCAGTGCCATGATTAATTCTTTTCAACATTTGCGGCTGTTGATGCCATTCGTTAGAAAATTAAATATTTGAATACAGGTCGATGTTCTCACCCTCGGCAACGGTTACCATTGCCTTTTTGTAAGCCTGCTTCTGACCTTTCGTAAATCCTTTTTTAGTGTAACGGGTCTTGTTCTTACCGGGTACAACCACGGTGTTCACATTGATCACGCTCACGCCATAGAACTCTTCCACCGCTTTTTTGATCTCCAGCTTGTTGGCCCTGCGGGAAACCTTGAAAGCATAGCGGCGCAGTTTTTCCTGCTGGGCGTTCGCCTTCTCGGTCAATATCGGCTTTATTAATACTTCAGAAAGTTTCATCTGAATAAGTTTGAATGTTTAATTAATTAGCTGCTTCTTCTTCCTGCCCGGCAAAGATCTTGGCCGCGCTCTCCGTGAGCACCAGCACCTCGGAATTCACCAGGTCGTAGGTGTTCACATCACTCATCAGAGTAGTGAGAACGGAAGAAATATTGCGGGAAGAGATATAAACGTTGTCATTGTACTCAGGAACCACGAACATCAGCTTCTTGTCGCCCACTTTCAGGCTGTTCAGGATGTTCATGAAGGTCTTGGTCTTAGGCGCATCGAGATTCACATCCTCCACTACCACGATAGCATTCTCTTTTGCCTTGTGCGCCAGTGCCGACATCTTGGCCAGGTCCTTCACCTTACGATTCAGCTTGATATCGTATTTGTGCGGCTTGGGTCCGAAGATGGTACCACCACCCTTGTACAAAGGGTTCCTGATGTTTCCTTTACGGGAACCACCGGTTCCTTTCTGGCGGTGCAGCTTGCGGGAAGCTCCCTGTACCTCGGCACGGGTCTTCACCTTGTGCGTACCCTGGCGCTGTGCACCCAGGTACTGCTTCACAGCCAGGTAAATGGCATGGTCGTTCGGCTCAATACCAAAAATATCCTCAGGGAGATCGATCGTTCTGCCTGTTTCCTTTCCTTCTATGTTTAATACTTTGAGTTGCATGTTATTTCTGGATTAAAACGATGGAACCATTGTGGCCAGGAACTGAACCACTTACCAAGATGTAGTTTTTGTCGGGGAAGATCTTCACTACTTTCAGACCTTTTACTTTCACCCTGTCGGTACCCATGCGGCCTGCCATGCGCATGCCCTTGAATACACGGCTGGGATAAGAAGAGCCACCAATAGAACCGGGAGCCCTCTGGCGGTCGTGCTGACCGTGAGAAGCCTCACCTACTCCATGGAATCCATGGCGCTTTACAACTCCCTGGAAACCCTTTCCCTTAGTTGTACCTACCACCTCAACTTTGTCGCCTTCGGCGAAAATGTCTACAGTGATGGTATCACCAATATTTTTTTCTTCTGAATAATTCCTGAATTCTTTTACAGTGTGCTTAGCCGAAGTGTTGGCTTTTGCGAAGTGATTTTTCGCGGCGGCGTTGGTATTCCTTTCTTTCTTGTCGCCAAAGGCCACCTGGAGGGCGCTGTAACCGTCTGTCTCCGTGGTCTTCACCTGGGTAACTACGCAGGGACCGGCCTCAATAATGGTACAGGCTGTCTGCCTGCCGCTCTGATCGAAGATGCTGGTCATCCCGATCTTCTTGCCAATGATTCCTTTCATTTTCTTACGGTTTTTCCCCGCAAGGTTGTGCAAGACATCACGCTGGCCAGCGTGATTCAATCCTGGTTCATCAACCGACCTTTTCTTTTATCCGCCTGGGCGGTCACGCTTTAGCGTGATTCAGAAGTACCGGTGACAAACAAACCTCGAAGGGCTTGTTTATATGTATCGCGGACTAGGTCTCACCCTATCCGCATTTTCATTTCAGAGCTCTTTTTTCCTTTCGGCAGGCTCAGGACCAGGTCCTGGATTTGCCTAAGAATTGAGAGATGAATCTATTTTTAAGAACTTTCCTTAACCTGATCCGTCAGGCCTTGATCTCTACTTCCACACCCGATGGAAGATCCAGCTTCGACAGCGCATCCACGGTCCTTGAAGATGAGGTGTAAATATCCAGGAGCCTCTTATGAGTGGCCAGCTGGAACTGTTCCCTGCTCTTCTTGTTCACGTGCGGCGAGCGCAAAACTGTAAAGATCTTCTTACGTGTAGGAAGAGGAATAGGTCCTGTTACTACTGCTCCAGTGCTCCTTACAGTCTTTACGATCTTCTCGGCTGATTTATCTACCAGGTTGTGATCGTAGGACTGAAGTTTGATTCTGATTCTCTGTGACATAAGATCTGCCCCATTTTTTTCCCTCAGCACGCTGTTGGGATTTTGGGAGTGCAAAGGTAACGGGTTGAGTTTAAACCGTCAAAAGTTTACTTAATATTTTTTGTGAATAAGGACTTAATTCACCTTATTTAATTTCAGGCTGAGGGTGGCAAAGCCTCCCAGCTCGGCATGTTCCACCCGGAAACGGTGGTTTCCGCCCAGTTTCAGGCGGATCTTCCGGTGCGGCGACTCGTCAAAGGTATACTTCGAAGGATTCCATTCGTCGAGCACCAGCTTCCCATCAATATAGACCTTCACCGCGTCATCCCAGGTGATCCCAAGCTCATAGGTGCCGGGCTCCAACACAGCAGCCCCTTCAGCCACAGTGAGAAAACGGGGATGCAGGGTCTTGTCGCTGCCCCTCACTCCTCCCCACCAGGCATAGTCCAGCCGGTTCACCACGTCCGTCTTAACCGGCAGCTCCTTCTGGAGGCCGGCAATAAAGGCCGTATCCTTCACCGGGTTACTGGCAGAGTCGAAGGCAAAGAACTTCACCACAAAGTCAACAGGCTGGAAGTACTTCCGGAAAACGAATTTTTGCGGCTGGTTGGCTGGGATCTTCTTTCCAAACTGATCAGTAAAAGCAGGTCCCCTGTACTCAGCCACGATCTCGATATCGGTGCGTACAGCGGCTTTTTTTCTCACCGAAAAGCTGTCCGGGAACTTTCCAGCCTTCTTTGGCAGGCCTTCCAGTCCTTTTGAAGACAGGATCTTCCAGCTTCCTGCCGGGCCAAAGACCTTGAACTTCATTTCCGAAGAGGTATCTGTGGGGTTGGTGTTCCAGATCAGCGGGTAGCCAAAATCGTAGGGTCCCCAGGCAGTCATCATGATGTTTTTCCTGCCCGCCCATTTGCCGGCGCCCTTGAAGGGATCCTGGGGGTCCTTCACAGCGGGTATCTCTACCTCTACATCGTGTGAAAGCCTGATCAGGCCCTCCTCATTGTCCAGGGAGTCCACCTCTACCGGCTTCTCATAACGCTTAAAGACCACGGTGGTATCGGAATACCGGTTGCTGAAAACCGCTACCGAGTCCGTCATTTGCAGGTCATAAACCACCCCGTTGTTGTTGAAGCTGTTGGCAGCCAGGATGTAATTCCTGCTGCGGGTGTCACGGGCCTTTGCATAAGCCCAGTCCGATGGCTGCTGAGCCCTGGCCCAAAGCCGGATGGCCGTCTTATCGTTGATAAATGTATTGTGGCTGATGATATTGTCCTGCCCATGCTCGATAGCGATGGCTATCCTGTTGTCGCGAAAGCGGTTATCGCTGATCCGCGTTTCAAAACTGTAGCCTCCCCAGATGCCATGATCACATTCGTAAATGCGGTTGCGCAGGATGAGGTTGCGGCTGAAGGTGACCTCGATGCCGTTGGTGGGTGCATAGGAAAAATCATTTTCCTTCAGGATGTTGTCATTGCTTCCGCCGGCGCCCGTGTTCATGGTGGACTGTCCTGCCCAGAGGAAAAATCCATCCCCTCCGTGTGTGACGTTGTTCTTGTAAAAAAGATTGTGGCTGCTTTGCTCGTACAGGAGGATGCCGGCGCTGTCCTGCCCGCGGTTGTACACGCCATGACTGTACCCGCGTACATTGAAAATGATGCGGTTGTACAGCACCTGGTTGTTGCTGCTCCTGTACATGCCTATGCCAATGCCTGAATTGAAAGAGAAATCATTGTTCCAGATCATCCACCGGTTGCTTTCCGTCATCATCAGCGCATTCTGCCCGCCTCTGACAATGGTGCGGCTGATCTTTCCGTCATTGCATTTGCTCAGGTACACGGCCGCCCCGTAACGCATCCACTCGTCTTTTTCATTCTGATGATAACTCATCCAGTCAGAGATGTCTTCCTTCTCCTGCGTACTGTTCAAACGCGGCCTGTAATTATAGCTGAAGTCGCAATGCTCTATCACCAGTCCGTCCACGCCACTGGCATATAAGGCGATCTTGTATCCCCTGGCAAAAAGATTCTTCACCGTCACGTTCTTGCCGCGGATGATCAGTCCTATGCCTGTGAATTGATCGGGACTTGCTTTGGCCACATTGCCATCAAGCACAGCCTGGTTAAAATCCACCACCAGGTTATTGCCTTCGATCACGATGGCGGACCGGGTCATATCGGTGGACGAAATGGAATAAACAGCCTTTTTGATCTTCATCGACCGGGTGATCTTCATTCCTTTCTTCAGGAGCTGCTCCTGCGCGCACAGATACGTGGTCGTCATCAGAAGAACAAAGAGCAGGGTTATTTTTTTATTCATTGAATTGCTTTTACTTGCACCGTGCACGCCCGCGAAACGTACCAACCGGTACGGCGGGGTTAAATTTACTGAATGCCGCCGGAAGACGAACTGGAGAAAAAAGAAAGCAGGGTGAGCAAAGTGGTGAAGCTGCTGATCAAGGTCGGCATCACAGCCCTTTGCTTCTGGTATATTTCTACCAAGATCGATTTTTCACGAGCCTGGGCCGCCCTCCTGGAAGCCAACTGGTGGTGGCTGGTGCTGGCCGTACTCTCCTTCATGCTTTCCAAACTGTTGGCTGCCTTCCGTCTCAATATCAACTTTCGCAACATCAATGTCAGGCTATCCGAATGGAGAAACATCAAGCTGTACTGGCTGGGCATGTTCTATAACCTTTTCCTTCCGGGCTCTATTAGCGGTGATGCATATAAGGTGGTGATCCTTCGAAGGAAGTTCAGGGCGCCCTATAAAAAAACATCTATCGCGGTGCTGCTCGACCGCTTCAGTGGCCTGCTGGCTTTGGGACTTATTCTTGCATTTTACGGCACCCTGGTGCTGGAAGAGATGTGGTGGAGCGAGATCCTCATCGCAGGCGCCCTGCTCGCCGTGCTGGCGCTCTACCTGGTGGTGCGTTTTCTTTTCCGCGATTTTCTGCCCGGCTTCTGGCCCACCTTCCTTTGGGGACTGGCCGTACAGGCCCTGCAGGTCACCTGCCTATACTGTGTAATGAGCAGCCTGCATATTCCTTTTGCACAATCCGAATGGATCTTCATATTTCTTGTGGCTTCAGTGGTATCCGTACTGCCCATTTCTCTTGGCGGCGGACTGGGCACAAGGGAGTTCGTATTTGTGGAAGGTGCCAGGTTCTTCCATCTCGATCCCCACCTGGGCATCATCATCAGCCTGCTTTTTTATCTCAGCAACCTCTTATCCTCTGTTTGGGGCTCTTATTTTATTTTCCATGATCCGCTGAAGGAAGACAGTATTTAGCCGCTATTTTTGCAACCTCAATTGCTAAGGTGCAGAAAACAATTACCCACGACCGGTATTTCTGGCTACTTGCCGGCCTCTCCGTTCTCCTGCTTTTTCCATCCCTTGGAAAAACTCAATTATGGATCTATGATGAAGTAAGGAATGCGGAATGCGCCCGCGAGATGTGGGAAAGAGGCGACTGGATCGTCCCTACTTTTAATGGCAAGCTCCGCGACCTGAAGCCACCACTCCATTATTATTTTATGTTCGGCGGCTTCGAGCTGTTCGGCGTCACCGAATGGGGAGCGCGATTCTTTTCCGCTGTATTTGGCGTGCTCACGATCTGGATCACCTATTTTTTTACAGCGAAGTTTTCCGGCAGGCTGCATGCATTCATCAGCTGCCTCATACTGCTGGCATCCACACATTGGTTGTTCGAATTCAGGATGTCGGTCCCCGATCCCTATCTTATTTTCTTTAATACGCTTTCCATTTTTGCGGCCTACGCCTATTTCACTGAGAAAAAACTCGGATGGATCCTGGTTTGTGCCCTGGCCTCCGCGCTGGGCATTTTGGCAAAGGGCCCTGTGGCCATCGCCCTGCCGGGACTCGCCATCCTCATCTGGCTGATCTGGGTAAAAAAATGGAAGATGATCTTTCACTGGCACATGCTGGTTGCCGCGGTGCTGATGCTGGCTGTGGCAGTTCCCTGGTATGTGATGGTGCACCAGGCTACCGATGGAGCGTGGACAAGGGGATTTTTCCTGGAACATAATGTCGGCCGCTTTTCAGAACCGATGGAAGGCCATGGCGGTCTTTTCGTCATCGTTCCCTTATTTGTGCTGCTGGGGCTGCTGCCCGGCTCCGCTTATATTGGTGAAGCGTTGAGAAAGTTCAGGAGAAGATCGGCAGATGCTTACTGGCTGCTGTCTGCGCTGGTGCTGTTTGTATTCGTGATCTTTTACTCTGTCTCCGGCACCAAGCTTCCCAACTATCCCATGCCTTGCTATTCCTTCGGCGCCATCGTGCTGGGCTATTATATTTCCAGGGCCTTTGATCGCAAGGAAAGAAGGAACATCTACCCCCTCCTGATCCTGGTGGCGATCAACATCGCCATCCCGGTAGGACTTTACCTGGCCATCGGCAATGAAATAGAGACAAGGGGATCGGAAAACAACGCCTTCCTGGCGCTTGTGCTCACCTTTGGCACCATCCTCTCGCTGATCACCTACAAAACACGAGGATTCCGCAAGGCCCTCTCCATGCTTTTTATCTGGTATACCTGTTTCAATATCGTGTTCTTTAATTTTCTGTACCCCGCGGTCTATCAAAACAATCCATTGTCAAAAACCGAGCACTACTTAAGGGATTACAACAAGGTGGTTGGCTACAAGATCTTCCATCCTTCCTTCACTTATTACCTGCCGGAAAGGGTACGTGTATTTGAGCAGGCTGATTCCCTGGCGGCCTACCTGCAGGCGAACCAGGCGCTGGTGCTCACGAGAGAGGAATTCATCCCGGAACTCACCAGCATCCGGCTGGATACGGTGGCCATTCACCATGACATTTTTGAATCTTCCACTACGGCGCTGCTGACGAATCAAAAAAAATAAGGGCGCCCATCCCTGGACGCCCTACCTGAATAATCCTTATTCGGATAAATTATTGAAGTCTCACCGTATCCACCGTGGTCACCTGGTTGGTATTGACGATGATGCCTGTTTTTGTTTGAGAAACGAAAGGCGAATCTGGCTGGAAGTAGAGGCTGTAAGTACCAGCGCTCAGTCCTTTCAGTGTATAACCTCCGTTGAGCGTATAGGTTCCTACAGTGTCCGTGCCTTTGATGGCCATTACCGCTGTACGAACAGAATCCGGAAGAACAAATCCCCTGATGGTACCGCCCTGCGCCTGCATGGTAGCCCTGATCACCGGCTTCAGAATATATTTACCATTGCCTGTTTCTACAATAGAACGGCTGGCATCGAAGTCAAGCAGCAGCTTGTACAACACGCCTTCGTTGATGTCCTGGTGAATGTTGATCTTCAAACCAGATTGCTGCGCGCTGGGTGTTTGCAGCTTGATCAGCTGGCTGTCGATCTGTACATAGTTCTCAGTACCCAGCACCAAACGGATCTGCTGGATGCGTCCTGTATTGAGTTCCGCGTTGGCTAGCAGGGTGTCCTTATCGTTCACCAGCTTTAAAACGTCATAGGTTCCCTTCTTTACGCCAGGCAGGCTTACCCAGCCATTGGAAGAATCAGAAGAATAATTGATCAAAATGTCCTGCACGTCGATCAATACGGCCTCATAATCACCTGGGTCATCTGTCAGGAAAACCTGCATTTGCGCTTTATCGGCGGAGGCTGATTCATTCTTGTTACAGGCTGTAAAGAGGAAGGAGGCTGATAATACAGCCAGGGTCAGTACGGCTTTTGTGAATTTCATATTCTGCATTTTTGCGCAGAAAGGCAAGGATGATGCCAATTGTTAGTGGTTCGTTAACCAGTTGACCCGTTGACTTGGAAAACCCTTACAGCTTTTTAAGGATCCGCGCTCTAAGTTCCGGAGGGGGTTCCTTGTTCATTATTCCAGAATTAGCATAAAAAAACCCTCCGGTTGGAGGGTTTTCGTTATTCTTTAGTCTGCTAATTAGCTAGCAGATACTTTTCCTTTTGACTTCGCTATCACTTCTTCTGCAATGTTGTTCGGTGCAGGATTGTAATGAGAGAACTCCATGGTGGAAGATGCACGGCCGCTGGAAAGAGAACGCAGCTGTGTTACATATCCGAACATTTCAGACAGTGGCACTTTTGCTTTGATCACCTGTACGCCGGCCCTTGTGTCCATTCCTTCCATCATACCACGGCGGCGGTTCAGGTCACCTGTTACATCACCCATGTACTGGTCTGGTGTAAGCACCTCTATCCTCATGATCGGCTCCAGCAATACCGGCTTGGCCTTGCGGGCTGCCTCACGGAAACCTTGCTTGGCGCAAAGCTCAAATGACATCGCATCGGAGTCAACCGCGTGGAATGAACCATCATATACGCGGATCTTCATATTGTCTACCGGGTAAGAAGCGAGAACGCCTGTGCCCATGGAAGACTCGAAACCTTTCTGGATCGCGGGAACGAACTCACGGGGGATGGATCCACCAAACAGGTCGTTCACGAACTGGTAATGCTTGTCGGGGTTTGCCTCTTTCCAGTCGGCATCCACAGGACCCAGCTCGAACATGATGTCGGCGAACTTACCACGACCACCAGACTGCTTCTTCAGAACCTCGCGGTGCTGTACGGTTGCCTGGAAGGCCTCTTTATATGCCACCTGGGGTGCACCCTGGTTTACTTCTACTTTGAATTCACGACGCATACGATCCACGATGATCTCGAGGTGCAGCTCTCCCATTCCTGAAAGGATGGTCTGGCCAGAATCCTCGTCGGTCTTTACACGTAGTGTAGGATCTTCCTCTACCAGTTTGGAGATAGCGAGGCCCATTTTATCCACGTCGGCCTGTGTCTTTGGCTCTACCGCCACAGAGATCACGGGCTCGGGGATGAACATGTTCTCCAGGGTGATCGGGTGGTCCTCATGGCAAAGGGTATCACCGGTCTTGATCTCTTTGAAACCAACAGCGGCACCAATATCACCGGCTTCGATGAAGTCGATAGGGTTCTGCTTGTTGGCAAACATTTTCATGATCCTGGAGATACGCTCTTTCTTGCCGCTTCTTACGTTCAACACATAAGAACCCGCATCCAGGTGACCTGAATACACGCGGAAGAAGGCGAGGCGTCCTACGAAAGGATCGGTCATGATCTTAAATGCCAGGGCTGCAAAAGGTTCTTTTGCATCCGGCCTTCTCAGGATCTCTTCGCCAGTTTCAGGATCGATACCTTTTACGGCTTCGATGTCCATAGGCGAAGGCAGGTAGCGGCAAACGGCGTCGAGGGCTGTCTGCACACCTTTATTTTTGAAAGAGGAACCGCACATCATCGGCACGATGCTCAGATCGATCGTGGCCTTGCGGATAGCCTCATGTACTTCGTCTTCAGTGATGGTATCAGGATTGTCGAAGAATTTCTCCATCAACTTATCGTCGTACTCTGCTACGGCTTCAATCAGGTTCTGCCTCCAGAATTCCGCTTCTTCCTGCATGTCCTCAGGAACAGGGATCTCGTCGAAGGTCATGCCTTCTGTTTCCATGTGCCAGATCACGCCTTTCATGCGGATCAGGTCAACAACGCCTTTGAAATCGTCCTCAGCGCCAATAGGCAGCTGAAGGGGAACGGCTTTGGCACCCAGCATTTCCTTCACCTGGTTCACCACCATCAGGAAGTCGGCACCGGAACGGTCCATTTTGTTCACGAAACCAATACGGGGTACACGGTACCTGTTGGCCTGGCGCCAAACGGTCTCCGATTGCGGCTCTACACCGTCAACGGCAGAGAACAGCGCGATCAGTCCGTCGAGTACACGCATAGAACGCTCTACCTCTACGGTAAAGTCCACGTGACCCGGAGTATCAATGATGTTGAAATAATAGTTCTTCGTGTTGGCATCCGCCTTACCTTTTACGGTAGGGAAATTCCACTGGCAGCTAACGGCAGCGGAGGTAATGGTGATACCTCTCTCCTTTTCCTGTTCCATCCAGTCGGTGGTAGCAGCACCATCGTGCACTTCACCGATCTTGTGGATCATACCCGTGTAACGTAAGATTCTTTCTGTGGTGGTGGTTTTCCCCGCGTCGATGTGAGCGGCTATACCAAAATTGCGTTGAAATCTGAGGTCTGCCATGTTTTTAGTTTGTGTTCATTTTGGTGTGAGGGGTTGCGGACTGACTGGCACCGTTTTCCTGCTCACAAAATTGAGGGTGCAAAGGTAAGGAATTACAATGCATTTTACCGGGGGGTGGAAACATTGTTTGTTAAACATCCCGGGAGTGCCGCGGGACGACCCCGGCACACAAACGAAATTCCCTGTGGATAAATTTTGCAATTCATTTACAATCGTTGTAATTTCAAAACGAATTTTATCATAACCCAACTCAAAAACCCATTAACATGGCAAAATCAACCAGGAAAGCCGCGTCAAAAAAATCAGCGAGCAAGAGCTCAGGCGGCAGGTCTTCTAAAAAAAGCGCTTCTAAGAAATCAACCAGCCGCAGCGGTGCATCCAGGAGTTCAAAGGGTGGAAAATCTAAATCCGCGTCCAAGTCAGCCCGCGGAACCAAATCTGCTTCAAAAAGCACCAAGCGTGCAGCTTCCAAATCAAAATCTGCTTCTAAATCCAGCCGCGCCGGGGCCACTAAAAAATCGGCTTCCAAGAGCACAAAACGGGTAGCGTCCAAGTCAAAATCGGCTTCCAAATCCAGCCGCGGCGGAGCCACTAAAAAATCAGCTTCCAAGAGCACAAAACGGGTAGCGTCTAAATCAAAAACCGCCTCTAAGTCAAGCCGTGGCGGAGCTACAAAGAAATCAGCTTCCAAGAGCACAAAACGGGTAGCATCTAAATCAAAAACCGCCTCTAAATCAAGCCGTGGTGGAGCTACAAAGAAAGCGGCCAGCCGCAGTGCAGCCTCTAAGTCAAGCCGTGCTGGAGCTGCTAAGAAATCAGCCAGCCGCAGCAGTGCCACCCCATCCCGTAGCAGTGCTACCAGGTCAGCCGGTACAGCTACCAAAGGCGGTTCATCATCCACCCGCGGAGGTTCATCCTCTACCAGGAGCGTAGCAGCTTCCCGAAGTGCAGGGGGAGGCCGTCGTACTGGAGGCGCTCAATCAGGTACTACAGGCAGAACGGGTGCCGCAAAGGGCGGAAGGGGCAATACAGCCGAAACAACCAGGAGCAGCAATACCGAAGGTCTTCAGCAATACACAGGTACTGACGTTTCTACCGGTGCTCAAACTCCGGAAGGGGCTACCAGTCCAAGAGAAGGAACCGATGCCGGTGACGTAGATACAGGCGAAGGCATGGTTCGTGACAACGACAGATAAGGCACTATATAAAACAAAAAACCATCACGCAGGGCGTGATGGTTTTTTTTATGCTTATTCTTTTATTAAACCTTGAAGTGGGCAAATGCCTTGTTGGCTTCTGCCATCCTGTGGGTATCTTCTTTCTTCTTGAAAGCGGCGCCTTCACCCTTAGCTGCGGCGATGATCTCGTTGGACAGCTTGTCGGCCATGCTGCGGCCATTGCGCTCGCGGCTATAGCGGATCAGCCACTTGATGCTGAGGGAGATCTTCCTGTCCGGACGCACCTCTGAAGGGATCTGGAAGGTAGCACCACCGATACGGCGGCTGCGAACCTCTACAGAAGGAGTTACGTTGGCAAGCGCCCTTCTCCATACTTCATAGCCTTCCTCACCGGTTTGCTTGGAAACCCTTTCGATGGCGTTGTAGAAGATATCGAATGCAACGCTCTTCTTTCCTTCCCACATGATATTGTTTACGAACCTGGTCACCAGCTTATCGTTATACCTGGGATCCGGAGCGAGGGGAAGTTTTTTGGCTTGTGCTTTACGCATGACTTATTCTGATTGGTCTTTTTAAAATTTATTTCTTGGCTGCTGTCTTGCCGCCTTTTTCTCTCTTGGTACCGTACTTAGAACGGCTTTGCTTACGGTCTTTCACACCTGCAGTATCCAAAGAACCGCGAACGATGTGATAACGAACACCTGGCAGGTCTTTCACACGACCTCCGCGGATCAGCACGATAGAGTGCTCCTGGAGGTTGTGGCCTTCACCCGGGATATAAGCAATGACCTCAACTTTGTTGGTCAGACGAACCTTGGCTACTTTACGAAGCGCTGAGTTTGGCTTTTTAGGGGTTGTGGTATACACACGGGTACAAACGCCACGGCGCTGAGGACAGCTGTCCAAAGCCCTGGACTTGCTTTTAGCCCTGATGATCTCCCTTCCTTTACGTACTAATTGTTGAATAGTAGGCATTAATGAACCTTTAGTTTTTGTCCCGAAATTTCGGGAGGCAAAAGTAGGGGAAATAATTTAGAAAAACCGGAGCCCCTAGCAGAATTTTTAGCTTTTTTAAAGGAAAAATGTCAAGAATAGGTTAACAAGTTGACTTGTTGACTGGTTTACTAGTTAACTAGTTCAGTCCCAAAAAGAAAACAGCCAGACCGGCTGTTTCCTTCAATATTCAAAATTCAATATTCTTCTGTTCATCATTCAAACCATCCGAAGACCTACGCAACCCTCATCATCCATCCGTATTTATCTTCTCTCCTGCCCTCGCGGATATCGGTGAGCCATTTTTTCACGGTAGGGGCTGTCTTCCATTTGTCCACATCGAAAGACATCACGAAATCCTTGTACCTCAATTCTTTGATCATGGAAATGGTGGCCGCTGTACCGGTACCGAAGACCTCGTAAAGAATACCCGCCTTGTATGCCTCAATGATCTCATCGATGCTCAAAGTCCTCTCCTCTACTTCAAACCCGGCCTCTTTCAACAGGGTGAGCGCACTGTTGCGGGTAACGCCCGCCAGGATGGTGCCTGCACCCAGGTCCGGAGTGATGGCCTTGTTGCCAATAATAAATATGACGTTCATCGTGCCGATCTCCTGCACGTATTTATGCTCAAAAGCATCGGTCCACAGCACCTGGTCGTAGCCTTTTTTCTTTGCCTGCGCAGTAGCATACATGGCAGCGCCATAGTTACCGGCCGCTTTTGCATAGCCAACACCGCCTGGAACCGCTCTAACAAACTGTTCTTCTACATAAATGCGCATGGGCGCGTTGTAATAAGGGCCTGTAGGGCTCAGGATGATCATGAACTTATAGGTATCCGAAGGCCGCACGCCGATCAGTTCGTCTGAAGCGAACATAAAGGGCCTGATATACAGGGAGTGGTCTTCGCGTTGTGGTATCCAGTTGCTGTCAAGTGCCACCAGCTGCTTCATGCCTTCCATAAAGATCTCTTCGGGCACAGAAGGCATCTGCATGCGCTCGGCCGAGATATTAAAGCGGTGGAAATTGTCCTGCGGGCGGAAAATATAGGAATGGCCGTCCTTGTCTTTGTAAGCCTTGATCCCTTCGAAAATGGCTTGGCCATAGTGCAATGCTGCTACGGATGGACTCAGCAAAAGTGGCTGGTAAGGTTTGATCTCCACATTCTTCCATTCCCCGTTCTCATAATCCGCTTCCAGCATGTAGTCGGTGAAATACTTTCCAAAAGGCAGGTTTTCCAGGCTGATCTCTTGCAATTTGCTCGTCTCTGCCTTTGTTACAGTTATATCCATAGTAGCAAGCATAAAAATTTAATTTAGCGGTCCAAAGAAACGAAAATTCACCAAATAACAAGATAATTGCAGTCAGCCCATGGAATTAAACAACATACGATTAACACCACAAATGCTGGCCGATCTTTATCCCGACGTGCTGGTTAGTTCTGCTGCAACAGCCGTGCCCGAAGCCGCCGGCATCTCCTTCCTGGGAAATAATCATAAGCATATCGTAGTACTGGTGAAAGAAGTTTCCGCGAAATACCTGCCCGAACAGCAATTGAATTTCCTCGTTTCCGTGCTAACGGCCTGCCAGCTGGGACTGGCCGATACTGCCATAGTGAACACGGCCAACACCAGCATGGATTATGAAACAGCCGTGACAGAACTGGGGGCTAAGGTGATCTTGTTGTTCAACGTGGCGCCGGGAGAGATCCGGCTGCCTTTGGATTTTCCCCATTTCCAGGTGCAGAAATTCAGGGAGCAGACCTATGTATATGCGCCTTCACTGCAGGAAATTGAAAAAGATAAAGAGTTGAAGAAACAATTGTGGATGGCCCTGAAAACAGCATTTAGTATCTAATGAAGATCATATTCGCCACCAATAACCAGCATAAGGCAGACGAGATCCGCGCGGCCCTGCCTCCCGCCTTTGAGATCGCCACGCTGAAAGATGCAGGCATATTGATCGATATCCCCGAACCTTATGACACCCTCCAGGACAATGCACGTGAAAAAGCCAGGGTGATCTCGGAACTAACAGGCGAGGCCTGCTTCAGCGAGGACACAGGACTGGAAGTGGAAGCGCTGAACGGAGAGCCAGGGGTGAAAAGTGCCCGCTACGCAGGCGAAGGCCGCGATTTTAGCGAGAACATCAAAAAATTGTTGCTTCATCTTCAGGGCAAAGAGAACAGGTCGGCCCGGTTCCGCACGGTCATCTGTCTCTTACTGGACGGGCAGGAGCATTTTTTTGAAGGCATCTGCAGGGGCACCATCATCCAAACCGAAAGGGGCGACAAAGGTTTTGGATACGATCCTGTGTTCGTACCCGAAGGCGCTGAAAAGACCTTTGCAGAAATGCCTATGGAGGAAAAGAACAGGTTCAGTCATCGCCGCAAAGCGGTGGACAAGCTCATCGCTTTTTTGAAAAACCGGCCGTAAAGCAATAATATTGAAGGAATCAAGCAACCAAATGATCTCAGACGCCGACTTAATTGAGGGATGCAAGCGGAAAGACCGCAGGATGCAGGAAGGGCTGTACCAGAGGTTTGCACCGAAAATGTATGGTGTTTGCCTTCGGTACGCCGGGAATGCCGAAGAAGCACAGGATATCGTACAGGAAGGATTTATCAAGGTGTTCAATAAAATAGAAAGCTTCAGGGGCGAAGGATCCTTTGAAGGCTGGGTAAGACGGATCTTCGTGAACACTGCTATCGAGCATTTCAGGCGCAAGCATTACCTGCAGCCTGTTACAGAGAAAGAGGAGAACACGCTGGAGGGCAACAGCCTCTCCGTTTTGGACTCCCTGGCTGAAAAGGATATCATCGCCCTGATCCAGCAGCTCTCACCAGGTTACCGTACCGTATTTAATATGTATGTGATCGAAGGTTTTACACACCGGGAGATCGCGGAGGCATTGGGGATCAGCGAAGGCACCAGCAAATCGCAGCTCTCCAGGGCCAAATCGGTGTTACAGGAAAAAGTAAAGAGACATTTTATCAACGTGAAAAGAACAGAATGAAGGACCAGCTGCAGAACAGATTATTCCAATATGCTGAAGAACCTCCCGCAAAGGTTTGGAAGGATATTGAATATGCCCTCGACGAGGGGTCTGCGGTTCTGTCGCGCCGCCTGGAAAATTTTGAAGCGGCTCCTCCCCCTTCCGCCTGGCAGCATATCGAAGCCTCGCTTCAGCCTTCACCCCAAACAAATACCAGGCAGGTCCCTGTGCGAAAAATATTCAGGTATGCGGCCGCCGCAGTCGTATTATTCGTGGTGGTCTCAGGTGTCAGGTACCTGGTAAACATGCCGGAAAAAGAAAAGATCTCCGTTGTGCAAAAACAGGAGGCCGCCCCTGCCCCATCAGCCGCTGCTCCTGATACGGAAGAAATCACAGAAGCGCCCGCGATCGTTTCAAAACAGCCAGTGAAGAAGCTCACGCGGTCCGCCCCAAACGAATCGGCCATCCAGCCCCGCAAGATCAATGGCAACCGCTACGTTACAGTGGAGAACGATGAAGGCCAGCAGGTAAGGCTATCCAAAAAAGTAGTGCCCGTTTTCGACTGCGCCGAAGCCAAGGTGAGGGCCAGCAAAAGATGCCAGGATAATATCCGCGAGCTGCAGGAAAAGATCGGTTCCGCCTTTACATCCCCTTCCGCGGATTTCGCCGGCCTCATGGACATGATCAAGAGTCTCGAAAAGCAACAATGACGCTTTTTTGACGATTCTCTTCCCTTGATTTGCCTCAACACAAGCCTATTTCCCTAAATTCATTTTTTATTCCTGAATAATTTATACATCAACTATGATCCGAACTTCACTTGTAACCTTATTCGGCCTGCTGCTTCTATCACAAGGCATCCAGGCGCAAAACCCTACTACCAACGGCGGGCCGACACCGAATGCGCCGGGCAGCCGCGGCAGCACTACCGGGCCTAAGCCTTATGTGGAAGTGATCACTTCAAAGGCCAAGACCGACAAAGGCCTCATCACTACCCACCTGGTGGATGGCAAATATTATTTCGAGATACCGGACTCCGTACTGAACCGCGAGATCCTGGTGGTGAACCGTATCTCCAGGTCCGGAGCAGGCGCAAGGGCAGGCTTTCTTGGCTTTGCCGGCGACCAGATCTCCGACAATGTGATCACCTTCGAGATGGGACCCAACAACCGTATTTTCCTGAAAAGCATTTCTTACCAGGAAATGGCCAGGGACTCTACAGGCGGCATGTACCAGTCGGTGAGGAACTCCAATCTTCAACCCATAGTAGCTGCTTTCGACATCAAAGCTTTCGCCAGCGATTCTGTTTCCCGGGCAAAGGGCTCTGTGATAGAAGTGACGGATTACCTGATGGGCGATAATGACATTTTATTCTTCGATGCACGCAGCAAGCGCGCACTCGGTTTGGGACAGTACCAAAAAGACAATTCCTATATCGTTGAAGTGCGGTCATATCCATCCAACACCAGCATCAAGACCGTAAAGACCTATATCCGGTCGCAAACCTCCACCCCTGGAGGCGTTCCTTCGGCCTTCAGCATGCCCTCTTCCGGCACACCCACCACTTTTGAATTATTCAGCTCCATGATCCTGCTGCCGAAAGTTCCCATGCAGCCCCGCCTCTACGATCAGCGCGTTGGATATTTCGCCACAGGTTACACGGATTTCGACGTGAATCCCCAGGGCGTGGAGCAGGTAAGAATGGTGACCAGGTGGAGACTGGAACCCAAGGCCGGTGATGTTGAAAAATATAAAAGAGGAGAATTGGTGGAGCCCCAGAAGCCCATCATATTTTATATCGACCCGGCAACTCCAAAAAAATGGATCCCTTACCTGATCCAGGGAGTCAATGACTGGCAGATCGCTTTTGAAAAAGCAGGATTTAAAAATGCCATCTATGCGCTTGAAGCTCCCCTTAACGATCCGGAATGGACCATCGAGAACGCACGTTACTCCGGCATCGTGTACAAGCCTTCCGACATTCCCAATGCAAGCGGTCCCCACGTGCACGATCCACGCTCCGGCGAGATCCTTGAATCGCATATCAACTGGTATCATAACGTGATGAACCTGCTGCGCAACTGGTATTTCATCCAGGCGGCAGCAGTGGATCCCAGGGCCAGGAATATTTTATTCGCGGATTCTCTCATGGGCCAGCTGATCCGCTTCGTATCCTCTCATGAAGTAGGACATACCCTGGGTCTGCGCCATAATTTCGGTTCTTCCTCCACGGTACCTGTAGAGAACCTGCGCAACAAAGCCTGGGTGGAAGCCAACGGCCACACGCCTTCTATTATGGACTATGCCCGTTTCAACTACGTAGCACAGCCAGAAGACAATATTTCTGAAACCGGCCTCTTCCCACGCATTGGCGACTATGATATCTGGGCCATTGAGTGGGGTTACAGGTGGTTTCCTGAAGCCCGGTCTGCAGAAGCCGAAGTTCCTATCCTCAATAAGATGACGATAGAAAAACTAAAGAACCCACGCAACCGTTTCGGTACAGAATCCGATCCGGATGATCCCCGCAATCAAAGCGAAGACCTCGGCGACAACGCGGTCAGGGCCAGCATGTACGGCATCAAAAACCTGCAGCGCATTATTGTAAAGCTTCCCGAGTGGACCCGCCAGCCGAATAAAGATTTCACCAGCCTCGACGAATTGTATGGCCATGTGACTTCTCAGTTCACCCGCTACATGGGACATGTGAGCCGCTACATCGGTGGTGTAATGACAACACCAAGGACAGTTGAGCAGCAGGGAATGATCGTGGAGTTTGTAAGCCGTGAAAGACAAAAAGAAGCCATGCAGTTCCTGCAGGACCAGTTATTCAAGACACCAAAATGGATCATCAACCCACAGGTGATCTCACTGACTGCGGATAACTCGCTCACAACTGTGAACGCCATCCAGGACAACATCCTGGGCAGACTGATCAACCACAATACTTTAAACAAGCTGTTGCGTGCCGAGGCGGAGGGCCAGAACGCTTACAGCGCCATGGACATGCTGAACGACCTTCGCAAGGGCATCTGGAGCGAATTGGGCGCCAGGCAAGCCATAGACGTGTACAGGAGAAACCTGCAGAAATCACACGCGGAGCGACTGATCAGGGCCATCACGCCTGAGACACCGTCGACCACAGGCCTCGTGATCACCTTTGGCAGTTCCGGCCCAACCTTTACAAAGAATACTGATGCCGTGTCGCTTGCCAAAGCGCAGCTGCGCATTTTGCAATCGGAGATCCGTGCTGCATTGACTTCATACAGGGATGCCATGAGCCGTGCTCATTTGCAGGATGTAAATGACAGGATCACAGAAGCGCTCGATCCGAAGTAGTCAAACGTGAATCGGCAATCGTGAATAATGAATTGCATATAAAACAGGAGCCTGACGGCTCCTGTTTTTTTTACGCTTGGTTGAGGATTCCAATTCAAAGAAAATGTGTACTGAGTACACATTCGATTCTTAACCCTCTATCAACTATATCAACTCTGTCAACTTTATCAACCCTTCTTCTGCTCCTTAGCCCAGGCGTCCTTGAGCGTAACCGTGCGGTTGAACACCAGCCTGTGATAAGTATCCCGGTTGTCGAGGGTAAAATAGCCCTTGCGCAGGAACTGGTAGCGCTCATTCATCTTTGCATGCATCAGCGCAGGTTCCGCAAAGGCAGAGGGAATGGTTTGCAAAGAATCGGGATTGATATAGTCCTTGAAATCTCCTTCTTCGTTGTTTGGATCTTCTACTTTGAATAAGCGGTCATACAGCCTTACCTCCGCTGTGATGGCGTTCGTGGCCTCCACCCAATGGAGGGTTCCTTTCACATTGATGCCGGAAGTATCGGCGCCGCTCTTGCTTTCCGGGATATAGGTGCACCTCAATTCGGTGACTTTTCCAGCTTCATCTTTTATCACTTCATCGCAGCGGATGATATAGGCGTGCTTCAGCCTCACCATGGCACCAGGGAAGAGACGGAAATATTTTTTAGGCGGATTCTCCATGAAGTCCTCTTTCTCCACATAGATCTCGCGGCCAAAGGGTATCTCACGGGTGGCAGACTTCGGATCCTCTGGGTTGTCCTCGCCTGTCAGCATTTCCACCGGGGTATTCTCCGGGTAATTGGTGATCACCAGCTTTAACGGATCAAAAACCACCATCCGGCGCAATGCAACCTGGTTCAGGTGCTCGCGCACACAAAATTCCAGCAGGCCTACGTCTACCAGGTTGTCTCTTTTTGCCACGCCAATGCGTGAGCAAAAATCGCGGAGCGACTCGGGCGTATATCCCCGGCGACGAAGTCCGCTCACGGTAGGCATGCGGGGGTCGTCCCAGCTTTCCACCATCTTTTCCTGAACTAGCTGGAGAAGCTTTCTCTTGCTCATGACGGTATAGGAAAGGTTGCGGCGGGCGAATTCATATTGTTTGGAAGGAAAGATCTCCAGGTTCGTCAGCAGCCAGTCGTACAGCTCGCGGTGCGGTATGAACTCCATGGTACAGAGCGAGTGTGTTACATGCTCGATGCTGTCGCTCGGGGGATGGGCCATGTCGTACATGGGGTAGATACACCATTTGTCGCCGGTGCGGTGATGGTGCGCATGCTTGATGCGGTAAAGTACCGGGTCGCGCATGATCATGTTGGGTGAAGCCATATCGATCTTTGCCCGCAATACCCTCGCTCCATCCGGGAAAGCACCATCCTTCATTTGCTGGAACAACTGCAGGTTCTCTTCTACGCTCCTGTCCCTGAAAGGACTGTTCTTTCCAGGTTCCGTGGGCGTGCCTTTCAAAGAAGCGATCTGCTCCGGTGTGGAATCGTCTACATAGGCCAGTCCTTTTTTGATCAACTTCACGGCAAACTCGTAGAACTGCGGAAAATAATCAGAAGCATAGAGTTCGTGCTTCCACTCGTATCCCAGCCATTTCACATCTTCCTTGATGCTGTCTACGTATTCGGTCTCTTCGGTCACCGGGTTGGTATCGTCGAAACGTAAATTGGTATAGCCGCCATATTTTTTGGCCAGCCCAAAATTCAGCCAGATAGATGTAGCATGGCCAATGTGAAGGTAGCCATTGGGCTCAGGGGGAAACCGCGTGACAATGGACTTATGCTTTCCGCTGGCCAGGTCGGCTTCTATGATCTCCTCGATGAAATTCAGGCTTTTTTCTTCACTCATTTCCTTGTGTTAGGGCGACAAAGATAAGGGGGACTAAAGTTCTGCCCCTTTTCACCGGAAAAGCTCCACCTTTGGTTTAGCTTTTGCTGTGAATTAATTATGCAATCCCAGGAGTTTCTTGCCGCCGTCCAGCAAAGGGCCGACGCCCTTGGCATCAATCCTCTCCTCCTGCTTTCCGGCATGGAGGGTATTTATACTTTTAAGGATGTACCGCTGAACGAGATCAATTTTGAACTCCTGGACAACCTGATCCTCACCATTTTCGCCCTCAGGGTAGGTGATGAATTCCATGCCCTGGCCGAGCAGAGGCTGTTGCATGAAAATGAAGTGGTGCGTAGCACCGCCATCAGGGAAATGAGTGTATTAAAGCAGGAAGAGATCGCGGATTCAGGCAATGCCTGCCTGAGGTCCTTCGCCACGCTGCTGGCGGGAAAAACTCCGGTGAGGAAATATCATGAAAAAGCGCTGGAGGTAGCCGCGGTGGAGATCAGCCAGCTACAGGTCCATTATCAGAATAAAAGCATCGGGAACATCATGCTGCATTTGTGCAATGCAGATTTTTTCAAACAAGCAATCTAACCCTCCCCCATCAACTTTATCAACCCTATCAACTTTATCAACTTCATCAACACTCACTTAAACTTAAAGGAATATTAATGGCCAATCCGCCCTCAGAAGTTTCCTTGTATTTACTGTTCATATCCATGGCCGTCTCCCACATCGTTTCCACCACCGCATCGAGGGAAACCTTTGCATAGTCCGGTGCGCTTTGCATAGCCAGCTGTGAAGCGGTAATAGCTTTGATAGCGCCCATGGTGTTTCGCTCTATGCAAGGCACCTGCACCAGTCCGCCTATGGGATCGCAGGTCATGCCCAGGTGGTGTTCCATGGCGATCTCAGCCGCCATCATGGCCTGCCTTTGCGTGCCGCCCAGTGCTTCTGTGAGGGCCGCAGCGGCCATAGCGGAAGAAACGCCTATCTCGGCCTGGCAGCCACCCATGGCTGCGGAAATGGTCGCACCTTTTTTGAAAATGCTGCCGATCTCGGAAGCCACCAGCAAAAAGGAAACAACCTTATCATCCGTAATGTCCGGATTGAATATGAGACAGTAGTGCAGCACCGCGGGTATCACGCCGGCCGCGCCATTGGTGGGTGCCGTCACCACCCTGCTGAATGCCGCGTTTTCTTCGTTCACAGCAAGGGCGAAGCAGCTCACCCAATCGAGGATGTATTGAAAATGATTACCTCCATTCCGGATGGCATCGATCCACTCTTCGTAGTTGTTATAAGTTTTTCCTTTAAGCAGTTTTTTGTTCAGGTCGGCCGCTCGCCTTTTTACATTTAGTCCGCCGGGCAAAGTGCCGGTGGTATGGCAGCCTCTGTAGGTGCATTCTTTCATCACCTGCCAGATCTTCAGCACGCCTTCGCGCGTTTCCTTCTCAGTCCTCCAGGCCCCTTCGTTCTCCATCACGATCTCCTGGATGGTGAGGCCGGTTTTGATGCACCAGTGCAGAAGGTCATCTGCATTGCTGATAGGGAATGGCAGCACCACGGCAGACCTTGCCTGGTCTTCGGCTTCTTTTACCACGAAGCCTCCACCAATGGAATAAAATGTTTCAGCCAGGTGGCCGCCATTATTCATTTCCGCCAGGAAGGTGAGTGCGTTCGGATGATAAGGCAGTGATTCTGAAAAAAGGAACTGGATATTTTCTGCAGGATCGAATGCAATGGCTTTTTTCCCTGCCAGCAAAAGTTGCCTCTCCCGGCCGATGCCATCGATCTTAGAGCTGATGCTGTTCACATCGAAGGTCACAGGATCGTCGCCGCAAAGTCCCAGCTGTACCGCTACATCGGTACCATGCCCTTTACCGGTTTTTGCGAGTGAACCATAGAGTATGATCCTCACACTCTTTACATCGTTTAGTTGCCCGGTGGATGTGAGCGAGTCGAGAAAACGGAGCGCGGCCTTCCATGGACCCAAAGTGTGGGAGCTGGATGGGCCGATGCCTATTTTGAAGATGTCGAATACGGATATTGCCTCGTGTGCCAACTGAACCTTTTTTTAAAGGTACGCTGCTTACTGTACTGAGAGGAGGTCTACCTCAAAAATTAAGATAGAGTTTGCGGGGATCACCACATTGCCGGACTGGTCGCGCTGCTCATATGGACCATAGCCAAGTGATGGTGGAATATACAGTACTACGCGGCCGCCGGGCTTCACGCGGGGCATGATATTCTTCCAGCCAGTGATCATCTTGCTCAGATCGAGCAGCACGGGCTGGGTGGTAGTGCGGTCGAAGATGCTGCCATCGGTGAGCCTGCCAATGTAGTGCACGGAAATGTTATTGCACATGGTAGGATACTCCCCGGCGCCGGGCGCTTCTATGCGATAGAACATACCGCTGCAGTGCGGTGTGGCACTCAGGCCATTATTGGTCAGGTAGGTCTGAACAGCCTGGGTCTCCTGCGGGGGCACGGTTGCCTGGCAATCGTCCCAGGTGCAGAGGTCGATCTTTTTACAACCCGAGGCCAGCGTGATCATGACGATCAGCGGTAAAAAAAACTTTTTCATAAACGATCTATACTTGTACATTAATTCAATCCTTATTCACGACTCACGACTCACGACTTACTACTGACCACCACTCTCCGCCTCACGCTGCTTCTGATCTCCCATTTTTTTCAAAAGGTGCTGGTACTGCTCCTCTTTTTGCTCCCACTGGTGGTTATAGCTGAACCAGGTGATAAAGACAACGATACCTAGAGCAGCGATGATGATCACCAGCAGTACCGAGGTATTGGACCGGATGGTCATGGCGGCCTGCTTGTGCCATCCGGAAAGAAGGTTGATAAAAAGCAGGGCAGCGATCAGTACGCCCAGCGGCCAGCCGATGGTGTACTTGCGCAGCCAGCTCTTCTTCTTCGTTCTCTCCACCGACCATAGGTCAACAAAGCGTTGTTCTTCCGGGGTGAGCATAAAAAAAATAAAATCCCGCAGAACGGGATTTGAGGTACCGAGCAGATTCGAACTGCTGTGGAAGGTTTTGCAGACCTCTGCCTAGCCCCTCGGCCACGGTACCTTGAAACCTGTTTTTGAACCGGTGCGAAAATAGGTATTTTTACCAAGATTACGCGGGGATCAACCCGCCTAAATAAAAACTGAAAGGACTGCATGCAAAGAATTGGAGAATCAGAGCTGATACTGAATAAAAGAGGCGCTATTTATCATCTAGACCTGAAACCCGGCGAAATATCGAACACCATCCTTACCGTGGGCGATCCGCACCGCGTGGCTTTGGTGAGCCGGCATTTCGACCATATTGAAGTGAAGTCGGACCACCGCGAATTCATCACCCATACAGGCACGATCGGTAAAAAAAGGATCACGGTGATCTCCACCGGCATTGGTCCGGACAATATAGATATCGTGCTCAACGAACTAGACGCCCTGGTGAACATCGATTTTGAGAGCCGCTCGGTAAGGCCCCAGCTCACCACGCTGAACATCATCCGCGTAGGCACCTCCGGATCCCTGCAGGCTCACATCCCGGTTGATTCATTCGTGGCCTCTACCCACGGGCTGGGGCTTGACAACCTTTTAAACTATTACCGGCTGGAAGAAAACGAGGAAGAAAAACAATTGCTGCATTCTTTCGTTACACATACACAGCTGCATGGCGGCACCACCATCCCCTATCTCTGCGGTGGAAGCGCTTCCCTGCTGAAGCATTTCATCCCGGGATTTCATCATGGGATCACGGTTACCTGCCCTGGCTTTTATGGCCCGCAGGGCAGGATACTCAGGCTGGGCGTGAAAAATCCCCACCTGATCGACAGGCTGACACAATTCAGATTTGGCCAGCACTTTATTTCGAATTTCGAAATGGAGACCTCGGCTATCTATGGATTGGGTAAATTACTGGGCCATCACTGCCTGAGCCTCAGCGCTATCGTGGCCAACAGGGTGGAGCAGAAGTTTTCGAAAGATGGTGGCGCGCTTGTTGAACAACTGATAGTAAAGACACTGGAAACGATCGTAGGGGAACATCAATTATGAAGGTCAACTTCTTTAAATACCAGGGCACAGGCAACGACTTTGTCATACTGGACAACAGGCAGCAAAGCTTTGACTGGCTTACCGAGCAGCAGGTTAGATTTCTCTGCGACAGGCGCTTTGGCATAGGGGCCGACGGCCTCATGCTGCTGAACAAGCATCCCCAGTACGATTTTGAAATGAAATATTATAACGCCGACGGCCGCCCCAGCAGCATGTGCGGCAACGGTGGCCGCTGCCTGGTGAAATTCGCTTACGATACCGGGCTGGTGAGAACCACCTATAAATTCCTTGCTGTGGACGGCGCGCATGAGGCTCAGATCAACGACAACGGCTGGGTATCGCTGAAAATGAACGACGTGACCACAGTGAAAGAGACCGGCGACCATTTCATACTGGACACAGGTTCGCCCCATTATGTAAAGCCTGCGACCGATGTGATGCACATGGATGTTTTTAAAAAGGGAAGAGAGATCCGGTACGGAAGGGAATTTGAAAAGGAAGGCATCAATGTTAACTTCGTAGAGCAGGTGAACGACGATGGAATGATCCTCGTGCGCACTTACGAGCGAGGAGTGGA
Source organism: Chitinophagaceae bacterium (assembly GCA_036676905.1). Taxonomy (GTDB): domain Bacteria; phylum Bacteroidota; class Bacteroidia; order Chitinophagales; family Chitinophagaceae; genus Flavisolibacter. The sequence continues at coordinate 209,267 of JAKFCE010000005.1, forward strand.
AGATGAAACCTGGTCATGCGGTACAGGGGTAACGGCCGCCGCCCTGGTGTCTTACCATAATAATGTGGGCTTCAATCACGTGCAGGTACAAACGAAGGGCGGCATGCTGAGCGTGGAATACGAAAAGAACGGCAACAACTATACAGACATCTGGCTCAGTGGCCCGGCCGTGCAGGTATTTGAGGGGATCATAGAGTTGATCACAGAACGGCCCGCCCAATGATACAATACTTCAAACATATCAACCATCAGACCCTGGAGATCGAGTCGCCCGAATCGGGCACCTGGGTAAACATCCTGCCGCCCCTGAAGCAGGAAGAGTTCACCCGGCTCTCGAAAGATCTGAATATCCCTATCGACTTCCTCGCCGACTCGCTTGACATAGATGAAAGGACCCGCTTTGAGGAAGAGGACAATGTGAAGCTGATCGTGATCAAGACGCCGGTAGAAAACAACTCCTTCAACGACAGCGACGCTTTTTATATCACTATTCCTATCTGCGTCATCCTTACGCACACGCAGATCATCACGGTGAATTCTTTTGAGAACCCAGCCATCAAGAAATTCCTGGGTTCTTTGCAAACCAAGTACCCCGACAAGAAGAACATGATGGTACTGAAGGTTTTTGAGAAAGTGGTGCAGGATTATATGGCCCACCTGAAGGAGATCAACCAGCGCAGAAATATCCTGGAGCAGCGCCTCTATGCTTCCAGCCAGAACGAGCAGCTGCTGCAGCTGATGCGGATCCAGAAAAGCCTGGTGTACTTTGTGACTGCTCTTCGTTCCAACGAGCTCCTATTCATGAAACTGGAAAGATCTAATTTCCTTTCGCTGAACGAAGATGAACGGGAGTTCCTGGAGGATCTGATCGTAGACAACTCGCAGGCCCTTGAAATGGCGAACATCTATGCCAACATCCTGAGCAGCACGCTGGACGCTTTCGCGAGCATTATCGCCAACAACCAGAACCAGGTGTTGAAGAGATTGGCGGTGATCACCATCGTGCTCACCTTCCCTGTACTGATCGCCAGCTTGTTTGGCATGAACGTGCCCAGCGGACTGGAGAACTCCAGTTTCGCTTTTTATATAGTCGCCTTCTTTTCACTCGCCATTGCACTCACCGTGGGCTGGTTCTTCCTGAGGAAAAAAATATTCTGATGTTCAGATTCAACATCCGCGTATATGGCATCCTGGTGACCGATGAGAGGCAGGTGCTGGTAGCCGACGAACTGATCAGGGGAAAATATTTTACCAAGTTTCCCGGCGGCGGCCTTGAATACGGAGAAAGCACAAGGGATTGCCTGGCGCGGGAATTCCTGGAGGAAATGAACCTGCGGGTGGAAGTGCTGGAGCATTTATATACGACAGATATTTTCCAGGAATCGGCCTTCCATCCCGGACACCAGATCATTTCCATTTATTATAAGGTGAAAGCCCTGGAGCCCATTACGGCCAGGATCAGCGATATAGAATTCGACTTCGACGAAGGGCAACTCAGCACATACGAGGACAGCCGCGAGATCGAGACCTTTCGCTTCATCCACTGGGATGTGCTGGATGAAAGCAAGGTTTCATTGCCAATTGACAAGATCGTGGTCAACATGCTGAAAAGCGGGGAGATCCCGTTTTAGGCGACGATGACTATTGCCAACCGCCTTTCCTAAGGCTTACGGTTTCATTTTCCCGCGGATCTCGCAGATTTGCTCGCAGATTCCGCAGAAAAATACCTCTTTAATCCGTTTTATTTCCCATGGTGACAGGTTCAGGTAAGATGAATTTTGGGAAATGACGGAAGATGAAATTTCCTATATAGTCCGGGGAGTAATTTTTGAGGTATATAATATCCTCGGTCCTGGTTTGTATGAGTCGGTATACGAAACTGTAATAGCAAAAAAGCTATCCGACGCAGGCTTACAGGTGAGCACTCAAGTAGCTTTGCCACTCATAATCGACGGTATCCATTTTGATTCCGGCTTCAGGGTAGATATGATCGTCGAGGGTAAAGTGATCGTTGAGATCAAATCCGTAGAAACCCTGCATGAAGTACATCATAAGCAACTCATCACATATCTTAAACTTTCGAAACTAAAACTGGGATTGCTGGTGAATTTCAACACTGACGTTATCAGCAAGTCCATCTTCCGGAAAGTAAATAATCTTAATAATACATCTGCGTGATCAGCGGGCTGTTTGATCTGCGAGATCTGCGGGAAAACGGCACCTACCACCTTCAACAAGACAGCTACAATAGGCCACCTGCCTACTCCGCCTCATGAGTCATAGCGTGCTTCTTCATGTCGGCAGCCAGGGGCTTGCCAAGATATTTCTCTATCAGGTCGTGAATGAGATAGATCACCGGCGTCATGAGGATGGCGATGACGAATTTATAAAGGTAGTTGCCTGTACCGGTAACGGTGATTTGCTGCAGGCTCCACTCCCTGCCTGCGGCGCCCTCAATCCTGGGTCCCAGGTAAAATGCGATGAAAAGCACCACGAAGCTGTCGATCAGCTGCGAAACCAGGGTGGATCCCGTCGCCCTCAGCCAGATCTTCTTTTCTCCTGTGGCTTTCTTGATGCGATGGAAAATAAATACATCCAGTACCTGTCCCACCAGGAAGGCCACCAGCGAACCAATGATGATCCAGAGCCCCTGCCCGAACACGCTGCCAAAGGCCGCGTTGGAATCACCGATGCTTTCATCCAGCCTGAAATACTCCGAAGGAGCCAGCCGGATGGCGAAGAACACCATCAGGAAGGCATAGGAAATGAGGGCCACTGCCAGGTAAGACAGGAACTTCACACCCCTGGGTCCATAGTATTCGTTGATCAGGTCGGTCATCACGAAGACCACAGGCCAGAGGATCACGCCGGCCGTGAGATGAAAGCTGAATGATCCGCCAAAAAGGGGGATCTCAGCCCTTTGCAGGCCCAGGCTGTCCTCAAGCGAAAAGATCTTCACGCCTATGAACTCGGCGATCAGCGCATTGGCCACGAAGAATCCACCCAGGATGATGAACAAACGCGTACCGCGGCTTTTAATGGTATGTTCGGTCATTTAAGAAGATGATGTATTGTAATTGGAGCAATAAAAAAATAAAATTCACGATCACCAGCCATTTGGGCAGCGCACGATAGAGTTCCCTTCGAAAGACAAGGAGTAAAAGCACCGCCAGGTTCCAGAGCGGGTTGAACACCATCGCCAGCACATAACCGACGATGATGATGGAGGATACCACCTGGTTGTTGCCAATGTATTGCTGGAATAAAATAATGACGGTAAAAACTGAACAAAGATTGCAGATCAATGCTACCCTGCCTGTGAACAAGATCCATTTCATAAAATGGGACTCCGATTTTGCCGGCCGGAGGATTTATTCGTGTAAAATAGCATTATTTTGTCGGCATCTTAAAATGGCTATATGAAGAAAGACCTGTTCAGGAAGATGGTGCCGCACCTGATCGCTGTTGGCCTGTTCCTGTTGATCGCTGTGATCTACGGAAGTCCTGCCCTGCAGGGCGAGGTAGTATCGCAGTCGGATATCACGCAATGGAAGGGCTCCATCCAGGAATCAGAGGAATACAAAGCGGTGCATGGAAAGTACCCTTTGTGGACCAACGCGCTTTTCAGCGGCATGCCTACTTACCAGATCGGCGGCGTGGGTAATAACTACCTGGGTTCTCTTTTCCACCAGGTGTTGACGCTTGGACTTCCTAAGCCCATACAGTTCTTTTTCCTGGCCTGCATCTGCTTTTATATTTTTTGCATGTCGGTGCGCACCCGCTGGATCGTGGGCATCCTGGGCGCATTGGCCTTTGCCTACGCCACTTACAACCCTGTGATCATTGCCGTGGGCCACGACACCAAGATGTGGAGCATAGCCTACATGCCTGCCGTACTCGCTGCATTCATTTTATTATATGAGGGAAAATACTGGACCGGCGCTGCGATGGCTGCCCTGTTCACTTCGGCCATGGTGGCCATGAACCACCTGCAGATCGTATACTATACTTTCCTGGTGATCGGCATCATGACCATTTTCTATTTAGTGCGTTGGATCAGGAAGGCGCAGCTGGCACACCTGGGAAAAGTAGCTGGCCTTGGGTTATTCGCGATAGCCATCGGCGTACTCTCCAATGCGCAGATCCTGTTCACCACTTACGATTACCAGAAAGCCACCATCCGCGGCGGCGGATCGGAACTCAAGGATACTACCGGCGTGCAGCATGCGAAAAACGGGCTTGATAAGGATTATGCTTTCAGCTATAGCCTTGCTCTACCCGAACCGCTGGTGATGATCGCTCCGAAAATGTACGGAGGCAGCAGCGACAACCTGGAGATCCCCGAGGACAAATCCAAGTCGGTAGAAACCCTGCGCAGCCTGCCCCAGGAGGCCCAGCAGTTCTTCTTCCAGAACTTCAGCTTTTTGCTGGGACAGACCGAAGAAGGTGAGCTCTATACAAGAACATACTGGGGAGGTATAGGAGGCACTTCCGGCCCGCCCTATGTAGGCGCTGTTATTTTCTTGCTGGCCATCCTTGCCTTTTTTGTGCTGGACAACAGGCATAAATGGTGGGCATTGACCGCGATCCTGCTATCCATCCTCATGTCATGGGGAGAGTATTTCATGGATTTCAACACCATTCTTTATAATTACCTGCCATTCTATAACAAGTTCCGCGCGCCTTCCATGATCCTGGTGATCCCGCAACTGCTGATCCCGGTGCTGGCTGTGCTGGGCGTGGACAGGCTCATCACCATCAACGACAGGCAGAAAGGAACAGAGGTATTGAAAAAAACAATGATGGTGGCAGGCGGTTTCATCCTGCTGCTCTTTGTATATTATTTCTCCTTTGATTTCCTCAGCGATGCCAACAAGGAATTCATCAAGTACGTGGGCACCCAAAACCAGCCCCAACTTGTAGAACTGATGAATTCATTTTTCGACGCGCTGGTAGAAGACCGCGAAGGCATGATGATGGGAAGCATTCTGCGCACCCTGGCCTATATGGCGATCGCTGCGGGCATTCTCTTCCTGCTGATCCGGCAAACGCTGAAACCAGTGATGGCAGTAGGCGCCCTCGCCCTGCTTGCGTTTATTGACGTGATAGCCATCGATGTCAACTACCTGAATAAAGACAATTTCCGTGAAGTGGAGGAAAACGACCTGGTGTTCCAAAAAACGCCAGCGGACGAACAACTCCTTGCCGACAAATCTGTATACAGGGTATTGAATGTAGGCCCGGACCGTTTCCAGGAAAACCTTACTTCCTACCATCATAATTCTGTGGGGGGCTACCATCCTGCCAAGCTTCGCATTTACCAGGACCTTATCGAGCGCCAATTGAGCAAGCAGCCTCCCAACGAGGCTGTGCTCGACATGCTGAACACCAAGTACCTGGTACAAAAGGATGAACAGGGACGCACGGGCAATTTCGCTCCAAGGCCAACGGCCCTCGGACCGGCCTGGTTTGTTTCGAACGTGGAGTTTGTAAAAACTGCCGATGAAGAGATGGCTGCGCTCGATAGTCTTCGTCCGCGTGAAACCGCGATCGTGAGGGAAACCTACAAGGATAAGGTGACTAACATGGGCGGTGCAGATTCTGCAGGCAGGATCACGCTGGTGAAGCACGACAACGAAGAGATCAGCTATACCGCCGAATCTTCAACCGGTGGATTTGCGGTTTTCAGTGAAGTGTTTTACGACCGCGGCTGGAGAGCCTTCATAGACGGAAAGGAAGCACCGATCGTGCGTACCAATTACGTACTGCGCGGACTTTCTGTTCCTGCCGGAAAACATGAGATCAGGTTCTCCTTTGAGCCCGTGTCGCATAAAACAGGCACCATGATAGGGATCGTTGCCAACATACTCACCCTCCTGGTCATAGTTTGGGCGGCCTGGCTGTATTACCGCACCAGGAACAGCGTCCAGGTGAAAAATGCTTAAGGTACTTGGACTGGTCACCTTTAAGATCTTCCCGGCAGACATGGGTGGTCAGAAAGGTGTTGCCTCTTTTTACCAATACCTGGCCGAACATCATGATATCCACCTCGCAGTGTCGGCAGACAATGCAGGTGGGGGAAAGAATGTGCACCGCATGCTTTTCTCCAACAGGCAAATGGCCAGGAACATCTGGCATTTCCCGTCGCTGCGTTCTTATATCAAAAAGAATCAGATCGACATCATCATAGCGGAACACTCCTACCCAGGATGGCTTGGCTGGCTGTTGTCGAAAAGTTGCAGGATCCCACTTGTTATTCATTCGCACAATATCGAGGCCTACCGGTTCCGGAAAATGGGCCGCCGCTCCTGGCGCGCCTACCTGGCCTATGAAAAGTGGATCCACCGGCAGGCCGATCATAATTTTTTCATCAGTGCAGAGGACCAGGCATTCGCTATTTCAGTTTTCAAACTCGACCCTTCCCGGTGCAGCGTGGCTACTTACGGAACGGATCATTCCCTACCCTTTGCTAAAAGAGATCCTGCCCATCCCCCGGTTTTGCTTTTCAACGGAAGCCTCGACTATGCTCCCAACCAGGAGGCCGTTCAATTGCTGGTGAATAAGATCGATCCGCTGCTAAAGCAAATGCTGGCCGACTATAGGGTCGTCATCACCGGCAAGGGAGCAAGTAAAGAACTCCAGGCCTTGATGGAAAGCGCGCCTGGGATCGAGTACCGCGGCTTTGTACCTGACCTCCAGGAATTGTTTGCCTCTGCCTCTGTTTTTTTGAACCCCGTTCTCAATGACACTGGCATAAAGACCAAGGTAGTGGAAGCGATCGCCAATCATTGCCCTGTGGTATCTACCAGGTCGGGCGCTACAGGCATGGTAAAGGAGGTTTGTGGAAGTCAATTGAAAATGACGGAAGACGGCGACTGGCAGGCATTCACTGAGGAAGTGGTGGCCACGCTGAAGCAGGCCCCCAGTTCCACTCCAGAAGCATTCTTCCGGGTCTATTCGTGGAAAGCAATAGCGGCTGAAGTAGCCCGCGTTATTCCCGGGGTTGCCGACCGTTACCTCAGGGAACTTTCTGGTTATAAATAATCTAGCGCGCTTGGTCTATTTTTGGCAACAATAAAAACAAGCATTGGACCAGGTCGACAAAAACTTTAATCCTTCCTTACGCTCACCCTTATACTTTATACGTAAAGGCTTGTACGAGAAGATCAGGGAGTATGCTCCCCTGCTCACTGGCCATGTGCTGGACTTCGGTTGTGGTGCCAAGCCTTACCGCTCTCTTTTTACCAATGCAGAAAAATACACTGGCGTCGACTATGCCAGCGAAGGACATGACCATACCAATGAGAACATCGAGTTTTTTTACGATGGAAGAAAGTTGCCCTTCGAAGACAATTCCTTTGACCATATTTTTAGCAGCGAGGTGCTCGAGCATATCTTCAACCCCGAAGAAATTATTCCCGAGCTGCACCGGGTGATCCGGCCGGGTGGCAAACTCCTTTTCACCTGTCCTTTTGTATTTCCTGAACATGAAGTGCCGGTGGATTATGCCCGGTATACCCAATACGCCCTTACTGCCCTCATGGAGAAGAATGGATTTCGCATTGTGAAAATTGACAAATCGGGGCATTTCGCTTCTGCCATCGCACAAATGCGGGTACTTTATTTTCGGGATCATGTAATGGGCGCCTTCCCCCTGGTTGGACGGCTTGAACTCTGGAAAAAATTCGGCCGGCAGGTGATCATACCCATGATGAACGGCTATTTCCTGCTCATGCAGCACATCCTTCCAAAGAGATACGATCTTTACCTGAACAACATTATCCTTGCCGAAAAGTTAAGCCCATGATCGCAGCCTATACTGTTTGTTCAGCAAATGACCTGGCCAGGGCAAAAACCTTTGCCCATTCACTTTGGGAGCATGAGCCCGGTATTATCCTATACATCGGCCTTACCGACAAGATCGATGGCCGTTTTGATCCTCAGGAACTGGCTCCAGCAAAGATCATCGAAGCCAGCGAATTGAATTTGCCGGAACTGGACCAGATGTCATCCTACTATACGGTCACAGAGCTGAACTGCGCGATGAAGTCATTTTTCGGCAGCCATATTCTGCAGATGGTGAAGCCCCAGTTGCTTCTGTATTTCGACACAGACATTTTTATTTACCAGCCACTGGCAAAGATCAGGGAGGCTTTGGAAGCAGCTTCCATCGTACTCACTCCACATATACAGTCACCCATACCACCGGATGGACGCAGGCCGAGGGAAAGAGACATGCTGGCAGCAGGCATGTTCAACGGAGGCTTCATTGGTTTTCGAAACAATGAGACCGTTCATGAATTCTTTCGGTGGTGGAAAGAGAGAATGGTGGACCAGGCATTCATCCGTCCGGGGGACGGGATGTTCTATGATCAGAACTGGCTAAACTTTGCACCATTATATTTTAAAGATGTGGTCGTCATGAAAGATGCCGGCCATAATGTGGCTTATTGGAATCTGCACGAAAGACAAATAGAAAAACAGGACGGGAGGTTCTCAGTGAACGGCATGCCCCTTACATTTTTCCATTTCAGCGGCCTGGACCCGCGGAACGATCAAATATCAAAACACCAGGACAGGTTCGACACAACCATTTCTCCCGCTTTGAATGAACTCTTCGCCGCATACAAGGAAAAACTGAACGCCAACGGCTTCGGAAGGTTTAGTCAACTTGCCTGTGCATATGGCAGGAAGCCCAAAAAGCATTCGGCTTCCAAGAAGTTGTTGATGCATTTTTTTGGGGCCCTTGGTTATGAGATCAAAAAAACAGCCCGGTAGTGCAACGATTAAAGAACGCCATATACCATTTGATTGCAAGGAGTGCACGGCTCGGGAAAACAACTACTTCCACTGGCACCCTGCTGATCATTCGTACCGATGAGATCGGCGACTATGTGCTTTGGAGAAATGTACTACCCTGCATCCGCAATTCGGCGCGCTTTGGTAAGATGAAGATCACCCTGGCAGGCAATCTTGCCTGGAAGGACCTGGCGATTCGCTTCGACGCAGAACACATAGACGAATTCATTTGGCTGGATAAACGAAGGTTCAAATCCGAAATGGGTTATCGCTTTCGTTTTTTACGCGATATCAAAAACCGGGGTTTTGAATATGTACTCAACCCTATTTTTTCCAGGTCGCCAAGGGTGGACGATGCCATCGTTGCAGTTTGCACCCATAGCAGGAAAATTGGGATGTTGAGAAATGAACACAATGTCGCCTCTTTTGAAAAAGCATACGACAGGGATCTTTACCAGGAAATTCATCTCGTTCCCGGGACAGGCGTTTTTGAATTTGAAAGAAATAAAGCATTTGCAGCAAAGGCAACAGGCGAACCCTGTCATCCGCGGTTCGGCTTTGATATCACCAAAATTTCAGCTTACCCTGTCGGCGATCAGAAATATGCCGTCATTTTCCCAGGCTCAGGAAATCCGGCCAGGCGTTGGAAAACGGAAAACTTTGCCAGGGTGGCCAGCTGGCTCCATGATCAAAAGAATTTGGAGGTGGTGTTATGCGGCGGGCCTGCCGATAAGGCCGCCTGCGCCGAACTGGCCTCCCTGCTGGCCTTTCCCGTGAACGATCTTTCAGGACAAACATCATTGCCTGAGTTTGTTTCCGTACTGCACCGGGCGGAACTGCTTGTGTCCGTCGATACCGGCTCCGTTCACCTCGCCGCGGCGGCCGGCTGCCGGGTGGTGGGTATCTTTGACGGCTCTCAGTACGGAAGATTCGCCCCTTACCCAAGAGAACTGGCCCCTCATTTCAACCCGGCGTATCCCCGGCAGGTGGAAGAGCTGTTGGCTCAGGGAGAGAACGTATTTGAAAACTATGAATATCTTTCGCCTTTTGAATTCAAAGAGGTTACAGCGGAGGAAGTGATCTCAAAATGCAATCTATGAACATTGCTAGTCCTATTACCGGAAACAATACCGCCATCGAGATCGACAGGCTTGATACGGATAAGATCATCCACCAGTATCGCAAGGAACTCGGTATGGACGTGAGCAGATTCTTCAAAGACCTCCAGGAAGTGACCATCAACGAATGCATTGACTCTAAATACCGGTTTTTTTACCCCTACTCGGTTTTCGGGGATTCTGCTTTCTACAGGGCATTGCAAAACGTGCAGGGCGGCAATTATTATCCAAAAGAAAAATGGGAATACCAGGAGGCGCTGTCACTGGTAGAACAAGGTATGACAGTACTTGAAATAGGATCGGGCGCTGGCTATTTTATGGATAAGGTCAGAGGCAGAAATGCAACTGTCACCGGTTTGGAACTCAACGCGGAGGCTGCAGAAGACTGCAGGCAGAAAGGGATGGATGTCCGCACTGAGCTCTTGTCTGATCATGCCAGGAACAACAGGGAACGATATGATATCGTATGTGCCTTCCAGGTGCTTGAGCATATTACGGAAGTAAGGGCGTTCATACTCGATTGTTTGAGCGTACTGAAAAAAGGAGGACTCCTGGTATTTGCCGTACCTAACAGCAACCCTTACCTTTTCCACTATGATAAATACCACACATTGAATCTGCCTCCGCATCATGCCGGGTTGTGGAATGAAACATCCATGAAAAACATGGAACATTTTTTCGACCTGGAATTGAAGGCGGTTGCCTTTGAGCCATTGCATGAGTATAAGAAATGGTTCCAGGTACAAAGGGATCATTTGAAGAAGGAAGGAAAGTTGAGGGGCAGATTGATGAGCCTTGTACCAAGACAATTATACAAACCCATCGTAAAGCTTTTCAGGAACCGGATCGAAGGCGTTTACCTGATGGCAACCTTTAAAAAAATATAATATGCTGAAAAAATACATCAATAAGATCAAGTCGAAATTAGGCTTGAAGGTCATACACGGTTCTGAGACAGCGAAGGTGAGGAAGATGGTTTTACCTTTTTGCCATGGCTTTGGCTGCGACGTGGGATTTGGCGGCGACAAAGTGAAAAAGGAAAATTGCCTGGGTATAGACTATGCTACGCCCTATGCGCAGGCGGGCCGCGACAAGGTGGATGTGGCTGTAGACCTGCACAAGGACCTGGTTCCGCTTCCCGACAACCATTTTGACTATGTGTACACCAGCCACCTGATCGAAGACTTCGAGGATACCGGCAGGATGCTGAATGAATTTGTGAGGCTGATCAAACCGGGTGGCAACCTCATCCTCGTTTTTCCTGATCAGCAAAAATTTGAAGAAGTATGCGCCCGTACGGGCCAGGCGCTCAACCCTTTTCATGTGCATGCCGACATGGGCTTTGACTACATGAAGCGGGAAATGGAAAAAATACCCGCGAATACCGAACTGATATTTAGCAGCAACTGCGAGATCGACTACAATGTGGTGATGGTATACAGGATCATCAGCAAATGATCATTTCCCGAGCAGGCCTTTGAGCGCGTCGATCCTGAAATACACCACAGGAGCAAATTTTTGCGGCTGCCCTTTGATGGTATAATACAGACCGATCAGGACCGAGGCACCCAGCTTGAAGATATATTCGGCCAGCTTGGCCATAAAGGCTCCCGCCCCTTTGCTGGAAATACGCTGCCTTTCTCCCCTGCCTATCCCCGAAGCCACCCTATACATGTATTCTCTTGTCAGCTTGTCTGTTTCCACCACATGCTGCACCACGATATCCGGAACATAATAGATCGGATGTCCTTTAGCGCGGATGCGGAAATAAAGATCCTTTCCCTCCCCGCCAATACGCAGCTTCCCCTTCACGCCCGGAATATCAGTGTTGAAGCCGCCCACCTCGTCGAAAACTGCTTTTGATACGATCATGTTCGATTCTAAAGGGTATTTGTTTGGACCGAACTCAGTGAGCGCGGGAGCATAATGAAAGTTGCCCACTAGGGAGGAAACAAAATGCGACATCCACCTTGGCTCTCCGGGAATGTATTTAGGAATGATGCGTCCGCCAAAGCCCTGAATTTCCGGGTGTTCCTGGTGGAAGCGGGCTATGTTCTTCAAAAAATCCTTCTCGGCTACCGCATCATCGTCCATGAAGCAAAGCAATTCGCCTTTTGCCAGCCGGGCGCCGGTGTTCCTTGCAAAAGAAGCGCCCTGGCTCTTCTCAGTGATGTACTGAATAGCATAGCCCGGGTGACCAGCAATGAAATCGCGGCAGACGGCCTCCGTATTGTCCTGGCTGTTGTTGTCTACCACCAACACTTCGTAGTCACCGGCGGCATAGTCTTGCTGCACCAGGCTTTCCAGGGCAGCCTTGATGTATTTCTCCCGGTTGTATGAGCATATGATCACAGAAATCTTCATGAAAATACCTTGATGGCTTTCTATTCTTAACCTTTTTTCACCACCTGGCAGTTCAGGCAGAATAGAGCCTAAAAATACAGGTTATGGTACTAATTTGCGGGCAGTGAAAATTCCATCAATCTCCATAGTCACTATTTGTTTCAATAACCCTGAAGAATTGCAGGCCACCTGCCAGTCTGTTGATATGCAATCCAGCCCGCCGGCGGAGCACTGGATCATCGATGGCTCAACGGACACCCGCATCAAAGAATGGTTGAGCGGGCACCCTCAGCCGGCTTACCGCAAATGGCTGAACGAAAGGGATAAGGGGATCGCCGATGCCTTCAACAAAGGAATCACAAGATGTTCCGGAGATGTGATCTACCTCCTGAATTCGGGTGACCGTTTACACGACGAAAAAGTGCTGGAACTTGTGAACGCAGGGTTCCTGGCAAACGAGAGCGCCATGTGGCTTCACGGCAAATTAAAAACATTAAGGGGCGATCAATGGGTGGTGGTGGGAAAGCCATTTGAAAAATCAAAGCTCTATCGCGGCATGCGCGGCGTCTTCCATCCTACCATGTTCGTAAGAAAAGAAGTGTACGCAAGGCATGGGCTTTATGACCCTTCTATCAAAATGGCCATGGATTACGATATGCTTTGCCGAATTGCCGACGAAAACTCTGTATTCATTGACCATCCCATAGCCATCTTCGACCCCACCGGCATCAGCTCCACCCGCTATCTCGATGCGATGCACGAATCTTTCAGCTGTTACCGTAAATACTTTGGAAAGTCCACCAAACAAAAACTCTGGGGCTGGCGGTTGACGCTTTTGCACAAGTTATTGAACACACCTGCGGGAAAATGGCTCTACCAGCTAAAAGTGAAGCTGGGCATGGAAAACGCCTAGACGGCTGCCTCTTCCAGGAAAAATGCATATGCCTTCTCCAATCCTTCATGCAGGCCTATCTTGTGTTTCCAGCCCATTTGATGAAGTCTTGTGCAATCCATTAATTTCCGGGGTGTGCCATCGGGCTTCGAAGGGTCGAAAACAATGTCACCCTTGAATCCAACTACCTGCGCAATGGCCTCAGCAAGCTGCCGGATGCTCACCTCCTCTCCCGTACCGATGTTCACGAACTGCTTTTCGTCGTAGTTCATGGCAAGGAAATAACAGGCATCGGCCAGATCATCCACGTACATGAATTCGCGGAGTGCATTGCCTGTGCCCCATATCTTCACAAAGGGCGCGTTGACTATTTTGGCTTCATGCAAACGCCGGATCAGGGCCGGTATCACGTGGGAGTTCTCCGGGTGATAATTGTCGTGCTGACCATAAAGATTCGTAGGCATGGCCGATATAAAATTGCAGCCGTACTGGTCGCGAAAAGCTTCACAGAGTTTGATGCCCGCGATCTTGGCTATCGCGTAAGGCTCGTTGGTAGGCTCCAGCGGGCCTGTTAACAATGCATCCTCATTCATGGGCTGATCTGCCAGCTTGGGATAGATGCAGGAACTGCCGAGGAACAAAAGCTTCCGCACACCCTGTTCTTTGGATGCCCGGATGATATTGGCCTCGATCATCAGGTTATCATAAATGAACTCGGCCCGGTAGGTGTTGTTGGCGTGAATGCCGCCCACCCTGGCAGCCGCCAGGAAAACAAAGGCCGGCTTCTCAGTGGCGAAAAAATCGTCCACCTGCTGCTGGTTTCTCAGGTCGAGCTCAGACGACCTGCGCGTGATAATGTTAGAATAGCCTTCGCGCTGCAGTTTCCTGCTGATCGCTGATCCCACCATTCCGCGGTGTCCGGCTACATAGATCTTGTCGCTCTTGTTCATCACTCAAACTGGTTCATGGTGCGGTAACCTGATTCTTTCAACAAAACTTCCTTTCGGAAATGCTCGAGGTCGGCCGCCACCATTTCTTTTACGAGCTCCTGGAGCGTATGCTGTGGCTCCCAGCCCAATTCATTTTTTGCCTTCGTAGCGTCACCAATAAGTATGTCAACCTCGGTAGGACGGAAATAACGCTCATCCACTTCAGCCACCACATCGCCCGGGGAAAGGGGGACCTGAGTATTGTGTACTTTATACACAATAGCTTTCTCCTTAACACCCTCCCCTTTGAACTGCAGGTCAACTCCCGCCTCCGCAAAAGCAAGTGAAAGGAAATCCCTCACCGTGGTAGTAACTCCTGTGGCGATCACAAAATCTTTGGGTTCATCCTGCTGCAGCATCATCCACATGGCCTGCACATAATCCTTAGCATGGCCCCAATCCCTTTTTGCATTCAGATTACCCAGGTAAACTGTTTTCTTCAGTCCCAGCACGATCTCGGCCACTCCCCTGGTGATCTTGCGCGTAACAAAGGTCTCACCGCGCAGCGGGCTCTCGTGATTGAACAGGATGCCATTACAGGCATACATGCCATAAGCCTCCCTGTAATTCACGGTGATCCAGTATGCGTAAAGTTTGGCAACGCCATAGGGTGAGCGCGGATAGAAGGGCGTGTCTTCGTTTTGCGGTATCTCATGCACCTTTCCGTATAATTCGGATGTGGATGCCTGGTAGAATTTTGTTTTTTTGGTCAGCCCCAGGATCCTGATCGCTTCCAGGATACGAAGGGTTCCCAGCGCATCTACGTTGGCGGAATATTCCGGCTCCTCAAAACTCACCTGCACATGGCTCATGGCGCCAAGATTATAGATCTCATCGGGCTGAACCTGCTGAATGATGCGGATCACATTGGTGGCGTCGGTGAGGTCGCCATAATGAAGGATCATCCTCAGGTTCCTTTCATGAGGATCCTGGTAGATGTGGTCTATACGCTGCGTATTGATCAGTGATGTCCTTCGTTTAATACCGTGTACCTCGTATCCTTTCTCGAGCAGGAGTTCTGCCAGGTAGGCGCCATCCTGGCCGGTAATGCCGGTGATCAGAGCTTTCTTCATAAATTTTATTCTCCGGTAAAGAGCAACAAAGGTAAAGGTTACCGGATGAGAAGGAAACTTCCTTTCCTGAACAGGCTGCCACCGCAAATGCCTTCCGCAGTCAGGACGTAAACATATACGTCGGTACCCTGCTTTCTACCTTTGTAAACTCCGTCCCAGCCTTTGTTGATGTCGGTTGTCTTGTAGATCAACTCGCCCCAGCCGTTAAAGATCAGCATCTTGAACTTCTGCACCCCCGGGAAATATGGGCGGAATTCATCATTGAGCCCATCGCCATTGGGAGTAAAAGCATTGGGAATATAGAAGGTGCTTCCCGTGCCTCCCAGGAAATTTACCGTAATGGAGCTTTCTGTGAAACAGCCTTCCGGTGATCCCACTTTCACCGTGTAGGTGGTATTGGTCAAAGGAGAAGCTACAGGATTGGCGATTGCAGGGTTTGACAGGCTTGCAGCAGGCGTCCACAAATACGTGCTGCCGCCAGTAGCTGCTAATTGGCTTTGCAGCGACAGGCAGGTAACGTCGCCGGATTTAGAAACCGTCACTACCGGCAAGGGGTTCACCTGTACAGACGCCGTAAGTGTTTGGTTCACCTTACAGGCTGTATGGCTGATGTTGACCGTATAACTGCCGGAAGCGGTTGGCGTGAGCGTGATGGCGGGTTGATTCGGATTGGTAATCCCTGGCGCAGGGGTCCAGTTGTATACGTCTCCTCCAGACGCTGTGATTGTTATTGGCGCACCTTCACAAACCGCCTGGGTCTGCGGACTGATGGAAAATACGGGGGCCGGGCTCACCTGTATGGTCACAGAATCGATAACCGGGCATCCGTTGGCACCTGTTACTGTTACTTTATATTCTGTGGTGGACGCAGGCTGTGCGACCGGGTTGGAAATACTGGTTGATGAAAGCCCTGTGGCCGGTGACCAGGAGTACGTACCGCCCCCCGTAGCCTGCAGTTGCACTGAAGCAGTACCACATACCGTAGTATCATTGGTAAGCGTTACCACCGGCAATGGCTTCACGTTCACCTTCACCGAATCTTTCACTGCGCACATTCCGTTATTAGTAGCCGTCACGATATATTCAGTAAATGAAGTGGGACTGGCCGTAGGACTGGCAATTGAACTGTTGTTCAGGCTGGAGGAAGGCTGCCATTGGATCTGCGTGGCATCTGAAATACTTGTCTGCAATACAATGGAAGAGCCGGCACAAACCGCTGTATCGGCGATGGACAGCACGACGGGTTTCCTGAGTACCGTGATAGTTACACTGTCTCTGGAACTGCAGCCTGATCCCGCGTTGGCCTCTGCGTAATACTTGATAGTAGATGGCGGTGTCGCAATGGGATTGAGGATCGAGGGATCACTCAAATAGGTTGACGGTGTCCACGTGACGCTAGTCCCTGTAGTGACCGTATTCAATTGCACAGCGGTACCCGCACAAACCGTGGCGTCAGGCGTGACGTCGATGACCGGCTTGGGAAGGACGGTTACTTTCAGTGAATCGGTCTGCATGGTGGTGGCGCCGAAATAAATATCATCCAGGGCAAAATCATTTCCCATCACCAGCGTGTTGTTATTCACGATACTGATCACCGCTGTGGTACTGTTGCCGGAATTCCAGCTGGTATTGAAACGCTGCCACTGGCAGGTGGAACCTGCGGTAATATTATTACCAATGACGGTATTGTTGATGGAAAAACGCAGGTTGGCGGGGTTGACAGAAAACAGCGACTGGATCCATGTGGAGAATGCGTAGGTGGTATTTGGATTCACAGTAATAGTTTGACTCCAAACTATTTTACCGCCAACCGGACTTCCGTTCACCATCATCATATTCCCTGAAGCGCTGGTATGGTCCCTACAATTTTGGAAAGAATTGTTCCAGGAGGTGGGAGCGTTCCCCACCGTATATTCCCCTTCGGTGGTATTAGTGGGAACTGCTGCATAGTCCGAAGTGAACCCTGTATTTCCCTGTGAAAAATCACCATTTACCACCAGGTTGCTGCTATTCACCAGTACGGTGTAATAATAAGTTGTGGTCGCAGCGGGCGTCACCGTCGTATCCCTGTTCAGCAGATAGTTTCCGGATGGTGTGGCAAAACAATTCGTCAGCCCGGTGGCTGTTTGGCGCACCAGCAAGGAAGATCCTGCGCAGATGGTCGTATCATTGGTTGCCAGCAGGTTGTTGTTTTGAATGGCATTGATCGCGATATTTTTGATGACCGTATCAATACATCCCGTGGTGGTGGTGATGATCAGCCTCACCGGATAAGTACCGTATGCCCCATAGGTAACAACAGGATTCAGTGAACCCATGTTGGTCTGGCCGTCTCCAAAATTCCATTCGAGGGATTGAATGTTCGAGCCGCTGGTGCTGAAGTTCACCGTACGTGGCGAGCATATGTTTTGCTGAAAGCCGAAATCCGCGTCAATATTACCAGCCGCAACCTGGAAGCTATCACGGACAGAACATCCATATCTGCTCGACTCCACCCAATAGATGCCCGGGGAACTGACTGTAATGGAATCCGTGGTGGCACCCGTACTCCAGAGATAGGTAGCAGGCTTGATGGAAGAACCGATCTTGACTTGCCCGGTACCGCAGGGGATTGCAACATTTTGCGTGGGTGAATGCACAGGCGGTGAAACGACCACGATATTTTTACAAAACGATGTTTGAGTTGGTAAGCCTTCATCCACAAGTAAGCTAATAGTATATGTCCCTGGAGCTGAATAAGTGACCAGCGGAGGATTATGCACTGTAGAAAAGGCAGGCGTGACGCCACTGGCACAAGTCCCAGTAAAGTTCAGCCGGGTTAGTGTATTCGACGAAGCATTTTGTACAAATGCGTAAAAACCAGCTCCTTCCCTAAATATCCTTGAAAATGAGTGCGGTCCACTCATGTTACCAATATTACCTAACGATGAGGCGGTAGGCACAGCTGTAGGACTTGAAAAATTGAGACGCACCAGCGAATTGGATGAACCATTGAGCAAAAAACCCACCTTCTGTCCGCACAGGTCAACTATATGCAGATCGCGTGGACCGGAGAGCACGCCGAGATTACCAAGATTAATGCCTGTGGGCGTATTCAAAAGTGAATTGCCGAAATCAAGTCTCGACAATGTATTGCTGCCAAAATTGGTGACAAACAAATGCCAGTTCCCACCGATCTGTACAGGAAGAAAACCACTGGGTTTATTTAAGCCGCCGATATTTCCAAGATTTTCGCCAGTTGGTGCCGCATTGAAATCTGTTCCAAAATTAAACCGGGTGATGGTGCTACTATGGTGATTCTCCGTGATTCCATACCAATTCGCACCCTCCTTGAACACATAGAGCTCCACAGGGTAGTCGAGGTTACCCACATTGCCCCAATTCGTAGCCACAGGCGTGTTGGTAATACTGGCTCCGAAATCAAGTTTGATCACCCTGGAGCTAACACCAAAAACGGGGTCACCGCCGACAACAATAGCCAGGATGTTACCATTATTATTCACGATCTGGATGCCCTGGAGGCTGTTGACTATGACACCGCTCAAATTTCCGAGGTAGGTGGAAGTGGGTGTATTCAGGAGGCTGCTTCCAAAATTCAGGCGAACGAGGCCGCCGGGACCATTGTTCAGCACCAATGCATACCAGTTTCCGCCTTGCTGGATATAGTCAATGAACACAGGTATCCCTAAAGAGCCTGGATTTCCAAGGTTGATCCCCGTTGGACTACCAGCAGGGTCCGATGAACAGAAATTCCAGAGCGAGGTAGTGTGACCTGTGCTTGTATTGTTGATAGTGACCGGATTATTTATGCAGATCGTGTCTGGTGCGGTGAATGACGCTTGAACACATTTCACTATGATACTGTCACGCACAGTACAACCGTATTTAGAAGATTCAACCCAGTAGGTTCCCAGGTTAACAAATATGGAGTCGGTGGTTGCCCCTGTATTCCATAAATAACTGGCACCCTGTACTGGCGATCCAATCTTGATGCCGGCCAGTCCACAATAAGGAATCACCTGTGTGGGCTTTTTTACAAGTGGCGGCATGACAACGATCTGGCGGCAAAATGACGTCTGCGTGGGCAGACCCTCGTCCACCAGCAGGCTAATTGTATATGTACCTGTCGCCGTATAAGTGATCGCGGGCGGATTGTATAAGTTGGAGAAGGCTGGCGTTACCCCTGTTGTGCATGAGCCGGTAAAATTCAGTCTCGTAATGGTATTGGATGACGCATTTTGTACAAAAGCATAAAAGTTGGCGCCTTCGCGGAATATCCTGGAAAAAGAATGAGGGCCGCTCATGTTACCGATATTTCCCAGATCGGTAGCCGTAGGTACGGATGTTAAGGTCGCAAAGTTCAGGCGAACCAAACTGTTCGAGCCGCCATTCAATAAAAAGCCCACCTTCTGTCCGCAGAGGTCAACGAGATGAATGTCGCGAGGCCCGGATAAGATACCGCCTGGATTACCCAAATTGACTCCAGTAGGTGTATTGAGAAGAGAGTTGCCAAAATCAAGTCTGGACAACGTATTACCTCCCTGGTTGGTGACAAAGAGATACCAATTGCCCCCTTGTTTGGTTGGTAAAAATCCACTGGGTTTGAATATACCACCAATATTTCCAAGATTGACACCGGTGGGAGTGCCGCTGAAATCAGTACCGAAATTAAACCGGGTGATGCTGTTGCCATGATGATTCTCCGTCAGACCGTACCAATTGCTTCCTTCTTTAAACAAGTACAATTCCACCGGATAGTCAAGCGATCCAATATTCCCCCAATTAGTTACTGTAGGTGTATTGAGAATGCTGCTTCCGAAATTCAGTTTGATCACCCGGGAGCTGACTCCAAATACCGGGTCTCCTCCTACTATGATCGCCAGGATGTTGCCGTTGTGATTGACGATTTGAATTCCCTGGAGGCTATTAACAAGCTCTCCGCCCAGGTTTCCCAGGTAGGTGGCCGTGGGTGTATTTTGCAGGCTGCTTCCAAAATTCAATCGAACAAGTCCGCCCGGACCATTGTTTACTACAAGCCCATACCAGTTTCCACCCTCCTGGATATAATCCATAAAAACAGGAATACCCAGCGTAGAACCGGGGTTACCGAAGTTGATGCCAGACGGAGTGCTCGTTGGGTCTGCAGAACAAAAATTCCAAAGTGAACTCGTAGTGCCCGTACTGGTGTTGGTGATCGTTACAGAACTACCCAAACACACGGTATCTGGAGCATTAAAAGACGCGGTAGTCATTGCAGGCGGCTGCAATGCAGTCCCGGCTACCAGGTAGTCTTCTGCTTCTCCGTCTGTCGCATAGCCGTTAGGGTTAGCGATCTGTGAAGCCAAAAAAGCTGTCCTGAACCTAAATCCAAAATCCGATACGGAACCTGCTGGCAATGTCGCTGGCAAACCCGTCCACGTGAGGACAGCTGAAGTAGCACCACCTGGTATGGAAGCGGTCGCGGATTCAGCAGCGCTAAAACTACCATCACGATTAAAATCAAACCAGCCCTTTAAAGTAGCTAGTGCTGCCGTCGGACTTGTATTTCTTAGTGGTATGGTGAGACTGTAAGATCCAGAGCCTGTGTAGACAGGAAATGAAGTCAGGGCGTCCTCATCTGCACCGTTTGTATTATCGTTGGTCGTTTGGGCACCATCAGCATCTCCTGGCAGTGTTCCCAGGTAAAGCCAGTTGGTTTGGCTAATGGAGGGATAAGGAGGGTTGTAATTGCAGGAATTGATCGTATTAAATGCCAGGGCATGATGTGCTACTGTATAGCTTGCGGGCAGATCCCCACGATCGATGGGCGAAAAAATACCAAAGGCCACTGCCATCCCTCCCTGCATCGTGCGGTTCATTGCGGTTGTAACGACAATGGAACCGGTGCCATCGGTAGCCAGGATGGGATTCTGACCGGTTTGCGATGATCCACCATAAGTTTGGGTCAGTGTCACCGTCTGGGTACCGCACCCCCCCAAGGGATTATTGTTCTGTGAGCTATTTCTATAAAACTCGATGGTCCGCCACGACGAACCGTTGGTGCTAAGAGTCATTACCTCGGTATTGTCGCTGGCCTCGGCATCTGCAGCTACCAGGGTAAAAGGTGCGGGCACTCCATCCCTGGTGGCGGAAAGTGACATCTGAAATGTCACAGCCTCCGATGAATTGATGCTAAAAAGGGCTGGCTTTACAGCCGGATTCGTAAAATCGTACAACTTCCACAACACGGAACCCGACCAGGTGTTCATGATATACGGAGATACACTAGAGGCTGTGACATTTGAAAAGCTGATGGTCACATTCAACCCGTCGGGTGTAGTAAAGTTTCGGCTTGCTCCATTTGCAAGGGAAAATCCCGCCCAGTCGAACCAGGAGATATAATTTCTCATACTACCCGTACCGGAGGTGGCATACTGGGCATTTTGAGCGCTGGATACAGTGCAAACAAAAACTAATACGGCGAACAGGAGGCTTTTGAAAGTTCTCATATATAGGGTACAGTGATGGTCTGAAAACTTGATTCTACACTCCTTTCACTGAAGCCCGAAGCGGACTTACTTTCACCTCCGGACTGTTTGAATGAACAGTCATTTCCACGAACAGCAAGGAAACCTTCAGCACGATATGGATGATCCGAAAAAAAACTGGCAGCTGGCCCTGTTGCATTATACAGCAATGCGGAGAGAGCAATGCACATCATCTTTCTCATAAGCTGGTAGAGCCCCGAAAATATAAATATTTTTCATTATTTCTTTGCTGGCAAGAGAAAAATAATACAGGTATTTTACCCATAAAGGTGGGTAACCGATTTTTGAATAAATGGCCTGGGGTCCGGCTGGAAAACGCTATAATTTCTTGTTTAAAAAAGCCAGCATGCCCTCCCTGGCCCTTTCATCCAGCCTGAACCGGATGTTTTCGGAGAAATATCGATTCATATCATAAGCGGGGAAGTCCATTTTTTGCACGATTTCATCCATTTTTTTCAAGCCTTCTGCATTGGCTTCGTCAAATTCCCTGCAAAAAGCTTCATCAAGGGGTTTGTTGGAGATCCAGGCGGCAAACACAAAGGGAAGCCCGGTATGCTCTTTCCAGGCCGTTCCGAGGTCGTAAATATATTTTGATTGTTGCCTCTGAATCAGGGCGCGGTCGCCTATCACAAGCCCGGCAGTTGTTCCCTGGATGGTGCTTCGGAAATCCTCGCCGGCTGCATTGATGATCTTCGGAGAAAGCTTCCAATGATCCCTCAGCAGCACCTGCGCCAGCATAGCTGAGGTGCGTGACTGGTAATCGAGCAAGAGTTCTTTTACTTCTTCCAGGGGTACTTCACTGAAGATGCACACGGAAGCCACTTCCCCGTCACAGCCAATGCAGTGGCTGCCTATCACATGCCACTCCTCCATGCGGTGCGTGATAGCCACGGGCACAAGGCCGAGGTCGATCTCATCCTGTAAAAGCATATCGGCAATGCGTGCAGGGTAATCTTCCACGATCTCCACCTGGCTCATCACTGCGTGGTGGCGAATACCATGCAGCAGGGGTTTTGTATTCAGATAATTCACAGCCCCCACCCTTATCTTCTTCAAATCATTTAGTTTTGTTCAAAGGTATTGGGAATTGGTAATTGGAACTTTTCACTTTTTCACCATTCACGATTCACGATTGACGACCATGGAACTGCATCCGCTCACCGCCATATCTCCTCTTGACGGCCGCTACCGTCAGCAAGTAAGACATCTATCTGATTATTTTTCGGAGTATGCCCTCATTAGGTACCGTGTTTTAGTGGAGATCGAGTATCTCGAATTCCTTGCCTCCAAGAAATTTTTCAAGATCCCTGCAAAAGCCGCCGGCCGGTTGAACGAGCTGAAAGAGAATTTTGACATCGGGCAGGCGGAGATCGTTAAGTCCATAGAGAAAACTACCAACCACGACGTAAAAGCTGTCGAATACTTCATCAAGAAAGAACTGGAAGCCAACGGCGCCGGTGACATCAAGGAATGGGTGCACTTCGGACTCACCTCCCAGGACATCAATAACACGGCGATCCCCCTGCTCTGGAAGCATGCCATGGAATTTGAGTATGCACCGGGTTTGCTGAATCTGAATACCGAACTGCGGCTGCTGGCTGCAGAATGGAAGGAAGTATCGATGCTGGCGCGTACGCACGGCCAGCCCGCCAGTCCCACCCGCCTGGGCAAAGAGATCATGGTGTTTGTAGAGCGTCTGCAAAACGGCATCGAGCAGCTGATCAACATTCCGTTCTCGGCGAAATTCGGCGGCGCCACCGGTAATTTCAATGCCCACCATGCCGCCTTCCCCAAGGCCGACTGGGTAGGCTATGCCAACGAATTCGTGGAAGAAGTATTGGGCCTCCAAAGGTCCCAGTTCACTACGCAGATCGAGCATTACGATCACCTTGCCGCCCAGCTGGATGCCATCAAAAGACTCAACACCATTCTCATAGACCTTTGCCGCGACATCTGGACCTATATTTCCATGGACTACTTCAAGCAGCGCGTGAAGGCAGGCGAAGTAGGCTCATCGGCCATGCCGCATAAAGTGAACCCGATCGATTTTGAAAACGCGGAAGGCAACCTGGGTATAGCCAATGCCATCCTGGAACACCTCTCCGCCAAGCTCCCTGTTTCCAGGCTGCAGCGCGACCTCACCGACTCAACAGTTCTGCGCAATATTGGCACTCCTGTAGGCCATACCATCATAGCCATCCGTTCTATAGAAAAAGGCCTGGCCAAGCTGGTGCTGAATCCCGAAAAGATCGCTTCCGACCTGGAAGAGAACTGGGTGGTGGTCTCAGAAGGCATTCAAACCATCCTGCGCAGGGAGAATTATCCCGACGCGTACGAGGTGTTAAAAGACCTGACGAGAGGAAAGAAAAAATTCGATCGTACAACGATCCATAAATTCATCGAAGGATTGAACGTGCCTGCGGCTGTGAAAAAAGAATTGAAGGCGATTACCCCGGAGTCATATACGGGGGTAAATCCTGAGTTTTAGCAGCTGTTCATCCGATTTACCCAGTCAACTAGTTAACCAGTCAACTAGTCAACTACTTATGCACCTCGCTGGTGAAATGGAATTCAATATCGGGATTGTTGTTCCGCTCTGTATTCAGGAACCATTCGCTCTGGGCCAGGTAAACCAGCTGGCCATCCTTGTCAATCGCCACATTGCCCTGCTTGAAGCGGATAAAATCCTGCAGCTTCTTCGGGTCTTCGCTGGTGATCCAGCAAGCCTTATAGAAGGGCAGTGAATTAAATTGTACCGAGGCGCCATACTCATGCAGCAAGCGATACTGGATCACTTCAAACTGCAGCTCTCCTACACAACCAATGATCTTCTTGTTGCCTCCGTGCTGCGTGAACAATTGGGCCACCCCTTCATCGGTCAACTGCAGCAGGCCTTTTTCGAGCTGCTTGGTCTTCATCGGATCTTTATTCACTACCTCCTTAAAGATCTCAGGAGAGAAAGTGGGTATGCCCGTAAAATAAAAATCCTCGCCTTCAGTAAGCGTATCACCGATCTTGAAATTGCCAGTATCAAACAAGCCCACTACATCACCGGGATAGGCATCGTCCACTACATTCTTCTCCCGGGCCATGAAAGAATAAGGATTAGAAAAACGCACGTCCTTGTCCAGCCTCACGTGATGGAAATACTTGTTCCGCTCGAACCTGCCAGAGCATACGCGGAGGAAGGCAATGCGGTCGCGGTGCTTCGGGTCGAGGTTGGCGTGTATCTTAAAAATGAAGCCCGAGAATTTATCCTCGCCCACCGACACCTTGCGCTTGTTGGTTTCCCGGTCGCGCGGTGTAGGCGCTATCCGCACAAAAGTGTCCAGCATTTCTTTCACACCGAAGTTGTTGATGGCGCTGCCAAAAAAAACTGGAGCCACATCACCACTGAGGTAGGACGATACTTTGAGCTCCCCGTATACTCCGTCGATCAGCTCTACGTCTTCCCTGAGGGTAGCGGCATCGCGCTCACCCAGCTTCTGGTCAAGGATGCCGGAAGAAAGGTCAGATATAGAGATGGTATCGGCGTCGGTGGCTTTCGTGTTGGGCGAGAACAACCGGAGGCTTTTGTGGTAAAGATCATAGACCCCCTTAAAATCTTTGCCCTGGTTGATGGGCCAGGTCATAGGATGGAGTGAAATGGTAAGCTCTTTCTCGATCTCTTCCAGCAGGTCGAAACGGTTCTTTCCATCCCGGTCCATTTTGTTGATGAATACGATCACGGGAGTTTTTCGCATACTGCAGACCTGCATGAGTCTGCGGGTCTGTTCTTCCACCCCATTCACGCTATCCACCACCAGGATCACACTGTCTACGGCCGTGAGTGTGCGATAGGTATCTTCGGCGAAGTCCTTGTGCCCGGGCGTATCCAACAGGTTGATGAGGTTACCGTTGTACTCGAAGCTCATCACCGAAGTAGCCACGGAAATTCCGCGCTGCCTTTCGATCTCCATGAAATCCGAAGTAGCGCCCTTCTTTATCTTGTTGCTCTTCACCGCTCCCGCCACCTGTATGGCACCGCCAAAAAGCAGGAATTTTTCCGTGAGCGTGGTCTTACCCGCATCGGGGTGCGAAATGATGGCAAACGTTTTTCTTTTTCTGATCTCTTCCTCGTATCTCATAATGATGTCCCCGTAGGGCGTGCAAAAGTAAAGGATTGTAGGGAACAGCATTTTGAGCGCTGTCTTAAAGTCCTTCGGTGAGCAGAGTTCCCCTGGTCCTACTGCCCCGCTTGGGATACCCAGCCCGACTCCATTTCGTCCATTCCTGGGGAAGATAAGGTCAGTTTGTTAAAGGCTTTTAACAAGGTGTAGACAAATTCCTCAACCTGACCCTGTTTTCCTACATGCCTAACCGTGGCGCCTGCGGTTTAAACAGGAACAAAAAAAGGCATCATTTTAGACCCCCTTATATTGAAAACCTCATTTTTATGGAAGATAACAGGAGACAGAACAGCCAGAATGCCGTCCACTCGCAAAGTGGCGAGCTCCGGCATACTGCGTCTCAGGGTTCGCTTCCGGGTTTTGAAGGAATGAATTTCGAAGAACAAAGAGGGCAGTACCAGAAAACAGAAACTGGTGCCTCCCGGAACGAACAATCGGGACAAAATGCTCCCGAGAACAGGAATGAGTGATGAGTGGAGTTTTCAGTTGTGTGGTTGATCGGGTGAAAAATGCTGAAAACAAGTGTTAGTCTGTTAGGTTGAGTAAAAAGAAACGTCCCGCAATGCGGGACGTTTTCATTTAATAGTTTTGCTCTGTTAGCGGAGATCCACTACCTCTACTCCAGGATATTTTTTCTTATCAAAGGTGAAGCTCGCATCGGAAACGGCCACATTCGGCTTGAATGTGTTGATCGTGTACACATACCTTGTACCGCTTTTTTCAAGGATACGGGTACGATAGATGGTCTTGGTAGCCTTATCTACCCACACATATACTTTATGAAATGGCCTGTTCTTGTTCGATGGCGTCATTTCGATCTCCTGCAGCACCTTGCCACCCTCTTTTCTCTCACCGTTCAGCTTATAAAGGAAATCTTTATCATAAAAATTTGTAAACAGTTTCTGAGGTGTCAGATCTGTGCCGCCGCCATCAGCTTCCTTTACAGTGACTTCTTTAGCTGCTTTATCATAATTCCAGGAAAGCCTGCCGTCTGAGAAGATCTCCATTCCTGGTATAGTGACATGATACTTGTTACCACGCATGGACACAACGCCTTTTTTAGAGGACAACACTTTTCCCTGGGCATTCTCTATGACATAGGTAAAGCCCGCCTGTGCTGATTTAAATGTTTTAAACTTGGCACTCACTGCATCCAGCACTTTTTTGGCTGCCGGATCGTTATTCACCGGGTTAGATGAAGATACTTTTTGTGCACTTGCACCCACCACTACCGCTGCGAGTATGATCGTACTTAGAATTTTTCTCATTGAATTTTTTATTTTAGTCAAGGACACAATACAAAGATAAACGTTATCCTCTGGTGATTTGACCATCAAAATGTTATGAGTTTAAAAAGCATCGACTTCTTAACAGCACGCTAACTGAAACCATCGAGGTATTCCTGGAGGTCCGCCTCCGTTTTGATCAATACGTCCCTTGCCTTGCTGCCCAGGCTGGGCCCCACAACGCCAGCTGCCTCCAATTGGTCCATGAGCCTGCCGGCGCGGTTGTAGCCGAGCTTCATTCTTCTTTGCAGCAAAGACGTTGATCCTACCTGGTTTTGCACGATCAGCCTCGCCGCGTCTTCAAACAAGGGATCTTTGTTTCCCGAATCAAATTCCTTTCCCTCCAGGTCTTTTTCATCTATATACTCAGGCAGCAGGAAGGCCTGCGGATAACCTCTTTGTTCGGATATGAATTCAACGACCTTCTCTACTTCGGGCGTGTCAACAAAAGCGCATTGCAATCTTACGATCTCCCCGTTATGTGAGATCAGCATGTCTCCTTTTCCAATGAGCTGCTCTGCACCCCCCGCATCCAGGATGGTGCGCGAGTCGATCTTGCTGGAAACCTTGAAGGCGATCCGCGATGGGAAGTTGGCCTTGATGGTACCCGTGATGATGTTCACTGAAGGACGCTGCGTAGCGATGATCAGGTGAATGCCCACGGCGCGTGCGAGCTGGGCCAGCCTGGCGATGGGCATTTCCACTTCCTTGCCCGCGGTCATGATCAGGTCGGCGAACTCGTCAATCACCAGCACAATGAAGGGAAGGAACTGGTGGCCTTTCTGCGGGTTCAGTCTTCTCTTGACGAACTTTTCATTGTACTCTTTGATGTTGCGGGCACCGGCCTCTTTCAGCAGGTCGTAACGGTTGTCCATTTCAATGCAAAGCGCATTGAGCGTATTGATCACTTTTTTTGTATCGGTAATGATCGCTTCTTCTTCCCCCGGCAGCTTGGCAAGGAAATGCTTTTCAATATGGCGGTACACGCTCAGCTCCACCTTCTTGGGGTCGATGAGCACGAGCTTGAGCTGCGATGGGTGCTTCTTATAGAGCAGTGAAACAAGAATAGCGTTGAGTCCAACCGATTTACCCTGCCCTGTAGCACCGGCCATCAGCAGGTGGGGCATGCTGGCGAGATCTACAATGAAATGCTCGTTGTCGATCTTCTTACCAATGGCGATCGGCAGGCTGAAATGATTGTGCGTGAATTTTTCCGAAGAGAGCAGGGTCTTCATGCTCACCACGCTCTTTTTGTGATTCGGCACTTCAATACCGATGGTTCCTTTTCCCGGAATGGGGGCGATGATGCGAATGCCGAGGGCGGAAAGGCTGAGGGCGATATCATCTTCCAGGTTCTTGATGCGCGATATGCGTACGCCTGCTGCCGGCACGATCTCGTAGAGCGTTACGGTGGGACCAACGGTAGCGAAAATCTTTTGGATCTCGATGTCGTAATTCCTGAGTGTGTTGATGATCTGGTTCTTGTTGTTCTCCAGCTCGCCCGGATCCTGTACGATCTTTTCACTCCCATGGGTATCCAGCAGGCTGATGACCGGGTACTTGTAATCCCGCAGATCCAACGTAGGCTCATAAGGATCCAGGTCCGCATATCCTTTCTGAACTTCTTCCACCGGTTTTTCAGGCGTGGCCTTGATCTCCAGCTGGATGTGGTCGGCCGGAGGGATTCCCTTGGGAGGGATCACCAGCTCTTTGGGTTCATCGTGCCTGTGCAGGATGTCATCCACCACTTCCTTCACTGGCATCATCTCTGTCTCTTCTTCTGTTTCTTCATCTTCTTCTTTTTCTACCAGCCCGAGGCCCTCATCCTCATCTTCCTCTGTATCTGCCAGCACCATTCCTCCTTCTCCCTTGAGCAGGTTCTTCTTCTCTGCGTACATCTGGTTCACCGACATGCCCGCTGCCGTTCCTTCTTCCAGGCCTTCTTCCAGATCTTCTTCTGTAAGAGTTTCGGGGACGACCGCCTGCTTTTTCTCAGGCAGCCTGAATCGGGGGTTGAATTGCCAGATCAGGTAGCTGAAGGCTACCACCAGCAACAATGCCGCGGTTCCTACATAGCCAAGGAAATTCACCAGCCAGTTATTGATCATGTCGCCCACCCTGCCGCCATAAGGAAAGCCGGCATCAGGAAATAAAAACGCAAAGGATACGGAAGCGATCACCAGTCCGAAGGTGACATACTTCAGGTTCTTCCAGATGGAGAACACCTTTCTCTCAAACAGCAGGTTGATGCCCACCACGAAGAAAAATGTGCAGAACAACAGTGAGGCTACGCCAAAGCCCCGATAGATAAAGAAGTGTGAGATGTAGGCGCCGAGTTTACCCAACAAGTTGGATACCCTGTTGCTGGTATCGTATTCCCATAAAAACGATGAATCGTTATTAAGCACCTTGTCCTGGTCTTCCTTCCAGGTAAAGAAATAGGAAACAAAGGCAATAAACAGGAAGATGGAGACCAGCAGGGAGATGGTGCCTATGATCTTCCAGGTTCTTTCGTCCCTGGCCAGCTTTTTCAGGTCAACACTCTCCTCCCTGTCTTTTTTCAGGTGGCCGGTGCTTTTCTCCGCAGACGGTTTTTTTGTGCGTTTCTCCTCCTTCACCTCTTTTTCCTCAGGTGCTGCAATGGTGGATTTTTTCAGCCTGTTAGCCATAGAGCAAAAATAGTATGCGGGGTAAAGTATTCAGAACAGTAACGCTTATGGCTAAAAATAATTATTTATTCTTAAGAACGGCGAACAAAAGCAGGATCCAGCCGGCAATGAAAAGCAATCCCCCAATAGGCGTGATCAGGCCGATGCCCGAAACACCTACTTTGTTCATGGCTTTCAGCGAAGCCAGGAAGTAAAGCGAGCCGGAGAAAAGCAGGATACCACCGGCAAAGAGCCAGCCGGCCCAATGCAAGGCCTGGTTGTTTTGCCATCTTTCAATGAGTATGGCCACGATGATCAGCGCAATGGCATGATACATCTGGTATTGCACACCTGTTTGATAGCTGGCCACCGTTTCCGGTGCTACCAATTTTTTGAGTCCATGTGCGCCAAAAGCGCCCAGTGCTACGGCCAGTGCAGCCAAAACAGTTCCCAGTAACAAGAAGATCTTTTGCATAGAATTTTTTAAGGGTGGAAAACATGGTCTACCAGCTTGTCGATGGTGAGGTCGTCCTCATTGAGGATAACCGCCGCCTGCTGGTAAAATATTTTACGGTTGCCAAATTTCTTTACGATGTAGGAGCGAAGCTGGTTGTCGGTGATGTGATCGAGCAAAGGCCTTTCTCCCCTCACCTTCACCAGGCGATCGTGCAGGCAGTCGATGGAACAGTTGATCCAGACCGTCAGCCCGTTCTTGTTCATGTAGTCGATGTTGTTGAAATAGCAGGGCGTGCCGCCTCCGCAGGCCATCACAAAAGTCTCGTGACTCTCGGTGATCAGGTGAAGCACATCTTTTTCCAACAACCGAAAATATTCCTCTCCTTCTTCTTCGAAGATCTTTGTAATGGTCTTGCCTTCTCTTTCTTCAATGGCTTCATCGAGGTCAAAGAAAGGCACCTGGATCTTTTTACTCAGCTCCCGCCCGTAGTGCGTCTTCCCGCAACCCATGAAACCTATGAGGAATATCCGCATCCTTACCTAATTTAATGAATGAAGAACAGATGAACCGATGAATTCTGAACCGAAAAAGTAGAGCGGCTGTTTCAATTCAGCATTCAACACTCAACATTCAACATTCTACATTCAGATTTATTTAAAAGCGTTCAACCCCGTCACATCCATCCCTGTGATCAGCAAATGGATATCATGTGTTCCCTCGTAAGTGATCACGCTCTCCAGGTTCATCATGTGGCGCATGATGCTGTACTCGCCGGTGATACCCATGCCTCCCAGCATCTGCCTGGCATCGCGGGCGATGTTGGCCGCGATCTCGCAGGAATTGCGTTTGGACATGGACACCTGCTGCGGCGTGGCCCGTCCTTCGTTCATCAGCACACCCAGTCGCCAAACCAGCAATTGCGCCTTTGTTATTTCCGTGATCATTTCCGCCAGCTTTTTCTGCTGCAGCTGAAAGCCGCCGATCGGGCGGTCGAACTGCACCCTTTCCTTGCTGTAACGCAGGGCGGTATCGTAGCAATCCATGGCCGCGCCCAGTGCGCCCCAGGCAATGCCGTAACGCGCTTTGGTAAGACAGCCCAACGGACCCTTCAGCCCTTTTACGCTGGGAAAAATATTTTCCTTGGGAACTTTTACATTGTCGAATACCAGTTCGCCGGTGGCGCTGGCCCTCAGGCTCCATTTGCCATGGGTAGTTGGCGTGGAAAAACCTTCCATGCCTCTTTCCACCACCAGCCCGCGGATATCGCCGCTCTCATCTTTTGCCCACACCACCGCTACCTGGGAGTAGGGTGCGTTCGAAATCCACATCTTGCTGCCGTTGAGGATCACATGATCGCCTGCATCTTTGAAATTGGTGAGCATGCCTGCCGGGTTGCTGCCGTGGTCGGGCTCAGTGAGACCGAAACATCCCAACCATTCGCCTGAAGCCAGTTTGGGCAGGAATTTTCTTTTCTGTTCTTCGCTGCCATAAGCGTGAATGGGGAACATCACCAGCGAGCCCTGCACCGAGGCAGTGGAACGCACGCCGCTGTCGCCCCTCTCCAGTTCCTGCATCATCAGTCCATAGCTGATATAATCCAGGCCGCCGCCGCCATATTCCTCAGGAATGGTTGGACCAAAACATCCCAGGTCGCCCAGCTGCTTCACGATCTGCTCGGGAAATTCAGCACGCTGAGCGTAATCTTCAATGATAGGAGAGATCTCCTTTTTTACATAGTTCCGCACGCTATCCCGCACCAGCTTGTGCTCGTCCGATAAAAGTTCGTCCACCAGGTAATAATCAGGAGATTGAAACAGGTCTTTTGACATGCGGACAAAAGTAAATGATTGGGTGCAAACCCTATGTTTGCATTTTATACCTTATGCGCCTGTGGAGTTTGGATCCCTCAATGTTAGACGGCAAAGGCCTGGTGGCCCTTTGGCGGGAAGCCCTGCTGGCCAAAAAAGTGCTGGAAGGCCAAACCAGGGGCTATAAACATCATCCCCAGCTCAACAGGTTTTATGCCGCTCCCGATCCCCTGGCGGCGATCAACTTTTACCTGCAGGAGGTACACAGAGAAGCTGTGCACAGAAATTATCAGTTCGATAAAACTAAGTTCTCTCCTCTTGGCTGCGAACATTTGATCACGGTAACCAAGGGCCAGCTGGCGTATGAACTGGATCATCTTCGCAGGAAAGTGGAGGCAAGGTCCCCGGCCCACAGAATTGGCGAACTGGCCGTTCATCCTTTGTTTTCCGTGGTGGAAGGCGCAGTAGAGAACTGGGAGATCCTTTGATTATCTGCCCATCTGTCGATCTATCCATTGCGCTGTCCATCAGTCGATCTGGATGATCAGTGGTGTCGACATCTATCAATTCTTATCTTCAACCTTCCTTTCGGGCTTGCCCGGCACAAAGCTTCCCATAGGGGCAGTGTACCATGGCTTGATCTCATAAGTTAGTCTGCCAGAGCTGATGGCCTGGTCGGTCTGCAACAATCTCTCTACAAACTCCCGGGAAGGCGCGTCAAAAATGAAAATTCCCCTCCATTCTCCTGGCTCGCCAAAAGGACCGGCTACTTTGATATAACCTTCATAATATAAGCTGTCGATGTTGCGTATGTGGGCTTTTTGTATGGCAGCAGCAGTAGCAGAATCCTGTGTTCGATTAGGGCCCGTCTTAAGCATGACGAACCAGTACTTTTTGATTTGTTCGATGGG
Organism: Chitinophagaceae bacterium; assembly: GCA_036676905.1. Taxonomy (GTDB): domain Bacteria; phylum Bacteroidota; class Bacteroidia; order Chitinophagales; family Chitinophagaceae; genus Flavisolibacter. The sequence goes on from JAKFCE010000005.1 coordinate 242,287, forward strand.
CTTTTTTTCTTCTGTGTTTTGCGAGTAGCAAACAAAGGTCAGTAGCAGTGAAAGACCGGTGAGGAAAGTTTTCATAAGCTAATTTAATCACTCATTACCTATTTCCAATGATCCCCAGATCGACAGATGGGCAGATAGACAGTTCGACAGATCTTACCGGCTGCCAAAGTCCTGGGTCCAGTACAAACCAACCCTGGCTACGCCCATTTCTTTGTAGTCCTTTCCCATCATGTTCTTGCAATGAGAAGGACTCTTCACCCAAGCCTCCACCACTTCTTTTTCAGAAGTATAGCCCATGCCTATGTTCTCCGCATAAGCGATCCACTTGTAACCGATCGCATCCAGTCGGTCGCCACCGTTGGAGCCTTCGGAAGAGATGTGGCTGAAATAATTCTTCCTGTACATGTCGGTGCTGTGCTGCAAAGCAGCCTGCTCAAGCTGATCGTTCCAGGCAACTGAGGGTGCAGAGGGATACCAGGTATCACCACAGTTGCAGCCTTTTTTCCTTACCGCGTTCACCAGGTCAAGTATGAGTTGCTTGTTGACCGTAGGCGGAGACGGATACACAGCCATATCAGCCATATTGTTTTTTGGGCTGGCCAAACTAAGCAGTGAGATGAAAAAGGGGATCAGGATCATAGTTCTAAATGGATAATTTAAAACTACAATTTCCGTGAGATTATTGCGGCGTATAGCGTATATGATATTGTTAAATTGGCGGCCCAAAGGCCGCCAACAAACTCACAATCCCGGCGTCGCCGGTCTTCTCTTATTACTTTGCTCCACTTCCCTGTTCATCTGCTCAATATCCACGCTTTGCGAACCGGAGTCGTCGCCCAGCAAATGCTCACTGAAATAATCCACCATGCGCCAGAAGAAATATTCTGTCATGTCGCCGAAGCCATGCCTCTGGCCCGGCAGCAGCATCATGTCGAAGCGCTTGTTGGCTTTGATAAGCGCATTGGCCATACGGATGGTGTTGGCAGGATGTACGTTGTTGTCAATGTCGCCATGGAACAGCATCAGTTTTCCTTTCAGGTTCTTCGCCAGCTCGGGATTCTTCTCAATGCTGTACACAAAAGAAGTATCGCCCTTCTCTCCCACTACTTCTTTCACACCATGGTGCTTCTCACTCCACCACCTGTTGTAGATGGCGTTGTCGTGGTTGCCTGCGCTGGAAACCGCTACTTTAAAAAAGTCGGGGTAGACCAGCATCGCCGCTGTGCTCATGAAGCCACCGCCTGAATGTCCATGAATTCCCACCTTGTTGATATCGATGTAAGGATAGCGGTCTGCCAGTTGCTCAACGGCCGCTTTTTTATCGGCCAGTCCATAATCCCTGAGGTTGCCGTAACCATAGTTATGGTACCATTTAGAACGGCTCGGATGTCCACCCCTGTTACCTACGGTCACCACGATAAATCCGGCCTGCGCCAGCCTGTCGATCCTGTCGAAGCTACGGGAGAAGGCCTTGTTCACTGCTTCTGTTTGCGGACCAGGATAGACATAAAGGATGATCGGGTACAACTTCGTTGAATCAAAATTGAAAGGCTTGTAGATCACGCCATATAGATCGGTGATGCCGTCATCGGCCTTTACAGAAAATAGCTCCGGGAATTTATAGCCGGCAGAAAACAAAGAGGTCAGATCGGTTGCTTCCAGGTCCATGATCTTCCTGCCCTCGGTGTTATAAAGGGCGGACCTCGGCGCGGTGTTCACCCGGGAATAATTGTTCACGAAATACTTTTCGTTGTCGTTCATGCTGATCTCGTGCTCAAACTCTCCAGGGTTCAGCAACTTCAGCCCCGAGCCGTCGAAATTCACGCGGTACAAATGCTGGTAGTAAGGATCCTCGCCTTTTTCCCTTCCGTTGGCAATAAAATAAACCACTCTCTTATTCTCATCGATGCCGGCAATGTCCTCTACGTGATACGATCCCCTTGTGATCTGGTTCTTTAGTTTGCCATTGCCATCAAAAAGGTAAAGGTGCGCCCAGCCGTCACGCTCGCTCCAGTGTATCAGCTCTTCACCTCCTTTCACCACGCCCAGCCTGCGCATCTCCACATAAGTATTCATGTTCTCGTTGATCACCACCTTCACCGTACCCGAATTCACATTCACTTCAGCGATGTCGATCCGCTTCAGGTCGCGGCTGGTGCGGTTGAAATAAAACTTCTCGTTGGTGCCATGCCAAACCAGCGGACGGTAATCGTCGTCGCGTGTATTGACCGCTGCAGGCCTGGACCATATGCCAATGGCCTGGTCCTTGAATTGTTTCACGTCCAGCTCTTTTTTCGTTTTGCTGGCCATGTCAAATACCAGGAGGTAGCTCACCGGTGATTCTTTCTCACCGGCCATGTGGTATTTATAAGTCTCAATGGTAGGACGTGGTTCCGCGATGCTGTTGACCACCCAGAGCTCCTTCACATTCCTGTTGTCGTTGCGGATCATCGCAAAGCGTTTGGAGTCTGGCGACCAATAGACGAAGGCAGGCTTGCGCTTGTTCTTGTTCTTTTCCTTGTCCACATTGTTTTCGTTGCCTGAGAACCCATATTCAAAATGCTCCACGCCATCTGTGGTGAGCTTATGTTCCACGATGGTGCTGTCTTCTTCATTGATCACGGCCTTGTCATAATTGGATTTGTCCATCCAATAAAGATTGAAATTCCTGGCAAAGACCACGGTTTGCCCGTCGGGCGATACCGATGCCCAACGAGGACCTCTTTTTGGCTTTTTGAAATCGGTGAGCTCCACGAGCTGGCCGGTATTCAGGTTGTATTCGAAATAATAGCGCTTCCTTTCTTTCTTCGGCGGGGTACCTTTTTTTGCCGTGGTATCTTTTATTTCGATCTCCTGGGTGCTGAGCACTTCAAACTGGATCCAGTTCTCGTCTTTCACAAAACGCATGCTGTCGATGTTCAGGTGCTGAGCGTCCATAGGATCTTTCACAATCATGGTAAGCATAGCGGCCAGCCTTTCATTGTCGAACAGCAATCTTTTCTCGCCCTTCGAGGGGTCTACGATATACCAGTTCTTACCACTGGGTGTTTCGTACACATACCAGAAGCGGTCCGACTGCTTCAGCCAGTGTGGATCAACGCCGGTGCTGAAAACCATTTTCTCAACTTTTTTGGGAGCGAAACGGGCAGCCAGCTGGTAGTTAGCTTTCGTGACAGGAGTTTGTTGCGCGGTGACAGAGTAAGTTGCTGCCAGCAACAGGATCAACAGTAATTTTCTCATGCGTATGTTTGATTGTCGTTCAAAAATGAGGAATCTGAAATACATTTTGAAATTATCTCATCTATTTTATGCCAGTTGGGAAGAAGAATTGGCTGGAAGGTAAATATCCATGTCCTTCTGGTAGCCGGCCGCCACAGAGGCAGCCTGCCCGGCGAAATCCTCGCCGCCAGAAGCATAAATGACCGCGCGGCTGGCGTTCACCAGCAGGCCGCAGTCGGAGGTCATACAGCGATTTGATATTTCAGCCAGGTCGCCACCCTGCGCACCCACTCCCGGCACCAGGTAAAAATGATCGGGCGCCAGCTTCCTGATGTTGGAAAATTCTTCGGCTTTGGTAGCGCCGATAACAAACATCAGTTGCTCCGGGCTTCCCCAGCCCGATGCTTTGCGGATCACCTGTTCGTAAACATGGTCGCCACCCGCCAGCTTCAGCATCTCAAAATCGGCAGCACCGGCATTGGAAGTAAGCCCCAGCAGTATGGTCCACTTGTTGGTAAACTCCAGGAAGGGACGAATGCTGTCGGCACCCATGTAAGGCGCTACGGTGACGGCATCGAAATTCATGGACTCGAAAAAGGCCCTGGCATATTGGGCCGATGTGTTCCCGATATCACCGCGCTTGGCATCCGCGATCTTGAAATGGCTGCCGGGAATGTAGTCTGCTGTACGGGCCATGATCTCCCAGCCTTTGACACCGAGCGCTTCATAAAAAGCAGTATTGATCTTATAGGAAACGCAATAGGGAAGGGTGGCATCTATGATCTGGCGGTTGAATTCGAAGATGGCATCCGGGTGGGATCGAAGGTGTGCGGGGATCTTTGCCGGGTCTGTATCGAGACCTACACAGAGATAGGAGCGTCGTTGAAAGATGTGGCGGACTAGTTCGGCGCGCGTCATGTTTCGAAGATAATGACTAGTTGATAGAGTTGATAGAGTTGATAAAGTTGATCTTTCAATTTAGCCAGCCATTCCTATATCAACTTTGTCAACTTGTCAACTTTGCTATGATCTCTTTATCAATAGCCTCATTCTCCCAGTTCTGCTCAATGTCTGCGCGGCGCATCACTTCACGCATGATCTCCTCCTGCCTCTGGCTGTTACGCAAAGCCTCACTGTAGCGTATATGCGGGCTGAAGGTTACCTGGGAATAGGCGGGGATCCATTGATCGGGATATTTTTCGTGCAGCCTGGCCTCGATCTTTTTTTGCAGGAGAAAACCAGGGTCGGCGGTCTTTTCCCTCATCTCTATAAAATTATGCACGGCCATGTCGGCGATGGCATCTGCGTCGGGCTTTCTTAGCGCATTGAATTCCTGGAGAATAGCCTGCCAGTCCTCTCCGTGTTTTTCCATCAGGTGGTTGAGTACGCTGCAATCCTCAAATCCCGCGTTCATGCCCTGTCCGAAAAAAGGAACAATGGCATGGGCAGCGTCGCCTATCAGGCAGAAATGATCCTCGCGGATCCAGGGATCGCATTTTACTGTAACCAGTGAGGAAGTAGGATGGTTGAAGAACTGTTGCACCAGGTCCGGGATCATCGGCACTACATCCGGGAAGGTGGTGGCGAAGAAATTTGCTACATCATCCTCTGTCTTCAGTTTGTTGAAGGACAGCTCTCCTTCAAAAGGAAAGAACAGGGTGCCGGTAAAGCTGCCATCCGTATTGGGCAGGGCAATGAGCATATAGCTTTTCCTGGGCCAGATGTGAAGGGCATTCTTCTCGAGCAAAAAGCTTCCGCCGGGTCCGGCAGGTATGCTCAATTCTTTATAGCCGCAGTCGATATAGTGTTGCTGGTATTCGAATTTTCCATGCTGCAGCATGTGGGAAAGCCTTGCGGCTGAATAGGCACCATCGGCGCCAAAGAGCAGCTCGTAGTCAACTGTCTTCAGTTCTTCCCCTGCATAAAACCTGACCTGCTTTTTTTTGAAATCGATGTCGCTACAACGGTGTTTGAAAAATATCTCCACTCCCTTTGATTCCGCCAGGTCCATCAGCCTTGCGTTCAGCTCCCGGCGCGAAACGGAGTTGATATACTGGTTCTCTTTTCCATAAGGCTGAAAAGCGAAATCACCGTCGGCTTTGTGAATTCTTCTTCCATGCATGGGGATGGCGATCTTCAAAATATCTTCCCCCACGCCTACTTCATTCAGAGCTTTGATGCCCCTGTCACTAAGGGCAAGATTGATCGACCGCCCTGCCTGCACTTCTTCCTTCCTCATGTCGCCGGCACGCTCGAAGATCTGCACGGCATATCCTCTCTTCGACAAGAAGATGCCGAGCAGGGAGCCCACCAGTCCTGCACCAATGATGGTCACTTTCTTTTTGTGCACGATTTGCATGCTTAGCCTTTTAAAATGGTTTTGATGATGTGCCCGAATTCCCAGATCTCTTCAAAGCGGTTATACAAAGGCACAGGCGCCACCCGGATCACGTTGGGCTCTCTCCAGTCTGCTATCACACCTTCTTCGGTGAGCGCCTGGAAAACTTCTTTACCTTTTTGATGCATCAGCAATGAAATCTGGCAGCCATGCTCACCCGGGGCCGAAGGCGTGATCACCTCAATGGTTTTTTCGTTGATCTCTTTATTGATGTCGTCGAGGATAAAGAACAGGTACTCTGACATTTTTTTGCTCTTGGCCAGCAAAGCATCCATGCCCGCCTCTTGAAAGATGTCGAGCGAGGCCTTGTGCGCTGCCATCGACAAGATGGGCGCATTGCTCAACTGCCAGCCTTCCGCAGTGGGAATGGGCCGGAAACCTGGCTTCATCTGGAAGCGGCTCTCTTTTTCATATCCCCACCAGCCTGCCAGTCGCGGAATGGAAGTATCCTTCGCATGTTTCTGGTGAATGTAGAGGCCGGCCACACCACCAGGACCGGAATTCAAATATTTATAGCTGCACCAGCAGGCGAAGTCCACTTCCCAGTCGTGCAGGTGCAATTCAACATTACCAGCCGCGTGGGCAAGGTCGAAGCCAGCAAGAGCGCCGGCCTTGTGCGCAGCTTTGGTGATGCGGGCCATGTCCATCACCTGGCCCGTGTAGTAGTTCACGCCGCCAAAAAGAACGAGGGCTGCAGTCTCACGGTGATCCTCAATTGCTTTTTCAATATCTTCTGTGCGGATGCAGTGTTCGCCGGCGCGGGGAGAAACTTCGACGATCGTTTCTTCTGGCCGCAGGCCGTGCATCCTTACCTGGCTTTCCAGGGCGTATTGGTCAGAGGGGAATGCCTTGGCCTCACAAATGATCTTATAGCGTTGTTTTCCCGGCCTGTAAAAACTGGAAAGCAGGATGTGCAGGTTCACCGTCAGCTGGTTCATCACCACCACTTCGTCGGTTTCCGCACCAATGATGCTGGACACCAGGGGCGGAAAGATCTCATGATAGGAGAACCACGGCGTCCTGGCCTTGAAATGTCCTTCTACTCCCAGCGAAGCCCAGTCATCCAGTTCCTGGTTGATGTATTCTTTTACTTTTTTCGGCTGAAGCCCCAGGGAATTTCCAGTGAAGTAGATGACCTCTCTGTCGCCATGCCGGGGAATAAAAAATTGATCCCTGAAAGCATGCAGCGGATCTACTTCGTCGAGGTGGAGGGCAAAATGATGTGTATTGAGAAAATGCATGTTAGTCGATTGTGGCTATCACCTTTAATTCGATAGCGATGGGCGTGGGCAGGCTTTTTACTTCTACCGTGGTCCTGCAGGCCTGCACGGAACTGAAATACTCACCGTAGATCTTATTGTACACCGGGAAATCCTTTTTCATGTTGGTGAGGAACACGGTTACGTCTATGATCCTCTCCCAGCTGCTGCCGCTGGCTTCCAGCACGGCCTTCACATTGGCAAAGCAGGACCGGCATTCCGCCTCAATGTCGTATGACACAATGTTGCCTTCCGCATCCTGCACCAGGCCCGGTATACTGTTGTCCTTCGCGCTTCTCGACCCTATGCCTGATAAAAAAAGCAGCTGACCCGCTTTTCTTGCATGGGGGTAAGCGCCCAATGGCGTGGCCGCATTTCCGGTACGTACAACTGATGACATAAGCTAGATTTCGGGGGAAAGATAAATATCTTTTCAGTGGGGAAAGGTGAGCTTCAGTCCTTCCTGGAATGAAACCGGCTCATAGCCTAACACCTTTCCTGCTTTCGAAAGATCGAAGCCCGTGATGGGAGGCCGCCTGGCCGGTTGGCTCATATCCGCAGCTTTCACAGGCTGCACCAGCGTTTCATCCAATCCAAGATGGCGGGCTACTGCTATGGCCATCTGGTAAGGACTGAGTACATCCTTGCCTGAAATATGAAAAACACCCGTCCTTTTTCCCAGTGCAATGGCTTTAATGGCTTTTGCAAGATCTTCCACGTAGGTAGGCGTCCGCAGCTGGTCGTCGAATATCTTCACCGTCTCACCTTTTTTTAATGCCTGGGCTACTGTGGTTAAAATGTTCTGACGCCCGGATTTTGGATCGCCGTAAACCAGTACGGTCCGCACTATGGACCAGGGTCCCGGGAAGTTTTGCACCAGCGCCTCTGCTTCTAGCTTGGTCTGGCCGTAATAGTTTACCGGACCAGGCTCGTCTTCTTCTCGGTAATTGACCCGCTCCCCGGCGAAAATGAAATCTGTTGAAAGGAAAATGAAAAAGGCCCCCACTTCGGCAGCCGTCTCCAAAAGCCATTGTGTGGCATCCACATTCACCAGGTCTGCTTGATCATGGTCAGCCTCACAGTCATCGGGCTTCGACATGGCGGCAGAATGAACAATGATATCCGGGCTTTCTTCCCGGATCAGTGCGGCCACTTCTTCGGGTGAGGTGATATCCAGTGCACGATAACTAAGATGGGGATGAGCAAAAAAAAGCCGGCGCTCACCTTTGCCGGTCGCTACCACTTTGAAATGTGGTGCGAGTTCCGCGCAGAGGTAATTGCCAACAAATCCATTAGCACCAGTAATGAGCAGTTTTTGCATGCCCAAACTTACGGAGTAGTTCGACAAGCTCACTATGCCAAGGTTTGTCATCCTGAGCCCGCCTGTCCCGCTATGCGGGGTCGAAGGACAGAGCTCACGATCCCTATGGCGCTACGTTCAAGAGCGAGATCAGCTTATCGTAACTCATGCTGCGCAGTGCCGGCTTGCTCAGGTTGTTCGCGGCCATGAATTCCGGCGTGATCACGAAATACCGCATCCTGATGTCCTGCTTTGCCGCAGTAAAATTCTCTATCATTTCCGGGTGCATCTCTACCGCTACGGATACGTTATTCTCCGTGCTGTAATAGTGCCAAAGGTAGGGATGGATGTAGCGCTCATCGGCTGGCACCCAGGTGAAGGGCAGTCCCAGGGGCTTGTCACCCTTTGACATATTGAGGAAATCGTATCCCCTGGTCCAAACCACCACGGCTCCCTTCTCCAGGATGGTCTTTGAAACCTGGGGTGTATTGCGGCTGAATGAAAATATGGTTGCTCCGTTTGAAGCGGATTGCTGCCAGGTTGGTGCTGCTTCCCAGCTGCTCACAAAGTTCACAGCGGGGGAGGCCGAAGGGACCGTCTTAGGTTCCTGGCCGGGTTCAATATCATCTTTGGTACAGCTAATAGAAAAAATAGAAGTGGCGAGAACGAGTGTAAATATTCCTCTTTTCATAACTCACGATTGTTAGGGGTTAGCAATATATAAGGAACGAATTCTATGCCATTTGGTCAGATGGAAAAATATAGGGTTTATAAGCTGGTTATCAGCAGGGTTATGAGAAAGGTCAGCGGTACGCATGATGACAGATGGGAGTAATTTTTCCCGTACTGTTGAGCAAGCCACAGGTGCTATTGTGTATTAAATACACAAAACCTTATTTTTGAAAGATCGTTACGGCATCATCTGCCGGATTAAATTCGCCTAGTAAATGCATAAAAAAGTTAGCCGGATCGGAGTTTTGACTTCTGGAGGGGATTGCCCGGGCATGAATGCGGCCATCCGCGCAGTGGTACGTACGGGATTGTATCATGGCCTGGAAGTTTTTGGTATCATGAGGGGCTACCAGGGCCTGATAGAGAACGACATCTACCAGATGGAGAGCCGTTCGGTAGCCAATATCATACAAAGAGGCGGCACGATACTGAAGACCGCCCGATGCAAAGAGTTTTACGAAGTGGAAGGCAGGAAAAAGGCCTATGATGTACTGAAAAGCAGGGGCATCGATGGGCTGGTCGTGATAGGGGGCGACGGCTCCTTCAGGGGTGCTGTGGCTTTCAACAAGGAGTATGACATTCCCGTGGTAGGACTGGCCGGCACCATCGATAAAGATATTCACGGAACAGATTTCACTATAGGATTCGACACGGCTGTGAACACGGCAGTTGAAGCCATCGACAAGATCCGCGATACGGCTGAAGCCCACGACAGGCTGTTCATTGTGGAAGTCATGGGCCGCGACTCGGGCTATATTGCCCTCCACAGCGGCATAGGCACGGGAGCCGAGAATATACTGGTGCCCGAGCTGAAGACCGACATCGACGACATCATTCGCTCTCTCCAGGAAAAAGAAAGAAGGAAGAAGCTGGTGAACATCATCGTGGTGGCGGAAGGTGATGAGTTCAGGGGCGCCAACGAGGTAGCCCGCATCATTCGCGAAAGAATGCCACAGACCGAAGCGAGGGTTTGTATTCTCGGACATATACAGCGGGGCGGTGCGCCTACTTGCCTGGACAGGCTGATCGCCAGCCGCATGGGCTACCACGCCGTGGAATGCCTATTGCAGGGAAGACATAATGTATTCGTGGGCATCCTGAACAACAAAATGAATTACGTTCCACTGGAAAAAATGGGCAAGAAAAAAGGCACCATCGACCCGGAATGGATGAAGATCGTCAAGATCCTCGCGAGCTAGAATCATCAATTAAATCCACCCAGGTGGAAACAAATACCATGACAAGAAACGTTGACAAATACTTCCACCGGCAGATGGACAAGACGGCCGGAATTGAACATAGTTACCACCGCACCAAGATCGTAGCCACTGTAGGACCAGCCTGCGATACGCCAGAGAAATTGCTGCAGCTGGTAAAATGCGGCGTAAACGTATTCAGGTTGAATTTTTCTCACGGCGGGCACGAGGACAAGGCGAAGATCATCGAGCACATCCGCAACATCAACAAGACCGAGCCCTACAACATCGCTATCCTGGGCGACCTCCAGGGTCCTAAGCTCCGCGTAGGCGAAATGGAAAATGGAGGCATTGAGATCACTCCCGGCGACATGCTCACCTTCACCAATGAAAAAGTGATCGGCACAGCGGAGCGGGTCTATGTTTCCTACCCCAACCTCGCTAAGGACGTGAAAGTAGGCAACAAGATCATGATCGACGATGGCAAGCTGGAAGTGCAGGTGAAGAGCATCCTGAAGAACGGCGACGTAAAAGTATTGGTCACCCTGGGAGGCATGCTTTCTTCCAAAAAAGGCATCAACCTCCCCGATACAAAGATCTCCCTGCCCGCCATCACTGAAAAGGACCTGGTCGATCTTGAATTCATCATTGAGCAGCAGCTCGACTGGGTTGCGCTGTCGTTTGTGAGAAGTGTGAAGGACATCATCATCCTGCGCAACAAGCTGCAGGAAAAGCAAAGCAAGACCAAGATCATTGCCAAAATAGAGAAGCCGGAGGCGCTGAATAATATCCGCGACATCATTGTAGAAAGCGATGGCATCATGATCGCCCGTGGCGACCTGGGTGTGGAGCTGCCCGTGGAGCAGGTGCCGCTGATCCAAAAACAAATTATCCGTAAATGCCTTCACCGCGCCAAGCCCGTGATCGTGGCCACGCAGATGATGGAGAGCATGATCGACAGGATCAAGCCGAACAGGAGCGAGATCACCGACGTGGCGAACGCAGTACTGGAGGGAGCTGATGCCGTGATGTTGAGTGGCGAAACGGCCACTGGCCAGCATCCGCAACTGGTGGTGGAGACCATGAGGAAGATCATCATGGAAGTGGAGCGCACCGATTACCGTTATAATATCGAGGAATTATTAGAACCACAGCCCCACTCCCCTTCTTTTTTGAGCGATGCCATTTGCTACAATGCCTGCAAGCTGGCCAAAGACGTGCACGCCGACGCCATCATAGGCATGACCCAGAGCGGCTATTCTGCCTTCATGCTCAGTAGCTACAGACCCAAGGCCCCCTTATACATTTTTACAAAAGAAAGGTCGCTCGTGAACCAGCTCAGCCTAAGCTGGGGAGTCCGCGCCTTTTATTATGATGAAGAAGAAAGCCTGGACGATATCATCTTCGACCAGATCGGCATCCTGAAAGAAAGGGGATTTGTGAAGCCGGGCGAAGTAGTGGTGAATACAGGCAGCACCCCGGTGCAACTTCACCTGCCAACTAACGTGCTTAAGATCACCAAAATCGAATAAGGATCTTTCCAGGGTAGAACCACAAAGACACAAAGGTTCACGAAGAACTTCATTGTGTTTCTTAGTGACTTGGTGTCTTTGCAGTTCCTATTCCGGAATACCTATCTCCAGAGGCAGAGAATGATGGCTATGATCACATGTCCCACCACGTGGTACAATGCGTCAATGGCATGAAGGCCTAAGGGCTTTTTCAAATAGAGGTAGGTCACCGAGATCGCGGTCAACGCGAAACAGACGCCCGTCAGCAATCCCAGCTTCAGTCCGGATTGCCACACAACCAGATCCAGCCTTTCCACCAGCAGCGCCAAACCCGTGGCGGCGATGAACATGAGCACGAAAGAAAGGAAGAATATTTTTCCGCTTCCTTTTTTCATGTCGGGATCAGCCATGTTGATGTTGTGATAAGCTACCCATTGTTTTTGAAACAGGGCGGAGTACCAGATGGCGCCCACGAAAAACCATACGATGGTGGCAACGAGCACGGCAAGCCAGTTCAGCTCGGAGAAGATGTTAGGGTCCATAAGTCTTTCGGTTTTGGTTGGGGAACAAGATAATGAGGATTGCTGGAAAATGGAAGGTTGATGGAGTTGTCAACTATTCAGCTACCATCTACTTCCGCTTAAAATCGCCCCGCTTCCAGGCCTTGATGAATTCCGCCCAGGCGGCGGGATTGAATAAGTTTTGAGGAGGCACCTGTCCTGCATAGACGGCGCGGTTGGCTACATTACGGAGCTGCATAGCCGTGGCTCCTGCTCCATCGGCAGGCGTGCTCTGCATCAGTATCCTTCGCTTGGCTACATCGTTATTCCTCCGGGCGATCTCAATATCGTCATCCGGTATTTTCGCGTTCACAAAATCGCGCTCGAATTGCTGCGGTGTAGGCCTGGGGCGGATCACCGTAGCGGGCAGGTAAACAGTATCCTCCACCATCAGCTGCACGATGCTGTGCTGGTTGCCCTTCAGATCAAGGGGAACTTTCACAGTCTTTGGCTTATAGCTGACGTGGGTGAATTCGATCTCGTCTCCTTTCAGTACCACGATGGAGAACACCCCCTGCTGGTTGGTCATAGTACCCCGGTTTTGCCCCTTTACCATCACGCTTACGGCGGGAATGCCAACCAGGCTGTCGGCTGTCATAACAATGCCATAGAGCTGCACCACGGAATCTTTCACTGTCTCGAACTGGGCCTGGGCCCGGGTAGCAAAAAACAAGGCTATTAACAGAAAAGGTAGCGTTCTCTTCATTCCTTCAAAAATATACTTTACCCCCACAACCTGTATGCCTGATGGGCGATTCACCTAACTTTGCCACTTCATTAACAATCAAAAAATGACCACAGAGGATATACTGAAGGCGCTCAGCAATGTGCAGGAGCCCGACCTGGGAAAAGACCTGGTAACACTGAACATGGTGCGGGATGTGGAGATCAATGGCAACGATGTTTCTTTTACTGTTGTCCTTACTACACCCGCCTGCCCCCTGAAAGACCATATAAAAAACGCATGCATCAACGCGGTAAAACTGCTGGTGAGCAAAGAAGCCAATGTAACCGTGAACTTCACCTCCAGCACCACCACCATTCGTGCGGATAAGTCAACCGTACTGCCTGGCGTGAAAAACGTGATAGCTGTAGTGAGCGGCAAAGGCGGCGTGGGTAAAAGCACCGTAGCGGCCAACCTGGCCCTGGCACTGGCGCAGGGCGGAGCCGCTGTAGGATTGATGGACGCCGATATCTACGGCCCCAGCGTACCGATCATGTTTGGCGTGCGTGGCGAAAGGCCCATGATGACCGACCACGAAGGAAAAGGCATGATCATGCCCCTGGACCGATATGGCATCAAGCTCATGAGCATAGGACTGCTGGTAGACGAAAAAAGCGCTGTGGTTTGGAGGGGACCTATGGCCAGCAGCGCTATCCGACAGTTCGTAACAGATGTAGTTTGGGGTGACCTCGACTACCTGGTGATCGACATGCCTCCGGGAACCGGGGACATTCACCTGACCCTGATGCAAACCGCGCCGGTGACCGGCGTGGTCGTGGTGACCACTCCACAGGATGTGGCTCTGGCTGATGCGAAGAAAGGCATAGCCATGTTTGGCCAGGCACAGATGAATGTGCCTATCATCGGACTTGTAGAGAATATGAGTTATTTCGTAGCCGACGGGCAGCCGGATGTAAAGCATTACATTTTTGGACAGGGTGGCGGTAAGCGCCTGGCTGAGGAATACGATCTCCCCTTCCTGGGACAGATCCCATTGGTGCAGTCTATCCGCGAGGGGGGCGACATCGGTGTGCCTGTGATGATGTCGGATGACGAAGTGACCAAGGCGGCCTTTGCTGAATTTGCAGGCATAGTGGCGCGCAGCGTTTCTATGCGCAATGCGCACATGAAGGCGGAAGAGGTAGCTGAGGTAGTCGAGAACTAGTTTCTTGTTTCCAGTTTACTGTTTCCGGTTTCCTGTTTTACGTTGTAGTTTGGCGCCTTTAGTTAATAAGATCATTGACGATTCACAAATTCCGCGTTTACTGCCTGCCTGTGCGAAGCCGCTACGGCGAAGGGTAAGCGGGAATGGCTGTTTCGGGTAGTTCAATAGCAGAGTGGCAGGTATTAATGTCCATTCACCTCCCGATAGCTATCGGGACACTATTCACCATTTACGATGTACAATCTCCCATACTTCAAGGAACAGGATGAACAAAAGGTCATGGAATTCATCCATGCTCATCCTTTTGCCTTTATTTGCGGATGCGACCAGGATCAAAAACCGGTGGCCACGCAGATCCCTGTTTTCATTGAAGAAAGAGAGGGCAAGCTCTATCTCACCGGCCACATGATGCGCAAGACCGACCATCATCTTGCTTTTGAGGCCAATCCCGATGTGCTCTGCGTATTTAGCGGCGCCCACACCTATGTCAGCGCCACCTGGTACAGCAATCCGGCACAGGCTTCTACCTGGAACTATATGTCGGTACACGTAAAGGGCAGGCTGCGTTTTCTGGACATGGAAGGACTGGTGAACATTCTAAAGAAAACGACGCTTCACTTCGAGAATAATGATACTACTTCCACCACGGTATTCGATAACCTGGCGGAAGATTACCGCAGCCGGCTGATGGAAGCCATCGCAGGATTTGAAGTGGAAGTGGAAAGCATAGAGAACGTGTTCAAGCTAAGCCAGAACCGCGACAAGAAAAGCTTTGAGAACATCACGGAGAAATTAAAAGACGGTGATGCAGATGCCAAGACCGTCGCTGCTGAAATGGAAAAGCGTCACTCAAGCCTATTTTAGTTGACCGAGTTGATGATGTTGATAAAGTTATCAGGTGGCTAAACTTCATGGTGAAAATTGTCAGCGCCCTTTGTGCTTTTTCGTGCTTTGGAGTCTCAGGACCTTGATGGTTCAAATTTGGAACCGCCCAGCCATTTCACTGCGTTTTGATACAGGAGTTTTTCCTTGACCTCAGTTTTCAATGACAGTCCTTCTATCATCTGTCCAGGATGATGCTCACCTAACGGGAAGGGATAATCGCTTCCCAGGCAGATGCTGTCTTCTCCTACCACCTTCAGTAAATAATCAAAGGCCATCGGATCGTGCACCAGGCTGTCGACCCAGAATTTTCCCAGGTAAGACCGGGGCTCCACGGGATTATCAATTTGCACCAGGTCGGGACGCACATGAAAGCCATGCTCGATGCGGCCCAGCGTATAAGGGAAAGAGCCGCCCCCATGGGCAAAAGCTATTCTCAGTTTAGGGAATTTTTCAAGCACGCCCCCAAAGATCATGGAGCAGATCGCGCGGGTGGTTTCCGCCGGCATGCCCACCAGCCAGGGCAGCCAGTACTTCTGCATATCCTTCTCTCCCATCATTTCCCATGGATGGATAAAAAGCGCGC
The DNA here is from genome assembly GCA_036676905.1 of Chitinophagaceae bacterium. GTDB lineage: Bacteria > Bacteroidota > Bacteroidia > Chitinophagales > Chitinophagaceae > Flavisolibacter. The sequence continues at coordinate 257,819 of JAKFCE010000005.1, forward strand.
AGCCCAGTTTTTCCGCAGCTTCATAAAATGGAAAGAATGAAGGATCCCCCAGGTTCTTCCCATTGATATTGCTTCCTATCTCCAGTCCGGGCATACCCAGTTCTTTTATGCATCTTTCCATCTCGCCAACAGCAAGCTCAATGTCCTGCATAGGCACCGTGCCCAAACCAATGAAGGCGGAGGGATCTGAAGCTACGGTCTCAGCAATATGATCATTCAGGAAACGCGATGTTTCAAGAGAATCCGCGGGCTTTGCCCAGTAGTTGAACAGAACAGGGATGGTGGAGATCACCTGGGTGGTCACGCCCGTGCGGGCGCATTCTTCTTTCCTGGTAGTGGCATCGAAAGTATTCTTGTCCACCACGCGGAACAAGGTATCGCCCTTCATCATGCAGGCCTTGCAATTCCTTTCTTCCAAATGAATGAACTCGCCATAGCCGAACTTCTTGGTCCAGTTAGGCATGTGCTCGGGCATGATGTGCGTGTGGATGTCTATTTTTTTCATTCAGCCCCAAATATACTTCCTTAGGGCTGTTTACATTTAGACGCAAAGTCGGAAAGACGCGAAGTTTCGCCAGGATTTCTTCTGGCCTGCCCTTGCGTCTCCCGAAGCTTCGGGAGCACACTGGCGTCCAAGGGAAAAGAACCTATTTCTTCACCGGCGGCTCCATCACTGTGCCGCACTTCTTGCAGGTGCGTAGATCTACGTTGGAATAGAAATCCTCCATGATGGGAGGAAGCTGCTTGACAATATCCTTTACAAATACATAACGCTCGTATAACTTGTTCCCGCAGTTCTCGCAAAACCACATGAAGGCATCTTCTTCATTCTCTTCCTCCTCCCTCACCTTTTCGATCACCAGCCCCACGGTATTGGCCGGCCTTTGGGGCGAGTGCGGTGTTTTCGGCGGCAGCAGGAACATATCGCCTTCATTGATAGGAATACTTTTCGGTACACCTTCGTCAATGATCTTCAGCACGATGTTGCCCTCAACCTGGTAGTAAAGCTCCTCGCTTTCATTATAGTGATAGTCCTTGCGGGCATTGGGTCCGCCCACCACCATCACAATGAAGTTTTCCGCGTCCTTATACACACACTGGTTGCCTACAGGAGGTTTCAGAAGATCACGGTTATCGTCGATCCATTTTTTGAGGTTGAAAGGTGCAAGGACAGCCATGGTATGAGTTTACGGTTTACTGTTTACTGTTTACTGTTTATGGGATGCAGCCACGCCTTTCTCACGAACCAGTCTACTAGTTAACCAGTCAACCAGTCAACTTTCCAGGCTGCATGCTTCTCAGCGCAAAAATTACAACAAATCTGTTTAAGTTTGACGCACATGAACCTATCACTGGAAGGAAGGAATGCCATTATCTGCGGAAGTAGCCAGGGCATAGGCTTTGCCATAGCCGAAGAACTGGCGCTGATGGGCGCCAACTGCATACTCATCGCGCGCAATGAAGAAAGGCTGAAACAGGCGGTGCAGCTGCTCGATATTGCCCTCAGGCAGTCGCATAGTTATTATGTAGCGGATTTCGACCACCTGGACCAAAGCCGTGAACTTATAGCAAAGATCACTGCCGGGAAACAAGTGCATATCCTGGTGAACAATGCGGGCGGTCCGCCTGCTGGTCCCATCACCGAAGCCAAAGAAGAAGAATTTCTCCGGGTGTTCAACCAGCACCTGCTTACCAGCCATGTGTTGACCAAAGGAGTGATCGAAGGCATGAAGACAGCCGGCTATGGCCGCATCATCAATATCATTTCCACTTCCGTGAAGATACCGCTGAAGAACCTGGGCGTTTCCAACACCATCCGCGGCGCCATGGCTTCATGGGCCAAAACGATGGCCAACGAGCTCGGTCAATTCAATATCACGGTGAACAATGTATTGCCTGGATTTACCACCACAGAAAGACTTTCCACCCTGGTGGATTCAATGGCGAAAAAAGGACAGACATCGCAGGAAGAAGTGGAAAAGAATATGAAGCAGGAAGTACCGATGAGGCGGTTTGGAGATCCTTCGGAAGTGGCTGCTGTGGCCGCCTTCCTGGCGAGTCCCGCAGCCTCTTATGTGAATGGCGTCAGCATCCCGGTAGACGGCGGCCGCACCGGCAGCATTTAATAAATAATGAGTAGTAGCCCCTTGTCAACTAGTTAACCAGTCAACTTGTCAACCTTGGATCTAACCATACCATATCATCTCGAGAACTACATCGGCGGCAACCTCATTGGTCCGCTCTCCGGTAAATTCATCGAGAACATCAACCCCGCTACCGGCGAAGTATTTTCACAAACGCCCGACAGCAATGAAAAAGACGTGGAAGTGGCAGTGCAGGCTGCCAGGCAAGCATTTCCCGCCTGGTCGGTCACGCCGGCCGAAGAACGCTTCCGGATCCTCAACCGCATTGCCACCCTGATCGAAGAAAACACCGATGCGCTGGCCCTGGCGGAAACCACGGACAACGGCAAGCCGCTCTGGCTCAGTAAGCGGGTGGACATTCCCCGCGCTTCTGCGAACTTCAGGTTCTTTGCCACCGGCATTATGCATTTTGCTACGGAAAGTCACGGCATGGAAGACAAGGCCATCAACTACACCTTGCGGCAGCCTATCGGCATCGTAACCTGCATCTCGCCCTGGAACCTGCCTTTGTATTTATTTACCTGGAAGATCGCCCCTGCCATTGCAGCGGGAAATTGCGTCATAGCCAAGCCTTCCGAGGTGACGCCGGTCACAGCCTTTCTGCTCGCCCGCATTTGCAGGGAAGCCGGATTGCCACCGGGCGTGCTCAACATCATCCACGGCCGCGGTGAGCCTTGCGGTGAAGCCATGGTGAAGCACAAAGACATCAAGGCCATTTCTTTCACCGGCAGCACCCGCGCGGGTGAAAGGATCGCTTCAATTGCCGCCCCGATGTTCAAAAAACTTTCCCTGGAACTGGGAGGCAAGAATCCGAATATCATTTTCGCCGACTGCGACTGGAATAAAATGATGAAGACCACCATCCAGTCAAGTTTCTCCAACCAGGGCCAGATCTGCCTCTGTGGATCGAGGATACTGGTAGAAGAAAGTATTTACGAAAAGTTCAAAACGGAATTTGTAGAAAGGACGAGAGAACTGAAAGTGGGCGATCCCATGGAGGAAGGCAGCCGCCAGGGCGCCGTGGTGAGCAAGATGCACTTTGAAAAAATCCAGCGGGCGGTGGAAACTGCCATCAAAGAAGGCGGTGTGGTACTAACCGGCGGAAAGGTGGTGAAACCCGAAGGCCGCTGCCAGAACGGTTACTTTTTTGAGCCCACCGTGATAGAAGGCCTGGGCAGCGAATGCCAGACCAACCGCGAAGAGATCTTTGGCCCGGTGGTCACCCTTCAAAAATTCAGCACCGAGGAACAGGCCCTTCAACTGGCTAACGCCTGTGATTATGGACTCTCTGCCACCGTTTGGACCCAGGATATTTCAAAAGCCCACCGCGTGGCTGCCAGGGTGGAAGCGGGCATCGTGTGGGTGAACTGCTGGTTGCTCCGTGACCTTCGCACACCTTTTGGTGGAATAAAGAACAGCGGCGTAGGCAGGGAAGGCGGCTGGGAGGCTTTGAGGTTCTTTACCGAAGCGAGGAATGTCTGTATTCAGATATAAGGGTTTACGGTTTACTGTTTACTGTTGTTCTAAACCCAACGAAGCAATCCAGTGACCAATAATCCCAATATCCCGGTCAACCAGTCAACCAGAATCTTAATCATCCTCAAATCCATCCTGAAAATCCTTCAAATCCCCCCAAATCCGGGTCCCTTTTTGCCGTCTCCCTTAATTTGCTGAATTTCGCAGCTCACCAAGCTTAATCATAATATATATATGTGTGGAATCGTCGCCTATATCGGACCCCGTGAGGCCTACCCGATCGTGCTGAAAGGTCTGAAAAGGCTCGAATACCGGGGCTACGACAGCGCCGGCGTGGCTTTGCTCAATGGAGGATTGAAAGTTTACCGCAAAAAAGGCAAGGTGGCCGAACTGGAAGAATCCCTCCAGGGCAAGGACCTGCATTCCAATATCGCTATTGGCCATACCCGCTGGGCTACCCATGGCGAGCCAAGCGACCGCAATGCCCACCCCCACACTTCCGCTTCAGGCAGGTTTGCCATGATCCACAATGGCATCATCGAGAACTATGCGCAGCTGAAGCAGGAACTGATCAAGAAGGGTTATGAATTCCATAGCGATACCGATACCGAGGTGCTCCTCAACTTCATTGAAGACATCCTGAACAACAACAATGGCGGCTCCGTGGAAGAAGCCGTGCGAATTGCCTTAAAAAGGATCGTAGGCGCATATGTGATCGTATTGATCGATGCAAAAAATCCTGACACATTGATCGCCGCCCGCAAGGGCAGTCCCCTGGTGATCGGCATTGGTAAAGACGAGCACTTCCTCGCTTCCGACGCCTCTCCTATCATCGAGTACACCAAAGAAGTGGTGTATGTGAACGACTACGAGGTGGCCATCATCAAGCCCGACGAGCTGATCCTGAAGAACCTCGGCAACGAAAAGCAAACGCCTTTCATTACCAAGCTGGATATGGAGCTGGCTGCCATTGAAAAAGGCGGCTACGACCATTTCATGCTGAAAGAGATCTTTGAACAGCCCCAGACCATCAACGACTGTCTCCGAGGCAGACTGGATGCTGAGGCGGGCACGATCACCATGAGCGGCATACAGAAATACGCTGACCAGATCATGAATGCCAACCGCATAGTGATGGTAGCCTGTGGCACCAGCTGGCACGCGGGTTTGGTTGCAGAATATATTTTCGAAGAGCTTTGCCGTATCAACGTGGAAGTGGAATACGCATCGGAGTTCCGCTACAGGAACCCGGTGATCAACCAGGGCGACGTGATCATTGCTATCTCGCAAAGCGGTGAGACCGCCGATACGCTGGTAGCCATTGAGAACGCCAAATCCAAGGGCGCCATCATCCTCGGCGTGGTGAACGTGGTGGGTTCTTCCATTGCCCGTCTCTCAGACGCGGGTGCTTATACACATGCTGGTCCCGAGATCGGCGTGGCTTCCACCAAGGCCTTCACCGCGCAGCTGGCTGTGCTCACCATGATCGCCTTATACATTGGCCGGCAAAAGGGCACCATTGACCAACAGCGCTACATGCACCTGCTGAAAGAGCTCGATGCCATACCGGAAAAAGTGACCACCCTGCTCCAGCAGCACGAAAAAGTAAGGGCACTGGCAGAAAAATACAAGGATGCCCGCGACTTCCTTTACCTGGGACGTGGCTACAACTTTCCGGTAGCCCTGGAAGGAGCACTCAAGCTAAAGGAGATCTCTTATATCCATGCGGAAGGCTACCCGGCTGCAGAGATGAAGCACGGTCCAATTGCATTGGTGGACGATTCGCTGCCTGTGGTCTTCATTGCCACCCGCGATTCCTACCATGAAAAAGTGCTTTCGAACATGCAGGAGATCAAAGCGAGAAAGGGCAAGGTGATCGCAGTGATCACCGAGGGTGATGACCAGAGTCCTACCATTGCCGATGACATCATTACGGTACCCGAGTCAGATGAGATCATGGCGCCCATGCTCAGCGTGATCCCTATGCAGCTCCTGGCCTATTATATTGGCGTAGCCAAGAATTTAGACGTGGACAAGCCCAGGAACCTCGCCAAGTCGGTAACTGTGGAATAATTTCTATCTTAGGAAGACCACATGAACGAAATAACTAAAAGACCGCTGAACACCATCGGCTACAATTTCGTACCCGATCAGTACCTCCCCGAGGGGAAGGACGAGTACCACCTACGTAACCTCCAGAACCGGAACGGCATTCAATACCGCAGCCTCACCGCCTACGAGATCGAAGTGCTGGTGAGGAACAACAATACTTCCAGCGACTGGAACCGCATCCAGGTTTCCGATGCCTTCAACCCCGAGCTGGTAAAGAACTGCAAGTTCTTCGGCTGGGTAAGGATCGGCAAGCTGGAGCCCTTTTCCATTGAATACCACAACATTTCTCTGCCCGTAGGCCTCTACAACAGCACCATCATCAGCTGCGACTTCGGCGACAACGTAGTAGTGAACAATGTGAATTACATGTCGCACTATATCGTGGGCAACGAGACCATGCTGGCCAACATCCACGAGCTGCATGTGACCAATCACTCTAAATTTGGTAACGGCATCATTAAAGAGGGCGAAGACGAGAGTGTGCGGGTATGGCTGGAAGTCTGCAACGAAAATGCAGGAAGGAAGATCCTTCCCTTCAACGGCATGTTACCGGGTGATGCCTGGCTTTGGGCCAAGTACCGCGACGATGCTACCCTGATGCAGCGCTTCAAGGAGTTTACAGAAAAGCAGTTCGACAAGCAGAGAGGTTATTACGGAAAGATCGGCGACCGCACCGTGATCAAGCATACCAGCATCATCAAGGATGTATGGATCGGCTCGGACGCCTACATCAAAGGTGCCAACAAACTGAAGAACCTGACCATCAATTCAGGACCGGAGGCCCCTTCCCAGATCGGAGAAGGCTGCGAGCTGGTGAATGGCATCATTGGCTTTGGCTGCCGTGTGTTCTATGGAGTGAAGGCCGTTCGTTTTGTCATGGCATCGCATTCACAATTAAAATACGGAGCGAGGCTGATCAACTCTTACCTCGGAAATAATTCAACTATTTCCTGTTGCGAAGTGCTGAACGCACTCATTTTCCCCGCGCATGAGCAGCACCACAATAATTCTTTCCTTTGCGCGGCCACGGTGATGGGACAGACCAACATGGCGGCAGGCGCTACCATTGGCTCCAACCACAATAGCCGCGCTGCCGACGGTGAGATCGTAGCCGGCCGTGGCTTCTGGCCTGGACTCTGCGTGAGCCTGAAGCACAATTCAAAATTTGCCTCCTTCACCCTCATTGCCAAGGGTGATTATCATAATGAACTGAACATCACCCTGCCTTTCAGCCTGGTGAGCAAGGACTACAGCAGCGACAGGATCGTGGTGATGCCGGCATACTGGTTCCTGTATAATATGTATGCCTTAGCCCGCAACGAAGGAAAATACATCGACAGGGATAAGCGGACCAACAAGATCCAGCTGATCGAATACATGGCCCTGGCACCGGATACCATCAATGAAATGTTTGGCGCCATAGAAACCCTGAAGATCCTGACGGCAAAAGCGCATGCAAAAAATGAAGGCAGCTCCATACCCGACCATCAGCTGGCGGAAACAGGCGAACAGATCCTGCAGGACGAGCAATACGATCTCAGTAAACTCACCATTACAGCACCGTCTTTCGAGAACAGCCGACGCAGTCCCATCCTGATCAAAGTAAGAGAAGCCTACAAGGCCTACATGGAAATGATCCGCTACTATGCCACGCTGGAGCTCACCGCTTACATGGAAGAAAAACAGGCAGGCGGCATTGAGGATCTGAGATCAAGGTTCGCCGGTAGCGAAAGAAAAGAATGGATGAATATAGGGGGCCAGTTGATCACAAAGGGAGACGTGCAGCAATTGCTGGATGGCATCCACGACAATAGCATCAGTGGCTGGGAAGCCGTGCATAAGTTCTACGTGAACAAGGGTGCGGCCTACAGAGAGGACAAGGCTGCCCATGCCTACGCTTCCTTGCTGGAGGTGGCCGGGCTGGATGCCGCCGAACTGACCCCATCGGTGTTTGAGGGTATGCAGGACGAGGCGCTGCGAACCAAGAGCTGGATCGTAGACTGCATCCGCGAGTCCAGAAAAAAAGACTACGAAAACGAATTCAGGAAGATGGTCTATAATTCAGACGAAGAAATGGAAGAAGTGCTCGGCAGGCTGGACGAGAATAGCTTTATCCTGGACCAGGAAAGGCAGCTCCGGGAGCTAAAAGAAAAGTTCAAAAGAACAGGACCTATAAAAGAAAAATCCCTCTGACGAGGGATTTTTCCTTGAAAACCAGTTCAAATTAATGAGCTGTTGTATCAGTTGTAACCGTTGTATCTACTGTAGTAACAGTGGTATCTACAACAGTAGTAGTTGTGTCTGGAGTTACAGTGGTAGTAGTAGTGGTAGTGTCACCAGTTTCTGTGCTTTCAGCGTCATCGTTGCAAGCAGTCAGGAAGCCAGCGATAGCCAGCATTGCGAATAATTTTTTCATTCTAATTGTTTTTGGTTTAGTTAACTAAAGGCGCAAAGGTAGAAGGCGGTTTGTAAAAACCAAATTCTTTTTAAAAAATCAGGGGCTTCCTTCTATTTTTTCCTGAAGAATATACGTATCGGTATCCCAGTCAAATTAAAATTTTCTCTCAACTTATTCTCCAAGTAGTTCCGGTAAGGGGTTTTGATGTCTTCCGGGAAGTTGGTGAAGAATGCAAACGAAGGAACGGCCGTAGGCAGCTGGGTGATGTACTTGATGCTCACCGGATGTCCCCTCACCACCGGGGGGTGGTGGGCCTGTATAGCCTTGAGCATCACATCGTTCAGCTTGGCTGTAGGTATTTTTTTACTCCTGTTGGCATATACGTCCAGCGCCACCTCAATGGCCTTGAAGATCCTTGTCTTTTCCGTAGCGGAAATGAAGAGCACGGGCACATCGGTAAATGGCGCAAACCTTTTCTTCAGCTCGATCTCATAGTCACGGGCCGTGTTGGTCTCCTTTTCTACGATATCCCACTTATTCACCAGCACCACGATCCCTTTACCCTTGCGGGCGGCCAGGCTGAAAATATTGATGTCCTGGGCCCCTATCCCTTTCACCGCATCGATCAGCAGCATCACTACGTCTGCCTCATCCAGCGCCTTGATAGCGCGGATCACCGAGTAGAATTCCAGGTCTTCATGCACCTTGGATTTTTTGCGGATACCCGCCGTATCGATCAGGATAAAGTCTTTTTGGAAAAGCGAATAGCGGGTGTGAATGGTGTCGCGGGTGGTGCCGGCGATGTCGCTCACGATGGTCCTTTCCTCGCCGATCAGCGCATTCAGCAAAGATGACTTGCCCACGTTGGGCTGGCCAATGATGGCGAACTTAGGAAGGGCGGCTTCTTCTTCTGTAATGCTGGTGGAGTCTTCATCAATGATATCGGTAAGCGCATCCAGCACTTCACCGGTTCCTGTTCCGCTGATCGCGGAAAGAAAATACATATTCTCAAATCCAAGGCTGTAGAATTCGTTTGCTTCCAGCATACGCTGGTTGTTGTCTACCTTGTTCACTACCAAAAACACGGGTTTGGTAGAGCGGCGCAATACATCGGCCATGGCTTCATCCAGGTCGGTCACCCCTGTGGCTGCGTCTACGATAAAAAAGATCGCGTTGGCCTCTTCCATAGCTATCCTCACCTGCTTGCGGATCTCTGTTTCAAAAATGTCTACCGTGTCGGGCACGAAACCGCCTGTATCGATCACGTTGAAGACCTTGCCATTCCATTCGGAAATGCCGTACTGCCTGTCGCGGGTCACACCGGAGATATCATCCACGATGGCCTTGCGCTGTTCCAGCAGCCTGTTGAATATTGTGCTCTTGCCTACGTTTGGCCTGCCTACGATGGCAACTGTAAAACCCATTCTTGTTCTTTTATCAGTGATACCCGTACTCTTTGAGGAAGGTCTCGTTTTCCCGCCAGTCGGGCCTCACCTTCACAAAAAGTTCCAGGAATACCTTTTGTCCTAAAAATTTTTCAATGTCTTTCCGGGCTTCGGTGCCGATCTTCTTGATCATCCTTCCGCCCTCTCCTAATATGATGCCTTTCTGCGTTTCTCTCTGTACAATGATGTTGGCGCCGATCTTGATCAGGCTCGACTTCTGCTTGAACTCGTGAACGATCACCGTGGTATGGTAGGGTATCTCGTCCTGGAAAAGCCCATAGATCTTTTCACGGATGATCTCCGCCACGAAAAAGCGTTCGCTCAGGTCGGTCATTTCATCCTCCCCATAAAAAGGCTCGCCCTCCGGCAGGAATTCTATGATGGTCTGCATCAGCTGTTCCTTGTTGGCGCCATGCTTAGCCGATATGCCGATCGCTTTTTTGCAATAGGGCCTGGCTGAAAAATAAGCAACCACCTCGTCCACCTTTTCCTTGCTGGCCTTGTCGGTCTTATTCACCGCTACAATGGCGGGCACCTTCAGCCTCAGCGCGGAGAAAACGGCGTCATTCTCTTCCAGGCTCTCATTCACATCCACCAGCAGCAGGGCTACATCTGCATCTTCCAGCGAGCCCTTGACGGCCTGCATCATTTTCTCGTGGAGCTTGTATTTGGGTTCAATAATGCCGGGCGTATCGGAAAAGATCACCTGGTAGTCGGCCGTGGTAAGAATGCCCTTGATCCTGTGCCGGGTAGTTTGCACCTTGGGTGAAACGATGGCCAGCTTTTCGCCCATCAGGGCGTTCAGCAGGGTACTTTTGCCCGCGTTTGGCCTACCGAATATGTTTACAAAGCCCACCTTCATTGTTGCAAATGTATTGGAAACCGGGGAGTACTGCCAGCTCTTAACTGCAGGGCGCGGGCCCCTTATACAAATCCGGAAATCATTCAAATCCCCTCCATCCCGGTTCAGACAACAGCAGCAGAAAAAAAAAGTCCCCATCAAGGGGACCCGTTAGTTGCGAAGCTAGGGATCGAACCTAGGACCTTCGGGTTATGAGCCCGACGAGCTACCGCTGCTCTACTTCGCGGTGCAAATATAGGAATCCAGAGTTTACCGCCCAAAGGAAAAACAGAACGAGCACCGGATTTAACTAAGTTTAACTATTGTGTACTAAGGACACAATAAAAAAACCGTGCAAAAAATGAAAATAAAAAACCGGCAAAGCCGGTTCTATCATTTAACTCCCCTCCTGGAGGGAGGGGCAGGGGTGGGTGGAGGGGCAGGACTAAGATTTCTTATTGACCGAACTGGCGCCCGTTGCCTTCACACTCTTCACGACCGCATTGCCTTTATAATTGACTGAGCTGGCTCCACTGAGTTCGGCTGAGATCTCTTTTTCAACGGTGAGGGTAATGCTGCAGGCACCGGAGGCTTCGATCCTGGCTGATCCTGCGGTAAAATCGAAGGCACTGAACTCGCTGGCCCCGCTGGCCTCGATATCAACCTCCCTTGCAGATCCGGTGACATCCACATCCGAAGCGCCACTCAGCTCCACTTTCAGCTCGCCTGCTACCACCAGCCTTCCTTTCACATCGCTTGCCCCGGAAAGCTCGATCTTCAAAGCATTGGTAGATAACTCACCTTCTACCTGGATGTCGGAAGCCCCGCTCACTTTCAGCAGGTTCAGGGTCCTCACCGATACATAGGCCTTGAGTTTCTTGCCTCCCTTGCCCCAATTTCCTTTCTTTTTATCATCGAACCAGATCTTCAGCACGCCATTACTCACTTCCGTTTGAATATATTGGTTGTCGTTCTTATCGCCGGCGCTCACCGCCAGTGCTTCCGTGCTGCCCTGGGTAAGGATCACATCGAATGCATTGGAGATGCTAAGTCCGGTAAAACTGCCCACCTGCCTCGGCTCGACATTGGGGTCATTCACGGTTTTCTGGGCTATGCCCATCAGGGCCGACAAAAGGAAAAAACAGGTATAGATCGCCTTTTTCATAATCAGGTTTTTCTTTTAAACGATGCAGGCAGCCAAAGGTTACAGCCAATGGTAAAAAAATCCGCTTATTTTTGCAGCATTGTACCGGGGTGCTTTTACCCGCCAAGGGCGGCAAAAGGCTGAGATCATACCCGTTGAACCTGATCAGGGTAATGCCTGCGCAGGGAAGGACCAATTTTATACCTTCTTTGGCTGCATTCCCTTTTCATTAAACTCTAAAAAATGAAAAGGAAGTTTTTTGTTACCAGCTTAGTTTTCGCCTCTCTCATGGTATCTGCGCAAACCGATACCACCGAATTGTTACCCGTGGAGGTCCGTGCCGTGAGGGCCGCCGAAGGCGCGCCGCTTGCCCGCACCAATCTCGGTCGCACGGAGATCAGTAAAAGAAATACCGGGCAGGACCTGCCCTTTGTACTGAACCGCGTGCCTTCGGTAGTGGTGAATTCTGATGCAGGCAATGGCGTAGGATATACGGGTATCCGCATCCGCGGCACCGATGCCTCGCGCATCAATGTCACCCTCAATGGCATTCCATTCAATGACGCCGAAAGCCAGGGTACTTTTTTCGTTGACCTCCCGGATTTTATTTCCTCGGTGAGTTCGATCCAGGTGCAGAGAGGCGTGGGTACTTCTTCCAATGGCCCCGGTGCATTCGGCGCCAGCATTGCCCTGAGCACCAACGAGGTGAACAGGCAGGCCTATGCGGAACTGAATAACAGCTTTGGCTCCTTTAATACATTAAAAAACACCATCAAACTGGGATCGGGCCTGCTGAACGACCGCTTTACGGTAGATGCCAGGCTTTCGCGCATCAACAGCGATGGCTATATCGACAGGGCGGAGAGTGACCTGAAATCTTTTTACCTCTCCACAGCTTACATCGCTCCCAAAGGCAGCATGCGGCTGAATATTTTTTCCGGCAAGGAAAGAACTTACCAGGCCTGGTATGGCGTATCAGAAAAAGATCTCGCTGCCAACCGCACCATCAACTATGCGGGCATGGAAAGGCCCGGTGAACCTTATGAGGATGAAACCGACAACTACACACAGGATCATTACCAGTTTTTTATCGACAGGAAACTGTCGGAGCATCTTAGCTTCAACACCGCTTTTTTCCTGGTAGAAGGCGAAGGCTACTACAATCAATACAAGGCGGCGGAATCCTATGCTAAATACGGTCTGCCCGACCGCGACTACAACGGTCAGCTTGTTACAGAGACCGACCTGATCCGCCGGCTTTGGCTGGATAACAGCTACTATGGAAATATTTTTTCCTTCCAGCACAGAACGCCGGCACATGAGATTATGTTGGGCGGAACAGTGAGCCAATATGATGGAGACCATTTTGGAGAAGTAGTGTGGGCGGAAAATGGCATGCAGGCCAACGCGCCGCGCTGGTACGACAATCCTGCAGAAAAAAATGATCTGAGCTTCTATGCCAAGGGGCTTTTCCAGGCAGCAAAAGGACTTAAGCTGTTTGGAGACATTCAGTGGAGAAGCGTGAATTACAGCCTGAACGGTTTCCGTGACAATCCCACCCTGGCCATGGAGAACAAATACAGTTTCTGGAACCCGAAGCTGGGCGCCACCCTGGCCGGTAAGAACCTGAAAGGTTATGTATCCTACAGCCTGGCTCACAAGGAACCCAACCGCGATGACTTTGAAGCAGGCATGAATGAAATACCCAGGCATGAGACCCTGCACGACTGGGAAGCCGGTCTGGAGAACAGGAATGCCAGGAGCCATTGGTCAGCCGGCCTTTATTATATGCGCTACAAAGACCAGCTCGTACTCACCGGTAAGGTGAACGACGTGGGCGCCTATACCCGCACCAATATCGGCAACAGCTACCGGCTGGGACTGGAGCTGGAAGGCGGCTACAGGGTCTCCGATGTGTGGCAACTTGCAGCCAACCTCACAGTGAGCCGCAACCGCATTGAGGATTTTAATGAGTACATCGACGACTACGACAACGGCGGACAAAAGATCAACAACTACGCAGAAGCGCCTATTTCCTTCTCTCCTTCCGTCATAGGGTCCGCGTCGGTTTCCGTGTTTCCTGTAAAGCAGGTGGAGTTGGAACTGCTGGGCAAATACGTGTCGAAGCAATACCTCGATAACACCGGCAACGATGCTCGTGCGCTGAAAGCGCACTATGTACAGGATCTCCGTGCGGCATGGTCAATAGAAAAATGGGTGAAGCATGCGCAGCTATTCCTGAACGTAAACAATCTGCTGGATAAAAAATACGAGCCGAACGGGTATACGTTCAGCTACATCTATCTGAATGAGCTGGTAACTGAGAACTACTATTTCCCCATGGCAGGGAGAAACTGGATGGTGGGATTGAATTTGAGTTTTTAACTAGTCAACTATCTCTTACCGTACTTCTCCTCCCAGGCCAGGATGCCACCGGTAAGATTGCTGCAATCTTGGAAACCCAGCTGCTCCAGCACCATGCATGCCATCATGCTTCGGTGGCCGCTGCGGCAATGAACAATGATCTCCTCGTCTTTGAGGTCTTCGATCTCGTCTACCTGCATGGTCTGGATCTTTCCAAGGGGGATGAGTTTCCCGCCCATGTTGGACTCGGCGTATTCATGCGGCTCACGCACGTCGATCAGGTGAAATTTCTCACCCTTGTCCATTTTTTCTTTCAGTTCTTCTATGGAGATATTTTTCATTAATAATCATTTTCCGTGGTATCCCTTGTTTGGGGCTCCTCGGGTTTTGGCTTTCTTTTTAGTAACGAATCCACGTTCGGTCTTTCCACGCTCAGCCACATGTCAATCATCTGGCCCGGGCGGATCCTGTACCGCCGGCCGTCTTCATTGAACGCGGGTGGCACCTGCCTGTATACGAAGGCCAAGGCCGTGTCGCGTACATCGGGGTTGGGAACCACTGCGCCCAGGATGATCCCCTGCGACTCCAGGAGGGACCTGGCTTCCGGGTAGGTCATACCCAGTAACTGCGGAACCGGCATGTCTTCATCGCCTATGCCTGTGCCCAGCACCAGGTCGATCCGGCTGCCGATCTTCACTTTAGCGCCGGCTGCAACAGGATTGCCATTGTATAATTGCTGCAGCACAGAGTTCTTCGCAAAGTCGGGGCGGAAAGTTGTATCTCCCAGCACAAGTCCCAGGTTCTTCAGCACCATTTCGGCATTACGGAAGCTGTAGCCAACCAGGTTAGGCATGTCAATGTCAGGGGCTACGGCGCGGTTCACTGTTACGTAGATGGTGCGGTTCACCTTTACCACAGCTCCTGCTTCCGGGACCTGCTTGATCACCATCAACGGAGGCAGGGAATCGTAATAAACGGAATCCTGTACCACCACTTCGAAATCATCTTTCTCCAGCAGGGCGGTCACCTGGTCCAGGGTTTTGCCTTTTACCAGGGGCACCGTACGGGAAACGCCGTGCTGGGTAAGCCAGTTTAGCGAAAGCATGAAAACCAGCAGGATCAGCAAAACGGCCGTGATGGCAAACAAAATGTTCACCCAAAGTGGACGGTTGGTCAGATAACGGATAAATCTACTCAATGGTTATGCGATAAGGTTTGCAATATAATAAACAGTTGATAGAACTATTTTTTTACGGAAATCGACTCTTCCACCAGCGCGGAATAAAATTCCTTCAGGCTCATCCCCGCTTTCTGCACTTGCTGGGGAATGATGCTGGCCTCGCTTTGCCCCGGAACCGTATTGATCTCGAGCATGAATGGCGCATCTTCCTCCTGGTTATAAATGAAGTCGATCCGCACCACACCGCTGCAATTGAACACCTCGTAGATCTTTTGCGCCGCAGCAGCGATCTTTTCCTTCCAGCCCGCTTCCATATCCGCCGGTGTGATCTCTGACGACTTGCCCTGGTACTTGGCCTCAAAATCGAAAAATTCATTGTGCGCGATCACTTCGGTAATGGGCAGCACGTGGATCTTCTCTTTCACGCGGTAGACCCCAACCGTGAATTCCCTGCCAATGATCATTTCTTCTACCAGCACCTGCTGGTCCTCTCCAAAAGCTTTTTCCAGCGCGTCCTTCAACTGGTCGGGCCTGGTGACCTTGCTCATTCCAATGCTCGACCCGCCATTATTGGGCTTGATGAAATAGGGCAGCTTCAGCGTAGCCAGGATCTGTTCTGTGTCATAAGGCGTATGTCGAAAAAGATGAAGCGACCTGGCCACGCGGATGCCGGCCATAGCGGCCACAGCCACCGTGTATCTTTTATTGAAGGTGAGCGCCGATGTAGCGGCATTGCAGGATGTGTATGGAAGACCGAGCATGTCGAAATATCCCTGCAGCTTTCCGTCTTCGCCCGGCGTGCCATGCATACCAATGAAAACAGCGTCGAAAGAGATCTTCTTCCCGTCGATCATCACCGTAAAATCGTTCTTATCCACCACCGCTATCCTTTCTCTTCCAAGGTACCAGCCTTCGGGGGTGATATCGATGAGATGTACGTCGAACAGGTCTTTGTCGAGGTGATCGTAAATGGTCTTCGCCGACTTATAAGAGATCACAGATTCTCCCGAATACCCGCCTGTTACCAGCGCGATCTTTTTTTTCATGGAATTGCTATTTAAAAAATAAGGTGAAGAATCCAGCTCTCCACCTTAATGATATTATAATGCGAAAGGGCATTTATATATGCAGGCGCTCTTTCTTCGCCAGGAGCTCCTCTACGGTTTCCTTGTAGAGCTCGTCCGGCACACAGCAATCAACCGGGCAAACCGCAGCGCACTGTGGCTCTTCGTGAAAACCCTGGCATTCGGTGCACTTGCTGGGAACGATATAATAAACATCCACGGCTATGGGCGCATTTCGCTGCGCGGCATCCACCGTAGTGCCGTCTACCAAAACATAACTGCCTGATACCGATGTGCCGTCTGCCACCGCCCATTCTACGCCACCTTCATAAATGGCATTATTGGGACATTCGGGTTCGCAGGCTCCGCAATTGATACATTCATCTGTGATTTTGATCGCCATAATTTGAAGGAGTTTACTTTTGCCAGACAAATTTAAAAGCTGGCGACGATATTCCGTGCATGAACGCAAAGATTTATCCATCCCAGATAACAGGTCACATATGAATGCAGAACAGCGAAAGGCCCTGTTGCAAAGGCTACGCGAATATCTTTTGTCCGATTCACCGGAGTGGCTGGAGGTGAAAGAGCGTGCCTCGGTGACCAACCGGTGGTTCACGCCAGAATTCATCGACCTGGCTGTCGGCAATATCGCCAACAGCTTCCTGACAGAAGAAGCGCTGTCGGCCTTGATGAAAAAATATGATGTACCCCAGGAGAGGGCGCAACCAAAAAAGATCGGCATTGTCATGGCAGGCAACATCCCGCTGGTGGGCTTTCATGACCTGATCTGCTGTTTTCTTAGCGGTCATTATGCCCAGATCAAGCTTTCATCCAAAGACGATATCCTGCCCGAGCACCTCGTGAAGAAAATGATCGAGTGGGAACCGGCGGCCGCACCTTACCTCAGTATCCAGGACAGGATACAGGGCTGCGATGCCTACATCACTACCGGCAGCGACAATACCGCCCGCTATTTCGAGCACTATTTTGGCAAATACCCTCATATCATCCGGAGGAACCGCACTTCGGTGGCTGTGATTACGGGGGAGGAAACTGCTGCGGATCTTGAAAAGCTGGCAGATGATGTACACCAGTATTTCGGGCTGGGATGCCGGAATGTCACCAGGCTCTATGTGCCACAGGGCTACGACTTTGTTCCCTTGCTGGAGGCCTTTAAAAAATACGCGCATTTCGCCGACCATTATAAGTTCAGGAATAACTACGACTACCACCTGGCCATCCAGATCATGAACAATAAATATTACATGACGAATAATGTGATGGTGTTGGTGGAAAGCGAAGAATTGTTCTCCCCTATCAGCCAGCTGAATTATACTTATTACACCGATAAGGACAAGGTGGTGGAGGCGCTGAAACAGAACCAGCAGGTGCAGGCTATTGTGGGATATGGCGGCTTACCCTTTGGGCAGGCCCAGTGCCCGGCCGTAGACACCTTCGCGGATGGGGTGGATACGATGGCTTTCTTAAGGGATCTTTAATCTCTTTCAGAACTACGAAGACCTTAGTAAATTTATTGTTAAACTGAACGGACGGTAAGGATAGGGACTGACAGTATGGTTAATTTGTACCGGAAGGCATGTTATTTGACAGTATTTGTTTACTCAACTTAAATCAAGGACTATGAAACTAAAGCAGATCTTCTTGGTGGTTTTGATCAGTGCTGCCACCACTTTTGGTAGCATATGGACCTATAACCATTATTTCAGGGAGGATCACCTCACCATCGGAACCGCACAAAATGGCATACCTGCTAATTATGCAGGATTTTTTGACGGTAAACTTGGCAATTCGTCCGAAACAGATTTTACCAAGGCTGCCAATGCCGCCGTACCGGCCGTCGTGCACATCAAAACAAGGGTGCCCGCGAAAAAGCAAAGCAACGACGTACCCCGCAGGAGAAGCAACAGCATGTTTGACGAGTGGTTCGAAGATTTCTTCGGCTATGGACCCAACATCATTCCTGAGCAAAGAGCTTCAGGCAGTGGGGTGCTGATCAGCGAGGACGGATATATAGTGACCAACAACCACGTGATCACCAATGGCGGCGAGTCTGTAGCCGATGAAGTGACCGTGACCCTGCACAACCGCAAGACCTATACGGCCAAGGTGATCGGAAGGGATCCCAGCTCCGACTTGGCTGTATTGAAAATAGACGGCAACAAATTCCCCTTCCTGGTTTATGGCAATGCCAGCAACCTTCAGTTAGGACAATGGGTTTTGGCCGTGGGTTATCCCCTGACACTTGAAACCACGGTGACTGCTGGTATCGTTTCAGCGCTGGGCAGGTCCATCAATATCAACAGGCGCCAGAGTGATACCCCTATTGAATCCTTCATCCAGACCGATGCTGCGGTGAACCAGGGAAACAGTGGCGGTGCGCTGGTGAACTCCAGTGGAGAGCTGATCGGCATTAACTCGGCCATCCTGGCTCCCACCGGAACCTATGCGGGCTACTCCTTCGCCATCCCGGTGAATATTGTGAAAAAGATCGTGGAAGACATCGTGAAATTCGGCGACGTGCAGAGAGGCTACCTGGGCATCACCTATGTGGCCACTGAGGACATGACCGAAGAGCAGATCAAGGCCCAGGGCATTCCTACCAATACGGAAGGCGTGTATGTTTCCGGGGTTTCACCTGATGGTGGCGCTCATTCAGCCGGCATCCGCAAAGGCGATATCATCACCCGCGTGAACAATGTGTATGTGACCAGCGGCCTTCAAATGAGTGCGCAGATCGCCAGCTTCAGGCCTAATGACAAAGTACCTGTATCCTATATCAGGAACGGAAAAGAATACAGCGTGAACGTAACTCTGAAAAAAAGAGGTGACGTGATCACACAGAATATCGGCAACAGGCTGGGCGCCGACCTGGTAACCCTCGACAAGAGCAAGGCCAGGCAGTATGGCATCGCTGGCGGCGTGATCGTGAACAAGATCTCAGAAGGCGGCCCCATCAGCCAGACGCGGATGCAGGCAGGCTTTATCATCACCAGCGTGAACGGGCAGGACGTTAGTTCAGTGGAAGAGCTGTCAAAGGCCCTGGCCATGGTGAACGGACCTGTGAGGATAGAAGGTATTTATCCTGGTTATGAAGGACCTTATACCTACCCGCTGAACCTCGATTAATTGATCAAAATGATAACGAAAGACCCCTCCTCCGAGGGGTTTTTTTGTTCCCGGACTGGACTTAGTGCCTCCTCTGCCCTGGTGCCCAGGAAAGGCAGGCCCCGGCTCTTCAACCTGAAATCATAGATCTTAAATCATTTAACCCTTAGTTTTGCCCCTCTTAAAAACACTTCGATGACCACAAAAATTAAAGTAGCCAACCCGGTAGTAGAACTTGACGGAGATGAGATGACAAGGATCATCTGGAAATTTATCAAGGACAAGCTGATACTGCCTTATCTCGACCTCGATATCAAATATTACGACCTCGGCATAGAATACCGCGACCAGACCAACGACCAGGTTACGATCGACGCGGCCAATGCCATCAAGCAATACGGCGTGGGCATCAAGTGCGCTACCATCACCCCGGATGAAGAAAGGGTGAAAGAATTCAAGCTGAAGCAAATGTGGAAGAGCCCGAACGGCACCATCCGTAACATCCTCGATGGCACCGTGTTCCGCGAGCCGATCGTGATCAAGAACGTGCCCCGCCTGGTCACTACCTGGGACAAGCCCATTGTGGTAGGACGTCATGCATTTGGCGACCAGTACCGCGCCACCGATTTCGTGGTGAAGGGTAAAGGCAAGCTCACCATCACCTTCGAAGGGGAAGATGGCAACCGGCAGGAGTATGAAGTATACAATTACACAGGAGACGGTGGAGTTGCCCTGGCAATGTACAACACAGATGAAAGTATCCGCGGTTTTGCCCGCAGCTGTATGAACATGGCCCTGCAGAAAGGCTGGCCTCTTTACCTCAGCACCAAGAATACCATTCTCAAAAAATACGATGGCAGGTTCAAGGATATTTTTGAAGAGATCTTCAACAATGAATTCAAGACCCAGTTCAAAACAGCAGGCATTGTGTATGAGCACAGGCTTATCGACGACATGGTAGCCAGTGCCATGAAGTGGAACGGAGGTTTTGTATGGGCCTGTAAGAATTACGATGGCGACGTGCAGAGCGACAGCGTGGCCCAGGGCTTCGGCTCTTTGGGACTCATGACCTCTGTGCTCGTTACCCCCGACGGCCAAACCATGGAAGCCGAGGCCGCCCATGGTACGGTAACCCGCCACTACCGTGAGCACCAGAAAGGCAACCCAACATCCACCAACCCCATCGCATCAATTTTTGCATGGACAAGAGGCCTGGCGTTCAGAGGTAAGCTCGACAACAACCAGGGGCTGATCAACTTCTGCCACACTCTGGAGCAGGTATGTATTGAAACCGTTGAAAACGGCAAAATGACCAAGGACCTCGCTTTAACCATTAAGGCGAAGGCCGAACATGGCACGGATTACCTCTACACTGAGGAATTCCTGGACGCTATCGACGAGAACCTGAAGAAGAAAATGGCCCAGGCTTAATGATAGGAATCGATTCTGAAAAAGGGGCCAGGAGCCCCTTTTTTCGTTTCATTACGCACCCGGAAAAACCACGAGGGATCTGCACCCAAACCCTGATGTCCCCTTGTCAACTTTGTCAACTCTGTCAAGTCTGTCAACTTCATCAACTTTTTCATCTCGTCTACCATAACCTCAGCCGCAAATAGGCTCCCGGCACAACATTTTCTGTAATAAAGAAAAACAAGCTCATGAAAAAAGATCAAAATAAGGATAGGCAGACCGGGGCTGAAAGCAAGGGCATGAAGAAAGAAGATGTTTCCCGCTCACCGGATGAAAAGACAGACCAGGATTTTCCCGGCTACCCTCATTATCCCGCTAAAGAAGATATCATGGACCAGCGTACAGATAGCCACCGGGTAGACGTGGACCTGGAAAATATGCCCAACCAGAACGCCAGCAGGGTAAGCCAGCGCTTTCTTGCCGGGCAGGACATGGAAAAGGCTAAAGATGCCATGGCCCCGCAGCCAGGCACAGGCGACGATGACCTGGGACTGAGAGAAGGTACCGACGCGGACGTGAATGAAGATGACCTCGCGATCCTGAATTCAGCAAACGACGAGATCGGAACCCCGCAAAATGTATCCAATGAAGACCTCAATTCCGACCTCGACATTCCCGGCAGCGAACTCGACGACGAGAATGAGAAGATCGGTGAAGAGGACGAAGAAAATAATTACTATAGCCTCGGTGGCGACCGCCAGGGAAGCAACGAGGAGGATCCTTACTCCGGGCCCACCCGCGGCAACGACTAATTAAAGGACAGCAGCAGCTGTCCTTTAATTTAAAAGCTCGCCCTTCATCCATTTCTTTTTTTCCTAATTTTAGTGACCCCTTAGCGAGGTAAATCCATTTTTGTGCGCACCCAGACCGAAGCAAACCATATTCTTAGTTTTTCACACCTGCCTTCGTTCGCGCAGTACCTCCTCACCCACCGGGAAGCTGGGTTCGCAGAAGTATTAAAAAGCTATTGCGCTTCTCCTGCTGGAAATACTCTTGTCCTCGACAGCCGGGAACTGCTGGAATGCCTGGCTGCCAACAAAGCGGAAGAATTGATAGCGCGTTCGGTGGATCAATGGAAACATGATCTGCAGGAGGCCGCTGACAACCACCCTGTATGCGCACAGGACTTTATGCATGCAGGAATGGCCTGCAAAAAAGCATTTCTTCATTTCTTACCCGAGTTTAGCAGGGATTCCGAGCAACTGCTCAATCTTATCCAGGATACCGACCTGTTCGTACACCGGCTGGAGACCGCAGCGGCTGACAGCCAGCTCGCTTCCATACAGGAGTTACAGCAAGTGGAAGCAGATTTCCAATATGCGCAGATACTGGCCGGCATTGGCAACTGGACATGGCACGTGAAGGATGATGTGCTGGAATGGACGGACAACCTGTACAGGATGTATGGAATGGAACCGCAGTCGGAGGAGATCAATATCCGGCGTTTCCTTGATTTTGTTCATCCTGCAGACCGGGCGCTGGTACAAAATGCAATTGACGGTTCTGCAACAGCGGAGCTCGTTGAGCTCACCTTCAGGATCAAATCCCTGCAGGGAGATGAAAAATACCTTCGCATTGTAGCGCAGGCTATCGTCAATGAGACCGGGCAGGTGGAAAAGATCATAGGCATTACCCAGGATGTGACCGAAAGGCAACGGATGCTGGAAAACATCAGGCACTCGGAAACCTTATATAAACAGGCGGAAAAGCTGGCCATGATCGGCAGTTGGAGCTGGGATATAGAAAAGAATGAAGTGAAATGGACAGAAGAACTGTTCAGGATCTTTGGGATGGAACCCACTACCGGACCGATCAATTTCGAACGATACACTTCACTGATCCATCCCCACGACAGGGATCATGTAGTAAAGACCATCCTGGATGCCATTCATCACCACACATCTTACGAGGTCATGCACCGCATCATCCTCCCCGATGGCCTACACAGGACGGTGCAGTCGCATGGGGAAGTATTGACCAACCAAGCCGGCAAGGCGACTAAGCTGGTGGGTACTGCCCAGGATGTTACTGAGCGGCAACAGCTCATAGAACAATTACAGGAAAGCCAGCGGATCACCCAGCAGGCCCAGAGCCTGGCCCATATTGGCAACTGGGTGCTGGACCTCAGGACCGGCATTTTCCAATGGTCGGATGAAATGTACAATATCTACGAGCTCGACAAATCGGAAGAGGTAGACCTGAAAAACTGGGAAGGCTATGTGCATCCCGATGACAAGGAAGAAGTGCAGGCCTACTTCCAGCGTTGTATTGCAGAACGCAGTTCTTACGAAAAAACGCACCGTATCCTTCTTCGCAATGGAAAAGTAAAGACCGTGTACAGGAAGGCGGAATTCATTTGGGATGAATCCATGGAGCCGGTAAAGATGCTGGGTACCACGCAGGATGTTACCGAGCAGCACAGGGTGCAGGAAGCCCTGAAGGCCAACCAGGAGTTCATTCGCAAGATCGCCGACGCTACACCCTCGATCATTTCCTCGTACAACGTCAATACTGGCCGGTATACATTTATCAACGAGGGTTTGAAAAAACTGTTGGGCTACGAAACCAGTGAAGCGCTGGAGCAGGGGACTGCGTTTTTCAAAGCCATCACACATCCCGACGACCTGCCGGCGATGATCGAGAAAAACAAGATCATCCTGGAAGAATCCAACCGTCCGGAGAACAGGTTTTCCAACACCGTGGAAGAGTTCCGGTACCGGATGCGGCATATCAATGGTAATTACCGCTGGTTTCACACCTATGGTACCATCTTCGACCGGAATACGGAAGGACATGTGGAGCACGTGCTGAACATCTCGTTGGATGTAACTGAACAAGTAGAAGCGCAGGAAAAGATCGCGGAGCAACAATTCTTCATCGAGCAGGTTGCCGACGCCTCCCCTACCATACTCTATCTGTTCGACATTCCTTCCAACAGCATCAGCTATGTGAACAAGGAGATCTTCTTCATTCTTGGCTATTCTACCGACGAGATCATTGGCATGGGCGACCAGCTGGTAAAGACCCTTTACCATCCCGAAGATATCGAGCTGTTGCCGGAGCGAAGGGAAAGCATCAAGAAATTCCAGCTGCGGAATTCCATGATACAGTACGAGTGCCGCATGCGCACCAAAGATGGCGACTGGAACTGGATACTGGTTCGCGAGGTGGTGTTCAAGACCGATGTGAATGGGGAGCCGCTGCAGATCCTGGGCGCCGCGCTGGATATCAGCAAGAGAAAGGAAATTGAAAGCACCCTCCTGCAGAACTCATTCAAGTTGCAGCAATCCAACTCCAGCCTGGAAGAATTCGCTTACGTAGCCTCACACGACCTGAAAGAACCGCTTAGGAAAATATCCACTTTTGGCGACCGGCTCATGCAAACGCAGTCGGAAAAATTAGGCGACGACGGAAAGGTCTATTTGAACAAGATCGTGGATGCCTCCCAGCGGATGCAGATCATGATCAACGACCTGCTTTCTATTTCCATGATCACGGGCAACCGCTCCTTTGAGCCCTACAGCCTGCAAGCGGTGCTGGAAGATGTGAAGCAGACCCTCGAATTCAAGATCGACCAGAAAAAAGCGACCATCATCGCTAAAGACCTTCCGGTGGCCAGCATCGTTCCCTCTCAGTTCAGGCAGCTGTTCCAGAACCTGCTGAGCAACTCCATGAAATTCGTGAAGGAAAACGAACCGCCCGTGATCACCATTCAGTGGGACTACCTGCCGATTGAGCAGGTGACAGGCTACCAGCTACCCAAAGCCGAAAAATATTTGCGCCTCCGGTTTATCGATAACGGTATCGGGTTTGAAGAAGAATATGCGGGTAAGATCTTCCAGATCTTCCAGCGCCTGCATGGCAGGAGTGAATATGAAGGCACAGGTATAGGCCTGGCGATCTGTAAAAAGATCGCCGAGCACCACGGAGGAACTATTTTTGCCGAGGGGAAACCCGGGATCGGATCAATTTTTACAATCATTTTACCAGCATGACAAAATGTGGACCCATACTGATAGTAGACGACGACTCTGACGACAGGGAGATCATCCGCGATGCCTTCCTCAGCCACAAGGACGATGTTGAATATGTTTTCATCGACAATGGCGAGATCCTATTGCAATACCTGCATGAAACTGAAGAGAAGTCTATGCCCTGCCTCATCATGCTTGACCTGAATATGCCGGGTAAGGATGGAAGGGAAGCGCTGAAGGAACTCAAGGCACACAAGAAATTCCAGCAGATACCCACCGTGGTGTTCACAACCTCTTCTTCTCACCGCGACAGGCAGGTGGTGTACCAGCTGGGAGGGAACTGCTTTGTTACCAAACCCGACACTTTTAACAAGCTCGTAGAGCTCACACGGTGCATTGTGAAGCTTTGGCTACCGGAAGCTTAGGCATAGATTTTTAACTGGTAACCCTATGTCGATACAGTGGCGCATAGGTTGCTCGGGTTTTTCTTATAAGGAATGGAAAGAGGAATTCTACCCTGCGGGCCTGCCGCAGCGAAAATGGTTTGAATTCTACTGCCAGCACTTCAACACCCTTGAACTCAACACTACTTTTTACCGCTATCCCACTGTAAAGGGATTGCGTGCCTGGCATGACCAGTCGCCGGATGATTTTGTTTTTTCCGCCAAAGTGCCGAGGGGTGTTACACACTACCGCAAACTGGTGGATACCGAAAGGATGCTGAACGATTTTTATGTACTGCTGGGCGAAGGCCTGGCAGGCAAACTGGGCTGCGTGCTTTTCCAGATGCCGCCGCAGTTCACCTACAGCGATGAAAGGCTGCAGGCCCTCCTCAGGCAGGCCGATCCTGCATTCAAAAATACCGTGGAGTTCAGGCACGAGAGCTGGTGGCGCGAAGATGTGAAACAGGCTTTGCAGGAAGCAGGCATCGTTTTCTGCGGGGTCAGCTTCCCAAAGATCTCTTTTGACGAAGCTGTGGTGAATGATCCCACCTGCTATTACCGCTTCCACGGCGTTCCCAGGTTATTCTATTCGGAATATGATAAGAGCTTTATTGAAAAGATCTTTAGCCAGCTGAACAGCCATGCAGAACTCCGCACCGCGTATATTTATTTCAACAACACGGCTTCTACTGCAGCGCTGCACAATGCAGCCTACTTACAGGAGCTGGTGAAAAAAGATAAAAATGATCAGCCAAACGCCCTGGATAGAAAGGACATTCAATTTTGATTTCCCCGTTACGCATTTCCCACTGGTCTACAGCCGGCTGGAGGGGAGCATTTTCCGATTGGAGAAGCTGCTGGAAGAAGCCTCCGATGAACTTTGCTGCCTGGGAGAAGGCGGCTGGTCGGTGAAGCAGCACATCGGGCATCTTACCGACCTGGAAGACCTCTGGTGGCAGCGCCTGGAAGATTTCAGGGAAGGGAAGGAAGTGCTCACTGCTGCCGATATGTCGAATGAAAAAACTAAGAAGGCCGGACACAACCAAAAGACCGTACAGGAATTATTGCATGAATTCTCAATTGAAAGAAGGACCATCCTGGACCTGATCTATCACTTCGATGCAGAGATGCTGGAAAGGACGGCGTTGCACCCAAGGCTAAATACACCTATGCGGGTGATCGACTCACTTTACTTCGTAGCGGAGCACGATGACCATCACATCTCAGTCATCTCCATGTTGCTAAGGGTTACCTGACCACTTCGCCGATCGCTTCTCCGATCGATGCATTCGGTACCTGGATCTGCAGCAGGGCTGCCAGCGTGGGAGCGATGTCTGAAGTATGTACTTCACGATAAGTTTTACCGGCTTTGATCTTCCAGCCAAACCAAACAAGCGGCAGGTGAGCGTCGTATGGATTCCATGCACCGTGGGTTGTGCCCTTTGAAAAACCATCGAACCACTGTGGACGGAACACGAACTGCAGGTCGCCGCTTAATTTTTGGTTGTAGCCATTGCGCACCATGTTCTCCAGCTTGAAAGGTAGTCCGGCCCCGGGAATTTGCTCCAGGTCTATCACGTGGCTGATAAAAGGCAATTGTCGTAATCGCCTGGTGACCGTTTGTTTTACCGCCTGGAATTTATCAGCTCCTATTTTTGGGTGGTTCAGGTATACCTGGTAATTGATCACGGTCATCACGGCATCATCAATGCCATGGTCAGCGCGGATCGCTTCCCTGAGTATCTGTTTCAGTCCCTGGTCGTCTTCGAAACCTGCGGGCATTTTATGCTCGATGGCATAACCGGGAATATGCGCCACGCCATGATCGGCGGTGAGAAACACCAGGTATTGGCCCTTGCCTATTTTCTTATCAAGGTATTGAAGGAAAGCCGCCATATCCCTGTCGAGGCGGAGATACATATCTTCCATTTCTATGGAATTCGGACCAAAGCGGTGGCCCGCATAATCAGTGGAAGAAAAACTAAGCGCCAGGAAATCGGTGACGCCTCTTTTTCCAAGGCCTTCATTTTCTATCGCTGCCCTTCCCATATCGAATACGTAGGTGTTGGCGCCCGGGATGTAGCGGAAGGTCTCGTACTTGTTCGCCAGTATGTGGTCGGTACGGTGCTCGAAATCATTGTCCTCGCCCGGCAGGATGTCTTCGTAAGGACTGCTGTCGGAAGATGTTTGCGTGTAGGTTCCGATAGGATACAATGGATTCCAGTTCTTCACCAGGAAGGAATCTGGCCATCTTTTGGCATTAAACGCACTTACCCAGGGGGGCAGCTGTTCCATGTAGTAACTGCTGGTGACCCAGCCGCCGCTGGCATTATCGAACCAATAGGCTGCATCCGCCGTATGTCCGCCAGGAATGATGGAGCCCCTGTCCTTCAGGGCAATGGCTATGGTCTTGCTTTTAAAATGCTGTGCAAGCTTCAGTTCATCGGTGATGGTATTGCTCCATAAATTTTTGGGCGACATCTTTCCCCTGTCCGAGCTGCTGCCTATCGTGCGCACGCTGTCGTCATCGGTGCAATAGACAAACCCATTTTTTTCACGGCTGAACCAGGAATTGCCAATGATACCATGCAAAGAAGGAACAGAGCCCGTATACACCGCAGCATGTCCGGGTGCGGTATAGGTGGGCGTGTAATCGATCAGGGCATTCTCGCAGCTGAATCCTTCTTTCAGCAGGCGGTTGAATCCCCCGGCCCCATAGCGGTTGGAGTAACGGTAAAGAAAATCCCAGCGCATCTGGTCCACAACGATGCCCACTACCAGTTTAGGACGGGATGAAGAGAGCTGCTGTGCCAATACTGGCTGAAAAGCGAGCAGGAGCAGCCACCAGGTTAGAATCGATCTCATTTGTCAGCCGTTTGTCGCAAATCTAAGGGGAATGCAGGAAAGCTCTGCCTGGCCTTTGGGGAAAGCCTTGAAACTGTTACCTTTGCGCCACGAAATACGGCAGTTAACCTTCAATAAAAACTACTATGGCTGATATTTTTGAAAGGCTGGTGAAGAATTACGGACCACTTGGCCAATACCGCGAAAGAGCACATGGATACTTTGCATTCCCCAAGCTGGAAGGCGAGATCGGCAGCAGGATGAAGTTCAGGGGAAAAGACGTGATCGTTTGGTCGCTGAACAACTACCTGGGACTGGCCAATCACCCCGAGATCAGGAAAGTAGACGGTGAAGCCGCTACTGAATATGGCCTGGCCACGCCCATGGGCGCCAGGATGATGAGCGGCAACACGAATCACCACGAGCAGCTTGAAAAAGAATTAGCGGAATTTGTAGGTAAAGAAGACGTTGCGCTGTTGAACTATGGCTACCAGGGTATGGTTTCCATCATCGATGTGTTGTGCAGCCGCCACGATGTGATCGTTTACGACGCGGAAAGCCATGCCTGCATCATCGACGGACTTCGCCTGCATGCGGGCCATCGCTATGTATTCAAGCATAACGACATGGAAGACCTGGAGAAGCAGCTGCAAAGAGCTACTTCCCTGGTGGAAAAGCAAAAGGCCGGCGGTGTGCTGTTGATCACCGAAGGCGTATTTGGTATGGCCGGTGACCAGGGTAAACTGAAAGAGATCGCAGACTTCAAAGACAAATACGAGTTCCGCCTGCTGGTGGACGATGCGCATGGTTTTGGAACCCTTGGAAAAACAGGTGCCGGTGCCGGTGAGGCCCAGGGCGTACAGGACAAGATCGACCTGTATTTTTCCACCTTTGCCAAGTCAATGGCTTCCATCGGCGCTTTCATCGCCGGCGACCACAAGATCATTGACTATATCCGCTACAATATCCGCAGCCAGATCTTTGCCAAGAGTCTGCCTATGCCTTTGGTGATCGGCAACCTGAAGCGACTGGAACTGCTGCGTACCAAGCCCGAACTGAGGGAAAAGCTCTGGCACAATGCCATGCGCCTGCAGAACGGACTGAAGGAAAGAGGCTTTGACATTGGCAAGACCGACAGCCCTGTTTCCCCCGTATACATGAAGGGCGGAATTGAAGAAGCCACAGCCATGGCCATGGACCTGAGGGAGAACTACGGAATCTTTGCTTCTATCGTTGTGTACCCTGTGATCCCTAAAGGACATATCATTTACAGGCTGATCCCTACGGCTTCCCATACCGACGAGGACATTGATACCACGATCAGGGCTTTCGAAGAGACCAAAAAGAAACTCGATGCCGGCGCCTACAAGGCGGAGTTGATCCCGGATATGGCTGAAAGCAGATAAGAATTCAAAACGCACATATTTGAACGATATAAAAAAGCCCCTCAAGAAGGGGCTTTTTTTATGGCCATACAAATTATTCGATATTTTATTATCGTTTATCGATAATTTTTATACCTTTATCAAATGAGAACGAATGTCAACCTACTGATCGTTGCCTTGACCATCGTGTTTACGATAGTCGGAACTTGTAATCCATACATTCATGGTAATGGATTCGACATGGCCACCACAACAGGAGATGCATACACAGAACCCATCAGCGATAGTCTGCCCCATTACCAATACGTAAGAGCGTTAGACAGTTTTCAACGGGCTAACCGCCATCTTGAGGAAAGACCGCACACCACACGCAGCGGAACCGGCATTGGCGAGATAGGCATATACGAGGGTGAGGACAGCAATGAATACTACCTGGCCCTGCCGGGTTATCAGCGTTTGGAAGATGCAGAATTCTTTAGAAAAGGAAATAAGAATTACATCCGCGAAAACGTCTGGGATAGCACCTGGGAGGAAAACGGCCTAAAAAATGCGAAGGGACACCAGGAAACGAAAGAAACACCCATTCAATTTATTCAGACTAAGCAAGGCGAACTTCTTGGTAAAGTGCTTGTGCCGGTGTCGAAGGGGGCATTTTCCTTCTGGAGTATCGCTTTCCTGGTCATTGGAGTGCTGATAACTGCAGCAGGATTAGTGATTGTATTGGGAGGCGCAATAAGATTGCTGATGGAGATTGCAAAAGGGAGAGCTTTTACCGAGTGCAATATTCAACGGCTATACCGGATAGCCATCTACTTTCTCTCCATCGGGATGGCACTTATCATCCTCAGATTCCTGCTCCACCTCTGGCATAAAGATTCTATGCCCGATTCCCTACTGTTTGTTTGGGTAGAGTGGTTGCAATCCGGTAGCGGGAGCATTGTGGCCGGGCTTATTATTTTACTTTTCGCGAATGCCTTCAAGCAGGGGTATGAGTTGGCTAAAGACCGCGACTTAACTATTTGACATGCCAATTGTAGTCAACCTCGATGTCATGCTGGCCAAAAGAAAAATGACACTCACCGAGCTAAGTGAGCGGATCGGGATCACCCTTGCCAACCTTAGCGTATTAAAAAGTGGAAAGGCCAGGGCCATCCGGTTTAGCACCCTGGAGATCATCTGCGAGGCCCTTGAATGCCAGCCAGGGGATATCCTGGAATATCTGACGGATGAAGAATATGAGAAGCTGATGAAGTTCTAGGTGAGTTGATAAGTTGACTAGGGAACAGCCAGGTTTGGTTAGTTGACCGCTGACCAGGAAACAACGATGTATGATCTTCCCAGTTAACCAGTCAACTAGTCAACCTGTTAACCTGTTAACCTAAATGACCACTTCCCAATCCCAATTCCACGAGTGGCGCTCATAATCGGGCTGATTCGTTTATTTTTAAGCCATAAACACTCTTTCCATGCGCAAACTCGTACTCCTTTTATTGTTACTGCCGGTCATAGCCGTTGCCCAGAAGAAACTGATCACCCTGGAAGACATTTACAAGACCAATACCTTCCGAAGTGAATTCGTAGGTGGTTTCTCCGGCGGCGAAAAAGAAAAGCTTTTCGATCCAAAAGATATTGTGGACGAAACAGGAAAAGTAATTTCTTCCAACGATTACGAAGTAAGTCCCGACAAAAAAAGGATCATCTTCTTCACTGGTCGCGAACCGATCTATCGCCGGTCGTTCAAAAGCTCGGCTTACGTGTACGACGTAGCCAGCAAAAAGACCATCCAGCTGAATAAAGGAAAAGTATTGCATCCCAGCTTCTCTCCCAATGGCCGGAAGATCGCATACGTGTTCGAGAACAATCTCTACATGTATGACCTCGCCAGCGGAAAGCACACGGCCATCACCAGGGATGGTAAATGGAATTTCATCATCAACGGAAATGCGGACTGGGTGTATGAAGAAGAGTTCTCTTTCAGCCAGGCCTACCAGTGGAGCCCCAATGGCAACCATATAGCTTACTATAAGTTCGATGAGAGCAGGGTGAAAGAATACAACATGACCCTATACGACAGCCTATACCTGAAAGACTACCGTTACAAATACCCCAAAGCAGGGGATTCCAACTCCATTGTAACGATCCATATTTATGATGTAGCTACGGGCAAACAGGTCAAGGCCAAATACCCCCAGGGAGATATCTACATCCCCCGTATCAAATGGACCCAAACCGACCAGAAACTGGTGGTTTACTGGATGAACAGGCTACAAAACGAATTGCGTCTTTATTTGACCGATTCGCACACGGGCGCCTCATCCGTAATGTACCAGGAGAAGAATAAATACTACGTAGATATCAACGACGACTGGTGGTACCTGAAAGATGGCAAGCATGTTTTGTTTGGCAGTGAGAAGGACGGCTTCTATAATATCTACCTCCAAAGCCTTGATGGGAAAAAACTCACGAGGGTGGTAAACATGAAATACGATATCTCCGACATCAACGCGGTGGATGAGAAGAACGGCATGGTATATTATACCGTTGCCTACCCCACTCCTATGGACAGGAATGTTTTTGTGACCGACCTGCAGGGCAACAAGACCACCCAGCTCACCAGCGGCACCGGCTGGCATCGCATTGAGCTGAATGAAGACTTCACCCAGTTCTATGATTACCATTCTACTTTGAATACACCGCAGACGGTAGGACTCTATAATATCAGGAAGTCCGGCGACAACATCACCGTGATGCTGGATAAAGTGGTAGGACAAAATACCAAGCTTAAGGAAAAGCTGGCTGAATACGAGATCACAGAAGCGGAGTTCATCCGCGTGCCCAATACCAAGGGTGATACCCTGAATGGCTGGATGCTGAAGCCCGCGAACTTCGATCCCAATAAAAAATACCCGGTATTATTCTGCAACTACGGAGGGCCCGGCTCACAGCAGGTGGCCAACCGCTTTGGCGCGGTTTCTTACTGGCACAGGCTGCTTGCCCAAAGAGGATTCATTGTAGTGTCTGTGGACAACACCGGTACCGGCTTCCGCGGAGAAGAGTTTAAAAAGAAAACTTACCTGCGTCTTGGCCAGCTGGAGATTGAAGACCAGGTAGATGCGGCGAAATGGATGTCGAAGACCATGCCTTTTGTAGACCCTTCCAATATCGGCCATTGGGGCTGGAGCTATGGTGGATTCATGAGCTCCCTGGCCATCACCAAGGGTGCCGATGCCTTCACGGCTGCTGTAGCTGTAGCGCCGGTGACCCACTGGAGATTTTACGATAATATTTATACCGAAAGGTTCATGCGCACGCCCCAGGAAAATCCCCAGGGCTATTATGAAACAGCGCCCATCAACTTCACCGACCGCATCAAAGGAAAATACCTCATCATCCATGGTACTGCCGATGACAACGTCCATTTTCAGAATGCTACACAGATGATCAGCGCGCTCGTGAAATCAAATGTTGATTTTGAGAGTGCATTTTATCCCAACAAGAACCATGGCATCGGTGGCATGTCGGACAACACGACTTTCCATCTCTGGAGCAAGATGACCAACTGGATCTTTGAGAACCTGGGCAATGAGAATGTGAAACCCTATAAGGCGACGGCCAACGGTAAAAAAACTTTTTAACGCATGCAAAGCAGGCCAACCACCTGCTTTAATTAAATAATCATGAAGGTCGCCATTGCCATCACCGGAGCGAGCGGCTCCATATACGCTAAGCTGCTGCTGCAGCAGCTGAAGGCTGCCTCCGGACAGCTGGAGGAAGTATCCCTGGTGATGAGCAATACATCCAGGCAGGTATGGGAGACCGAGCTGGGCGACAAGAGCTACGAAAACTCTCCCTTCAGGCTCTATGAAAAAATGGATTTCAATGCGCCCTTTGCATC
The DNA here is from genome assembly GCA_036676905.1 of Chitinophagaceae bacterium. Classification (GTDB taxonomy): domain Bacteria; phylum Bacteroidota; class Bacteroidia; order Chitinophagales; family Chitinophagaceae; genus Flavisolibacter. The sequence continues at coordinate 291,127 of JAKFCE010000005.1, forward strand.
CGGCTCTGCCCAGTACGACGCCATGATCATCGTGCCCTGTTCCATGGGCACACTGGGCCGCATCGCCGGTGGGATCTCCAATGACCTTATTACCCGGGGAGCCGACGTGATGCTGAAGGAAAGGAAGAAACTCATCCTGGTGGTACGCGAGACACCTTACAACCTGGTGCACATCCGCAATATGGAAACCGTTACGCTGGCAGGCGGCATCATCTGTCCTGCTACTCCCTCTTTTTATAGCCGGCCATCCACCATCGAAGAAGCGGCGATGACGGTGATCAACCGCGTGCTCGACCTGGCCGGCATACGCCATGAAAGCTTCCGCTGGGGCAAAAAATAAGGTTCATAGCTGGTGAGGCTATGAACCTATCATCAATCAAGAGAAACTTAGTTATTGTATCCACCACCTGCATTGATCCAGTCGGTGATCTTTTGCCTGTCGGCCACTGAAAGCGATGGCCGTGGAGGCGGAGGCATCTGGCTGGCTGTTCCTGCCTGGTCAACCGCCCTTACTTTGATCCTGTCCTTCTGCTCTATGATGGTACATGCGTCGCCGAAATTAAATCCATTTTGCATGGTCGATGCATCGTGACAGCCGGATACAGCACAATTGGCCTGCAGGATATTTCTTACCTGCTGGAACAAAGCGCCCGCCGGCGCCGTGCCTACATTCACTACCGCTGAAGTACCGGTGCATCCGTTTGCATCTTTTGCCGTAATGGTATAATTGCCGGCCGCAAGGTTGTTGAATACATTGGAAGCCTGGAAGTTGGTGCCGTTGATGCTGTAGGTGAAGCCCGTGCTGCCGCTGGCGCTTGCTGTAATGCTGCCGTTGGGGGTGGAGCAGGGAACCACCGCTGTAGCCGTACCAGTCACCGTGATGGTCACACCCGAGCAGGGGTTGGTAGTGCCTACGTTGAACTGCGCGGTTCCTGTGCAACCGTTGGCATCTTTGGCCGTGATGGTATAACTGCCTGCCGCAAGGTTGTTGAATGTGCCTGTGGCCTGGAAGGTGGTGCCGTTGATACTGTAAGTAAAACCTGTGCTGCCCGCTGCAGTGGCCACAATGCTACCATTGTTCTGGCCGGTAGTAGCGTTGGTTACAGTGCCCGTGACCGTGATGGTAACGCCTGTGCAGGGATTGTTGGTGCCCACTGTGAATTGCCCTGTACCTGTACATCCATTGGCATCTTTGGCCGTGATGGTATAACTGCCTGCCGCAAGATTGTTGAATGTGCCTGTGGCCTGGAAGGTGGTGCCATTGATGCTGTACGTAAAGCCTGCACTGCCAGCAGCAGTAGCCACAATGCTTCCGTTGGATTGACCTGTGGTGGCGCTGGTGATGGTCCCCGTAACAGTAATGGTTACACCAGCGCAGGGATTAGCAGTGCCGACAGTAAACTGCGCTGAACCCGTGCAGCCATTGCTGTTCTTAGCCGTGATGGTATAGGTACCGGCAGCAAGTCCGTTGAAAGTAGTATTGGGCTGAAAACTGCCGCCATTGATATTGAAAGTGAATCCACTGCCGCCCGACGCGGATACGACAATAACTCCATTTGACTGGCCGGCACTCGCATTCGTAACGGTCCCGGTGACATTTACCGTAACGCCCGCACAGGGATTTACAGCCGGTTCGTCAGGGTCTTTTGAACAGGCAAAGGTCAGCAACATCAAGATCGTGATGCTTAGCAGGGATGGTAAACTAAATTTCATGAGTAAAGGTTTTGTTTGAATAAGCAGGGACCATGGGTCCATCCGACTTGGTCAGCGCAGGAGCGGGGAATGTAACCGGTGGGAATAAAAAAAGCGAAACCCGGGGGTTTCGCTTTGACAAAAGAAGATAAGGATCAGGCCTCCGCAAACTGCTTGCGGATCAGGTTCAGGGCGCTTCCGGCCTTAAACCATTCTATCTGAGGCTTGTTATATGTATGATTTAATTTCACCCTGTCCTTGGTGCCATCGCTATGGTTCAGCACCATGATCAGTTGCTTGCCAGGTGAAAAGTCTACCAGGCCGGTAATATCAATGAGGTCATCCTCACGGATCTTGTCATAGTCAAGTTTATCGGCAAAAGTGAGCGCCAGCATGCCCTGCTTTTTCAGGTTGGTTTCGTGGATACGTGCAAAGCTCTTCACAATGATCGCCCTCACGCCCAGGTGACGGGGCTCCATGGCCGCATGCTCCCTGCTCGATCCTTCGCCATAGTTCTCATCGCCCACCACTACGGTGCCGAGGCCGGACTGCTTGTACTGCCTTTGCGTAGCGGGTACAGGTCCATACTCGCCTGTTACCTGGCTTTTTACAGAATCAGTTTGATTATTGAAATAATTCACCGCGCCGATCAGCATGTTGTTGGAAATATTATCCAGGTGTCCACGGTACTTCAGCCAGGGGCCTGCCATGGAAATATGGTCTGTTGTACACTTACCTTTTACCTTGATCAACAGGCGAAGGTTGTTGAGGTCGGTACCCTCCCAGGCTGGGAAGGGTTCCAGGAGCTGCAGTCGCTGCGATGCAGGACTCACCAGTACGCTTACCGAGCTACCATCGTCGGCAGGAGGCTGGTAACCGGGATCGTCAACCGAAAACCCATGCGGGGGCAATTCAAAGCCCTTGGGCTCATCAAGCATCACCGCTTCTCCATTCTCGTTTATGAGTTTATCCCTCAGCGGATTGAAGGAAAGTCTTCCTGCAATGGCATAAGCCGTTACGATCTCGGGCGAGGCAACAAAGGCGTGGGTAGAAGCAAGACCGTCGTTCCTTTTAGCGAAATTCCTGTTGAAGGAGGTCACGATGGTATTCTTCCTGGTGGGATCGTCAATATGGCGCGCCCACTGCCCAATGCAGGGACCGCAGGCATTGGCCAGGATCACACCGCCTATTTCGGCGAATGTTACAAAATAGCCGTCTTTCTCCGTGGTATGTCTCACGAGCTCGGAGCCGGGTGTAACTGTAAACTCGCTCCGCACTTTCAGTCCCTTCTGCCTGGCCTGGGCGGCAATTGAAGCCGACCGGCTGATGTCCTCATAAGAAGAATTGGTGCAGGAACCGATCAGCGCTACTTCGATCTCATCGGGCCAGCCATTGGCTGCTACTGCTTCTGCCATTTTGGAAATCGGCGTGGCCAGATCCGGGGTGAAAGGACCATTCACGTGTGGCTCCAGCTCGGTCAGGTTGATCTCTATCACCTGGTCGTAGAATTTCTCAGGCTTTTCATAGACCTCTTTGTCAGGGCGCAGGTCGTCCCAAACATCGTGGGCCAGCTTAGCTACTTCCTCGCGGCCGGTAGCACGCAGATAAGCCGCCATTTTTTCATCATAGGCGAACAGCGAACAGGTAGCGCCGATCTCGGCACCCATGTTACAGATCGTTGCCTTGCCGGTACAGCTCAGGCTTTCAGCGCCTTCACCAAAATATTCAACAATAGCGCCGGTGCCTCCTTTTACGGTGAGGATGCCTGCTACTTTCAGTATCACGTCTTTTGCGGCGGTCCATCCGCTCATTTTGCCTGTCAGCTTCACGCCGATCAGTTTAGGCATTTTCAATTCCCAGGGCAGGCCAGCCATCACGTCTACGGCATCTGCGCCGCCCACACCAATGGCTATCATGCCCAAACCACCCGCGTTGGGTGTGTGGGAGTCGGTTCCTATCATCATTCCGCCAGGGAAGGCATAGTTTTCCAGTACCACCTGGTGGATGATGCCGGCACCCGGCTTCCAGAAACCGATGCCGTATTTATTGGAAATAGAGGAAAGGAAATCGTAAACCTCCCTGTTGGTATCAATCGCAGCATCCAGGTCGGCCTTGGCGCCCATTTTTGCCTGGATCAGGTGATCGCAGTGTACGGTAGATGGAACCGCCACCCTGCTTCTTCCGCAGGTATCAAATTGCAGCAGGGCCATTTGCGCGGTGGCGTCCTGCATGGCTACGCGGTCCGGTGCAAAATCAGCATAGTCCTTACCCCTTGCATGAACCTGGGTAGCGGTGCTGAAGCTATGGGAATATAAGATCTTCTCTGCCTGCGTCATGGGTCTTTTGAGGAGTGTTCTCGCATTTCCCACCTTTCTCGGCAACTCCGTGTATACTTTTTTGATCAGGTCTAAATCAAATACCATTTCAGTTATTTTTCGTAGTCATCAATACAGGCATTAGGTTTGCAGTCCCTGTATAATAAAAGTGTGCAAATTTACTTAAAAACCCTTTTACGGGCAGGGAAGAACGAACGAACCTTGGTGATTCGCAGGAAAAAATTATATTAGTATTATGAACCGTTTGAAAGAATTCATTGAATGGAAGGCTTTTGGGGTATGTACAGCCATTGGTGAAAGAATGGGAATAGCCACCAGCCGCATCCGGATGTGGTTTATCTATATCTCTTTTCTTACCCTGGGGTCCCCTATCGTGGTCTATATGATCATGGCCTTCTGGATGAACATGAAGCGGTACATCCTGGCCGCACGCCGTAATCCGCTCCGATACCTGTAAATACCTGTAACTTGCCGCAACGGCGCCTTCCCGGGCCGCTCTAGCCACAACTGACCGATTAAAGCCCTTAGCCCCTTATGCGCATTCTTGACCTTAAAGTATTACGCGGACCTAACTATTGGAGCGTCCGCCGGCCCAACCTGATCCAGATGAAGCTGGACCTTGAAGACATGGAGGCCAGGCCCACCAATTTGGTCCCGGGTTTCAGGGACAGGCTGGAGACCACCCTTCCTTCCCTTATAGAACACAGGTGCAGCGAAGGCGTGAAAGGAGGATTTTTCAGCCGGGTAGACGAAGGCACCTGGATGGGACATGTGATCGAGCATGTGGCCCTGGAGATCCAAACCCTGGCCGGCATGAACACAGGATTTGGCCGAACCCGCTCTACCGGCGAAGGTGAGGGCATTTATCACGTGATCTTTAATTACGAAGAAGAAGAAGCTGGTCTCTATGCCGCAAAAGCCGCAGTCCGCATCGTGGAAGCCATCATTGCAGGCGAAACCTACGATGTGCAGGCAGATATACAGGCCCTGAAGGAAATCCGCGAAGACACCAGGCTCGGACCTTCTACCTACAGCATTGTGGGCGAGGCAGCCAAACGAAATATTCCCTTTATCAGGCTGAATAAGCATTCCCTGGTGCAGCTTGGCTACGGCGTGCACCAAAAAAGGATCAGGGCCACCATCGCCAGCACCACCGGCAGCATTGCCGTGGACCTTGCCGGAGATAAGGAAGAGACCAAGAACCTGCTGGGAGCCGCGGAAGTTCCCGTGCCCCGAGGCACGATCGTGCGAAACGAAGAAGAACTCCAAAATGCCATCGAGAGTATCGGCTACCCCATGGTGCTGAAACCTGTGGATGGCAATCATGGCAAAGGAGCCACCACCAATATCAACGACTGGGCAAGTGCTCTGAAAGCGTTCGGCGATGCCCAGCGCTATTCCTTCAGCGTTATCTGTGAAAAATTCATCACAGGTTACGATTTCCGCGTGCTGGTGATCAACTACCGCTTCATCTGCGCCGCCTTGCGTACACCTGCATCGGTCACCGGCGATGGAAAATCAACCATTCAGCAACTGGTGGATGAAGTGAACAAGGACCCCCGAAGGGGATATGGCCATGAAAAAGTGCTGACGCAGATCCGCATCGACGACTTCACCATGAAGATGCTGGATGATGTGGGCTATACGCTGGAGACCGTACCAGAAAAAGGCGAGCTGGTCTCACTCAAACCCACAGCCAACCTGAGTACTGGCGGAACAGCAACAGATATTACAGAAGAAGTACACCCTGCCAATATATTCATGTGCGAGCGCATCGCCCGCATTATCGGACTTGACATTTGCGGCATCGACATCATGGCTTCCGACCTGCGCTCACCCATTTCCGAAAATGGAGGCGCTGTGCTGGAAGTGAATGCCGCTCCCGGCTTCCGCATGCACATCGAGCCTACTGCCGGCCTTCCGCGCAACGTGGCGGAGCCCGTGGTAGATATGCTTTTTCCAAGAGGAAGCGACGGAAGGATCCCCATCATTGCCGTTACAGGCACCAATGGTAAAACCACCACCACCCGCATCACGGCGCACATCGCCAGGATGGCAGGCAAGCGCGTGGGCTACACCACCTCCGATGGAGTGTATATACAAAACCAGCTGATGATGAGGGGCGACTGTACGGGACCCGTTTCCTCGCAGTTCGTGCTCAAGGATCCCACCGTGGATTTCGCTGTACTAGAATGCGCACGCGGCGGCATCCTCCGGGGCGGACTGGCCTTCAGGCATTGCAATGTGGCGATCGTAACCAACGTAGAGGCAGATCATCTGGGCCTGGGCGGCATCAATACGGTTGACCAGATGGCCAAAGTAAAGCAGGTAGTGCCGGAAACGGTTTGTTCAGATGGATATGCCATCCTCAATGCCGACGACGACCGCGTGTTCAAGATGGGCGCCAACCTCGATTGCAATATCGCGCTCTTCAGCATGCAGGAAAACAACCCAAGAGTGATAGAGCATTGTAAGAATGGTGGCAAGGCTGCCGTTTACGAGAATGGCTATATCACCATCATGAAAGAGAACTGGAAAGTGAGGGTAATGCCTGTGAAGGATATTCCCGTGACCTATGGTGGCAAGGCCAAACACAATATTGCCAACGTGCTGCCTGCCGTGATGGCCACCTATCTTTTTAAAGATATTTCCATAGACGATATCAGGCAGGCGCTTCAATCCTTCATCCCTTCTTCTTCACAAACGCCGGGCAGGCTGAATTTCTTCCAGATGAAGAAGTGCACCTTCCTTGTGGACTTCGCGCACAACCCGCACGGTCTTCAGCTGCTTTGCGACTTCATTAGCCAGCTGGATTACCCGCAAAAGCTGGGTGTGATCACCGGCACGGGCGACAGGCGGGATGAAGACATCAGGGAACTGGGCGCCATTGCTTCAAGATATTTCGACAAGATCATTCTAAGGACAGATAAGAATTTGCGTGGCCGCTCCATCAGCGAGATCATCCAGCTGCTGGAAGAAGGCATCAGGGCCGAGAACAAGGAGGTGCCTGTGACCATCATCCCGGACGAGACCGAAGCCTTGGATCATGCCTTCCAGGACTGCGATGAGGGCGCCCTGGTGACCGTAATGTGCGATAAGGTAGATACCACGCTGGAACACATTAAAAACCTGAAATCAAAGGATGAGGGTCAAAGGCTGACTTCAACAGTCACCATTCTCCCTTAGTTTTTATGAAATTCTATTTGGAACATTTTTTAGGATTGGCTATTTTTGCATCCCTTTTAGCCCGCCGGGCAACTTGCTGGCTGATCTGAGGTGGATAATGAGCTATGGTGTAACGGTAGCACTACAGATTTTGGTTCTGTCTGTCTAGGTTCGAATCCTAGTAGCTCAACAAAAGCGGTCGAAAGACCGCTTTTTTGTTTTACTACCTTAGTTTATTAATATGTACTAAGTACATGATAGTGCTTAGACTCCGAATTTTTTTCCCGCAGATTGCGCAGAACAACAGCCGCGCAGATACCGCAGAAACAACAGATCGGCAGATCGACAGATCGGCAGATCGGTAGATCATATCAGGTCATCGTCCTTCACCTCATACTGCTTTTTGATCTTGCGCAGCACTTCATCCATCGAAGCGCGGTGATCGCGGGCATTCCATTCTCCCCTCTCCCATTTATCCAGCTCCTCATCGATATTCTTTTTCTGCAATTCCGTGAGCCGCTCCACGAGGCCATCGCTCATTTCCTTCTGCTTGCGGTAGAAATTCTTTTTCTTGTCGAAAATGGTCTCTTTGCTTTTCTGCATGTCGTGCTCGTCCGCGGCCATGAGCAGGAGTTCTTCTTTGGCCAGGGCAATATCATAAGGACCTACCGGCATGATCAGCTTGGATAAGATGGGACCCACTTCTATCATGATGATCAGCAGCGAGACCAGGAGCACGGTCCACCATACGCTGCTCTCTTCGTCAGAAAGATCGCTCAGCGCCTTGTTCCTTTCCAGGAAGCCCATGTTGCTGCGCGCCGTGGTTTCATATTGTTTCCTCTTTTCCTGCAAAGAAGCCATCGAACTGTTCAATACACTGTCCTGCGCCCTGATGCCGCTGTCGAGAGAAGCCAGCTCCGGACGGTAAGCAGCAGAAGCCGTAGTAAAAGCATTCATCTTGAGTTTGGTGAGGTCCTCAATGCCCCGCCTGCCCGAGCCGCCTGTGCCATCCGCTTCCTGCACATAGGCAGATTGTAAACCTCCAAGCGAGTCCTCGATCATGGCTTTGCGGGCCACCATTCTTTCTCTTTCTGCCATGGCCGTCTGCTGTTGCAGCTTATTCTCTATCAGCAACAGGCTGTCGTTCAGCTGCAGTTTCTTGTGCACGTTCTCTTCCATCTTCACCGTGATCTCTTTTTCAAAGATCTTCAATTCCAAAGGCCTTGCTATGGTAACGCCGATGATCAACGCGAGCAGCAAACGGGGTATCGCCAGCATGATCTGCCTGGAACGGGACACCCCATACTTTCTCATGGTTGAAACCAGGAAGCGGTCGAAGTTGAAAATGATCAGTCCCCATACTACCGCGAAAAGAATGGTCCAAAGCCAGTTGCCGAAAACAGAATAGATGGCATAGCCCGCGGAAAGCATGGCCAGCACGAAGGTGGCGAGCAACACGCCGCCGAGACCGCCATACTTGATCTGCTCCGAAGGAAATTGTTTCAGCAGCTTCTGGTGTGCGCCTGCACACCACCATAAAAAATTGGAAGAAGACGAAGTCTTTTTACTTCCGCCACTGAATGAATCGTAGGTGTAGTTCTCAAACTCTTTTGATGTTTCTGCCATAAATTATCTCATTGACAAAATGATTAAAACCCGAATGCGGAATTCAATTTCAGAATCCTTTGAGCAATTGAAAATTTTCCTCCTTCCTTTATTAGGGCCGGGGAGGGTAGTTGAAGTATTGTTCTAACGGGGGAAAACAGAAATTATTTTACCGCTCCGTTAAAATGAAGATAAAGAGAAGAATCAGTCTCGAAGCCTTTCCAGGCAGGCGGAAAGACTGTTTTTCCAATCTTTTATTTGAACGTGATAGCTGGTCACAATTTTATCGGTATTCATCACAGAATACCTGGGACGAACGGCTTTGACAGGATATTCTTCCGTTCGTAATGGCTTGATCAGGCAAGCTGAGCTGATCTGTCTTTTGATCTCGCCGGCGAAGTCGAACCAGCTGATGGCGCCACTGTTGGCGTAATGGTAAATGCCAGGCAACCATTTTCCAGAAACAATGATCTGCATGATGGCCTGGGCAAGGTCTTTTGCATAGGTAGGACTTCCGTATTGGTCGGCCACCACACCGATCTCTTCTTTTTCCTGCAGCAGTCTCTTCATGGTCTTCACGAAGTTTTTGCCATGCGCTGAATAGACCCAGGAGGTGCGGATGATCACCGACTGCGGATCTTCCAGCATGCAGACCTTCTCTCCTTCCAGTTTCGACCTTCCATAAGCATTGAGCGGCGCTACAACGTCCTCTTCTACGTAGGGCCGCTTGGAGCTGCCATCGAAAACATAATCGGTAGAGATGTGCACCAGCCTGCAGTTGAACCTGGCAGAAGCTGCTGCAATGTTCGCAGTGCCGTCGGCATTCACAGTAAATGCTTGCAGTTCTTCTGTCTCAGCAAGATCCACCGCCGTGTAGGCCGCGGCATGTACACAAAAAGAAGGGGAATGTTCGCGAAAGTAAGTTTCTACTGCCGTGGCATTGGTGATGTCAAGTTCCTCCTTTGTACAGAAAATAAATTCAAACTGGTCATAGGAAGCTGCAAGATCCCTGAACTCGGAACCCAATTGTCCATTTGCACCGGTGACCAGTATCTTTTGCATCAGGCGAAATTACTGATGCTGTCCCTGAATAGAGGCAGTGCAAGGTCTTTTTCAGAAACAACCGCCTCTGCCTTGTCGATCCTCCAATCGATGTTCAGCTCGGGATCATCGAAGCGGATACCTTGTTCCGCCGCTTTATGGTAATAGCTGTCGCATTTGTACAACACAACCGCCTCATCGGAGAGCACGGAAAATCCATGCGCGAAACCGGCGGGCAGCCAAAGCTGAAGCTGGTTCTCAGCGCTGAGCTCAACTGAGTAAGATTGCCCGTAGGTAGAAGATCCCTTTCTCACATCTACCGCCACATCCAGGATAGTGCCTCTGAGTACGCGCACCAGTTTAGACTGCGCATGCGGATTGAGCTGGTAGTGAAGACCACGGATCACGCCTTTTGTAGAGAAAGATTGGTTATCCTGGACAAAGTTTCCCATGATCCCGTGCTCCTCAAATTCCGCCTGGTTGTATGCCTCAAAAAAATGACCGCGGCTATCCTCGAATATCGTGGGCTTCACCAGGATCAGTCCTTCAATATGGCAGCGTTCAAATTTCATCAGAAGCTCCAGTAAGTGCGGTTATTGATCTTGCCCCGGTAGATGCCTTTCAGATCGGCGATCATGGCAGTAGGTTTGGTGATGGAGGCAAAATAATTCTCGTCTAAGTTGGCATAGGGCTCGTGGCATACGGTCACGATCACGGCATCATAGTCCTTGCCCGGCTCCTCAGTGAGGCCAAATCCATATTCATGCTTCAGCTCATCGCTGTCAGCATGCGGATCCACTACATCCACATTCAGGAAAAACTCCTTCAGCTCTTTCACTACATCGGCTACTTTGGAGTTGCGGATATCGGTCACGTTCTCCTTGAATGTAGCGCCCATCACCAGCACCCTGGCAGCTTTCACATCGCTTACATGGCTGATGATATGGCGAACCACTTTGCGGGCCAGGTAGTTGGCCATGTTGTCGTTGATATACCGGCCGGCCAGGATCACCCTTGAATTATAACCCAGCTCGCTGGCCTTGTAGGTAAGATAATAAGGGTCCACGCCAATGCAGTGACCACCTACCAGCCCGGGACTGAACCTCAAAAAATTCCACTTGGTTCCCGCGGCTTCCAGCACTTCATAAGTATTGATGTTCATCTTATCAAAGATGATCGACAACTCGTTCATCAGTGCGATGTTGAGGTCACGCTGCGTATTCTCGATGATCTTGGCGGCTTCTGCCACCTTGATTGAGGATGCTTTATGCACACCGGCCTTCACTACGATCTCATAGATCTTTGCGATGATCTCCAAAGATTCATCATCACAACCGGAAACCACTTTCACGATGCTGGACAAGGTATGTTTCTTGTCGCCCGGATTGATCCGCTCAGGCGAATAACCGATCTTGAAATCTTCCACGGCCTTCAGACCGGAGAGCTTTTCAATGATAGGCAGGCAGTCTTCTTCCGTACACCCGGGATACACGGTGGATTCAAACACCACGTAATCGCCTTTCTTGATCACCTTGCCTATGGTCTCGGAAGCCCTCTTCACAGGTACGAGGTCGGGTACATTGTGCTCGTCAACCGGCGTTGGTACAGCCACGATGTAGAATGATGCCTCGCGCAATACGTCCAGGGAGTTGGTGAATACGATATCGGCACCGTCAAATGCCTCGCTTTCCAGTTCGTTGCTGGGATCCACGCCATTCCTCATCATCTCTATCCTCTTTTCATTGATATCGAAACCAATGACAGAGACCTTTTTCGCAAACTCCAGGGCAATGGGCAAGCCTACATAGCCCAGCCCGATCACCGCCAGCTTTGCTTTCTTATCTATGACCTGCTGGTATAAATTAATGTCGTTCTTCATTTTTTTTAAATTCTTTGGGCAGCTTGTACCACTGTTCTGAAGGCAGCTGCCTGAAATAATCATAGGTGATCCTCAACCCTTCCGCCCTGGACACTTTGGGCTCCCACTGAAGGATCTGCCTGGCCTTTGTGATATCCGGCTTTCTTTGTTTGGGATCATCTTCCGGTAAAGGCTTCATCACCAGCTTCACCTTCCGGCCGGTCAGTTCCAGGATCTCCTCCGCAAAATCACGCAGGCTGATCTCTTCCGGGTTGCCAATATTCACCGGCATCTGGTAATCGCTCATGAGCAAGCGGTAGATGCCTTCAATGAGATCATCTACATAACAAAAAGACCTGGTCTGCGAGCCGTCGCCAAAAAGCGTAAGGTCCTCTCCTCTCAGTGCCTGCCCGATGAATGCCGGCAGGGCCCTTCCATCGTTAAGGCGCATCCTCGGTCCGTAGGTATTGAAGATCCTCACGATCCTCGTGTCCACCTGGTGGAAAGTATGGTAGGCCATGGTGATGGACTCCATATATCTTTTGGCCTCGTCATATACGCCCCTCGGTCCAACGGGATTCACGTTGCCCCAGTATTCTTCCGACTGCGGGTGTACGAGCGGATCTCCATAGACCTCGCTGGTGGATGCCACGAGGATCGTCGCGTTTTTTTCTTTGGCCAGTCCAAGGCAGTTGTGCGTGCCCATCGCGCCCACCTTCAGGGTTTGGATAGGGATCTTCAGATAGTCGATGGGGCTGGCGGGTGAGGCAAAATGCAGGATATAGTCCAGCTCACCCGGGATATAAATGAATTTGGTAACGTCGTGATGGTAGAATTCGAAATTGGCTAAGGGAAATAAATGGCCAATGTTCTCCAGGTCGCCGGTGATGAGGTTGTCCATGCCTATCACATGGAATCCTTCTTTGATGAACCGGTCACAAAGATGGGAGCCCAGGAATCCGGCAGCGCCTGTTATCAGAACTCTTTTATTTGCCATCCTCTGGATTTACAGTTTTCCTGCCAATGCTTTCGTAATGAAATCCCAGGGATTCCATTTGGCTCACATCGAACAGGTTTCTTCCGTCGAAGATCGCCTTATTCTTCAGCCGCTCCGCTATCTTTTCGAAATCCGGCGTGCGGAACTCGTTCCATTCTGTGGCAATGATCAGTGCGTCGGCATTGTCAAGACAGCTGTACTGGCTCTCGGCATAGCCGATGACGCCGTCGAACTGCGCACGCACATTCTCCATCGCTTCGGGATCGAAGACGGAAACCGTGGCCCCTTCGCCCAGCAGGCTTTTGATGATATACAAAGCCGGTGCTTCGCGGATGTCGTCGGTATTGGGCTTGAATGCCAGTCCCCAGAGGGCGAAATGCTTGCCGGTAAGGTTGTCGCCGAAATAAGCCTTGATCTTAGGAAGCAGGTAAACCTTTTGCTTCTCGTTCACTTCCATCACGGCCTCGAGTATGCGAAAATCATAGTCGTATTCGTGGGCCGATCTCACCAGGGCATGCACGTCCTTGGGAAAGCAGCTTCCGCCATAGCCGATGCCCGGAAACAGGAAGCGCTTGCCAATGCGGTCGTCGCTGCCGATGCCTCTTCTCACCATGTCTACGTCGGCGCCCATTTTCTCACACAACCTGGCGATCTCGTTCATGAAAGAGATCTTGGTGGCCAGAAAAGAATTGGCCGCATATTTTGTCAGCTCCGCAGAGGGTTCGTCCATGAAGATCACGGGATTGCCCTGGCGCACAAACGGCGCGTAGAGCTCAGACATCATTTTCTTCGCCCGCTCGGAAGTGGTGCCGATCACCACCCTGTCGGGCTTCATGAAATCTTCCACTGCTACGCCTTCCCTCAAAAATTCAGGATTGCTCACCACATCCACTTCCCCATCGTAATTCTTGCGGATAGCTTCCAGTACTTTCTTTGCCGTTCCAATGGGTACGGTGCTTTTATTCACGATGATCTTGTAGCCTGTAAGCAGCTTGCCAATCTGTTCCGCCACACCCAGCACATAACTCAGGTCGGCAGATCCATCCTCTCCCGGAGGTGTGGGCAGTGCTAAAAACACTATCGCCGCATCTTTGATGCCTTCAGCGAGGTCGGTAGTAAAATAAAGGCGCTCTTCTTTTTGATTCCTGGTAAATATCTTCTCGAGTCCCGGCTCATAAATAGTCACCTCACCGGAAGCGAGCCTGTCAACTTTGTTCTTATCGATATCTACGCAGGTGACCGTATTGCCGGTCTCCGCAAAGCAGGTACCGGTTACCAGTCCAACATATCCTGTTCCTACGACGGCTAACTTCATACCTTTTAATTAATATATTCCAGCACTTTGGAAGTAATGTATTGCTGCTGCTCCATATCCATTTCCGTATGGATAGGAAGGGAAAGCACGCGGCTTGTCAGCCAGTCGGTCACAGGCAGGTCCTGCTCCGCCGAGTGGAAGGCCTCGAACATTTTTTGCCTGTGCGCGGGCACGGGATAATAGATCATGGAAGGCACCTGGTTGGCGGCCAGAAATTCATTCAGACCGTCCCTGTCCACTCCTTCCAGCACCATGGTATACTGGTGGAACACATGGTTGCTGTATTCCGCCCTGTAAGGCGTAGTGATCTTGGGATGAGCGGAAAATGCCGCGTCGTAATAATCAGCCACGCGGCGGCGCGCGATATTGTATTCGTCCAGGTATTTCAGCTTCACCTGCAGGATGGCTGCCTGTATGGTATCCAGCCTGCTGTTGCATCCCACTACATCGTGATAATATCTCCTGCTCTGCCCGTGGTTGGCCACCATGGCGAGCTTTTTCGAAAGTTCTTCGTTGTTCGTCATCATGGCGCCGCCGTCTCCATAGCCGCCCAGGTTCTTGCTGGGGAAGAAGGAAGTGGTACCGATGGTGCCGATGGATCCGGTCTTTTTTTCAGTGCCATCGCTGAAGCGATAGTCGCAGCCGATCGCCTGCGCATTGTCTTCGATCACGCTGAGGCCATGTGCCTCCGCGATCTTCATGATGGCTTCCATGTTGGCTGCCTGCCCGTAAAGATGTACCGGAACGATGGCCTTTGTTTTGGACGTGATGGCCTTTTCCAGCGCATCAATGTCCATGCAGAAGGTTTTAGGGTCCACATCCACGAAAACGGGCTTCAGCCTCAATAAGGCAACCACCTCGGTGGTGGCCACGTAGGTAAAAGAAGGCGTGATCACCTCGTCGCCGGGCTGCAGGCCCAGGGCCATCATCGAGATCTGCAATGCGTCGGTGCCATTGGCACAGGGGATCACGTGGCTCACCCCGTTATAAGCTGCCAGCTCGCGGGCGAATTGCTGCACCTGGGGACCGTTGATATAGGCTGAAGATTCAAGCACGCTGATGACGGCGGAGTCGATCTCGCTCTTCATCCTGGCATATTGCCGCTTCAGATCCACCATTTGTATCGGATACATTCTTTTTCTGTTTTAAGGCCTCCGCTTCCGGGGCGGCAAAAATAGTAAAATATGCCTGTGATTGCTGTTACATTTGCGCCTCAACCATCCTCCTTGCTTCTTCTGTACAACATATTCATTCTCGCTTATGGCACTATCCTGCGGCTGGCGGCTGCATGGAACCCTAAAGCAGCCGAATGGGTGGAAGGCAGAAAGCATGTTTTCGATGACATCCCTCCCAAACTCAGGCAAGGCCGCAATATCTGGATGCATTGCGCATCTGCAGGCGAATTCGAGCAGGGAAAGCCCCTCATCGCTTCCCTGAAAAAAGAATTTCCCAGGCATCAGGTCATTGTGACCTTCTTCTCACCCTCAGGCTACAGGGCAGGCAAGAAATTTCCGCAGGCCGACCATGTATGTTTTCTGCCGGAAGACCTACCCCGGCATGCAAAGGCTTTCCTGGACTTTTTCAGGCCCGAGCTGGTTGTATTTGTCAAGTACGATTACTGGTATCACCACCTGGAGGCGGTATCGAAAGCCAATATTCCCCTTCTGCTGGTCTCCGCCATCTTCCGGGAAGAGCAGGCGTTCTTCAAATGGTATGGAGGGCTGCACCGGAAGATGCTGGTTTTTTTCACCCAGCTTTTTGTGCAGGATGGGGATTCTAAAAAACTGCTGGCAGGGATCGGGAACTACCATGTAACGGTGGCCGGCGACACCCGTTTTGACCGGGTGAGAGAGATCGCCGCAGTAGCAAAAGAATTTCCCCTGCTGCAGGCATTTTCGGAAAACAGCGAAGTGCTGGTAGCCGGAAGCACCTGGCCGGATGATGAAAGGCTGCTTTCTGAAGCGATCCTGCATAACAAGCTGGTGATAGCGCCTCATGAGATCAATGAAAAGAATATAGAAGGACTCCTGAGCCGCTTCCCGGAGGCCCTGCGGTATTCAAAGGCCGACATGTCCGCCATTGCTGCCCATTCCGTTTTGATCATCGATAATTATGGCATGCTTTCCTCCTTATACCGGTATGCCACCCTGGCCTACATTGGCGGAGGCTTCAACAAAAGCGGTATCCACAACACTTTGGAGGCTGCGGTCTGGGGTTGCCCGGTGATCTTTGGCCCCCAATACCATAAGTTCAGGGAAGCAAGAGAGATGGTAGAAAGAAGAGCGGCTTTTTCTATCACCGGCGCAAAGGAGCTGGAGAACATCGTCAGCGATCTTCTTGCCCACGAAGAAGCCTTGAAAAGCTCCGGCCGGGCAGCAGCTGACTATGTAAAGGAAAATACGGGTGCTACGGACAAGATCATTTCCTTCATTCAGGAAAAACGCCTTCTCACCACCTGATCGAAATGCTTCACGGTCTCGTTCTTTTCATTCCATCCCAGCTTCACTTTCAGCTCGCGGGTGATCCAGTATTCCGCCTCGGCGAGGATCTGGAAGCCATTGATGGTCTTGATGCTCCGGTCGTACATGGCCTCGTCGCCACGGAAAAGCTCGTTGATGAAAAGGAATTTATCGTTCACACCAATGGCCTTGCGCAGGTCCTTCACCGGGCTGTCCTTCAATGTATGCGCCAACTCCGTTTTTTCTTCCTTTAGCTTGTCATTCAGAGAAGGATCGCTCTTGCCGATCACTTCATGCAGTTCTTTCTTTCCCCTGTTGGGCTGATGAAGCAATGTGGGCGTTTCCTCCGCCACATCATCGAAAGCGAAGGTGCCCGCATAAGGTGGCGCTTCTTTTTTCGGCTGCTCTTTTGGAGGTTCTGGTTTTGCGGGCTGTTCCCTGGGAGGCTCTTCTTTCACCGGCGGCCTTTCCTCCACCACCGGCTTCTTCAACACATAGCCGGCCCGGCCTTCATTGTTTACTGGAGCAGGCTGGGCTTCTTCCTCTTCGGCCTCTTCCACATCCAGCGTCACGTATTCGCGGTTCAGGTATTCTTCCACATCCACTCCCGGGATCACAGCATAATTTCCAGGCATGGTCACCACAACGCCGGCAGTTGCCAGTGGTGGCGCTGTTTCTCTCCCTTTCAGCAGCTCCTGCTGGATGAATTGCACCGTCAGCAGCAGCTCGGATGCTGAAGCACCCGCGGCCTTTTGTGTGACTAACTTGTCAATCAAAAGCTGGATCCTTTCCATTTGTTTATGGTAGTTTTGAAATTCCAAAAAAATCAACAGTACTCTAACGTGCCAGCGGCGTTTAAAAGTACGAACAGTTCATAAATTATTTGCAACCAGCTATACTGTCAACATGTTTATTGAACCACATATAAAAGGAGAGTGTGGTGGATGGATAGAGGTGATCTGCGGTTCCATGTTTTCCGGCAAGACAGAAGAATTGATCCGCAGGTTGAAAAGGGCCAGGATCGCGAACCTCAGGGTAGAAATATTCAAGCCCGCCATCGACCAGCGCTACGACGCAGAAAAGATCGTTTCACACGATGAGAACAACATTCATTCCACGCCGGTAGACAACTCGGCCAAGATCCTCTTGCTGGCCCAGGGCGTGGACGTGGTGGGCATTGATGAGGCCCAGTTCTTCGACGATGGCATTGCCGACGTGTGCGAGCAGCTGGCCTGCAAGGGCATCCGGGTGATCGTGGCCGGGCTGGACATGGACTACCTGGGCAAACCTTTCGGACAAATACCCTTCCTGCTTGCCAAAGCGGATTATATCACGAAATTGCATGCGATCTGTATGAAATGCGGCAACATCGCCAACTATTCTTACCGCAAGATCCCCAATGAAGAGAGGATCATGCTGGGAGAAAAGGATGTGTATGAGCCGCGCTGCAGGCGATGCTATTACCTCGATGGAGCTATCGATTAACCAAATATGGACGCTTCTTAAAAAAGACCTGCTGCTGGAAGTGAGGCAGCAGTACAGCTTTTATGGTATCCTATTATATGTAGGCGCCACCATATTTGTGCTTTTCCTATCCCTGGATGAGCCGGAAAGCCATGTATGGAACGGTATATTCTGGGTGATCCAGCTTTTTGTGTGCATGAATGCCGTGGCCAAAAGCTTTTTGCAGGAAAGCCGCGGAAGGATGCTCTATTTCCAGTCCATCACCAGCCCGGTGAACTTTGTGATCTCCAAGCTCCTGTTCAATTCCATGCTGATGCTGGTGATGAGCGCGCTCAGCCTGCTTTTATTCAGCCTATTCCTGGGCAATCCTGCTGTGCAGACCGGCGCCTTTGTTTTCCTGGTGCTTTTTGGCGGCTGGAGCCTGAGCCTGGTATTCAGCTTCCTGGCGGCCATTGCGGCCAAGGCCAACCAGAATGCGGCCATCATGGCCATCCTTGGCTTCCCCATTATTATTCCCCAGCTGATCATGCTGAATAAAATATCCTCCGCCGCCTTCAGCGAAACCGCGGTGATCCCTGTGAATGTGGTTCTTATGTTATTGGTGATGGATATCCTGGTGATCCTGCTTTCGGTGATCCTGTTCCCTTTTTTATGGAAGGACTGAGCAATGTTAGCTTTTCACAAGATCATTGTTAGGTGAGGTTGAGAACTTCACCTTATTTTTGCACTTCCTGAAAAAGCTGTTGTTGCGACAACCGCCTTCAAGTAGACCAAATGAATAAATGGTGGTGGAAAATAACGGGTGTACTCTTACTGGTGTACACCATCATTGCCGGGCTTCTGCTCGACGTTCCCCGCATCCCCATTCTCAATGAAACCATCCGCAATCTTTATTTCCACGTGTGCATGTGGTTTGCCATGATGATCCTGTTCACCATCTCGGTGGTGCACGCAGTAAAAACCCTTCGGACCAACAGCCTCCGCTCCGACATTCTTTCCAGGAATTACGCGGCTGTGGGCATTGTTTACGGCATATTGGGTTATTCCACGGGCATCATCTGGTCGTCCTACACCTGGGTAGACCCAAACAATCCCGTGAGCGCTTCTTTCGGTTCCATCGCCCGCGATCCCAAGCTGATCGGCGCGGCCATCGCCCTGCTCATTTACTTCGCTTACATGGTGCTGCGCGACAGCATCCAGGATGTAGACAAGAAAGCCCGTATCAGTTCGGTGTACAATATATTTGCCTTCGCCTTCCTCTTCCCTTCCATTTGGGTGATCCCCCGGCTGCTGCCGAGCCTTCATCCCGGCGGAGACGGCAACCCGGCTTTGAATTATAATGATATCGACAGCAGGATGCGGCTGGTTTTCTATCCTGCCGTGATCGGATGGACGCTGATCGGTGTATGGATCGCCACTTTGAAAGTGCGCGTGACTTTATTAAAAGAAAAAAAATTCTGGAACTGATGAAACAGGCTTTTTTGACCTTCCTATTTTCCGCAGTGCTGGCCTTTAGCGGGCTTTGCCAGGAAAATACCGAAATGGCGGACCTGATGCGCCGCGACGGCAAGATATGGGTAGTGATCGCCGTGATCCTCACCATCTTTGCAGGCATCGTGCTTTACCTGGTGAGGCTGGACCGGAAGATCAGCAAATTGGAAAAAGGTGCTTAACCATATATAAACGATTAAAAAAAATCTATGTCAGAGTATAGTTTCTTTGGAAGTGTAACCAAAAGTTTCGACAAGGCGGCCAACTTTACTTCGTGGGATCCGGGTATCCTGGAACAGATCAAGGCCTGCAATTCCGTATACCAAATGAAGTTCCCTGTGAAAATGGATGACGGCCGCATCGAGGTGATCGAGGCCTACAGGGTGCAGCACTCCCATCACAAAACACCCTGTAAGGGCGGTATCCGTTTCGCTGCGGAAGTGAACCAGGATGAAGTGATGGCACTGGCAGCGCTGATGACCTATAAATGCGCCATCGTGAACGTGCCATTCGGTGGTGGTAAGGGTGGACTGAAGATCTCTCCTAAGAAATACTCTGTTTACGAACTGGAAAAGATCACCAGGCGTTATACTGCCGAACTGGTGAAAAAGAACTTCATCGGCCCCGGCATCGACGTACCTGCCCCCGATTACGGAACAGGCGAGCGCGAGATGTCATGGATCGTAGATACTTATCAAAGCCTGCGTCCCGGCGAGATCGACGCGCTGGGCTGCGTGACCGGTAAGCCTGTAACACAGGGCGGTGTGCGCGGCAGAAGGGAAGCTACAGGCCTGGGTATATTTTATGGTATCCGCGAGGTATGTAACATGCCCGATGTGATGGAGAAGCTCGGACTCTCTACAGGTATTGAAGGAAAAAGGATCGTGGTGCAGGGCCTGGGTAACGTGGGTTATCATGCGGCTAAATTCTTCCAGAATGCAGGCGCCAAGATCGTGGCACTGGCAGAATATGAAGGCGCCATCTACAGTGAAAAAGGACTGGATGTGGACGCTGTATTCGAGCACCGCAAAACAGGAGGCACCATTCTTAACTTCCCCGGCGGAACCAATTTCGCTAAGAATACCGATGCGCTGGAATACGATTGCGACATCCTCATCCCCGCGGCACTGGAGAATGTGATCAACGGCGACAATGCCAACAATGTAAAAGCAAAAATGATCGGCGAAGGCGCCAACGGTCCTTTGACACCGGAGGCAGACGAGGTGTTCATCACCAAAGGCACGCTGGTCGTACCGGATATGTACCTGAATGCTGGTGGTGTGACCGTATCTTATTTCGAATGGCTGAAGAATTTGAGCCACGTAAGGTATGGCCGTATGGAAAAAAGATTCACAGAGAACCTGAACCAGCACATACTTGGACAACTGGAAGAACTCACCGGCAAGAAAGTAGTGGACAGGGAAAGGCAGTTCATCATGCATGGACCCGATGAAGTGGACCTGGTGTACAGCGGTCTGGAAGAGACCATGATCACAGCTACCCGCGAGATTATGGACGAGTGGAAGCGCAACCCGCAGATCCCCGACATGCGTACAGCGGCATTTGTAGTGGCCATCAACAAAGTGGGCACGAGCTATGCTGAGCTGGGTATCTTCCCATAATCGATTGAAGATTTGAAGATTGAAGATTGAAGATTGAAGATTGAAGATTTTGAATGAATACGAACTCCGCCTATGGCGGAGTTTTTTATGGCCGGGAAAATGAATTAGCAGATCAACTATTCCAACTCTATCAACTCATCTCCCCCCTCACCAGCTCCCACAGAACCACGCCAGCCGCTACCGACACATTCAGGGAATGTTTTACGCCTAGTTGCGGGATCTCCACTACCCCATCGCAGAGGGCTATCGTGGATTGCTCCACGCCCGTTACTTCGTTGCCAAAGATGATGGCGATCTTTTCTGCCTGCGGCTTGAAAGCATTCAAGGGAATGCTGTTCTCCGCCTGCTCCACCGCATAAATCGAATAGCCTGCTTCTTTCAATTCGGCAATGGCGTCGGTGATCTGCCTGGCTTGCCGGAAGCTCACGGTCTCGTCGGCGCCCAGGGCCGTTTTCTTGATCTCCTTGTGGGGAGGAAAGGCCGTATAGCCGCAGATGTAAATGCTTTCAATAAGAAAGGCGTCGGCCGTACGGAACACCGATCCCACGTTATAGGCGCTGCGGATGTTCTCGAGCACGACCACGATGGGGTGCTTTTCCGTGGACCTGAATTCCTCGGGCGACTTCCTGTTCAATTCCTGCATCGACAGTTTCCTCATAAGCGCGAAGGTCGCGGAAATTTTGAACCACTAAGACAGTAAGGCAAAAAGGGTCACAAAGGGAAAT
The DNA here is from genome assembly GCA_036676905.1 of Chitinophagaceae bacterium. Taxonomy (GTDB): domain Bacteria; phylum Bacteroidota; class Bacteroidia; order Chitinophagales; family Chitinophagaceae; genus Flavisolibacter. The sequence goes on from JAKFCE010000005.1 coordinate 312,897, forward strand.
TCTTCGTGGTCCGAACGTTCGGACCTTAGTGCCTTCGTGCCTTCGTGGTTCTAAAAGTGGAAGAACCCCGGGTAAACCGGGAAAATTCACAGGAAACTGTTGATAAATAAGGCCTTTCACCCCGCAGATTGCGGGTGGGGAATTTTACATTTGTTCACCTCCATGAGCAAGCAGAAAACAGCGGAAACACCATTGATGCAGCAGCACAATGCCATCAAGGCAAAGTACCCTGATGCCATCCTTTTGTTCCGCGTGGGCGATTTTTACGAAACCTTCGGGCAGGACGCCATCATCACCTCCCAGGTGCTGGGCATTACCCTCACCCGCAGGAACAATGGCAGCGCCGCCGACAATGAGCTTGCCGGCTTTCCCCATCATGCCCTGGATACCTACCTGCACAAGCTGGTGAAGGCCGGTTACCGGGTAGCCATCTGCGACCAGCTGGAAGATCCCAAGACAGCCAAAGGCATTGTGAAAAGAGGGGTCACCGAAATGGTCACGCCAGGCACGGCCACCAATGACAAGCTGCTGGACCTGGGATCGAACAATTTCCTTGCTGCCGTTCATTTTACAGAAAACAGGTATGGACTGGCCTTTTTGGACATTTCGACCGGGGAATTCTTCACGGCCGCGGGCGACAGGGAGTATGCCGACAAGCTGCTTTCCGGCTTCAAGCCTTCGGAAGTGATCTTCCAGCGGCATCACCAGAAAAAATTCAAGGAGGATTTCGGCAATAAATTTTACATCTATACCCTCGACGAATGGATCTTCCAGAAGCAATACGCGGAAGACATCCTGCTCAGGCAGTTCGATACGCACTCGTTCAAGGGTTTTGGAATAGATAAAGATTCGGAAGGACTGATAGCCGCCGGCGCCATCCTGCACTACCTGAAAGAAACAGAGCATCCCAACCTGCAGCATATCACCAGCATCCATCCTTTTGAACAGAATGACTACCTCTGGATGGACAGGTTCACCATCCGCAACCTGGAGCTGCTGCAGGCGCCTGTGGAAAATGGGAATAGCCTGTTGAAAGTGCTGGACCATACCTCCACGCCCATGGGCGCCAGAATGCTGAAGCGCTGGATCGTGTTCCCGCTGAAAGATATTTCCAAGATCAACGAGCGCCTCGACGTAGTGGAGCACCTGATCCTCCATGCCGACCTGCGCAACAAGCTGCTGCATTCCATGCGGCAGTGCGGCGACATCGAAAGAATGGTGTCGAAGATCCCTTTGAAAAAGATCAACCCCCGCGAGCTGCTGCAGCTGGCGAGGGCCCTCAGGCAAACAGAGGTGATCCGGCAGCTTTGCCAGGATACAGACAATGCCTGCCTGAAGCGCCTGGCCGACGCACTCAATCCCTGCCTCTACATGGCCGACAAGATCAGCCGGGAGATCGTGGAGAATCCGCCGGCACTGGCAGTGAAAGGCGGCTTCATCAACGACAAGGTAGATGCCAACCTGGATGAACTCAGGAGCATCGCCTACGATGGCAAGCAATACCTTTTGCAGCTGCAGCAAAAAGAAAGCGAGACCACCGGCATCTCTTCCCTCAAGGTAGGTTTTAATAATATTTTCGGCTATTACCTGGAAGTGACCCACCTGCACAAGAACAAGGTGCCGGATTCCTGGATCCGCAAGCAAACACTCACCAACGCCGAGCGGTATATCACGCCCGAGCTGAAAGACTACGAGGAAAAGATCACAGGGGCTGAAGAAAAAATGCTGGCCATCGAGCTGCAGCTTTTCGAAAGCATCCTCAATGAGCTCAATGATTTCATCAGCTGCATTCAAACCAACGCGCAGGTGATCGCGGCCATCGACTGCCTTTGCTGCTTTGCAGCGAATGCCCTCCAGTATAATTACAAGAAACCGCAGCTGCACGAAGGCGATGCGCTCGACATCAGGGAAGGCAGGCATCCGGTGATCGAACAAAACCTTGGCCCCTCGGAAACCTACATCAGCAACGACCTGCAGCTGGATAAACAGGAGCAGCAGCTGATCATCCTCACCGGTCCGAACATGAGCGGTAAGTCGGCCCTCCTGAGGCAGACCGCCCTCATCACGCTGATGGCGCATATCGGGTCTTTTGTTCCGGCTACTGAGGCTTCCATTCCCCTCACCGACAAGATCTTCACACGGGTAGGCGCATCCGACAATCTATCAGCCGGCGAAAGCACATTCATGGTGGAAATGAATGAGACCGCCTCCATCATCAACAACCTTACGCCGCGCAGCCTGATCCTGCTTGACGAGATCGGAAGAGGAACATCTACCTATGACGGCATTTCCATTGCCTGGAGCATAGCAGAATACCTGCATGATTCCACCAGCCGGCCCAAGACCCTGTTCGCCACCCATTATCACGAGCTCAACGAGCTGGAAAACAAACTGGCGCGTGCAAAGAACTTCCATGTGACCAATAAAGAGATCGGCAACAAGGTGATCTTCCTGAGAAAGCTGGCGCGCGGCGGCAGCACCCATAGCTTTGGTATTCACGTAGCGAGAATGGCAGGCATGCCGCCCGACCTGCTGGCAAGAGCAAAAGAAATATTGAAAAGCCTGGAGAGCAAGCAGGTGGAGGAAGGCATTGGCGACAACCTGTCGAAGCTCAATACACCCAAGGTGCAGCTGAATATCTTTGATGCACACACCGAAACCTTCGATGAGATCAGGCGCATGCTGGAAGCGGTGGATATCAACCGGCTCACACCAGTAGAAGCTTTGCTCAAACTCCAGGAAATCAAAAATCTGATCAGATAACTATTTTTTATAAACGTCAAATTGTTATTTTTACTTCAAATCTGCTTTACATGAAACTCTTGAAACTAACTGTCTTTTTCCTGGCGATGCTTTCTATTACATCCTGTGAGAGAAGGGACCTGGAGGATAATCTTGTTGAAAATAAAAACATCCTCTTGAGCGGAGGACAGGAAGTTCCTGCGAACGGATCCACTGCCACCGGCACGATGGAAGCCACTTATAGCAAGATCTCTAAAACACTGGCTTACAAGGTCACCTGGAGCGGACTCACGGGTACCATTACCGGTTTCCATATCCACGGCCCCACAGACCCGGGCTTCAATGCAGGTATCCTGCAGGGTTTTTCCGGCTATTCCACTGCTACCAGCGGTACGTACAACGGATCACTGGCCGTTGACGGCGTTGTAGTGAAAGAAGAGGACATCCTGGGAGGCAAATTGTATGTGAACATCCATAACGCTGCTTTCCCCGGTGGTGAGATCAGGGGGCAGATCACATTTCCATAAATCGAAAGACATTTTACTGAGCCGGGCTTGTCCCGGCTTTTTTATTGGGTCTCGAACCATACCGGCCTGGCATTATCCGCGTCGCCATTGTAATTGATAAAAAGCTCCTCGCCCTGCTTTACGTCCTTTACGCATTTCACGGAGATCAATTGCTTTTTGAAGTCCATCTCGTATTCGCAGTTGCTTGCATAGGAATGATTGTAAAGCGGGATGTAGCCCAGGGCCATGCAGCACTCGTCCATCTTCTCCCCCCATTCGAAAATATAATCATGCAGCAGGGTTTGGTCGAGCAGCTTTCTTTCGGCGCCCGTCATCACGATCACCGGGGCGGTCTCTATCAAGGTCCCTTTGTCTATATTCCCCAGGGCAAAGACGCCGCGTCCCTTTCCCCTGGTTCTCCTGACAGTGATCAATGGATGCACAAAGCTGAGTGTCTTCACCCGGCAAGTTTAATCAATTTTTTACCTGCCCTGCAAGCACTAATTTTGGCGGATGTCCCTGGAACAGCTGACACAGGAATTCGAGCACCTTCTGGAAACGGGCGACCAGGCCGAAGTACGCGCCTTTCTCGACGACCAGAACATCAGCGACATCGCCAACCTGGTGGATGAATACCCTGAGCATGAGAGCAGGATCATTGCGAGCATGGCGGTGCACAGGGCGGCCGGCGTCTTCAAAATACTTGAGCTCACCTCGCAGCAAAGGATCATCCAGACCCTCCCTCCGGGCAAAACAGCGGAACTGCTGAACGAGCTCCCCGCGGATGACCGCACCTCACTTTTGGAAGAATTGCCCAGCAACGTGGTGAGGGAACTGATCAAGCTGCTCGATCCCGATGAAAGAAAGATCACGCTTTCCCTGCTTGGCTATCCCGAGAACAGTGTGGGCAGGCTGATGACACCGGACTATGTGTACGTGCACGAGCACAATACCGTAGCACAGGTACTCAACATCATCCGCAAGGTGGGCAAGAACAGTGAGACCATCGACGTGATCTACGTGATCAATGACAAAGGCGAGCTGCTGGACGATATCAGGATCCGCGAATTCATATTGGCGGCGCCAGAAAGAAAAGTGAGCGACCTCATGGATGACCGCGTGATCGCGCTGAATGCTTTCGACGACCAGGAAGTAGCCAACGAAGCCTTTAAAATGAACAACCGCGTGGCCCTGCCCGTGGTGAGCAACAGCAATAAGTTATTAGGCATCGTCACCATTGACGACATCCTCTGGGTAGCCAGTGAAGAATTCACCGAAGACATCCAAAAGATCGGTGGAACCGCGGCCCTCGAGCAACCCTACCTGGAGATCCCGCTCATGAAGCTTTTCAAAAAGCGGGTAGTCTGGCTGATCCTCCTCTTCATTGGAGAGCTCATTACCATATCGGCCATGCACCGCTTCGAGGACGAGATCGCCAAGGTGGTGATCCTGGCCACTTTCATCCCGCTGATCATTTCTTCCGGCGGCAACAGCGGCTCGCAGGCGGCCACCCTCATCATCCAGGCCATGGCCCTGGGCGAGCTTAGCATTGTGGACTGGTGGCGGATCATGCGCCGCGAAATATTTTCAGGAATTCTGCTTGGGCTTACGCTTTGCATCTTAGGCGTGGCCGTGATATTCACCTGGCATTTCATTTCGGGGCAATTCGGTATTTACTACCTGGCCATCGCATTCACTATTGGATTGTCTTTGATAGGCGTGGTGCTATGGGGCACCCTTGTAGGCTCTATGCTGCCGCTGATCTTAAAAAGACTGGGCGCCGACCCTGCCGCCTCTTCTACACCTTTCGTGGCCACCCTGGTAGATGTCACGGGACTGATCATCTATTTCTCCATGGCGTTTTTTATCCTTAGTGGTAAGCTTCTCTAGTGAAGTTGACAAGTTGACTTGTTGACTTGTTGACTAGGGGAACAGCCATGTTTAATCTACCTAGTCAACCAGTTAACCAGTTACCACTCGGAAATCGTTAACGTGGGTTGTTGGTCGGAGACCAACAACGGCCAGTGAAAAGCATTAACGCAGTGGTCTGAAGACCACTAAGGCTTAGGCGGTCTTCAGACCGCCGAAAAATATACGTCGCAACGCCTTTGTCGGTCTCCGACCGACAAACACCCCTGCGACCCCAGTTAACCAGTCAACCAAGCCTTTTCCTGGAATACACAATGAAATCCGTCTGCGGAATATTGCCCACTTCTAATTGCCTCAGCATGCTCACCAGCTGTCCGCGGTGATAGGTACCGTGGTTGAACACATGCATCGCCACCTGGTAAATGGGCTGCTTGAATTTTTCTTTTTTGCTTGTCTGGTAAATGAACTCGTGGTCGAACACATGCTCGAGTGCTTGCGTGATCCACTCCTGCCACTGCTTCGACTGGTTCAGCAATCCCCTCGCGGCTTCGTCCCAGTCGCCCCGGAAGTTCGCACTGGGGGCGACGATGTCTTCCAGCAGTTTCATCCTCTGCCACCATACCGATTCCGCGTCCCACATATGCAGCACAGTGGCCTGCAGGGTAGGAAAACTGCTTTTCACCTCCCTCATGCGCACATCTGGTTCAAGTGCTGAGATCCTGTCGAGCAGCAGCTGGTTGGCCCAGAGATGATAGGAGGCGTATTGGGTCAGCAGTTGTTTCATATTAAAGTAATTACTTTGTTGGTCGCGTTCCGGACACTAATTAACAAATTAGAATCTATTATGCCCCATAAAAATTTTCCACTGAAAGGATTTGGTTCTGCCGCCGTGCATGCCGGCCATGTGAAAGATCCGAACTCGGCCCACCTGGTACCTATCTATGCTTCCAGCACTTTTGTGTACGACAGCGCGGAACAGGGCATGCGCAGGTTCAGCGGAGAAGAGCCCGGTTATATTTATTCCCGGTGGGGCAATCCCACCATTTCAGAAGCGGAAGCCAAGATCGCCGCGCTGGAAACCTTTGGGCTGGATGTGGAAGTGAAAGGACTGCTGCATGCTTCGGGCATGGCGGCCATCACCACGCTGCTTTTCTCCACGTTGAAAGCCGGCGACAAGGTGCTGACCCATTTCTCCCTCTATGGAGGCACCGACGAGATCCTGCACAAACTGACGCCGCAATTTGGCGTGACGGCCGTGATCGAAGACTTGCGGCAACTAGACAAGGTGGAAGACCTGGTAAAAAAAGATCCGGCGATCAAAATGCTTTACCTGGAAACGCCCGCCAATCCTACCATTCAGTGCGTAGACCTGGAAGCCCTGGCGGCCATCGGCAAAAAGCACGGGCTGATAGTGGCCTGCGACAACACCTTTGCAACGCCCTACCTGCAGCAGCCATTTAAATACGATATCGATTACGTGGTGCATTCCACTACCAAATTTCTCAATGGGCATGGAACTTCCATAGGAGGCATCCTGTTGGGCAGGGACCTGGAGAAAATGAAAACCTCGGTCACCAAAGTGCACAGGCTCATGGGCGGCAATGCCAACGCCTTCGATGCCTTCCTGCTGATCAACGGCATCAAGACACTGGAGTTGAGAATGGACCGGCATTGCTCCAATGCCATGCAGGTAGCCGGCTTCCTGGAAAAACATCCTGCTGTCGCGAAAGTGAATTATGCAGGCCTTGCCTCCCATCCTGATCATGCAGTAGCAATGAAGCAGATGAAGCATCCTGGCCCCATGCTCAGTTTCGAGCTCAAAGGTGGCCTGCAGGCAGGGATAGCATTGATGAACAAGCTGCAGATGTGCGTGCGCACAGTGAGCCTGGGCACCTGCGATACCCTCCTCTCCCATCCTGCTTCCATGACCCATCATGGCGTGCCTGAAGAGCAAAGAGTACAGTATGGCATCACCAACGGGCTGATCAGGATGAACGTGGGCATCGAGGACCCGCGGGACATCATGGCCGACCTTGGACAGTCGATGGATTAGCGTATTTTGAAAAAAGTAAAAACAGCATTATGAGACCGATATTATTTTGCCTTGCCGGCATCATCCTCTTCCTGCAGTGTTCTGCGCAAACCGCCAATGATCCGCGCATCGTGGCCCTGGAAGCCGACCTGGAGAAGCTGCTGGCCGACTGGAAAGCACCCGGATTTGCCGTGGCGGTAGTGAGCAAGGACAAAGTGATCTATTCCAAAGGTTTTGGCTACAGGGACCTGGAGAAGAAATTGCCGGTGACGCCGCAAACCTTGTTTGCGATTGGATCCTGCACCAAGGCTTTCACTTCGGCACTGATCGGTACCCTTGAAAAAGAACAGAAGCTCAGTATCGACAAGCCTGCATACACCTACCTGCCCAGCCTGGGATTTTTTAGAACGGATATGACCAATGCCATCACCCTGCGTGACATGATGAGCCATCGCACGGGCCTGCCACGGCATGATGTGTCATGGTACCTCTTTCCCGCCTCCACGCGCGATTCCCTGCTGCAGCGCATTCCCTATATGGAGCCTACCGCCGGCGTGAAGGACAAGTTTCAGTACAACAACTTCATGTTCCTTGTGCAGGGCATGATCGCGGAAAAAGCAACCGGCAAAACCTGGGAGCAGAACATTAAAGAAAAATTCTTCCAGCCCCTTCAAATGAAGCGGAGCACATTCTCCATTGCCGACATGAAAAAAGACGCCAATTATGCCTCCGGCTATGGCGTAGTGAAGGATAGTATCATCAAGAAGCTGCCCTATTACGAGATCAACACCATGGGACCTGCCGGCAGCATCAACAGCAGCGTGGATGAAATGAGCAATTGGGTGATCACCTGGATCAATGGCGGCAAATACAAGCAGCAGGAATTACTGCCCACCAATTATGTGAAGGATGCCATGAGCTCACAGATGATCATCTCTTCGGGATTTCCCGACAAGGAAACGCCGGATGTACATTTTTCCAACTACGGCTTTGGCTGGTTCCTCGCTTCCTACCGCGGCCATTACCGCGTAGACCATGGGGGCAATATCGATGGCTTTTCTGCAGGCACTACTTTCTTCCCTACAGACAGCATTGGCATCATTGTGCTGACCAACCAGAACGGCTCTGCCATCCCTACCCTGGTGCGCAATATCATCGCAGATAAGATGCTGGGCCTGGAAGCCATTGACTGGAATGGCATCCGACTAAAAGCGGTGGAAAAAAGCAAGGCCGCACAGGCTGGCACGAAGGCCACAGCCCGCTCCAATAAAAAACTCAATACCCGTCCCACCCATGCGCTTGCCGAATACGCCGGTATTTACTCCCATCCCGGCTATGGCAGCATGAACGTGTATGTAAAAAAAGATTCGCTGTTTGTGAAGCTGGCCAACGGGGAAATGTACCTGAGGCACTTCCATTACGATATTTTCGAGCCATTGAATGTAGACCCGGTTGAAGGGGTAGACACCACGGCCGGTGTGATGCGCTTCCAGTTTCATATGAATACGGAGGGGAACATCCATTCGCTGACCGTGCCTTTTGAAGCCACGCTGAAGCCACTGGAATTCACCCGCAAGCCCAAAGAAGTGCCCGTTACGGCCAGCAAGCTGAAGATCTACGAAGGCGAATATGAACTCCCCGGCGTGACTGCGAAAGTGTATGCCAAAGGGAACATACTCTATCTATTTGTTCCCGGCCAGCCGGAGTACGAGCTGACGCCCACGGGTGAACATACATTCAGCCTGAAAGCTGTCAGTGGCTTTTCACTGGAATTTCATGCGGATGAAAAGAAGCAGATCACGGGCGTAACTTTTATTCAGCCAAACGGCAATTTCAAAGCCACCCGCAAGGGTTAACGTAGGGCCACCATGCTGGTGGCCAACTAAAAAATGTTTGCATGGAGATCAGGATCAGGAAGGCAGTGAAGCAGGACTGCAAGAGAATTTTGGAACTGGTAAATGAACTGGCCGTATATGAAAAGGCGCCGCAGGAAGTTACCGTTACACTCGATCATTTTACAAAAAGCGGCTTCGGCACGAAGCCTGTCTGGTGGGCTTTCGTGGCGGAAGTGAATGGAAAGATCGAAGGATTCGCTCTTTTTTACATTCGCTTCAGCACCTGGAAAGGGCAGCGCATGTACCTCGAAGATTTTTATGTATCGGAAGACATGCGCGGCAAGGGCCTGGGCCGGATGCTGTTTGAAGAACTAATAGAGGAAGCGAAGAAAAGAAAGCTCACGGGCATCCAATGGCAGGTGCTGGAATGGAACGAGCCCGCGATCAACTTCTATAAAAAATACAATGCAGCCTTTGATGGGGAGTGGGTGAATTGCGCGATTTCTGTAAAGTAGTTGACTTGTTAACTGGTTGACTTGTTAACTGGTTGATTAGACATATTAGATGTGGCTGTTCCTAGTTAACTTTTCTTCGCCAGTCTCTTTCTCTTCTTCTCCGACATTTGCTCTTTGCCGGTAAATATCTTCCGGAAAATATTTTGCACCAGCACGAAGCCCGGTGTCTTTTTAGAACTGGTCACCACCTGGATGCCCGGGGTTTCTTTAACGGGATGGGCATGGGTCCTGCCGGCTGTGAACGCCAGGCAAAGCAAGAGGAGCAGAAAACTCTTTCTCATAGAAGCGGTTGTGCTATACCGAAATTACAAAATTTGCAGATTAGCCCACGGATTCAGCCGTTACATTTTTGTCGATCTTCAGCACCAGTCCCTGCAGCACTTTCCCGGGACCTACCTCGGTAAATACCTGCGCCCCATCGGCGATCATGGCCTGCACGCACTGGGTCCATTTTACAGCGCCAGTGAGTTGATCCACAAGGTTTTGCTTGATCTCTTCCCGGTCAACCACCCCTTTGGCCACCACGTTCTGGTACACGGGGCAGGAAGGATTATGGAAGGTGGTGGACTCTATGGCCCTGGCCAGCTCTCTTTTGGCCGACTGCATCAGGGGTGAATGGAAAGCGCCACCCACGGGAAGCACCAGGGCTCTTTTAGCGCCTGCAGCCTTCATTTCGGCACAGGCCAGCTCCACGCCTTTGATGCTGCCGGAGATCACCAGCTGGCCCGGACAGTTATAGTTGGCAGGCACTACCACCTCACCCGACTGCTGCTGCACCTGCTGGCAGATCTCTTCAACTTTTTCATCGGCGAGTCCGAGTACGGCTGCCATGGTGGAGGGCTCTTCCTCGCAGGCCTTTTGCATGGCCTGGGCGCGGAGGCTCACCAGTTGCAGGCCATCCTCAAAACTCAGGACGCCATTGGCTACGAGAGCGGAGAACTCACCCAAAGAATGTCCGGCCACCATATCGGGCCGGGCCCCATCGATGCTCTTAAAAGCGATCACAGAATGCAGGAATATAGCGGGCTGGGTGATGCGGGTCTGGCGGAGATCCTCTTCGGTACCGTTGAACATCACATCGGAAATGCGGAATCCCAGCAGCTCGTTGGCCTGCTCGATGATCTTTTTGGCAAAGACCGAATTATCGTAGTGTTGCTTTCCCATTCCTGGAAACTGCGCTCCCTGTCCGGGAAAAACAAAAGCATGGTTCATATCTCGAATTGTATAACTAAAAAGCCAGCAAGATAATTTCTTATGAGAGATCGGCGGCGATCAATTTAAGGAATTCATTGCGGGTAGTACTGTTTTCCAGCAGGATCCCGTCAAAAGCCGAAGTGGTGGTGACCGTGCTTTGCTTCTGCACGCCCCTGACCATCATACAAAGGTGGCGGGCCTCTATCACTACGGCGGCGCCCAGCGGGTTCAGGCTCTCCTTGATGGCAGCGAGGATCTGCGTGGTGAGCCTCTCCTGCACCTGCAGGCGGCGGGCAAACACATCCACCACCCTGGCCAGCTTGCTCAGCCCGGTGATATAGCCATTGGGAATATAGGCGATATGTGCCTTACCATAAAATGGATGGAGGTGATGCTCGCACATGGAATACAGCTCGATGTCTTTCACCAGCACCATTTCGCTCACATTTTCCTTGAAGCGTGCCGAATTCAGGATCTCCACGGCATTCTGCTCATAGCCCTGGGTGCTGAACAACATGGCCTTGGCCGCCCGCTCCGGGGTCTTCATCAATCCCTCCCTCTCCGGGTCTTCGCCTACCAGCTCAATAATGCTTTTATAATGGTGAATGAGCTGCTTTACCTTCTGCTCGTCGTATTCTTCCTTGCGTTGATAATTCATAATTCAGTTTATGCGGGGTATTCAACAAAATTTCTGGGCGTTTCGTACAACCTGATCTTCAGGTCGAGATGCTGATCGATGTGCGGGCGCAGCAGGCCGAAGATCACGATGGCAATGTTCTCTGCCGTGGGATTCATTTGCCTGAATTCCGGCACATCGAGGTTGAGGTTCTTGTGGTCGAATTTCTCCAGCACATGCTCATGGGCCAGGTCGGAGAGTTTTTTCATGTCCATCACGAAGCCTGTTTTTTCATCCACCTCACCCGTGACCTTGATCTCGAGGTCGTAATTGTGCCCATGATAGTTGGGATAGCTGCACTTGCCGAAGACCGTTAGGTTCTCCTGGTCGGACCAGCTGTTGTTGTACAACCGGTGGGCCGCGTTGAAATGCTCCTTCCTGTATACGGCTACCTTTTTACTCATGTTATTCTCCAAAATATTCCACGTAGATCCTTTCTGTTTCAAACAAACGAATACTGTGCAACTCCACCTTTTCCGGCAGGTGGGGCTTCAGCTGCTGCCAGATGCCGATGGCCAGGTTCTCTGTAGAACAAAACTTTCCCTGCAGAAAATCGACATCCATGTTGAGATTCTTATGGTCGAGTTTTTCGGTCACGTGTTCCCGTATCAGCAGGCTCAGCTTCTTTACATCACAAACGAAGCCAGTATCCGGATCAGGTTGTCCTTTGATGGTTACATACAACTCGTAATTGTGTCCATGCCAGTTGTCGTTCGCACATTTGCCAAATACCTCATCGTTCTTTTCCCTGCTCCAGGCGGGGTTGTAGAGTTTATGCGCTGCGTTGAAATGTTCCACCCTTGTGAGATAAACCATGGATCCGGGGGTTTGTGCAAAAATACAAGGTTAGAACTGTTTACGGTTTACAGTTTGCGGTTTACAGTTTACGGTTTACCGATTCCCATTTCACGATTCACGACTCACGATTGACGATTCACGCCTCACGATTACGATTGACGTAACTTCGCCATATGATCACGCTTTGCGCCGCTACGGAGTTCGAGATCTCCAGGACCATGGAGCATATCAGGAAGCATGCCCTTCCTGTTGAGGTGCTGATCACCGGTGTGGGCATGCTGCCGGCCACCTATGCCATCACCCATCACCTGGTGACCAAAAAACCATCGCTCATTGTGCAGGCCGGCGTGGCAGGCACCCTGGATGAACTGGTGCTTCCGGAGACGGCAGTGGTGGTGAGCTCGGACTGCATCGGCGATGCCGGCGTGGATGTGAACGGGCATTTTTTGTCTTTATTTGAAATGGGACTGGCGGAAGAAAACGAGAAGCCATGGACCCATGGCGCGATGGTGAATCCGCATGCACAACTTCTCGCCATGACCAGGCTACCCCTGGTAAAAAGCGTGACGGTGAATGAAGTGACCACCGCAAAAAAAACCATTGATCATTACCGCAAAGGACTAATGGCCCAGGTAGAGACCATGGAAGGGGCGGCGCTGCATTATGCAGCCCTCATGCAAGGAACGCCCTTTTTACAGATACGGACCATTTCCAACCATATCGGCGAGCGCGATAAAAAGAAATGGAAAATGGAAGGAGCGCTGGATGCACTGAATAAAGTTCTGGAAAGACTGTTACATCAATTACCCAAACCATGAAACTCACACTTGGATTTTCCCCCTGCCCCAACGATACTTTTATTTTCGACGCCATGGTGAATAACCGAATAGACACAGAGGGACTCACACTTGAACCGGTGCTGGAAGACGTGGAAACGCTGAACCAATGGGCTTCCGAAGGGCGGCTGGATGTGACCAAGCTGAGTTTCCCCGCTCTTTTCCAGAACCTCAGCGAGTATGCCATCCTCACTGCCGGCGCGGCCCTGGGCAAGGGTGCGGGTCCTTTGCTGGTAGCCAGGACCATGGTGAGTGTGCCCGATATGAAACATGCGCGCATTGCTATTCCCGGCGAACATACCACGGCCAATTTTTTACTCTCTTACCTGGAGCCGGAGGCCAACAACAGGATCCCTTACCTGTTTTCCGATATTGAAGACGCGGTGGTGAACGGAGAAGTGGACCTGGGGCTGATCATTCATGAGAACCGCTTCACTTACCAGCAGAAAGGATTGATCAAAGTATTGGACCTGGGTGAATACTGGGAAGAAAAAACAGGCATGCCCCTGCCGCTGGGCTGCATTGCCATCCGTCGTTCCCTCGACGCCGGCGTGCAGAAAAAAGTAGACGCGCTGATCCGCAAAAGCCTGATCCATTCCTTTGGCGACTACCCGCGCATCAGTGAATACGTGCAGCAGCACGCGCAGGCCATGCAGGAAGAGGTGATGCGCCAGCATATTGAATTGTACGTGAATGATTTTTCGCTTGACCTGGGCGAAGAAGGCAAAAAGGCGATCGAGACTTTCTACCGGATCTACAATGAAGGGAAAGCTGTCACCGGAGGCATAAGCTTATTTGTAAGTTAGGCTCCCGGGGATTGAACCACGAAGACACCAAGACACTAAGGGACACGAAGAATGCTTTGTGAACTTGGTGCCTCCTTGATTTAAACGTGGAAACTCACCGTTCACAAAACTTTCACAAACGTTAATTGCCTAACGCAATACTTTTGGCAGCAACATGAAAAAAATCATACTGCTGCTTTCGATAAGCCTTTCCCTTCCTTTTTTTGGAACTGCGCAAACCAACGGCGATAAACTCAAAGTATTCCTGGAATGCACGCAGGAATGGCGCTGCGATTTCGATTTTGTGAAAACAGAGATGACCATGGTGGATTTTGTGCGCGACCGCGTAGGCTCGGATGTGCACGTGATGGTGAACACACAATCGAGCAGCTCGGGCGGCGTACAGGCAAAGCTCTATTTCCTGGGCCTGAGCCGATTTGCCAACACCACGGACACCCTGGAGTATTTCAATGATCCTACCGCCACAGAGGACGAACAGAGAAAGAAAATGGTGCAGTACCTCAAGCTGGGACTCACCCGCTATATGGCGAAAACCAAAATGGCCGACCAGTTGAATATTGGCTTCACCGGCACACCTGTCTCCGGCAATACCAGTGCGGCGCCGCCGGTGGACAAGTGGAACAACTGGGTATTCAGCGTGGGTTCAAACGCGAGCCTGAACGGCGACCAGAATTATAAAAGCCGTTCCTTCTTTGGGAATTTTTCAGCCGACAGGGAAACCGAAGAATGGAAGGTGAATGCAGGCGTTTACCTGAGTAACAGCGTAGATGTTTATATCCAGGACAGTACGGAAAGCCGCTATGAAAGACAAAGCTATTCGGGCGAGTTCGACGTGGCCAAATCTATCAATAGCCACTGGTCTTACGGCATGTCTACCGGTTTTGAAAATTCACTTTATTCCAATATACAGGCCGGGTACAGGCTGCAGGGAAAACTGGAGTACAGCGTCTTCCCTTATTCCAAATTCAATACACAGCGGATCGTGTTCCAGTACAGGCTGGGACCGTCCTACAATGATTATTACGATACCACCATCTATCTCAAAACAAAGGAATGGCAGACCAGCCAAAGCATCAGCGCTATTGGCTCATTTACCAAGCCCTGGGGTAGTGTGAACCTGGGTATTTTCTTCTCTAACTATTTCAGTGACTTCGAAAAGAACGCGCTTTCCTTCAATGGGGCGGTGAGCTGGAAGGTCGCAAAAGGGCTGCAGTTTGCCCTTTGGGGCAATTATGGCCTGATCCATAACCAGATCACGCTGGCCAAAGGGAATGTGCCGATCGACCAGATCCTGGTGAGGAACCGCCAGCTCGAATCCAGCTACCAGTATAATCTTGGCGTGGGCTTCAGCTACCGCTTCGGATCGATGATGAACAGCATCGTGAACCCGAGGTTCAAAGGACTGAATTACTCGATCAACCTTTAAACCACCCCTAGGTAAAATTTAGAAACGCACTAGCTGTATAACTGACTGCGCTGTTTCGGAATCCAATTCCCGCCCGTTATAATGCGAAAGAGGCTGCAGGCCGATGAGGGCATTGGTCACGAAGATCTCCTGCGCTTTTTCCAGGTCATCCTGGGTTACCAACTGTTCCTTTACTTCCCTAAGGCCCTTCAGCGAGGCGATCACGTGCCTGCGCATCACACCGCCCACGCAGCCTTCGGATAAGGCAGGCGTGACGAGGGAGTTATTGTGTACTAAGAACACATTAGTTTTGGAGCCGTCTGCCAGGCGTCCATCGCTGTTCAGCACAAAGGCCTCATCCCATCCCTGCTCCGCCGCGAAACGCGAAGCCATGACGTAAGGAAGAAAATTAGCGGATTTCAAATTGGAAAGTGCGTCCATTCCTTTTCGGGCAAAGGGATAAAGCCCGGCCTTCCACCTTCCTTCATTCGGCGGCTGGAAAGCAAAGGCTTCCAGGAGGTAGCCCGCCGCATTGTTTTCCTGGCGATAGACCGAAAGGCGCACACGGGCGGATGAAAAACAGTTATTCAGCTCCGTTAGTCTTTTGATATTCGAAAAAACCGATTCTTCTGAGAGGGTATCCTTGTCGATGCCCAAGATCGAAAGACCTTTGAACAGCCTTTCCATATGATAGAGCTCGAGCCGGGCCCGGCCTTCTGTCCAACGGATGGTCTCAAAGATCCCGTCGCCATAGCGGAACGCGCGGTTGGATGCCAGCAACACAGGCTTGTGACTTTCGATCATCTTGCCGTCAGCACAAACCCAGGTCATGAAGATTGTAGATTGAAGATTGAAGATTTAAGATTTAAGATTGTAGTCCCGATAGCTATCGGGAGAAGATTGCAGATCGACAGATCGACAGATGAACAGATCGACAGATCTTATGCCTGCTCCACGATCCCAGCCTTCACAGCATACATTACCAGTCCTGCCATGGATTTCGCGCCGGTCTTGATCTTCAGCTTGTCGCGGATGGCTTCTACTGTGCGCGGGCTGATCTCCACGATGTCGGCGATCTCCTTGGTGCTTTTCTCCTCGCACATCAACTTGAGCACGGTCCTTTCTTTTTCGGAAAGCTGCACGTCTTCGGCATCCGGCTCCGGCTCGCGCTTGCTGCGCAGACCTGTAAGCAGGGCCTTGTTGGTAAGATCATTAAAGAAGAATTCCTCTTCGTAACAGGTGCGGATGGCGCGGTAAATGGTCTCGGAATCAGATTCCTTGGTGAGATAGGAGTTGGCGCCGATCTCCATCATCTTGCTGATCATGGAGTGGTCGTTGTGCATGGAGAGCATGATCACCTTGATATCCGGATAAAGCTTTTTGATCTCCGGCAAAGTAGTGAGCCCATCCATGATGGGCATCTGTATATCCAGCAACACCACATCGGGCTTGATATGCTTGAGCAGGTTGAGCAGCTGCATGCCGTTCTCCGCCTCTGCCACCATCTGAATATCTTTTCGAAGGGAGAGCGTGGTCCTCACCCCTGTTCGGAACAAGTGGTGATCGTCGGCAATAGCGACTTTGATAATATCTGGTTCGTTCATAAAGGATAGATTCAGGTTCGTGCAAGTTAAGAAAGAAAGAGAAAAAGGCGTAAGAATACAGGCTGGAACAGAGTAAAAAACCCGGTGGATTTTACTAGCTAAGGGTTTTCACGGAAACAATGTAGGCCCTGGTATCGCCAAAGCGGAATGGTTTCTTCCGCGGCGTGGCATAAATGGCCTTCATTTCCAGTCCTGCCTGCCGCAGGAGAGCGGACATTTCGCTGATGGAAAATATATAGTCAACGCCGCGGATGGTCTCGCTCCTGCCTTCCGGCGTGACAATGATATGGTCGGCTTCTATTCTTGAAGGATCGAAGTGGTATTGGCTGTCCACCAGGTACTTCATATCCCCCACATAGAACCAGTCTTTTTCCTTGAAATAGCGCAGGGAGATCTCGGCCAGCGTCCAGGTATTGATGATCAGGGTACCGCCCGTATCCAGGTGGCCGGCAATATTTTGCAGGATGGGTGCTGCTTCCGCGGCGCTGAAAAAATTAAAGCTGTTGCCCATGCAGATGGCTCCCTGGTAGCGCCCTTCCAGCTGCATGCCGGCAGCAGACGCGCAAATGGCCTCCAGGGGCAGGCTGCCTTTTCTTTGATCGATCTCCTCAATGTATTCCGGCAGGTTATCGATGGCCGTCACCCTGGCCCCTCTCCTGGCCAGCTCCAGGCTGTGGCGGCCGTAGCCGCACATCAGGTCCAGCACGCGGCTGCCTTCAGCCAGTCCGCCTTCTTCCATGATGAAATCAACCTCGGCTTCTGTGAGGCCTTCGGGTATCATTTTCTTCCAGACCTCCTGGTAGATGCCACTAAAGAAACGGTCGTTGATATTGGCGGTGGAAGGCAATTATTCGAGGAGTTTATTTTTCATGGCATACATCACCAGGCCGGCGATGGTCTTGGCGCCAACTTTTTCCTTCATCTTCTGGCGGATGGTCTCAATGGTGCGCGGACTCAGGAAAACCACCTTGGAGATCTCCTCCGTGGTCTTGTCTTCCGCTATGCATTTGAGGATGCGCAGTTCCTTCTCGGTAAACTTCACCGGGTTGGGATAGAACTGCCTGATCTGCTTGCGGTGCTGCAGCTTGAGCAAAACCGCTTTGTTCACCAGGTCGTTGAAATAAAAATCGTCGTTCATGCAGGTGATGATGGCCTGGTAGATCTCCTCGGGGTCGGTGGTCTTGGTGAGGTAGGCATTGGCGCCGATCTCCATCATCTTGGTGATCATCTCCTGGTCGTCGTACATGCTCAGCACAATGATCTTGAGCTCCTCGTTCTCGCGGCGGATATGGCTGATGGCGTTCACCCCGTCCATCTCCGGCATGCGGATGTCCATCAGCAGTACGTCGGGCTGTTTGATTTTGAGCTTGTGCAGAAGGTCTTTCCCGTCCTCTGCTTCCCAGAGTATTTTGAGGTATTCTTTGTCCTTCAGCGCCATTTTGATCCCATCGCGGAAGATCTTGTGGTCATCGGCAATAGCCACTTTTATTTGCTGGGCAGACATCAGGGCAGTTGGTTTTAATGTTGAGTACGTATCGACAGTAACAAATATAGTTTTTTAACTCTCTACCTGTCAATTATTTGCAGCAAATCTAGCGAATACTGCAGGCTTTTTTTATGGGATTTCCCCGTGCAAAGGCTGGTAGTTTTACGAGGCCGGGGGTAAATGATGAAGCATAATAATCACCTGATTTCCCTCTTGCTGAGCCTGCTTGCTGAGACTATGTTTGTAGTCTCAAAGCTGTTTGACAAGAGAAGGCCGCGATCCAAATCCTAAAAACCGAATCTTAAACCGTCAGTAAGTTATAACCTCCAATATCCTGAAACCGGCGGCCTTTCTCTTTCAAACTTTTCTGTTTCCAGTTTCCAGTTTCCTGTTTCCTGTCAGATATTTATCCATTTTCTAACAAGGGTATTTCAACCATCAACATATTTCCGTGGTTCCGCCAGGCCTGGCAGACCAAAGGCCCCGTTTAGGGGGTTGGGGGCGGCCCCCTGCAAGGGGATCGGGTGGACAAAAAACCACATCCCCCTTTAGGGGGAAACAGGGGGCGGTCAAAAAAGCCGGCTCCAAAAGGAGCCGGCGGGGAAACTTACTGCTCGGCGGGGATCCCGCCTTTGAAGACCCTACAAAAATCTAAAGCAGCCGGGTCAGGACCATGGGAAAAAAACCAAATTTTCATGTTATTTTTCTCATAGACCGGCTGCTGCCTTCTATTAGGTTTACTGAAGCAATGAATAACCCTCCCTCCTATATCATTGTCTTTCTCATTGCCACCATCATCGTAATCGTGGCGGTGCTGGCCCTGCTGGTGCTGCTGATCCTGTTCAACCAGAAAAGGCAGCGGTCCTTCATCCAGAGCATGGAAACGCTGAAGATGAACCACGAAAAGCAACTGCTCAAGACCCAGGTGGAGATCCAGGAGCAAACCTTCCGTAACATTTCCCAGGAGATCCATGACAATATCAACCTCTCCCTCACCCTGGCCAAACTCAACCTCTATATGCTGGAGGACGATGAAAAAGTAAAGGCCAGCGATGCCGTGAACCGTTCTATTGGACTGATCGGCAATGCCATTACCGACCTGACAGCTATATCAAGGGGACTGAATTCCGAAGTGATCTGCCAGGTGGGCCTGATCGCCGCCCTGCAACAGGAGGTGGACAGGATCGGCAGGAACACCCGGCTGAAGATCCACATGGTGGTAGGCGGTGAACCGGTTTATCTCGACAGCGCCCGCGAGCTTTTCATTTTCAGGATCGTGCAGGAAGCCTTCAACAACATCATCAAGCATGCGGAAGCGACTTCCGTGGAATTGCGCCTCCATTACAATTGCTCCTGCGTGGATATAACGGTTACCGACAACGGTAAAGGATTTAAGAAGGAAAAGCTGGCAGTAAAGGAAGGCACGGCAGGACTCACCAACATGGAAACCAGGACCAAATGGTTCAATGGCAATTTCAGCCTGCAAACTGCAGAACAGGCAGGCACTCAATTATTCATAACCATCCCATATGATAGAAAACAGGACAATTAAGATCGCGCTGGTAGACGACCACATACTGCTTCGCGCCGCGCTGGCCCGGCTGATCAACAGCTTTGAAGGCTGCGCAGTGATCCATGAATCCGACAACGGCGAGCAACTGGTGGAACAGATCCGCGCCGGCTATACACCGGACGTGGTGCTGCTCGATCTCAATATGCCCGAAATGGATGGCTATGCCACGGCCCTCTGGCTGCAGGACCATCATCCCAATGTAAGAGTGCTCATGCTCACCATGTACGATTCGGAAGTAACCCTGATCCGCCTGCTGCAGGCGGGCGTGAAAGGATTTTTGAAAAAAGACGTACATCCTTCTGAACTGAAGTACGCACTCAGCTCGGTGATGGAATCGGGCTATTATTACTCTACCCATGCCGCCGGCAAGCTGGCCAATCTTTTCCGTTGCGACCGGGACAGGACCCGGATCAGCCATGCCATGCTCTCCGAACAGGAGATCGTGTTCCTGAGGCATGCCTGCTCGGATCTCACTTATAAAGAGATCGCCCAAAAAATGAAGCTTACGCCCCGTTCGGTGGATGTTTTAAGAGATGCCTTGTTTGTAAAGCTGGATGTAAAAAGCCGGGTGGGCCTGGCCATGGTGGCGTTAAAGAATGGAGTGGTAACGCATGTAATGTAGTTCGTTATGATAAATGAAATATTAAATTACTGGATCAACTCATTTTACTTACATCCTTTAGTTCTCGTATGTTGTGTCTATGTGCTCAGCAAACTAAAAGAAGACAAAACAGCAAATGGAAATATTTTTAGAATTTACGTAATAAGCATTTTTATTTTATTTATTTCTGGAGATCTTTTTTTCTCAATAATTCCATTGCAATATGAAACCGCGCATGTGATAATAGAAATATTAAATAATTCCGTCACAGCAATTGAAACAGCTGTCTTTTCTTATTATTTCAGAGCTATTATAAAGGCCGAATTGTTCAGAAGAATACTAAATTTCAGCGTTTATTTGATAATTCTTTCCGCATTTATCGTAAACGTATTAGCTCCTTTCAATGATTCCATACACTTACTACGTATTATAGGCTTTTATTTTGACGCAGGACATTTCTACTTTCTAGTACTTCCATGTGTTTTTTATCTTTTAGAGCTTTATAAAAACAATGAGGTATTGGATTCTCGAAACGCCTTAATAACCCTTGCCCTTCTGTGTTACTCTTTGATATCAACACCATATTTGGTGCTTTTTGAACATCTTTATTACTTCTACAGAAATATTTTCATAGTATTGACCGCGATTCATTACATTCTATTGATGTTGCTTTGTCTTTCGCTTACCGTAAAACCGGGTTTTACTAAACCTATCCACCTATACGCAGAGAACTAGCAAAAAAATCTTCTACACCAACCATTTTAGTTACTCTAAGTATAGTATTTTTACTATTTTAGTATCGTACTTTTACCTATATTTGAAAGGTAAATTTCCATCGAAAAAGCTATAAAACCCGCTTTAGAAGTGGCTTTCAGGGGAAATTTACTATCGTGGCACTACGATAGCCTATAGGTAATTGTCCGTGTTTGATGAACTTTTGTGTCCTACTGAAAACTTACTGTTATGAACACTACTAAAAGATTATGGCCTCCAGGCGATCCAATAATAACCGAGACTTGGTGGGATGTAGCCTAAAAGATCGAAATTAAATTCAAGGTTTTCTATATTTGGCCTAATGACCAAAACTATAGAAAGCCTTTTTATTTTTTTAGGTACTCTATCTGATCTTTTGCCTCTTCTTTTAATTCTGTTTTATTTTAAAACATGTGGTAAGGTAATTGTGCTGAAGGCAGTTGCCATTTCTTGTGTAATATTCTTCTTACTGAACAGCTCTCATTATTATTTATCTGCCAAAAGCCGAGATTTCATTTACCCTTTTTTTACGGTTTGCGAATTCATCTTTTTTGCCTTCTTTCTTCGTTTTCATATCAAAAACAAGACTGTACAGAAATTAATATTAGCCTCTACAGCTTTGTTTGTCTTATTTGCAATTTCGGAGGTTTTTATCATTAAATTATCAGGACTTGATTCTGTACTTATTGGGGTTGAGAGTATAGTTATTATTATTTTCTCATTCTACTATTTGTACGAACAAATGAATGATGTTAGTGATCAATTCATTTATAACAAATTCCATTTTTGGATTACTGTGGGCATTATGATTTATTTAGGAGGCTCATTTTTTATTTACATTTTTGCAAACCAGGTTGATAAGAACATTCTTCAACAATGGTGGATTATCACTGTGATTTTATATATTGTAAAAAACATATTTTTTGTTATCGCTATTAGTATGTTCATCCGTCAAAGAAAAGATCCGCCACGCTCTGCTTACCATTATTCCCCCTATCTAAACTAATATGCACAACCTCCTCTTACAAGTAAAAACCTTCTCCGGCGTTTCCTCGGCCATGTTCCTGGGCACGCTGGGCATGCTGGTGCTTGTAATAGGGCTGGTGATCTTCATCATTGTGCACCAGCGCCGGGTGATGCGCTACCAGTTCCAGCTCCAGCAGATGGAGCAGGAGCAGCAGCGCCTCCTCATCAAGGCCTCGGTGCGCCTGCAGGAAGAGGAAAGGCAGCGCATAGCTGCCGACCTCCACGACGATGCCGGCCCCCTGCTGGCCACGGCCCGCCTTTACCTGAACGAGAACCTGGTGAACATGGACAAGGCCTCCCAGCTCCAGAGCATCTTCCAGGCCCGCCAGATCCTGGACGATACCATCCAGCTGGTGCGCAACATCAGCCATAGCCTGATGCCCCCTACCCTCAAGAACTTCGGACTGGAATCGGCCATCAACGACCTGATGCAGAAGATCTCGGGCTCAGGCGCCATCAACGCCAGCAGCCGCTTCCACGAGTACCGCGACCGCATCAAGAGCGAAAAAGAGCTGATCGTGTTCCGGATCGTGCAGGAACTGATCAATAACATATTGAAACACAGCAACGCGAGCTTTATCCATATCACCCAGAACATGAGCGGCAACAAGTTCATCCTCCGCCTCCACCACGACGGCAAGGGCATCGAACAGTCCGACTTCGAAAGGCTGAACAAGAGCAATATCGGCCTGGGGCTGAAAAATATCTCCAGCCGCCTCCGGGTGGCCCATGGCCGCATCCTTTTCGAAAAAGACGCCTCCCAGAGTTACTACAAGGTGACCGTAGAGATCCCCAAAGACGAAGAGCTGGAACCTTCATATATGGTAAATCATTAAATTTGTCGGTCCACGACAATTATGCAAACCATTAAAGTAGCTATTGCCGACGATCATAAGATCTTCAGAAAGGGTGTCGTACTTTCCCTAAGGCCTTATACGAACATCAAATTCGTACAAGAGGCAGAGAACGGCGAAGACCTATTGCAGGGCTTACCCCTCTCCGAGCCCGACGTGGTGCTCATGGACCTCCGCATGCCCGTGAAGGACGGCATGGAGACCACCAAGGTGCTGAGCAAGCAATATCCGCATATCCACGTGATCGTATTGAGCATGTTCGAAGATGAGCGCTTCGTGTACCACATGATGGACAACGGCGCCCATGGCTACCTGCTCAAGAACGCAGAGCCCCAGGAGATCCGCAAGGCCATCATGGACGTAACGGAAAAAGGCTACTACCTCAATGGCTTCGTGAACCGCATCCTGCTCAAGCGCTCACACGCCAGGCAAAAGACCGCGCCCAACGTGAACTCCGAGATCACGCTGAACGAAAAAGAAAAAGACGTACTCAAATTCATCTGCATGGAGTTCACCGCCCAGGAGATCGCGCAGAAAATGGATATTTCCCCCCGCACCGTTGAGGCCATCAAGGACCGCATGATGGAGCGCTTCGGCAGCAAGAACACGGCTGGTTTGGTCTTCTTTGCTGTGAAGAACAATCTTGTAGACTAGACCAGTCAATGGTGAATGGTGAATGGTGAAAAAGACGCTATGCGCAGCTCCGCGTTTCCGCGTCTCAGCCAAAACACCGCATGTACTATTCAGCTTGAAAACATACTGTTAACACTCACTATTCACTACTGACAACTCACTACCTTTGCAGGCTGATGAGCAAAAAAGGGAAAGTACTGGTAGCCATGAGCGGCGGCATCGATTCCACGGTGGCCGCGCTGATGCTTCATGCCGAAGGGTATGAAGTAATAGGCATTACCATGAAAACCTGGGACTTCGCGGCCAGCGGCGGCTCTAAAAAAGAGACCGGCTGCTGCAACCTCGATTCCTTCAACGACGCCCGCCTGGCAGCGGTAGAGCATGGCTTCCCCCACTACATCCTGGACATCCGCGAGGAGTTCGGCAATTTCGTAGTGGACAATTTCGTGGAAGAATACATGGCCGGCCGCACCCCCAACCCCTGCGTGCTCTGCAATACCCATATCAAGTGGAGGGCCCTCTTAAAAAGAGCCGATGCCCTGGGCTGCGAATTCATCGCCACCGGCCACTATGCCTCGGTTTACCAGCATGAGAACGGTCGCTACGTCATCAGCAAGGGCGTGGACGAGACCAAGGACCAAAGCTATGTGCTCTGGGGCCTGCAGCAGGACCTGCTGAGCCGTACCCTCCTGCCCCTGGGCGGCTACAGGAAAACGGCCATCCGCCAGATGGCCCATGACTTCGGCTACCCGGAACTGGCCAAAAAAAGCGAGAGCTACGAGATCTGCTTTGTGCCCGACAACGACTACCGCGGATTTTTGAAAAGAAAGGTACCCGGCCTGCAGGAAAGCCTCGAAGGCGGATCCTTTGTGGACAAGGAAGGCCGCATCCTCGGAAAGCACAGGGGCTATCCGTTTTATACCATCGGCCAGCGCAAGGGGCTGGATATTGCCCTGGGCAGGCCGGCCTATGTAACCTCCATCGACCCGGATACCAATACCATCGTGCTGGGCGAGGAAGAGGACCTGGAAAAATCGGAGATGCTGGTGGCCCGGGTGAACTTCATCAAGTACGAAGGCCTGGCGGCGCCCATGGAGGCCCTGACCAAGATCCGCTACAAAGATCCCGGCACCCTCAGCACCATTGAGCAGCTGGACGGTCCCGCGGGCACCAGCGTGAAAGTGAGCTTTTTCGATAAGGCCAAAGGCATCGCGCCCGGACAAAGCGCCGTTTTCTATGAAGGAAACGATGTGATCGGCGGCGGAAATATCCTCCGTACGCCCTTTCCGGCTTAACTTACCGTGGTATTGTATTTGAATTCATATCCTTATGCTTCAAAGACCCCTGACCTTACTCGCCGTCCTGCTTTTTTTCGCGGCCTGCGACGCATCTAAAGAAGACTTTACCGGATCACCCGCCTCCGACTACGCACCCGTGCAGGCCGGAAAATATTTCATTTACCAGCTCGATTCCCTGGTGTTCACCCAGCAGGGTAGAACGCAGGAGATCCACAAATACCAGGAAAAGCACCTGGTGGATGCCCTGGTGACCGACAACCTCGGAAGGCCTTCGCTGCGCATGTACCGCTACCTCCGGGATTCCGCGGGCACCCAGCAGTGGCTGCCCGCCGGCAGCTATTTTATCACGCCCACCCGCGAAGCCCTGGAAGTGATCGAAGCCAACCGCCGCATTGTGAGGCTGGGCGGCCCCGTGATCCCCGGCACCAGCTGGAAGGGCGGCCGCTTTCTCACTTACATGGCCCTGGGCAATACCAACGACCCCTACAGCCCCGAATTCAACTTTGGCAATGACGATAATATGTTCGACTGGAACTTCACGGTGGAGAGCACCGGTGAAACAGAGACCATAGCGGGCCGCACCTACGACGAAGTGGCCACGGTGGTGGCGGTAGATGAATCCGTGAACGTGCCCATTACCGATCCCAGCGTCTATGCATCCCGTTCACTGTCGGTAGATAAGTTTGCGAAAAATATAGGACTGATCTACCAGGAACTTATCTTGTGGGAATACCAACCTAACCCCAACGGCCAACCGTACCGGATAGGCTTTGGTGTCACAAGAAGATTAATTGAGCACAATTGACGAGTATGAAACCCATGATCGCTGTCCTTCTCCTGCTAACCTGGGGAAGTGTGATGGAAGCAGAAGCGCAGTTCACAAGATACCTGGTGAAATTCCGCGATAAAGGATCGAATACGTTCTCCCTCACCAATCCCTCGGCCTTCCTGAGCCAAAGAAGCATAGACCGGCGCAACCGCTACGGCATTCCGCTGGACAGCACCGACCTGCCGGTAACGAAAAGGTATATGGACAGCATCCGCTCCGTGCCCAACGTCATCGTGCTGAACGCATCCAAATGGCTGAACCAGGTCTCTATCTCTACCACCGACCCGGCAGCCATCGCGAAGATCAATTCATTTCCTTTTGTGGTCTCGGTATCGCCCATAGCCGCGCGCATGGCCAACCTGCCTTTGAAGGATGGCAAGTTCGGCAAGGAAGGCGATGGCCGCATCATGGCGGATTTTTACAATTACGGACTGTCTGCGGGGCAGATCAGGATCCACAATGGCGACCTCCTGCACAATATTGGCCTTCGTGGCCAGGGCATGGTGATCGGCGTGCTGGATGCTGGATTTTTTAATTATACCTCGCTCAAATCATTCGACAGCATTAATGCCAACGGGCAGGTGCTGGCTACCTGGGATTTTGTGAAAAGCGAGACCAGCGTCACAGAAGACCATTCCCATGGCATGCAGGTGCTTTCCATTATGGCTGCCAATGTGCCCGGCCAGTTTGTAGGCAGCGCACCCAAATCGGATTTTTACCTTTTTCGTACCGAGGAAGCCGCCACAGAATACCCCATCGAGGAACATAACTGGGTTTGCGGCGCCGAAAGAACGGACAGTGTGGGAGGCGATGTGATCAATTCCTCCCTGGGCTACATGACCTTTGACAATCCTGTATTCAATCACAGTTATGCAGACATGAACGGCAATACCACCATCGCTGCCATAGGCGCCGATCTTGCCGCCAAGAAAGGCATACTGGTAGTGAACGCGGCAGGCAATGAAGGCAACGGCTCCTGGAAATTCATCATCACCCCCGCCGACGGTGACAGCGTGCTCACGGTAGGCGCAGTGAACGTGAGCGGTATGCCGGCCGGCTTTTCTTCTTACGGCCCTTCTTCCGACGGGCAGGTAAAGCCAGATGTAGCTTCTGTTGGCCAGGGCACCATTATACAGTACACCAACAACAATATCGGTCCGGGCAACGGCACTTCTTTCGCTTCGCCCAATATGGCCGGACTGGCCACCTGTCTCTGGCAGGGATTCCCGGAAGTGAACAATATGCGCATCGTGCGCGTATTGCGCGAGTCCGGTAATAATGTGAACACGCCCAACGACCGCGTGGGTTATGGAATACCCGACCTAAGGAAGGCTTTGATCACGCTCACGGATGAATACGCTACCATGGATGTAGCTGTAGCGGGCTGCAGCGCAGCGCTCAGCTGGAGCTCCAAGGACATGAACAGGATGCGTTATGAAATTGAAAGGAAGGGACCTGGGGATGCCAACTTCGTCAGAATCAGCCAGCAGTATGGCACCGGTACTATTTTCGGAAACCGAACCGGCCAGTATACCGACAACAACATCAGCAGCCCCGGCACCTATGCTTACCGTATCCTGCAGGTGGTAGACACTTCTGCCCTGATTGGATTTTATATCGATACCGTTACTGTTTCGGTTACAGGTCCCTGTAATGGCGCAGCAACAGGCGACATCAGCTTATTGCAAAATCCCACCAGGGGCCGCTTCAGCGTAAAGATCTCCCTGGCCGAGGCCATGACCCAAATGACCATCCGCATTGCCGATGCTTCCGGCAGGATCGTTTATACTTCGAAGTTCAATAAACCTGCGGGTGAATTCATTGTACCCATCGTTTCACTGAAACTGGCCAGCGGGAAGTATTTTGTTTCCGTGTATAATGGAAGTGAGTTACTAGGGACGAGAACTTTGTTGAGGTTGTGATTGAAAGTTTTAACGTAATAATATCTCCCGCAACTAGCCTCTCGAGAGAACTTGAATCCATATTTACCTTTTGGGGATACATGTATCCATTAATGCTCATTGTATAATTTCCAGCTCCAAGATGCGCAGAGCCAATTCTTGTATAATTAGAATTACAATATTTGTAGAGCTTTGAACAACCCTCTGTGAACGACGAGTCTTTCACTTCTATTAAGATTCATATTAGTATGCATGTATTTAAAATAAAGCCAATCTATTCTTTTTTTATCTTGATTCCCCAATACACTAAATTTAAATAAAGTGTCCAATACATAATCAACATTTTCTTCGGACACAGTTTTACTCTTTAAGTATTTATTGTATTCAGATTTAAATTCTAAGGTTGTAAAATTCCATTTCCTTAAATTGGAAATTATCTGAAAGATCTCCTCAATGTCGGGAAGTAACGGATATATTTCATCGACGATTTCATCTCTCAGATAATTAGAAAAAGCCCTATCAACAAATTTTATGGTTTCATTTGATATCTTTGCGGACCTTGAATGACTGGTTTCTTCTGCGCATGCCTGTATGTATCGAATGTAATCTCTTGGCCTTAGATGCGTACTACGCGTTATATAATCAAATGAGTTTAAGACACTTCTATTCGCCCTTATCACAGAATCGGAAAAAATCAAACTCCATGCATATGAAAATGTAATGCTTTTGTCCAATTCTGCATCTTTAGAAATCCTATATGCAAGAAGCCTTTTGATTTTATCTGCAGACCATTCAATTTCAATTTTAAAATCCCTCCATTTATTCTTGTCGGCATCTTTAATTAGCGAATAAATATCATCTCTTAAAAACACTATGGGACAAATATTTATTTTTGTAGAATTGAAAGTATACTTCACATCCTGCACAGCTTTAAATAAACTCGTTAGGAGGTAATTGTACAATGTATGCTCTGAAGATTTTATCGCTCGGTAATCTTCATCTAGTTCATCAAATATTATGAAATACTTAGAATCGTCACAGTATTGCGTAATTATATCTTCCAAATTATTGACACGATCTATCCAATTAGTATTTTGATCTTTAACATCTCGAGCCAACTTTAGACTGCCACCGGTTCCCAGAATTTGGGCTCCAAATTCTTTGGATGTCCAATGATTAATTGTTCTTGCAAGTGATCTTATTGGATCTGGCGCATAAATTTCAGATAGCCTACTTCTGACATCTTGGTCAATATGTTGGTTCTTTACCATCAATTTGGCCACTGTGGAATATATTAGATATTTCCAAAGAGTGATATATTGATTTGGCGGTGTATATTTCTGATTGTCTAAACCGTAAAGTTCATTAAATGGGAAATTTTTAAAGCTAAGTTTTTCACTAAATGTATCATAATCATTTAGGCCTAGCAAGTACTCACTTATGGAAGATTTTCCAGATCCCTTTCTTCCAATAATATAATATTTATTATTGTTCAGGATAGAATTCACCTCTTCTAAATGATAAAAATAATCTTTTGTTGTCTCTAGTTTTGCTTCCAATTTCCAGTTGTCAGCTATACTCTTAATAATAGCTGAGCTAGTATTTTTTTCTGGTTGGCGTGCCTTATCGGCTGTTGTTGTTTCTATGTTTTGCGATGATTGAATAACATGAACATCAACAGCAATTTTTCCTTTTACGCCTTGCGTGATCTCAAAAGAAACTTCGTCCCCCTTGTTGATTGGTGTAATTAACCCAGATTTGTGAACGTAAATACTTTCTTCAGTTGATTCTATTTTTATAAAGCCATACCCTTTGGTGTAATTGAAACTAACAACTTGCCCAGTAAGCATAAATATTAATTAATATGATCTAAGTTATTTGATGTTTAACTGTCCAAACTTATCAACCTTTTACGTTTCTTCTAAATACAAATCGTAAATAATAGGTACATAACAGGATATTAAATTTAATAAACTCCAACGCTTGACGTACTATTCCGACGAGATACAATATATAAAATGTGTAAAAAGTAAGAAACCGTATAAATACGGTTTCTTACGCTGACCTTTGCTGGTTAATTTGGCTGATGCGGAACAAAGTAGAATAAAGCGTATCTCCTATGATATTGAGGGGCAGTTAGTTGCATCCGACCGCTCTACAAGATATATTCCACAACCTAGTTTTCCTCTTCAAACACAAGACAAGGAATATAATAAACATTCTATTGTACTTCCACACTTCACCGCATTTAATCTAATCGGCTTTCGATAAAACATACTTAACTATCCTCATTTCCTTGAAGGAAACAACTACTGGTGAAGACCTTTTTCGAAAATGATTTTTGCCTACCCCAATACCAACCTCACTTCCATTTGCATCGCAAACCTCTTCAAACCGATGCTTTCCAGGAGACGAGTGGCAGCTCCTTCCTCCGCATTAATGACCGATATTGTTGATTCAGACACTCACGTAACTAAACAAACGGGGAAGCGAGATTTTCCTCCTGTGGCTGGGATCCACACCAAAATGCATTACGCTTTTTCTCACTGGATTATACCTGGAAAATCCTACCAGCCTGGGAATAGATAATCACGACGTAGGCTTTGTAATTGTGCAATAGTTCATTAAGATCTACCAGATAAACACAGTATGTGCCTGTGCAACCGTGTTGCCGCTGGTAAGGTTATCGGGAACATCATTCTTCCGTACCCGCGCATAAGTGCCAGCTGGCTCAAACTTGAAGGACCTCGTTGAAGATCACTCCTACCCCGTTTGGATCTCGTTCCTGTGCTTTGTGGGCCTCGGCTCTATTTCATCCAATAACTCTGTGCCCAGATCCACCGTAGGATTGGCCGCATGGGAAAGCAGCTCAAGAGAGTACACATCCGGCCGCCTGTCGCGCAGGTTGCGTACGCTGCCGTGTGAGTGCAGTTCCTTCAGCAGTGAAAGGTCGAGGTCGGAGACCAGGATCATTTCCGTGTTGGGCGTGGCTTCGCTTTTTACCCCGTTGGAAGGAAAGGCAAAATCGCAGGGCGTGAACACCGTGGCCTGTGAATATGAGATATCCATATTTTCTACCTTAGGCAGGATGCCCACGCTTCCGGTGATGGCCACGTAGCACTCATTTTCCACAGCCCTGGCCTGCGCGCAGCACCGCACGCGCATATAGCCATTCTGCGTATCGGTAAGAAATGGCACGAAGAGGATTTCCATCCCCTGGTCAGCCAGCAGCCTGGGGAGTTCAGGGAACTCTACATCATAACAGATCAGCACCCCCACTTTTCCAATGTCGGTCTCAAACACTTTTAAGGCCTGGCCGCCCTTCATGCCCCAGTACGATACCTCGTCCGGTGTCATGTGGATCTTTTCATAGGTGTCCAGTTTGCCATCGCGGTGACAAAGGAATCCTACGTTATAAAGACCGTCTTCCCGGAGGCTGGGCAGGCTCCCGGTGATGATGTTCACATTGTACTTGATAGAGAGCTGGGCAAACCTGTCGCGTATCTCCGGCGTGTACTGGGCCAGCGAGCGCATGGCATCAGCCTGGTTCTGGTCATTGAACTGGGCCAGCAGGGGACCATTGAACAGTTCGGGGAAAAGCGCAAAATCACTTTTATATCCCGAAACAGCGTCCACGAAATACTCCACCTGCGTGAACATTTCATCGAGGTCGCGGTAGGGCCTCATCTGCCATTGAACCAGTCCCAGCCTCACATTAGATGAAGGTGAGAACGACCGCGTGGAAGGCGCATCGTAGTAGATATTATCCCATTGCAAAAGGGTGGCGAATTCCCTGCTCTGCACATCGCCCGGCATATAATCGGTCAGCACTTTTTTTACGTGGAAGTCGTTGGCCAGCTGAAAAGACAATACGGGATCGTAGAGTTCCTTGGATTTTACCTTGTTGATATATTCCTTCGGCGTGAGCTTGCTGGCATACTCAGAGAACTTCGGCAGCCTTCCTCCAAAAACTATAGCCTTGAGATTGAGATTTTCACAGAGTTCCTTGCGGGCATCATACAAACGGCGTCCCAGCCTCAGGCCCCGGTAATCGGGGTGAATGAAGATCTCGATGCCATAGAGCACATCGCCGTCCGGGTCGTGTGTATTGAAAGTATAATTGCCGGTGATCTGCTTGTAGGTGTGGGCATCGCCATACTTCTGGTAATCCACGATAATCGAAAGCGCTGAGCCCACCACTTTGCCGTCGGCCTTGATCACCAACTGGCCTTCCGGGAATCGCTCGATCAGCTTGGCCAGGGCCAACTCGCTCCAGTAGCCGCCCTGCCAGTCGGGGTAAGCGGCCTTCATGGCGCTGATCAGCTCGTGATAATCGTTGATGTTCAGGCGTTCTACCGCAAGTTGCTTGATATCCATAGCATCAAAAAATGCAATTATGTTGCCATGAGCCCTATAGATCTGTCGATCTGTCCATCTGCCGATCTGTCGATCTATTTATTTGCGGATCTGCCGATGAGCCTGGTCAAGATCCAGCTTCATCTCCACCTGCTCCGTGAATTTTTCAAGCCCGATATCCATTAAGAATTTTTGCGTAGCGACAGAATTTTCGTCCACGTTGATCACAGTGATCCTGCTCCCGGGTTCCCCGACAAAATCAAATAGCGTGGAAGCGGCCTTCCTTCGCCTGTACCTGGTGTCCACGCCAAATTGCTGTACCCTCTTGCTTATGGGATTATAAATAATATAACCGGCCAGCCTTCCATTGATGCGGGCCCCATAGGTTTTGTTCGTATCCCTTACCATTTCCACAGCGGCAATCGCATTCTGCCAGCTGGGTAGAAAGTCCCAGAATTTTTTCAATGCTTCCCAGTCGAACCCGCTTAATTCTTTTACCGTGATCTTCTCATTGATCTCGGCATGGATCTCTCCCCTGTAACATAGCAGTTTTCTCAGCGGCTTAAACCCGATCCTTTCATAGGTCTTGATGGCCGGTAGATTTTCCCCTATCACCTCCAGCAGGATGTGGTCGACATTTTCTGCTTTTAAAACAGGAAGAATAAAATCATACATACGCCGGGTGAGGCCCTGGCCTCTCTGCGAAGGGATCACGCCCGTTCCCGCATTGTATGCTACTTTCTTATCGCCGATCCTGTCGATGCCATGAAGAATGAAGCCAACCAGCCGGTTCTCCATAAATGCGCCAGCTGAATATTGAAGATCCACCCGGTCGGACCTGATCTTAGCCAGCAGCTGATCCAGGTTCAGTTGAAGGGGTACCAGGTAATCGGAAAAAGATTCATTGAAACAGAGAAGCAGCTCATTGATATGAATGCCCTTTAGTGTCCTTATCTCCATGTTAGTGAAGTAGCAGTTTTAAATATTGGTAAACGACAGGTTGTTCTGGTTAAATAAACTCTATTCATTGGGGATGCATAATAGAATTACCGTTATTTTAAAATCGTAGAAGGAACAAAGAATTTCATCTCTAAACAACCATCTTCAACCTTTCTTTCATCTGGTTATGAAAAACGAAATACATGAAAATATAAAATGGCATCCCCAGGAAGACATAAACCAGTGCGCCTTCAGAACCGTATTCTTCGCCGGTGAGCTTATAGAATTCTGACTGGCTTTGAAAAGACTTAAAAAGATAAATGAAATAGGCGATCAGGCAGATCCAGCCCCCGAGGTTCACTACGTTGCTTACTGAGGTAAGATAAGTGGAGACAAACCAAAATACGAGGAAGAGTCCATAGAAGACGAAAGCGATGTTGGATTGCCTTTTATAAACATCGAGTATCTCGCTTACCCTGTCAAATCTCCGGTTTTCCAGGTTGCCGGTCAGGTGCAGGTCTTCCCTGGTGATACCCTGTGCTTCCAGTAACGAGAGCGCAAAGCTTCTCACATCATCGGAATAACCATACTGCCGGTAATTCCTTACTATGTCTATCAGCTTATTCGAATCAAGGGCCTGCAGCCTCGTTTGTATTTCGGATAATTCCATGTTTTAGATTTTCACCTTGCACCCCGCAACAGTTTTCATCCTGGTCACACCAACACATGCAGCAAGGCCTGGTTTATCAGGAAAAATAATGAAAAGATGGCTACGGTGCAACTTAACAGTTGTAAGGGGCCCCTTAGTTCCAAAACGCTGACTTACGTGGGAGGGTTCTATGGTTGAGTTATAAGAGTTCACCTTCTACGGGCCCGGAGTAAATAGGCGGCTCTTCATTGGAATCAGCTAAGAATGGCTTAACTTATAGAGTGCAATTGTTGCGGCAGCATTAAAATCAAATGTTATGGATACCAAGGAACTGGAGAACCTCCCAAAAAAAGACGGTGAAATTGAAAAAGGCACTGCCCATATCATCGTGGAGCTGATCGAGTATGAGCACAACGCCGTTGTCAGCAAATCGATCATGAAAAAGGCAACAGGATCCATCAATGCCTTGTCCTTTGCCAGTGGAGAGGGACTGAATGAAAAAGTTTCTCCATTCGACACCTACGCGCAGATCATTGATGGCAGCGCCATCATCGAGATCGACGGCAAGGCCTCTACCCTGCAAACAGGCGAAGGCATCCTGATCCCTGCCCATAAGCCAAGCCATATAAAACCCAATGGCAGGTTCAAACTGCTTTTGACCGTGATAAAAAGCGGGTATGAGAAGGAGCAGGTCCGGTCATAGCCGGATACCTAAGCCGGCTCCATGACAACCGGGAAAGAAGCAGGTCTATTCTCCGTATGGCTTTAAGGGATTGTAATTGATGTACCGCGTATACACACCCCCTGATTTGATCGGATCTCTTCTCAATAATTTTTCATTCCCATTCTGATCTATCTCTACGACCGTTCTAAACTCGTCATTGTCCACCCTTGCAAATTCTTTCAAACTATCGCCTTGTATCCTGGCAAATACGGTTGAACTGCCTCCATAAACCAAAAACGCATCGATACAATCCAACTCCTTGTTATAATGCATGTTGGGAAATTCCTGTGAGTTGACAATAGAGATCAGGCTCATCTCACTGTCATCATACACAAAAAGCCGCTCGATTTCATTTGCACCCCTTGCAGCTGTGGCAGAAATAAAGGTGAGGTCATTGAATCCGTCATTATTGAAATCTGCCACCGTGGGGTAGAGACCCATCATCGCGTCACACTCATACAAGTAGGTATTTTGCAGTAGCCAATCATCGGCGCCCCTGGTATAGAATTTTACAATCACATAGATATCGTCAAGAACTCTATGCTTGATCAGCTCAACTTTTGATCTTCCTTTTTCCCCGATATACAAGCTATCAGTAAATGTCTCCACGATCGCAGTGCTTGAATTTTCTGCATGAGGCAGAACAGGTTTATCCGGAACTGTATCTATAGAAGCATGGGGTTTGTCACTGTTATCACCTTGTCTTGCGGTACAGGAAATAACAAAGACCAAAACAATAAGAAAGTTCAGTTTCATATTGATGCAACAAAAGTATCGACCTATCGGCGCCTGTTAAGTATATCCTGTTGCGGCCGTCTCAACTAAAGATAAACATTAGACTTCTTCCCTCAATATTTCCAGCGGTGGCCGCGTCAATACCCCACGGCTGTTGGCCAGCCCGATGATGACGGTGAGCATGCAAACAGAGACAAACACCAGCAGCAGGGGCAGCCATTCTGGTGTAAAATCCGTTTCGAATGTAAAACTGGCCAGCAGCCAGCTGCCGATCAGCGAAATCACAATCCCCGTAAAGGCAGCCAGTGCTCCCAGGAAAAAGTACTCCAGCGCGGTGATGTAAAAGATCTGGCGTCGGCTGGCGCCCAGGGTACGAAGCAGCACGGATTCCTGCATGCGCTGGTACTTGCTGATCAGCACCGACGCGATCAATACTACCAGGCCGGTAATGATGGTGAAACCGGCCATGAAACGGATCACAAAGCCTACTTTATCAAGCAGCTTATCCAATATGCTTAGCACTAAGCCCAGGTCAATAATAGAAACATTGGGAAACTGCCGCACTACCGCCTGCTGAAATGCTGCAGAGGCCTCTTTGTTTGGCACACGGGTGAGCAGTACATGAAACTGCGGTGCGTCCTCCAACACACCAGTAGGAAATACAACCAGGAAATTGGTCTGAATGCGGTTCCAGTCCACCTCGCGTATGCTGCCTACAACCGTGGGCAAAATAGATCCCTGCACATTGAAGGTCATGGTATCTCCAATCTCAATGTTATTCCGCTCAGCAAAGCGCTCCTCCAGGGAAATAAAGATGGTGCCGGAAGCATTTTCCACCCTGCCCGTCCATTTGCCTTCGACTAGTTTTTCGGAGGCAGTCATCGTATCGCGGAAGGTAACACGGTATTCACGGCTGAACACCCATCTCTGCATGTCGATGGTGCTGTCCTCTTCAAGCGTTTGTGCCGTGATGTGGTTGACGGCTTCCAGCCGCATGTTCACAATAGGCACTGTGCCGTTGACCTGAAGTCCCTGCTGCCTGGCCAGGGCCACTACGCCTTCCTTTTGCGCAGTCTGGATATCAAATAGAACCGTATTGGGCTGGTTGCCACTGGTGGATAGGTTCACACGGTTCAATAAAATGGACTGCACTGAAAACAGGATGCAGATAAAGGCCGTACCCAGGCCAATGGTAACGATCAATATGGTGGTTTGATTATTAGGCCGGAACAAATTGGCCAGTCCCTGCCGCCATAAATAATTCCAGGAATAAGGAAAGAAATGACGCACCACGCGCATAAGCAAGGCGGCCATTCCTACCAGGATCAAAAAGGCGATCACCACACCGAGGGAGAAGAAAACCGCTCTTTTCCAGTGGCCCAGTTGCAGGTAGCTGAAGCCAAATACAAAAAGGAGAATGCCAGCATATACCATCCATTTTATACGGTCTTTAAAAATTTTTTGCGGCTGCAGCGATAAGCGAAGGGTATTCAGAGGCGATACATTGCGTATGGGCAGCAGGGGCAGCAAGGCGAACAAAAAAGAGATCACCAGGCCCAGAAGTATTCCTTCTCCCACGGCCTTCCATGAGATGCTGGTGGTGATGGCGACGGGTAAAAAATCACTGAGCACTTTGGGAAGAAACTGCTGGATGATGGTACCGAGCAGGGCGCCGGCCACGCTGCCGATAAAGCCCACCACAACAATTTGGATCAGGTAGATCAAAAATGCCTGCCGGCCCTGCGCACCCAGGCACCGGAGAATGGCTATCGAACTGATCTTCTCCCGCACATAAATATGAATAGCGCTGGCTACGCCAATGCAGCCGAGCAGCAAGGCAATAAAACTTACAAGCGCCAGGAACTGTGTCAGGTCGCGCAGCGACCGGTTGGTATCTTCTTTCTGGCTCTCCACCGTATCGTAATTCAAGCCTTCTTTTTCCAGTCGCGGCTTGATCGCGTCCACGAGTTTTTCCATGTTCACCGGCCGGTCGAACTTAAAAAGGTACCTGTAGCTGATCCTGCTGCCTTTTTGTGAAAGCCCGGTTTGCGGCAGGTATGACAGGGGTATGTAGACAATGGGTGCCACGGAGGCGGAAAGACCGGTTTGCCCGGGCGCTGAAACCAGGCTACCTGCTATCACAAACCGAAAATTGCCTACCTGCACCGAATCGCCCACCTGCGCATTGTACTGCAACAAGAGGGTTTGATCTACCAGCGCCGACTGTCCATTGCGGAAATCACGACCGGCGTTTGCGGGAACCGTTTCAATTTCACCATAATAAGGATAATCGCCACGAAGGGCTCTTACCTGCACCAGCCTTGAAGCATTGTTCTTTGTAAACAGGATCATGGAGGTAAAGCTTCGCTCTTCTGAGCGGCGGTCACCCAGCGAATCTGCCATCTTCCTGATGGGCGCGCTTACTTCTTTGTTGCTGGTGATCTCCAGGTCGGCGCCCAGTAATGCGGCGGCCTGCCTGTCTATCTCCTGGCGCATATTATCTCCCAGGGAAAAAATGGCCACCAGGGCGGCTATGCCCAGAATGATGGAAGACACAAACAACGCCAGCCTGGAACGGTTGCGGCGGCTGTCGCGCCAGGCCATTTTTAGCAGCCAGCGAAGATCTATAGTGGGCTTGTTGGTCATTTCAAATGTTGAAATTTCTTTTTGATCAAACTGCCTGCATGCTGTTCACAGTCGCTTCATCCGACACCAGCCTGCCGCCCTTTAATTTAATGATGCGGCTTGTTTTGTTCGCCAGGTCAAAATCATGCGTCACCAGGATCAAAGTCGTGCCTGCTTCTTTGTTGAGGTTGAAGATCAGCTCAATGATCTTCTCACTGGTTTCCGCATCCAGGTTGCCGGTAGGTTCGTCGGCAAATAAGATCTGGGGCCTGTTGCAGAAAGCGCGGGCCAGCGATACACGCTGCTGTTCACCACCACTCAATTGAGCGGGATAATGATGCCCCCGGTCTGCCAGTCCTACTTTTTGCAAAAGGTCGTCCGCTCTTGCCCTGATGTGTTTCTCCCCCCGCAATTCCAGCGGCACCATGATGTTTTCGATGGCCGTCAAGGTGGGGAGCAACTGGAAGTTCTGGAAAATGAATCCTACGTGTTCATTACGAACGCGGGCTCTCTGGTCTTCGGAAAGGTTGTCGAGCGGGATGCCGGCGAGTTCCACCGAACCGGAGCTGGCCCGGTCAAGCCCGGCAGCCAGCCCCAGCAGGGTAGTTTTACCGGAGCCCGAAGGGCCTACGATGGACATGGTAGAACCGGCTTCCACTGCAAAATTGATGTTCTCCAGCACCGTTAAGGAACGACCGGCACTTTGATAGGTCTTGGTAACATTTTGTATGTTGAGTATCATTGCCATTTTGATGGTTTATTCCTGGGGGAAGAGAACGGTATAGCACGGCGGCTATGCAGCGCTTTTGAGTGAGCACTAAAAATACTTGAATAGATCAGTTCTAAATGCAAAGACAAATCTAAAAACAGCGGATTATGATGAAAGGTTTAATTGGCCTGGTGATGCTTGTTGGCCTGCTCAGTTGCGGCAATGAAGAAAAAAAAGTGGCCGGTACAAGCGAGAAAAATGTACAGGATACGCTGGCCGCCAAAAAGACCATCATTTTCTTTGGCAACAGCCTCACGGCGGGCTATGGACTAAGTCCTGCCGAGGCTTTTCCGGCGCTGATCCAGAAAAAGCTGGACTCACTCGATATGCCCTACAGGGTGATCAATGCAGGTGTGAGCGGCGAAACATCGTCTGGTGGCAATGCGAGAATAGATTGGATACTCAAACAACCGGTTGATGTGTTCGTTCTTGAGCTGGGCGCCAACGATGGTCTGCGGGGCATTCCATTGGCTGAAACAAGGAAAAATCTACAGTCTATCCTGGATAAGGTAAAATCAAAATATCCGGAAGCCAGGCTGGTGGTGGCCGGTATGCAGATACCTCCTAATATGGGGAAGGCATATACAACTGAGTTCAGGGACATCTTCTCCGACCTGGCTGAAAGCAATGGAGCTTCGCTGATCCCCTTTCTTTTAGAAGGAGTAGGCGGAGAAGTGGAACTGAACCAGGAAGACGGCATTCACCCTACGGCAGAAGGACACAAAGTGCTGGCCGAGAACGTGTGGAAGGTTTTGCAGGATATACTCTAGCGAACCAGCCCCACCGCTTAGCGATCTTCATTTCATAGCCAATTGTTTGCTGACTGAAAGCGCTATAAGCTCTTTCGCCCGCCTGCTTACAATCCTATTACCAGGCCGATCCTTCCCGTTACATCCCGCTTCCTGTAGGAGTAAACCGGTTCAGCACTAAGGGCCACCCTGTCAGTAACAGGTAGAAGAATGCGCATACCTGCCTTGATATCCAGTTGAGATCTCATATTTAATTCAACTGAAGAAACTGCATGAAAACTACTCTGGTCACTCTTGTAAAGGCGAAAGCTTCCTTTCATATAAACAGAAAGGTCCTGACGGTACACTGTCTCACCGGGTTTCGAGATCTCTTTCTCCCGCTTCAGGGTCTCCGGGGTTTTTATTGACAGGAGCACCCCTCCAAAATAGCTCCAGCGCGAATCCTCGTTCATGGAACCGATCTCTCCGCCGATACCCAGGTCTGTGCTCCGGTCAAGCGTGGTATAGATTGAGATCACGGGAACGGGCCCGCCGCAATACTGTGCTTTGATGGTTGTTGTGATCATTCCGGCGATCATCGCTGCCGTGATAAGAAGTAAATTTTTTGACATCGTGTTGGTTTTAGATCTCCTTCGACGCAGGTTGACAACTATTGTTACCCGAATCGAGTGTGATCTACACGAATGGCAAGCCTTGTTAACTCAATTAACAGAAAACTGTTAAAGCGGGTGCCTGAAATGAAAAAGAAACGTTTGAAAAATGTTAAGGGAGATCCTGATTCAAACTAACGCGTTCCTCCCGATGACGAACGGAACTCCAGACCAATAATGTGTATTGAGTACACATTTCGTTGATCAAATCAGCTGTATGATGCGTGCAGGGCAGGCCGCTGCTACCCGCGCGGTGAGGAGTTTTTGCGAAGAGTGGATGGTTAGTTGCTGCACGCCTTTTTTCTCCCTGGCCTTTAGCAAGACCGCCTTGCCGTTTGCCTTCGACATGCGCCAGACATCGGGCTGCATTTCCTGGCAGATGCCGCAGCCAATGCATTTCTGGGGATAGTGAATGATCTTAGGCATCCGCTTTCACTATTTTATAGAGCTTGTCGCCTATTGTGGTTTTTACCTGCAGTGGAAAAGTGAGCTGGTCGCCTTTTTGCGCTCTGTCCTGCTCTTCACCATTGACCCTGAACCCGCTCAACGACTGTTTGAGCATGCCGAACTTTGAGCCGGTAAGCATGACCGTGTCGCCTTTTTGCAAAGAACCGGTCTCTATTAAAAACTCGCCCACCTGGATGCCGCTGTAGTATCGGGTACATTGGCCCAGGTAGATCTTTTTCTCCGTGGCCGCTGAACCCGGATGCGGAGTCCATTCCCCCAGCTTCCTTCCCAGGTAATAACCTTCCCAAAACCCGCGATTATAAACCGTAGCCAATTCCTCTTTCCAGTGTGTGATCTTGTCTGTGGTGTATGTCCCTTCTTTAATTGCATCGATCGCTTCCCGGTAGCATTGGGTGACCGTGTACACATAATCCGGCCCCTTGCCCCTGCCTTCGATCTTCAGTACGTCAATACCACTGCCCATCACCTGGTCCAGGATATCAATGGTGCAGAGGTCTTTTGGCGACATGATGTATTCGTTATCGATCAAAAGCTCCTCCCCCGTTTCAGTATCGGTGACGGTATATGGCCGGCGACAGACCTGCGTACAGGCGCCGCGGTTGGCGGAAGCATTTTGCTGGTGTAAACTCAGATAACATTTTCCCGACACGGCCATGCACAGGGCGCCATGGGCAAAGACCTCGATCTTCAAAGGCCTGCCCGAAAAGCCGCGAATGTCTTTTCTCTTTATCTGCCTGGTAATGCCTTCCACCTGCTGCAGCGTGAGCTCCCTGGCCAGAACGATCACATCGGCAAAGCGGGAAAAGAACTGCACCGCTTCTATATTGCTGACGTTGGCCTGCGTGGAAATGTGCAAAGGCATGTCCATTTGGTTACAGAGCTCGATCACCGCAAAGTCGGAAGCAATCACAGCATCGATCTGCTGCTTTTTTGCTTCCTTCAAAATACTGCGCAGCAAATTCATGTCGTGGTCATACATGACCGTGTTGAGGGTGAGATAAGTCTTCACACCCTTGCCCCGGCATTCTTTGCTGATGGCCTGAAGATCCTCGAGTGAAAAAGAATTGATGCTCTTCGCCCTCATGTTTAGCTGCTCCACCCCAAAATACACGGCGTTGGCGCCCGCCGCCATAGCAGCCTGCAGGCTTTCAAAAGAGCCGGCCGGGGCCAGCAGTTCGATCGTTTTCTTTTGCATGGGCCGCAAAGGAAGAATATCCGGGAAAAAAAGGAGATGATCCTGGTCAGGGTGGCCGCTTATTAAAGGCTATTGGTTTAGCAATTTTACAGAATAGGTTAACATGACCAGCCCGGAAGAATAAGGCTTAGATTCTATGAGATTTACTGGCATTCTATCGTGAATGCCAGTAAAAAGCGGCTTTCCCGATCCCAGGATGATGGGATGCACGGCCAGGGAAATTTCATCCACCAAATGAAACTCCAGCATGGAAGAAGTAAGACTGGCGCCCCCAAACAGCCAGATATCTTTACCAGGCTCATTCTTAATTCGATTGACCTCCTTTTGAATATCACCGGAGATCAAAACCGCGCCCGGCCTTACCTTATCCAGTGTTTTGGAGAAGACGTATTCTTTCAACTTAGGAAGCGCTGGAAAATCAGCCCCTGCTTCGGGCGGGGCAGCCGACTCCATCATCTCATAAGACTTCCTGCCGTAAAACACACTGTCTATCCGGCTGAAGAACTCCGACATGCCATAATCCTGGTCAGTAAAGCACCAGTCGTATTCGCCGTTAGGACCTTCGATATATCCATCCAGGCTGACAGCTAACTGGAGAATGAGCTTACGCATATGAAGACTTTATTATTTTAACAACAAGAGATACAGCTTGCTGGGCCTTTCCGAAGCGAAGCTATGCGGGAGGCTCGGTCAATATGCAACTTCCTCTTCGGTTGCAATAAGCCTGTTCACTTTCGGTTGCAAGAACCAAATTCCAACAAAGAAAAAGAACATAAGCAACAGATTGTTGAAGTAGTCGCCAAACGTAACCTCCCGCTGGAACTCAAGTTTTGAAATTGTCTTACAAACAAATACGATACTCTGAACCATTGCAAAAACAAAATAAAGTCCTCCAATGGTGTAAAGGGCATCTTTGAGCTCAAACGCCCCTGTTGTTGTCTGGCTCACTTCCCCTATAATTGCTGACAATACCAGTACAATTAAGTAAAATGCACCGACTATAGCGACGTTTACTTTGAATAATTTTATGTTCATTGGCTTTAAGCCCAACTCATTAATGCGGGCTTGTCCATAAACACCAATGGCATAAATCCATAGTGTAAATGTCACTACAGCTACAAAGTTGATGATTTCCTTCAATGGGCTTGGCGACGTCCAGGCCCCACAGATAAAAATCATAATAAATAGTTGCCAATGTCTGAAGTATAGCAGTTTCTTCATTTTATTTTCAAAGTTTAGATAACGCTGCGCCTACGCACAACGTTGAAGCATTGGCGATGTGGCGGCATTAGTGTTCCGTCCGCTCCGTTACCGGCTGATAGTAGCATATAGCTGATGTTGTATTGTCAAGCCCCGCTTTTGCAAATACTTTTGTTGGTGGCAGTTTTATTTTCAGTTATGGTCCACTACAATAACCGAACCTTTCCAGTAGAAATATACAATAGCATTTCCATATGCTGCATGTCCCAATCACATCAATGCCGGTAGCGCAAATATCTCCAATCACCAAGATCTCCTATGAACCCTAGTGATATCATTATTTAGTTCCTCAATCTTATACTCTTCAACAAATGTCTTATACGATTCTGCTATTTCCTCTAAGGTAGTACTACTGTCGTACCTGTTTTTATACACCCAAGCAAACAATTTATCATTAACCGCAATTTCCAATTGTATACGACCGTCTTTATCCTCCACTGAAATAAATGGCGACAGCATTTTAGGATATCGTGTATTCAGATAGTTGTCAAATTGGTAGTGATATACATAACTTTCATGCGCATCGTCACTCAATCGAAGTTTAAAATATTTTTCTATGCACGGTATAATACACCTTGATGAGAAATAATCTCTTGTGTTAATTAAAATATGT
The DNA here is from genome assembly GCA_036676905.1 of Chitinophagaceae bacterium. Classification (GTDB taxonomy): domain Bacteria; phylum Bacteroidota; class Bacteroidia; order Chitinophagales; family Chitinophagaceae; genus Flavisolibacter. Next base: position 356,401 of record JAKFCE010000005.1, read on the forward strand.
CTAATCTCCTTTTCTTCAACAGGACTTTTCTGGTCTTGCTTTGAAAACACAATGTGCTTTAAATTATCTTCACCACCTTCTACTTTCTGAACTGATGTCATCAAAGCACTAAACTTACCTAAAAGAAATCTGGTGAAATCATAAGATGGCGAACCGCCTCTTAAACTAATTGTAAGCTCTTTCCCGTCTATCCTGTACTCATCGCCGTAAAATGAACCAGCCCTGTTGTCGTAGACCAACTTCAAACTATCAATCGACCCCAACAATTCTTTCATACTGTACCCTCTTTCTCCAATTGTAATTTTTAGATTCTCCCATTGATTATACTTTTTGACGTCAATAGAATTCAAATAGTCAAATCGTTCAGAATAATAGTTTAAAAACATACTGCCATAACCTTTTGACTCATCTGTTTCAAATAAATAATCAAAATGACGTGTAATTATTTTAAAGGAACTCGTCAAAAACTGCTCTATTAGCTTGTCGACATATTCTGGTCTAATTTTATTTCTGTTCAGCGTCAAGACCTCTGATGCTTTATCCTTGTGGATATTAATCTCAAATTCCAAAAACATAAAGTTCAAGTTGTTCTCAGCTTTCTGGTTTTTGAAATATGTGACAACTCCTCGACTTTCCCCTTGACCTGCATAAATATTGAATTCCAACGAATTTTCATCTTCGAAGAATGAAAACATGTTTCCATCACTGAGAGTTTCAATTTCATGCCCATTAAAGAACAGTTTTATTGGAATGTAGCTCTTTAAAGAAAAGTCAAATATTTCATCAAACACTTTTCCCAATTCAATATCTAAAGACTCATGAGTAAATGGGTCGTAGTTGTGAGCTATTCTATATGCGTTTCTTTGCTCTCCCTTTATTGACCATCGCTTAGGAACCGCTTTTGTTTTATGTTCAAATAACAGCTTTGTTCCTGGCTTTGTTTTGTGATTTGATTTTAGTTTTTGTACCAATATTCCACCATCCTTAGCGGAGTTTGGACTATTAAGCTCAATAATTTGAAACTCTTCGGTGAAAAAACTTTTGGTCTCCAATTTAACTTGTTCCGTCAGCATAAATATGCTTTGAAAACCTATCCCAAATATCCCAGAAGGACGAAGCCATGAAGGCATTTCATCAATAAGATTTATTTTTTTTCTATTTTTTGATGAGCTGCCCGTATTCATTAGGTAATTCAAGTCATAAGTTGACAAGCCGGTCCCTTTATCCTCAATACTAAATTCCCAAATCTTATCTTCACCAATAACTGTTTTCTCGTTGATATTAACATGGATTGGAAAATTACTTTTAATCCGCTCAAAATCATTAGAGTTGGGCTTTGCAGATTTCAATTCGTCTTTATATTCTAGCCAAATTCTCAATAGCGTAGCATCGACAGCGTTCTGAAGGATTTCTCGAACGCACTGATAAGCTCCTTCGTATAATCCAGCACCCGATAATAACTCTAATGCCTTGTCGGTATCAACAGAAAACTTAGGTTTCTTCTTCCCGTCAATGTAGTCGTAGTTAGACAACTCCACTTTTAAACTGCCAATAGTCGGCAGATACCCCAAATCTTTGAAAGGAACAATATTGTTCCAATTAATCATCTGCTGACTAATTTCAGAATTTAAATAATTAAACCAGTGCTGAGTAACATTAGCTGTATCATAGTCAAAACATTTTGCTCGTACATCTATAATCTCATTATCAACTCTGAAAGACTCGATAGACAGGTGTTTCGCTTTATGATTTAAGGTGTCCACTGGAATTTTACTCAAGGTTCTTAACATAACCTCTGAAAAACGGTTGTTATCTAAGTCTAATAAATCGCCAATTCTCAAAAGACAGGAGATAAATCTTGGATGCGAATTTTCAATATCAATACCAACTTCACTAAATGGCAACATCATTACATCCTCAAAATTTTTCGTATGACTCGAACAGATATCTGCAAGAATCTTAAAAATTCTTTGGGGGATTACCCCTCTTGGCGATGTTAATTTTAATTCATTTTCTGGGTTAATTATTATTTCTTTAGATCTATCAGAATGTGTTCTTCTGAAAAATTCAGCTAAAATAAATTTGATGCCATCATGATACTCCAAGCTCAATTCGTTAGAACTATACTTAATCTTGCCGGATTCGATACTAAATTGCGATGCAAATTCATGTAACCCGTCTTTCTTATTCTGTTGGACTTCCCTAAAGAAATCAATAAAGCTTTTGGATTTTAAAGAATCAGCAAGTTTATCACTTGAAACAACCATTCCAATATCATGACTATAGCTGGCTTCAAGAATTAACCATATATCTATTGCAGAAAGCTTTTCTAATTTTTCCTTACCTAAGACTCTTACAATATTGTTGATTATTGTAATTGAATGAGATTCGTCATGAAGGCTATAATGAGGAAATAGTGTTGAAACTGCATTTAAAGCAACTGGAATTATTTTTTTGTCATAATTCCATTGCGCATATAAGATTTCGCTTTGTGTTCCTTCTGTCTTTTCGTAGAGTAGTCTTTCAAGAAGTTTTATCATCACCTTTCAATAAAGTCAACGGTTTAGTATCCTATGAACTCAATATACAATCCCTATAGATATGACACAACCGTATTTCTACGGTTTTTTATCAGCGTTAGGTAACAGTCCTCCCTAATCCAAACAAAACAACCCCGAGAACAAGGTATCCGCCTTCATTTCGTAACCCTGGTGATATTGCGAACTCACCAGCTGCAGCTGGCTTTTGTCCAGCAGTTGCTGCACCACCGCTTCGTTCTCTTTTTCAAATACCGAGCAGGTGATGTATAAAAAATAGCCACCGGACCTCAGGCTTTTCGCCGCGTTACCGGCAATGGCTTCCTGCAAACCGGAATACCTGCCGATCTCTTCTTCCCTGAAATAATGGAGCTGCTCCGGCGTACGGCTCCAGGTGCCTGAACCGGAACAGGGCGCGTCGCAGATCACCAGGTCGAATTTCTCCTCGAAGGAAAAATCCGGAGCGGCCAGGTCCATCAGCCGGCTGCGGTAGCTTTTGATGCCGGCCCGCTCGAAACGGTTACGCAGGTTGTGTAAAATGTTTTCGCGGATGTCCGATACCGTGAGACGGGCTTTAGGAAAATGGTCGAGGAGCAGGATGGACTTGCCCCCGCTGGCAGCGCAGCAGTCCCAGGCTTTCAATTCTTTTCCCCCATAATTTTCCATGAAAGCATCCAGCACCCGCTGCGAGTTCCGGTCCTGCACCACTACCTCCCTGTCGATGTCGAGGATGCTGTCCACCTTCGTTGTGTTCGGCAGGGCAAGACCATCCTCCCCTATCTCTTCGAAACCGAGCCCGGCCGCTTCCAGTTTCTGCAGCACCTTTTCCCGCTGGCCGGGCCTTATTCTCAGGTGCAGGTCGGGCTGGATGAAAAATGATTCGGAAAACAAACTGGCATTGATCTCTTTGCTAAGATGGGAAGCCAATCCACCCAGTGGCTGGATCTCGTCTATGCCCGCGATCTTCTCAGCCAGCGGCAGGCCGGCATTGGCGTTGAGGGCCGGATCGAGTTCTTCGAGCAGGGGATTGGGAGCCGTGGAGACCAGGTAAAGGCCCGTGGTGATCCTGCCTTCTGTTGAAATGCTGCCCCCGCTTTTTCCCATGCGGAAAAAACAATAGCAAAGGTGCGAGATCCACCGGCGGTCCCTGGAGCCATGCTTTTTATGGGCAGCGAAGTATTTCTTCAGCCAGCCGGCAAAGGGAGAAGCTCCATCGTATTGCTGGAGAATGTCAGTGGCGGAGCGTAAATAGGATTGGGCGTGCATGCTTCGAAGTTCGGTGATCGTTTTGAATCAGGGAGGGGGTTGATTGGTTGACTAGTTGACTGGTTGACTAGTTGACTAGTTGACTGGGAACAGCCATTGAACCACTAAGACACTAAGACACAAAGAAACACGAAGAGCAGCCTCATTCACCATTCACCTTTCACGATAAGGTCCTGACAGCAGCTGTGTTCCTAATCTTCGACGGTGCCTTCTCCCGCTGATGACGCAGATCAAGCAGCCCGCAGATCTCGCAGATTTAACCTCTCACGATTCACGATTCACGATTCACGATTCACGATTGACGATTCACGCCAAGGGCCTACTGGTACACAAAGTCCCAATCGATGTCATTAGGGAACAGCACCTGGCCGGCAATGGTATTCTGAGCGGTGGTGGGATAACAGTTGTTGTTGTACACGTACTTCATGCCCGTGACCAGCGTAAAGCCGAGTGTGGGATCAGTATAAGTTTGATCTACATGGTTATTGCCACCCCAGAAACTGAAGATCGAGTATTCGTCATCGAGGTCAAGCATGTATACCGCCATGCCGTCAAAGGGATTCTTTTTTGTATCGCGGGAAAAGAGGTAAGAGGCAGACTTGTCAAAACCGCCGGAGCCGTTCTCCCAGAATTCTTCCGCCTTGGTAATATTGCCTTTGGCATCCTGCACGATGGTCCAGTAATACATGATGCCCGTAGGATCGTGCCTGTTGATGCGGACCAGTTTTCCTGTGGCATCGTATTTCAGGGAACGGTCGAATCCACCACCCTTGCGGTACATGGAATCTACCTTGCCTGCCGTGTTGTAACGGAATACCACGGTATCAAGAATGGCGTTGCCATTCATGTGGTCACGGAGCACGGCTTCCTTGATCCTGTTGTTCTCATATATATAATGTGCGGTGAGGTAGTCTGACAAAGTAAGACTCATCACGATCTTGTCTACCTGCCCGCCTGCCGTCCAGCCCACTGCAATGGAATCTGCTGCCTGGAAACGCGCCTGCATCTTTTTCAGCTTCATCACGGTGGTATTGCAAGCTGTTGGATTGCCCCCGCCTCCCCCTCCACCAGGCTGTGTGGGCGGATTGCCGGTTTCCAAACTGGATTCCTTGGCGCAGGAAAAAATGGTTGCCACCAATACGAGGAACAAGAATGACTTTCTCATGAGCAGGATAATTCGCTACAATATATAGTTATAATTCTAAAAGTGTCTGCACGGGATCCTTGCCGAACAATAAAAGTTCCGGCTTTTCCAGTAGCTGCTTTACGCGCACCAGGAAGCTCACGGATTCGCGGCCATCAATGATGCGGTGATCGTAGCTCAGGGCCAGGTACATCATGGGACGGGCCACGATCTGCCCGTTCACCACTACCGGCCTTTCCTCGATCTTGTGCATGCCCAGGATGGCCGACTGCGGGAGATTGATGATGGGTGTGCTCATGAGGGATCCAAACACGCCACCGTTGGTGATGGTAAAAGTACCGCCCTGCATTTCTTCCATACTCAGCTTGCTGTCGCGGGCCTTGCCTGCCAGTTCTACCACTTTCTTTTCCACTTCCGCCATGCTCAGGCTTTCGGCGTTGCGGATCACAGGCACTACGAGTCCCTTGGGTGCAGAAACGGCAATGGAGATGTCGCAATAGTCGTGGTACACGATCTCCTCCCCATCTATATAGGCATTCACCGCGGGCCACTCCAGCAGGGCATAGCAGCAGGCCTTGGTAAAAAAGCTCATGAAACCAAGCCCTACCCCATGGGTCTCTTTGAACTTGTCTTTGTATTGTGTTCTCAAAGCCATGATGGCGCTCATGTCCACTTCATTGAAAGTGGTGAGCATGGCCGTGGTATTCTTGGCTTCGACCAGGCGGCGGGAGACCGTCTTGCGCAGGTTGCTCATTTTCTCCCGCTTCTCATTGCGGCTGAAATCCGCATGGCCTGCAGGCCGGCCGGGATGGGCCAGGGCCTCCATCACATCTTCTTTCATGATCTTGCCCCCGGTACCAGAGGGCGATATTTTCTTCGGATCGATCTTTTTATCGGCAATGATGGCGGAGGCGACAGGGGTAGCCTTGACGTCTGCCGGTTTTTCAGCAGGCTTTTCTTCCGCCTTAGGGGCAGCCTTCTTCTCGGCTTCTTTCTTAGGTGCTTCCGCTTTAGGGGCCTCCTCTTTAGCAGGTGCACCTTCCGGCTTAGCGGCCGATTCGTCGATCTGGGCCAGCACGGCGCCAATATTCAGGGTATCTCCTTCTTTGGCAACGGTCTTGAGCTGCCCGGCCTGCTCGGCGTTCACCTCAAAAGTGGCTTTCTCACTTTCCAGCTCGGCGATCACTTCGTCCCTGTCTACGTAGTCTCCATCATTCTTCAGCCACTTCACCAGGGTTACTTCGTTTATCGATTCGCCTACCGTTGGAACTTTGATCTCGATCATAATGATTTCGTTTGAGGGCCTTTAGGCCAGCAAATTTCGGGAAATTACTGGTTTGAGGGGCAGAAAGTTAACTGGTTGACTGTTCTACAGGCTTCAGCGAACCTGGCTAAGCAGACATTCCTCACCCTAAACGCGGAGAACGCTGAGTACGCAGCGAAAAACGCAGAGAAACAGCCGAGTCAATGTTTTTTTTGGGCTCTGCTTCAGCATTCGACATTCCTTGTTCCTTGTTCGATATTCCCATCGCACAGAGAGGGAACCACAAAGACACAAAAGCACGAAGGTGCACAACGAAGAGGTAGCATGGCGGCTGTTTCCCCGCGTCACTTTGCGCCATCGCGCCTTCGCGTCTAAGCCAACGAGAGCTCCTAATAGCGCAGTAACTGCCGCAGGCGGTCATAGACCTTCTGTGGATTGGGCAGCATCACTGCTTCCAGTCCCATGTTGAGGGGCACCGCAGGCAGATCGAGTGCGCCCAGCACTTCCACAGGCGCATCCAGCCATTTGAAGCATTGCTTAGAGATCCTGCCGGCCAGGGCTTCCGCAAATGAATTGTTCTGCTGCTCCTCGGTGAGCACCAGGCAACGGCCATGCTTTTTCACGGTGGAGAACACGAGTTCTTCATCCAGGGGGAAAAGCGTGCGCAGGTCCACGATCTCAATTTGTCCAGGCAACTGCTTAGCGGCCGCCTTGGCCCAGTACACGCCCATGCCGTAGGTGATCACGCAAACCGTTTCACCCTGCTCCAAAGCCTCACTGCCCGCTTCCAGCACTACATTGCCCTTTCCAAAAGGAAGGATATAGTCGGCGCCGGGCTCGATGGTCTTGGCTTCCTCGGTACCGGGCACCTTGCTCCAGTACAAACCTTTGTGCTCCAGCATCACCACGGGATTGGGATCGTAATAAGCAGCCTTCATCAGTCCCTTCATATCGGCCGCGTTAGATGGGTAAGCGATCTTGATCCCCTTGATGGTTAACAGCGTAGATTCCACGCTGCCGCTATGGTAAGGTCCGCCCCCACCATAGGCGCCGATGGGCACGCGGATGATAGCAGAAACGGGGAACTTGCCGCAACTGAGATAGCAGGATTTGGATATTTCGGTCACCAGCTGGTTGAAGCCGGGATAGATATAATCGGCGAACTGTACTTCCACGATGGGTTTCAGTCCTACAGCACTCATGCCCACGGTAGAACCAATGATATAAGCTTCCTGTATAGCGGTATTGAACACGCGGTGATCGCCGAACTGCTCGCCCAGCGTAGCCGCCTCGCGGAACACGCCGCCGAGTCGCTTGCCCACGTCCTGCCCGTAGAGCACACACTCCTCGTGTTGCTGCATCAGCTCGCGGATGGCAAACAAAGCCGCATCCACCATGATCACCTTTTCCTTTCCCTCGGGGGCACGCTCACCACTCTCCTCTTTGATCTCCCCGGGAGCAAACACATGGTCCTTCACCGTGCCCGGATCGGGTTCAGGTGCGGCCACGGCCTGCTGGAACTGCTGTTCTATTTCAATGGCAACTTCTTCTTCTATCTGTTTTAAAAAATCCTCTCCGATCTCGTCCACAATGGCCTTCCTGAATTTCGGCAAGGGATCGCGCTGGCTGTGCGCAAGGAGGTCTTCTTCCGTACGGTAGAATTCTTTGCGCACGCCGCTGGTATGGTGGTTGAGCAGGCAAACTTTTGCATGGACCAGCCAGGGGCGGCGGTTCTTTCTCACATCGTTCACCACCTTCTCCATCACCTTATAGCTTTCAAAAAAATCAGTGCCGTCTACCTTGGCCCTCTCGAGTCCTTTGAAACCCTTGGCAAACTGGTATGCGTTCATCGACCTGCCTTCTTCTGCGGTCACGCTGATGCCCCAGTCGTTATCCTGTACCAGGTAAATGATAGGCAATTGCTTCAGTGCGGCAAACTGCAGGGCCTCGCTCACTTCGCCTTCGGTCACAGAGGCATCGCCGAGAGAACAAATCACCACGGGACTATCCTCTCCCGCTTCTGTGGCTTTGATGGTCTCCCAGTATTTCAGTCCCTGCGCCACGCCCGTTGTAGGAATGGCCTGCATGCCGGTGGCGCTGCTCTGGTGAATGATCTTAGGCTTGTCGTGGGCCCTGGAGTTGGGATGAGAATAATAGCTCCTGCCGCCGGTGAAAGGATCATCACCTTTGGTCAGCAGCTGCAGCATCAGCTCGTAAGGCGTCCAGCCCATGCCCAAAAGCAGGCTTTCGTCGCGGTAATAGGGACTCACCCAGTCCTGCTGGCGAAGCTGGAAGGCCGTGGCCAGCTGTATGGCCTCGTGGCCCCGGGAGGTGGAGTGAACGTATTTGGTAATGGGCCGGTTGGCCTCGTAGGTTTCTGCCATCACCTTGGCGCTGTACATCAGCTTATAGGTATGAAGAAGGAGCTGTTGGTGCATCGTCGCAAATGTAAGGCGAAAGGCCAAAGTGAAAGGTGAAAGGTGAAAATGAGATTACTCCGGGTTGTCACATTTCCTTATGTGCTGTCAGCATTTTTCGTGTCGCCGGGCAGTTGGGTATTGGCGCCGTCAGTTTTCCCGCAGATTCGCGCAGATTTGCTCGCAGATTTCGCAGAAGTAAATATTGGGCAATAGGGAGCTCATTCAGCATTCTACATTCAGCATTCTACATTCACCATTCGACATTCGACATTCAGCTACTTTATTTCCAAAGCCAGCAGCTTCTGCTCGTCGATAAAGCACTCCAGCTCGTCTCCTACCACCACTTCTCCCACGCCGGCGGGGGTGCCGGTGAAGATCAGGTCGCCAATATTCACGGAGAAATAATTGGAGATATGGGAAATGATCTGGTCGAAGGAATGGATCATCTGGTTGGAAATGCCCTGCTGCTTCAGCTCCTTGTTCTTGTGGAGGCTGAAGTTGATGGCCGCCTTGTCCTTGATCTCCGCCAGCGGGATCCATTTGCCCACCACGGCGGAATTATCCCAGGCCTTGGCCTTTTCCCAAGGGAGCCCTTTTTCCTTGAGCTCCTTCTGGATGTCGCGGGCGGTAAAATCGATACCTGTAGTAATGGCATCGTAATATTTATCGGCGAATTTTTCCTGGATGTATTTGCCATTCTTGGCGATCCTGAGCACCAGCTCGCATTCGAAGTGCAGCTCATTGGTGAACTCGGGATAATAAAATGGGGTGTGGGCTTGTAATAAAGCGCTTTTAGGCTTCATGAAGATCACCGGCTCATCGGGCACTTCATTGCCCAGTTCCTTCGCGTGTTCTGCGTAATTGCGGCCGATACAGAAAATTTTCATATGAATTAGTTTTTAATACACCGGATACCTTGCAGTTCATCCGCCATATCGCGACGTCTTCATAGAAAATAGGATTATAACAGCCGCTAAAGTAGATATTTCAGTTCGATTCTCATAGTTGAAATTCTACCTTGTTCACTTCGTTCATCGCCGCTTCAATGCCACGGGTGGCAAAATTCTCTATCACCTCCACGCTTTTTTCGATCTTCAGTTTCACCATGGGTTCCTCCTGCGGCGTCCAACGGCCCAATACAAAATCCGACTGCCGGCCTTTGGGAAAGTTGTCGCCGATGCCAAAGCGCAGCCTGGGGTAATCGGTGGTGCCCAGCATTTCCTGGATGCTTTTCAGACCATTGTGTCCGGCATGGGTACCGGAGGGTCTTAACCGCAGTTTGTTCAGCGGCAGCGCCAGGTCGTCGAGAATGACGAGCATATTGGCCAGCTCCACTTTTTCTTTTTCCTGCCAGTAGCGCACGGCACGGCCGCTCAGGTTCATGTAGGTAGTGGGACAAATGCAAACAAAGGTCTTGCCCTTCCATTTCACCTCGGCCCTGTAGGCGAGCTTGTCCACTGACAGCTGCCCTCCGTGTTTTTGAAGAAAGGCCATCACCACATCAAAGCCGATGTTGTGGCGGGTGTGCGCATATTCATTGCCGATATTACCGAGGCCAACAATTAAAAACTTCATTCCTGTTTGCTAAGCTGCAAATATCGTTGTTTCGGTTTTCTTCCAAGAATTGAATGATGAACAGATGAACCGATGAATCCTGAGTTCCGAAGTGCAATCTTCGATAATCAATATCCAATCTTCAATTATCAAACGGGTGTAAGCAGTACATTCCTGTCAATTCACGATTGACGTCCCGATAGCTATCGGTACACGATTGACGACGGGCTTTTCTCCCCTCTCCGCAAGGAGAGGGGCCGGGGGTGAGGCGACACACTACTAGTTCAACGCGAACTTATTCTTGTTCTTCCTTTCCATGGCTTGCTTGATCACCTGGCGGGCGAGCTCGTAGTTCAGCTCTTTATCGGGGGAGAATTCTACCAGTTTGAAAAGGTCGGCCTCACGCACGCTGGGAACCGGGCTTCTCTCAATGCCTTCCTTGAGCGCGAGGTACTCTTCATTCAGTTCTTCTGCAAAGAATTCGAAATATTCTTCAGCCGTGAGGAATCCCAGTTCTACCGGCGGCGCCACGGAAAACTGCACCAGCAGGCCATCGTGCTTGAAGCTCACTTGAAGGGTTTGTCCGAAGGCATCTTCGCCATAGTCGAATGTAACGCCTATTGTATCGGTATAATTTTTCTCCAGCTTTTCGGCGTCCCAGCTATCGGGATCAATGAGGGCGCCTCCGTACATCGCGGGGATCACCAATTTCCTGTTGTCATCAATGAAAAGCAACAGGTAGCCATTCTCCACCGCGTACTTCACTCCGTTTTCATTTGTGAACATGTAGTCGTTCTATGAAGGCAAGATATGATTTTAGGTTTGAGATTTTTAATACCCCGATGAACAGGTATGTCTATATTATATTAATTATATTATTTATATAATATATTCCTCCCACGGTAAGGGCCGGAAGGCATTCCGGCCCTACCATTCACTTGCTTCACCCCGCACTTGCGGCGCTCGCAATGACTTCGCTTCGGAATGTCGCTCAGATTCACGATTGACGGCAGATGGCCCGGAAGGCATTCCGGGCCTACCATTCACCATTCACCATTCACCATTCACCATTCACGGCGCCTTCTCCTGCGCGTGACCCAGAACAGCACAAAGCCCGATAAGATCGTTACCAATCCAAAAGCGGAAAATATCCGCAGCAGCCAGTTGTTGAAATCATCGCGGCCCTTGTAATCCATGGTATGTCCCATCCAGAGAAAATCGAACAGCCTCCACTTATCGTTGCGGAAGCTCTCGACCTTTCCGATTTCCGACGATACATAGACGGTTGTGTTGGTGGGATGATCAAAACTAATGGCCCAGGCTGGCAAAGGCTTTTCGCGGTACTCGTGGTGACGGTCCGTGTTCATGAGGAATTCAACGCGCTTCACTTTCGGATCGCCTATAAAACTTTCAGCCGCCATGCCGATCGCCTCTTCCCTGCTGATCCAGTCGCGCTCCTGGCCGGTGCCCGCATCCACCAGGGCCCGCTTCAAGGCGCTACCGGCATAGTACTGCAGGCTGTACACGGGCTTGCCTAGTACCGATACCAATTGAAGTGTGTGAATGGAATCAAGAGGAAACTCCAGTTTTTGCAGGAAAGAATCCGGGGACACAAGCTTTACATTGCTTGTCAAATGCGGAGGATGGCGGTGCTGGAAATCTCCATGGATCTCGTCGATGTCGCTCCAGCTGAAATAGAGTCCGCTGATGGTCCACATCAAAAACTGTATGCCCAGCACCAGTCCGAGGTAACGATGGGTCTTCCTGATATAATAATGCCTGCTTTTAGCCATGGGCTAAGCTATTAAATTCTCCCGGCCGTCATAGCCTGCGCAGTCGCACCAGGACAAAAAAAATCCCGGCCACCGGGCCGGGACATCATTGAGGGATCGTTCTTATATGTTCACCCCGGTGAAAAGCCCGAAAGCTTTCAGCAACCAGATGATCACGGCGATAACGACAACAATGTTCAAAATGGACTTGATCTTGCGGTCCATGGGAATGTAAGTGTTGATCAGCCAAAGGATCAGGCCGACCACTACCAAAATGATGATAACGTTAATAATTGACATGTTTAGTATTTAGAATGTGCGCACCGGCAAGGGTGCATAAAGGTTGGAAATGGTTATTAGAGATCAGCTCTGGGAATTCCGAACGTAAACAGGGGAGACAACGGCACTGAAGCCTTTGCTGGCCGCTTCTACTTCTTTTTCAGAAAACTGCCCGGTAAGCGTGAATGCCGGCTTATCTATGCAGTCAATGGAATGTTTTATAGTAGCAATAAAGTTCACGAACTCGGTAACGGCCGGAAATTTTAAGATCACATTCACCAGCATAGGATAATTGATTAGCATTCCTTTATGTCGACAAATACCTGTCCACCTTTTTACAGAAAGCCACTATACGTGATGAAGTTCCTATATATAGGACCAGATCGACCTGTAAAAACTTTTATTTAATTACCCGTTGAGGGCGCAACTGCATTGGGAAGCTTTCTTTTTGTGTAGATACCGCAAAATTCAAGGATGCGGTCCCTGGTCGCATGAAGATCTTTGTCCGTATCCGGCTTTAAAAGCACTTCGGCGCCCAGTAGATTCGAATTCTTCGTGTCGGCGGTACTTGTTGTTGTACTGAACATCACCACCGGCAAATGTTTGATCTGATCGTCCGACCTCATCAGGCGGAGTGTCGCCAGGCCGCCGAGATTAGGCATATTGATATCGAGAAGTACCAGGCAAACCAGGGGCAGTTTGGCTGTCTGGAGATAATCAAGAAGGGGCATACCGCTGTCAAATGCTACCAGTATGTACTCAGGATGGTCTTTGAACAGGGCGTTCATTAACTCCACATCGTCCTTGTCGTCGTCGGCATAAAGGATAAACTCCCTCTCATTCATAACAGGAAGATAGTCTTTAATCGTAGGTAGGATTGTTAAACTACCCTCCCGGGAGGGAGGGGAGCGTAAACAGGTCTGAAATTCCCTTTTCAGGGGGATTCCGGGGGCTTAATTGAATTGAGCGGCGATAAATTCAAGCAGTTTTTCGTCTGACATTTTATTAGAGGTAGTTTCTTTAGCTACTACATTCTTGAATTGCGGGCTTTCTGAAAGGAAGCGGATAAATTGCTCCTGCACCTGGCCTGTGCCTGTTACATGCAGTTCTTCCATATTTTGGGTATGCACATTGATCTCCTTAAAATACTTGGTCATGTTGCCACGCTCCGCGTTGTTGCCGGCGTTCTCATTGGAATTACCCGTCTGACCTTCGTTCTTAGCGTGACCGAGGATCACGAATTCACCCGTGTTAGGCTCTCTTCCGATGATAGTGGCCTGGCGGGCATCCATCCAAATTCCAAATTGCTTCTTGTTTTTTGCTGACATAATAATTGTGCGTTTCCCCTAATGGGGCAATTAACGTACCCTATATGAGAACTGGGAGTTAAAACTTGATTTGCATGAAATGAATAGCGTTTCCTGGCAGTAAGCAAGGAATTTCGCCCAGTTTGGGATATATCCCAATTTGGGATGGACCCTGGTGCCATTACCTTAGACGCAATGGCGCTAAGGCCCAAGGTTGCGCGAAGAATCGCAATGACGTCGCTTCGGGATGTTGCCCAAATTCACGATTCACTTGCTTCACCCCGCACTTGCGGGGCTCGCAATGACTTCGCTTCGGAATGTCACTCAGATTCACGATTGACTTGCTTCACCCCGCACTTGCGGGCTCGCAATGACGTCCCTTCGGAATGTCGCTCAAATTCACGACCCGAACTCCCTGCGCAGCAATTGCGCGTTGAATGCCACGATGATCGTACTCAGGCTCATGAGCACGGCCCCCAGGGCAGGACTGAGCACAAAATGCGGGTAAAGAACACCGGCCGCCAATGGAATAGCTATAACGTTATAGCCCACCGCCCAGAATAAATTCTGGATCATTTTGCGATACGTGGCCTTTCCAAACGAGATCAGCTTCACCACATCGTTGGGATCACTGTTTACCAAAATGATGTCAGCGGTTTCCGCGGCCACATCGGTGCCGCTTCCCACCGCTATTCCCACGTCGGCCTGCGCCAGTGCCGGCGCATCATTCACGCCGTCGCCGGTCATGGCCACGATCTCTCCCTTGTCCTGGAATTCTTTCAGCTTCTCCTGCTTCTGGTGAGGCAGCACGTTGGCCAGCCAACCATCCATCCCCAGCTTAGCTGCCACTGAGGCCGCAATCTTTTCGTTGTCGCCGGTAAGCAAATATGACCTGATGTGGAGCGCCTTTAGTTTTTCGATCGCTTCCGCTGCATTTTCCCGGATAGAATCTGCCAGTGTAATGATACCCGCGATCTTGTCGTCTATGATCACATAACTGATGGTCTCCACCTGCTGGTCAACGGAGTCGGGAATGCGTGGCAGAGGAAGTCCCTTGTCATTAAAATAATTCGGACCCGCCACCACCACATGCTTGCCTTCCACATCGGCTGCTACGCCCATGCCCTGCCAGTAACTGAAGTTCTGCGACGGCCAGGCAGTCAAATTTTTTTCTTTTAATTTTTTCAGCATGCCCCTGGCGAGGTAGTGTTCGGATGACTGCTGCGCAGAAGCTGCATACCGGAGCACCTCGTCGCTCTCCATAGTTTCAGAAAGAGCATATACTTGCTGTACTTCATGGCTGCCTTTTGTGAGCGTGCCGGTTTTATCAAAGATGATCGTGGTGAGTTTCCGTGATTGTTCGAAAGCCGTCCTGTTCCGGATCAACAGTCCGCTTACTGCAGCTTTTGATGTAGAGATGGCCACCACCAGCGGGATCGCCACGCCCAATGCATGCGGGCAAGATGTGACCATCACCGTGACCAGCCTTTCCAGTGCCATTGGCAGGTCACCCAGGGTGGCATACCAGTAAGCAAAGGTGGCGATACCAACAAGGATGGAAATAATGGTCAGCCACTTCGCCACCTTGTTGGCCAGGCTTTGCGTATTCGACTTCGAGCTTTGCGCAGTCTGCACCAGCCTGATCACTTTGTTCAGGTAGCTTTCGGCGCCTACACCCGTGACCACCGCTTTCAATGCGCCGTTGCCATTGAGGGACCCTGCGATCAGTCTTGCCTCTTTTTCCTTGAGCACGGGAGCGCTTTCGCCGGTGAGCATGCTTTCGTTCACATGCGAGCTGCCTTCTATAATGGTGGCATCGGCCGGAATTTTTTCTCCGGGCTTCACCAGGATGATATCATTTTTCCTAAGATCTTTTACAGGCACATCCCTTACTTCCCCTTCCTGGTGGAGATGAGCAACGGAGGGCAATAACTCTACGAGGGATTGCAGGGCCCTGGACGCAGCCATCTGCGAACGCATTTCCAGCCAGTGACCCAGGAGCATGATGTCGATGAGGGTAGCCAGTTCCCAGAAAAAATCCATTCCCTCCAGGCCAAAAACAACGGCAGTGCTGTACACATAAGCCACGGTGATAGCCAGCGCCACCAGGGTCATCATGCCTATGTTGCGGTGGCGGATCTCTTTCACCATCCCATCAAGAAAAGGCCAGCCGCCATATACATAGATCGCTGTGCTCAAGGCCAGCAGCAGGTATTGGTCACCGGGAAACCGCAGCTCAAAGCCCAGCCAGGTTTGGATCATATGCGAGAGGGCCAGCACGGGCAAGGTCAGTACCAGGCAGACCCAGAAACGTTTTAGAAAATTCTCTGTATGGTGCCCGCTGTGTGGATCGAAACCAGGGACAGCTTCCTGCGGTATCTCCTCATGTTTGTGGCTTGCATGAGCGCCATGAGTGGTATGGTCCTGATGAGAATGATCCATGGTAGAAGTATTATGCGCGTAATAATAATATCGGTTCTCCGGTACGTTTGAACCACCAAGGCACGAAGGAGCACGAGTGCTCATTCATCTTTCACCATTCACTTGCTTCACCCCGCGCTTGCGGGGCTCGCAATGACGTCGCTTCGGAATGTTGCTCAAATTCACTACTCACGATCCAGCCTGTCTTTGTTTTTCGAAGCGAAATAATTATCGAGCGCCTTCCTGCCAAATCGCTTGAACACCACCGGTGTCACAATGATGTCGAGCAGGGTGGAACTGATCAATCCTCCCAGGATCACCGTGGCTACGGGATAAAGGATCTCTTTACCGGGTGCCGTGGCATCCAGGGTGAGCGGGATCAGCGCTAAAGCGGCCACCAATGCCGTCATCAGCACGGGCACCAATCTCTCCTGCGAGCCGCGGACGATCATCGCATCGTTGAATTCTTCTCCCTCATGTTCTATCAGGTGTATGTAATGCGAGATCATCATGATACCATTACGCGATGCGATACCGGTGAGCGTGATGAAGCCTACCAGCGTAGCGATAGAGAAAACGCCGCCGGTAAGGAAGACGGCGATCACACTTCCGATCAAGGCCAAGGGTATGTTCAGCATGATCTGCAAAGCGATCTGCCAGGACTTGAAATGGCTGTACAACACGAGGAAGATACCGGTAAATGAAAACAGGCTGAGGATGGTGATGAGCCGCGATGCCGACTGCTGGCTTTCAAACTGTCCTCCCCATTCTATATAATATCCCTGTGGCAACTCGAGGTCTTCCTTCACGGCAAGCTGCATTTCTTCCACCGTGCTGCCCAGGTCCCGGCCTTCCACGTTGGCCGAAACCACGATCCTTCTTTGCGTGTTCTCGTGGTTGATCTGGTTGATGCTGTTCTCCAATTCTACAGTAGCTACCTGCTGTAAAGGAATAAGTGCTCCATTGGAAGTGCCAATGGGCGTATTCCGTATCTGGTCGATGCTGGTACGCACGGTATCGTTCACGCGCAGCACCAGGTCGAAGCTTTGCTGGCCCTGTATGATCTCACTCACCTCCTTCCCATTGTAAAATGTTTCCAGTTGTGCCGCTACCTCGCCCGCATGGAGTCCATACTGGCTGATCTTATTCCGGTCGATGCGGATCATGAGCTGCGGGATCATCACCTGATTTTCTACCTGTGCGTCCACCACGCCGTCTATTCCGCTAATAATATTTTGAAGGCCATTGGCTGAGGACCGCAAGGTGAGCAGGTCATTGCCAAAGATCTTGATGGCTACCTGGGCTCTTACGCCCGATAGCAAATGATCCAGCCGGTGCGAGATGGGCTGACCTATGTTCACGTTCACGCCTTTGAGCACATCCAGGTTATGACGGATATCCTCCAAAATATCGTTCCTGTTCCTTCCTCCTTCCTCATTCACCAAGGCCACGTCGATCTCGGAATAACTGGGCGGCTCGGCGTGTTCATCGAGTTCGGCCCTTCCGGTTCTTCTCG
This sequence comes from Chitinophagaceae bacterium, assembly GCA_036676905.1. GTDB lineage: Bacteria > Bacteroidota > Bacteroidia > Chitinophagales > Chitinophagaceae > Flavisolibacter. Next base: position 373,881 of record JAKFCE010000005.1, read on the forward strand.
AGGTGAGCTTCACCCCTTCCACTTTCAGGATCTGCTTTTCGGCAATGGCGCCAATCTTATTCGATTCCTCCAGCGAAGTTCCTGCCGGCGCGATCACTGTCACAGTGAAGCTGCCTTCGTTGAACGGCGGTAAAAATTCCGTACCGAAAAAAGGGATCACAGCAAAGGCTGCCAGCACCAGCAGGAAGGAGGAAATAATGACTGCTTTTGTTCGCTGCAGGCTCCAGCGCAGGATCTTCAGGTCCTGCTTCTTTAGCCAGCGCACCAGTGGACTGTCATGCTCCGAAAACCCGGCAGCCGTAGTAGCCTGCATCTTCGAACTGTCGACGGCTGCGTTATCGCTAGTCCTTTGCTTTCTTTTCCAGAATGCCAGGTTCACATGGCTTAAATGGGAAGGACGGCTGAGCAGGTAGCTGCAAAGTGCCGGCGTGAGTGTAAGAGAAACAAATAAAGAAGCGATGATCGAAGTAATGTAAGCAATACCGAGGGGCGCGAAGATCCTTCCTTCGATGCCCTGGAGGTAGAACAAGGGAATGAAGACCAGCACCACGATGATGGTGGCGTAGACAATGGAATTTCTTACCTCGCTGCTAGCCTCATAGACTACGCGAAGCAAAGGCCTTTGCTGATCTTTGGGCAGGGCCCAGTTCTCCTTCAACCGCCTGTACACATTCTCCACGTCTACAATGGCATCATCCACCAGCTCGCCGATGGCAATGGCCAGTCCTCCTAATGTGAGGGTATTGATGGAAATATCAAACAAACGGAATACGATGGCCGTGATGATCAGTGATAGCGGAATGGCAGTGAGCGTAATGATGGTGGTCCTGAAATTCAGCAGAAAAAGAAAGAGGATGATGATCACCAGGATGAATCCGTCACGGAGGGCATGCTCCACGTTGGTGAGCGAATTCACGATGAAGTTCTTTTGCTGGAAAACTTCGGTATGGATCTTCACATCCTTTGGCAGTGAACCCTGGATCTCGGCGATCGCTTCCAGGATGTCGTCAGTGAGCTCCACGGTGCTGGCCGTAGGTTGCTTTTCAATGCTGAGGATCACGGCGGGCTTGCCGTTGAAAGAACCGTCGCCGCGCTTGAGACCCCCGCCCAGTTTTACATCGGCCACTTGTCCGAGCGTAACCACAGTGCCCGTTCCGCCCTTGACCACCGTGCCAGCAATTTCGTTGATATCAGTAGTGCGCGCGATATTCCTGATCAGCACTTCCGAGCCCGCGTTATTTACAAAACCTCCGGTAGTATTTTGATTGGTGAGCTGCAGGGCCTCATCCACATCATCCACGCTCACGTTGAACTGCCGCATCTTTTCCGGCGAGAGCAGCACCTGGTACTGCATCCTTTCACCGCCGATGGGGATCACCTGCGACACACCCTTCACGCTCATCAACCTCCGCCTCAAAGTAAAATCCGCAATGGTGCGCAGGTCCATGGGAGAAGTAGTATCACTGGTGACGGCTACCAGCATGATCTGTCCCATAATGGAACTGACAGGACCCAGCTGTGGGGTGAGTCCTTCGGGTAATTGCACGGTCTGCAGTTTTTCTGCCGTCAGCTGCCTCGCCCTGTATACATCGGTGTTCCAGTCGAACTCCACGAACACCATACCTAATCCGGGTGATGCCACAGAGCGCACCACTTCCACTCCAGGCGCACCGTTGAGCGCTGTTTCCACGGGCAGGTTGGCCTGGGTCTCCACTTCCTCAGGCGCCATCCCGCCTGCTTCCAGGAAGATGGTCACGCGTGGACGGTTGAGATCGGGCAATACATCCACCGGCAGGTTCACGAGTGTGAAAACACCATAGACCATGATCAGCGCCGACAGGGCGATGACGAAGAGCCGGTTCTGCAGAGAGAATTGTATGAGCCTGTTTAGCATGTTTTATCCTTTTACCCTTACCCGGAACGGGACCGATAACTTTTCCCAGCTGATGATGATCTCCCCTTCGTTGTTGCCGGTTTCCCGGATCTCGTATTTCAATCTCTCCTGCACTTCCTCTCTCACAACAGGTTTCACCTTCATTCGCAGCAGGTCATCTTTTTCATCATATTCATCGGCAAGGTGCTGGTCCCAGTTCCTGTTGATGATCACCGTCCATTCCTCCCTGCCAGGAATGGTGAACAGGGCATACTTGCCTGCAGGAACATCCACATCACCTATAACGAGGTCCTTGTCTGTCTCCAGGGCCGTGGCCTTGTGTGCGCCGGTCACCCAAACTTCATCATAAGGCACGAGTCCGCCCCAGATGTTGCGACCCCGCACGCCGGGTGCATGATAGTTGATCTGCATGTTCGCTTCACCAACAGAGGCCTTTGTTTCTGAAGGGATGCTCTTTTTTGTTGTATCCGCAGCTATTGTTTTATTGTTTGCCTGGTCGGTTGACTTACCACCTTCCGCACAGGAAGCAAAAGCAGTTAATACAATGGCGGATAATAAAACTATTCTCATGGGTTTAATGGTTTGAGTGATCATCCGCAGGCTTTCCTGTGTGATGCTCTGTATGTGACTGGTTTGCCTGCTTTACATCCGCCGCCGTTCCCTGCACCACATTCATGGTGAAGTCAATGGTGTGGATCTGTCCGTCTGCATTGAACTGCACCCAGCCGCGGTAAAGTCCTGGCTTTTCGATGGTGGTATGCAGGTCAAACTTGCCATCAGCAACGCCGGGATGCACATGCAGGTATTCTTTCTCATTCAGGCTGATGAGCACAAAATGGGCCTTGGCTCCGAGATAGTTGTCCAGCTCATTCGCGTCAATTTCCTTTCCGTCCTTCTTCACGATGCCCGAGATATGCAGGAGGGCGCCGGTGATCATCTTGCCACCAGTAGGCTTTAATTCAAAAGAGTAATTGCCGGAATTTCCAGATAGTTTATCCGCAGTGAACTTCTTTGCTGCGGGCGCCTGTCCTGGCACATCTACCTCGATCTTGTCCACCACGGCGCCGCTGCCGGCAGGCTTGTAGTCTGCAAAGGCCTTATACTTCCCGGGTGCGGGAAACCTGGCTTTCACGTCATAGGTTCCCTTGTCGGTGTACTCCGGGTGAATATGGTCGAACCAGGAAAGGTCGTCGCTGACCAAAATGAGGTGGATCTTTTTTTCGTGCTGCACTTCCAATGCCACTTGTCCGCTCTCATCTGTTTTGTTTTTGGGTGTAAAGGAAAGCACCACGTCCTGGTTGGGCTGTATACTGGCTGGATTAGAGGCAAACTGCATAAAGTAAGAGCCCGGCGCTGCTGCAGCGGCGTCATTGTGCTCCAGCTTCATCCCGCATTTGGGACAGGTATCGCCTTCATTCCCCGTTACTTCCGGGTGCATAGGACAGGCATAGGTATGCTTGTGTTCGACGGATGCTTCTTTTTCGGTTGTTTTGTTATCGTTGTTGCAGCCGGCTAACAGCAAAACAGAAAGGCCGGCGATCAAAAATTGGTTCAGATACTTGTTCATGATGATGGTTTAATTTTTTTATTGATTGAGATAGATCATTTTCATTTGGTAGACATTGCCGGTGACCACGCGCTCACCCGCTTCTACGCCTTCAGCTATGGCGGTATAAATGGCGTTGCTTTCACCTTTTTGCACGAAAGAGATGCTGTATTGCTCGGCCTTGTCCTTGATGAACACAGCCGGCTTGCCGTTCACGTCGGTAATGGCGGCGGTAGGCACCACCAGCTGCACGATGCGGCTGCTGCCATAGCGCAGCACACGGACATTTTCGCCTATGCGAAATCTGCCGCCGGGGTTTACCACCTCGAAAACCACTCTTTGAGACTGGTTCTCTGGATTGACAGCCTGGGCGGTCGCCACCCTTCTCAGCGAGTAGGTGGATGTATCGTTATTCGGAAAAGCAACAAAACGGTTCTTATCACCCTCCTGCTGCAGATCTGCTGTGAATATTTGGGTTTCTACATACACTTTTTCGAGGTTGGTGATCTCGAATAGTGTCTGGCCGGCGCTGATCACCGCTCCGATGGCATAATTGAAAGTACCCACCACGCCGCTGATCGGTGCAGTAAGGTTCACCATTTTGGTGCTGCCCATGCTGTTGCCCACATTGGCATTGAACAGCCTGAGATTCTGCACGGCCGCTTCATATCTTGCCCTCGCTTCCGTCAGATCTTTTTTCGCGGCGATATCGGCTATGGAAAGCAGCCGGTCGTACTGGGCCTTTGCGGCCTTCACTTCGGCATTCAATTCGTTTCGCTGCGCGATCATATCGATCTGGTCGCCCGCCTCCACCTGCTGCTGCACCACGGCCAGCGTTTGTCCCCGGGATACACTTTGTCCGGGCGTAACACGCAGGGCCACGATCTTTCCTGTCTGCGGGGCCTGGATCACAGCCAGTCCCTGCGGAGAAGCCGTGACGGTACCGAGCAATTCTGTGGCCTGGTAAAAATTGCCACCTCCTGTTCTTTGGGTGATGATATCAAAAAGGAACTGCGATTCTTTTTCCACTATAAAGGAATGCGAGAGGCCGCCGGACTTCGCTGCACCGCCGGCGCTGTGATCTTCCCCTCCATGCGCAAAACTGCGGTTAACCGCTGCCGTGGGAACCAGAAGGAAAACCATTACCGAAACAATGGCCGCTCTCCGGTTGCGCCTGCGCATCAGCAAGTACATGAGCAGTCCACCGAATGCCAGACCCATGAAAGCCCATAGCCAGGGGTTGTCGTACCAATGGGCATGCTCTCCCTCCGTGGCTACTTCCAGCTTTTTCCCGATCTCGATCTTGGGCACCTGGAGGAAGTCGGGTCCCAGCGCGCTGTTGATGTTCACCTGGAGATCATAGATCTCGTTGGCGGGGAAAACACCTTTGATCGCATAGATACCGGTATCGATCCGGGTGAGCGTAAACTGGATGTTCTTGTTCAGCACCTTTACCGAGATGGTGGCAGAATCAATGGCCCTGTTGGTGGCTGCTTCGGAAAGATAAAGCTGGAATACGGATTCCTTACCGGCCTCCAGCTCACCATACTTTACCAGCACCTCATACTTATCCGATAATGCCTCGCTGCTGAAATAACCCGGGGCCGTTGCCACCGCCTTCTTTGCAGCGCCATGGTCTTCTCCTTCGTGCGCCAGCGCAGGAAGTGAAAAGAGAAGCAGAAGGATGAATAGCGTTGTTTTCATTTTATAAAATGCCGTTTAAATATTGAAGCTGGATCACCGATTCATTGTATGCGCGGTGGGTTTCCAGGTGGGATAAATAGATCTCGAAGGCGAGTTCCAGGTTGCGCAAAGATTCTACGTAATTAAGCTCCCCTCCGTGAAACAGCCTTTGCGATGTTTCTACTATGGCCCTTGCCTGTGGTAAAGCCACGTTGTTGAAATACTCCAGGCTTTGCCTTTCCTTATCGTAAACCGCCACGGCCTGCCTCACCTGCGCGTTGAGCCGCTGCCTTTCCAGGTCCTGCTGGGCCCTGGCGATGTCTACACCGGTTTTGGCGGCAGCCACCCTGGCCCTGTTCTGCGCCCGCCAGATAGGAATGGTCACTCCCAGCTGGTAACCTACAGGCCTTTCGTAATCATTGGTAGTGGGAAACAGTACGCCCGCCTGTAGCTTTGGCAGGAGTTCAGACCTTTCCGCCCTCCACTCGGCCACGCTGACCGCGATCTCCTGTTTTAGGATCTCCTGGCTTATGCTCACTACCGTGGTATCGGGGAAGGGAAGATAAAGGTAAATGTCAATGGGCTCAATGACGGGACTATCGGTATAGGCAGTAAAGAATTGGAAGATCTCCCTTTCGGCTACCAGATCGGCCTGCACTCTCACCAACTCATTCCTTACGCCGTCGGCCTGCGTGGTCGCCTGCAGCTCTTCCAGCTTATTGATCTGACCCGCATCGAAAAATCTTTTGGAGGCCAACTTGATCGACTGGTAGATGCTGTCCTGGTAACGAAGCAGCCTTTGTTTTTCGGTTAGATATTGCAGTTGCAGGTAATTCAGCCTCACTTCCCTTTCCAGTTCATATTGCGAGCCTTTCAATTGCAGCTCGGCCAGCCTGATCCTCTCGGATTGAAGAGCTTTTTTGCTCCTGTAAGCGCCGGGCAGGGCAAAGCTTTGTTGCGCACCTACCACCATGCCTTCATATGGAGAGGCCTCCAGGAATACTTCAGGATCTTCCAGCGGAGCGGATCCTCTTAGTAATTCCTGCTGTTGTTTGAGGGCAAGCGCATTTACCTGCAGGTTGCGCTGATTACTGAAAGCCAGCTCCACGGCTTGTTCCCTGCCAATGAGCTTTTGCGCAGTGGACTGGATGGAAAGCGTAAGAAAAACTATAATTAGCGTTCGTTGCATAATATCTATTTCTGTTGAACATAAGGTTGCGTTCCCGCAAGCGGGTGAACTTATAGCAACAGAGATCTATATCTGGAACGACTGTATGACAATCCTGAGGTCCTGTATCGTCATAGGGGGCCGCCATCGCCAGGCATCAGCGAAGAGTGCACCCGGAATGGTAACTGGCTTGTATAAAGTATAACTATGCTGCGGTGCTAATGCGTTGGACCAGAGCGGAAGAGGCAGTTGTATGCTCCTTCCTGGTGATTTATCCGCCTTTTCCACTTTCACCAGGTCGGCGCTGCAGCACTCATCGCCCTTCATTGGCACTTTTTCTTCGCCATGATGGTGATCAGCGGCTTCGTGTGCATGATGGTGAAGGCCCGCTTGTTTGGAAGAAGAAACGCTGTGATGGAATGAATGGACAAAGCTGCTCAGGGAGCAGGCAAAGCTCATCACGGTGTTCATGCTGAACACGGCCAGCAGCACCATGGCTTTGATATAAAGTCCTTTGTTATTCATCCGGTTGGGTCAAATTTACATGTTTGTTCTTCAAATCACCATCAGGCTGCTGTAGGCTTACTTGTTTTTATCCAGCCAGGCCTGCAGCTCTTTGATTTCTTTTTCCTGGTCGGCAATGATCTTTTTGGCCATAGCCATCAGCTTTTCCTCATGGGCACCCGACTTCAGATAGATCTTCGACATGTCGATCGCCCCCTGGTGGTGATGGATCATCATTTCTGCAAACTGTTTATCAACTGATCCTGAATGGTCCATGCTCATTTTCATATTATTCATGGAAGCGATCGCTTCTTTATGAAAGGATTCGCCACCTCCATGCGCACTATGGCCGGAAAGGAAGGTGTTCAGCTCAGCGATCTCTTTTTGCTGCGCATCGAGCATTTTTTGAGCCATCTGCTTTAATTCCGCATCAGTTCCCTGGGCCAGCTCCACCTGTGCCATCTCCACGGCACCCATATGATGGGTCTTCATCATCGCCGCATAATCATTGTCAGGGTTACCTGTAGAGGCCATGGCCTTCATCTGGTCCATGTTGGCCTGCATCATAGACATCATGCTTTTACCCGACATGCCTGCCGTATCCATCCCAGCTCCGGCATCGGTGGTGTGAGTCTCGTGCATTGTGGTCGTGTCTGCAGTGGTTGTGCTTTCGCTATCGTCGTTGCAGGCTGTGATTCCAGCCACGATGCCGGCTATCAAAAAGATCTTTTTCATATGCGAAAATTTGCACTATGACAGAAAAAATTATTCCACCACCCGCCTTTTAAGGTGCCACCTCTGCTTTGTAGCCGGCCTTTTCCACCAGCGATCTGACTTCTTCTTCACTCAGCTCACCAGTAACCGTAAGAATTTTCTCAGGGTTCTCTGTGTCTACCTTCCATTCTTTGATCTTGACGTTACTGTCCAGGTGAGGCTTTACGGCCGCAATGCAGCCGCCGCATTTGATGTTCGTTTTGAATTTGTATTGGTTCATATTTATCGTTTTCATTGTTTAATTGATGGATGCCCACTTCAGCCTTAAGCTGTTGGTGACCACGCTCACACTGCTGAGCGCCATGGCCGCGCCCGCGATCATGGGATCGAGCAAAAAGCCATAAAAAGGATACAAGACTCCTGCCGCAATGGGTATACCCACGAGGTTATAGATAAAGGCCCAGAAAAGATTCTGCCTGATGGTGCGCACCGTTTTCCGGGATAGCTGCAGGGCCGCCGGAATGCGCGAAAGGTCGGAGGACATCAGCGTCATCTTAGCTACGTCCATGGCGATGTCGCTCCCCTTGCCCATGGCAATGCTCACATCCGCCTGTGCCAGTGCCTGGCTGTCGTTGATCCCGTCTCCCACCATGGCCACTACCTTGCCTTCCTGCTGCAATTTTTGAATGAAGGCCGATTTATCATCCGGCAAAGCTTCTGCACGGTAGCTGCCGATACCCACCTGTTTGGCCACGGCCGCGGCGGTTTGCTCGTTGTCACCGGTGAACATGTGCACCTCTATGCCCAGGGCCTTGATCTGCCGGATGGCCGCCGCGGAACTGGCTTTCACCTGATCTGCTATGGCAATGGCTGCCAGCACAGTTTTTTCATCGGCAAAATAAACTACCGTTCTCGCCATGGATCGCTGCCCCTCACTCCAGGTAAGCATACTGCGGTCCGGTTCTACCCCGTAGGTCTTTAATAACTGCGGCGTGCCGACGAAATATTTTTTTCCCTGCACGGTAGCGCTGATGCCGGCACCCGTCACGGCATCCACGTCGGCAACGGGCAGCAATTCAGCTTCTTTTTTTAGATGCCGGGTGATGGCTTCAGCCAGCGGGTGGGCAGAAGAATTCTCTATGCTGTACAGCACGTTTTTTACAATAGTATTTTCCCTGGACCATTTTACATCCGTCACTTCAGGCTTTCCCTCAGTAATGGTCCCGGTTTTATCCAGCACCATGGCGTTCACGCGGTGAGCGAGCTCCAGGCTTTCCGCATCGCGGACCAGGATACCATTCGCGGCCCCCCGCCCCACACCCACCATAATGGCGGTGGGCGTGGCCAGTCCTAACGCACAGGGACAAGCGATCACCAGCACGGTTACCATGGCCAGCAGTCCCTGTGTGAGCCCATTTTCACCACCCAATATGATCCAGGCAGCCGCTGAGAGCAGGGCGATCAGTATCACCACCGGCACAAAAACGCCCGCGATCCTGTCGACCAGCTTTTGCACCGGCGCCTTCGATCCCTGCGCCTGCTGCACCATCTGAATAATGTGAGCCAGCAAGGTTTCCGCGCCCACTTTGGTGGCCCGGAACTGGAAGCTTCCTTTTTGGTTGATGGTGCCCGCAAATACTTCCGCGCCATTTTCCTTCAGCACAGGCACAGGCTCGCCGCTGATCATGCTTTCATTCACATAAGAGCTGCCGCTGATCACTAACCCATCAACCGCTATTTTCTCTCCCGGCTTCACCAGGAGCTTGTCGTTCACCATTACTTTCTCGACCGGCACCTCCATCATATGGCCGCCTTCATGCACCAGGGTTACAGACTTCGGCTGCAGCCCCATCAGCTTTTTTATGGCGGATGAGGTAGAGGCCTTTGCTCTTTCCTCCAGCAGCTTGCCGAGCAGGATAAAAGCGATCACCACCGCGGCGGCTTCAAAGTACACGTGGGCATGAAGTCCCCTGGCATGCCAGACCTCCGGAAATAGGGTATTGAATACGCTGAACAAATAGGCGATACCTGTACTCAGCGCCACAAGTGTATCCATGTTGGATGAGCGGTGCTTCGCCTGTTTCCAGGCATTGATAAAGAATTGCCTGCCAAACAACAACACCACAGGGCTGGACAAGGCCCACATGAAATAATTGGCATAAGGCAGGTCCATGAAGAACATGCCGATCACCACCAGGGGAACACTCAACGCGATGGACCAAATGGTTTTGGTCTTAAGTGAACGCAGTTGCTTCCTGTGCAGTTCTTCCAGTCCGCCTTTTTCTGCTTCTCCGATCACCAGGTCGTAGCCTATAGATCTCACCGCCGACTGCATAGCTTCCGGGCTGGTGAGGGAGGGAATGTATTCCACCTGCACCGAGGTGTTGGCATAGTTCACTGATGCCTTTACTACGCCCGGTACGGACCTGATCATGGTCTCTGTGCTGATGGCGCAGGAGGCGCAGCTCATACCGGTGACTGGGAAGGTTTGAGAAGTAAGACCCGGAACTTTATCCAGACCCTTGTCTACGATCAGCGCAGAGTGTTCGCTGTCAACGCCGGATAAGGGAAGGTTGATCGTGTTGAGCTTTTCCATAATGGTTACAAAGCTCGTGAGACCCGGAATGGATGCTTTATATCCTTTTGGAAAAGATTTATACTTAATTGTGTTCTTCAATCGATAATGCCATGGGGCGGAAGGTCCTACAGGAATCGCCACCCCGGAGGTGCCGTCATTATTTCCCGCAGACCGCGCAGATTAAACAGCCCGCGGATCTCGCTGATCCGTTGACCGACTATTATTGCCGGTTTTCATTCCCGTCTAATTCCGTGCCCCCGTGTCTAAACTACACGTCACCTCACGCCATCCAAAGGCTTCCGTAAACCAGCGCCGATCTTTCTGAACGCTGACGGCGTCATGCCCGTCACTTTTTTGAACTGGGAAGAAAGGTGCTGCACGCTGCTGTATCCCAGCTGCACCGCGATCTCATTGATTGAATATTCGTTGTACACCAGCCATTCTTTAGCCTTCTCCACCTTTTGAAGAATGAAGAATTGCTCTATGGTAATGCCTTCCACTTCCGGGAACAGGCGGCTGATATGTGAATAGTCTTTGTGTACCTGTTTTGAAAGGAAGCTGCTCAAACTAAAATGATCATCTATGTCCCCTTCCTGCACTTTTTGTATCAGCAGGTTTTTGATCTTTTCTATCAGCTGCCTCCGCTGGTCGTCCAGCAGTTCGAAGCCCACTTCTTCCAGGTCCGCCGCCAGCTGCTGCAGTTGCTTTTCGCCGGGCGTTTCCAACAGGCTCACTTCCCCGAGGCGGATAGAAGAGTACCTCAACCCGTTTTTCTTTACGATCTGCTCCACCGAGCTGATACAGCGCGGACAAACCATATTCTTGATATAGAGGTTCATATAACGAAGTTAAGCCCTCCCATCCCTCCCCGGCGCTGCATTACTTTGCCGTTCAGGCCTGTTGAGAGTGATTTGTACGGTTGGGCAAAACCGAAAAAGCTGAAAATGTGTACTAAATACACATTGGTTATCTCCAATGGAAATGACGGAGGCTCGCCTGCTAGGAGTTTACCAAAATACCTATTACCTTGTTCTGTTCAACTTCTGCTTATGATCAGGAACCTTGCTATTAAAGGCGGCGGCGTCCGTGGCACAGCCTTCGTTGGCGCGCTCAAAGAACTGGATAAGGCGGGCATTTTTACTGGAATTGAACGGGTGGCGGGCACATCTGCCGGGGCCATGCTGGCCGCCATGATCGGCGCAGGCTATCAGGTGGAACAGATCGACCGGCTGATGCAAAGCATGGATTTCAAAAAATTTGAAGAGGAATTCAATCCGCTCCGTGTAGTGACACATTATGGTTTGTACAGTGGCGATTACATCCTGGATTTCACTAAGAGCTTCCTGGAAAATTCACCTCATGGACTTGTTGCCGATACCACCTTCGCGGAATTGAAAGCCGCCGGTGGGAAAGACCTTTATGTGTTCGCAGCGGACCTGAATAAGTTCTCGGTCGCAGAATTTTCGGCTGACAGCACACCAAACGTAAAAGTTGCCGAAGCCGTCAGGGCTTCGATGTCTATCCCCTTCTTTTTTAAAGCATGGCAATTCCCCGACAAAAAGCCAAACGATCATATCTATGTAGATGGAGGAACCATCTTCAACTACCCTTTAAGTTTTTTTGATGACACAAGATTTTCAACAACAGAAATCAACGATGAGTCGCTGGGATTATTCCTACAGTCAAAAACGCCTGTGGAAGCCCAATTAGGCTTTGACCATATTGTTCATTATAGCCGACATCTTTTTGAAGTGATGCTGAACAGCCAAGACATCGACTTTGAAGAAGACCATGGCCTGGTCTCCCGCTCTGTGCTGATCGATGACCTTGGCATTCTGTCAACTGATTTCCACCTCAGTCCCGATGACATGAAGGCACTGTCCGAATCCGGTGCAGCAGCGGCAAGGGACTGGCTGAAAAAAACAGCGGTGACCGTGCCCGCTAAAACCAGGACCAACAGTTTATGACAAAGCAAAGAGGACTTACACTCATTACGCCGGTGCAGAGTGGAATGCACCAGGAGCTGCGTGCCGAACTGAAAAAGATCAGGCAGGAACTGATCGACAACAAAAATGAATTGTTCGAGAACCTGGGTACGATCCATTTCGCACGCTGGATCATATTAGACCCCACGGAGGTGGATGGCGAAAAGCTCAATGCCAGGCTTGCCTTTTCTTCCAATTTCGATGGCGACCGCGATGAGCACATCCGTTCCCTGTCCGGTGCTGCAGGACCTTTCATCGACCGCATTTATCAATATTGCGAGGGTTATCCCCCAGAAAGAACGGCAGCGGCAAGAACTTCTTATCTGAAACAATGGATCACAAAGAACGCGGCTTTTTACACAGGTGCTCCCGGAAGGACCATATCGCAGATCAGGCAGGAAAGTGAGTTGCGTAATCACCTGCGCGCGAGCCTTGACGAAGTGAAATGGAACGGTTCCGCACCCCAGGAGATCCATCGCCGCCTGCAGGAAATGACCTTCTCCCGCCCCGAGTTTCAATGGGCGAAGCAAAAACAGAAATTGCCTTCCATCAATTTTGCAGGAATGGTACTGGTAGGCATCGTGTTGCTGGTACTGCTTCCATTCCTGTTGATCTGGCTGGTAATCATCCAGGTATTTTATGAAAGAAAGGATATACCGCTGGGACTGACACCGAGCCAGGTGAGCGAGCCGCATATCAGGCACCTGGAGGAATACGAAGACCTGGAAAGGCAAAATCAATTCACACAGGTGCTGGTGATGAAAAAAGGAGTGCCAAGGAAAATTACCCTGCAGTTCTTCCTGGCCTTTGCAAGGCAGTTGATCAGGTATTTGTTTGTAGAAGGGAAACTCATGGGAATTCCTACTATTCACTTTGCACGATGGGTTATGATCGACGGCGGAAAGCGCATGCTTTTCCTCAGCAACTTCGATGGAAGCTGGCAGCAGTATCTCGGTGATTTCATCGATAAGTCCGGCTGGGGCCTCACAGCGATCTGGAGCAATTCGGTGGGCTTTCCTAAAACGAAATTCTCACTGATGGACGGAGCATACGACGAGGAGCATTTTCTTGCCTGGTCGAGATACTACGAGATACCTACACAGGTCTGGTACAGCGCCTACCCTCATTTATCCATAAAAAACATTGTGAACAACAGCCTGATCCGCGCGGAGCTGGCCAGTGATCTCAGCCCCCGCAAGGCGGCACAATTCTTAAACCGCTTTTGATGGAAGTAAGAACTACCCAGAGCATAGAACTGAATGACATCCAGGGCTTCCTGGTGCGGGGCTACAAGCGGATGCAGTTTGCGCGCTACATACTGCTGAAAATTACAGATGCGACCGGCGCAAAAAAATGGATCCATAGCGTAGTGGACGATATCACCACAGGGCTTCATCATCCAACAGCTGACCATTCTATAGATACCTGCCTTAATATCGCTTTTACACCCGGCGGTTTGTCGATACTCGGGATGCAGGACGAGAACCTGCAAAATTTCACACGTGAATTCCGGGAAGGTATGACCACCCCACACAGGCAAAGGATATTAGGCGATACAGACAGCAGCGCTCCCACAGAATGGAACTGGGGCGGCCCCAACAATCCGCCTGTTCACCTGATGGTGATGTTGTTCGCCGCCAAAGAGAACGAACTGGAAGATTATTACCGCCAAACATCAGCGGAACTGTCGGCCGCCGGCCTGACGGAGCTTACTCACCTTGACGGACAAACGCTTGAGCAGGGACGGGAGCATTTCGGATTCAGGGATGGTATGGGACAGCCTGTGATTGCAGGCAGCGGAAGGAAGGCTCCAAAAGATGACATCATCGCTACCGGTGAATTCATCATGGGTTACAAAAACGAATATGGGGTTTTTCCGGATACACCGCTGGTCTCTCAACCACAGGGAAATATGAACCTGTTGAACGCCGATGCCGGAGGCAGCGGTTATAAGGACCTGGGAAGGAACGGCTCCTACCTCGTGTTCAGGCAGCTTGAACAAAACGTGCCTGCCTTCTGGAACTTCATGAATGAATGCACAAAAACCAGTGATGGGAAGATCAATACGGAAGAAAGCACCAGGCTCGCATCAAAAATGATCGGCCGCTGGCCAAGCGGAGCGCCGCTCGCGAAATTCCCGGATGCTGATCCCGGCTTTATAGATGATGACAACGACTATGGCTTTCATGACCTGGATCCTGATGGTGCAAAATGCCCATTTGGATCGCATACACGCCGCGTGAATCCGCGCGACAGCTTCGAGGACAATGGCAAGAATGAATCGCTGAAACTGTCGAAAAGACACCGAATCCTGCGGCGCGGAAAATTATATGGAAATCCCATTGCATCCACCCCACTTCATTGCCAGCCTGAAGGAGAAGTAGGATTGCTTTTTGTATGCTTTAATGCCGACATCTCGCGCCAGTATGAGTTCGTGCAGTATACCTGGTCGAATTATCCTAAGTTCAAGCAATTGTACAACGACCCTGACCCCATTATTGGCGTTTGTGAAAAAGCCAACGGCCAGCCGCAAAATTTTACGATACAGGGAAACCCGGTGAGCCGTACGGTGCAGAACCTGGAAAGATTTATCCGCGTAAAAGGCGGCGCCTATTTTTTCTTTCCTTCCGTGACAGCTATCCGCTACATAGCTACGCTGTGAGGCTGGTCTTCCGAAACGGCTGGTACAACAAAAAAATCATCGCCTGCTTCCGGCTCTTGATCCGGTAGGCCGTTCTTTCTGTGCCGGTATTTGGACAAGGCCAGGTAAACTTGCTTCCTCGCGCGGTTGAAGCTTCCAAGCGGACGGTGCTCCGGCAGGCAATGCCAGGAATGAAATGAAAGGTTGTCGCCAAATCTCATCTGCTCATTCGAATTAAAAACCTGGGGAGGAATAGTTAGTTCCGCTACTTTGATGAAAGGAGACTTCCATGGGACAGTGGGATCCTCGATGGGCATGGTCTCCGCATCTTCCTGGAACTGTATATAAAAATTAAATTTCACTGTGCCGAACCTGAGTGTCCTGGCCATGTTCTGCTGCAGGTAGTTCTCATCCTTTTTCTCCACATACAATAACTTATTGTTCTCATCAGGCTGCAGGAAATACTTGACGGCCTTTTCGGGCGCTCCATACTGGTAAGGCTGGGTACTCCAGTAGGAGATCTCAAAGGGATGGTCGCATTTGATGTTCGATCTCAACAGCCTCGCCACCATTGGCCAATGCAAAGGATTCAAAAAATAGGCAAGCAGTTTTAACTTGTTTTTCGATGTCACGGCACGCATGGTTTTCCTGAAAAAGACAAGATCCCTGGCAAAGAATGTTTCGCTGCTCATCATCAGGAAATCATGGGTCTTCAGGTGACGCTTTTCATTCAACAGTTTTTCACCAGGTACATTCATCAGTTTGATCGCTATGCCCCTGATGTCTTTTTTCGCATCGGGTTTAGGAATGGTGCTGGAATTGGAAAACCGCACCCAGGCGGGGTAAGAAGCAGGTTTACTGAAAAGTCCAACGCGCAGCTCGTTGGGGAGATCATCCAGGATAAGGAATTTAGCTTTCACACAGCCATGCATTTTGGTATGGATCTGCCTGAGCATTTTCTGGCCTCCACCATAGAGGCGGTCCAGTTGCCCCTCCATTTCCCGGATCATTTCGGAAACGATGGCCGCCTCATCGCCCTGCACGTATTCTCTACCCAATTGTTTTTTTCCCTGCTTTTGAAAAGGAGTGATCATATCATTCGTTTATGGGGTGACCAATTGCTGACCGGTTAATCCTGTTTTCTTCATAAAGGCAGTGAAAGCCGGCCAGTTGACCAATGATGCCGGCAGCACAGTGCGGTGTTTGAAAATATGCAACAAAGTATCCTTGTCCCTGAGCCCTTTTTCTAAAAACTCCAGGGCAAGCTGATTGTCGCCTGCCACAGAAGCACCAATGGCAGCGCCGAACACGGAAAAATATTCTTTTTGGTTTCTTTCTACGATCTCGGCGAGCAGTGCCTTTGCTTCCTCTTCCTTTCCGCTCATCATCTTTGCCTGCACAAGGAAACCCAGGGGCCATGAATGCCTGTTGGAAAGCGTCAGCGCAGTTTCCAGGGCTGTTTCTGCTTCAGCGGATCTTCCATCCAATATCGAACACCATCCTACCAGGAAATACGGGAGGAACAAACTGGGATCGATGGAGATGGCCTGGTGAGCTAGCTGGACTGCGCGCGACCGGTCGGACTCCAGGAAGGACAGCCCGGTAACGTAGTATGCAATGGCATTGTATGGCTCAAGGCTGATGGCAGCCAGTCCTTCTTTTTGGGCCATCGGCTGCTCCATCTCCACCACGCTCAGGAAGAAGCTATACCAATAATGAGCGGTAGCGTTGCTGGAATTCAAACCAATGGCCCTCCGGAAATTCTCGTGAGCCTTCTCACGGTCGTTCTCGTAAAATCCGCTGATAAAAGCTAGTGAAGTATAGGCTTCGCTCAATGAAGGATCGAGCTCGATCGCCCTGGCCGCGGCGGCGCGGGCCTTTGGCATGGCATCATAAGGTGGTATCACGCCGTACATGCCCAGGGAAGAATATGCATCGGCGATCCCCGCATATGCTGAAGCGAAATTTGGGTCAAGGGCCACTGCCTTTCCGAAATTCTCTAATGCAGGACCCAGCCATTTTCCTCTCTTTCCCCAGTAGAATCTTCCCTTCAGGTAAAATTCATAAGCTTCCGTATTCAGGGTAGGCGTTTTGGAGATCTGCTCTCTTTCGTCCTGCAGCAGTGTGACCTTTAATTTCTCTGTAATGGCGAAGGCGATCTCATCCTGGATAGCGAACACGTCTTCTAGTTTTCTGTCGAACCTTTCAGACCACAAATGGTAGCCATTCTTTACTTCGATCAGTTGGGCCGTGATGCGGATGCGGTCGCCCTGGCGCCGCACGCTTCCTTCCAGCACATTGCCAACACCCAGCTTTTCTCCCACTTCCCTGAGGTCTATTTGCTGCCCTTTGAATTGAAAAGAAGAGGTGCGGCTCACCACTCTCAGATCGCGGATGTTGCCCAGGGAATTCAGTATCTCTTCCGCCATCCCGTCACTGAAATATTCCTGCTCCGGATCGCCGCTCATATTCGTGAAAGGAAGAATGGCGATGCTTTTCACGGGTGTGGCATTGCTCTCCACTACCGGCTGGTGAACCGGCCTTTCTATCAGATCCACCGAGCTGATGGAAACCAGATAAGCAATCACCGGTTCTTTCACGTTCTTCAGTGTAAGCTCACTGGCCAGGCCGGTGGCTATTCCTTTTTTGTTGGAGATGTTTTTTTGCACAGCATCGGAGATATAGATCTCACCGGCCGGTGCCGCTGACTGCAGTCTTGCCGCGATGTTCACCCCGTCGCCAAAGATGTCGTTGTTTTCCTCAACGATCTCCCCTAGATGTATACCGATGCGGAGAAGGAAATCTGTTTCCCTGCTCACCCGGTCGCGGATCAGCAGGGCGCAGTTCACTGCATCGGTGGCGTTTTGAAAGGTGGCCATTACTCCATCGCCAAGTTCTTTCACCCATTTTCCATTGAAAGATTCTATCAATGGCCGCTGGATCCCCCGGTTCTTTGCCAGCGCTGCAAAAGCTGCAGTTTCGTCGATCCCCATGAGTGCCGTATAGCCCACAATATCTGTGAACATGATAGCAGCCAATTTCCGGGGATGCAGCATGGTTTTGATTTCATTTAAAGATAATCGTTCCGGGAGCGGAAAATCAAGTTTCCGGGAGGGTTTTCCTCTTCCCAACCTTATCTTTCTACCACCAAAACCAGCATGATGCCCCAAATTCAAAATGCACGCTCCACCAAAAAGCTTTCCACCCTCTGCAAGGTCGCCGGCGGGGGACTGATTTTGCTTTCCTTCGTTGTACAAAACTATTCCTACGATCTCTGGAACACAAGGCTTACCGAATATATGAATGCAACAAGAGATTTCGCAGCTTTGCAGAGAAGCTCGGTCGGTTACCAGAATCTTTATTTGCAGCCAGGCAGTACAATGGACGAAAAAACAAAAGAAGGGATCATTCAAAAAGCTGCGAAGACCGACCTGCTCAGCAGGAAGATCCTCCACGAAGCGAACGGCGACCAAAACGACGAGCACGAAATGATCCTAAGGGAATTATCCGGAGAAGTGAGCCAGGTAAAAAACATGGCTGCTTTTCAAGTCTACCTGAACAAAGCCGGCAACATAGATGAATTTAGTTTACAGGAAGAAAAGCAACAGGTAAATGAAGACAGCCGGTGGAAACTGATCTGCCGCAATATCTTTCTTGTCACTTACGTGATAGGTTCGGTGATCCTGCTATTTGGATTCAGGTATGAATAAGCCGGAATATAATTTGCGATAGTTGTTCCATGATCTTATTATTCGACTCCTCAGGCCTCATAGCCTGGGGCGGCATTGCTATTATTGCGGTGCTCATTTTTGCAGAGACAGGATTGTTGTTGGGACTGATCATTCCCGGTGGGGAGACCCTTGTATTCACTTCCGGATTACTGGTGAGTGCGGGCGCGCTCGACATCCAGGTGCTCTATCTTCTGCTCATCTTAGCCGGCGCGGGATTCGTGGGTGATCTGTCGGGTTATTACATAGGCAAAAAATACGGACGCCAGCTTTTTGAAAAACGCGACACATGGTATTTCAAAAAACAATATGTGCAGATGGCGGAGCAGTTCCTGAAAAAATACAAGAAGCGATCGATCGTTTTTGGCAAGTTCC
Organism: Chitinophagaceae bacterium; assembly: GCA_036676905.1. GTDB lineage: Bacteria > Bacteroidota > Bacteroidia > Chitinophagales > Chitinophagaceae > Flavisolibacter. The sequence continues at coordinate 392,697 of JAKFCE010000005.1, forward strand.
TGCCGGTGATCCGCCCCTTCACTCCTTTGATCTCCGGCCTTTCCCGCACACCGCTACCGTTTTTTATGCTGATCTCTTTAGCAGCGGTATTGATCTATATGAGCACCTTCCTGCTGGCCGGCTACTACCTGGGCAACCAGTTCCCTGCCATCAAAAATTACATAGGGTGGATCCTGCCTATCAGCATCGTAGTAGTCCTCATCCCTGTGATCATACAGGTAAGAAGAAACCGGCCGTGACGATTCCCCAAAACGTCGGTGAACGACCGATTTTCCCCGGCCAATGGCAGCTTTTTCCCGTCCACATCCCATTCGTTCAGGCCTAAGTGTTAGCCAAACCTAGGGATATTTACTTATTATGAAATTTTATCATTACCAATCAGCCCGCCTTTCCCATATTGAATTATTTAAATTCTTATTTTCCAATACAGCAACCAGTTAGTATCTCAGATCCCGGTATCGCCCGACAACCAGTACAGTGCGTGCAGGAAAAATTAAGACGACCGTGTCTGAAATCAGACCAACCACGCCAACATGAACATCTTTAACCATAGGCCTATCAACAAAGTAAAAAGCGCTGCAGTCATCGCCCTACCAGCTATGCCTACCCGGTTTCGCGAGGAAATAAGGGAAGGAAGGGAATTGATTGCCTCTAAAGATTTTATATATGGGTCCCGGCATAAAAGGTGTTCCTGATAACCGTAGTAATGAGTATAGCAAATAAGGCTTTGATCCTCATTGTGGACGACCAACCGTCGAACGTGTATGCATTGGAGCATGTGCTCAAGGCAGATGACCGCGAATTTGTGAAGGCCATGAACGGTGAGGAAGCATTAGAAATTACAAAAACAAATGAGGTTGATCTTATCCTGCTCGATGTGCAAATGCCAGGCATCAATGGATTTGAGGTGGCCCAGATACTAAAATCCGATACGAGGACCAGCAACATTCCCATCATTTTTGCCACGGCCTTTAGCAACGAATACAAATTCGTGATGAAGGCTTACGAAGAAGGCGCGGTTGACTTTTTATTCAAACCCCTCGACCCCGATATCCTCAAGGCCAAAGTGTCGGTGCTGTTGAAACTGCAAATGCAGAAAAAAGAGCTGGTTGAAAAGAATGCGGAATTGCACAAAGCCGCCTTGCTCATTGACAATTCCGCCGACATCCTGGGGATCATTGATGCAGAAACATTAAACATTGAAGGCGTAAATAAAGCTATCACTTCTATCCTTGGTTATCCGCGTGAAGAATTGCGTGGCACCTCCCTCCAGTCCTATCTCAACATTGAATCCAGGAGCATCGTGGAGGAGTTGATCATTAGCGGACAATCAGAGCTATTTTTTGAAACAGGAATTTACTGTAAGGACAAGTCGGTAAAATGGCTGCAATGGAAGGTAACAGTAAAGGATGGTAAATGGTTCTTTAATGCCAGGGATATCACAGAAAGCAAGAAGGCAGAGGATGAGATCAGGCTCCTCAACGAGAACCTGGAAAGAAAGGTGGAGCTCAAGACAAGAGAACTGCGGATGATGAACCTTGACCTGGAGAAAAGAGCTGCCGAACTCCAGGCATCCAATATCGAACTGGAAAGATTTGCCTTTGTTGCCTCCCACGATCTGCAGGAGCCTTTGAGGACGGTGTCGGGCTTTCTATCCTTACTCTCCCTGGAAACAGAAGGCAAGCTCAATAAAGAGTCGGACGACTATATCCGTTTTGCCCTGGATGGCACCCAGCGCATGAGAGATCTCATACAGGCGCTGCTCGAATATTCCCGCGTGGGATCGGGCGAACTCCCGCTGGAGAAGGTCAATGTTAACACGGTGGTAGAAAACACAGTGAAGCTTCTGGCTCCCCTGATCCAGGAAAAAAATGCAAAGCTGCACTGCGGGCCTTTGCCCATAGTTAAGGGTGTGGAGGCGCAGATGCAGCAACTGTTTCTTAACCTGGTGAGCAATGCAATGAAATACCAAAACGGCCAAACACCTCAGATCGAGATCAGCTGCAAGGAAGAACAAGACAACTGGCTTTTTTGCGTGAAGGACAACGGCATCGGCTTCGATCCAAAATACGCCGACAGGATCTTTATGATCTTCCAGCGCCTGCATGACAAGTCAGAGTATTCAGGCACGGGTATCGGCCTTTCCATCTGCAAAAAGATCATTGAGAGAACTGGCGGAAAAATATGGGCCGTATCCGAGCCCGGCAAGGGGAGTATTTTTTATTTCACCATTCCCAAAACTGAACAAAAAACCTAAAGACTTTGAATAGTATAGAAACATATAAAGCGGTGTTTGACTCGAATCCCGACGCGATCGTGATCGTAGATGAAGTGGGTGCGATCGTGCTGGTCAACCACCAGGCTACAATGATCTTTGGGCACACCCGCGATGAAATGCTCGGGCAGAAGATTGAAATGCTGATCCCCGGACAGCTCCGCGCAAAACACGTACACCAGCGCCAGGACTATAGCCGAAAGCCCGTTCCCCGTACCATGGGCAGCGGGTTGGATATCTATGCCTTGAGAAAGGATGGAACAGAATTCCCCGTAGAGATCAGCCTAAGCCCCATTTTACTGAAAAATAAAACCCTGATCGCCTCCGCAATACGAGATGTATCAGAAAGGAAAGAAAGAGAGCAAATGATCCTGGCGAATGAATTGAAATACCAACATACGCTCGATCACATGCTGGAAGGTGTGCGTATCCTTGACAATGACCTTAGGTATCTCTACGTGAACGAAGCCTGCATCGCCCAGAGCCGAACCACCAGGGAAAATCTGATTGGCCGTACCCTGATGGAAGTTTTTCCTGGCTTTGAGAACTCAACCTTGTATCCGGTGTTTATGACTTGCCTGGATACCGGCGAAAGCAGGTTTACGGAAACCGAATTCGTATTTCCGGATGGACATAAAGGCTGGTTCGAACTGAGTATCCAACGGGTGCCGGAAGGACTCTTTATCCTCTCCATCGACATCACCGACCGGAAGCAGGCCGAGGAAAAAATGAAGGAACAAAAAGCTTTCACGGAGGCGATCCTGAACAACATCCCTGCCGATATTGCCGTGTTCAACAAGGACCACCAATATGTTTTTCTGAATCCTAAAGCTTTGAAGAGTGAAGAGATGAGGACCTGGCTGATCGGTAAAGACGACTTCGATTATTGCGCACTGAAAGGGATCGACGAGGGCCCGGCAAGGAAAAGAAGAGAATTGTTCAACAAGGCAGTGAAGGAAGGAAGGGATGTGGAGTGGGTGGACGAATATCCTTCTGACGATGGAAAAACCTATATACTTCGCAGATTCCATCCATTTAAAGAAGATGGCGAGCTGAAATATGTGATCGGCTATGGTATAGACATTACCAGGACAAAGGAAGCGGAAGCAAGGCTGAAAGAACTATACGCTGAAGTGCAGGCTGCCAACTGGGAGCTGGAAGAGTTTGCCTATATGGTTTCGCATGATCTGCAGGAGCCTTTGAGAATGGTTACGGGTTTCATGAACCTGCTGAAAATGGAAACCGAGGGCTTGTTGAACGAATCCACAAGCCAATACATTCACTTCGCGTCCGATGGTGCAGTGCGCATGAAGAACATGATTGAAGACCTCCTCCAATATTCCCGCGTTGGCACTACCAAAGAGGACCTGGAGGATGTGGACCTGGATGAAGTGGTGAGCAGTGTGACGCACCTTCTCAATCACCGGATCCGGGAGTTTTCCGCAAAAGTGGAAGTAAATGAACTCTGTACGCTAAAAGGAATAAAGCCCCTGCTCACGCAGTTGTTCATGAATCTTCTGAGCAACGCTCTGAAGTACCATGGTGAGAAGCCCCCCGAGATCAGCATCGGATGCATCGAGGAAAAGGATCACTGGCTGTTTTATGTAAAAGACAACGGCATAGGGATCGACGAAAAATTCTTTGACAAGATCTTCGTCATCTTCCACAGGCTTCACTCACGCGACAGTTACACAGGAACGGGCGTGGGTCTTGCTATCAGCAAAAAGATCGTTGAAAAACACGGGGGACGCATTTGGGTGGAATCCGCCCCCGGAAAAGGCAGCACCTTCTATTTTACTATTTCAAAAAATACCCAATGACGGCTAAAGAAAGGATCCTACTTGTAGAAGACAATGAAGGGGACATTCTCCTGACATTAAAAGCCATGCAAAAAGTAAACATCACCAACCAGGTGGATGTAGTGCGGGATGGGGAACAGGCTTTAGATTTCCTGAACAAGACGGGGGTATTTAGCGATGCAGAGACGCCGGGGCTTATCCTCCTGGATATTAACCTGCCAAAAATAAACGGCAAAGAGGTGCTGGCTTCCATCAAGAAAAATGAAAAATTCCTGATGATCCCGGTGATCGTTTTGTCCACATCGGACGCAGAATCCGATATCAAACAATCCTATTGCCATCACGCCAATTGCTTTATCACCAAGCCTTCCGATTTCAAGGATTTCATGAGTGTGATCGAACACATCAAGGAGTTTTGGATCAATATCGTGAGGCTGCCATACAAAAAGCAGAATGAGAAAGGAAATTAAACCATTAAGGATACTGATCATCGAAGACAATCCAGGCGACCAACTGCTGCTGGAAAAGAATCTGGCCCGCACCAAGGTTCCGGTAAAAGGACTCTTATATGCCACACAGCTCTCAGAGGTGAAGACGGTACTGAATGACCAGGAAGTGGACGTGGCCTTTCTTGACCTATCGCTACCGGACAGTACGGGTATAGAATCATTTGTCACTCTGCAGAGCCTGTTGCCCCATACACCTATCATTGTGCTCTCCGGTTGGTTTGACCTGGAGGTAGCTACCGAAACGATCGCACTAGGCGCACAGGACTACCTGATGAAGGGAGAATTTGACGAAAAACTGCTAGCCAAATCCATTCAATACAGTATTGAAAGGCAAAAGAACCAATACCGTCTGGAAGAGATCATTGAAAGGTTTGAGATTGTAAACCAGGCCACACGAGACATCATTTGGGACTGGAACCTGCAAAAGCGGGAAATCTATGTGAATACTAAGTTGCAGGAAATATTTGGCTATTCACAGGAAAATATATCAACTGACTGGGTACTGGAAAGACTTCATCCGGGTGAGCGTGAGCGGGTACAATCCTATCTCACCCATGCAATAAAGAACAAGGTATCGAACTGGGAAGGCGAATTCCGTTTCCTGGCAGCCGACGGGCAGTACAGGTATGCCTTCGCAAAAGGTTATATCCTGTTCAACCCGGAAGGATTTGCGTTCAGGATGATTGGATCCGTTAGCGATATTACGGAGAAAAGAAACCTGGAGCAGCAGCTGGTGGCCCAACAGTTGACCCATCAAAAGCTGATCACGGAGAATACCATCCAGGCACAGGAAAAAGAAAGAGAGGAGTTGGGAAAGGAACTCCATGACAATATTAACCAGATCCTGGCCACAGTAAAAATGTTCCTCGATATCGCCAAGGTCAACGAAGGCATGCGTATGGACCTGGTGGATCGCAGCCACCAGAACGTAAGTTATGCCATTGAAGAGATTCGCAAACTGTCCAAGACTCTTGTGGCGCCTTCATTAGGAGATATTGGATTGTTCGTAGCACTGGACGAACTGATTGACGAGATCAATATTACAAAAGATATACAGGTAGAGTTGGATTACCTGGAGAACAGGGATAAGAAACTCTCTGCCAGCATGGAACTCATGCTGTACAGGATCGTTCAGGAACAACTAAACAATATTATTAAGTATGCAAAAGCCAGCCATGTTGTTGTTTCTCTGCAAACCGAACCCAGCCAACTCATATTATCTGTTTCCGACAATGGCATTGGCTTTGACCCTTCAACGAGAGCAAAAGGAATAGGCTTAAGAAACATTGCAAGTCGTGTGGAGTTCCATGAAGGTCTATTAGAGATCATCAGCAGCCCCGGACAAGGCTGTGAATTGAAAGTGACCATCCCTTTAATTGATAATTGAGATGAAAAAGATTACCATCCTGATCGTAGATGATCATAAACTCATCCGGGAAATGTGGCGGGCGCTCTTTGTAGCTGATGCCAACATAGAGATCGCCGGTGAAAGTGGTGAAATGCTGGAGGCCATAGATTTGATAAAAACCAAGAGACCAGACATCGTGCTGCTGGACATTAATTTATCGAATGAATCGGGTTTCGATGCTGTTCCGCTGATCAGAAAATACTCACCAGGAACCAGGATCATTGCCGTATCCATGCATAACCAGCCGGCTTATGCTAAGAAGATGATGAACCTTGGTGTAAAAGGCTATATAACTAAGAACTCTCCAAGAGTTGAAATGTACCTGGCTATCCAGGAAGTCATGAATGGCAAAATTTACCTATGTGCTGAGATCAGGGAGCTGATTTCCGATAAGTCGCAGGGCCAGGAGCCATCCAACCCGCTGACGGCACTTTCCATCAGAGAGATCGACATCATCAAGCTGATCAAAGAAGGGCACTCTTCCAAAGAAATTGCGGACAAGCTGTACATTTCCCAAAGAACAGTGGAAGTGCACCGGCACAACATTCTTAAAAAGCTCGGACTGAAGAACACTCCGGCCCTGGTCAGTTTCATCCAGGAAACAGAATTAAACTTCTGAGATCCAAAAAACAGGATAAGCGACAATATGAGTAATCCCCTAGCAAGGGAAAGTAATTGTATCTATATTTTCTTGCCGCTTTCTCCATCGCAGGAAAATATCCTCTTCCCTGCCTAATCTTGCCTCATGCAATTGCAAACCAGACAAAACGACGGCGATATGAAAACAAAAACTGTTGTACTGATAGATGACCACAACCTTGTGCGGGAGATGGTGGTGGAAATGTTGGCCTATAAAAAAGAATTAGAGATCGTTGGAGAGTCGGCACTGCCCGAAGAAGGTATAGAGCTGGTGAGGAAAACAAAGCCCGACCTGGTACTTCTCGACATCACATTTGCCGGGAAGCCCCAATTTGATGCACTAAAGGCAATTCTGGATCAATCTCCACAGACCAGGGTGATCGCTGTATCAATGCACAAGAACCCTGTCTTTGCGCGCAAGATGCTGCTCAGCGGGGCCAAAGGCTATATTACCAAAAGCTCAACGCTGGAAGAGATGTTTCACGGAATCCGCGAGGTAATGGCAGGTAAGATCTTCCTCTGCGAGGAGATCACCGAACAGCTGGTTGAGCATATGTTCGGGGAGAACTAATGACCTGAGAGATCATAGCTATCCCAGTTGATGCCCCACTATGAGAATACCGATTTTCCAATCCCGTTCATTCATGCCCGCTTCTTATGGGAAACAAAATAAACCCTGCTATTTTAAAGGAAGCAAGGAATGAAAGACTGCTTTTTCTGATTGTTGGCAGGTAATTAGATATAAGGGTCTTCACCTACACCTACCTAAAAGCAAAAAGCTTAACTTTTTGAAAAGGAATCGAACGATTCCCGCTAACCAGATTTTCTTATACCGTCATATTTGATTTCCCTGGAGATCGATTGACCGTATGCTGAAATACTTCTAACACCACGTCCCCCAATCTTATTACACGATGTACTGTGAAGCAGTTAGCTATGCTTGCAATTACGTCTGGCAAAGTCCGATGTCCTGAGAAACCGCTAGTTAACCTATTGCTCAAATAAAAACACCAAAAATGAAAAAGATTTTACTCTCTTTTGTGGGCATCGCCTGCGCTTTACTTTCCAATGGCCAGTTAGTATTAAATGAACTCTATGTTCGACCGAGTTCCGGCCGACAGGAATATTTCGAATTAAAAAACACCAGTCCCGCGCCTGTGAACGCGGACTGCTACACACTGGTTTCCTATTTCAATGAAGGAGGAACGCTGGGTTTTTATGTAGTGAACATCCCCACCACCACCGTTGCCGGTGAAGGTTACCTCGTAGGTTCTTCCCAGGCACCCGGTTTCAATTACCAGGATGTAACAGGAACGGCGGATTTCAGCTGGAATGACGGCAATGTAAACCGCTATGTATATTCAGGCGGGGTACTGGTACTTGATAATACAGGCGCTCCCTATACCGACATTTTCAAAAAATCGAACGGTTCTCCTAACGGGGAAAACGGGGTTTACGGCGTGTTCCTGTTCGAGGGAAGCACACTGGTAGACGCCTTCCTGGGTTCGAGCACCTCTATTGTAGTGCCTGATTATATCACACAACTGGGCCAGCTGACCAATACAGGCGGCGATGTGTGCGGAAACCTCTCCTATAATTTCGCTAACATTAATAATGAGGCAGATGATTTATTCAGCAGCCTGAACCAGGCAGCCGGTACCGATAACGGATATGCGAGGATGGGAGCAGGTTGTGGCAACAACGGAGAATGGATCAAAACATCTTCTCCAGGACAACATACGCCAGGCATGCCCAATGCAGGCAATTATGGCGAGCCCAATACCGGCGAGCAAATTACGGCCACGGTTACCTGTGCCGGCAACACATCGATCTCTTATGACATCACAGGCGGTATTGCAGGAGCATTCCCGGTAAAAGTCAGCCTCTACTTCGATGCCAACGGAAACCAGGCACTGGATACAGGCGACGTGTACATGGGTCAGCAAACAGACCTTTCTGTGAGCGAACCCACAAAAACTTTCACCAAAGCATCCGGACAGGAAGATTTCATCTTTGTATTTGACGGCAAGGGACATTGTTACGATACAGTATTGACAAAGAATTGTCCTGTAGCGATCGTTCTGCCGGTGAGCTTCCAGAGCTTCACCGCTGCGAATGCAGGCTCGGGCGTATCCCTGAAGTGGACAACTGCCACAGAAAGCAACAATAAGGGCTTCTACATTCAAAAGCTGAAAGCCGGCAACACCTGGGAAACTCTTGGATTTGTGGCTTCCGCTGCTCTTGCCGGCAACAGCAGTGCCGCCATCGATTATAGTTTTTCAGTAGCGTCCATCGCCCGTGGCACCTCGCAGTTCCGTCTTCAGCAGGTTGACCTCGATGGCAAATTCACTTACAGTGATGTAAGGATGGTAAGGAATGAAGGTACAGCAGGAAGGCCCCTCCTTTACCCGAATCCAAGCCGCGGCATTGCTACCGTGCTGTTCACAGATGGCAGCAACGATCACGATGTGATCATTACCGACATGTCGGGCCGCACACTGAAGCAGTGGCAGAATGTATCTGAAAATAATTTAAAACTGATCAGCCTGAAAGCGGGTGTGTATATGATCCACATCACAGACGGCATCAGCGGCACCAAGAGCGTTGAGAAGTTGGTCGTTAGCGTTCAATAATCCCGAAACCTATGAAGGGACACCAGAGAGGGCAATGCGAAAGCATTGCCCTTTCCTTTTGGGACAAATTCAGTTTCCGGTTTACTGTTTACTGTTTTCCAGCTCGAGCTTCGGCGTGAGCCACCAACCTAACTGTAAACTGTAAACCGTAAACTGTAAACAACAAACCCTCCGCCTAGGACAGAGAAGACTCGCGTCCTCCTTTAACGTCATAGTGATCCGGTCCAAATGGAAAGGCTGAGAACCCTAACAACTAACCAGGCCCGGCGTCAGCCACCGACCTAACAGGAAACCGGAAACTGGAAACTGGAAACAACGAACCCCCGCTATGGCGGGGGCTCGTTCTAGTACCGAGGAGCAGACTTGAACTGCCGACCTCAGGGTTATGAATCCTGTGCTCTAACCAGCTGAGCTACCTCGGCTTCCCTGTAATTGCTGAAAGGGGGTGCAAAAATAGGAATTCTGCGGCATTTTAAAGCCTAAAAAACCACCGAAAGCACATATCAATGTGTACTTAGTACACATTGCGCCCACCCGGTTCCCACCCACTTACTAAACATCACCACCTGCCCGGTGAGTCATAATGGACGATCTAATTGTCAATTTTAACGGATGCCGGCATCAAATGCCGGTAGATGGCATAATTATCCATGCTATACGACAAGAATGTTCTAATGCCCAGGAATGCAAATGAAGCGGAATGAATGTTGGAGGGTACCGAAGCAACAAGAATATGAAAGGACAAGAAGATGTATTTGCTCTACTGCAGAGCTTCATCTCCCCCGTTCCGCTTAAATTGCTAAAGAATGATACCAGGAAGAAAAGAACCCTTGATCTTAATTGCTGAGGACGATGATGACGATAAGGAATTTCTTATGATCGCCTTTCACAAAGTCACAGACAGGCACAAAGTGCATGTGGCGGCTAACGGCCAGGAAGCGCTCGAGTACCTCTCGGGCATCTCCGACGAAAAAGAGCTTCCCTGCCTGATCGTGCTGGACCTGAATATGCCGGTATTGAATGGCTTGCAAACCCTGGAAGCGCTGAGGGACAAGCCCAAATTTGAAAAGATCCCTAAAGTGATCTTCACCACTTCCGACAACGATTCGGATAAGGTGCGATGCCTCTCCCAGGGAGCGACGGATTTCATTGTGAAGCCCTCCAATATGTCGGAGATCCAAAAGTCAATTCAAAGCATGCTGGGTTACTGTTCCTGAGACAGCTTGTATATATTAGCAGTAGCAGAAACTGAAACAATGAAGGTTAAAAATATATTATTGGTGGATGATGATGACGACGACCGCGATTTTTTTATCAGCGTGATCGGCCAGATAGATCCTTCCATCAAGGTAACAACAGCCTGCAGCAAACAGGATCTGTTCACCGCCCTCAGGGAAGTGCAGCCTGACCTGCTTTTCCTGGACTCCTTCCTGGATTATGAGTCCAGCATTTCGGGTGTTACCGAGATCAGGAACCAATCGGAGCTGGCTGCCTTACCAATCATCATGTACAGCGGTTCTGCCGATACAAGGAATATGAAAGAGGCTTTCCTGGCAGGCGCTTCCCTTTACGTAGTGAAGCCCCAGTCCATACAGGAAATGAAGACCGTATTACAACAGGTACTGTGCATTCAATGGGAAGAGCGGGAACCTTCCATAAAAGAATATTATATCGATGGCATCTTAAAGGCCTGCGAATAGCATTGCGGCAACCGTAAACCCTAAATGAAAAGATGGACATTAACGCATTGATCAACCAGGCGAAAGAGATTGCAAAGGATACGGTTTCGAAAGAATCGGTGGTCGCCGACAAAGAAGGACGATGGGTGGAGGAAAGCATGGCCGCACTGAAAGCATCCCGCCTCACCGCATTAACGGCACCACAGGACAGTGGAGGCTTTGGACACGGCATGTACGCCCTGGCCAGGATCTGTGAAGAACTGGGTAAGGCCTATTCTTCGGCCGGCCTCTGCTTTGGCATGCACTGCGTAGGCACCGCGGTGATCGCTGCAAAAGCCACTCCCTGGCAAAAAAAGAATTACCTGGAGCCGATAGCCGCAGGGGAACATTTGACCACACTCGCACTGAGCGAAGCGGGAACAGGAGCACATTTTTACATTCCCCAAACAGCCTTATTGCCCATTTCAGCGGACGCCTTCGTAGTGAATGGCAACAAAACTTTTATTACCAATGGGAGTCATGCCGACTCCTATGTGCTTTCTACGGCGGCCGCCAGCGACGAGGCCTCGCCGGAACAATTTTCCTGCGTAGTTGTAAATGAGGGAACAGAAGGAATGCAGTGGGGTCCCGAATGGAAAGGATTGGGCATGCGCGGAAATTCCTCACGATCCCTGCTATTGAATAACGTAAGAGTATCTGCAGAACAGATCCTGGGCGCCAAAGGTGACCAGTTGTGGTATGTATTCAGCGTGGTAGCACCTTATTTTTTAACGGCGATGGCCGGCACCTATCTGGGCGTAGCGGAAAGAGCACTCCAGGAAGCAAAAAAAACCCTGACCAACCGTTTCTACACACATAACGGCACAGGTCTTGCCCAGGTGTCGGTATTGCAACATAAGTTAGGGACACTGTGGGCAAGAGTGGAACGCACCAGGCAACTGGTTTATCATGCAGCTTTATTGGGCGACCGGGGAGAAGAAGGAGCCCTGCTTTCGATCTTAGCTGCGAAAGCGGAAGTGGCAGGTTGTGCAGTGGACGCCGTGAATGAAGCCATGACCCTTTCCGGCGGCATTGGTTACCAGGAAAACGGCCTGTTGGGCTTGCTGATGCGCGATGCAAGGGCGGCGCATGTAATGTCGCCTACAACCGACATTCTTTATACCTGGCTGGGAAGAACTCTCCTTGACCAACCATTATTATCAGATTAAATCACCAGCTGGAATATGATCCTTTATGCGGGCCTGGATTCTACTGTTATCAGATTGGCGCATCTTGAAGATGTGTCCACTCTCCATGAAGTGAAACCTTCCGACAATGGTTTCAAGACCGAAGGAGTAAAGGATGCGGACATGGTGCTGCTGGGGCCCTCAGTAACAGACCCGGTAAGAAAGATCCAGCATATCTACGCTGCGGACAAACACATTTCCATCGTGCTGCTCAGCCCGGTTACCCAGGTAAAGCAAATAAAAGATGCACTGAGGTTCGCCCCTTTCATCGGACGCAATACCACCGTGGTAACACTGGCTCCCGAAACAGATCTTAAAACGGTTTGCAGGAACGCCATGCTGCGAACGAAGCAGAAAAGAGGTTTCCATCGACTCAAGATCGACCCGGCCTCCATGCAGGGCCCGGTGGAAAGAGTGAAGCTCGCCCAGATGGGCACCTTCCTCGAATACGCGCCGATTGGCGCATTGCTGTTGTCGGAAAGCGACCAGATCGTCAACTTTAATCAAAAAGCAAAAAAGCTTTTTCCCGCATTACAAAAACTGGACGTTGAGCTCACTACACTTTTACCAAATGCCATAGCTAAACAGGTAAAGGAATTCATTCACAGCGAACATCACCCGGAAGCCAAGCTAGAGATCGCTGCAGGTCAGAACTGGCTGGAACTTTCAACCGTGCAAGTGCATAATGAAGAAGGCGTTCCTCACTATTTGATCCTGCTGAATGACGTAACCCATGAAAAACTCGAAAGCAAGAGAATAGAATCCATTCTGGAAAGTCTTCCCCAAATGGCATTCACTACCGATACCGAAGGAAAGGCAACCTATTTCACAAAGGGCTGGTACTTCTACACCGGTCAAACGGCGGGCGAGCCGCTTGGTGAAGGATGGGCCTCTGTGGTCTTACCCGAAGACCTTAGCAAGGTTACCGAACACTGGAAACGTTCTCTTGAATCGGGTAAGCCCTATCAGCATGTAGCAAGGTACAGGAATACAAAGGGTGAATACCGCTGGCACCTGGCCAGGGTGGCACCCGTTAGAGACAATGCCAACCAGATCATACTCTGGGTGGGCACCTGCACCGACATTCACGACCAGATCCTGCTCACAGAAGAACTGGAAAGGCGGGTAAAGGAAAGGACCTATGCACTGGAAATGTCCAACAGTGAACTGGAGCAGTTTGCCCATGTCTCCAGCCACGACCTGCAGGAGCCATTAAGGAAGATCAGGACGTTTGCAGACCTGCTGAAGGAATCTGCCTACGATGAGATCAATGAGAGTGCACGCCGTTATATCGATAAGATCACATCCACCGCGGAGAGAATGAGCAATTCTTTGCGATCCCTTTTGCAATATACCCGGCTGGATAGTGAAAAGTCTGCCGTTCCTGTAGATGTCAATGAAGTGGTGAAACACGTCACCCAGGACCTGGAATTGCTGATCACACAGAAAAAGGCAACCGTTGAAACCGAGAACCTGCCCGTTATCCAGGCGGTACCCATACAGATCCAGCAGTTGTTCTATAACCTGGTGAACAATGCACTCAAGTTCTCGAAGGCCGATGAGCCGCCATTGATCCGCATCACTGCACGCGACACGGAGCCTGAAACGATTTTATCCTTCCCTGAACTGAACACCTTCAAAAATTATGTGACGATCACAGTGTCCGACAACGGGATAGGATTTGAGCAGCAGCATGCAGAAAAGATCTTCAGCATCTTCCAAAGGCTTCATCCCAAAACAGCCTATGAAGGCAGCGGTATTGGATTGTCCATCGTAAAAAAAGTAGTAAAGAACCATGGTGGAGTGATCACCGTCAGTTCCCAACCCGGCAAGGGAACTACCTTCGAGATGATCTTACCGATGTAACGGTCGAAGTGAAAGGTGAAAAGTTTTAATACTCACTACTCACCACTCACTACTCACCACTCACGATTGACACGATCCCTAGTTCTTCAGAATGGTAAACTCCACCCTCCTGTTCAACTGGCGATTTTCCGGCGTATCGTTTTCAACCACCGGCTTGGCCTCACCATAGCCTTTAGAAATGATCCTGCCGGCATCAATTCCCTTAGAGAGAATGTATTCCATGACCGACCTGGCCCTGTTGTCACTGAGCCTGAAGTTATAATCGTCTGCTCCGTAGCTATCCGTATGCGCGCTCATCTCGATCTCGATCGCCGGGTTCTCCTTCATCAGCTGCACTACCCTGTCCAGTTCAATGAATGACTCCGGTCGCAGGTCCCATTTATCAAAATCAAAGAATACGTTGTTCAGCCGCACTACCTGGCCGATCTCAATGGGCACGAGGTAGAGATCCTTGTGGATCTCCTTATGACCGGCTTTTACAAAGGAATCGAGGTTCAGGTTCTCCGACTGCGCGAAGAATTTATCTGCTGTGGCCCTGATCATATAGTTCTTGTCGAATGGCAGCACTACTTTGAAAGATCCGTCGTGAGGATTGGAAATACCGTTGCCTGCTTCAGTGCCATCCGGGAGTGTTTCATAGACCAATGAAGCGCTGAGTGGCTTACCCGTTTTCTTGTTGTACACATTGCCACTTACCAAAAGCACAGGGTCAGGTTTTTCTTTTTCCAGCAGCTTCACGCGCACAATATCTGTTTCTCCAAACCCATTGAGGGCGCTGCTCATGTAAGCGTATTCACCTCCTGCATCGAGGGTGAAGAAGCCATCCCAGCTTTCCGTATTGATGGGTGAGTCCAGGTTCACGGGCTCGCTCCATTTTTGCCAGGAATCGTCCAGCCTTTTGGTCATCCAGATATCGTTGTCACCCAGACCTCCAGGGCGGTCGCTGCTGAAATACAGTGTTAGGCCATCAGAGGCCAGGAAGGGCGTCATCTCGTTATGCTTTGGCAGGTTGATCTTTTTGCCCAGGCTTCTTGGTTCTGTCCAGGTGCCATCCGGCTCCAGGAAGGAAACATAGATATCATTATTGTAGCTGCCCGTTTGGGCCGACATGTAAAGCAAAAGCGTTTGTCCGTCGTGCCCCATCGTAGCGCCATATTGCCTGCCCTTGTCATACTTCGTAAAATTCTTTATCTGCAGCATCTGCGGGGCGCTCCAGCTGCCGTTTTTCTTCAGGTAGCTTAAGCTTACGCCGTTGCCAGCATAATCGCCGTCTACAAACGCATTCCGGATCAGGATCCTGTTGTTGTCGGGCGAGATCCAGAACACTGCGTTATAATGATAGGTATTGAGCGGATACTCCAGGTGCATGGCCTCACCCCATTGCCCTGTCACGGTATCCCTTTCACTATACCAGATGTCCTGCGAATTTCTTACCGAGTTGTATTTGGTATTATAGGGATGATTCTCGCAAATAAAAAACAAGAGGTTGCCGTCTGCGGAAATCGTGGGTCTAAGTTCAGGAAGCGTTGAGTTGATGTTCCTGCCGATATTCTCGATCTTGATGATCGTTTCTTCTTTGATCACATTTTCTTTCTGTGGCACCAGCGTGGTGTCGCTGGAGGGTTGCGCATGCAGCCATTGCACAGAAAATAGAAATAGAAAACAGATAGCAGCTTTCATTGGTTTGGATTGGTAGCCAATATTAAACGGAAATCCGTTAGCAGGAAAACAGCGCCTTACTTTAAAGGCGGGCTTAAGTGTTTACCAAGAGTGGAATTGCCGGGTATACACGGTGAAAAGTGAAAGGTGAAAGGTGAAAAAAGAAAGTCTCGTGAATTCTACCCGTAGCCAATGACAGTCATGCCGCATTTTATACGCTGGAAGAAAGAGTACTAGTACTATTTTTTTCTAAACCACCCTGCAAGCCAGGCAGGAGTTCAGCAAGGTGCGGGTAATTTTCCCTTGTACCAAAACCTACCCGCCATGAAAACCCTGAAACAGCTCCTGATCATCCTGGCGCTATGGCTATTTCTGCCCATAGCGGCTTTATCACAAACCAATAAGCCTGGCAAAGTAGTGATCAACGAATACATGCCCTGGCCATCCTCCACTTGCGGCACCACCGGTGAATTCATCGAACTGCTCAACTTTGGGCCCGGCACGGTCAATATTGGCTGCTACATACTAACCGACGGAGATTTTTCTATTACCATCCCCGCGAATACCATCCTCGCTCCAGGTGAATATTATGTGCTGGCAGCACAAAATACCCTTGCGCAACCTTGCGGTAATTTCGACAGCGCTGTTACCGTAGATCTGAACTGGAATACCTGCGGCTGTACCAGCGGGGCCATCCCTACTACGGGTAATGGCCTGATGACAGATGGGGCAACAGCAAGCTAGCAACTGGTGCTGATGGATGCGAGCGCCAACGTAGTGGATGCTGTGGTGCGATCCGCAGCCGAATCTTCCTCATCCATCACCAGTTCCTCTGCCGGGGGCTGCACGCCACGAACCTTTGACCTCGATACAAAATCATTCAACTATGAAACGATCGGCATTACGGCAGGGAGGGGCAATAGTTTCGCCAGGCTTACCGATGGCGACTGCGGCTGGGTGAGAGATTCCAGGCAAAGTGCCAATGCAACCAATACCTCGCCGGGCGACGTGTCCGATATCTCTTATGAGATCGATATCATTGATCCCGACAATTGCGGCTTCATGTATGGCAGTATAGAGATCCACGTAAAGCATTCGGATTATACATCGGTGTTTCCCATGAATTACACATATTCTTACGACTCCGATAACGACGGCGATTTTGACTTTTCCGATTTCTATGCGTATGGAGTAGACAACAGCCCCCCTTCTATCTCTATCGTAGGATTGCTGACCGGCCGCTACCGCGTAACCGTTTCTTCGGTAGGTGGATGCTATTTGCACACATTTGAGTTCACCATACTTTCCTGCAGCAGTGTATTGCCGGTGAAACTCGAGTATTTCAACTTAGTAGAAAAAGGAAGGTCGCCCAGGTTTGAATGGAAGATCTCCGATCCCGACGACCTGGCATCCATGGTGCTGCAAAAAAGTGATGACGGTAAATATTTTACGGACCAGGATGTGATTCCACCCTCGTCCGTCAGTGGCCCCCAGGTTTACAGGATCAAGGCTACGGGAAAACCCGCTGAGTTTTATCGCCTTCGGTTGAAGACTACCGCTAACCGCGCCATCTATTCCAGCGTCCTCAGCAATCATCTTTCTTCACAGGCCGGAGCCGCCTGGCCCATGCCGGCAAGGGGCAAACTCTTCGTATCACTTTCCAGTGATTTACAGGAAACCGTGCAGTACCAGCTGGTGAGCAGCAGCGGCGTTCCTGTACTCAGCGGAAACTGGCAATTAAGGCAGGGAGAACAAGTGAAAGAGATCGACCTGGCAGCGCTTCCACCCGGATTTTATCAACTTGTAGTGAGGCGAAAAAATAAAACGGAAAGTTTTAAAGTGATCAGGCAATAATAAAAAAGGCAGGATCTCTCCTGCCCTTTTCTGCTTGCACTTTACTATGTATTTATCCTGAAAATCCTATAAATCCTGGTCGGTCAGGGGTTCCGGAACTGGTCACTGCCCCAGCTGTCACCACTGTTGGTGTCATGAGCACTCATTGACGGCGTATTCATGCCTGCTGTATTGGTTCCTGTTTTGCCTTCAGTGGCCAAACCCGGATTGTGCTTGGTCTCGATGTAATCTTTGAAATTCATCACGTCCTCACGCACGATCCTTTCAAACACTGGATTGAGCAGCTTGGCAATGCCTGCACCGATCTCGCCTGCAGGAGGATGATAGCTGATCACCACCTCGAGCTCTGTGCCCTGTCCGTTCATAGCATCTGTGAACACTACTTTACCCGCGTTGTTGATGGTGGAGTTGGGGATCGATTGCCAGCCGATCATGCTACCAGGCTCTTCTTTCACGATCTCGGCATTCCATTTCACCTTACCAATATTGCCGGGGATCATCGCTTCCCAATGGGAATGCTTCTGGTCGATCTCGGTGACAGAAGAAATATGTTTCATGAACAAAGGCAGGTTTTCCAGCTTGCGCCAAAAAGCGTATACCTCGTCCTTGGGCTTGTTGACAAAAAGGCTTGTGCGTATGTTGATAGCGGAAGTGCTTTCTACACCCTTGGTCTTACCCATGCTTTCATACAAAGCGCAATGACCGGATGCTCCCCTGTAAAGAAGGTAACCGCCAAGGGCAGTTTTTACCAGCGCAGACAGTGGGTGCTTGAATAAATTGCTGAGACCTGAAGACAGGAGGAATGCTCCCGCGGCTGTGCTAACCAGCCTTTCATTCTGACCGACATTGACCACGCCGCTTCCACCGCCGTTAGGCTGGAATTCGTTCTCTGCATGCCAGCTGCCATACTGTTCATTATTTGCCATAGAGTTTAATTTTTCTAATTGATGAATTGATTTATCCTGGTACCCACAAGATTTTGCAATTATTATGCCTCTCCCGGCCCACTCTGAACCCTCCCTGGCCCTCCCTGAAGGGAGGGATAAAGGAATTTGGTATTAGGAAAGAAGTATTAGGAATTGGGCTGTTTAGGTAATGGGATGGGAAAGATGGAGTACCCCTGTTTAACAGGCAAACAGAAAGAAACAGCGACGCCAGGGTAGGATCTGCCCTAACACTCACGATTCACGTCCCGATAGCTATCGGTAGACGACTCACGGTTACGACCGGACCTCCAGACGACTGAGTATGAATTTCCCCGGCTCAGGCCTGGGCTGGAATGGAAGTGGCAGTTTGTGCGCTGGTACGCCCAGGGTATTGGAGCAGGGCCGCCTCCAGGCAGTCCATGGCGGCATCCAGGTCCTGGCGGTTGAGAACATAAGCAAGCCTTACTTCATTCTTGCCTAAGCCCGGAGTGCCATAAAACCCGGTGGCCGGCGCCAGCATCACGGTCTTGTTGTCCAGCGAGAAAGATTCCAGCAGCCACTGGCAGAAGCGGTCCGCATCATCAATGGGCAGGCGGGCAATGGCATAAAAAGCGCCGCCGGGTGTTGGACAGAACACGCCTTCCATGTTGTTCAGCCTGGCTACCATCAGGTCTCTGCGTGAACGGTATTCGGCTTTGGGCGCATCGAAATATGAGGCAGGAAGGTCCACGGCAGCCTCACCCATGATCTGGGCAAGCCCCGGAGGACTGAGCCTGGCCTGGGCAAACTTCATGGCCGTATCGAGCACCTGCTTGTTCTTCGTGACAAGGGCACCCAGGCGGGCGCCACAGGCACTGTACCTTTTACTGATGGTATCCATCAGCAGCACGTGTTGCTCCATGCCTTCCAGGTGCATAGCACTGATGTATTCGCCTTCATAACAAAATTCACGGTAAGCCTCATCCGAGAACAGGTAAAGGTTGTGTTCCAGGCAAATCTTGCGGAGGGCTTCCATCTCCTCCATGCTGTAGAGGTACCCCGTAGGGTTATTAGGACTGCAAACCACAATGGCCTTCGTGCGCGGCGTGATCACTTTTTCAAAATCGGCAATAGGTGGCAGCGCAAACCCATTCTCTATGCGTGAAGTGATGGGCACCACCTTCACACCCGCTGCAACGGCAAAGCCATTGTAGTTCGCATAAAATGGCTCAGGGATGATCACTTCGTCGCCCGGATTGAGACAACAGAAAAACCCAAACTGTATGGCCTCCGAACCGCCCGTGGTGATAATGATCTCGTTGTGTGTAACGTTGATGCCTACGCTTTGATAATACTCCACGAGCTTCCTGCGGTAACTTTCATTTCCGGCACTGTGGCTGTATTCCAGCACCCGGATATCAGCATGCTTCACCGCTTCCATGATAGCCGGCGGCGTTTCCACATCGGGCTGGCCGATGTTCAGATGAAATACATGCACACCTCTTTTTTTGGCCGCCTCGGCAAAGGGAACCAACTTACGAATGGGAGAAGGCGGCATGTGTTGACCGCGCTCGGAAATTTGAAGCATTGTTAGGGTTTACTGTTTTCGGTTTACTGTTTTCTGTTTTCACCATTCACCATTGACCTCCCGATAGCTATCGGGACACCATTCACCATTCACCATTCACGACTCACGGCTGAAGGGCCTATATCGTGAACGCGGTTTCAATTAATTCAGCCTGCTCCTTCTGGTGCACTTTGCTATAACCAGTTGCGGTGGCCGCACCTGCCTGCCGGCTGATGATGCCGAAGTTGATCTCCTTCAGATTCATTTGCAGGAAAGAGGCAGCACCCATATTCAGGGGCTCTTCCTGTACCCAGAACCAAACAGCCCTGCCGTATTTCTCCGAAAACTTTTTCAACTGGTTCACAGGCAGCGGGTACAATTGCTCCAGCCTTACGATGGCCACATCGGCACGGTTGTCCTTCGCCTGCTTTTCTGCCAGGTCGTAATAAACTTTACCGGAACAGAACAAGACCTTCTTCACAGCTGCAGGATCTTTGATAAAGCTGTCGTCAATCAGTTCACGGAAGCCACCATGGGTGAATTCCGACAATGAAGAATAGGAAGCATTCAGGCGAAGGTTAGCCTTGGGTGAAAAATTCACCAGCGGCTTACGGAAAGCCCAGGTCATTTGCCTGCGGAGCAAATGGAAAAGATTGGCCGTGGTGGTCACATTGGTGATCACCATATTCAGTTCTGCACAGAGCTGAAGGAATCTTTCGAGTCTTGCGCTGCTGTGTTCCGGTCCCTGCCCCTCATAGCCATGCGGGAGCAGCATCACTACGCCGCTCATGCGCTGCCATTTTTGTTCTGAAGAAGCAATGAACTGGTCGATGATGATCTGTGCGCCGTTGGCGAAATCGCCAAACTGCGCTTCCCAAACCACCAGCGTATGCGGGTTGGCCAGTGCATAGCCATACTCAAAGCCCAGCACCGCGTATTCGCTCAATAATGAGTTATAAATTTTGAAAGAGGCCTGTCCGTCCTGCAGCCTGCTCAGCCTGTTGTATTCTTCGTTGGTATTCTCGTCATACATCACGGCATGCCTGTGTGAAAAAGTTCCCCTCTTCACGTCCTGGCCGCTCATGCGCACGTCCTTGTTCTCCACCAGCAGGCTGGCATAGGCCATGAGCTCGCCGGTAGACCAGTCGATCTTGCCTTCCGCTTCAAACAGCTTCACCTTATCCTGCAGCAGCTTTTCTACTTTTCTCAGTGGCTTGAAATTCTCCGGCCACTTCATCATGGCGTTAAACAGGCTCCTGATCTTTTCTTCCGGTAAGGAAGTAGATGGCGATGACTCAAAATCTTCCGGCCTGGCCTTACGCAGGTTCTTCCACCACTGCTCCGGTTTTTGGTAAGTATAAGGCAGGGGATTCTGCTTCACTTCATCCAGCCTTTCCTGCAGGTCGGTCCAGAATTTCTTTTCCATTTCCTTGGCCATATCCTTCGCATCGGCCTCGCCATTCTCCAGCAGGTAGTGTACATAGGTCTCACGCGGATTGGCGTGCTTATCTATCAATGCATATAAGTGAGGCTGTGTGAACTTGGGATCGTCGCCCTCGTTGTGGCCATGGCGACGGTAACAAACCATATCGATGAAGATATCGGCATTGAACTGCTGGCGGTAGCGTGTGGCTATGTCCACGCACTTCACCACTTCTTCGGGATAATCGCCGTTCACGTGCAGCACAGGCGCCTGTATGGTAGCCGCTACCGATGTAGCATAATAGGAGCTGCGTGCATCATCAAAATCTGTAGTGAACCCGATCTGGTTGTTGATCACAAAATGGATGGTACCTCCTGTATAGTATCCGTCGAGCTCGGCCATCTGGATCACTTCATACACTACACCCTGACCGGCCAGTGAGGCATCTCCGTGGATCAGGATCGGCAACACGGAGTCGAACTCAGAACCGTAGAGGCAGTCGGCCTTTGCCCTTGAATATCCAAGGACCACGGGATCCACTGCTTCCAAGTGAGATGGATTAGGCGTGAGTTTCAGGTGCAGTTTCTTGCCGTTGGCAGTTTCCACCTCACTGCTAAATCCAAGATGGTATTTCACGTCACCCGTTCCCATGGTTTGATCGGGGATCGCGGTGCCTTCAAATTCACTGAAGATCTGCTCGTAGGTCTTACCCAAAATATTGGCCAGTACATTCAGCCTTCCCCTGTGGGCCATGCCGATCACCACTTCCTGAACGCCGAGGTCGGCGCCGGTGGTAAGAATGGAGTCGAGCGCCGCGATGGTGGTTTCGCCCCCTTCCAGGGAAAATCGCTTCTGGCCTATGTATTTGGTGTGCAGGAATTTTTCGAAGATCACACCTTCATTCAGCTTGGAAAGGATCCTCCTCTTCTTGGCTACCGGCACAGGCTCCGCAGCACTGCGCTCCAGCTCCTTTTGCAGCCATTCCAGCCTGTCCTGCCTTAATATATAATCGTATTCAACGCCTATATAGCGGGTATAGATGCCTTGCAGCCTGTCCAGGATCTCCTGCAGGCTGGCATTTTCGAGTCCGATAAAGCTGCCGGCGGCGAAACTCTGATTCAGGTCGGCTTCACCCAAACCGAAATACTTCAGTTCCAGGTTGGCTCCCCTGTCCTTCCGGGGCCGGATGGGATTGGTATTGGCTACAAGGTGGCCTTTTTTGCGGTAGGCCTGGATCAGGCTGTACACGGCGAATTCCTTGCCGATATCACCCTTTGGGGCTTCCACAGCAGCGGTAGCCGCCCTGGCTGTTTTCTGCCCGTTCAGGCCGGCACCCACGGCAAAGTCAAAACCTTCAAAAAATTTGCGAAAATCAGGGTCTACACTGGCAGGATCCTTCAGGAAATCCTGGTACATGCTTTCGATAAAAGAGGGATGGGCCTGGGTGATATAGGAAAAATCCTTCATTTATAGGGATTTTGAGAAATTTGAGGGGCAAAGATAGTTGACTTTGGTTAGTTGACCTGTTAACTGCTCACCCGTTGACTGGTTGACTCGTTGACCGGTTAACTGGGTACAGCCCAACCCTTCACTCCAGGGGTGCCGGCCAGGCCTCTGCCGGTAGTATGAATCCTAGTTAACTTGTTAACTTGTCAACCTGTCAACTAAAAATCCTTCGATTTTTTAACCAAAAAGTCCTAAATTTGCCCCTCCAAATTATACTCATGGCTAATCATAAGGCAACAAAGAAAGATGTACGTCAGTCGACCAAGCGTCGCGAGCGCAACCGTTATTATGGAAAGACCTCAAGGAATGCGATCCGTGACCTGAGGGCTGAGACCGATGGGAAAGTTGCCGGTGAGTCACTGCCTGCAGTAGCATCTATGATCGACAAGATGGCCAAGCGTGGCATCATCCACAAGAACAAAGCTGCCAACCTGAAAAGCAAGCTCACCAGGAAGGTTTCTGCTCTCGCCAAATAAAAGCATTGAAAGAATTGAGTCCCCCCGCCTGAGGCGGGGGGATTTTTTATGCCCTCCGGAGAGGAACAGCCGGTTGACTGGTTAACTGGGAACAGCCTTCACCATTCACCATTCACCATTCACCGGCCTGGCGCCCACGAAGCATCGTGGGCCTACGTCAAAATTTAAACACCCCTCCCACCTTCACCATCCACTATTTACTAAATTAGCTGATGCGAATTATCTTATTCATCAGCATTCTTTGCTTATCCCTCTCCGTTTCCGGCCAGTCCTTCCTCACCCACTTCGAAAGAACAGGCGGAAAGGAAAGTCCCGAATACCTGCAGCTGATCGACTGGTGGAAGAAGCTGGATGCAGCATCGCCTATGGTGAAGATGATGGAAATGGGCGCTACGGACGCGGGCTACCCGCTGCATCTTGTACTGGTCTCCGGCGACCGTGACTTCAGTATTCCTTCGCTGAAAAAGAAAAAGCGCACGATCGTATTTGTCAACAACGGCATTCACCCGGGCGAGCCCGACGGCATCGATGCCTCGATGATGCTGGTGCGCGACATGGTGCTGGGCAAGGAGAAATTGCCTTCCAACGTCGTGCTGGCACTCATACCGGTATATAACATTGGCGGCGCCCTGAACCGTAGCAAGAACTACCGCATCGATCAAAATGGCCCGGAAGAAAAAGGTTTCCGCGGCAACTCTCAGAATCTCGACCTCAACCGCGATTTCATCAAGATGGACTCGAAGGAAGCTTTCAGTTTTGCGAAGATCTTCCACTTCCTGGATCCTGATATTTTTATAGACAACCACGTAAGCAATGGCGCCGACTACCAGCATGTGATGACCTTACTCACGTCGCAGCACAACCGCCTGGGAGGCAGCATGGGCATTTACCTCAACCAGGAGTTTGAGCCTGCGATCTACAAGATCATGAAACAAAAAGGATGGGACCTCGTGCCTTATGTCAATCATTTCGGCGAAACGCCCGACAAAGGATGGACAGAATTCTGGGACAGTCCCCGCTACAGCAGCGGCTACGCCAGCCTGTTCAATACATTTTCCTTTGTGCCGGAGACCCACATGCTGAAGCCTTACGAACAACGTGTGGCTTCCACCCGCGACCTGATGGAAAGCTTCATTGCTTTTGCCGCAGCCAATGGCAATAAAATACAATCGCTGCGAGCAGAGGCAAAGAAAACGCAGGCTACTGCAATGAGTTTCCCTATTCATTGGAAATTAGACAGAAGCCGCTCCACGCTGATCGACTTTAAAGGCTATGAATCGGGCAGAAAGCCCAGCGAAGTTTCCGGTCTGCCCCGCCTGTACTACGACCGCAGCAAGCCTTATGAGAAAAAGATACCCTTCTATAATTATTATCGCGACACGCTCACCGTGGAAAAACCCAAAGCTTATCTTATTCCACAGGGTTGGTGGAAGGTGATAGAAAGGCTGCAGGCCAACGGCGTAAAAATGAGCAGGCTGTCAAAAGACAGCACCATAGAAGTGGAAGCTTACCGCATCGCGGAATACAATTCCAGCCCCCGTCCCTGGGAGGGACATCACATCAATTCCAATGTGCAGCTAACCAAACATGTGTACAGGATCAAATTCAGGAAGGGAGATTATTATATCCCGATGAACCAGTCGGCGAACCGGTTTATCATAGAGGTACTGGAGCCACAGGGGGAAGACAGCTACTTCACCTGGAATTTCTTTGATGCTTCACTGGGACAGAAAGAAGGATTTTCGAGTTACGTGTTTGAAGACCGTGCCGCTGAATTCCTGAAGGCCAATCCCGATGTGCGTGCCAAACTGGAGCAGAGAAAAGCGACTGATTCCACCTTTGCAAAAAGCGGTGGAGCACAGCTGAACTTCGTCTACCAGAACTCTCTCTATTACGAGCCGGCGCATATGGCTTATCCAGTTTACCGCGTGGTGCGGTAATAGGAGTTGACTGGTTGACTAGTTGACTGGTTAACTGGGAAAGTGGAGCAGGTCCGCGCATCACCGCGTCTCCGCGTCCCGATAGCTATCGGGCCCGCGTCTAAACCAAGGATATCATACGTCGGAGTTTTTCTTGAGCCAATAACCCAGGTAGACCGCCACGGCCAGGATGGCTATGCTCAGGTAACCCGCCCAATGGTAGTTGTAAATCTTCTTCGTCACTGGGTCGTTGGTCACGATCAGTCCGGAAACAAAAGCTGCGCTTCCCACGAAGAGCTGCTGCAGCGAGGAGTTGATGCTCATGAAGCTGCCGCGATATTGCGGCTCGATCACATTGGTGATCATAGCGCCCGCCGCTATGGAACGTCCATTGGAAATGATGAACCAAAGGCCGGTGGCGATGAGCACAAAATAAAATGCGATCGGGGGCATGTTGCTGATCATCCAAACCAGGGGAAGTGTGCCAATAGCTGTGATCGAATAGATCTTCAGTTTACCGTATTTGTCGGCCAGCTTTCCAAAGATGGGTGCGGAGATCAGGGTGGCTGCACCGCCCACTACATAGATCAGTGGAATCTGCATCTTGCTGAAGTTGACATTGAACTCCATGTAAGGATTCAGAAAGGGCAGGATGAGAAAATGCCCGAACCAGAGCACGCTGGAAAGTGTGAGCGCTATGAGTGTACTTTTCCTGGAAAAGATCACAGCAAAGGCTTCCAGCGGCTTTCGTCCTGCTGAACCTTCCAGGTGACCTTTCATAGGAGGAATGAACTTATAGGTAAAGGGCATCAGCAGGAATCCCATGATGGCCACCATAAAAAACGAAGCATGCCAGCTGAAGATATTCGCTATGTAGAGGCTGAGCGGTACGCCGATCACAGAAGCGATAGAGAAAGCAGCCATCAGGTAGCCCATGGCCCTCCCCCGCTTTTCGTAAGCAAATGTATCGGCAACAATAGACAGTACCTGCGCGCCTATCAATCCGCCGAAAAGTCCTGCCATCACCCTTGCAGCAAGCAGCATTTTATAATCGGGCGCCATGCCGCATAAAAATGTGCCCACTACAAAGCCCGTATAACCGAAAAGAAGGCTTTTCTTCCTGTCGAAATTATCCACCACAAAGGCGGCAATGATGCCGGAGGCAAAGGCGGCGTAGGAATAGGAAGAAACGATCAGGGAGAACTGCTGGGTGGTGATATGGAAATCAGGCATGAGGTAGTTCCCCAGGGGCATGATGATCATGAAATCCAGGATGTGCGTGAAGTTGATGGAGGCCAATAGCAACAAAAGGATCTTTTCCTGCCTGCTCATAGCGGACAAAGGTCGGAAAAGTTTTTTCCAGTTGATGGATTATCGGCTACCGTTTATGGATGGCGAATTAAAGTAACCAAGAGAACTAATAGGTATAATAGCAGGCAGCCCAGCTGTCGGACTTGCAGCACCCAATACCTAAATTACCACTTTGCTTTTTATAAATGATAGCTCCCTGGCAGCCCGATACCCGGGCTTGATACCTTATTTCTATTTAAAACAAAGTAGTGAGTTTTATATCGTGTACTTTGTACACTTTAGAGGAGCCAGCGCCTGGGTACCTCCACAGGAAAACTAAAGAGCTATTCATCAAAACCTTCAATTCAGGAATTGATGATTTTTACCTAACTAAGCATATCGATGTCGGCCATCAAACTCAATAAAGAACAAAAAGAAGCGCTGGCGCTGATCAAAAAATTTCTTGACGCGCCGGCGCCCGATGTTTTTGTGCTGAAAGGATATGCGGGCACAGGGAAGACCTTCCTGATGCAGCAGCTGGGAAAGTGGCTGACCGAAAAAGAAAAGCCCTTCCGGCTGCTGGCTACAACCGGCCGCGCTGCATCTGTCCTGAAAGGAAAGACCGGCTTTGAAACCCGAACAGTGCACGGAGAGCTCTACCAGTTCAGTAAGGTGGACGGCGTGGACGACGACAAAGCCGACGATGCGCCATTGGATGATTATGGGCAAATGACCCTGCAGTTCTTATTGCGGGAGCCCGATGATGAAAAGATCATCTACATTATTGACGAAGCATCGATGCTTTCCAATGAATTGTCCGCGGACAGTTCATTTGCAGTATTTGGTTCCGGCGTTCTGCTGGACGACCTCTTTGCTATCGCCGGGAGAAACAAGATCATTTTTGTGGGGGATCCCTGTCAGCTGCCTCCGGTAGGACAGGGTTTCAGTCCGGCCCTTGACACTGCCTGGCTCACGGATAACCAAACGCCGGCAGCCAGCTTTACACTGGAAAAGATCGAGCGGCATAATGCGGACAACGATATTTTAAAACTCGCGCAGGCTGTCAGGGAAATGTCGGTGCAGCCTGAGCTTCCAAGATTCTCTAAGATCCCGGCCACCGGACTTTCCAACGTCTGTTTGCATGGCTCGGATAAAGAACTCTTTGATCAATATGTGAAGCGGTACAAAGAGGAAGGCGCCAACGGGGCATTGGCCATAGCCAGGAGCAACCGGATGGTCCACCATATCAACAGGGCCATGCGAAGAGAATTGTATGGTGACCTGGATCTGCCTGTGCAGGTGGGCGACGTGTTGCTGGTAACGCAGAACAACTATTCTGTGCCGCTTACCAACGGTGATTTTGTGAACGTATTGGTGCTGGGCGGAGAATTTATGCAGGCGGGACTCCGGTTCCAGGAAGCAAAAGTGAAGGCGATGGCATCCGGCACCGAGTATGAGCTGTTGCTGTCACTGGACATTCTATATGGGAAATCAGGCAACTTCTCCCGGGAACAGTCTAAGGCGCTGATGGTGGATTTTTCAAAGAAGATGAAGGGAAAGAAGATCCAGGGCAACACGGCAAAGTTCAAGCAGGCCATGATGAAGGACGATTACCTGAATTGCCTGAAGGCAGCCTACGGTTATGGTGTCACCTGTCATAAGTCACAGGGCGGGGAATGGGACCACGTGTATTTGTTCCTGGACAAGGGCATGTTTGCGATGGATCCGAATGAGCTGTGCAAATGGTTGTATACCGCTATTACCAGGGCGAAGAAAGAGTTGCATTTGGTAAAAGCCTGGTGGATCAGGTAATGCGTTTATTATTTAACCTGCACCAGGTTGTTCCTGAGATCTTCCGGCAGGTCTTTAATATCCATGATCTTCAGCATAGGTTCATTGACGGACAGGGCAGACTTGGTAAGTGTGGCAAATATGGCATCTGATCCCTTATCAATTTTCCACATCGCTCCGCTAGCCGGGTCTATGATCAGCAGGCCTATGAGCCCCCCGAAAACCACATTGCCAAAATACCAGCTATTGAGCTTGAAGTTGACGGGGATCACTTGTTCATCGTAGCCCCTGACTGAGAGCTTCACCTGGTATTGCGCCCTGGAAAAGAAACCGGCACCGGATTTCAGTCTGACCAGGGCCGGTGTTTTGCCTTTGAATATCTCTATTCCTTTTTTGTCTGTGATCGACACATTTGCACCTTGGGGACTGCTATCGATCGTTACGGGGTAAGATGACTTGCTGACAATGGTTGCGCAGTTGGAAAATATCAGCGAAACAAATAAGATTACCGCAGTCGGTTGTAAAAATTGCCTGAACATAACCGTTCTATAAATGGTGAATTTTTGAATGTCCAACTCAAGATACATGGCAAATATTTACCAGTCAAGAGGGAGTCAGGCAGAATATGTACCCCAGCCTGGTAAATCAACCTTTTGCAGCCTCACCCGTTCGGACAAGTTGAATTAAAGTTACTAAAGCCAGTTTTTACATGCAACCTCCTTGCGCAATATGCTGAGATCTTTGTTTTAGTCAAGCCTGGGCATAAAAGACCCCGATGAATAATCATCGGGGTCAGGAACTTGCTTGAATCTTATCCCGGTTATTTACTGATGTAAATTGGATAAATATCGTCCAGCCAGAACTTACTCAAAGGAGTTTGTAATTGACCTTGTGTTCTCATAATACAGATCTCGCTTTCAAGGCTTCCATAACTGTTGGAAGAAAATACGATGTACTGACCATCTTTCGTCCAAACAGGATCTTCATCCCTGATCGGTCCGTTCGTCAACCTTTTGTTGCCTGATCCATCGGCATTGATAACAAAAATATCGGGTGAACCGTTCTCCCTGCATTCGTAGACCAGCTTCTTGCTGTCTGGCGACCACACAGCATTGTCATTGTTTTCATATTCGGGAGAATATTGATTCCAGGGATTTAAGGAAAAAGTAAGTTGTTTCAGTTGACTCCCATCCGACCTCATTACATAGATCTGCGAGCCTTTCTGCGTCACAGACTGCATGGCGATCAACTCTCCATTTGGTGAGGGCAAGGGCGCTGTAAATGAAATACCTGCAGGGGTTAATAGCTGCTTATTGCTGCCATCAATATTCATTTTCCAGATCGCATACGACGTTCCGTTGCCACCACAATAAAGGATGGATTTATTATCGGGCGTAAACGAAGCGAGAACACCGGAGTTGGTAGTTAATTGGCGCTCATTTGTTCCATCTGCATGGATGGTATATATGTTCGCGTATCCGGCTTGAGAATCGAACCTGGAAAAAGCGATCCTGCTGTCGTCTGGCGACCAGGCCGAGAGAAGCAAACCCGGGCCAACGGCCATTCTTTTTAGATTTTGTCCATTCAGGTCAATCACATAGAAATTGCCGGTCTTGGTGATAAAGGCCACTTTCATTCCGTCATTCGATACGGCCGGCCGATGGCAGGCCACCAAGCTATCGCACAGAAGCCGCTTGTTGGTGCCGTCTGCCTTCATAACAAATATTAGCCAATCACCGTTAGGTGGTGTCCTTGATAAATAAACGATCTCGCCGTTGGCCTGAATAGGAGTCATATCTACCGAATCCACCTGCACTGGTTCTAATGGCATGTCCACCTCCTTTTGGCAACCGTATGAGAGGGCTAACAAAACCATCACCAATGGAAAAAGGTATCTTGTCATAATGACTAATTTATTAAATGACAGTCGTTTCTACAACTATGCTGCTTGGGATAAATGTGCTAAAAAATTAGAATGGAAACTCTTCAGTACCGTACCTCGCCTTCCGGTAGAATTCCCCTTAGTCTGCCTTTCTTTTGAAACATAAGCAGTTATGTATTTTATAACCAGCTGAAAACTGTTAGGGATAATCGAAGTTAGAACTTTGAACCGCTGAAAAATGCAAGAAATAGTTTCAGCTGGCTGGAAGGCGGTATAGGGCTATCAGGTTATTGGGTTATTGGGTATCCGGTGACTGAGAGATATGCGGTCAGGAGACAGCTGGCTCATACTTATATCCAGTGCTCATTACTCCAATCGGAAGATCCGCAAGAAGACTTGATTACGGAGCTTCTTCCGGAAACGGCGCCTGGGGGCATAAAAAAAGCCTCAACTTTCGTTGAGGCTAATTAAAGAATACGGCGGTGCCGACGCTTGCGGTCGGCATCCCGACATTCAGCTTGCTGAATCGTCGGGACTACCTTGCCATACGCACAAAAAAAAGCCCCGGAATAAATTCCAGGGCTCTAAAGAATACGGCGGCTACCTACTCTCCCGCATTTTGGTGCAGTACCATCGGCCATGAGGGGCTTAACTTCTCTGTTCGGTATGGGAAGAGGTGAACACCCTCGGCAAAACCACCATAAAAAGGTAACAGTTGACTGGTTAACTGGTTAACTAGGAAAAGCCCTAGTCAACTTGTCAACTAGTTAACTTGTCAACTAAATAAGTTGACATATTGGAAAAATAGTTGTTGTCAGAGAATCAAAAAAAAAATTAAAGCGTACGAGCAATTAGTACTACTCGGCTTTGCTATTACTAGCTTTACACCTGTAGCCTATCAACGTAGTAGTCTTCTACGGCTCTTAAAAGTAAACTCATCTTGAGGAAGGTTTCACGCTTAGATGCTTTCAGCGTTTATCCTGTCCGTACGTAGCTACTCTGCATTGCACCTGGCGGCACAACAGATACACCAGCGGTACGTGCGACCCGGTCCTCTCGTACTAAGGTCACGTCCTCTCAATTTACTAACGCCCACCACAGATAGGGACCGAACTGTCTTGCGACGTTCTGAACCCAGTTCACGTGCCACTTTAATCGGCGAACAGCCGAACCCTTGGGACCTTCTCCAGCCCCAGGATG
>JAKFCE010000006.1:0-363549 GCA_036676905.1 Chitinophagaceae bacterium
CCTGGTTCGCCTCGATGACGGAAACGGCGCAGTAGAAACCGTAAAACTGGTAAAACAGTAAGAAATTTCAGGAATAACCATTCAGTTGAAAAGCTGCTCCGCCTTAAGGTGGGCAGCTTTTCTTTTATACACCACCCTATCTTAGTGGCATGAATCAGCGCCAGCTTTTCCTTTCGCATGTGGCACAAACTTCTCCCGCCCCTCTGGCGCTGGAGA
This sequence comes from Chitinophagaceae bacterium, assembly GCA_036676905.1. Lineage (GTDB taxonomy): Bacteria > Bacteroidota > Bacteroidia > Chitinophagales > Chitinophagaceae > Flavisolibacter. Next base: position 217 of record JAKFCE010000006.1, read on the forward strand.
TCGTGCAGGCTGAAGGCTGCTACCTCACAGATGCTGCTGAAAAAAAATATCTCGACCTCATAGGCGGAATTTCCGTGGCCAATGTGGGGCATCGCCACCCTGCGGTGCTGGCCGCCATCAGCCGCCAGCTCGATGCTTACCTGCATGTAATGGTGTATGGCGAATTCATACAGAGCCCACAGGTGCAATATGCCACCCTGCTCACCAAACACCTGCCGGCCGAACTGGATTCGGTTTATTTCACCAACTCGGGAGCCGAAGCGGTGGAGGGCGCAATGAAGCTGGCTAAAAAAGCAACAGGAAGAAGCGGGGTGATCGCTTTCAACAATGCTTACCACGGCTCCACCCAGGGAGCGCTCAGCATCATTGGAAGCGAGTACTGGAGAAATGCCTACAGACCGCTGTTGCCCGGTGTGACGCACCTGCGCTACAATTCCATGGAAGACCTCGGGGAGATCAACGAGCAAACAGCCTGCGTTTTCGCAGAAACGGTACAGGCAGAAGCAGGCGTCATTCGCCCGGAACCAGCATGGATACTGGCGCTTAGGGAAAAATGTACACAAACAGGCACCCTGCTGGTACTCGACGAGATCCAGTGTGGCTTCGGCAGGACCGGTCCGCTCTGGGCATTTGAAAATTATGGTATCGTTCCCGACATCCTGCTGTTAGGCAAAGCACTCGGAGGCGGACTTCCACTAGGCGCTTTCATTGCTTCAAAGGCAAGAATGGACCTGTTCACCGCCCACCCCGTACTGGGACACATCACCACATTCGGCGGCCATCCTTTAAGTTGTGTGGCCGGCATGCAGGCCATGATGGTGCTGATGGAAGAAGCAATGCAGGTGGAAGAAAAAGAAAAGATCTTCCTGGAAAGATTGAAACATCCCAGCATCCGCGCTGTTCGCAGTGCAGGGCTCTGGCTGGCCGTGGAATACGATAGTTTTGAAACCTGCAAAAAAGTGGTGGACCATTGCATAGAGAATAATGTGGTCACCGATTGGTTTCTTTTTGCCCCGCATTGTCTTCGCATCTCGCCTCCACTTACGATATCAGAGGCGGAGATCCACCATGCCTGTGATGTGATAGTTGGGTATTAGGTAACAGCCTTTCCCGCAGATGGCGCAGATGAACAGCCAACAGATCGCCCGGAATTCATTCACCATTCACCATTCACTGTGACGACCCAGTCCTTCTTTATTAAAAACCCATATTATTTGGCAATTCCATTCAAAGTCATTTACTTTGTACTACAAAGTGCTTTTTTATGCATCCGGAAACCGAACACGTAGCTGCGCTTCGCGATATACGCGACATGATGCAGCGCTCCAGCAAATTCATTTCCCTCAGCGGACTGAGCGGCATTGCCGCCGGATGTTGGGCCCTGGCAGGCTCCTGGCTGGCCTATAATCGTTTGAGTGAGTATTATGACGCGTATTCGGTAGAAGGATTTTCAGGAAGAAATTTTCAGAAGCTGGAGCTGAGCTTGTTGCTGATCGCCGGCGCCGTGCTGGCAGCTACCCTGGTGTCGGCATTCTATTTCACATGGCGACGTGCACAGAAAAAAAACCAGCCTGTTTGGGATCCAATCGCGCGGAGGCTGATCATCAACCTGGCCATACCACTGGCTGCAGGCGGGTTCTTCATTCTCAGCATGCTTCAATATAATGAATGGAAATTCGTAGCCCCCGCCTGCCTGATCTTTTACGGATTGGCACTGGTGAATGGCAGTAAATACACGCTCTCGGATATCCGCTGGTTGGGGATCTCGGAGATCATTCTCGGATTGATCAATACCCAGTTCATCGGTTATGGTCTGTATTTTTGGGCCGCCGGCTTTGGCCTGTTGCACATCATCTACGGATTTCTCATGTGGTGGAAATATGAAAGGAATGAAAACATTGAAGAGTAAGCCGGATTACCAATGAGCGCCGTTAACCCCATAGCAGGACTGAACAAGATCTTCGACAACCGTGTGAGGCTGGGCGTGATGAGCATCCTTATGGTGAATGACGAAGTGAGCTTCAACGACCTGAAATCCATGCTCGAGGTCACAGACGGCAACCTGGCCACCCACCTGGTGAATCTGGAAGAAAATGCGCTGATCAAGGTACACAAAGGATTCATTGGCAAAAAGACGAACACCACCTACCAGATCACCAAGGCAGGTACCAAGGCATTCAACGAACACATAGCGGCACTGGAAAAAATGATCCATCATATCAAATAATATTTTTTTTTGTCCATTCACTTTGTAATACAAAGCACTTTTTATGTTAAATGATACGCGTTTGAAAAAGATCAGGATAGCGCTCATCGTTTTCATGACAGGCCTCTTCCTCAGCGGACTGACCGCCATTCCATTGGTTCAGGAACTTCGCTGGCTGGTGGCGCAAACACCCGCGGGCAGCAGCTTTTACGACTGGCTCTACAAGGTGCTGCATGCGCTGGAAGACACCGAGGAAAAATATCCTTACATCTTCTACGGCTTCGACTGGCTGGCCTTTGCGCATTTCATCCTCGCCATCCTGTTCATAGGGCCCTACCGCGATCCCATTAAAAATATCTGGGTACTGCAGTTTGGACTGCTGGCCTGCGTGCTCGTTTTTCCTCTGGCCTTCATAGCCGGCGCATTCCGCGGAATTCCCTTTGGCTGGCAACTGATCGACTGCAGTTTCGGTGTAGCCGGTTTTGTGATCCTGTGGTACTGCTATAAGAAAACCTTATTGATCATAGCGGATCCTGCTCACCCGCCTAAATAGTAAGTATGCTCAAAAAATTAAAAACGATCAGGATGAAGCTGCTGGTGATGCTCACACACAATGTGGCCCTCCCGCTGCTGAAGATCTTTCGCAAAACCAAGCGTTTCCCCTACACCATGGAAGAGATCGGCGGCTTTGACCAGGGCACGCTCGGAAAGGACCTGCATGACTTCCTTGCAAAAAAACAGCTCCGTCTACTTCCCCATTATACCCGCCACGACCTGAAGCACATTCTCCTCCGGTACGATACCACGGAAAAAGGTGAAGCCTGCCTGCAGTGTTTCATGTTTGGCAACGGGCGCGTGTCGTTTCCCGTACTGGCTACCGTGCTCTATGCCTTTCTCACCATGCCCGAATACTGGGAAGACATGAAACTCGCCTACAGGCAAGGCAGGGAGGCAACACCTTTTCATCACTGGCCATGGAACCAACTCCTCCATGCAAAAACAGACAACCTCAGATCCATCATATTTAAACAACAATCAAATGGAAACGATTAATCAAGGCCTCTGGTCCAAAAGCAAGGTGCTCATTAAAGGACTGATCATCGCCTTCCTGGTACTTGTCCTCATGATACCTACCGTGTACATCAGGGAACTCATTCGTGAGCGGGAGGAAAGACAAAAAGAAGCGATCGCGGAAGTAAGCAGTAAATGGGCGGGGCGCCAGGTAGTCACCGGACCGATGCTGGTCTTACCCTTCTGGCAAACCGATAGCGACAATGGAACCAAGGCTGTGCGAAGCAAGCACTTCGCCTTCTTCATGCCGCACCAGCTGAATGTATCATCCCAAATTGAGCCGAGAGAGAAATACCGCGGCATCTACAAGGTCATGCTCTATCGCACACAGGTAGATCTGAGCGGCTCTTTCACACAACCCGATATCGCTAAACTTAATTGCTTGCCGGAAGACGTCATTTGGAACGAAGCCTTTATCAAACTGAACATCACCGATGTGAAAGGCTTGAATGAGGAAGTGGTGATCCGGCTGAATGATCAAAACCTGGTGCTTTCCCCTCAATCTTTCGACGACCGTTCCGGCGCCAACGGGCTCACCGCGCCGCTGGTGGGCGCAACCCCGGGCAACCTGCAAAGCAACTTCAGCTTTCACCTGGATCTGAATGGCTCCGAACAGTTGCTTTTCACGCCTGTAGGAAAATCTACTTCCGTAACCATCCGTTCCAAATGGCCGGATCCCAGCTTCACGGGCGACCTCCTGCCGCAATCTACCCGCGTTACCGACTCGGGCTTTGTAGCCACATGGAAAAGCATGGCGCATAAAAGAGCCTACCCCCAGCAATGGGTGGATGCGAGCTACACGATCTCTTCCCTGCCGGGACCACCTTCGAGAGAAACAACAGACTATGTGTCGGCTGCCAACAACATATCAGCCTCTTCTTTCGGCGCCAATCTTTTCGTACCGGTGAACGGCTACCAGAAGACCATGCGCTCCATCAAATACTCTGCGCTTTGTATCCTGCTCACCTTTGCGGCCTTTTTTCTTATCGAGACCTCGAACAAGCGCTCAGTACACCCCTTCCAGTACGGGCTGATCGGACTGGCGCTTGTGCTATTTTATACTCTGTTGCTCTCCTTTTCAGAATACATAGGTTTTAATATTTCCTATGCGATCGCCGCAGTGGCCACTATTGGCCTGATCGGGTGGTTCGTTAGAAGCATACTGTCATCTAACCGGCTTTCACTCATCCTGTCACTGGTGCTGGTACTGATGTACAGTTACGTATTTACCATCCTGCAGATACAGGATTACTCGCTCCTTTTCGGAAGCATCGGCCTGTTCATCACGCTGGCAGCCATCATGTATTTCTCAAGGAAATTCCAATGGTAACCTTAAAATCTATGGATATGAAAACACACTGGTTCAAACAATTGGGTCCCCTCTATATACCCGTTCACGCTTACGGATATCTTGTTACCATCCTCGCCATCGCCCTGGTGGTGCCTGTGTCGCTCGCCGTGGTGCGGAACGGACAGTCGGTGACCGACGAGATCTTCCAGCTCTTTGTATACGCTACCTGCGTTGCTTTCTGGTGGAAATGGATCGCAGACAAAACCTCGGAAAAATGAAAAGAGAATCATTTAGCTGGAAACAGCGCGGGAGCAGCATCTATTATGCCTGGACTGGCATGAAGGGCTTCTTCCGTTCCGAGCACAATGCCCGGATCCACCTTGCTATTACGATCGCTGTATTACTGGCTTCCCTGCTTTTTCAAATATCATCCCTAGAGTGGTGCCTGGTGATCGTAGCCATCGCTATTGTCTGGATGGCGGAGATCTTCAACACGGCAATAGAAAAGGCCATGGACCAGGTTTCCATGGAACGTCGTCCCGGCATCCAACTCGTGAAAGATCTTTCAGCCGCAGCTGTGCTTTTCGGGGCAGCTGCGGCCCTGGTCATAGGCTGTATCATTTTTATTCCCAAAATCAGTTTGCTATGGTAAAAGCCACGAAGCGCAACAAAAAAGGAGATGCTTTAGCATCTCCTTTTAGTTTTCTATTATTATTTATCTCTCCAACATCCCCCCTCTCTTTAAGCCTGCCCGGCAAAGCAACGCGGCGTTGGGAGGTTCATAGCGGGTTAAAAATCAAGTCCCATGGCCAGGTACATCTGCGGCTTGCCCCGGAAGAATCCGTTCATCTGCCAGGCTACATCATAGCGCAGGAAGTAACCAAAAATGGTGCTGCGTGCTCCAAAGCCATATCCACCGGCAAATGGCCCAATGCCACCCGCTTTGATCTGCACCATCAAGGGAGACTGCGGTGTCTGGTAATTCACCTGCGGGCGCTTAAAGTCGTCATACTTTCCATTCCATGCGGTTCCCAGGTCTATGAATTGAACGATCTGGAAATTGCGCAGGAGGGCGTTATTGATGGGCCTGTTGAGGAAGGTGGTGAATACAGGCAGCCTGATCTCACTGTTGAGCACAAACGCATTATTGCCATTGGCTACATTCTGCTTAAAGCCTCTCATGTTCACTGCCAGCGCCTGGTAAGCATAGCTTTCCGAAGAATCTGGCTTATTGGTCGGATCGAAATAACGGTAGCCCACCATCCCCTGGCCGGAAGGATCAAATTTCTCATTTGACCTCAGCTTCAGCCAGCCATCCACGCCTCCGAGGTAATAGACCACCTGCTGGTTGCCCCAGGAAAAATCTGCAGCGGCACGCACGGCCCAGATCGCGTTGCGGTAAATGGGCAGGTAATGCCTGGCGTCAAAACCGGCATTGAAAATATACCGGCCTTCCGTATTCTTCATTTCGGAAAGCTGAGTGAACCAGTCGCCATACACTTTCCAGCGCAGGCCGTTCCAAATGTTCAGTGCAGGGTTGATGCTATTGTCATGCACATATTCCATGGTCAGCTGACCAAAAGTGCGCTTCTTTGGCGCCTTGGCGAGACTGGTAGGCTGTGCCTTGTCAGTTACATAAAGGATATTATCGAACCGGGGACCGATGGTAACCCGCAGGCTTTTCACCCTGTCGAACGCATAACGGAAGCGACCGAAATAATAGTTATTGTACTCCCTGGCCAGGAACTCTCCCTGTGCCCTTTCCACGAAAGAGCGGCTGCTGCGGTAATAGGTCACACCCCAGTCCAGGCGCTTGCGCAGGTTCATGAACTCAAAGAGCACATCGTTGTCGCGAAGGTTCGGATTCACGCGTATGCCTCCTGATAATTTATAGTCTTCAAAGAAGTCGATGGTGCCCATGCGCACGATACCATTGAAATCGCTGCCGGTAGAAGGCTCTATCGGACCTGCGCCACCCATAAAGGTCTGGTAGCGGTTCACGGAAAACACCGTATTGTTTACGCCACCCACCAGGTAGTCGTTAAAGAATCTTGCCGGCCTGTATTCGTAAAGCTTAGCCCTGCTCAGCACGGGCTCTTCCGTGATCACCTGCCCTTCCACTACCTTGCCCAGCTGGGTACTGTCCTTTTCCTCTTCAAATTCCGTTTGGAAAACATCGGTGGTATCGGTGGAATCCTGCGGCACTTCGTCCAGGCCCGCGGCATTCTCCTCCAGCCTCTTCTGCTCAATGGTCTTCTTGCGGTATTCAGTAGGCCTGGCGGTGACATTCCTCCTGCGAAGCGTGGCTTCGTCTACCCTTAACCGGTAGAGGAACTTGTAGTCCGCCTGCCTGATCACTTCGCTTACCTGCTGCTGGTCGCCGGCTGTACGTGTTTCCAGCAGGCTGTTTTGATAGTTGCTGATGGGGAACACATAGGCCGAGTCGTTGCTCGTGGCGAAATAACCTACAGAATCAATATCGGTCTTGTTCCATTCTTTCAGCAGGCTGTCTACCTCCTCCGGCAAAGGATTGCGGAGTATCTCGTCACCTATATAGACCAGCGTATCCAGCCCAGCCTTTTCCGTAGTAAAGAATCCGGCGTAGCGGTTGTTGATGCCGTTCTCATCGCTTACGAAGGTGAAGTGCATGACGTTGTACTGGGAAGGGAATCTGGCATTGCCCTGGCGCACATTGGTGAGCTGGCTGATCTGCTTGAATTCGCTCTTGTTCCAGTTATCTACCAGGAAAATATTGAAATGCTCGGAGGGCATGGTAGTATCGCTGTCGATTGCATCTACGGAAGGCCTGTTCGACGAGAAGATGATGCCCGTCTTATTCGGGAAAGCCACAAAAGAAGCATCGAGGTCATCGAACCTGTCGTTGGTGATCTGCTCCACGGTCTGCTTGTCGATCTTATACACGAAAATGTCGGTCTGACCGCTTTTCACGGCCGACATGAGCAGGGTGTTGCCATCCAGCATGTATTTCATGTCCTGCACCTGGTCGAACATGGGGATCTCCTGCTTGTTGATCTTGACGCGGTTCACCAGGTCGTAGATAAAGAACTTGATCTTGCCTTCTTCGCTGTACAGCACGGCCAGGCGGGTACCCTTGGTATCCCAGGCCAGGATGGGGTAATTAGGATTCACTTCATCCTGCCTGGAGCGGATCCCCACTTCCAGGAGCTCTTTGCGGTTCACGAAGTTCTCGTTCACCACCACGGTGTATTTGCCTCCCCTGAATTCGGTGACCGCATAAGTGAAGCTGCGAGGCTGGGGGTTGGCGTTAAAGCGGATGAAATCTTTTTTTCCTATTTCCTCGGCCACGGAAAGCTGTCCCTTAGGCACGTTGCGCCTTCCGCGGATGTCCTTGTAATAAAGCTGGGTCATGTCCGTCATGAAATCGGCCAGGACGTTCTTGAATTTCTTACTGGCTATGCGCTGCGTGCCGCTATTGAGGTTGCGGTAGACCCTGGCCAGGTAAAGGAGGTAAGTGGTCTTGTTGCGGCCATATTTATTGCCGAAATAATACCAGAAAGCGTGGCCTGCCAGGTTGGGCTTGTCGAAGGCGAACTGGTAAAAGTTCTTGTAATTGCCCGCCAGCATAGCGCCCTTCAGCTGGTCGTCCAGGTCGGTGCTCCAGGTCTCGGCCGCGTACATGATATAGCCATCGGTGAGCCATTGGGGCAGGTCGAGCAGGGTTTGGTTGGCTGCGAAATCGCCGAGGTCGTCGCCAAACAGAAGGTTCTGAACCAGTATACCCGCGATGCCCTGGCGCACCTGCTTGCGCAGGTTGTTCCTGTTGGCATCGAAATAGATCATCATTTTATTGTTGACCAGCTTGGTCACCCCTCCTGTGCTCTGCCAGTCGATGCCCAAACCAATATTGGATTGCTGCATCTCGTCGAAATTATTGTACACCGCAATATTGGCGCGGCGCTGCAGACCATACTCGATGAACTCTTCCAGCTGGGGAAGTTCTTTTTCCGCCACCTGTGCCACGTATTTGCCGATCTCCAGGCCGTCCTGGCTGAAGTAGGTATTGAAATTATCTGTCTGGTAGTATTTCCAGATGAACTTCTGGTACTGCACCCTGTTCTTGCCAAATTCCACCGCGTTAACCTGTGCAGAAGCCTGCGTGCTCAATAAAAGCAAGGCCATCCCTACCGATCTCGTTATGGTTCTAATCATATACTTAAGAAGGTGATTTTTCAAATAAAGAGGGTATTTGAAACTAAATTGCAACTAAAAATACAAAAAAGGCTGCATGTTACAGGTCCAACGATTCACATTTAACCCGGTGCAGGAGAACACCTATTTGCTGTATAACGGTGAAAAGGAATGCTGTATTATCGACCCCGGCTGCTATTTTGCCAGTGAGGAGAAGGAACTGGTCGATTATATCAGTTCACACCAGTTGAAGCCGGTGATGCTGCTCAATACGCACTGCCATCTCGATCATATTTTCGGAAACCGCTTTGTAGCCGCCAAATATGGCCTGTCCCTTCACCTGCACAAACTGGAATTACCGATCCTTGAAAGAGGACCTGCTACCGGCGACATGTGGCAGTTGCCATTTCAGAATTACGAGGGTGAAATGATCTTTTTGGAAGAAGGCAGCAGCCTGAAGCTGGGTGAAGAAACGCTGGAGATCCTGCTGACACCCGGACATTCACCGGGCAGCGTTTGTTTTTACAGCCGCCTGCACAAATTTCTTATTGGCGGCGATGTACTGTTCCAGGGAAGCGTGGGCCGCACCGACATTCCGGGCGGCGACATGGACACTTTATTGCAAAGCATCAAGACCAAACTTTATACTTTACCGGAAGATGTGATCGTTTACCCGGGTCACGGAGACAGCACCACGATAGGAGATGAAATGAAGACGAATCCATTTGCGAAAATGCAATAGTGGAGAGGTTGACATGTCAACTTGTTAACTATACATCTATCCGGGCGTATTTCGCGTGGCTCTCGATGAACTCACGACGGGGAGCTACCTCATCACCCATCAGCATAGAGAATACGCGGTCGGCTTCGGCGGCGCTCTCGATGGTTACCTGCTTCAGTGTACGCGTTTCTGGGTTCATGGTGGTCTCCCAGAGCTGCTCTGAGTTCATTTCACCCAAACCTTTGTATCGCTGGATATTCACCGCATCCGGATTTCCCGCCCCGAGTTTTTCTACCAGCAGCTTGCGCTGGTCTTCGTTATAGGCATAAGCCTGCTCCTTACCTTTTTTCACGAGATAAAGCGGTGGTTGTGCGATATATACATAACCCTGCTCTACCAGCTCTTTCATGTAACGGAAGATGAACGTGAGGATCAGGGTAGCGATGTGACTTCCGTCCACATCGGCATCGGTCATGATGATCAGCTTATGGTAACGGAGCTTGGCCAGGTTCAGCGCCTTAGGATCCTCGGCGGTGCCGATGGTCACGCCCAGGGCGGTGTACATGTTCCTGATCTCCTCGTTCTCGTAGATCTTATGCTCCATGGCCTTTTCCACGTTGAGGATCTTTCCTCTTAATGGAAGGATAGCCTGGTAGCTGCGGTCGCGGCCCTGCTTGGCCGTTCCACCCGCGGAATCACCCTCCACCAGGTAGAGCTCGCATTTTTCAGGATCACGCTCGGAACAATCGGCCAGCTTTCCCGGTAACCCGCCTCCGCTGAGCACCGACTTTCTCTGCACCAGCTCGCGGGCTTTTCGGGCAGCCGCCCTCGCCTGAGCGGCCAGGATCACTTTATTGATGATATTCCTTGCTTCCTTTGGATTTTCCTCCAGGTAGGCTTCCAGCACCTTAGACACGGTGGAATCCACCACGCCCATCACCTCGTTGTTACCGAGCTTGGTCTTGGTTTGGCCTTCAAACTGGGGCTCAGGCACCTTCACCGAAATGATAGCGCTCAGGCCTTCGCGGAAGTCGTCGCCTTCAATGGAGACCTTGGCCTTTTCAAAAAGGCCGTTCTTATCGCCATAGTGCTTAAATACGCGGGTAAGTGCCCGGCGGAAACCAGCCACGTGCGTACCGCCCTCGATGGTATTGATGTTATTGACGTAGGAATAGATATGCTCTGTGTAGCTATCGTTGTACATGGTGGCCACTTCCACCATCACATTGGACTTTTCATCCAGGCCTTCCACGTAAAGTACGTTGGAGATCAGTGGCGTTCTGCCGGCTTGCTTGTCCAGCATCTCCACGAACTCCACGATACCGCCTTCGCTGAAGAAGGTCTTGCTGTAGGTCATGCCGGACTCCTCGTCCTTCTCCCTGAGATCATTGAGGGTAATGGCAATGCCGCGGTTGAGGTAGGACAGCTCACGAAGGCGTCCTTCCAGGATGTCCTTGTTGTATTCTGAGACAATGAAAATGGTGTAGTCGGGCCAGAAATGCACATGGGTACCGGTCTTGTCGCTGGCGCCGATCTCGCGCACAGGGAACTGGGGTACGCCAATCCGGTACTCCTGCTCGAAGATCTTGCCTTCCCTTTGTACGGTGACGTGCAAACGGCTGCTCAGCGCGTTCACGCAGCTGACACCCACGCCATGAAGACCACCGGAAACCTTATAGCTTCCCTTGTCGAACTTTCCACCGGCATGGAGTACGGTCATCACCACTTCCAGGGCGGAACGGCCTTCTTTGGCGTGCATGCCTGTAGGGATACCACGGCCGTCGTCTTCAACTGAAATAGAATTGTCCTCGTGAATGGTTACGGTGATATTCTTACAATGACCCGCCAGCGCTTCGTCGATCGAGTTGTCAACGACCTCGTAAACCAGGTGGTGCAGTCCTTTCACGCCAATGTCCCCGATATACATCGCGGGACGCTTTCTTACGGCCTCCAAACCCTCCAAAACCTGTATGCTGTCGGCTCCATAACTAGGTGTGATCACCGCTGATGGCGTAGGGATCACCGTATCTAAAATATCACTCATTCTTGTAGGGAAATTTATGCATCGCGGGGATGCGTGTTCGTTCGGACAAATGTACCAAAAATCAGGCGTTCCAGGGCGATGGAACACGTTAAAATTGTACACATAATTGTTCACGAAAATGGGAGTTGTTTTCGTGGCAAATTGCCGGTGTCAATCAACTCCGGACGTGAATCGTAAATCGTGAATCGTGAAAGGAGAATTCATGTGAAGTTTGAAATTCACCACCCGAACGACTTGGAATGTGTACTTAATACACATTAAACCATTGCGCTAAAATAGAAAAGCAGTATTTCGGGGGGTTAGAGTCCTACTTTTTCCGCCATCAGCTGCCTGACGATCTTTTCCAGCTCGTGGATCCTTTTTTCCAGTTCCGGGAGATTACGGAATACGGCCTGGCTGCGCAGGGCGCTGGTATAATCACCGGCAGGGGAGCCTGTGACCGAGGTATAAGGTTCTTTCAAAGACTTGCTCACGCCGCTCTGGGCATTGATCTTGGAGCCGTCCGCTATCTGGATATGTCCAACGAGTCCGGCCTGTCCGCCAATCATGACATTGTTGCCGATCTTGGTGGATCCCGATACGCCCGCCTGGGCGGCAATGACGGTACTGTTGCCTATTTCCACGTTGTGGGCGATCTGGATCAGATTATCCAGCTTGGCACCCGCGCGGATCCAGGTAGATCCCATGGTGGCCCTGTCGATGGCTGTATTGGCGCCGATCTCCACATTGTCTTCTATGACCACGTTGCCGATCTGCGGCACTTTTTTGAACGACCCGTCCGCCTGGGGCGCAAAGCCGAAGCCATCGCCGCCGATCACGGTACCGGCATGTATGATCACATGATTATGCAGTATGCAGTCGTGGTAGATCTTCACGCCTGGGTGAATGATGCAGTTCTCGCCGATCACCACATTATCTCCTACAAAGGAGTTCGGGAAGATCTTGGTATTATCTCCCACCTTCACATTCTCACCTATATAAGAAAACGCGCCAATGAACACATCCTTGCCAATGCTGGCGCCCGGCGAAATATAGCAGGGATCCTGTATGCCCTTCATCTGCTGGGTCACCATCTCCTGGTAGCGGCTAAGAAGCTGCGCAAAGGCGGAGTAGGCATCCTTCACCCGGATGAGCGTAGGCTTTACCGGTTTCTGCAGCTGGTAGGACTCGTTGATGATGGCTATGGAAGCTTGGGTAGTATAGAGAAACTCTTCGTATTTCGGATTGGCTAAAAAACTCAGCTGCCCTTCTTTTGCCTCCTCGATCTTTCCAAAAGAAGAGACCGTTGCGCCGGCATCCCCTTCCACGACACCATTCAGCATTAAAGAAATCTGGGCTGCGGTAAACTGCATAAATATGATTCTAGAGTCAATTTAGTGAAATGTGTCAATAAAGTCAAATGACCGTTTTACGGCCCATTCCCCAGCCTGGAAAAGCACCCGGAAAACCGGCGCTACCGGAGGCTGCAAAGGTAGTATTTTTTAACCGGCGATGAGAGTTGATGGTGGATCAGGGCGTTGTCGACTCTCGATATATCCGAGACCGTCCCGTTCTTGTAAAGGATCTTGATATGCTCGTCATAAGGATTGTAGGTAGTGCTCACTGCTTCGCCTGTAAACACCAGGTAACCTGCGTCGTCTTCGGAGATCTCAAGGCTCCGGGCTACCTGCGCTCTCAGCAGGTCTACTTTTTCTTCATCAAAGGGCTCGCTCTGGAAAGCGATCTTCAAAAGCTTCCTGTCTACCAGCCCGCTGCTCAGCCGCGACAATACAGGATCGGGATGCCCGCACCAGTTCTTCAAAGTACACATCACGTCCGTGTCATCCAGTTGTACGAATTTTTCAATGTGATTGCGAAAGCTCTCACCCGCCTGGTCTTCCTTCAGGAAGAAATCCAGGTTTTGCGTGGCCGCTTCGAGTGGCACCCCTTTTTGAAATAGTTCCCTGGAACGGGCAAACACTTTTACCAGCATTTTTTCAGCGGCCACCACGGCCTTGTGCAAATACACCTGCCAGTACATCAGCCGCCTGCTCACCAGGAACTTTTCTACCGTAAAGATGGCCTTCTCTTCCACCATCAGCTCCCCGTTGTGCACGGCCAGCATTTTCAGGATCCGGTCGTACCCGATAGCACCCTCCACCACGCCGGTGAAAAATGAGTCGCGTGTGAGGTAGTCCATCCTGTCCACATCCAGCTGGCCGGACACCAACTGGTGCAGGAACTGCTTTCGATAGGTGCCCGCAAAGATCTCCATGGCCATGGAAAGCCTTCCGTTGAACTGTTCGTTGAGCAGCCCCAGGATCAGCGTGGAAATGTCTTCATGATGCACGCCCTGGATCAATTGCTTTTCCAGCGCATGGGAAAAGGGACCATGACCAATATCATGGAGAAGTATGGCCACTTTGGCCGCGATCTCTTCTTCGCGGGTAATAGCCACCCCTTTTGTTCTCAGTTCGTTCAGGGCCAGCCCCATCAGGTGATAGGCGCCCAGTGAGTGATGCAGGCGGGAATGAACCGCGCCTGGATAGACCAGCGAGGCAAAGGCCATCTGGTGGATGCGCCTAAGCCGCTGGTAGTAAGGATGAGATATAATGCCGAATACCAGCGGATCGTCGATGGTAATAAATCCGTAAACGGGGTCGTTGATGATCTTATGAACGTGGTCCATGCAGGCTCTCCTGTTTTAGTGAGAGAAACAATCGGTAACGGTGTACATTTGACAACCCCTTCCCTCACCCGCAAAGTAACAAGAATATAGGTGTGGTAAAGTTTTTTAGCGAACACATTACACCGGAAAACATACGAATATGAACAAGATCCTTTGGGTAGATGATGAAATTGAAAGCCTCCAGTCGCAGAAGATCTTCCTGGAAAACAAGGGCTATGACGTGGTGACCCTCACCAATGGCTTCGACGCCATCGATTATGTGAAAGAGAATGTAGTGGACGTGGTACTCATCGACGAGTCCATGCCCGGCATCACCGGGCTGGAAACCCTGGCCAAGATCAAGGAGGTGAATAACCAGATACCGGTGGTGCTGATCACCAAGAACGAAACGGAGAACCTGATGGACGAGGCCATAGGCAGCCAGATCTCGGATTACCTGATCAAGCCCGTGAATCCCAACCAGGTTTGGCTTTCCCTGAAAAAGATCATCGACAACCGGAGGCTGGTGGCGGAAAAGACCACCACGGCCTACCAGCAGCAATTCAGGAACCTGTTCATGGCGCTGAACTCCAACCCTGACCATAACGAATGGATGGGCATTTATAAAGAGCTCGTACACTGGGAGCTGAGCCTGCAGAAAAGCGACAGTCCCGAAATGCAGGAAGTGTTCATGACGCAGAAGAACGAGGCCAATACCGAATTTTTCAAATTCATCAACCGCAATTATGCTTCCTGGTTGAAGGCCGGTGTAAGCGACAAGCCGGTGATGTCGCATACCCTCATCCGTGAGAAAGTGCTGCCCAATATCGAGAAAGGCACACCCACCTTCTTCATTCTTATCGACAACCTGCGTTTCGACCAATGGAGAACCATCATGCCTACTTTCCTGGAATCTTTCAGGCTGGTAGAGGAAGATAGCTTTTACAGCATCCTTCCTACCGCTACGCACTATGCACGCAATGCCATTTTTGCCGGTATGCTGCCGCTGGAGATCTCCAAGAAATTTCCCGAGTTCTGGAAAAATGATGAAGAAGAAGGCGGAAAGAACCTTTCCGAGGAAGAACTTTTCCGTGCCCAGATGAAAGCAGCGGGACAAGACGACCTCCGTATCTCTTATACCAAGGTGGTGAACAACCAGGCGGGCATCGACCTGATGAACAATGTGCACAATCTCCTGCAAAACGACCTGAATGTGATCGTATACAACTTCGTGGACATGCTTTCGCACGCACGCACGGAAATGGAGGTGCTGAAAGAGCTGGCAGGCGATGAAGTGAGCTACAGGAGCATCACCGCTTCCTGGTTCGAGCATTCACCGCTTCACCAGGCCCTGAAAAAAATAGCGGACAAGAACATCCGGATCATCCTGGCCACTGACCATGGAAGCGTGCGCGTAAAAACACCGGTGAAGGTGGTGGGTGACAAGCAAACCACTACCAACCTCCGGTACAAGCATGGCCGCAACCTTAATTACGATCCAAAGGAAGTACTGGCCTTTAAGGACCCAAAAGAAGCTGGCCTCCCCTCACCGACGGTGAATTCATCCTACATCTTTGCAGGTGAGGACGTGTTCCTCTGCTACCCCAACAATTATAACCATTACGTGAATTATTACCGGAACACTTTCCAGCATGGAGGCGTGAGCCTGGAGGAAATGATCGTGCCCGTAGTGCACATGGTCAGCAAGTGAGATCGTGAATCGCGATATCCCAATAACCTAATTCCCTGCTATTCCGGGAGCCGGCTGGTATCTGCTGTTGGTTTTGCTCAGGGTGGCGAGAAGAGCATGTACTTTTTCCAATCCAATTCTTTCCGCCCATTCGAACGGTCCGTATGGATAATTGGTTCCCAGCTTCATGGCTGTGTCGATCTCTTCACGGGAAGAAACACCTTCAGACAAAGCAAAGAAGGCTTCGTTGATGATCATGGAGATCACGCGGGCAGTGACAAACCCGGGCTGATCCGGCAGCCATTCTGTTTTTTTACCCAGGAGGCTGAAAAACGCTTCCACCTCTTTTCTTTTCTCTTCCGGTCCGGCGGCTTCGATGAGTTTGCCCGACAAAAACCCTGGCCAGCCATTGATCCTTACCCAGTCATGGGAGATCTGGGCCAGTGTATGAGTCACGGAATGGATGATGATGGTTGTAGCACCGGTTTGGCGCAAGGCTTCTATCCGCCCAGGCTGGTTTTCAAACAGGAGATCCAGCAACAGGCCCACACCTGCAGGTACTTCCTGCGGATCTTTTACCCATTGCAGCCCGTCAACCGCTTCCTGGCCGCCTTCAAGCAGCTCAGCCTTCAATTCCTCGTTTGAAATAATTACCAAACCCATTGATTTTTTTGCAAAGAAAAGAGAACCGGGCAAAGATTACAGATATTCATCAATTTGACATTAATTCGTGGTTCGAAACTGACGGTATGGAAAAAAAGATCATTCAGACTAATAGTGCGCCTGCTCCCATTGGACCATATAACCAGGCCATCTTCGCGGATAACACCTTATATATTTCCGGGCAGATCTGCCTGGATCCCAGCACCGGCCAGCTCAAGAACAGGGATATACAGGAAGAAACCCACCAGGTAATGCAAAACCTCAAGAATATTTTGCAGGAAGCCGGTCTCACTTTCAACAACGTGGTAAAGACTACCATCTTTATCACCGACATGAACCGATTTGGCGATGTGAATGAGATCTACGGAAAATATTTTTCCGATGAATTCCCTGCCAGGGAAACTGTGGCCGTCTCTGCTCTGCCCAAGTTTGTCAATGTCGAGATCAGCATGATCGCCGTCAGGTGACGGGTTCAATGACATATTCATGCGTAAATTCCTCAGGCGATTACTGTTCAAGCCTGTACTCAGGCTTAGCAACCGGTATTCATCACAACCCGATAAAGAAAGGGTATTTGCTGCGCTGACGGAGCTCTACGACTGCATCCTCAAAGGCAAGACCGACAAGGGCGTGGTGATCCCTTTCGATATCACCACCGGTAAATTCATCATTTTTTCCGACCAGCATAAGGGCGCGGGCAATGGCGCTGATGATTTCCTGCCCTGCGAAAAGAATTACATAGCGGCGCTGGATTATTATTATCAGAACGGCTACCACCTGATCTGCCTGGGCGACAGCGAGGAGCTTTGGGAGAACCTGCTGGGCGCCATCAAAAAGCACCATGCTCCTTCATTTGAAAAAGAAAAGCAGTTCATCCCCAAGAACGCATTCATAAAGATCTTCGGTAATCACGACCTTTTTTGGGACAATGATCCTTTCGCTCCCCTGCAGGTGAAAGACGTGTATGGAGAAAACATACCTGTACATGAAGGCGTGGTACTGGAAACCAGGATAGGCGACAAGCCCATCCAGATATTTTGCACCCATGGACACCAGGGCGACAAGGTGAGCGACGGAAACGCGCTCAGCAAGTTCTTTGTATCCAAGATCTGGGCGCCGCTGCAGGCCTTTCTCCGGATCAATCCGAACACACCGGCTTACGATGCCAGCCTGAAAACCCTGCACAATACCATTATGTTCGACTGGAGCTCGCAACAGGAGAACCTTTTGCTGATCACCGGCCACACGCACCAGCCTGTTTTTGAATCGCTCACGCATATCGAAAGACTGTACCGGCAGCTTTTGTTTGCCCGCCGCACCAGGGACCAGCCGATGATCGACGCGCTTCAGGAGGAGATCCAGAAAAGAAAGTTTGGCCATGCGGAGATCCCGGAACACTACATGACCCTTCGTCCCACCTATTTCAATTCCGGCTGCTGTTGCTTTTTTGACGGTGATATCACGGGCATAGAAATAGCCGATGGCGCATTGCGGCTGATAGAATGGACCGAAGTGGAAGGCCAACCTGAACGCAAGATCCTCGAAGAATCCGCGCTCTCAGAGCTGCTGGAGGCGATCAACAAAAAGGATATTTAAAACCCTTTCTTCCCCGGTGTATTGTTCTGCCTGTTGAGATCCGGTAATAGTTTATCGGGATCGATCACCACTTCC
The DNA here is from genome assembly GCA_036676905.1 of Chitinophagaceae bacterium. Lineage (GTDB taxonomy): Bacteria > Bacteroidota > Bacteroidia > Chitinophagales > Chitinophagaceae > Flavisolibacter. The sequence goes on from JAKFCE010000006.1 coordinate 18,391, forward strand.
GTTATCTTACTGGTAGTGGCAACCGAAAAGGTCCATTGGGCACCCCGCTGCCAGATCTCTACCGGCAGGGTAAAGCGATGCTCCTTCCCGTTCGACTCCTTCACCAGCATGGGCACAGGCATTACCATCTGTCCAAGATTTTGAATGGTGATAGAAGCTCCATTTCCCACCTTCCCTTCGTATTGCACTGACTTCACTGCCAGGTCCAGCTTCCAGTTGTTGAGCACCCAGGAGCGCCAGAACCATCCCAGGTCTTCCCCGGAAACGTTCTCCATGGTACGAAAAAAATCGGTGGGTGTAGGATGTTTGAAGGCCCACCTGCGCACGTACTCGCGAAAGGCCACGTCAAAACGGTCAGGACCCAGCACTACTTCTCTCAGTGCTGCCAACATCACCGCCGGTTTCTCATAGGCCACAACGCCCAGGTGCTGCTGTTGCACCACATCGGGCGATGTCATCAGCGGCTCAATGCCCTCATCGAACAAGTAATCCAACGCATCGTCGGAGAAAAAGCTGAATCCGCCAAACTCGCCGTTGTTGAAAGCGGCGGTAGAAGCGCCGTTGATATAAGTATTGAAGCCCTCGTCCATCCAGGCATGCTTTCTTTCATTGCTGCCTACGATCATCGGGAACCAGGTATGCCCTACTTCATGATCGGTGACGCCCCAGAGGCTGGCGCCCGCGTCGGAGAAGCTGCAAAAGATAATACCCGGGTATTCCATTCCACCAACTATGCCGGCCACATTCACCATAGCGGGATAAGGATAGGTGAACCATTTTTGAGAATAATGCTCCACCGATGCCTTCACCATTTCGGTGCTTCGTTGCCAGCCATCGCGCTTGATGCTTTCTTTGGGATAGGCGCTCATGGCCAGGGCGGTCCTGCCCTCGCCCAGATCCATTTTCGCCGCATCCAGCACAAAGGCACGGGATGCAGCCCAGGCCACGTCTCTTGCATTTTGCAGCCTGTACTTCCAGGTGAGTGTTTTGCCGGAAGGACGTGAAGCGAGATCGTTCACTTCATCCGCGCTGCGGATCATCACTGTTTTATCGCTGGACCTTGCAGCAGCCATCCTATTTTGCTGCTCAGGTGTGAGCACTTCTTTCTCATTCAGCAATTCACCCGATGAAACCACCAGGTAGGAAGCAGGCGCCGTGATACTGATATCAAAATCGCCATACTCCAAATAAAACTCTCCCGCGCCCAGGTAAGGCAGGGTATTCCATCCCTGGATATCGTCGTATACGGCCATGCGGGGAAACCACTGCGCCACCTGGTAGATGATGCCATTTTTCGTTTCCAGCTGGCCCATGCGGTCGGTGCCATATTCGGGAATGACAAACTGGAAGCTCACATTCATTTTAATATGGCCCCCGGCGGTGCGCATGGGATGCTGCAGCCATACCTGCAGCCTCGTATCGGTAAAAACAAGTTTAGGATTGTATTTTTTACCATCGGCTTCCACAGAAAACGAATTGATCTGCTGGCCGTAGGTAAATTTCCCATTGGCCCATCTTCCGCCGGCTTGGGTGGTGGTTGCCGAGCCCCTCGAATCTTCGCGGTAAATGCTTTGGTCGAGCTGCAGCCAAAGGAACTGCAGTTCGTCGGGACTGTTGTTGGTATAACTGATCTCTACGGTGCCGGACACAGTCTTCAGCGAAGTGTCCAGCGTTGCATGGATCTTGTAGTCCGCACGGTTCTGCCAGTATTTTGGACCGGGCTGCCCGCTGGCGCTGCGGAACTCGTTTCCCGCCTGCGTGTAGAAATTCGGATCAAAGGCGGCGCGGTGGTCGTACTTCGATTGTGCAGTGGCACAAAGAACGAGAACGGAAGCGGAAAGGGAGAGTAAGAACTTTCTCATGTGAGGATTTCAAAATTAAAAATAGGCAACGCCCGCACTAAGAACGCGTTACATCATGGAAACATTTTTTCGGCAATGGCCACACTCTCATTCCTTCCCACATCCACGAACTTGTCGCCCGTGTGATCGTAGCCGCGGACCCTGCCGGTGGGCGCCAGGTGGAGGTAGGCATCGATCAGTGAGAACTTCCCGGAATAAGGGATGAGGTCTAATACAGAAGGATCGAAGACCGCAATACCACTGTATGCTTTTTCTTTTAGCTCATCACCTGGCACTGGTATCTTTTCCTCTCCGGTGGATCTGTTTCTCCAACCACATAAAACATCATCACTGTTGAAAAGCAAATAACGGCTTGTTTTCCTATCCGTTACAGCCAGTGTAATGAGGGCTGCGTGCTGCTTGTGATCGGCAATGAGGGCGGAAAGATCAAGATCTGTCAGTATGTCCACGTTGATGGTGAGCAAGGGCTCCCGGTCGAAATAGGGCCTGGCCTTCATCAGTCCGCCACCGGTTTCCAATACTTCCTGCTTTTCGTCGCTGATTTGAATTGTTGAACCCCAACCTTTGTTTTTTTCTATGGCGCCTGCGATCTGATCCGGGAAATGGTGCACGTTCACGATCACTTGGCGGATACCATGTTGCTGCAGGTAAACTATATTCCTCTCCAGCAGGCTCCTGCCATTCACCAGGGCCAGGGCCTTGGGATGCTGGTCTGTCCAGGGCTTGAAGCGGGTACCGAGGCCGGCGGCAAAGATCATTGCTTTCATAGGCCCTGCTTCGCCTCGATTTTATTCAGCCAATTTTTTTCTTCCTGCTCGCGGTGACAGAGCTCCACCTGAACTTTGTATTTGTTTTTAAGGTGACGGGCCAGGGCGTCCGCGGCATATACACTCCTGTGCTGCCCGCCGGTGCATCCAAAATTCACCACGAGGCTATTGAATCCTCTCTTGATATATTCTTCTACCGAAATGTCAACGATGTCGAAAATGGAATTCAGAAAATCCTGCATCCTGGTCTGGCGCTCCAGGTATTCCATTACTGCCAGGTCCCGTCCATGGATCTCCTTGTACTGATCGTGGCGGCCCGGGTTGTCGATGCCGCGGCAGTCGAACACAAAGCCGCCGCCGTTGCCAGTGGCATCGGAAGGAATGCCCTTCTTGTAGGAGAAGCTGCAGATCTTCACCACCAATGGCGTGTCTTCCGAGGCCTGCACCGGCGTAAACCTGTCAATGATCTCATCGGAAATACAGACACCCAGCATTTTTTTGAATTCCGGTACGGCAATGCCCAATCCATGGTTTTCCAGGAACCATTTCAGGTTGCGGAGGGCCAGGGGAATAGAAGAAAGAAAATGGGCCTTCCTTTCAAACAGGCCACGGAATCCATAAGCGCCCAATACCTGCAGCAGGCGGATCAGAACATAGCCATTGTACTGGTTTCTGAAAATGTCGCGGTCGAGGCTGTTGCCCGTCACTTTTTCAAAAGAGTCCATATAATCTTCCAGCAGGCTCGACTTCCAGTCTTCCGGCAGGTTGGCCTTGGCCTGCCAGAGCAAGCTGGCCACGTCGTACTGTGGCGCTCCCTTCATGCCGCCCTGGAAATCGATGAAATGGACACTCTTGTCTTCTTTCACCATGATGTTCCTGCTTTGAAAATCGCGGAACATGAAATATTTATATTCGGTAAACGTAAGGTATGTGCTCAGGGCCTCGAAATCGTCGATCAGCTTTTGCTTGTCATAGGCCCTGCCGATAGCATCCAAAAAATAATATTTGAAATACAGGAGGTCTGCCATGATCGCCTGCCTGCCAAACTCCTTATTGGTGAGGCAGCGGTCGTAATTCAGACCTTCATCGGCTATTACATGAAGCCTGGCCAGCTCATGCAGGCTTTTGCGGAACAAGCCATAGGACTCCTCGTTGAATCCATTCTCTTCCAGCACGTCCAGCAAAGACACAGAGCCAAAATCTTCCTGCAGGTAGATGGTCTTGTCGTAGCTCACTGCGTACACTTCCGGCACGTTCAGGCCTTTGCGCTTGAAATCGCCGGCAAAGTAAATGAAGGTCTCGTTCTCCTGCACGTTCATCCCATGCGTGCCGATCACCGTATCCCCTGCCTGGTCGTACAAGCGGAAGTAACGGCGGTCGCTGCCAGACAAAGGCAGTACATCCACTTTCGCGGGCATTTCTCCTTTCCAGCTCTTATACAGCTGTGACACTACTTTCACCAGTTCCTGCATGCAGCAAATTTAGAGGGTAATCATATGCAGGACATGAAATCTTTGGCGCTATGGCGGGGAGGGATCACCTCCGTTTGTGGTTTATTTTTTGCATACATCCTCCCGCAGAAACAGAACAGCTGGAAACCGGCCACCGAACCCATAAACCTTCCTCTGAATGAAACGTATTTTCCTTCCCCTCTTTCTCCTGCTATCTGCTGGGATCGCCTGGTATTTTTTCAGGGAAGCGCCTGTTCCTCTGAAATATGAAAAGGAAAAAGAAGCCGATTTCCACCAGGAAAGGCTGCAATATGAATTCGACCTCGTAAAACATCCCCTGACAGGGAAGATACCTGAAGGCATTTTCGAACAGGAAATGGAAATGGCCAGGCGCATACCTGTGCGCGGGCAGGATGAGAACACGTCGGTGAACGATGCCAGCCGTGTTACCGCCAACAACAATTACATACCGGCAGGTCCTTATAACGTAGGCGGGCGCACCCGGGCTTTGGCTTACGACATGAGAAACAGCCAGGTGATCATCGCTAGCAGTGTCAGCGGCGGCATCATGCGATCTGCAGACGGTGGCAATAGCTGGACCCTCGTACATCCTACAGTCAGCGACGTGCATAGCTTCACCGCCATTGTGCAGGACCCGAGGGCCGGGTCGCAGGACACCTGGTATGCCGGCGGTGGTGAATTGTATGGCAACTCCGCCAGTGAGATCGGGGCGCCCTTCCTGGGTTGGGGCCTCTGGAAGTCGGTGAACAACGGCGTCACCTGGACCAAATTGCCATTTGTCATCAACGATATCGGCGGTACGGTATCTACCAACACCATTGAAAATTTCGATCATCCTTTTGACCTGGTTTACAGGCTGGCCGTGAATCCTTTGAACGGCCATCTTTACATCGCCTGCCACAGGAGGATCGTACGGTCTGTAGATGGAGGCGCGAGCTTTGAGACCGTCTTTGGTAGTACCACAGCCACTACATCGGAGGCAGGACAAACCGAAGTAGCCGTGGCGGCGGACGGCCGTGTGTATGTAGGCATCAACGGGGCGCATCCTGTGGCCACCATGCGCGGTGTGCATGTATCGCTGACGGGCAACCGAAATACCTTCAACCGGATAGCGGGCGGACAAACGCTGGGCGTGGATTCTATTCCCGGCTGGCGTGGCAACTCCACCGGCGGGCAGGGAAAAAGGATCCTGCTCACCCTGGCTCCTTCCAATACCAGCATTGGCTATGTATTTTATGAAAACGGCCTCAGCAGCGATGCGCCTTCCCTCAGTCCGGAAGCCGATCTTTTTCATTTCAGCACTTCCGGTACCAGCTACACCTGGTCCAACCGATCCGCCAACATGCCGGATCTTCCTGGTGGCAACCTGAGCGGTTCCGATCCGCTGACCGTGCAGGGCGGATATGACATGCTGGTGAAAGTGAAGCCTGATAATCCCAACGTGGTCTTTGTTGGCGGCACCAACCTTTACCGCTCCACCGATGGCTTTACCACGGAAAATAATATTGCCTGGATCAATGGTTACAGCCAGTTTCCACTGGATTATTCGCTCTACCCCAATGGCCATCCCGACCTGCACGAGCTCGTGTTCAATCCTGCGAATGCCAATGAAGCCATTTGTGGCGACGACGGCGGGGTGCGCAGAACAGGCAATATTATGGCAGGCACAGGCGCCTGGCCGGTTCACCCGGTGAGCTGGGCTCCGCTTCCCCGCTATCAAACCCTCCAGTATTATTATGTGGCTATCGATCCGGGTGCAGGCAGGAACAATTTTGCAGGGGGCTCGCAGGACAATGGCACTTTACTGCGCGACAAGCTGGGCTTGCTGGGAACTTCCGCTGGCGACAGCAACAACCACCGCCGCATTCTCGGGGGTGACGGCACTTATGTGGGCTTTGGAGAGCTGAACCCTTCGTCTCAAACCCAGTTTGTGTTCGGCGCTTCCCAGTTCGGCAATATCCGCCGCATCCGCATTACGCCCACCACTTCCTCTGAAAACATAAGGCCCAACAACCTGACCCCCGCTTTTCCTGGCGCTACATCTGAGTTCGGAGAGTTCGTGACCAATTTCCGGCTCGACCCGGATAACACCGAAGACCTCTATTATATCAACTTCAACAGGCTGTTCCGTACCACGGCCGCTTCCTCGGTGAGCGCGGGAGGATGGACCGAGCTGACGGGTGTTTCCGCAGCAGTGAATCCATCCAATCCCAACTCAGGCACGGGCGTTCGGATCAGGGCGCTGGCTTTCACCCGCGGGCCCTACACTTCGGATCATGTGATGTACATCGGTACCACGCCGGACCTGAACGGTTCGGGTACGCAGGGGAAAATATTCAGGCTGAACGACCCGCGCAACGCGCCGGCAACGGCTGCACCGGTTGACATCACACCCTTTGGCCTCATCGGCAACGTGCAGGACATTGCGGTAAACCCCAACAACGATGATGAGGTCATGGCGGTTGTTTCGAACTACGGTGTAGTAGGTGTTTGGCATACCACCAATGCAAGATCGGCCAACCCTAACTGGTCGAGTATTGAAGGCAACCTTACACTGCCCTCCTTCCGCAGCTGCGCCATCGTGGTGAAAAAAGATGCAGGCAACCAGCCCGTAACAGAATATTACGTGGGCACTTCTGTGGGCTTGTACAGCACCACCAGCGTGGCTGGCACCCCGGTATGGCAGAGGGAAGGTGTAAGCACCATGAATTTCGCGGTGGTGAGGGCTTTGAGTTATCGTCCCTCTGATAATGTGATGCTGGTGGGCACACATGGCAATGGTATGTTCTATACCTTCCTCGGCACGCCGAATTTTATTCCCAAGATCAATACGCCGGTGAATCCGATCGTGAATGACAGGAATTTCATCAGGATGGTCTATCCTACAGTAACAAATGGTGAGATCGGCTTCCAGGTGGGCAATCTTACCGGCATCACGAAGATCAGGATCTCCCTGTTGACCATTACCGGCCAGCTGGTGAAAGAATCCACTGTACCTTACCGCAATGGCAGCCTCCGTTTTGGTGAGGCCGCCGCCGGCGCTTATATCTTAACCATAGCCAGCCCCGACGGCAGGTACAGGCACACAGAAAAGATCATCAAAAAATAAGAAGGGCAAAAGCTTGCACTTTACAAACTGTATCAACATGAAACTCATCTTCTCCGCCTTCAGCCTTTTCATGCTCTTTGCCGCCAATGCGCAAACAAGAGCAGATGTCAGGATCTACGCCTATGTGCAGCCTGTGACCGGCGGCGCTAATCCCGGAGAAGTACTAACAGAAGATGGCAAGGTGCTGCCGGGCCAGGGAGAAGGGAGAAAGAATTATTACATCTACCTCACGGGACCTGTGGGACAAAGGATCTATCCTTTCGAGGTTTTCATCAATGGCCAGCAATATTCTACCCGCAGCACAGCTGTCACTGCGCCGGTAGAGCTTACCATTCAAACCGGAGAAACCCATCCAAAGAAAATCACCGCTGTACCTAAAACCGCTTCCTCCGTTTACCAGGTTACACCCTCTCCTGACATGCCTTCCAAGACCCTTGACGCAGCCAGACAGAAAGCCTCGGACAACGAAGTGGTGGTCAGCTACAGGCTTGCTGGTAAAATGTACTATGCAGTGCTTAAAAAAATGGCGGTGCTCGAAGCCGCGGCGATGGAGTGAATGGTGAATGGTGAATCGTCAATCGTGAATTTTTACCCTTGCAGTTGTGCTGGAGAAAATGAGCTATAGTTGAGCTCAACTATTTGTTAACGGGTTTTAACAAAGGGAAAAAAGAAAGGCCGGTAAGAATACCAGCCTTTTAACCTAAACCGTCCGACAAAAAGTATTTTGATAATATCTATTCGTTTAATTGTGTTCTGTTTATATATTTCCAAGTACTGTGCCAATAGCTACTGATCCGGAAACTTTTTGATTAAATGTCCTTTAACAGTTTTTAGTACCTTGACCCGAAAACTCTATGGGCGTTCCACCATGGCGCAAAGGAATAGTTATCAGAATAGAACAGGAAAACGAAAGTACCCGCCGGTTTTGGATAGAGGTACAAGAGGTAGAAAGCTTTGATTTCCGGCCCGGACAATTTGTTACCCTCGATCTTCCCATACATGAAAAACAGAACAAGCGCTGGCGCAGCTACTCCATTGCATCGGCGCCAGATGGGACGAACACCATTGAATTGTTGATTGTTTTACTCGAAGAAGGCGCAGGCACCACATACATGTTCAATGAAGTACATGTTGGGTCCGAACTTACCTTACGCGGACCCCAGGGCGTATTTGTATTGCCGGAGCAGATCGACCAAGACCTCTACTTCATTTGTACTGGTACAGGTGTAGCGCCATTCCGCAGTATGCTGCATTATCTCAACACACATCCCACTCCGCACCGCAATATCTATCTCATCTTCGGCACACGCACCAGCAAGGACCTGCTGTATGCAGATGAAATGAGAGAATTGGAAAAACAGATCAGCGGCTTTCATTACATCCCTACGCTTTCAAGAGAAGAATGGGAAGGGTGCACAGGCTATGTACACCCGGTTTATGAAAAGCTCGTCAGGGAAAAACAAGATGGCAGCCCGGAACCACCACCGGCGAAATTCTTTCTATGCGGTTGGAAGAACATGGTGGATGAAGCCAAACAAAGGATCCTGAATCTTGGCTACGATAAAAAAGCCATCCACCTGGAGCTGTACGGATGAGCCGTGAGCGCATGAAAGGTGAAAAGGCGAAAGGTGAAAATACAGTGGAGCAGTCCACCGAACATTATCCTAGCTCACTTAACACCCGGTCTCTCACCGACGCGATCGGAATTCTTTCCTGCTGCATAGAATCGCGGTAGCGGATTGTCACCGTATTGTCTTCTTTGGTCTGGTGGTCGATGGTGATGCAGAAAGGTGTTCCCAGCGCGTCCATTCTCCTGTAGCGCTTACCAATGGTATCCTTCTCTTCGTAAAAACATTTGAAATGTGCCTTGCACTCGTTCAGGATGTCTTTCGCGATCTCGGGAAGTCCGTCTTTTTTCAGTAAGGGAAGTATGGCCAGCTTGATCGGCGCCAGTTTCGCCGGGAAATGCAGCACGGAACGGCTGTCTTTTTTCTCGGCCGTACTCAGGTCCTGTTCTTCGTAAGCTTCACTTAAGATCATCAATACCGCCCGATCCACGCCGATGGAGGTTTCCACCACGTAAGGAATGTAGTTGCCATATGGCTTACCATGCTCATCGGTATCATTGTCGAAATACTGCATTTTCTTCCTGCTGTATTCCTGGTGATTCTTCAGATCGAAATCCGTACGGGAGTGAATTCCTTCTACTTCTTTGAACCCAAAAGGAAAATCATATTCAATGTCGCAGGCAGCGTCTGCATAATGCGCCAGCTTGGCGTGGTCGTGGAATTTGAACTTGCCAGCGGGTATGCCCAGTTCGAGGTGCCATTTCATGCGCTCTTCCTTCCAGAACTCATACCATTGCTTTTGCGTGCCGGGACGGACAAAAAACTGCATTTCCATCTGCTCGAATTCGCGCATCCTGAAAATGAACTGGCGCGCGACGATCTCGTTCCTGAATGCCTTTCCTATCTGTGCGATGCCGAAAGGAATTTTCATGCGGCCCGTCTTCTGCACATTGAGGAAGTTCACAAAGATCCCCTGCGCCGTTTCCGGCCTGAGATAAACCGTATTGTCCTCATCGGCGGAAGCAGTGCCGAATTCTGTAGAGAACATGAGGTTGAACTGGCGAACGTCTGTCCAGTTGGAAGTACCGCTGACGGAACAATTGATCTTGTTGTTCACGATCAATTGCTTCAACCCTTCAAAATCATTCGCGGCAAGCAGTTGGTCCATCTCTTTGATCAGGATCTCGGCCTGCTCACCATGGCCTGCGGCTTCCAGCTCTTCTGCTTTGGCTTCTATCAGGTGATCGACCCTGTAGCGCTTATTGCTGTCGCGGTTATCGATCATGGGGTCGGAGAAATTATCTACGTGGCCGCTGGCCTTCCAGGTGGTAGGGTGCATAAAGATGGCAGCATCGATGCCTACGATGTTGTCGTGCATCCTTGTCATGCTGTTCCACCAATGATCCCTGATATTTCTTTTCAGCTCTACCCCCCACTGACCATAGTCGTACACTGCCGCCAGGCCATCATAAATCTCTGAAGAGGGAAAAATAAATCCGTATTCCTTACAATGCGAAATGATCGCCTGGAACCTGTTGTTATCCGTTGCCATGGCGGCAAATATCGTATCTGATTTCGATTTATTGGGGATTTACCGCAGGCAGCTATGACTGCTTGCCGGATCGCCGGCCTGTACGCAGGAAATAGATCAGCAATCCTCCTAACAGTGCGCCCATGCCCGACTCCTTCTCTTTCTCCAGCGTGGCCTGCACCGGCGCGGCCACCACCAGGTGCTGCGCGCGCTTGTGCTGCTGGGCAGGCGAAGGGGATCTTTGCTTGGCATGCGCATGCTCCTTTCTTACTGAAGAAGGCTCGCCCGGCGGCCTGGTATCGACAAACTCGGCATACTTCTCCGGCTGGATGCGCACGCCCCCATTCAGCATATAGAATTTTGTGAACTCCGCGCCGAAATAAAGAATGATAGAGGAGTAATAGACCCAAACCAGCAACACCACCAGCGAGCCCGCTGCTCCGTAGGTGCTGCCTATATCGCTTTTTCCAATATAGAATGAGATCAGGAACTTACCGATCATAAAAAGAATGCTGGTAGCTATGGCGCCTGGCCATACATTCTTCCATTTGATCTTAGCATCGGGCAGCACCTTGAATATAATAGCAAACAACAGCGTAGTTACTCCCAGCGTGAGTACGAGATTCACGATATAAAATATAGTAACCGTCACATCAGGAAGTATAGCTTTCAATCGCTCGCCCATTGCTTCTACAACAGTGGTGGCTGCGAGCGACACCAGCAGGAGGAAGCCAATGGTAGCGATCATACCGAAGGAAAGCAGGCGGGTCTTGAGAATAGCCAGGATGCCTGCAGTTTTTTTAGGCTTCAGCCCCCAGATGCCATTGATGGAATCCTGGATCTCGCCGAACACGGTAGTGGCACCGATCAGCAAAGCGATCACCCCGATCACTGCAGCCATACCACCCTTGTCGCTGATAGAGGCATTTTTAATGATCTCCTGTATCTGTGCAGCGGCATCGCTTCCAACAAAAGCCTGCAGCTGCGCGTAGATAGTTCCCTGCACAGCTTCCCTGCCCAGAAAAAAACCCAGCAGGAAAATGATCATGATCAGCAAGGGGCCGAGTGAGAATACGGTGTAATAAGCAAGAGAAGCACTGAGCTTGGGCACCTTGTCTTCTGTAAAACCGTTGAAAGATTTTTTAAGAGCCTTCCATATATTTTGAAACGAAACCCGGGCCATTCGGTTTTTTATTCAGAATGCTCACAAAAACGTGCCATCGATGCAGTTGGCAAAGTTGACAATGTTGACAGAGTTAATAAGGGACCGGCAGGAGGCGGTTGATGGGGTGGATAATGGCAAAAAAATAGGGCCTGGGGTAGAAACCCCGGCCCGTTTTTAATCCGTACCCTATGAAAACTGGACTAAAATTAGAAATTATTTTTTAATCCAGCGGGTAATTTTTTGGGAGTTAACGAAGTTTTGTTTATAGTGGTAACAGGATGTTGTGCATCACACCATTGATGTTGAGCGTTGCGTGACGGTCACAGGCACCTTGTCCATAATCGAGTGTTGCCTGGTGTGTAACCGATCCGATGTGGCGAACGATCTTCACGTTGCCCTTTACGATCCAGCGGCAGTTGAAGCGCTTGATAAGTGGATCCATGATCAGTGATTCCCAGGTAGTTATGATATTACCGCGCTTTACAGCACCAGCCCCATGGCCAGTGATCTTGAACACGTCGTCGAGAGGGACGGCAGGCGAGATCATGCCTTCTACCTGTGTGATCACGCGGCTGCTGTTCCACTGGTGCCAGTTGCCATTGGGATGAGTAAGTTTGCCGTTCTGCACCTCTACGGAGAACCTCAGTGCCGTGGTAGTGCTTGTGTTGGTGATAATGTGCGTACCCTGTACGAGAATGCTGTCCACCGTATGATTCTCAAAGGTAGTTGTGGCCATTTTACCCGGATGGATCAGCCTGCCGGTATACACGGTATGGATCTTCCCGGTACGGAGCCTGCCATCGCGGCCTACACAACCTGTTCCAAAATCCATAGTGATCTTCACCGGGAAAGGACTGGAAGCATTCAGTCGGGTAACAGTAACAATGAAGCAATGGTGGGAATCTATCTGGGCTACACGGCCGCCGAAGATGCCGGTTCCACCCATTCCAACCTCTGCATTCACACCCATCACGTTGTCGAAAATGTTGTCGAAAATATTATCCGCCTCAGCTTCTGCTTCTGAAGAAGCGAGGGTGGCCTGTTCTTGTTCTGCAGGCGTGAGTTCTGAATCGCTTTTGTCCTTTTCACAGGAGATCATTCCTATGGACAGCAGGACGACGGCGATAGCTAACAATCGGGCAGGGAATTTTTTGGTTGTCATGTCGATAGTTTTGTCGGGGTTATAAATATCGTGCTTATGATGGAAGGCCATTTAAAAGGTTTAAGCCGAATCTTAATTAATTTTTAAGAGTTTTGCTTATGCAATCGCAATCAAGGGGTTATATCGACAGTCACGCCCATGTTTACCTGCCTGAATTTGACCAGGACAGGGCAGAAATGCTCAATAATGCCCTGCAGGAAGGACTCACCAGGGTGATCATGCCCGCTATCGACTCCTCCACCCATGAAGCCATGCTAAGGGTGGAAGACGAATACCCTAACTGCTTGTCGATGATGGGATTACACCCTTGCTCAGTCACAGCCGACCCCAGTTTGGAACTCAGGATCGTGCAGGAATGGCTTGAAAAAAGGCCCTTTGTGGCAATTGGCGAGATCGGGCTGGATTTTTATTGGGACAAGACCTATACGAAACAGCAGTACGATGCTTTTCATGCGCAAATGGATATGGCCAAAGAAAAAGGCCTGCCTGTTTGCATCCATTCAAGGAACGCTACGGATGAATGTATAGATGTAGTACGGCAGCATCCGGAAGTCAAAGGTGTTTTTCATTGCTTTTCCGGCAACCTGGAACAGGCCCAGGCTGTCATCAGCCAGGGATGGCTACTGGGTATCGGTGGTGTGGTGACGTTCAAAAACGCGGGGCTGGACCAGATCATCGCTGTAACAGGTATCGACAGGGTGATCCTGGAAACAGATGCGCCCTACCTGGCGCCGGTACCTTACCGCGGCAAGAGGAACGAATGCAAATATCTTGGGTTGGTGATCGAAAAACTGTCGGCGATTACCGGGCTCAGTTATGAAGAAGTGACCACGGTGACCACCAGGAATTGCACTGCATTGTTCGGCATCTAATTCTTATTCGCCTTTCTTTCTTCTGCAGCCGTCCGGGGCAGGATGATGGTAAATGTAGCCCCGTCGCCATCCCTTCCTTGCGCATAGATAAATCCATGGTGCCTTTCTACGATCTTCTTGCATAAGGCCAGGCCCAGGCCGGTGCCTTCAAACTTCTCTCTTGAATTCAGCCGCGTGAACAGGTCGAACAATCTATAAGCCTGCTCCTGGCTGAAGCCAATACCGTTGTCCGCGACGGTGATCTTTACATGATCGGCGCTCATGGCTCCCAGGGGCAGTTCTTCCTGGCGGGGTGAAGAACCGCTGACCTTTACGAAGGGAGGCCTGCCTTCAACCGAGAACTTCAATGCATTGTTCACAAGGTTGTAGAGCAACTGGTGGATCAAAACCGGGATGCCTTCAATAACCGGAAGATCCCGGTATTCCACTTTGGCGGATTTCTGCGCAATGGCCACCTCGAGGTCGGAAAGGATGCCCTCCATGGTTGTATTCAGGTCAATGGTTTCGTATTGCTCGTCGGAGGCATTCACCATGGAATAACTAAGGATGCCGTCAATGATGCCCGTCATCCTGGCCGATGCCGATTGGATCTTATCGATGTATTGCTTACCCTTGTCGGATATCTTTTCCGTTTCCCCCACCAGCCTGCTGCTGAAGGTCCTGATCTTGCGCACGGGTTCTTTGAGGTCATGACTGGCAATGTGCGCGAACTGCTGCAGGTCCTCGTTGGATCGCTGGAGTTCTTTCGTACGCATGTCTACCAGCGATTCCATCCTGTTCTTATACCTATGCAGCTTCTTCTGCATTTCAGCAATGGCATTGCCCAACACATCCCTTTCACCACGGGGCTTCACAGCTACATTGAAATCGCCCTTGCCTATAGCCTCAGCCGCATCCGCCAGTCTCTTGTTCGTTTTGTCTATCTCAGCGATGCAGGAAGCGAGTTCGCCGAGTTCATCCCTGCTTTCTACCTTAATTCCAACGTTGGTCACGCCACTCGATAACTGCCTGGCTGCATGACCGAGGTCCCTTAGAGAAGCAGAAATAATGTAAATGATATAGGAAGTGAACAAAACTGCGAGCACCAGTGTCAGGAGCATCAGCGCCAGGGAAAGGTTGAGGTCTCTTTTCTTATCGAAATAAATACTGTCCAGTTCCGTTGTCAGGTGTTGCCAGACCCGTAATTTTTGCTGACGAATATCCTCGATACCAAGGTTAGATACCTTCCACCAGTCTGCTGCGGAATACATTGTCGTATCCACGGTTAAGGACTTAAAACTGGAATCGACGAACACATGGGTTTGAAAAAGAGGGCCTGCAGAGGCGATCTGCTTATACTCACTTACAATTTCCGGCGCCGCTTTCACTTCAAATTCGGTAATATAACTTTTGTACACGTCGTGAGCTCCCACCGACCCGAGAATGGTTTCCGTCGCATATTTTTTTGTGGTCAGTACATTGTAAATGTTAGCCCGGATAATGCCGAGATAGGTGATCATCTCCGACAAGATCTTCTGCGCTATCATATCCTTATGAACCGGCTCCACCACCTTTGCCGGGGAAGTGGGTATGGTATTTAGGGTATTCAGCCTGAAAATAGCGTTGGTATAGAAATGCATCACCGCAGGTGCAGGCAAACTACCATTGTCGATCCTGGAGCGAACACTGTCTATGCCTTTGAGATTGGTATAGATAGTGAACTGTTTTAGTCCGACATCTTCAGAAGCAAGCAGCACGCTAATGATGCTATCTGTAGTAGGACGAAGCTGGCTTAAAGTGGTGCTGTCGTCGCCATTCACCGCGAAATCAAAACTCGACTTTCTCTCCCGTTGCAGATTATCGATCAAGCGACTGACCAGCGCCGACTGGTCGATCCTTTGACGGTAAAGCTTGATCAGCTCTATCTGTTCCTTTTTTTCATCGTATAGATCTATACCCACGTAGATAAGCAGCAACACTGGCAGGAAGCCAATAAGCATCAACTTAACGGAAAGTGGAAGCGATCTGAAAAATCGGTTCATTGGTTCGGGTTGGGTCCGGTTATATGGTGGCTTAAAAAGGAAATTTAAGATATATATCCGAAGTAGTGCCCGATTTAGTCCTTCCCTTCCCTAAGTTCTTTCATGGCGAGTGGCCCCAGCTCAAACTCTGCGTTGACAGCTTCCTTTTTTAAGGCGATTGCTCCGCTGCTTTTCCCTGCCTTTTTGAGAATATAAAAGCCTTTCAGCAGGGGTTCTGGCTCCGAGGTCATTCCTAGTACGTGATTTTGAAACAGTCTCGCAGCTACCTGGTAATTCCCTTTTTTATATTGGACCCAGGCCAACCACGAGAAGGTCTCTGGAGTAGGCCGGCTACGGACTTCCTTTTCCGCGAGGATCAGCGCCTTGTCGATCTGCCCGGGATCTTCACAATACAATTCGATCAGGTATTTATTATACATATCCCCGTATGCGGGCTGAGCCACTTCGTCCATGAATGAATTCCTCGATCGCTTTGCAGATTCCTGTTCACCCGTAAATTCTGCCAATTCTGCCTGGAAAAGGTGATAGTCAGGGGAAGTGTTGTGCAGCATAATGAAATCAGTGATCCTTCGGGCCAACACCGGATCCCTGTCATGCGAGTAAGCGATCCATGCGATCCCTTTTAAAGCATAGAGATAAGTGGGATCTTTTTTCAAAACAGAGATATACGCGTTGTAGGATTCCCCGATCCTGCCTGCGTGCCCGTACATGTCTCCCAGGTTGGAGAGTGTCCAGCAATAAAGGCTGGCATTACCCGATGCAGCGATCTTTTCGAACGCAGTCTCCATAAGGGCAATGGCTCCTTCGAGATCGCCCTGGTGATCTTTTTGCTTTGCTTTTCGGATCATATAATGAAACGATTGCTCATCGGCGATCTTATGTAAGCTTTCTTCAGCTTTAGCATACCTGCCCAGCTCCATCTCCGTATCGAAACGAATAAGACTGTAAATAAAAGGAGACGCGGATTTCTTTTTGGCCGCCTCATTGAAAACATGGGCCTGGGCGAACTGATGCCTCGTAATCGATAGTTGCGACAAGGACTGCAACATTTCCGGATCAGTGAAATTCAATGCCCTTGCGGATTGGATCATCAGCGAATCAGCCTGGTGCAGGCTGCCGATCTCACCTGTCAGGTGAAAGACCGACAACTGCAGGCCGGCGAGTTCCAATGCAAATACAAAATTCCCTGTATCCGCCTGAAGTTTGTTTGTCCAGAAAGCAATGTCATCGTAAAGAACTTTTTTCCTCGCCTCCATGGCCCCGTCCTGCAAGAAAGGAAGGACTTCGCTGGTCCTGACCACTTTCTGATTACCACACGCAGTCGCCCATACTGCAATTGCTGCAATTAAAATAATACGCATAAAATAAAGGGGAAGGCCGCACCAGCCGGTGCGGCGGTTTATTAATGAGGACTTGCCAGGTAAGGAAATGTACCCAGGAAGGGCTTATCGTTGCCATTTACATTATCCTTTGTGAGGCCGGGATTTGAGCTACCATCTGGACCCCCAAAGATGAGGAGAAGCTCGGTATCGATTACATCGTCTGCCAAGGCCCTTCCAGTGAGCACATTGGTGCCGTCAAAGAAAGTCGTCGTGCCGCTCATTTTCACATTGAGCACGTCTGTGGCGAGTAATGTAGCGAACTGATCTTTCGTTTGACCCAAAGCGTTGGTGGTGAACCCAAAGGCCGTCAGCTTATTCACGATATCCGTTTTGAAGATCGTACTCATAACCGAGGGTGGTGTTACGTTGAACTGATCCTTTCTGCTCGGATCAATAAAGACTGTGTTGATGCCAGGCCGGCCCATCTGGTCTCTTTGGGTAAAGTTGCCTGTTGTATCGAAGTTGTCCGTATTGTCATCGTCCTTGTTGCAGCCTGCAAAGGCAAAGGTGGATAACAGGATGACAGCAATTCCTTTATATCTGATATTCATTTTTGTATTTTTTAGTTGATTATTTCTTTTTGATCTCTGTCCAGACATTGATGGACGATGCGGTCCCCAACATGGATTTCGGCACTTCTACCACCAGGGCCAAAACGTTGGTGCCTGCAAATGTGTCCATTCCGGGATTTCTGAATGAGGTTTGGGTACCGGCGAGGATCTCTTTGAATCTTACAATATCAAAGAAGAAAGGATCATCGCGGGGGCCGATGAAAGCTTTGATACCGGAAGTTCCAGATGCGAGCATGGGTGATGCACCATAAGTACTCACGCTGCCTTCTATCATAGGGCCCGATGTGACGATGGTACTTGATGTGCCTGCGGTCACAGGTGCTACCGGGCCATATACTCTGAATTTACCATCCTGAACCTTCACCTGGATCACCAGGTCTTCCACATTGTCTGCGTTGTTATCAATGTTAAACTCAAAAAGCTCATTGTCGGGTATGGATGTAGTGGCTGTTTGTGCAGGCGACAGGAAGCCCTGCCATGTAAGAACAAATACCATTTTGGAATTGTCGGCAGGACTTTGAAATACATAAAGATCTGCGACGTCTGTATCTAAGCTGGTACTGCCCGGACCGGTGACCCCCGGCGCATCGATGTGGTCTGCCGCGAAAAGTACGCTACCCAGCAGGAGCAATCCTATACAGGATCCTAACAAAACTCTCTTCTTCATAATTGTGTTTGTTGATGATATCCATGATATACGTTTGAATATCCATGTTGGATTCAAATACAAACAACAATGTTTTTACGGAAGAGTTCTGATTGATGCAGCTTAACGCAGTTCGAATTGGTTGTAGACCTTTGTAAATGCCTCAGCAATTTGCGGAAGAGATAAATTGCCAATGCTGCCCTCGTGGCTGTGTTGCAGGCTGCCGGGAGCATATCCAAATGTGCCTTTCTCTACCTGCTCACCAACTTGCTTGTAGGCATCACGGAAGGGAATGCCCTGGTTCACCAGCTCGTTTACTGCTTCTACAGTGAACAGGTATTTATACTTTTCGTCATCCAGTATATTTTCACGCACCGAAAGATTCGACATCATCAGCTGCATCATGCGAAGGCATGCACGCAAATCTTCAAGCCCGGGAAAAAGGATCTCCTTGGTTAATTGCAGGTCGCGGTGGTAACCAGAGGGAAGATTCACTAGGAGCAGGGAAAGTTCATTGGGAAGCGACTGGATGCGGTTGCATTTGGCCCTGATCAGCTCGAATACATCGGGATTCTTTTTATGCGGCATGATGCTGCTGCCCGTGGTGAGCGAATCGGGGAAAGAAATAAAGCCGAAGTTCTGGTTCATGTAAAGGCAGGCATCCATCGATAACCTGGAAAGGGTAGCGGCAATGCTGCTGATGGCCATAGCCACCAGCTTCTCGGTTTTGCCCCTTGTCATCTGCGCGTACACAGAATTATAGTTCATGGCCCCGAAGCCCAAAAGTTCTGTTGTCCTTTGCCTGTTGAGAGGAAAAGAAGAGCCATAGCCGGCGCCGCTGCCTAAAGGATTTTTGTTCGACACTCTATAGGCAGCCAGCAACATTTCGAGATCGTCGGTCAGGCTTTCAGCATAGGCACTTAACCATAAACCGAATGAGGAAGGCATGGCCAGTTGCAAATGCGTATAGCCGGGCAGTAAATGGTCCTTGTACTTTTCCGCCTGCGCTATCAGCAGTTCAAACACCTGCCTGGATTCTGCTGCAATCTGCTTCACCTCTTCTCTCAGGAACAATTTGATATCGAGCGCCACCTGGTCGTTGCGGCTCCTGCCGCTGTGGATCTTTTTTCCGGCCTCGCCTATCCTTTGCGTAAGCATCCATTCTATTTGTGAATGCACATCTTCCGCATCTTTCGAAATAGAAAATTCGCCAGCTTCAATTTCACGGGCGATCTGCTCCAGTCCTTTCACCGCGGCGCGCGCTTCCTCTTTGGTGAGCAATCCCACTTCGCCGAGCATGGTCACGTGGGCAATGGATCCTTGTACATCATGGCGGGCCAGCACCAGGTCGAATTCCCTGTCGCGGCCGGTGGTGAAGGCTTCCACCATCGCCGAGGTATCCGTATTTTCTTTCTGCCAGAGTTTCATTTCAACAGCCGGTTGAGTAATTGAATATAGTCTTCGATACCAGAGGAGATCTCTTCAAGATAAATAAATTCGTCCGCAGTATGGCTGCGTGCCGAATCGCCGGGCCCCATTTTCAGTGCGGGAAAAGGCATCAGCGCCTTATCGGAGGTGGTGGGTGAACCGTACATGGTCTTCCCCATTGCCAGGCCGGCTTTCACCAGGGGATGTTCGGGCGATATAAAAGAGGAACGCAAGCGGGTGCTTCGCGCCTTCACTTCACTTCGCACAGAAGCCTGGATGGTCTCCAGCACCTCCTCGGTGGTATAGCATTCATTGATCCTCACGTCTACAACGAAACCGCATTCGGCGGGAACAATATTGTGTGTCTTGTTGGATGATTCAATGGACGTTACGGACATCTTTACCGGGCCAAGCAAAGGCGAGATCTTTTCGAACTCGTAATTCCTGAACCATTCAATGTCCTGCATGGCCCTGTAAATAGCGTTATCGCCTTCTTCCCTCGCGGCATGGCCGGCCCTGCCCACAGCCTTGCAATCGAGTACGGCCAGTCCCCTTTCGGCAACCGCCATCTGCATGAGCGTGGGCTCACCCACGATGGCGCAATCTATTTCAGGAAGATAAGAGAGAATGGAGCTGATGCCTTTTTCACCGGAGATCTCCTCCTCTCCTGTTGCAGCAAATGCAAGATTATACTTCAATCCTTCCTGTTCGTAAAAATGCAGGAAGGCCATCATCAGGCATACCAAAGGTCCGCCGGCATCATTGCTTCCCAGGCCAAACAATTTCTCATCTACCACCTCCCCGTCGAAGGGATCACGGGTATACCCGGAATTAGGTTTGACCGTATCATGATGGGAGTTCAATAAGATGGTGGGCTTGCCCGCGTCGAAATACTTGCTGAGCGCAAATACATTGTTGTTTACGCGTGAGGTAGCCAGGCCCTTTTCAAAAAGGTAGCGGCTGAAAAAGCTGGCGGTATCGGCTTCCTCCCTGCTGAAGGAAGGAATGGCCACCAGTTCCAGCAGCACCTTTACGGCCTCCATATAGTATTGCTGTCCGGTCATGCTATGATCTCCGTGCCTGCTTGTCCTTTTATAATGTCATCCAGGTCGATCGCTCTTCCTACGGATACTTTCTGTACACCTGATCGCTTGGCGGCAAATGCATTGTCCAGCTTGGGTACCATGCCCGCGAACACCAGCTTCTGTTCTTTCAGTGATGCATACCCGCTCTCCTTCAGCTGCGTAATAACGGAGGAATTATCCGCCGCGTCTTTCAGCACGCCTGGTTTTTCAAAGCTGAAGACCAGCTGCACCTCAAACCTGGAAGCCAATGCTCCCGAGATCACAGCAGCGATGGTATCGGCGTTGGTGTTGAGCAATTGCCCGCTGCCGTCATGCGTAATAGGACAAACCACCGGCACCATTTCTTTTTCTAAAAGATCACTCAGTAGATCTGCATTCACCAGGTCCACATCTCCTGCGAAACCATAATCCACGGGTCCTGTTCTTTTGTGAGCGCGCAGAAGGTTCCCGTCGGCGCCTGAAAATCCGAGTGCATTCACACCGGCTGCCTGCAGCCGCGCAACGAGCTGCTTGTTGATCAAACCCGCGTAGACCATGGTCACGATGTCCAGCGTTTCTCCATCGGTGATTCTTCTTCCTTCCAGCATTTGCTGGGGTACGTCCAGCTTTTTTGCCAGCGCGGTCGCCAGCTTGCCGCCACCATGCACCAGGATCTTCTTGCCGTCAAGCGCAGCAAATTTCCTGGTGAAAGTTTCCAGGGCGGACTTGTCGTCCACCACATCGCCACCGACTTTTATAATCAATAATTTATCCATGGAGGATCTCAGATAAAACGGCCTGAGCCGCCCACACCCGGTTGGCAGCCTGCTCGGTCACAATGGAATGGATGCTGTCAAGTACTTCGTCACTCAACTCTATATTCCTTCTCACCGGCAGGCAATGCATTACCTTGGCGCTGGCCGTTGGCTTTAATTTCTGCTGGGTGAGCATCCAGGACGGATCGTTGCTTAAGATCTTTCCGTACTCGTGGTAAGAGCTCCAATTCTTCACATACACAAAATCCGCATCGCGCAAAGCTGCATCCTGCTCATAAGTGATGGTGGCGCCCTTCGTATATCTTTCGTCCAGCTCGTATCCGGCCGGATGGGTGATCACGAATTCAGCGCCACCCCAGGCGTTCACCCATTGGGCAAAGCTGTTGGAAACACATTGAGGCAGGGGCTTGATATGCGGCGCCCAGCTGAGCACCACTTTCGGCTTCCTGCCTGCTGGCATCCATTCGTTGATGGTAATGATATCTGTAAGGCTTTGCAATGGATGCAGCGTAGCGCTCTCCAGGCTCACAACGGGAATGCCGCAATATTTAATGAATTGGCTGATGTATTTCTCACTGTAATCGGCTTCCCTGTCTATAAGACCAGGAAAGGTGCGCACGGCAAGGATATCAAAATATTTTCCCATCACCGGCGCTGCGTCACGCACGTGCTCTACGGTATTTCCGTTCATGATGGCGCCGTCCTCAAATTCCATGGCCCATCCTTCGGCGCCCACATTAAAGATCACGGCCTCCATGTCCAGGTTCTGTGCAGCTACCTGGGTGCTGAGCCTGGTACGCATACTTGGATTCAGGAAAAGACAGCCGATTCTTTTGCCCTTTCCCAAACTGTTATGCGCAAAAGGATCCGATTTATACGCCAGCGCTTTTTGCACCAGTGCATCAATGTCGGTCACGTCGTGAACAGAAATAAAATTTCTCAATCTCTATGTTTTAATCTGCCTTGTTTGTTGTTGCCAGGTCCGCAGTTTGCGTAGCAGCTTTTCTCGTCTTTACGATCGCCTGTTTCAATCTTTCCAGGAAATCATCGATCTCCTCTTTTTCAATGCTGAGTGCCGGGAGCAGGCGGATCACATCGGGTTTGGCCTCACCTGTGAATACATGCTGCTGCTGGAGCAAGTTCTTTTTCAGATCCTTCAGGCCAGCACCTGTATTGAAACCGATCATCAATCCCAGTCCGCGCACATTCTCAATGCCTTCGATGCCGCGCAGTTGTTCCATGAGGTATTTTCCATTACTGGCTGCTTTTTCCATCAGCTTTTCTTCTTCCATCACTTCCAGCACGGCCAGTGCCGCGCTGCAGGCCAGTTGATTACCACCGAAAGTAGTTCCCAGCATGCCATGTTTGGGCGGGATCTGCGGTGCAATGAGAATGCCGCCTACAGGAAACCCGTTGCCCATGCCTTTGGCCATGGTATAGATATCTGCTTCCACGCCTGCATGGTCCATGGCAAAGAACTTTCCCGTACGGCCATAGCCGCATTGTACTTCGTCTGCGATCAGCAGCGCGCCATGTGCCGAGCAAAGCTTTTTGAGTTCCTGGAGAAAAGAAGTTTCGGCCATGTTGATGCCGCCCACACCCTGGATGGATTCTACGATCACAGCCGCAGTTTCGTGGCCGGATTGCTGGAAATAATTCCGAACAGCCTGGATATCATTAAAAGGAAGAAAACTCACGTTGCCTGTGGCATTCACAGGAGCTACGATCGATGGGTTGTCTGTAGCAGCCACCGCGAGCGAGGTCCTGCCATGAAAGGCTTTTTCAAAAGCCAATACTTTCTTCCTTCCCGTATGAAAGGATGCCAGCTTCAATGCATTCTCATTGGCTTCCGCCCCGCTGTTGCAGAGAAATAACTGGTAATCGTTCTTCCCGCTCACAGCTCCGAGCTTATCTGCGAGCTGCTGCTGGATGGGGATCTCCACCGAATTGGAATAAAAAGCGATCTCGTGCAGTTGCTTTTCGATGCGGCTTACCCAATGTGGGTGTGTGTGGCCTATGGAGATCACGGCGTGGCCTCCATACATGTCAAGGTATTCATTGCCTGCATCGTCCCACACATAGGAGCCTTTGGCTTTGGTGATCTTTACCGGGCTGACGGGATATACATCAAATAGCTTCATGTTAAAATGCGGTTGCTTTAAGGTTAAGGCCTGCTTTTTCATCCATGCCAAACAACAGGTTCATATTTTGTACCGCCTGCCCGCTGGCGCCTTTGAGGAGATTATCGATGGCCGTATGCACCACCAGCTTGTCACCTTCTTTTTCCAGGCTCACCAGGCATTTGTTGGTATTCACCACCTGTTTCAATGAAATATCACCATCCACCACGGTAGTAAAGGGCGCTTCCTGGTAAAAAGCTTTGTACAGGTCGCTGATCTCCTCCAGTGACCCGCTCACACTCGTTACCGAGCTGACAAGGATGCCTCGGGTGAAATCGCCGCGCCATGGAATGAAATGCACCGGCGCATCTTTGCCGGCAGTGGCCAGGGATTGCTGGATCTCGTGAATATGCTGGTGTGAAAGCGATTTATAGGGTTGTATGTTGTTGGCACGCCAGCTGAAATGCGAGGTGGCGGAAAAACCCTGCCCGGCACCGGTAGAACCTGTGATGCCCGTGGCATGCACCTCATTCAAGAGGCCCCCCTTCGCCAATGGCAGCAGTCCCAATTGAATGGCAGTGGCAAAGCAGCCTGGGTTGGCAATGTTCCTTGCATTTTTGATCTCCTGCTTATTCAACTCAGGCAAGCCATAGACAAAATGCCTGTTTCCAATATGGGCATTCGCCTCCAGGCGGAAGTCCTGCGAAAGGTCGATGATGCGCACCTTTTCATCCATCTCGTTGGCCGCAAGGAATTTCTTAGCCTCACCATGTCCTACGCAGAGAAAGAGTACGTCGACGTCGTTAGTGAGCTCTCCTGTGAACTTTAGTTCTGTCTCCCCTTCGAGGTCAGTGTGCACCTTCGAAACCGGGTTGCCTGCATTGGAGCGGCTATGGATAAAGCTCACAGCTGTATACGGATGGCGGATGAGCAAGCGCATCAGCTCGCCACCCGTATAACCTGCCCCGCCTATGATACCTGCTTTTATTTCTTTCATTTTCCGGGATCTTTCACCTGGTAATAAATACTGGTCTGGTTACCGAAGATCTTTGTGAATCCTCTTACATCCTCTCCTGTCCAGCCCTTGTTCATCTCCCCGTAGTGACCGAATTTGGCGCTCATGAGGTCAAACTCCGACTCTATGCCATTCACCTGGAAATAGTAAGGATGTAATTGAACGAATACTTTCCCGGTTACCCTTTCCTGTGACTTTTCAAAGAAGGCTTCCATATCCCTCATCACCGGGTCGAGGATCTGGCCTTCGTGCAGCCAGTTGCCATAGAACTGGGCCAACTGGTCTTTCCACGACAACTGCCATTTGGTGAGCACATGCTTTTCCAGCGCGTGATGCGCTTTGATGATGACGAGCGGAGCGGCTGCCTCAAAGCCTACTCTTCCTTTAATGCCGATGATGGTATCGCCCACGTGGATATCGCGACCGATCCCATAAGGACCGGCAATGGCCTGCAGGGCGCGGATGGCCTCGGAAGGATGACGGAAATTTTCGCCGTTCACCGACCTCAGCTCCCCTTTTTCAAATCCCAGCACCACTTCTTCCGTGCCCGTCTTTGTTACCTGTGTGGGCCAGGCTTCTTCCGGGAGCACCCCCTTGCTTTGCAGGGTCTCACGGCCTCCTACGCTGGTGCCCCATAATCCTTTATTGATGGAATAAGCTGCTTTCTCAAAATTCATCTCCACTTCCTTTTCACGGAGATAGGCGATCTCCTCTTCCCTGCTCAATTTCAGGTCGCGGATGGGCGTGATGATCTCTATGCCCGGTATCATTACCTGGAAGATCATGTCGAATCTCACCTGGTCGTTACCCGCGCCTGTGCTGCCATGGGCCACAGCTGCGGCGCCCACTGCGCCTGCATGATCGGCTATGTGCAGGGCCTGCACCAGCCGCTCGGCACTCACGCTGAGGGGATAGGTATTGTTCTTAAGGACGTTGCCGAAGACCAGGAATTTGATCACCGTGTCGTAGTATGACTTCACCGCGTCTACCGTGGTGTGCGATTTTACACCCAGCTTGTAGGCATGCGCCTCAATTTGCTTCAATTCCTCGTCGGAGAAGCCGCCGGTATTTACAATGATGCTATGCACTTCGCACTGCTGCTCTTCGGTGAGATATTTCACGCAGAAGGATGTATCGAGCCCGCCGCTGAAGCCTAGAACCACTTTTTTCATGCTTGTTGGAAATTGATCAGTGAACTAAATTGAAGAAAAACATTTTGATCCTGCGGTTGAAACTCCGGCCATCCCTGTTGCCATCCCCACCTTTCAGCCGCTTCAGGAACCTCGATTGCT
Organism: Chitinophagaceae bacterium; assembly: GCA_036676905.1. Classification (GTDB taxonomy): domain Bacteria; phylum Bacteroidota; class Bacteroidia; order Chitinophagales; family Chitinophagaceae; genus Flavisolibacter. Next base: position 44,215 of record JAKFCE010000006.1, read on the forward strand.
TGATCTTCATGAACCTCTCATAGAGCTTGCTGTTCTTTTGGAAATCCTCTTTCGTTTCCACCGGCTCGTAGTGATCCTTGGGATCGTAGAGCATGGCGGTACAGAGGCAGTTCTTGCGGTCCTTGCTCATGAGGATGTCAAAGTTCACGCAGCTCTGGCAACCCGACCAGAACTTTTCATCTTGGGTGAGCTCAGAGTAGGTAACTGGCTCGTAACCGAGGTCGCTGTTGATCTTCATCACAGCGAGGCCGGTGGTGAGGCCGAAGATCTTGGCTTCCGGGTATTTTTCACGGCTTAACTGGAATATCCTCTCCTTAATGGCCTTAGCCACCCCGCTTTTGCGGTAGGCAGGTGATACGATCAGACCGGAATTGGCTACATATTCGCCTTCCCAGGTTTCTATGTAACAAAATCCCACCCATTCATTTTCAGTGGTCAGGGCGATCACCGCCTTGCCTTCCTCCATTTTATGCACGAGGTACTCGGGAGATCGCTTGGCGATGCCCGTGCCCCTCGCCTTGGCGGAAGCTTCCATTTCTTCGGTGATCTGGCTGGCGTACTTACTGTCTTCAGCCGTAGCCACCCTGATCACAATATTTTGATTGTTCACTTATTCGTGCGTTTTAATGAATGGGACAACCATATCCTGCAAATTGAATACCGGGAGTTGTTCACTGATAGGGACCTTGGTCAGGGGCTGGCCTACCAGCTCATACGTCTTGATAAATAGCGGAAAAGGTCAAAGCAGACCTGGTAGACGCCGTTGGCGTTCACAGAATGGAATACGTAGTGCTTTGTATGTGCAGTAATGTTCAATGCTTAGTTAAAGGGCAAAGTTAAAGCCAAAAGGAAAAAACTGGGGAAATTTTTTGTTATTAAGTCCCGGGGGCTAGTTAAAGTTTACAAGGATCCCGACTTGGGTACCAACAGGTGGACCTTCGCTGCTCCACTTCCTGTTGACTAAAATGAGGTAGGTGGCTGATCCGCGTCAGGATAATCCGACTGGAATGAGCCACCTTTGTGGCCCATGAAATTTTCCTATAACACCGCTGCAGAGGCCGTTGGTTGTATCCGGTCGGGCGACCGGGTATTCATCCATGGCGGCGCTGCCACACCCGTAGGCCTTGTCGAGGCTATGCAGGCCAGGCACAAAGAATTAAAAGAGGTAGAGCTGGTGAGCATCACCAACCTGGGAAAGCTGCATTTCAACCGGCCCGAATTCCTGCAAAGCTTTTTTATCAACTCGCTTTTCGTTTCTGAGAATACCCGCGAAGTTGTAAACAGCCAGCACGGAGACTATGTGCCTGTTTTTCTAAGTGAGATTCCCCTGCTGTTCCGCAAGAACATCCTGCCCATCAACGTGGCCATGATCCACGTATCACCGCCAGATGACCATGGCTTTTGCTCCCTGGGCACTTCTGTAGACATTGCCAAGGCGGCTGTGGAAGTGGCAGACAAGATCATAGCGCAGGTAAATCCCAACATGCCGCGTACGCATGGCGATGGCTTCATTCACGTGAGCGATATCCACTCCATGTTCTGGTCAGACACGCCCCTGCCCGTGGTGGATTACAGCTCAAAATGCAACGAATGCACCATCAAGATCGGCCAGCACGTGGCCTCCCTGATCGAAGATGGCGCCACCCTGCAAATGGGCATAGGCAGCATTCCCGACCAGGTGCTGCAGAACCTGCAGAATCACCGCGACCTGGGACTGCATACCGAGATGATGTCGGATGGCGTGATCAGCCTCATTGAAAAAGGCATCATCAACAACTCGAAGAAAAAACTGAATACCGGCAGGTCGGTCACAGGTTTCCTCGTGGGCACCAAAAGACTCTATGATTTTGTGCACGACAACCCCGCCGTGAGAGTGAAAGACATCTCTTATGTGAACGATACCAGCGTGATCAGGCAAAACCCTAAGGTGACCGCCATCAACAGCGCCATCGAGATCGACCTCACAGGCCAGGTATGCGCAGATTCTATCGGCACCTACCAGTTCTCCGGCATCGGCGGCCAGATGGACTTCATCCGGGGCGCTTCCCTCTCCGAAGGAGGTATGCCCATCATTGCATTGCCATCCATCACCTCAAAAGGTGCTTCCCGCATTGTGCCTTTTTTGAAAGAAGGCGCAGGCGTGGTAACCACGCGCGGCCACGTGCATTGGGTAGTGACAGAGCATGGAGCAGTGGACCTTTATGGAAAGAATCTCAAACAAAGAGCCAGGGCACTGATAGGCATTGCGGATCCCGCGCACCAGGAGGAGTTGGATAGAGGGTTTCATGCGCGATTCAAGTAACAGCCGTTTCCGGTCCTGACGATCCCTCTACGGGATGTCAGGATGCCGTCCGAAAATTCGGACCGAAGCGTCGGCATTTACAGTTTCCAGTTTCCTGTTAGCTTTAGGAATACTCACTACTCACCATTCACCATTCACCGTCTACGGTATTCAATACGCCAGTTCAGCTTCCAGGTCTTGCCTTCATCCGCCGAGCTCTCCCAATCCCAGCTGAAGCTGTTGGGTTGAATATTATAAAAACGCATGCGTGCCATCATCACCTTGCCATTGATCACCATGGAGCGCGCGAAGATGCGCGTATCGCCGTCTGCATGCCCGGTGAATTCCAGGTAGCCGCCTCCGTTGTCGATCCAGGTCTGCTTCCATTGCTGCGATCTTTTCTCGAAGACCGAATAGCTTTCTCCTTTGTATCCTTTCGTGGGCCCGTCCAGCACGGAAAAGGATTCCTTGATCACCTTTCCATCCATGTGACGGGTGATGGTATTGCGTCCGTGGCTCTCAGAACCATCCGGGTTTTTCCAGGTAGCATCCCAGTCGCCGATCCAGAAGTCGAACAAGGTGGTGTCGGTGGAAGAAATTTGCTGCGCATGCATTGGCAAAGAAAAAAAACTAAGCAACAGGACGAGGAGACATTTTTGCATATCCATGTTTTTAGTATTTACAAAATACAAAACACCTGGCTCCGCGGTCTTACCGTTCATACAAACGTGTAAGCAGAACTTGCAGACCGAGATTTGTTAAATCATCAGCCTGCCAGCTGGCTGGATTTCGTCTAACACCTAGTTTTGCGCCCATGAAATTACTGGTACGCTCCCTATTCCTCGTCCTGCTGGTGCATGTAGCCATGGGCGGATCCGCGCAAACAATGGATTCGATCCGCTATCCATACGGGCACTTGTATTATCACAGCTACGGGAAGGGCGAGCCGGTGATCATCCTTGCCGGTGGACCGGGGGTGAGCTACCGGCAAATGGAGCCGGTGGCATTGGAAGTGGCCAAAACGAAAAAAGCCATCCTGTTTGAGCAGCGGGGTACAGGGCGCTCTCAGCCTTCGGTGTTTGATTCTTCTACCATTAATATCCACACAGCGCACGAAGATCTATTGGCTTTACTTAAGCACCTCAAGGTGGAGCAAGCCATATTCGCGGGACATTCCTGGGGCGGCATGCTGACTATGAGTTTTGCTACGGCTTATCCTCAAAAGGTGCGTTCACTGATCCTGATGGGACCAGGTCCTTTTCATCTTGACAACTCGGTGATGGAAACCTATCACCACAACAGGGAAGCGAGGCTCACCCATGAAGAAAAGGTGCAGCGGGATGCCGCGTTCAACAAATGGAGCCAACCTACTATGACCCCGGAAGAGAAGAAAAAAATCGAATACTGGGAACTGGCCACCGTACTGTATGACCGGAATACAGTGGACAGCCTGGCCCTCCTCATCAACCGCGGCGGCAACAACCCCAGCATGGGCGGACTGATCTTTCAAAGCCTCTACAAGGAAAAGTTTGACCTGAGAGAAATGCTTAGTCAATTTAAGAAGCCGGTGCACATCATTTCAGGGGCGCAGGACCCTGCCGGGTTTGTGAGCTATGAGGTCGCCTTGCTGGTACCGCAGGCAAAGATCCATTGGATCAACAAGGCCGGCCACTTTCCCATGTACGAGGCGCCGGGCGCTTTTGCTCAGGCCATCCGGGAAGCATTGAAATAGGTGTTCACCGGTTTCGCCGCCTAGCTTTGATTAAATTAGCGGAGAAAGGCAGACTTTCTATGCAGAAAACCAGCTACTATATCGTTAACGGGATCACACTGTACAGAGTGATCGCTGCTTTTGTGCTGTTGTATTTTATCATACAGAAGCAACCGGAAGTGATGAAGTGGCTGCTGGCGGTGAGCTTTTTCACCGATGCCATCGATGGCTTCCTGGCCCGGAGGTACAAGGTGGTCAGCGTGATGGGCTCCAGGCTGGATTCTATTGGCGATGACCTCACGGTGCTGATGGGCGTGATAGGCATCGCGGTCTTCGCACCTGAATTCCTTCGATCGGAATTACCGATCGTGGTTTTCGTCCTCATCCTTTTTGTAGCGCAGATCACGCTCGCCATCATACGCTACGGCAAGGTCACCAGCTTTCATACCTACCTGGCCAAGGCCGCCGCCCTTGCACAAGGCGTGTTTCTTATTCTCTTTTTCTTCCTACCCGAATGGCCGCTTACGCTGTTCTATATCGCCGCCATCATTACCGCTTTCGACCTGATCGAGGAGATCATCCTGGTGATCATACTGCCCAAATGGCGCGCCGACGTAAAAGGGATCTATTGGGCTTTGAGAGATAAAAACGCATAAAAAAAAGGACCACCAGCGGCAGTCCTTGTCGGAATAGTAACGGGTTAGTAACTAAGCCTTTTATTTTTGCGGATGCGTTACGTTCGACAAATGTTCTCTTACTATATGAAGCAAGGCACGCCTGTTCATGGCCCTTCCGTCCGGATTGTCGCGGCCGTTGATGGCTTCCATTTCCACCGGGCAGCAGGCACCAAAAGATTCAAAGCTGATCCTGGACTGATCCAGTCCTTTCCCTAAAAGATATTCTGCGCAAGCCCTTGCTCTTTTGTCCGAAAGGATCTGGTTGTACTCAACAGAGCCTAAGCCATCGGTATAGCCGGAGATCTGCAGGCTGGCTGTCACCTCCGTTTCCAGGATCGTATAAATGGAATCCAGTTGCTGCATCGCGCGCGGCTTGAGCTGGTACCTGTCAAAGTCAAAATATACAGAGACCACGTTCTCCACTTTCAGCACGATCCGCTTTTCAATACATAAGGCTGTATTGGCGATCCTGTCTTCAAGCATACCGCTCTCATCTACCGATTCCACCTGCACACCGGCTTCTTTAGGATTATAGCTTTCCTTGTTCACCACCAGGAAATACTGGCTGGCATCACCGCTGATCTCAAAACTATAAGTTCCATCAGCGCCGGTGACCATGCTCTTCACCATTCCTTCGTTGTTCTTGATGATCACTTCGGCCTCGGCCATGGGCGCATTGTCCACGCAATCGCGGATCAGGCCCGTAATGAACTTTTTCTTCGGAGATTTAGATACCGTGTAAGTGGCCAAACAACATTCTGAGCCACGGTCGGAGCTGACGATCGCCTGTTCCAGCAATCCTTTTCCTTCTGCAGCAAAGAAATATGCATCGTCGCCGGCAGAATTCACAGGTGCGCCCATGTTCTCTGCGGCCTGGAAGCTGGCTCCCTCACCTTTGGCCACAAAGAGATCCAGGCCACCCATGCCGGGCATGCGATCCGAAGCAAAAACAAGGCTGCCGGAATGTACATGATAGAAAGGCGCTTGTTCGTTGCCGGTAGAATTTACCGCCGTACCCGCATTCACAGCTTCGCCTGTGCTGCCATCCGCTTTCAGGGGTGCATACCAGATATCGTAGCCGCCCAGGCCGCCTTTGCGGTCGGTGGAGAAGAAAAGGTATTTGCCATCAGGAGAACAGAAAGGCTGCTTGCTGTTCGCTCCCGGTTTTTTAATGGAGGTGAGCATGACAGGACGAGCCCATCCGTTCTTGCTCTTTTTTGCATAATAAATGGAAGACACCATGACGCCATTCTCCTTATTCCACTGTGTGAAATAAAGGGTGTTGCCATCCGCACTCAGGCTGGCAGCACCCTGGTTGAATGAAGGGTCGATACCTTGTATGAGTAAGGGTTCAAAATGTTCGAGTCTTCCATTGACAAGCCTGGCAGTGAACAACCTGTTGTGATTGGGGTTGGTTCCTTCCGCTACCGCAGAATCCATCACGGTGCTGGTCACCACAAAATGGTCGCCCGCTGCAGCCGGTGCAAATACGCCCCTGTCTGCAAAAGCATTATCCAGTTTACCTACCCGGAAGAGAATGGAGTCTGGCCTTGCCTGTTGAACACGTATGAATTCGATCATAGATCTTTCCTTCTTAGCAAAGGGCACCAGGGCATCGTTGGCCGGTGCCTCCTTTAAAAAACGGTCGATGCCTGCTTCCGCAGAAACCAGGTCTCCAAGCTGCCTCTGGCAGAGGGCTGCCCAATACAGTGCTTCCACATAGGCGGCAGGATCTTTTTCATAACACTGCTGGTAAAGAGCAAGTGCCTGCATCCAGTTGCGGGCCATGCGATAGCTTTCCGCCTGCTTATATACTATATCCAGCCTGTTGGTATAATGACCGGTGGTAGCCGCCCTGTTCTTTTTGATGTTGAGCGGGAAGTCGGTGTTACCTTTTTCTTTTACTACGGGGTTGAGATATTGTTCATACAAGCCCGCTGCAGTAAGGTATTCACCTGCTTCAAAATACTGGTCGGCCAGGGCCAGGCTATTCCGCGATTGGCTGCTGGCTATATTCACCAGCATCACTGCGAATACCGGTAGTATCATTGTTAAAGGCAGCCTTCTGCGGTGCATGCTGCTTGAGTTGTTGGCGATCATAAGCGTTGGATATGGTTTTTACAATTCACCGCCTTATAAGCGCGGGCAGCGTATGAATTCGAAAATGCTTTTTGTTCCTTTTCTCTGCACATAAGAAAGGCTCAGCTCAAAACTGTTCACGTTTTGCGTCATGGAACCCAGCTTGGAAGCATTCACGTCGAAGCTTAAGCCAATGAGCAGGTTTCTCCAGTCAACACCAACAAAAGGAGCCACTGCATCTTTGATGCGATAGTAACCACCTACCATGATGTCGGTTTCCTCGTTCACATTCTTTTGGGCATACACGCCCAGCATGGCCTCGCGCGCATTTCCCTGCTGCATATACAGCATATGCGGAACGATGCTCGTAGTGGGGTCGAGATTGAAGCTCAGGCCACCATGCATGGTATAGCGCAGTGGAATGTTCTCGAGTTCTGCACTTTCGGAAGACATGATGGGATCCTTTGGCCTGTTGATATGGAAAAATGAAAGTCCGCCGAAGGCGTTGTATTTTTTTCCGGGAGCAGCATCATAGTACAGCACGCCGGTTCCCATGTCGAAGCTGGTAGCTGCGCGGGAAGCGAAATTTTCAGTGGTGGGATTACCGGGGCTGTAACCTGTGGAAGGATTCCATTGCTCTCCCCATTTCAGATCGCCCTGGTCCACACGCCTGTCGATCAGTCCGCCCTGGAGGGCAAAGACCAGCCTGTGGTTTTGCATTTTTCCCAGCTTCACGCCGGAATAGGCCACAGTAGCGTGCGTTGTGAGATAGTTGAAGGCACCGCCGGCAGAAGAAAGATTCAGCAGGTTGACGCCTACGGAAAGATTATGCTTATTCGTAGCCATGTCGAATGACAAGCCGGTAGTACGATATGGATTACCAAAAGAGCCCCATTCGCTGCGGTACACACCGGAAACCCTGTACTCTCCATCACTGCTGCCGGCAAGGGCGGGATTGATGTAGAGCGGGTGTGTATAATTCTGCGTGAAATGCGGATCTGTTTGCGCATGGGCGCTGTTCATGGCCACCATCGACAGGCCGGCAACAAACAAGGCAGAAAGTTTCGTGACTATATTTTTCATGATTCGGATATTGGATTGTTTGGATTGATTAACGCAATAAGCTGATATGTCCTTTCAGGCTCACCTTTCTTCCGTCGGTGAGGTAGGCTTCCAGTACGTACACATAAACGCCCACCGGCTGCGCCTTGCCCTTGAACTTGCCATCCCATCCCTGGTTCTGGCTGGTGATATGGATCACCTGCTGTCCCCACTGGTTGAAGATGCGCATCTGTACCTTTTGGATATAGTTACCATAAACGAGCAGCAGGTCGTTCTTGCCATCGTTGTTCGGTGAGAACACGTTCGGAACAAACACATCCTTGAACAGCGGATTCACGGTCACCACATAACTCACAGGAGCGCCTGTACAACCGTTCAACTCAGGTGTTACGGTGATGGTGCCGCTTACCGGTACATCGCCTGTGTTCACTGCCGTAAACGAAGGCACACTGCCGGTTCCCGAACCACCCAGTCCAATAGCAGGATTAGAGTTCGTCCAGGTAAAGTTCACAGCACCGGCGTTTCCAGTAGGTATGAAAGAAGGCACAAGGGCGCCATCGTTCATCAGCGTATCGTTCCTCGGGTTGGATACGGAAGGCAGCGGGTTGATGATCACGTTGAAAGAGATGGTAGTCGCCGCACACTGGTTTGGATCGGAGGTGAAAGTATAGGTGCCGGAAGTGGTGTTGCTTACTACAGCAGGACTCCAGCTACCCGTGATGCCATTGCTCGACGTGCCGGGTAACACAGGTACTGCGCTGCCTGAACAAATTGTTTTTGAAGTACCAAAATCGAAGGTCGGTGTTACGATGGAATTCACAGTAACAGCGAAACTGGTGTTAGTATAACACTGGCCCGGGGCCGGATCAGGAGTAAATGTATATGTAGCCGATGCCTGGTTGTCCACTGTAGCAGGACTCCATGTACCGGTGATTCCGTTATTAGAACTTGCCGGCAGCGCTGGTACTGATCCTCCTGCGCAAACCGAAAGCGAAGTACCGAAACTGAATACAGGTGTTACGGTGGGTGTTACGTTCACTGTGAGCGAAGTATTGCTGCCACACTGTCCAGGCGCTGGCGTGAAGGTATAAGTGCCCGATGCCTGGTTGTCTATGACGGCCGGGCTCCAGGTACCTGTGATACCATTTTGTGAAGTGCCGGGCAGTGCTGGTACTGACTCACCGGAACAAATGGTCATAGAGGTGCCGAAGCTAAAGGTCGGCGTGATCATGCCACTCACGGTTACGGTCAGTGTAGTACCGGTGGCGCACTGGGCCGCATCCGGAGTGAAAGTATAAGTGCCGGAATTCTGGTCGTCGATGGCCGAGGGGCTCCAGGTTCCCGTGATACCATTTTGAGACGTGGTAGGCAATGCAGGCGGTGTAGAGCCTGTACACTGCATGTAGCTGGTACCAAAGCTGAATGTCGGTGTTACGATGGGGTACACTGTCACCGAGTAAGTGAACGGCGTAGCACACTGTCCGGCCGATGGTGTGAATGTATAGGTGCCGGAAGCCTGGTCATTTACGGTGGCAGGGCTCCAGGTACCGGTAACGCCATTGGATGAAGTACCCGGAAGAGTAGGTACCGCTTCCCCGGCGCAAATCGCCAGTGAAGAACCAAAGCTGAATGCAGGTACCGTGTTAGGCGTCACATTCACTGTGTAAGTGGTAGTGGTAGCACACAATCCCGCAGTAGGCGTGAACGTATAAGTTCCTGATGCCTGGTTGTCCACGGTGGCCGGGCTCCAGGTACCGGTGATGCCATTTGAACTGGTGTTTGGCAAGGTGGGCACGCCACCGCCGGCGCAAATCGCCAGTGAAGTACCAAAACTGAATACAGGCGTGATGTTCGGATTTACCGTCACATTCAATGTCACTGAAGGAGCACACTGGCCGGCTGCAGGCGTGAATGTATAGGTAGCTGAATTCTGATCGTCTATGGTGGCAGGATTCCATGTACCGGTGATGGCATTAGAAGACGTACCCGGAAGTGCGGGAACAGATCCCCCTGCGCAAATGGTCAAAGAAGTTCCAAAGCTAAAGGTCGGTGTTACGTTCGCTTCCACAGTTACGTTCAGGCTGGCAGTTACTGCGCACTGTCCTGCAGAGGGCGTGAAAGTATAGGTAGCAGAAGCCGTATTGCTCACTGTGGCAGGACTCCAGGTTCCGCTGATGCCGTTGCTGGAAGTTCCTGGCAGCACTGGTGCGGTAGCGCCGGAACAAATGGTGATGGCCGTACCAAAACTAAAGGTCGGTGTTGTATTCGAACCTACGGTTACCGTATAAGTAGTATTCGTAGCGCAGAGTCCTGCAGTAGGCGTAAAGGTGTACGTACCGGAGGTCTGGTTGCTTACGGTAGCAGGGTTCCAGGAACCTGTAATGCCGTTGGATGAAGTATTAGGCAAAGCTGGTACACCACCGCCGGCACAAATGGTCAGCGCGGTACCGAAGCTAAACGTAGGCGTCACATTCGGATTCACGGTTACAGCGAAACTGGCTGTAGTGGCGCACTGTCCTGCTGTAGGCGTGAATGTATAAGTGGCGGAGCTGGTGTTGCTTACTGTAGCGGGACTCCAGGTTCCGTTGATACCGTTAGAAGACGTGGCTGGCAGGGCAGGCACGGTTCCGCCTTCACAGATCGTGAGGGAAGTTCCTATGGCAAAGGTGGGCGTCACGTTCTGGTCAACCGTCACTGCGAAGCTCGCAGTAGTGGCACACTGTCCTGCAGTGGGCGTGAAAGTGTAGGTGCCTGAAGCGGTGTTGCTCACTGTTGCGGGGCTCCAGGTTCCGGTAATTCCGTTGTCGGATGTTCCGGGAAGAGAAGGTACGCTGGCTCCTGCACAAATGGTCAATGAAGTGCCGAAGCTAAAGGTCGGTGTCACGTTTGGATTCACAGTGACGTTATAAGTATATACAGAAGCGCACTGGCCGGCTGTAGGCGTGAAAGTATAAGTGCCGGAACTGGTGTTGCTTACTGCAGAAGGACTCCAGCTACCGGTAACGCCGTTCGACGAGGTGGCAGGCAGAGCGGGAACGCCTCCACCGGCGCAGATCGTCAGCGATGTACCGAAATTGAAGGTAGTGGTCACATTGGGCTGCACGGTCACGGTAAAGGTGGTGGTCGTGGCACACTGTCCCGCGGAAGGCGTGAAAGTATAAGTACCGGAAGCGGTGTTGCTCACTGTAGCAGGGCTCCAGGTTCCGGAAATGCCATTGGTAGAAGTTCCCGGCAAAGCAGGGACAGTTCCGCCCGAGCAAACCGTGAGGGTTGTTCCAAAACTGAAGGTGGGCGTCACGTTCGGGTTCACGGTCACGTTCATGGTGACAGTTTTGCCGCACTGTCCGGGATCCGCTGTGAAAGTATACACACCGGAAGCAGTATTGCTCACGACGGCGGGTGACCACGAACCGGTCACGCCGTTATTTGACACAGTAGGCAGGGTGGGCGCCGTTGATCCTGCGCAGAATGAAGGCACCGGGGTAAAGATCGGCGTCTTCACATAGTCGGACAGGGTGAGCTCTGTATTGAATTCAGTAGTACAGCCGTTGCTGGTAAGCTCAATGCCGGAATAAGATCCTGCATCGAGTCCTGTAATGATCACCTGGCCAATTCCGTTAGCGGTGATGGTTACCGGTCCGGCAGCCACAAAATCATCGAGATAAGTTACAGTATAGCTAAGCCCTGGCACCAGGCCATTGATGGTGATCGTTCCCTCGGTACCGTCGCAGGTAGTGGGGTTGGAACTGGCCAGCGTAGGCGACTGGATTGAGAAATAAGCTTTATAGTAAGAGCCCCCATTGTCAAGGGTAACGGTCTCATTACAAAGAGTCGTGCTTGTGGAGGATCCGGCCACATCGTAGTAAACTTCCAATACATAGTTGCCGGCTGCCAGGGTAGTGAGATTCACGGGAGCATAAGGAACGGTGGTGCCATCGGCAATAACACGGTTCCATTTCTGCTCGCCTGCTACGCAGCTCCCGCCTGAAGGGTACTGAAGCGTAGCCACATTACAATCGTCGGCAAAAGCCAGCTCCACCGGGGTAAAGGCTCCCGGCGCTCCGCTTTGCAGATAGGTGCGGTAATACATCCGTGCGCTGCACACATTGGATGTGCCGGGCACTTTGAACGTCCTCACTTCTCCGCCTCTCAGTATCAATGTACCGGAATTGCGGGTAAAGGCGCCCAGGTTGGCGTTATGGAAGGTGTTTGCTGCAGGACCTATCAGTCCGCCACCGCTACCGCTTGTATTGTAGTAATTGTTCTGCGTGCAGGTGGTAAGCCAAACAGCGGAGGAAGTGGTTCCAAACGTTTGTCCGATTACGTTAGTACAAAATGCAAGTACGAACACAAAGGTTAACGCACCATAGTAGGATATTGGTCTCATAGACATTGGCAGTTGTGGAAACACTTGTTTCCGATTGGATTTGAGTGCAAAGTGAAAAATAATAATTGACGAATGTGCACAATATGTTCACTCATTTTTTCAAATCGAGTGATTGCGCGTATGCATTGTCGTGGATACACGAGTCGTTTTTGCGTAAAAACACGCGAGGAGCCGGCGAAAAGATAGGATCAAAGAGGTCGCGTTATTTTCCTGGCAGCTCCACGAATAAAGGGAGTGGAGCTGCCCCGGGCAACAGGCTGGTTTAACCAAAAACCCACCGGGAAAGTTGGTGACTGGCCCACAATAAACAGAAAGTCCCTGTAACGGTTATATCCCCACGAAAAGGAGGTTTTTTGTCAGATTTTCGCAATTTTACTTGCAATTTTCCGCGAAAAAAGGACATTATTGTCCCGGATGTTTGCATAGTGAAAACCCTTGTATTATATTGGCAAAGCCAATTAACTTTCGAAACCGAAATTGATCCTTATTGCCTGAGAACCTGCTGTTTCCCCTGCTTTCTTTTGTGCCTGCGCTGCTGAACGCAGGTATTCTAATTTATATTTTTCTGCGGCTGCCAAAGGGAAGGACCACCGACCTGTTCTCCTTTTTTGTGATCGCCCTGGTGGCCTGGCAGGCAGAAGACACGGTATTGCGTCTCACCAGTTCCGTGGAGACGGCCCGGTTTGTCGACCGTCTTCTTTGCGTGGGCTGGATCGGCCTGGGCCCCCTTCTCTTTCACTTTTCAGCCCGGTTCGCGGGGCATTCCCGCTTGTACAGCCGCCTCTCCCTGGTGGCCATCTACCTGCCCTTCGTGATCTTCTACCTCTTATATATATCCAACAACAACCCGCAGGACATTAACAGGCAAACCAATTGGGGCTGGGTGGTGGCGGCCAGGCCGGGCAGCCTGGATGCGTTACAGCGTTATTACATTTCTCTCATCGTGCTGGCATCCTTGTTCTTGCTGTTCCGGCATGCTTACCAGATGCGATCCCATAAAGCAAAGCGAAACCAGACCATACTGGTCGCTTTCGGCATCCTGGTACCTGCCCTGCAGGGCATACTTACGCAGGTGGTATTCCCCCTGATCCTTTCCAGAGAGGAGATCCCGCTTACATCCACCTTCCTTACTTTTTTTTCGATAGCCACCCTGGTGGCCCTCACGCGGTATAAGTTGTTCAACCTGTCAGAGTCCGTAGAGGTGGATCTGGTGCTGGGCAGTCTTTCCAATATCGTGATCATTGTTTCGCCCGATGAGAAGATCATGTATATGAATGCCCATGCCCGGCAGGTCTTTGCCGACCAGCAGGCAGATGAACTTCAGAAACTTCTTCCCGCAAATACTTATCATAATTTCTACCTGGAAGTATTTTCTAAAAGCCTCCATGGAGAAACAGTGAAAAACTTTCAAACCAGGTTGAAGGCAGGCAAGCGGCAAGTGGAGGTGATCGTATCCTCCGAGCTGATCGTGAACAACCACCAGGTGCAGGGCGTACTCCTGGTGGCCAGCGACGTGACGGAAAAACTGCAGACCTTACGCGATCTTAAAAAAAGCCATGAAAGGTATAACCTGGTAAGCAAGGCTACCAATGATATGGTCTGGGACTGGGATCTTACCACGGGCAGGGTTTATCGCAACGAGGAAGGATGGAGAAAGATCTTCCAGCGGCCTATACCCAGTGAGGTAGGTACAGAGCAAGACTGGGAAGCCATGATCCATCCGCAGGACCTTGAGAAATTAAGGGCTGCCAAGACCCGCATACGTAACGGTAAGGAGAACGACTTCTTCGAAATAGAATGCAGGGTGCAGAAGCAGGATGGCAGCTATGCCTGGATCCTGGACCGGGGATACATCGTTCGCAATGAGGATGGAAGTCCGGCCCGACTGATCGGAGCCTCCCAGGACACTACCGCGAAGAAACAGGCGGAGCTACAGTTGAAGGAAGAGCAAATGCGAAGGCAGAAAGAGATCACAGACGCTGTGATCATAGCCCAGGAAAATGAAAGGCAGAAGATCGGCGCCGACCTGCACGACAATGTGAACCAGATCCTGGCCTGCAGTTTATTATATCTGAATATGACTAAAAAGGAAGGACAGGATATCGGCTTCCTTTATGCCAAAACAGACGAAATGATCAATTCAGCGATCCAGGAGATCAGGAAGCTTAGTCATTCGCTCATTCCTCCCTGTTTTATGGGCGATAGTCTCGGGGACGCCCTTGCCCGGTTGGTAGAGCCTGCGGAAAAGTCGGGGCACTTTACCGTCGCAAAAGACTTCGGATCCATCGACGAAAAAGCCATATCAGAAAAGTTGAAACTGACCATCTACCGCATAGTCCAGGAACAACTGAACAATATTCTCAAATACGCCAGCGCCAACAATGTCTGCATAGAACTCCGGCAGCAGGGTTCGGAGCTCACGCTCAGTATCAAGGACGATGGCTCAGGCTTCGATACCACCAAAAAAGCCAAAGGTGTAGGCCTGATGAATATCACCACCCGTGCGCAACTGCACAATGGCGTGGTGCAGATCGTTTCTTCGCCGGGCAATGGATGTAGTGTTTATGTGGCCTTCCCTTTGATCACAGAAGAAAAGCATGCTGCCTCTGGAAAAAGCAGACTTCAGCTGAGGTGAATGGTGTCCCGATAGCTATCGGGAGGTCAATGGTCAATGGTGAATGGTCAATGGTGAATGGTGTTTCGAAGTGAGCGTGGTCTGAGAAAGCTGCTAGAGTTTCTGGCCAATCATCCTGAGTACGGCTGCCTGTCCTTCATGGAATTTACCTTCTTTTAATATCACGTCTTTCTGCCCGCAGGTATGCAAATGGAGAAAGGGGAAATCCTGGCAGATCATCGGTGCACTATAGAGCAAAGCGCTGTCCTTAGGTCCTCCCGACCCATACTGTAATTGTTCCTTTGCAAAAGCTTCCAGCACCAGGTAACCACCGGATCTCAGCGAGCGATAAGCCTGTTCATGAAAGGCAGTACGCATAGGTTTTGGCAGGTGCACATAGAGCAGGGCCACTGCGTCGTATTTCTTTGCAGGCTTGAAACTGCCAAGGTCTTCGAGCCAGTAGTTGATGTACACTTTATTTTCTTTGGCCCATTCAAGGGCTTTTTCCATAGCCACTTCGCTGAAGTCGAAAGCATCCACTTCCCAGCCTTTTTTCGCCGCATAAACAGCGTTGCGGCCTTCACCTTCTGCGGGAAGCAAAAGGGTTCCTGGTTTGTGCGTATCTATGAACTGTTTGAAAAAATCGTTGGGTTGCCGGCCATAAACGGTTTCGTTCTCACCGTACCGGGCGTTCCAAAATTGCTTTTCCATGCATGCAATTTCTTCAGTTTTGATCACCCGCAGCGTAACCAAAGTTACATTCCAGTTCGGCGTGCATTTTTTTAACAGGGAGGTAAGGCCTCAAGATTATTCCGCTTCAAATGAGCCTGCCGCACCCAACTCGGCATTGGCAAAAGAGTGATCTACAAAAGTATACCTGCCTTTTTCGGGTAGTATGAATTCCATGATAGCCCCTTGTGCCGGCCCTACCAGGGCAGCCTGCATACCCACCAGTTGGTTGGCCGGGTTGCCGTCAAGCCAAACCTTATCGAGAATGGTACCTATCACATGAAAACTAGATATGTTGTTAGCACCTGCGTTGAGAAAATAGACCCTGATCCTTTCACCTGCCTTTGCCTTGATAGGCCTGATGATATACTGTCCGACCTTGCCATTGAAGCTCACGAACATTGGCTCCCTTTTAAGTGCACTGGCAGTATCCGGTATAAAATAAGCGCCTTGCTGCTTTAAATAATACTCATTTTGAACGATGGCAAATTCGCGGTCCACCTTTCCCGGAAACCCACCTTCAGGCTCTACGATCACCATGCCCACCATGCCGGCTATCATATGCAGCAATACCATAGGCGTTCCGCAGTGATACATGAATACTCCCGGATAATTTGCAGTCCATACAAAATGAATGGTCTCGCCCGGGGAAATGCTACGGAATTTGTCTTCGGGGTTTACCATAGCAGCGTGAAAATCCATAGAGTGCGGCATGGGTTGCATAGCCATCCCATTCATCATCATACCGACGGTTGTGGTATCATCCGACCTGTCTGTCATGGAAAATTTGATGGTTTGTCCCACACGTACGCGCAACACCGGGCCTGGTAAAGAATCACCAAACAACCAGGCAGCCATCTGTACACCATTTTTCACTGTAAACAGTTTATGCCTTACATCGATCTTCACCTCCACGGTGTCGCCTTCCTGTAATTGGGGAACGGCGGGGGCATAAGCAAGGGGTCCTTTGTCGCGGTTGTTATCGGTTCCTTTGGTAATTGTGGCTTTAGGAGCACCGTAGACCATATCTCCTTTGCCGGTTGTGCCGTTGTTGCTGTTACAACTGTTCATGACAGTTAATAAGGCAAACGCTAAGATCATGTATCGCATCATATTCTTTAAATAATTAGTCCATCAAGTGTTTGGCTCTCATCAACGCTTCAATGTAGCCATGTCGATCACAAAGCGATACTTTACGTCGCCTTTTAGCAAGCGGTCATAAGCCTCGTTGATCTGCTGTATGCTGATCAGCTCGATATCTGAAACAATATTGTGTTTGCCACAGAAATCAAGCATCTCCTGTGTTTCGGCGATGCCTCCGATCATAGATCCGGCAAACGTTCTTCGATAAGGGATCAGGCTGAATGCAGCCACCGGGAGCGGGTGCTCCGGTGCGCCTACCAACACAAGCTTACCATCTATTCTTAACAGGTTGAGATAGGCATTGATATCATGCTGGGCAGAAACGGCATCCAGGACAAAATGCAGTCGGCCTGCATATCTTTCCATTTGCTGCGGGTCTTTCGAGAGCACCACATCATCGGCGCCCAATCGCTTTGCGTCCTCTACTTTAGAAGCTGAAGTAGTAAAAACAATGACCTCGGCTCCCATAGCCTTAGCAATTTTCACTGCCATATGTCCCAGCCCACCGAGGCCCACCACGCCCACTTTCTGTCCCGGGCCTACATTCCAGTGTTTCAGTGGCGAATAAGTGGTAATACCTGCACATAAAAGCGGAGCGGTGGCCGCGAGGTCAAGATTTTGGGGTACGCGCAATACAAAGTTCTCCTGCACCACAATACTTTCCGAATAACCTCCATAGGTTTGTTTGCCCAGGTATTTGTCCGGTGAATTATAGGTCTGCACATTCCCTTCCTCGCAATATTGTTCCAGGTCTTCTTTACAGTACTGGCACTCACCGCAGCTGTCGACCAGGCAACCTACTGCTGCAAGATCGCCGACCTTAAATTTTGTCACATAGTCGCCCACGCTCAGCACCTTCCCTACGATCTCGTGGCCGGGAACGCAAGGGTAAATGGTGCCATGCCATTCGTTGCGTGCTGTGTGGAGGTCTGAATGACAGACGCCACAAAACAAGATGTCGATCTCCACGTCGTGGGCCTTGGGCTTTCGGCGATTGATGTTCAACTGTGCTAATGTGGCATCAGCTGCTTTAGTTCCAAATGCCTTTACTTCTTTTGCGGCAGAGGTGGTTGCACCTTCTGCAGTTGTCATTGTCTTTTCCATACCGTGATTTGTTGAATTGGAAAGCCGTCTGGATGTCTTTTTCTATTGCACGAAGAATCATACCACGGGATGGTTTTCAAGAAATGAATGTGTACAAAGTACACATTCGTCACAACGAGTTAGTTTTAGCGCCTCTTTTCGCTTGTTTGCTGTATTTTTGCAGCCCTTCAGGAGAGTTGTCCGAGTGGTTGAAGGAGCACGCCTGGAAAGTGTGTATACCTCTAAAGGGTATCGAGGGTTCGAATCCCTCACTCTCCGCTGATAGTCATTGCAAAAGCCTGTAAAAAGCTGCAAATAGCTGCATTACAGGCTTTTTCAATTTATGGAAAATGCAAATACATGCAAGAGTTGACCCAGAATTACATGATCTCAGGTGTCATTTTGGAGGCTTAAAATTTGAAAACGAAGTCCTGCTAAGTTTGGAAACGAACTGCGGGATTTAGTGCAAAATCCCGTCAAATGGACCCACTTTGTTCACCGGAAAGTGACCCACCTCGTTCACCGCAAAGTGACCCACTTTATTCATAGCAAAGTGACCCGCCTGTTTTTAGATCGTTGATTGGTTAATGGGGACATAGTTTACGACCAAATAGTTGTAAGCATGCCCAACAAGCCAATCAGCATGAGTAAGTTAAAATAAATTATCAGACTTCACTGCCAGGGGGAACCGCTGAGGGCTATAAGCCAGGCCACAGCTACTTCCAGGCGAACTGTGAGGGAGTATTTGAGGAAGTTTACTGCACTTCAATTGACCCGTGAGGAGGCGGAGGCCCTGGATGATCTGAAGCTTCATGAGCTTTTTTTCCCTTCCATAAAGACCATCAAAGTACCTGATCAGGGGCGGCTGGACCGGCTGGAGGCCATGCTTCCTGCTTTGATTAAGATGAGCAGGCAGAAGGGAATGACTCTTGAGAGGTTGTGGAGCCACTATCTGGGGGAAGATCCCTCAGGCTACAGCAGAACCAGGTTCTACCTGTATATGCGCGATTACAGCCGGCGTGCCTCTACAACGATGCACCTGGAGCATAAAGCAGGGGAAAAGATGTTCGTGGACTACTGTGGCGATAAACTGCAACTCACAGACCTCACTACCGGGGAAGTGAAGGACGTAGAGGTTTTTGTGTCTATCCTTGGATGCAGCCAGTACACTTACGTGGAAGCTACAGCCTCCCAGAAGAAAGAAGACTTCATCAGCTCCTGCAGGCGTGCGCTTGAGTACTACGGGGGCGCCCCGCGCGCCATTGTCCCGGATAATCTGAAAGCCGCGGTTACCAAATCGAGCAAATACGAACCACTGCTGAATGAGACCTTCCAAACCTTTGGCGAGCATTACAGCACAGTGATACTTCCGGCAAGGGCGTATAAGCCAAAAGACAAGGCTCTTGTTGAAAATGCTGTCAGGCTGGTCTACCAGCGGATCTTCACTGTTCTCGCTGGGCGTGTCTTCCACACTCTTGAAGCACTCAATGCAGCTATCTGTGCGGCCCTGGAGATACACAACAACCTGCCTTTGAAACAGGGTGAGAGCAGGAGAATGCTTTTTGACGCCGATGAAAAACAAACCCTGACTCCTTTACCACGCTTGCCTTATGAGCTGTATACCGTTAAGGAGCACAAGGTGATGAAAAACGGCCATGTGGCCGTATATGAAGACCGCCACTACTACAGCGTTCCCTATGAGCTGATCGGAAAGCGGGTGAGGGTCATCTATAACTCCTCGAAGGTGCAGATCTATCACCAGTTCCGCCTGGTGGCGGTACACACCCGCAGCTACCGCCGTAATCATTATAGCACAAGCCCTGATCACCTCGCCTCAAAACACCGCTTCCTGGTGGAATGGAACTCTGAGTTCTTCATAGAAAAGGCAAGAGCCATCTCCCCCGAGGTGGTCCAGTTCATTGAGCGGCTGATGGAAAGCAAGCAGCACCCGGAGCAGGGTTATAAGGCCTGCAGTGGCGTGCTCAACCTGGCAAAACGGGTAGGAACAGAGCGCATCACGGCCTGCTGCAAACGGGCACTTGAGTATCACGCAATCAGCTACAATATGCTGGAAGAGATCGTAATCAAAAGGCTGGATAAGCTTCCTAACGATGAAGACCTTTTAAAACCCGTTCCCTCACATGCCAATGTGCGTGGCAAAGAATACTACCAGCAACAATCACTTCAATTAAAACCCCCTAAAAATGATGAATGAACAAACGCTCGAAAAAATGCGGACAATGAAACTCTATGGCATGTACCGCAACTTTAAACACGTACTGGAGTCGCCTAAGGCAGGCTCCTTCACCGTTGACGAACTCCTCAGCCAGCTGATCGACTGCGAGTGGGACGAGCGCTACAACCGCTCTGTGGAAAGAAGCCTTCGCAACGCTAAGTTCCGCTACAAAGCCTCCCTTGAGATGGTGGATTACTCGAACCCTGCCCGTGGCATCGATCAATTGCAGCTGTCAAGGCTCGCCGACTGCCAGTTCATACAAAAGCGGCAGAACCTTATAATCACAGGGTCTACCGGTACCGGGAAAAGCTTTTTAGCCTCCGCTATCGGCAACCAGGCCTGCATGAAAGGCTATAAGGTGTTCTATGCGAATACGTCAAGGCTACTTAGCAATCTTAAGATCGCCAAAGCCGATGGGTCTTCGATCAAGGAACTTCAACGGCTGGAAAAGCAGGATCTGCTGATACTGGACGACTTTGGTATCCAGCCCTTCGACAGCAGCAGCCGTATGCTTCTAATGGAGATCATCGAAGACAGACACGGAAAACGCTCTACGCTCATTGCCGGACAGGTACCTGTGAGCTCCTGGTACGACATCATAGCCGACCAAACGATCGCAGATGCCATCCTGGACCGCATCGTGAATGACGCTCACCAGATCGAACTTCAAGGAGAATCAATGCGCAGGAAAAGAAAACTTGAAAAAGAAGAAGAATGAAACTATTTTGAGTAACAATGTTAGCTAGTCAACCTTCTAAAAACCGAACCGTAAATGGTGGGTCACTTTGGAGTGAAAATGGTGGTACACTTTGGGTGAATTTTGCACTTTACCTTAGTTTACAATTCCTACATGAAAATTCTTGTAATAGAAGATGAGCCGGAGATTCGGAAAGACATTGTAAAATTCTTTGCAGAAGAGAATTACATTGTGGAGCAGGCAGAAGATTATCATACAGCACGCGAAAAAATTGGTGTGTACGAGTACGATTGCATCTTGTTGGATATAGGCCTGCCTGGCGGCGATGGGCTTTCCCTGCTGCAAGAGTTGAAATCAGAAAACAAAAACGGAGGCGTCATCATAGTATCGGCGAGGTCTTCACTTGACGACAGGGTTACCGGACTTAACCTGGGTGCGGATGATTATCTTTCAAAGCCATTTCATATGGCGGAACTACACGCACGTGTGAAATCCCTGATTAGAAGAAAAAGTCATCACGGCAGCTCGATAATAGATATAAATGAATTGCGACTTGATACGGAGCAAAGAACAGCTTCAGTCAATGGAACGGAAATTCAACTGAATAGAAAAGAATTTGATGTCCTGCTTTATCTCGCCGCAAATAAAAACAGGCTTGTGAATAAGTCGGCATTAGCAGAGCATGTTTGGGGTGATCACATTGACGAAGTGAACAGCTTTGACTTCATTTATTCACAAATCAAAAACCTGAGAAAGAAATTGAAAGACCATCATACCGGTGTTGAAATCCACGCTATTTATGGTGTTGGCTACAAATTGACTGATCAATGAAGGTATTGAACTATACCACCTCTTATTTCGCCGCTATTCTACTGGTGATTATTACGGTCTGGGCTGGAATCTTTTACTATGCGATGCTTGACGAGATCTACGATAGCATTGACGACGGGCTAGACAACCAAAAAGGCCTTATACTGCAAAAGCTAGCTGTTGATACCAGTATACTGCAGAAATCAGGTTTTGATGAAGGGGACTATTCGATCATTAAATCTGTAGCACCTCAATACAAAGCAGAGGATAGGTATATAGATACAATGATGTTCATGCAGAACGAGCAGGATTTTGAGCCAATAAGGATGTTACAGACTGGGTTTTACAGTCATGGTAATTATTATCAGATGCAGGTTATAACCTCCATGGTAGAAGAAGATGATCTTGTTAAAGAACTTTTATACGCACTCCTCTGGCTATACCTTGGTGTGATTACTATAATACTTTTTTTGAATAATATTCTTTTAAAAAGAATTTGGGGGCCTTTTTATCATCTATTGAAACAGTTAAAAAATTTCCGTCTGGAGGAACCAGAAATAGAAGTGAAGTCGACTAATATCGACGAGTTTCGACTTCTGAATGAGGCAGTGCAAAAAATGGTAAAAAGCAATATCAGTAGCTATATCAGTCAAAAGCATTTTATTGAGAACGCAGCTCATGAATTGCAAACGCCGCTTTCAATTAGTTTAAATAAACTGGAGGCTCTTGCCGAAACCGTACAGCTCACAGAGAAAGAGTCAGAACTGTTAGTGTCAGTTCTCAATAACCTGGAAAGGCTTACAAGGCTGAATAAATCTCTTTTACTGTTATCTAAGATTGAAAACAGGCAATTTCTCAGCGAAGAACAAGTGCAAATTAATGCACTTGTCAGGACAAGTATCGCTGACTTTGCAGATCAACTTGAATACAGCGAGATATCGGTGTCTCTTGTAGAGAAAAATACAGTTGATGTTCTGATGAACAGAGACCTTGCGGTGGTGATGATAAATAACCTGATCAAGAATGCGATTGTTCACAATTACCGTGGTGGGAATATTCAAATCCTGATCGCTGAAAGAAAATTGTCCATTACTAATACAGGTAAGAATGAAGAACTAAATTCTGGCTTGATGTTTACGCGGTTTAATAAAACTCGTCAATCTGAAACTTCTATCGGACTTGGATTAGCTATTGTAAAAGCCATTGCGGAGCTTTTCAATTTTGACATTAGTTACACCTATAACGACGAACACATTTTCTCTGTAATCTTTGGCAACTAGGGTTTTTATTCCAGAATGTTTCCTGATTTCATTTGGAATTTTACACTATTAACCCTTAAAACTTAAGATCATGAGATTTGGATTATTAGTAACGATGGTTGTGATTGTGATGGGATTTATGTTCTGGAAGGATGTAAAAACCATTGTAGGATCGAGGAACTCTTCCTCATCCGTTCAGGACTTTAAGAAAATCAAAAAATCGAAGGACGCTCCAGTTGACAACATAGAGATACGTGAAAAGTGGGATCTACCGGAAGTGTTAAAGGAGGTATCCGGTATAAGCTACCTTGATGAAAACAGATTTGCCGCTGTACAGGATGAAGAAGGGAAGATATTTATTTATAACCGCAAGGATGATCGCATCGAACGCGAGATCAATTTTGCAGGCCCCGGAGATTATGAAGGCATTACCACGAAGGGAAATACAGCCTGGGTGGTGAGAGCAGATGGTACCTTGTTTGAAGTAGACATGAATTCTGGTAAAAACACAAAACAGTATAAAACTCATTTAACTGTTGAGCACAACGTGGAGGGGCTGACCTATGACATATACAATGAAAGATTGTTGCTAGGTATAAAAGATAACGAGCCAGGCAACAAGGAGTACAAAGGGATCTACCCTTTTGATCTAAATTCCAAAACACTCTCAACTGTTCCAGCCTATAGAATAGATCTTACACATGAGCTCTTCGGCACGCGTAAAAAGAAAGGCACCATCATGCCTTCTGCAATTGCAATTCATCCAACCACCAAAGAGATCTTTGTAACTGACGGTCCGAATTCGAGACTTCTAATCATGGATCCGAAAGGGAACCCGCAACGACTATTGCAGCTTGGCAAGAACTTTTCACAACCGGAAGGAATAACTTTCAGTCCTATGGGTGAATTGTTTATATCAAATGAAGGTTCTAAACAGCCTGGAAATATTATCCTGATTAATTATTAATATAGTTTCTTTCTTCTTAATGCCAGCTTTGCTGGCATTATTTGTTTAATTAAACAAGATGTATGACGCTTTTATTTGAAACCTCAGGATTGATCGTGCGGGGCCGCGTCGTTGTTTTCTGTGGCCTAAGAGTCCCGCATGTGCGTGAAACTGGGGTCCTGTATGAGGGTGATTTGACCTTTGAAATCTTCCCTTGTAAATTGCAACTAAAGGAGGTTGTATTATTATTGCAAAGTGGCTGGCGATTTTTATAATCTTTATTTCGAAAATGGCTTTTTCACAAGAGGAAACTGATACTTTACCAAGCGTAGACACATCGTTACGAATCATCAATTTAACCCCCTACGTGACACAGAACATTGATTCAGTCTTTGTATACCAGTTCAGTATCAACAAGGATCCGAATCAATACTATTTTTTTCTTCGGAATGCTCCTGTCGGTTTAAGCATCGGTAAGAATAGTGGCATTGTTACATTTAGAGCTCCAAAAAACTATTTTCAATCGGGTCGACTTAAGTATGATTTCGCATACGGCGTTCAAATAGGTGTCCAGTCACTTTCCTATCCGACGGACAGGATCGACACCTCTTTTTCGATAGTATTCTATAACACAGAAATCATTCCTTCTAAGATCAAGCCTACTGTTTCGGGGACTGTATACATAGAAGAAGGTCAAGCTCTCAGTTTTACAGTTCAATGCGAGATAGGAAGCTTTCCTTTTGAAACCGTCCTATTCTCGAGCAGCGTTCCAATTGAAAATTATAAGCCAGTAAGTTCCTGTGGCGACGATTTTTCCTGGACCCCCGGATTTGACTTTGTAAAGGAGACAGATTCCGCGAAAGTGAAAGTAGTTATATTAACTTTCATCGGCTCTACAAAATTCAAAACAAGAGATACAGCTATTGTAACGATAGCTGTGCGCAATGCTTTGAATTATCCTGTTGCCAAACAAAACTATGAAAACGTGCAATTGGCAACCCGGCGCTATATACTTCAATTAAAATTCTCCTTTCTGCAATTAGACAGAAGATTGAGAAAAACCAAACACATACGCCTAGCATTTGACCTTGTCTCAGCCGGAACTGCACTGACGGGTACTATACTAAATACGTCATCGAGTACAGGGGATCAGAAAACAGGAAAAATATTACCCAGTGTCGGTCTGGCATTGACCCCCATAAAAGAAGCAGCTGCGCCCAATAAGCCGGTTGAGCAGAACCAGGCTGCCTTGATTCGCAGTACAATAAAACGTCTTGAGTACATACTACAGGATAACTTATTGGTTGGAGAGAAAGATGAAGAAATAGTTGTCAAGACAACTAGGTTGAAAGATGAATTAAGACAGGCTCAGATGCAAATGATCGACATACCAATTGCCTTTTCTACGGATTTGTCTGAAGAGGAGTTGAACGAGTATTTTAATAATCCAAAGGTGAACCGCAAATACAGGTTGAGCCGAAACAGATAAATACTCCACTGGCTACGCCCCGAGTAAATACCGTCAATACGGACGATCTTCCGTATGTGACCTTTCTAGAGGTTCAAAAGAGCGGCACATAATAATGAGTATCGCCTGTTTGCATAATCAACACCAAAGAAAAACGCTCCAATTAATACGAGTTCGCAGTTTATCGCTTATTGACGTTTTCACGCTAAAATCAGTAGCCCTATACCGGCCAATCGGATCCACTGATAACTGAGTGTGAATCACTGATGAATTCTAAGAGTTTGATCGTATATATATTTTGAAATGTGGCTTATATTTTTGTAACTATTATGAGGATAAGTCTTTTATTTTCCGCAATAGATGAATTGCTGGATTTCAAATCGGTTGTCAAAACCTATGTTTACTCTTATAACCTTAAAGTTCTGACTATTGATGGCAGGTTTTCTGATGCGGAAATCGAACTGGCAAGTCGTGGGTACAACGCAAAAGTTATTTGTCTCAAACAAACGTAACATAAATACATTTTCTAATATCGTGACCTGCCTCACAGAAAATCTGTTCTTAATTGTTCTTAGGAATATAAAAAAAGCTCTGCCAACGACGGAGGAATAAAATTCTCATTGTAGAATTTTGAAAATCATACCTTTGAATTAGTTCTTAACGCTGGAGTACTTTTGGAGGCTCGCTAAATGCGGGAAAGTTTACAGACTCTTTTTTAACTGATTATCAAGAATATATAGAACGAGGGTATCGAGGGTTCGAATCCCTCACTCTCCGCAAACAAATGAAGCATCCCGCCAACAGGCGGGATTTTTTTGTCCTGGCACGTCAAAAGCTTGCTTTTGAAAGTGCAAAGGCAAAAAATGGCAGCGAAGCGAATGCTTCATTTGTTTGTTGCCCCCCACCCCCGGGATCATGCAATAATCCCTCACTCTCCGCTTAACAAAACAACGCCCCCGCAGCAGCGGGGGCTTTTTTATTTCCTGAGTGTTGCATGATTGTAACCTTTCAACACCCCACCCACACTACATAAAGGTCAGGGCTGCTGCCCAAACCAAACACCCACCAAAATACAGTCAATGAATCTTACAAACGGTCATGGTATAAAAGAGATCCTCAACAAAACAGACGTCCCAACCGACCTAATCCAGAATTTCCTGCACTCCGACAAACTGGGAACAGACGAAAAAACCAAAATGGAGCTGATCGCCAGGCATTTCAGGCAGATCATGATCCTGCTGGGACTGGACCTGGACGACGACAGCCTCAAGGGAACTCCCGACAGGGTCGCTAAAATGTACGTGAAAGAGATCTTCAGCGGCCTCCCGGAGGAAAACAAGCCCGCCATTTCCCTGTTTGAAAACAAAGACGGCTATTCCAACATGCTGGTCGAAAAGAACATTACGGTCTATTCTTTCTGTGAACACCATTTTTTACCCATCATCGGCAAAGCACATGTCGCTTATTTTCCCACGAAGAAGATCATCGGGCTTTCCAAGATCAACCGCATCGTGCATTATTATTCCAGGCGGCCCACGGTACAGGAAAAACTGACCGAACAGATCGCCCTGGAAATGAAAACAGCGCTCAACACCCAGGATGTAGCTGTTTATATCGACGCCGACCATTTATGCGTATCGTCAAGAGGCATACAGGATGTGAACAGTTCTACCATTACCAGCCATTACTCGGGGAAGTTTCTCGACCATGAGGTCCGCCATGAATTTTTGCTGTTGATAAAATGATTCATCGCGGATGGGATGTGCTAACGCCGTTTCCTACTTCCAGTATCGTAAAGTATTTATTACCAGCCGGCATCTTCCATTTCACCCTGTCTCCCTGCTTGAAACCGAGCAGGGCGGTGCCGATAGGCGCCAGCACGGAGATCTTATGATCCCTGATGTCTGCCTTGCCCGGCGTAACAAGGATGAACTCCAGTAATTTACCAGTCTTGTCTTCCCTCACACAAACCCTTGAGTTCAACCTGATGACGTTGGATGGGAACTTCTCGTTTGCCAATACTGTGGCCGACAAAAGCTCCTGTTTCAGATCCTCAGCATTTTTCCTGTCATAAGCATACTGGTAGTCGCCGGTTTTCAACAGTTCAAACAGGACCTGCAGGTCATTTTCATGGATGACCAGGCTGCTTTTTTTTAGTTTTTGCATATTCAAATGATTTAAGAATAGTTGATGTTTTGAATAAAAGATCTACTGCTATCCTGGAAATAAATCTCTTCGTAGGTTTTAGAGTCAAGGTGATTGATCCTTCTCAGGAACCGTGAAGGATCTACCTGCTCAATGTTTTCAAATCCGCACGCTTCCATGATCTCACAGGTGGCCATGATCGTTTTCGCATGGAAATTGGCTACCCTTAGTTTTTTGTCTGCCGGATCCAATCCTTTATATAAAGACTGATCCTGTGTGGCCACGCCTACCGGGCAGCGGCCCGAATCACAGATAAGGGCTTGTATGCAGCCCAAAGCGAACATCATTCCCCTGGCGCTGTAACAGGATGATGCGCCCAGAGACAACACCTTGAGGATATCGAAACCAGTGATGATCTTCCCCGCTGCAATGATTTTTATTTTCCCGGAAAGTCTGAACCCATCCAGGGTTCTCTTCACAAAAGCGAGCGCATCATATAGCGGCATGCCCAGGTGGTCCGTAAATTCCAGTGGCGCAGCGCCTGTTCCACCTTCCGCGCCGTCCACACAAATAAAGTCGGGAACGATCCCGGTAAGCTCTATGGCCTCGCAGATGTCAATAAATTCCTGCTTCTGGCCAATGCATATCTTGAACCCCACCGGCTTTCCATCCGATAATTCGCGCAACAGCTGAAGGAACTGCACCATGCCTTTCGCATCATCGAATTCCATGTGGCGGGTGGGTGAATAGACGGTGGTCGCAGGCTCTACCAACCTTATCGCGGCTACTTCCGGTGTATTTTTATTGGCCGGCAAGATGCCACCGTGGCCGGGCTTTGCTCCCTGCGACAATTTCAGCTCAATCATCTTCACCTGGGGCCTCATTGCATTTTTGCGGAAGGCCAGGGGATGAAACCGCCCTGATGCATCCCGGCAGCCAAAATAACCTGTTCCGATCTGCCAAATGAGATCTCCACCCGCCAGGTGATATTGGCTGATCCCGCCTTCACCTGTGTTATGCGCAAAATTGCCGATCTGCGCACCACCGTTTAACGCCAGAATGGCCGTCCTGCTCAGCGCGCCATAGCTCATGGCACCTATGTTAAAGATGCTTGAAGAATAGGGCTGCAGACATTGATGGTTGCCTATGGTCACCCTCAGATCTTTCCGGGCGAGGTGCACAGGATAGATCGAGTGCGATACCCATTCATACCCGGGGGCGGAAGGATCTGACTGCATACCAAAAGCAACGGTTTGCTTTTCATTCTTCGCCCTCTGGTATACGATCGACCTCTGGCGCCTGTTGAAAGGCTTGCCATCGAGGTCGGATTCAAAAAAATACTGTCGCAGTTCCGGTCTGATTGACTCAAAAAGATACCGCACGTGTCCGAGGACCGGGTAATTTCTGATAATGGCGTGTTTCTTTTGCAGCAGATCCGAAATGCCCAGGGCCAGCAAAGGCATCAATAACAGCAACCACCAGTACCAGGAGGCAGCTCCAAAATAACCTGCTGCCAGTGTAAGTGCATTTAAAATGATCAGGACTGCGACTATCTTATATCGGGTAGGGAATGAACCCTTGAAATACTGTATCATGTAATGTTTTTTGGTATAGGCACGCTTAGCTGGCATTCAGCAGACGGCCTGTAGAGTCATCTGCCGGCATCGCCGGCAAAAGTTGCGACAACAGGAGGGCCCATTTGCTGGCCTTTATTGAAATATCCCTTAGCTGACTGATGTCATCTTCTACGATGCCGAAACGTATTTCCTTTATCGTTCCATCAAAGAACTCAAAGACAAGGCTGCAACTGTCTGATGCTTCCATATCAACGAGCAGTTTTTCATAACACCGGTTGAAATGATGCCGGGCCATACAACGCCTGACTGTAGATAGATCGATCAGCACTTCTTCCAAGGCGTTTACCGATGAATCCCATATGAGCAATTGGCGTTGGGTACCGTCGAGCCCCAGGACGCATTTCTCTACGATCTCCAGGCTGGTGAATATCATCCCACGTTGAGAAGCACGTTCACTGAATGCCTTCAAAAGCAATTTCTCATGCCTTAACCTCCTGTTTCGGTCATGAATGATCAGAAGAAGGCAAACAACGACGATGCATGATATCACAAGAAGTAACACCAGGAAGGAGTCCATATGAAACAATTAAAAAAGATGGTTGATCGGCAATGCGTGCAATGGACTAAGAACCGTAGTTCTTAGCAGGAAGATGAGGACATCCTCCGTTTAGGAATTGAAATCTTTGTAAGAAGAAAAGTAGTAGAGGTCGGCGCAAAAAGGAAGAAACTCCGGGAATGACCAGGTATAGCAATCCATCAGGTCCAGGATGGCGAAATCCGGAATGGGTTGTGGAACTGTTATGTTTGCTTTACCTATCACAAATACAAACTTAATAAGAAATAGATGTTCTAATTGTTAATAATCAGGCCCTGAAACATAACAAATTGCTCAGCTAGTGCAATCAATCAGAGGAAAAAACAAATACTATTCTACCACGGTCAACAATACAATGGCTTTATTCCTGGAACGAACCGAATAGTCGATGTGCTCATGCATGGCGAGCATTTGGCCCTTTCTTAGCTTCTCTTTCCGGCCACCCACCTGGATGACCACCTTGCCTCTCAGCACCTGGAAGATCAGGGTATTGTCAGGTCGGCCTGTATGTAACTCGGCACCAGGATGGAGGGCAATAAGCAGCACGCGGATGTCAGCTGTTTTAAACAACGTGATCGCGTTCCTGTCATTTTTCTTCCATGCTTTTTCAGATAACAACTGCTTTGTGACCTGTCGAATATCGATCGGTACGACCGGCGCATCCAGGGGCCTGTCGCCTTCGGGCCTGCTCTCAGTAGCCCTGTTTTCTTTGATTACCATGTCAGAGGTTTCCTGGATATATCAAAAAAGCATACCACCGGTTATTCTATTCATTTAGGCAATCGTCCGGCTAATCAAGTTGTTTCCTTGTAACTTGCAAGCACAAGTTTAGGATCCATATGACAAGACTGGTTCTCCTTACCCTGATCATTCTCTCGAAAACCGCGGTTTCCCAGGTGGTTACCGATACCCTGCCCCCTGCCGACACCAGCCTGCGGATCATTAATCTCAATCCTTATGTGACGCAGAACATCGATTCTGTTTTCGTTTACCAGTTCAGCATCAATAAAGACCAGGAGCGATATTATTGGTTCCTGCAAAATGCACCCATTGGACTCAGCATCGGGAAAAGCAATGGCATCGTGAGCTTCCGGGCGGCCAGGAATTATTTTCAGTCCGGCAAATTGAAATATGATTTCCCTTACCGGGTGGAGATGGGCGTGCAAAGCCTTACAGATCCGACCGACCGCGTCGACACTTTCTTTTCCATATTATTTTACAATACGGAGATCATTCCTTCCAGGATCAAGCCCTCCGTTTCGGGAACGGTGCATATAGATGAAGGGCAGACCCTATCCTTCACCGTGCAGTGTGAATCAGGAAGTTTTCCTATCGAGACCGTTCTTTTTTCCAGCAGCATACCCATGCAGGACTACAAGCCCGCCACATCCTGCGGCGATGCATTTACCTGGACGCCGGGTTATGATTTTGTGAAAGAGACGGATTCGGCAAAGGTGAAAATTGTCAATCTCACATTGATTGGCGCCACCAAATTCAAAATAAGAGACACGGCAACGATCCAGGTGATCGTAAGGAATGCCCTGGATTATCCTGTGGCCAAACAGAATTATCAACAGGTCTATCAAAGCATCCAGGTCTATATACTTCAATTGAAATACGCCTTTTTGCAGCTGGATAAAAAACTTAGAAAAACAAAAAACACCAGGCTGGCATTTGACCTTACTTCAGCAAGTACTGCGCTCACGGGTACCATCCTGAACACTTCCTCCAGCGAAGACGCGCAAAAGACAGGGAAGATCCTGCCCAGCGTAGGACTGGCGCTCACGCCTATCAAGGAAGCCGTGGCAGGCAATAAGCCTGTGGAGCAAAACCAGGCGGCCATGATCCGGAGCACTATCAAGCGGCTGGAATACATGCTGCAGGATCATGTGCTCACCGGCGAAAGGGATGAACAGATCCTGGTGAAAACAGCCAAGCTGAAAGACGAATTGAAACAGGCACAGGTTCAGTTGATCGACATCCCCATTGATTTTTCCTCTGACATGTCGGAAGAAGAACTGAATGACTATTTCAACAATCCCAAAGTGAACAAGAAGTACAGGCTGAGTAAAAGGTAGGACTTAGTTGGCCGATGCCACGAAGCGGGCTAAGGTTTTCATTGCATTTCTTAAGATCAAACTATCGCCCTTTAAGGAGTAAGCAGAAACCTGCTCCAGGCTGCGGAAAAATTCCGTTTCTACATGCAGTCCAGGGCAAGCCATTTTGGTGGACCCGATCTGTGAAAAACTGATCTGCCCGTTCACAGCTCCAAGGTAGTTTCCAAAAAAGGAATTGCAGCCTCCATTGCCGGTGACGCGGCCGGTGGACTTTTCCAACATGAGAAAGGGTTCTTTGCTGGTGAGATCCGGCGCCATGCCATTGAGCTCCACCAGTTTCCAGTTCCTGCTGAAAAGCTCTTCTTTGCCTGCAGCGGGAGCCGGGGTCCTGGAAGAATGGCAGGCGGCTATCATGGTAAAGGCAAGGGAGACGATCAGGACAGATGCTTTCATGCTTCGACAACTGCAAAAATGAAGCCCGATGTCTACTTCTTAGACGCCAGGACACTAAGACGCAAAGGAACGCGGAGAAAAAGCACATCGCTATTCTTCTTTCCGTCATCCCTGTCAACTTTGTCAACTCTATCAACTTCACTCTTAGCACTTCCCTTTCACGATCTCGTCCACCACCTCCGGGTTGAGCAGGGTACTGATGTCGCCGAAACTCGTTTCGCCCTCGGCGATCTTTCTTAAGATCCTGCGCATGATCTTGCCGCTGCGGGTGCGGGGCAGGCCGGGTACGAATTGTATCCTATCGGGGCGCGCAATGGCGCCAATGGCCTTATTCACCGTTTCATTGATCTCCTTTCTTAATGTGTCGTGGTCTCTTTTATCCGTAACGATCACGTAAGCATAGATACCCTGGCCTTTGATGTCATGCGGATAGCCTACCACGGCGCTCTCCACCACGCCATGGTGCAGATCGATGGCATTTTCTATTTCGGCTGTGCCTATCCGGTGGCCACTCACATTCAGCACATCGTCTACGCGGCCGGTGATCCTGTAATTGCCCTGGGTGTCGCGCAGGCAGCCGTCGCCGGTGAAGTATAAATTCTCGTAGGTGGAAAAATAATTCTGCCTGCAGCGCTCATGGTCGCCGTAGGTTGTGCGCAGCATGCCCGGCCAGGGAAAGCGGATGCAAAGGTTGCCCGCCGTTACCTCATGTCCTTCGTGCATGGTCAGCTCCTTTACTTCCTTTCCGTTCTCATCTACCAGCAATGGCTGAACGCCAGGCAGGGGCAGGGTAGCATGCGCCGGCCTGGCAGGCGTAACTCCAGCCAGGTTGGAGATCATGATGCCACCTGTTTCTGTTTGCCACCAGGTGTCCACAACAGGACAACGGCCTTTTCCCGCATGCTCGTGGTACCAGTGCCAGGCCTCTTCATTGATCGGCTCTCCCACCGAGCCCAGGACTTTCAGCGAATCCAGTTTTTTATTTTCAAAAGGCCGCACACCAAATCCCATCAACGAGCGGATGGCCGTGGGCGCTGTATAAATGATCTGTACCTGGTGCTTGTCTACGATCTCCCAAAAACGTCCCGCGTCAGGATAAGTAGGCGTGCCTTCAAACATCAAACTGGTAGCGCCGGCACAAAGAGGTCCGTATAAAATATAACTGTGACCCGTAACCCAGCCAATATCCGCCGTACAAAAATGAACATCCCCCGGCTGATATTGAAATACGTTCACAAATGTGTAGGTAGTGAAGACCATGTAGCCGCCGCAGGTATGCACAACTCCCTTAGGCTTGCCGGTAGATCCAGAGGTGTAAAGGATGAAGAGCATATCCTCCGCGTCCATCTCTTCCGCGGCGAAATCAGGATTGTCCACCCTGCTCATTTCTTCATGCCACCAGAGATCCCTGCCCGCCTGCATGTTCACCTGCGCGCCCGTTCTTTTATACACGATCACCTTTTCTATGGTGCTGCAATCTTTGAGCGCCTCGTCGATCACCGGCTTGAGCGGGATCTCTTTGGGACCACGGATGGCGCCGTCGCAGGTGATCACGAAACTCGCGCCTGCATCTTTCACCCGGTCCGTGATGCTTTGCGCACTGAAGCCGCCAAAGATCACTGAGTGAATGGCGCCGATACGAGCCAGGGCCAGCATGGCAATGGCCAGCTCTGGTATCATGCCCATGTAGATGCAGACCCGGTCGCCTTTTTTCACCCCGTTGTTTTTCAACACCTGTGCAAACCGGCAAACCTCTCTATGCAATTCTTTGTATGTGAGTGAACGCACATGATCCTTTGGATCACTGGGCTCCCAGATCAATGCCTTCCTGTCTCCATTTTCTTTGAGGTGCCTGTCAAGACAATTCTCCGTGATATTCATCTTCCCGCCAATGAACCATTCGATCTTCGGCTCCTTGAAATTCCAGTTCAGCACCCGGTCCCATTTTTTTCTCCACTGAAAATGGCCAGCCACCTCCGCCCAGAATCCTTCCGGGTCGTCTACGCTTTTTCTATAGTCGGCATGGTATTGTTCGAGTGTGGTGATCTGGTAGGGATAAGGCATAGTGCTAATTTAGTTAACTAGTTGACAAGTTGACTGGTTGACTGGGGGGATTGGGTTATTGGTTATTGGCTTATTAGGGTGACAGCGCCATAGGAAAGGTCGATGCCAGCAGGAACGCATATTTCACGTTTCACCTTTCACCTTTCACGGTGATCTCCTAACTTTACCTACCCTTAAATATAAAATATGAATTGTCCTAGCTGTAACGAAACCTTAGTGATGGCGGAGCGCCAGGGTGTGGAGATCGACTACTGTCCCAAGTGCCGTGGCGTGTGGCTGGACCGCGGTGAGCTGGATAAGATCATTGAAAAGTCCAACGCCCAAATGGGCAACCAGGATCACTACGAGGAGCCCCGTAAGCCTTATCCCCCGCAACAGGGTCAGCACTACGATCCTTATAAGCATAAAAAGAAGAAGGGTTTCCTGGGAGATTTCTTCGACTTCGATTGAGCTTCGACAGTTGAACCGCTAAGTGGTTCAAACCCGGAGAAGACTTATTTTCGGGCAAACTATCTGAATGGATACATCCGGGAAGGGGATCCGTCGCGTGATCGCTGCATCTTCCGTGGGTACGCTCATTGAGTGGTACGACTTCTATATTTTCGGAAGCCTCGCCACTGTTTTGGCTACGCAGTTTTTTCCGAGTACCGATCCCACAGCCGCGCTGCTTTCCACTTTGGGCACCTTTGCCGCGGGATTTCTTGTAAGACCCTTTGGTGCCCTGGTCTTTGGCCGGCTGGGTGATAAGATCGGACGCAAATACACCTTCCTCCTTACGCTCATCATCATGGGCGGCTCCACATTTTGCATTGGCCTTGTGC
This sequence comes from Chitinophagaceae bacterium, assembly GCA_036676905.1. Lineage (GTDB taxonomy): Bacteria > Bacteroidota > Bacteroidia > Chitinophagales > Chitinophagaceae > Flavisolibacter. Next base: position 79,109 of record JAKFCE010000006.1, read on the forward strand.
CCTCCTATTCGCAGATCGGTTTCGCGGCACCGGTGATCGTGCTGGTGCTCCGGCTCCTGCAGGGACTGGCCCTTGGCGGAGAGTACGGAGGCGCCGCTACTTATGTAGCCGAGCATTCACCGCCCGGTAAAAGAGGATTCTATACATCGTGGATCCAGACCACCGCTACGCTCGGACTCTTTCTTTCACTGGGCGTGATCCTGCTCACCCGCAACAGCCTCGATCCGGATGCCGCCACTTCCATTTCCAAATTCAACGACTGGGGATGGAGGATCCCATTTCTCTTATCCATCGTGCTGGTGCTGATCTCCATCTACATCCGGCTGAAGATGAAGGAATCGCCCTTGTTCACCGAGCTGAAGGAAACAGGACAGACATCTACGAATCCACTGAAAGAAAGTTTTACGCACAAGACCAATTTGAAAATGGTGCTGCTGGCCTTGTTTGGCGCTACCATGGGACAGGGAGTGGTCTGGTACACAGGACAGTTCTATGCGCAGTCATTCATAGAAAATGTTTGCAAGGTGGATTTCGAGCAATCGCGCACCATCCTCATCTGGGCCATCCTGTTTGCCACTCCTTTCTTTATTGTTTTTGGGGCCTGGAGCGATAAGGTCGGCCGCAAATGGATCATGCTCACCGGCATGCTGCTTGCGATCATTACTTACCGTCCCTTATTCGGAGAGCTGCAGAGGCTCAGCAGCGTCAGCGATGCGCTGGAGATGACGGAAAAGAAAGCCATTGAGTCGAAACAAACCAGGATCGGCGAGACCAACGACTTCCTCCGGGTAAGCACGACTAAAAAATATTACGCGAATGATATCATCGTGAGCGAGACCAGGACCGACACATCTTTTGCAAAAGGCGGATACAGTGTTGCCTCAGCGCCTAAGGAAGCCAGGCACATCGGCACAGAACGGTACTGGAAAATGATCGGCATTGTTTTCATCCTCATCCTTTATGTGACCATGGTCTATGGACCGATCGCCGCGTTCTTGGTGGAACTCTTCCCCACGCGCATCCGCTATAGTTCCATGTCGCTCCCCTACCATATTGGCAACGGCGTTTTTGGTGGACTCACTCCTTTTATTGCCACCCTGCTCACCACCATTTATACGGCAGACAAACTGGTGGGCTTGTACTACCCGATCATTGTGGGAGGCATATGCCTGCTGATCGGTGCGCTCTACATCAGTAACCGTAAATCCATACACGCATGAACAGGATTAAACGCATAGGAGGACTTGTTTGGATGGCGCTGGCCCCGCTGGCAATATTTTACCTCGTCAAGACCGGGCTTTCAGAAATGGCCGCCAAGCCTTCGCTGGACGTGAGGACCCAGTGGGTAGTTTTTATCATCATATTTATCCCGATAGCCATCGGATTGGCGATCTTTGGCTATTATGCATGGAAGGGTGAATACGACCACCTGCCAGAATAAAAAGCGAATTATGCATTCTTACGAGAAACTATTAAAAGAAAATAAGGAATGGGCCGCCGGCCGGATTGAAAAAGATCCAGAGTACTTTGAGAGGCTGTCCAAACTGCAAAAGCCCGAGTTCCTCTGGATCGGCTGCAGCGACAGCCGTGTGCCTGCCAACGAGATCACGGGCACGCAGCCGGGAGAGATCTTCGTGCACCGCAACGTGGCCAACCTGGTGGTGACCACGGATATCAACCTCATGGCTGTGCTGGACTTTGCTGTTACGCATTTAAAAGTGAAGCACGTGATCGTCTGCGGCCATTACGGCTGCGGGGGTATTGAAGCAGCGGCTACCAAGAAAGACTTTAAGCCCGTGCTGAATATGTGGCTGCGCAACATTAAAGATGTGATCCGCATATATAAAGACGATCTGGAAAGCATACCCACTAAGGAGGAAAGAAACAACAGGCTGGTGGAACTGAATGTGCAGGAGCAGGTGAGGAACCTGTCCAAAACCACCATCATCCAGCGTTCCTGGAAAAGGGAGCAGCGTCCCGACCTGCATGGTTGGGTCTATGGACTGAAGGATGGGTTGATCAAGCCGGTCTGCGAGATGAAGGCAGGGACAGAGATCGATAGCACGTATGAGTTTGAAGACCTGTAGGCCGCGATCCATCGTGAATGGTGAATGGTGAATGTTTTAGAAATACATAAGTGATTACATGATCGAGGTAAAAAATCTGACCAAGCAGTACGGTGAGCAGAAAGCCGTGAACGATATTTCCTTTCATGTAAAGAAAGGTGAGATCGTGGGCTTTTTGGGACCCAATGGCGCGGGTAAATCCACCACCATGAAAATGATCACCGGCTATCTTGAGCCAGATGGAGGTGACATTCATGTAAGCGGTATCGATGTCAGGCAGTCGCCTTTGGAGGCCAAGAAAAAAGTGGGCTACCTGCCGGAAAGCAATCCGCTTTATTACGATATGTATGTCAGGGAATACCTGGCCTTTGTGTCCGAAGTACACAATGTTCCCAACAAAAAAGCCACGATAGAAAAGCTGATCGACCAGGTTGGCCTGAGGCAGGAAGCCGGCAAAAAGATCGGCCAGCTATCGAAGGGCTACAAGCAGCGCGTAGGACTGGCGGCTGCCCTCATTCACGACCCGGAAGTGCTGATCCTCGACGAGCCTACCACAGGCCTCGATCCCAACCAGATCATCGAGATCCGTAACGTGATCAAAGAGCAGGGGAAGGACAAGCTGGTGCTTTTTTCTTCTCATATCCTGCAGGAAGTGGAAGCCATCTGCGACCGGGTGATCATCATTCATAAAGGAAGGCTCGTTGCGGACGACCAGCTGAAGAACCTGCAGAAGCGTTCGGCTTCCACCATAGTTAAAGTGAGTTTCCAGCAGCCGCCCGATCCCCACTGGTTCGAAGGCCTTCAAAATGCCATCTCCGTGACAAGGGCAAGCGATAATTCCTGGACCATTTCTACCAACGACCCCGATGGCGTGAGAAAGCAATTGCTTGAATTGTCTTTGCAGCATAATCTCAACATCGTTTCTTTGCAAACTGAAACCCAAAGCCTGGAGGAAGTGTTCCGGGCACTGACGAAGTAGGGAGAGGGAATTGGTGAGTGGTGAGAAGTGAGTAGTGAGTGGTTTGCAACAAACGGAGGTATTACCCAATCTTCAATCTAAAATCTTCAATCTAAAATCTTAAATCTTAAATAGTTCTCATGGCATATATCATCGAAGTTTTCGCAAGGCAGATCTTAGACAGCAGGGGCAATCCTACCGTAGAAGCAGACGTACTCACCGACGAAGGCGTAGTGGGCAGGGCAGCCGTACCCAGCGGCGCCAGCACCGGCGTGCACGAAGCAGTGGAGTTGCGTGATGGCGATAAGAATGTGTATGTGGGTAAGGGTGTGCTAAAGGCGGTGGAGAATGTGAATGAGCTGATCGCGCCCGAGCTGGAAGAACATGATATAGCCGATCAATCCGGAATTGACGAACTGTTGATCCGCCTGGATGGCACAGAGAACAAATCAAAGCTGGGCGCCAATGCCATGCTGGCCGTAAGTATGGCCGTAGCTAAGGCGGCTGCCGAAGAAGCCGGCCTGCCCCTGTTCCGTTACATCGGCGGTACCAATGCCCGCACGCTGCCCGTGCCTATGATGAATATCCTCAATGGCGGTGCGCATGCGGATAATAAGATCGATTTCCAGGAATTCATGGTACTGCCTGTGGGCGCTACTACATTCAGCGAAGGACTCCGCTGGGGCGTGGAGATCTTCCATGCACTGAAAACCGTACTGAAGAAAAAAGGTTACAGCACCAATGTGGGTGACGAGGGGGGCTTCGCGCCCAACATCAGTTCCAATGAAGAAGCGATAGAGACCGTGCTCGAAGCCATCAATGCCTCGGGCTACAAAGCCGGCAGCCAGGTGATGATCGCCATGGATGCGGCCAACAGCGAATTGTACAAAAAGGGAAAATACGTTTTTCATAAAAGTGACGGCAAATCCATGTCATCCGACGAACTGGTGAAATTCTGGGAGAACTGGGTAAGGCAATATCCGATCTGCTCCATTGAAGACGGAATGGCCGAAGACGACTGGGATGGCTGGAAGTCGCTGACAGAAGCCATCGGCGACAAATGTCAGCTGGTGGGCGACGACCTGTTCGTAACCAATGTAAAAAGACTACAGCAGGGAATTGACAGGAAGATCGGCAATGGTCTTTTGGTAAAAGTGAACCAGATCGGCACCATCACAGAAACGATCAATGCCGTGACCCTGGCGCAGCACAATGGTTACAATACCATCATGAGCCATAGAAGCGGTGAAACAGAAGACACCACGATCGCCGACCTGGCCGTGGCGTTGAACTGCGGGCAGATCAAGACCGGCTCGGCTTCCCGCTCCGACAGGATGGCCAAATACAACCAGCTGCTGCGCATTGAAGAACAGCTGGGCACTTCGGCCTACTATCCCGGTAAGAGCCTGAAGTTTGGAAGATGACTATCTGGCGTTTAATAAACAACAAGAAACCATATTCCTTTGCTCATCGACCATTCCAAGCTATCAGGCAATCATGTCTACCTGGAACAATTGCAGGAAAAGCATGTGCCTGCAATAAAGCCACTGATCAAGGACCCGAGGCTCTGGGAATTCACCCGCACTTTTCTCATCAACGATACATTCGACGAGCAGTTTGAAAGATACATGGCCATGGCCTTCGATCCCAAAGGCATGGGTAACCAGTATTCATTCGTCATTTTTCGAAAGGATACCCATGAGATCATTGGCATGACGCGCTATTATTTCTACGAGCCCAAAGACAAACGCGTGGCCATTGGCTTTACCTGGTACGTACCGGAGGTATGGGGACAGGTATACAATAAGGAATGCAAACTGCTTTTACTGCAATACGCTTTTGAAACCCTGGATCTGAACCGCGTGGAATTTCATGTAGCGCATGAGAACATCCGTTCCCAAAAAGCCATGATCAAGATCGGCGCCGTGCAGGAAGGCGTGTTGCGCAACTATGCCATTCAACCGGATGGCTCTATCAGGCACACGTTTGTGTTCAGTATCATTAAGGAGGAATGGGCTGAAAAGAAAGCGGCGCTTTTGGAAATGTGCCAGGGTGGTTGACTAGTTAACTAGTCAACAAGTCAACTTTTTTAATAACTTTATCTCCAATGCGTTTCCTATCCCGCTTCCCGTCCGTTCTAACCAATAAATATCTCCTCACCGGGATTGCCTTTGTGGCCTGGATGCTTTTCTTCGACCGCAATGATTTTTTTGCCCAGTCCGAGCGCCGGTCGGAACTAAAAGAGCTCCAGCAGAGCAAGGCATTTTTTCAGGAGCAAATAGAGCATGAGAAAGGCTTTTCCGAAGAGCTTCGCTCCAACCCCGCAGCCATAGAGAAGCTGGCCAGGGAGAAATATTTCATGAAAAGGGAAAATGAAGAGCTTTTCCTGGTCCGGAAGGCAGAAAAATGAGCTTTTTGGCACAATATCAGAGCTTAGCTTCCGTTTAAGCACTATAACCTGCCACCGCCCGGTTTTTGTTGGATCTAAAGGATTATTATGCACAACCACACACCAGAGGATTTGATACGCTATTTATATAAAGAGACCTCCCTCCTTGAGAACGCGGAAATGGAAGCTTCGCTGGAGAATGACTGGACCCTGCGTGAAAAATTAAGCGTCCTGAAAGCATCTTTCGAGCGTTTGAATACCATTATCCAGGTGCCCCGCACCCAGGCGGTGCTCAACATTTTAAAATATGCCGCCGGCCAGAACACCGTTAAGGCCCGATGAACCGGAAAGAAAGATTCGCCTTCACCATTCACTATTTCCAGGAGGTAATGCCTTCTCCTGAAACGGAACTCGAATACTCCAATACCTACGAATTGCTGGTAGCGGTGATCCTGTCGGCCCAATGCACCGATAAAAGGGTGAATATGACCACGCCTGCCCTTTTCAAAAAATACCCTGACATTCCCTCGCTGGCCAACGCTTCCTACGAAGAAGTTTTCGAGCTGATCAAAAGCATTTCCTTTCCGGGCAATAAAAGCCGCCACCTGCTGGGAATGGCCCAGATGGTGAGGGATCAATTCGGGGGCGAGATCCCCATGACCGTAGAGGAACTGGTGAAGCTGCCCGGTGTAGGCCGCAAAACGGCTAATGTCATTACCTCGGTTATAGACAACCAACCCAATATAGCAGTTGACACCCATGTATTCAGGGTTTCTGCCCGCCTCGGGCTCACCGTGAATGCAAAGAATCCGGCACAAACCGAGAATCAACTGCTGAAATATCTACCCACAGAGCACGTCGCTCGGTTTCATCACTGGCTGATCCTCCATGGCCGGTATGTTTGCCTGGCCCGCAAGCCGAAATGTGAAGAATGCGGTTTGCAGGCCATTTGCGTTTATTTTCAGAAGGTTATACGGAAAAAAGGGCTTAACTTCAAAGGAGCCCGCTAGATTTCCACTTCAAGCTAACTACTTATCAGCCCGGGTACCGGCCTTAAAATTTTTGGCTTATGGGTTGATCTATATCGGTACCGGTCGTGTGGATCCGGATAAACAGGTTTTAGTATTATGGTAACAGTATCAAACGAGGGCTTCAACAGTCATTTTTCCATTCAGCCCCTTGTTTCAGTTTTAAAGAAGATGATCGGAGAAGGCAAGACCGGTGTGCGCAAGCTATACCAGAACCTGCTACAGGAAATTGAATCAAGGCCGGAACTTCAGGGGCCGATCGAGGATCCATCGATCCTGGAAAAACATGCAGAACTGATAGAGACCCTTTTATCAACGATCTTCCCTCCCAGCACCAGCGCCACCCAGGGCATGTTTGCCGTCTCCTTTCCATTCAGGACCGAGATCATTTATGCCTCGCCTTCGTTTAAGGACCAGTTCATGCCCGAAGGAAGCAACTCCATTTCCATTGCCAGCAGCGAAACGAATGACTCCATCACCAGGGTTTCGCTTGCGATCGCCTATAATATCATTCTGAAGAAATTTTATGGCTGGGACATGCAGGTGAGCGCCTCCTCAGTACACCAGTTCGTAGACGAAGAAACCGGGCTGACGCGCTTCCTGGAACTCAACCTCAATGCCCAGTTCGTGGACGTGACCCTGGCAGATCCAGGCTTTGAGCTGCCCGGCAGCTACATGGTGCAGAGGTCGCTGGGACCCGAGGAGCTGAAAAAGAACTTCCCGCTCGAAAAATTCCGTTTTGAAGGCCTGGTGGTAGTGAATGCCAACGATGTTACGAGGGAGCAGGTGATCCAGGAGATCAAAAACACCCTCCTCAACATCAATGCCTTCTCCGATGTGTCGGTATTCGACCGCCTCCAGGAACATATTCAAACCTTCCTTGGATTGAAGGATGTATCCGTGGGTATCACGCCTTTCTTCAAGATCAACGACTACTATCTTTTCTCTGACCATCATTATAAGAACAGCATCCTTTTCCGCAACGGCAATGTACAGGCGGGAAAAAGAAGGATAGCCGAGCTGGCCCAGTCCACCTTCAAGCAATTTGACCAGCCCCTGCTTTACCAGGAGATGAAGGAGGAAAACAGTGCGGAGCATGAGTTGCTTCAATATTATTACGAGCAGGGCGCTGAAAGCCTGATCATCTGTCCGCTGAAATGCGATGACGGCCAACTGATCGGCTTGCTCGAGATCATGAGTCCTGAGAAAGGCGGCCTGCGGTACCACCAGGTATCGAGACTGAATTCCGCCATGCCTTTGTTTACCCTGGCCCTTGAAAAAAGCCTGGAGAGCCTGGAATCACAGATCGACAAGACCATCAAGGAACATTTTACCGCTATCCAGCCGGCCGTGGAGTGGAAGTTCACCGAAGCCGCTTTTGATTACCTGCAGCTAAGGCAGGAAAATGAGCTGGCCAGGCTGCCATCTATCACTTTCAATGAAGTTTACCCACTTTATGCAGTGGTAGATATCAGGAATTCTTCTACAGAAAGAAATACCTCGATACAACTTGACCTGCTGGAACAATTGAATCTTGTTCACCAGGTGCTGGAAAAGGCTACGGTCACGCTGGATTTCCCATTGCTGAAAGAAGTTCAGTTCAAGGTAGAGTCCTATATCGCCGCGAGCACCAACCAGTTGCTATCCGATGACGAGCTGATGATGTACGAATTCCTGCAAAAGGATATCGACGTGCTGTTCCGTCACCTGCACATGACGCAGCCGGGACTCAGAAAGCTGGTAGATACCTATTTCAGCGCGCTGGACCCGCAGAAAAATATACTCTATCATCACAGGAAGGAATACGAGGATACCGTGACCAGGATCAACGATGCGCTCGACAGGTTCATCGATCGTGAGCAGGCACAGGTGCAGCCCATCTACCCTCACTATTTTGAGCGCTACATCACCGACGGTATTGAATTCAATATTTACATAGGCCAGGCGCTGGCACCACATAAGCCATTTAACGATATCTATGTAAGCAACCTCAAGATGTGGCAGCTCACCATGCTGGTGAAAGCCGCCCGCCTCACACATTCCCTGGAGAAAAAGCTGCCCCTGCCCCTGCAGACCACGCAGCTGATACTCGCCCACTCCATACCGCTTTCGATCTCATTCAGGAGAAAAGAAAGGAAGTTCGATGTAGACGGCGCCTATAATATCCGGTACGAGATCGTGAAGAAGCGGATCGACAAGGTGCACCTGCGCGACAGCGACGAGCGCCTCACCCAGCCTGGCAAAATAGCGATCGTGTATTCGCAGCAAAAAGAGCTGAATGAATACATGGAGTATATTGCTTACCTGCAGCACCTGGGTATGCTCACCGGAGAAGTGGAGCATGCGGAGCTGGAAGAGTTGCAGGGCATCAGCGGCCTCAAGGCGATCAGGATAGACGTAGGCCTCGATGGAGACCCGGAACAAAAGCTGGCCTTCCCGCATGTAGCGGCAAAACCGGTGCTCAATAAATAATTATCTTTTTTTCACCAGGCTGGTGAGGGGATGGCGGAGGTTTTTATAACCCATCATGTCCACCTTGATGCTGCCTACCACCAGTGGCGTTTCTACGCGCAGCGGGATCTTATTGCCATCATCGGTGACCCAAACGGTCATTTTTTCCCCTCCCTCGAATACAGTGCCTTTGATGAGCAAAGGCCTGAACTTGATCGCGCGGAACCTTCCGTATTTGGTCTTGATCTCTTCCTTGCCTATGTAACGGATGTACATGCTATAGACCTCATTGTCGATGAACATGTTGAATGAGATCTTGTCGCCCGGCTTGTATTTGTTGAAATTGATATTGCGCGCATAGTACAGCGTGCTTACCACATCCTGCACACAGGGTGGCACCTTGTAAACACCATCGTTGGTGATGGCGGTGTTGGCCGTACGGTTGAAAGTGATATTCTCGTATTTCTTGTGATTGCCCTCATGTACCCGGCGGATGAATTTCAGCGGCTGCAGGGTGTTGGTATCGATAAAGCTCTCATAGCGGTTGTCCACCTTAGTGATCCAGTTGTAGGAAGAACTGGACTTGCCCTCTCCTACCACGTGGTAAACCGGCCGGTTGTTCAGCCTTTCCAGGCTGGCGCTCACATTGGCGTAGCCAGCATTCACGTAAATGCCGATAATAGAATAATACACACTGTAATGCAGGGATTCTCCGTCGGTGAATGATCCGTTCCTGATATTGCAGAAGTCATCGGTGTCGGCCTCCGGTTCCGGCTTGCCGGCATGAAGTCCAGCAGCCAGTACGATGGTGAGCAAAGAAAAAAGCAGGATGGATCTTTTCATATAGGGTTGCACTTTATCTTTCTTTATACGGACGTTGAGCGGAACAACCGCACCTGCAACATCAGGATCGTCCCCACCAAAGCGGGAATGATCAGGTTGATAACCCATACCACCACGGTTGCAAGAACGATACCGAGGCTGTTCGTGGTGAACATGCCCAGCAGTTGCAATGTCAATGTTCCTCTCAGTCCAATTTCAGCCAGGGCGATCGTGGGTATGACCGCCAGGGATAAAAATACCAAGCTCATCACCCCCAGCAAAATCAACGGTGATACATTAACATCAAATAAAGAAAAAACCAGGATGTACTGTATCACAAAAACCAGGTAACGGGCGATTGATAGACCCAATAAATAACCCAAACGTTGCACGCTGAATTCGCGGATCACTTCCACCAGGTAGTACCAGGAACGGCGCCGCAGGCGCCCCCCGCCTAGTTTCTCCACCATATTCACGTTAAAATAAAGGAGTGTTAATATGGCCACTACCCCTACGAGTATACCCGCACACCACTGGAAGCCCAGCTCGTTGAGGAATCCTGCTCCGATCAAATGTTCTTTCAGGGAAAGAAGTCCTCCCAGTCCTGCAAAAACGGTCACCAGGAGCTGGCTGAAACCGCAGATGATGGCCAAGGCTACTACCCGGAGGCGTTTCCCAACAGGCATGTGCATCATCCGGCCCAGGTATTCGCCCACCCGGTTAGGCATCACCACCGAAAACGACACGCCGGAGAGCACTGCTTTAAAAGCCTGGAAGAAGTTGAATCGGTGCACGTCGCGGACAGCCATCTTCCATTTTTGCGATTCAATACCCCAGTTCGCCATCATCAGCACCACCACCAGGCTAAGCAGCAGGAACTTGTCCGGACCCCAGGAAGAACGGAGGTGATCCCATGCGGCATCCAGCTTCGGCTGGGCCAGTATCTGCTGGTAAACCGAGTAGGCCAGCCAGAGGAAGAGCAGGGGCCCGATAATGAAATTGAGAAAGATTTTAATATTTTTGTTGAGCTGCATCCATCATAAAAATAAACCCTCCTGGAAGATCAACGTAAAATAGTGTTAGGCATCGACCCGGGAACGGTGATCATGGGATACAGCATCATCAGCATCGAGCAGGAAAAGATCACCGTAGTGGAGTTCAGCAGCCTCAAGCTTCCCATTAAAAAAGACAACTACGAAAGGCTCCGGCTGATCCACCAGCGGGTGACCGAGCTGGTGACAGAGTTCAGGCCCCATGCGCTGGCCATTGAAGCCCCGTTTTTTGGCAAGAACGTCCAGAGCATGCTCAAGCTGGGAAGGGCCCAGGGTGTGGCCATTGCGGCGGCCATGCATTTCAATATCCCTGTAACAGAATATTCTCCCCGCCGGATCAAACAGGCCATTACCGGCAATGGAAATGCAGATAAGGAGCAGGTTTGGAAAATGCTGCTGAATATCGTCGACCTGCCCAATGTGCCCAAAAGCTACGATGCCACAGATGCCCTTGCAGTGGCCATCTGCCACCATTATTCCGACAAACTGATCGTGAAAAAGCCCACGCGGAAGAAAAAGGTGGCCGCTTCCTGGAATAGTTTCATACTCAAGAATCCAGACCGCGTTGCGTGATGCATCGTCAATCGTCTCCCGATAGCTATCGGGACGTCAATAGTGAATAGTGAATAGTGAAAAATCAATAGCTCTCAGTCAACCAGTCAACTAGTTAACCAGTCAACCCATATTTGCCAATATCTTCCCCTGTATCTTTTTCAGCTCCTCATCACCCAGCTTCATCTTCGACTGGGTAAAATCCAGGTCGCGTGACGAATTGATGGGAACCAGGTGCATATGCGCATGCGGCACTTCCAGTCCGATCACGCTGATGCCGCAGCGTTTGCAATCAAAACTTTTTTCGATCGCTTTGGCAATGGGCTTGGCAAATACAAGCATCTCTGAAAGAAGGTGGTCAGGCAGGTCGAAGAACTTGTCGACCTCCTCTTTGGGAATCACTAATACATGGCCTTTGCGGAGGGGAAAAATATCAAGGAAGGCGAAGAAGTGCTCATTCTCCGCGATCTTGTAGGAAGGGATCTCGCCCCTGATGATCTTTGTGAAAATACTCATGGCGTATTAATTCATTTAGCATTCCAGCCCTGCTTCCACTCACCACTCACCACTCACTATCAGACTGTGATCTCCTCGATCCTGAACTTCATCACGCCGGCAGGCGCCGTTACTTCCACCACGTCTCCCACCACTTTGCCCAGCAGGCCCTTGCCTATGGGTGATGTCACGGATATCTTGCCCGCCTTGAGGTCGGCTTCCTGTTCGCTCACGATCTGGTAGGTCACCTCTTTTTTGGTATTCATGTTGGTGAGCCTCACCTTGGTCAGTATGGTCACCTTGCTGGTGTCTATAGTAGATTCATCCACGATCCTTGCCGAGGCCACAATGGCATCCAACTGCGCGATCTTGGCTTCCAGGTGGCCCTGTGCCTCTTTCGCCGCATCGTATTCCGCGTTTTCCTTCAGGTCGCCTTTTTCCCTGGCTTCTGCAATGGCCCTTGAAGCAGCCGGCCTGTCTACAGCCTTCATACGCTGCAGCTCCGCCTTCATCTGTTCCAGGGTGTCTTTTGTTACATATTGTATACCGCTCATAGTTCCGGTTTGAATAAAAAAAATACAACGCCCGGTTGGAACCGAAGCGTTGCCTTACAAATATAAGCCGATTAAATCAGAGATAAAAACGCCAGTTTTTCCACCATCACCTGGGACATTTTCAGAAAAGCTTCCTCGCTATAACCTGCAATGTGGGGGGTCAGGATCACGTTGGGCTGGCCGAGGAGGTAGTTCAGCTGTTCATTCTCTGCAGAAGAATAACTTGTTAAGTGCTCGTTCTCAAGCACGTCGAGCGCGGCGCCGGCCAGCTGGCCATTTTTTAAAGCGCCAATGAGGGCGGCCGTATCTGTTACCTGTCCCCTGCAGGTGGTAATGAAAAAAGGCTTGTTTTTTAAGGCTGAAAAAAAGGAGGCATCAGCATAATGGGTCGTTTCGGCGGTCAGGGGCAGGTGCAGGGAAACCACATCGGCATGATCCATAACCTCCTGCAGGCTGGCCTCTTTCACCCTGCCTTCAGCAAAACCCCTTTTGTATTTATCATGCGCCAGGATGGTCACGTCAAAGGAGGAAAGCAGGCGGCCAAAAGCCGAACCCGTATTGCCATAGCCAATGATCCCCACGGTCTTCCCACTCAGCTCGATCCCCTTGTTCTCATTCCTGATCCATTTGCCTTTCCTTATTTCCCCGTAGGCTTTCACAATATTGTTCATGAGCGCCAGCAACATGCCCAGCGTGTGCTCAGCCACCGCCTGCCTGTTACCTTCAGGCGTGCTAAAGCAAACAATGCCTTTCTGGGCAGCATAGGTCGCATCTATCAATTCCATCCCGCTGCCGAGGCGGCCTACCCATTTCAGGCTGGTGGCCTTATCCAGCAGGTCTTTTCCAATGGGCATCCTGGTGGTCACCACCAGGCCCTCCGCCCCTCCAATTTTCTCCAGGAGTTCATGGGGCTTGATCTCGGGCGCATAATCCACGGTAAAGCCTTTGGCTTCAAGGGCCATAGGCAGGGAGCCATGAACGGGTGCTGTAATAATGACTGTTCTCATTGCATTTGGAAGGTTAAGGCGGCAAAATCTGCCACGCTCAGCTGCTCAGCTCTTTTATTGAAGATCTCCGAACGAAGGTTTTCTTCGGAAAAAAGGGAACGGGTGGCATTTCTTAAAGTCTTTCTTCTTTGTCCAAACGCTGCTTTGACCAGGGTAAAAAACTTTTTTTCACTCTTCATCTCCCATTTCTCTTTTCTTGGCCTGAGGCGGATCACACCGCTCATGACCTTGGGCGGTGGGTTGAAGGCGCCCGGAGGCACATCGAAAAGGTAATCCACTTCAAAAAAAGCCTGGGTCAGCACGCTGGTAACTCCATAGACCTTGCTGCCTTTGGGCGCTGCCAGTCTCTGGGCCACTTCTTTCTGGAACATTCCCACCGCCCCCTGCACGTACTCCTTCCATTCTATGATGCGAAACACGATCTGCGTGGAAATATTATAAGGGAAATTACCCACCACATAAAAAGGCTCTTCAAACGGCTTCTTCATGTCGAGGAAACTTTCATGCAGGATCTTTCCTGAAAGTGCAGGAAAGGTTTTTTGCAAAAAAGCCACTTTCTCATCATCCACCTCCACCGCAAGAAAATGCTTGCCTTTCAATGCCAGCAGGTGTTTGGTGAGTGCGCCGCCGCCAGGCCCTACTTCCAGCAGGTTGGTAAATTCCTCTTTCTGCAGTTCCTCCACGATCTTCCTGCTGATGTTGTCATCCTGCAGGAAATGCTGGCCCAGCGATTTTTTAAGCGTGTACATCTATGCAAATGTAAATTCAACTAACCAAGGCTGCCGGCAAAAACCTGCACTCGCCGCTTTTTTATTACCTTTCTTTTTATTTTGACCGTATGAACAAACCAGTCATTGGCATTACCTGCGGAGATCTCAACGGAATTGGCACAGAAGTGATCATCAAAACCTTCAGCGACCACCGTTTACTGGAGCTTTGCACCCCGGTGATCTTCGGATCCAACAAACTCATCAACTTCTACAAGAAAGCGATACCGGATTCCACTTTCAATTACCAGAGCCTGAAAGACCTGTCGAGGATCAACCATAAGCAGATCAACGTGTACAATTGCTGGGAAGAAGAGGTCAACATCACACCCGGTGTGATGAACGAAACAGGAGGCAAATATGCCGTGCGTGCGCTGATTGGGGCTATTCATGCTTTGAAAGACAAGCAGATCGCGGGCGTAGTGACTGCGCCCATCCATAAAAAAAATGTGCAGTCAGCCGATTTCCACTACTCAGGCCATACGCCTTTCTTTAAGGATATGATGAAGGTGCAGGACGTGCTGATGCTGCTTTACGCAGAAAACATCCGCGTGGCCCTGGTAACCGAGCACCTGCCGGTAAAAGAAATTTCAGAGCACATTACCAAACAAAATATTCTTTCCAAGCTGGCCTTGTTGAATAACAGCCTGAAAAGAGATTTCGGTATCGACAAGCCGAGGATCGCGGTGCTGGGACTCAACCCGCATGCGGGCGATGAGGGACTGATCGGCACGGAAGAAGAGCAGGTGATCCGCCCTGCGATCAAGGAAGCAAAGAACAACATGCTGGTATTTGGGCCTTATAGCGCCGACGCTTTTTTCGCACGCGGGCAATACACAGGCTTTGATGCCGTACTTGCCATGTATCACGACCAGGGTCTGATCCCTTTCAAATCGCTTTCTATGGGCGAGGGTGTAAATTATACTGCCGGACTACCTTTTGTGCGCACCTCGCCGGATCATGGGACCGCGTTCGACATCGCAGGAAAGAACATTGCGGACCCTGCGTCCTTCATGGCGGCTGTTTTTGAATGCGTAGAGATCATCAACCAGCGCGAAGGTCACGAGGACAGAACCAAAAATCCTTTAAGGAAGATCACATCGGAAGTATTGCGCAACGTGCAGGACGAGGCGATAGATGAGACGATAGATAGGTAGCAAACCGTTTACGGTTTGCGGTTTACTGTTTACTGTTTACAGTTTGCTGTTTCCAGTTTGCTGTTTCCTGTTTCCAGTTTCCGGTTTACCAAGGGCTGCTGTTCACTTCAACATTCATCCGTTCATCTGTTCATCTGTTCTACTGTTCTACTGTTCTCGCTCCCAAAACCTACTTTCCTATATATCCCTGCAGAGCTTTTACATAATTCTCAAACGCAGCTATGCCTTTCTTCGTCACCTTGCACATGGTCTGCGGATAATTATCCTTGAACTGCTTGTTCACATCAATATAGCCTGCGTCCTTGAGCTTTTGGATCTGCACGCTCAGGTTCCCGGCCGTGGCATTGGTCTTTTCTTTGATGAAAGTGAACTCGGCTTCTTTCACGCCGATCAGGAGCGACATCACGGCCAGCCGCAATTGTGAATGCAGTATAGGGTCCAGCTCGTTAAACACCAGTCTCTCGCTTTTTCTTTAGCTGATTGAATTCTTTACTTGCCAGGTGGCCCGGGATGATGTAGCCACAAAGAACTGCCAGGGCGTGGACCAGCATTACCGTGGAGAAATCTTTCATGAACAACGACACGAAAGCCAGGGCCCAGGTAATGAAGGCGCCGATCACCGATGGCCGGAAGTCCAGAAGGGTGCCGTAGATCAGTATCCAGAATCCATAGAGTCCAAGCAAGAGGGCAAAACCCTTCGTGGGTGGTACGCCAATATTCATAGATACAATGATCAGCGCCAGGCTGAGAAAGAAGCCAATATCAAGGCGGGCAAATATGTCCTTGATATAGGTTTTCACCCTTTGCTTTTTGCGGCGGGCAGCGCCTCTTATCATTCCATAAACCATCAGCAGTATGCTGAACACACCAAAGAGGTTCCAGAAAAAGAATTGGCTGGCCCACTTGAACTGCGTGTTCAGGTAGGAGAACAGGGAGGCGGCAAAAAGCAGCCAGCCCCAGATGATCCAGCCCTTGCCATCGTCTTTTTGTTCCTGTTTGGCAGTAGAGATCATTTGCTCTATCAGCCTGAGGCTATCCTGGTGAGTCAGCCTGTCGCTATGCTCCATATAATTGTGTTTCGTTTTCGTTCCTGATCAAATAACCTGGTATAATGTAGCTGCAAAGGATGGCCAACGCGGTGATCAGTAGCTGGTAATCGTATTCTACAAAAGTGCACAACCCTGCCAGCACCCAGTTGATGATACCGCCAATGACCAGGGGCCTGAATTTCAGGATCTTCCCCGAGACAAAAGTGCCGAGCCCGTAAAACAGGATGAAGAAGGGATAGGCATGCAGCCATCCGTTAGGAATGCTGCTGATGATGAAGGAGAGCACAAAAAAGCTGATGCCTATGCCCATCCAGAAATAGCCCATGCTGTCGCCTATCCATGTACTGTAATGCGCCTGGCCTTTGCGGCGCGACAAAATAACCGTTGCAATAGCCGCCGGTATGATGACCAGCCAAACCATGTAATGATGTTGGTAGTGCACGATGGTCTTCAGTACAAACTGCAGCAGTACGGCGCCGAAGATCACCCAACCCCATAACAGGAAATACATCCTGTTTTCGCTGATGTTCTCCTTGGTCTTGTCGATCATCGACTGGATCAGCGCAAGGCTTTCTGCCGGTGAAAGGTTTTTATCCATAACTTTTACTTTGCCTGGCTTAAGAAATAGTGCGCCATATTCCTGCCCCAGGTGGGCGCAATAGAATTCGCCGCCTTGAATTCATCGTATTTTTTCAAAGCCTCTTCCAACAGTTTCTTCGCTTCCTCTTTGCTGCCACCATATTGTTCCGGGGTGAAGAGCTTGTCCTGTCCTTCCAGCAAGTACACACGCGGATTGGATGGATCGAGCTTTTTCGCAATGGCCAGCGCTTCTGCTGCTTCCGGACCATAGGTCATGAATCTCGACATCGGGTCGGCGATCATTCTCAGCGAGGCGATCATTTTTCTGATCACATAGATCTCGGAATTGTTGCTGCTCAATGCCTCAGCCTTGTTCAGGGCCAGTTCCGCCTTCTCGGCATAGGGATCCAGCTTTTCGGCCATGCCGCCGCTCATCACGTCACTGATCAATGTGTAGCCGGCATTTACATGTGCAAGTGCCGCATAATAGTAGGGCAGCCATTGTGTTTTCTCCGCGTCCGCGATGCGCTCGAAAGCATTGGCGAGGTCAGTGAGCATAGCCGTGTTGCGGGTAGTGTCGATGGCTGCCACGCGTTCTTCCATGGCCCTGATGTATTTTTCCGATTGGGCACCCGCCTGCTGCAGGGCTAGGAAACTAACGGTGAGGAATAATAGTTTTTTCATTTTGTTTAAGATTTACGGTTCATTAATTTATTGTATTCATCCTCTACGGAATTGTTTCGCGTGCCGCCATAAGCGCCCAGGAAATGAAAGACCAGGCCAATGCCCCAGCCCAGCCCGGGAAACACCGGCCAAGGGAGGCCCGATCGGTCTTCCTGGCTGCCCATGATCCAAAGCATCCAAAATAATGCATTCACCACCAGGTAAACCTGGAAATGCCTTTTAAATTCCACCCTCTTCTGGGCCATTTCCCAGGTCTGCGGGTCTTTGCCTTCGGGAATAAAGTATTTGTTGCTCATATATTACAGTTTACGGTTTACAGTTGGGCAGGTGACCGAAGAACACCACTCACTACTCACCACTCACTATCAAATCCTGATCGACAGGTTATTATTGATCGCGTCCTGCGAGCGGTCGATGCCGAAAGAAAAGAAGGCGCCTATGAAAACGAACATCTTTGACGGTGGCACGATGGCCTGTTTTCTGGATCCATTATAGGAATACCTGTAGCCATAGGTCTGGTCGAAGCCAAACACATTGCTCACCGACAACACATAGACCACGAAATTCTTGTTGTTGGCCTTTCCCAGGCTGGGCAGGTAATTCATGCTGAAGCTCACGTTGTGATAATCCGGTATGGTTCCCTGATCGGCAAGCCGGGTGCCTCCCACGCCGTTGGATACGATCCTGTAATAAGGACGGCCACTGGAAAAATTGTAAGCACCATTGAACTGGGTCTTCAGTGACGAGACATATTTTTTCAACACCAGGGAAGCCGTATGCCTGGCGGCAAATGAGGGCCGGATGGCAAAGGGAAAATTGATAAAGTCTCTTTTGGTATCCAGCCAGGAGTACGAGATCCAATAATCAAAGTTCTTGATGGTGGCCTTGTCTCTCCAGAAAATTTCGAAACCTTTCGCATCTCCAAATCCATCATTACTCACCGCCACTTCACGGTTGTTCCGGATGCCCGTCTTCACCAGGTCGTCGTAGTTTTTATAAAACACCTCGGCCCGCAACGTTCTCGCCGCCGTCATCTTCTGGTATTGGGCAATGTAGTGTGTAGCTTTTGTGTACCCAAGCGGGCCATCCGCAGGCAGGTACCTGTTCTCAGGCGACTGGTAGAAACTCCCATAAGCAACGGAGACCTGGCTGTAGGTGCCCAGTTTATAGGCCAGCGATACACGGGGCGCCACATTGATCTTGTCCACAACCGATGAATGCTCCATCCTGGCTCCCAGCCTGGCTGCCAGCGCATTGGTGAGATAGATATCCGACTCGGCAAATAAGGATTTGATATGGTCTTCAAGTTCTTGAGGGAATTTCCGGCCGTCATATAAAGTGAACTCCGGCTCTTCCTTTGCATAATTGTATTCTGTTCCCAGCCGGAGGGCGCTGATGCCGGCCAGTTTTTTTTCAAGGACCAGTTTACCATTTGCATAATTGCCGCGGCTATTCAAAGCAAAATTCTTGCTCTCCAATCCAGACAGCAGTACTTTATCTTCCCGGGCATTTTCCATGTGTCCCGCTATATCATCTTTGTTTTTCGTGAACGAAGCGCCGGCCTGGAGTTTCCAACCCTTGCCCATGGTCTCCTTGTAGGAAAGGTTGTGGTACATGTTACCATTGGAAAGCTGGAATGCATCGTAATAGCCAAGGCTGTCCAGCGAAGGGGACCTGAAACCCAGGCGGTTGCCGCTACCGTAGCCATAGTATTTTAATATACCGGTACCCGAGGTCTTTAGGCGAAAATTAGCCTCGCCGGTATGGAACTCCGGTACCTGGGAATAATCCTGCTCTTGTTTGAACACCAGGAAGGCAAGGTGCAGGTTGGTGAAATTATAATTGATGCCTGCCGAGAACTTTTTGTCTTTTGATAAATGCTGGAATCCGCCACCCGCGCCTAAAACAGAAATGCCCAGGTTGGCCGAACTCTGATCGGGCATGTCGATGGATTCGAGAATAAGGGCAGAGGAAAGGGCCTGGCCATACAAGGCAGAATAGCCGCCGGCGCTGAACACCGTTCCCTTGAACAGAAAGGGTGAAAATCTTCCGCGCTGCGCAATATCAGGCACGCTGCTGTAAAAGAAATTATTCACCAGCGTTCCGTCAATGAAGGTCTTTGTTTCGGCTGCAGTACCCCCGCGGACGAACAGGCCTTCGGATTCACCCACCTGTTGCGCACCGGGCAGGGTCTTCACAGCTTCGGTGATGTCGGCATTCGCGCTGGCCGTGGTCACGATATCGATCGGGTTGAGCACGGTGGCTTTTTTCTTGTCGCTGGCCTCAAAGGTGCCCGCAGTGATCACCACAGCCTTGAGTTCGGAGATCTCCTCTTTCAGGATGAACTCCATAGGCTGCTGGACTGCACTCAGGTCCAGGGCTTGTTCTATTGTCTTATACCCGATCATAGACACTACCAGCAGCTGCCTTCCTTTTTCCGTAGTGCGGAAACTAAACCTGCCGAGTGAATCGGTGGTCCCTCCATCATAACTTTCTTTCACCGATACGCTCACACCGGCCAGGGGGTTGCTTTTCGCATCTTTCACCAGGCCAGCAATGGTTACCTGCGAGAGCGTTTTACAGGAAATGATCAGCAGCAACAGGATAAAAACAGGGCGCATAAACTACGATTCAGACAGCAAACGTAAACTAGTTTATTTTATAAACCAAATATTTTAAACGAAACCGGGAATAAAGTTCCCGGCCCCTTTAATTCAATTGATTATTGATTCAGTTTCAAAAGCTTATAGCGAAGTATTTCCTTGCCTGCCACTACGTTGATATAGTAGGTGCCAGCTGGAAGCATGCCCAGGTTGCGCAAACTGAGCTCATTGAGACCAGCAACACCTGCCTGCGAATAGTTGCGGAGGGTACGTCCGGCTGCGTCTGTGAGGACCACGCTGATCTCCGATCTTTCTTTCAGCACCGCTGAAATGTTCACCTCGTTCACGAAGGGATTCGGCCGCAGGGCGTTCACCATGATACCGGCTCCATTGTTTTTTAGCAAGATCACTTTACTCATTTCGAAGCGGCCGTCCAGGTCAACCATCTTCAGCCTGTAAAAATTGTTTCCCTGCAGAGGCGACTGATCGGTATAACTGTAATAGTTGGGGCCGCTTAGCATACCAGTGCCCTGTTTTTTACCGATGGTTTGATAACTGATCCCATCCGCGCTTCTCTCAATTTCAAAATGGCTGAAATCGATCTCTGTGGCCGTGGTCCAGCTCAGCACAATGGATTTTTGGCTCTTATAGCCTTTGAAGTCGGTGAGGTTCACTGGAAGGGCGGAATTTACCACCAGGGGCTGCTCGGTAGATTCTATACAGGTTTCGGTACCACCAATGCGGCTTGTCACTATGGTGGCGGTCTGACTGCTGTCCAACGGTGTTGTTTCGAACGTGAGCGTTTCGCCTGCGCCAAAGAAACGGCCGGTGACCGTGTAAGTACCGCCGGTATAGTACACACCACGTGAAAGTGATCTCCCGGTATACTTGTTTTTCACCGAAATGAAATTATTGTCCTGCGGGTCCTGCAGCTTTATGGTAGCGGAAGCGCCCGGTGCCACCGTAAGCGTGCTGGCAGCCACATTCACGGAGGGAACTGCTGGCTTATTTGAAGTAGCGCAATCACAAATGATCTGTATGGAGGCACAAACCATTTCAGCGCTTACACCATCATTCTCGGTGACAGCAATGGTCAGCACGTCATTCTGAGCCAGGTAACCACCTACATAAATGTCGGGCCAGTTATTCGAGAAGGCTGGTACGGTTTCCCTGCCCACCAGTCCGTCGTTCACATAGATCCTGATGGTCTTTGTATTCGCAGACGGAGTGCCACCGAGAGCACCCTTGATCCATTTTGCATCCGAGGTGAGCTTGGTTCCCGTGAGCGTTCCGCCGGAAACTACTGTATTATAGGTGCCCCCTGTGCCCGCATCTATCGAGAATTGCAGGGTACCGGAGCAATAGCTTTCTGTTGTTTTACCGGCAACAATCCAGCTCAACGAAGTGGCTGCGGTAGCGCAACCCGATGTAGTTAATGTAGCGTAATAAGAAACGTCCGCCAGCCTTGCATTGCCAGTAAAACCATCTCCAAAGCTGGTACCCGAGTTAAGGGCCGACCAGGTTCCGTCGGTTCCCACTGTGGTAGTAGCCACCGTAGTATGCGTAGAATTTTTTATGATGAGCGTTCCGCCGGCTGTTGCTGTACCCGAAAGCACTACGCCTTCGGCGATCTTATTGGTGGTTGAATCCACATTGAAAATGGGGATCTTATTCGTGCAGGCAGTGATGATTGTCTTTTCCAAAGAGCCTTCGCAGTAATAGCTGCCGCCCGCTTCCGCTTTCTGAGTGCGTATCCACACTTTCTTACCAGCTGTCAGTGATGTGGCAAAAGTATATGACCAGGTTACATTTGAAAGACCTGCATTAGCTAATGTAGCGTCACCTTGGTATACACTATCTACATAAACTCTTACCACAGAAGGATAATGTGCGACAGCCGTAATGGCACCGCCAACCGTGGTAGATGTAGTATAAATCTCGCCTCCATCTGTAGTTAAAGTAGGATTATCTGTATTACCTGAAGCCGCATGACATGAAAACACGGGTGCAGATTTGCAGCCAGCAGATGTCTGTGTATAGAAGGCGTATTGGCCGGCGGTCACAGTGAGATCGCTTGGACCACCACTACCTCCGCTATATTGCCAGGTTCCTGTTGTTTGACCCAAATTGTAGTGAGTTGCAACATTCGCAGGATTTAATCTATTTGCGTATGATTTTGGAAACTCATCAACACCAAGCATCGACATACCTGACGAACCTACTTTATAGACTTGTATCTTATACACTCCAGAGTTAGAGCCATTATCTGAACCTGTACCTGCACCATTCGTATTATCGGCGTACCCGGTTCCTGAAATTCCCTTTCCTGTTGCGATTGTTACTGTACTCAATGGTGGTGGTCTGCTTGTACAAGTTCCAACCACCACGGAGTTGCTATTAAAGCACCAGCGTGATTCGTAGGTGGAGTTACCTTTAGCCTTTGCAAATACAACATCACCCCCTGCCAGGCCAGCAACTGTTGCTTGCCATGTGCCACCGGAAGAAACATTCGTTACTGTGGCCAGCACACTGCTTGTATCTGTTCCTTTATAGATATAGATCGTAGCGATTGAGCCTCCATAAGTAGCCTTCGACCATGTGCCTTGCACGTTATTGGAGCCCCCACTTGCAACTGCAGAAGTCACCACTGGAGCAGCTGTACACAATCCGCTTACTTCTTCACAAGGCAGACAGATCTTCGGCTGGTTCGCCATGGTAATAGAATCATCGGAACCGTACACATCGGAGATAGGACCCGCAATGGAAGGCTTTGGTGCCATCACGGTTGTGGGAATGATGCGCAGTCTTTGAAATGCACTTTGTATATAGGATGTACCCAGGCTGGTGGGCTTCATTTTTTTCAATTCCTCCAGGCTTACATACCAGTCGATAAAATAATCCGGATCCCCGCCTTCTGTAGTGGCGGCAAATGAAACTTGTGACCTGGCTTCCCAGGAATTATCTGTGAATATTAAATGCGGATCTGTACCGCTGCTTTTCGTATCAATACCATCGCTGGGATTTCCTTTTCCATCTACATTATAAATGGCCACGCGGAAACCAGTTTCCAGCACCACTTCGATCTCGAAGCCGGGATTTCCGTTGATACCTGTGGTCTTGGCCACATAGTTTCCATCCGGCCGGGTGCCGGCAGCCCCAAAGGCCGAGTCGGTATCGATCAGGAGACTGAAACCCTTTGAGCCCGGGATGATGGTTCCCATTCTCATGCGGATGCGCAGGTAAGAGGTGG
The DNA here is from genome assembly GCA_036676905.1 of Chitinophagaceae bacterium. Classification (GTDB taxonomy): domain Bacteria; phylum Bacteroidota; class Bacteroidia; order Chitinophagales; family Chitinophagaceae; genus Flavisolibacter. The sequence continues at coordinate 102,572 of JAKFCE010000006.1, forward strand.
CATCCACGCCGCTGTTGGTAAAATTCAGGTAAACCCCATTGTTGTTGTTATCGGGCACGAAATCGGAAAAACGATGGTCAGGACCGCGGCGAAGGTCACAGCAGGGTTCTCCGCCATAAGGCATGATGGCCCTGTAATGGATCTCCGATACTGAAGAAGAAGTGTCATCTCCATTTGTGGTAAAAACCCCATCTGATACTGTGATCCAGTCGTTGGTGTCCGGGTTAAGAATGGCATCACCACTGCCGGTAGCTCTTCTGATGATCTTACCAGGTTGGTGGGCAATTTGTGCGAGGCCTTCTGTGCTTGCAAGCGCGACAAGCATACAGAAAAAAAACATATATCTCATAAAAGCAGAATCAGCCAGTTAGTTTTGGTTGGATCGGCTGAATAGGTAAAAGTACTTAGGGAACGCTAATGGGAAAGCTGAGTTTGATCAGGTTTCGACGAATGACCGTATTTCTACGGTGAAACACGCCTGGAAAACAATATATTATTTTATTTTATTATATAATTAAGTGACTGCCATTAAAAAAGCCCCCCAAAATAGGAGGGCTTAAAAATATAAATGACCTTTTATTTATACTGAGGAATGATAGAGTTGGAAAGTTCAACCATCTTACGGATACCGTCTTCTGGCAGGTTACCTCTCTTGAACTCGGCCAGCACATCAGGCAGCTTGTTCTCCATTTCCATGAGCAGGTGCTCTTCAAATTCTTTCACCTTGCTCACCTTCACATCACGCAGCAAGCCCTGGGTTCCCAGGTAAATGATGGCAACCTGCTTCTCCACCGGCACGGGTGAATACTGAGGCTGCTTCAGGATCTCTACGTTCCTGGCACCTTTGTCCAGTACTACCTTGGTGGCGGCATCGAGGTCACCACCGAACTTAGAGAAGGCTTCCATCTCGCGGTAAAGCGCCTGGTCAAGCTTCAGCGTACCTGCTACCTTCTTCATGGACTTGATCTGGGCATTACCACCCACACGGCTCACCGAGATACCTACGTTGATCGCAGGACGGATACCCGCGTTGAACAGGTTGGTCTCCAGGAAGATCTGTCCGTCGGTGATAGAAATTACGTTGGTAGGAATATAAGCCGATACGTCACCAGCCTGTGTTTCAATGATTGGAAGCGCGGTAAGGCTGCCTCCGCCTTTCACCAAATGCCTGATTGATTCAGGAAGATCGTTCATCTGGCTGGCCACGGCGTCGTTACCGATCACTTTCGCAGCTCTTTCCAGCAAACGGCTGTGCAGGTAGAATACGTCACCGGGATAAGCCTCACGTCCTGGAGGGCGACGCAAAAGCAGGGATACCTCGCGGTAGGCAACGGCCTGCTTGGAAAGATCATCATAAATGATCAGGGCCGGCCTTCCGGTATCGCGGAAGAACTCACCGATGGCGGCTCCGGCAAATGGAGCATAGAACTGCAAAGGAGCCGGATCGGAAGCCGATGCCGCTACAATGGTCGTATACTCCATGGCGCCTGCATCCTGCAGGGTCTTCATAACACCTGCAATGGTGGATGCCTTCTGCCCGATGGCCACATAAATACAATATACAGGCTTGCCTGCCTGGTAAAATTCTCTTTGGTTGATGATGGTGTCGATACAGATCGCCGACTTTCCGGTCTGGCGGTCACCGATCACCAGCTCACGCTGTCCACGACCAATCGGGATCATGGCGTCGATGGCCTTGATACCTGTCTGCAGTGGCTCTTTCACCGGCTCACGATAAATAACGCCCGGCGCCTTTCTTTCCAAAGGCATCTCGTAGCGCTCGCCCGTGATAGGGCCCTTACCATCGATAGGCTCACCCAGTGTGTTCACCACGCGGCCTACCATGCCTTCACCCACTTTAATAGAGGCGATCTGGCCGGTACGCTTTACTTTGGAACCTTCGTTCAGGGTGCCCATCTCTCCCATCAATACCACACCCACGTTGTCTTCTTCCAGGTTGAGGGCAATACCCTGCACACCATTCTCGAATTCAACGAGCTCACCTGCTCGAACATTTCCTAAACCATAAACACGGGCAATACCATCGCCCATTTGCAGTACGGTACCTACTTCTTCGAGGTCCGCACCCGAATTGAAGCCACTCAGCTGCTCGCGGAGTATGGCGCTTATTTCATCTGGCTTTATTTCTGGCATAATTTCGATTTCTTGTTTCCTGTTTACTGTTTCCGGATTTCAGTTTTTCGTATAAAAATGAAAATCTTAAATCTTCAATCTTCCTTAACGGACCTTATATATAAAGTCGTTGTTCTCAAATTGCTTTGACACCGCTTTCAGGTCGTAGGCAATGCTGGCATCCACCAACTTGTCGCCGGCCTGCAGCACAAATCCGCCAATGATGTTCGGATCAACTACGGTCTCCAGCTCTATGTTCTGCATATTGCTGGTCTTTTTCACCTGCTCCATGATCAGGTTCTTAGCCTGCTCGCTGATGGTGGAAGCGGTAGTAAGTTTTACCGTATGGATGCCTTTCTTGGTCTTATACTGGCTGATATAGGCGTTCACCACTTCCGGCAGATCACCTTCTCTTCCCTTGGTAATGAGCAAGCGAACAAAGGCCGATGTCAGTTCCGACACCGCGGTGCCGATCACCATGTCCATCACCTTTTTCTTCTTGTCTCCAGGCACTACCGGGCTGCGCAACATGGTCACGAGGTCGCGGTTGCTTTTCACCAGGCGCTGCAGGTAAACCATGTCGGTATATACCACATCCTGCTGGCTCCTTTCTATAGCGAGGTCCAGGACTGATTTTGCGTATCTGGTAGCTAAACGTGGATTGGGCATGCTAATTCGTTAATTGGACTTCAGGTTCACTTCATTCACCAGGCTTTTGATATGCTCTTCCTGGGCGGCTTGATTGCTTAATTCTCTTCTCAGGATCTTCTCCGTCACCTCTATCACCATCTTACCCACTTCATTCTTCACTTCGGTGATGGCGGCCATCTTCTGGGAGTTGATCTGCACCTGTGCTTCAGCAATGATCTTGTTGGCTTCGTTCTTCGCCTGCTCTTTGGCCTCGTTCACAATACGGTCTTTTATATCCCTTGCCTCTTTCAGCATCACCGCTCTTTCTTCGCGGGCCTTTGCCATCAGCTCTTCATTCTCGCTTTTCAGCTGTGCCATTTCCCTTTTCACCCTGTCTGCGGTCTCCAGGGAGTCCGCGATCTTTTTTTCTCTTTCGTCCAGGGAAGAAAGGATCGGCCCCCAGGCAAATTTTTTCAGGATAATGAATACGACCACGAACGCAATAATGGTCCAAATGATCAATCCGAATTTAGGTATGAGTAGATCCATCTCTGTTCTGATATTTATATGTCCACCTTTTGGCGAACGGTTAAAAAATGTAAGCTTCTACATTTTCAATTGTTGGAAGAAACTGCATCCTCCGCCCTGTGCTTTGGATGCAGTTTGTTTTTTTGGAAGTTCTTAAACGAACATCGCCAGGATACCTGCGATCACCGCGAAGAGGGCAACACCCTCAATGAAAGCGGCGGTCAGGATCATGTTGGCGCGGATGTCGTTCAGGGCTTCTGGCTGACGTGCAATGGATTCAACTGCACCCTTTCCGATCTGGCCGATACCGATACCAGCTCCGATCGCTGCCAGTCCTGCTCCGATAGCACCACCAGCATTCGCCCAGGGAACTTCGCTCAATAATGTGAATAATAAATTCATGTCTGTCCTTTTATATTGGTTAAAAAATCACAACTGGATTACCCGATGATCAACGGCCTATCGGGCGCCGCATTCTCTTCGTGGTGCTCATCATGCCCACCCTCAGCAGCCTGTCCAATGAACACGGCGGTGAGGTTGGTAAATATGAATGCCTGGATAAAGGCCACCAGGACCTCGATCAGGTAAATGAAAATGGTAAACGACAGGGAGATAAATGAAAATCCCCAACCCACTCCCCTGCTCATGCTTCCGAAAATGAAGATCAGGGAGATCAGGCATATAATAATGATGTGGCCCGCCAGCATGTTGGCAAACAAACGTATGATCAATGCGAAAGGCTTGGTGAAGATCGAAAGGATCTCCACGGGGATCATGATCACCTTCACACCATGCGGCACCGGGGGCCAGAAAATATGACCCCAGAAATGCTTGTTCGTACTGAACATGATAGCCAGGAAAGCGATCACACCAAGTACCAGCGTGAAAGCAATGTTGCCGGTTACGTTGGCAGATCCCGGGATCATTCCGAAAATATTGTTGATCAGGATAAAGAAGAAGATGGTGAGCAGCAAAGGCATGTACCTTTTATACTTAGGACCGATGTTCGGCCTGGCCACTTCGTCTCTTAAGAAAGTAACCACCGGCTCAATGGCATTCTGCCATCCCTTTGGCGCAGTGGCAATTCCTTGTCCGCTCCTGTATCTTTTGCTGACCGAGGTAAGCAAGAATACCAGCAGAGCGAGTGCGATGAACATCTGCACCACGTTCCTGGTTAATGATAGGTCGTAGACTTTTACAGACAGGTCGGGGTTGCCGTTCTCGTCTACCGCTACAATGGTCTCAGGACTGAGCAGCCTGATCTCTGCGTTCGCGGTCTCATCACTTTTCAAACCCTCGAGATAATGCCGGGTGATCAGCCTGTATCCATTGTAGGCATCTTCTCCATGATGAAATTTAGAAGAAGAAAACATGGAAAAGCCTTTCTCTTTCGAGTAAACGATCACCGGGAGTGGTATGGTGGCGTGGTGCTCTTTGCCATCAGCGCCGTCCCAGGAGAAAAAATGGAATTCATGTGCATCCAGAACGTGTCCGAAGATCACTTCGTTGGCATCAAAAGCCTGCTTTTTTTCGTGTCCGTCCCCGCTTCCGCCTTTGTGGTCCTCAGTCTTCGGCACATCGTCGCCATCACCATCTCCATGGTCTTGCGCGAAGGAAGAAAAATTCATGGCTAAAAGGCTGAAAACCAATACCATCAAGCTTTTTGCACGTCCAAATGCCATAGGTTCCTTGAAATTTGAGCGCAAAGATAAGGGTAGGAGGTTTATCGATCGGGGGGATTCAGCCTTTTTTTTGATGTCATTCCGACGAAGGTGAGATCTGAAGTCCGCACCTGTTGAAGGTTGCTGCTATAACAACTTTCGCTTTCAGCAGCCATCCTACCCCTCCTTCCTCGTGAGGCTGTTAAATAATAGGTTCTTTTTTCCGGATCTGTTGGTGGTAAAGCTTTGAATAATAGCCGTTTTTGCTGAGCAGTTCCGCGTGGGTGCCGGTCTCTTTGATCTCTCCTTTGTCCAGCACAATGATCTGATCTGCCCTTTGTATGGTCGACAGCCGGTGAGCGATCACGATTGAGGTACGACCCGAGACCAACTTGTCGATGGCTTGTTCAATGAGCAGCTCGCTTTCTGTATCGATAGATGAGGTGGCCTCGTCCAGGATGAGGATGGCCGGGTTGTACAAGAGCGCCCGGATGAAGGAAAGCAACTGGCGCTGGCCTACAGAAAGGGTCGCTCCCCTCTCCATCACATTATAGTCATAACCCCCGGGCAGCCGCATAATGAAGTCATGCATGCCGATCAGTTTCGCAGCTTGTTGCACTCTTTCAGCGGGAATTTCAGGATTTCTCAGGGTGATATTGTCCATGATCGACCCGGAAAAAAGAAAAACATCCTGCAGCACCACGCCCGTACTTCTCCTGAGCGCCGCTAATTTCCAGTCGTTCACATTCACCCCGTCTATACGGATGGCGCCCTGGCTGATATCATATAGCCTGTTAAGCAAACTGATGATGGTGGTCTTGCCACTGCCTGTATGCCCCACGATGGCCACCGTTTGCCCTGGCAGTACTGTAAAGCTCACATCTTTGAGCACCGGCTGGCCCGAGCCATAGTCAAAGGTCACGCGGTCGAACTCGATCTTTCCATGGACGGCGGGCGGATCATAATCACCTTCATTTTTGATGTAATCCTCATTGTCCATCACTTTGAACACACGATCGCTGGCAATGATGCCCATCTGCAGCACATTGAACTTATCGGCAATGATCCGCAAAGGCCTGAAAAGCAGGTTGAGATAAAGCACAAAGGAAAGCACCGTACCCATTTGGCTGGCCTGCAGCTGCAGTGCCTCCTTGGACGTCCACCATACCACAAGTCCTATAGACAATGCCAGCACGATCTCCACGATGGGAAAGAAAACCGAATAAGCAAAGATGGCTTTCACGTTGGCGTTGCGGTGGTGCCTGTTGATGTCTTTAAATTTCCCGTATTCCTTCTTCTCTGCACCAAAGGCCTGCACGATGCCCATGCCCGAAAGGTGCTCCTGCACAAAGGCATTGAGCTGGGCCACGGCATTCCTTACATTATGGAAAGATTTATTGACGCTTTCCTTGAAAAAATACGTCGCCACCAGCATGATGGGAAAAGGAATGAGGCAGACCAGGGTGAGCTGCCAGTCGGTCCAGAACATCACGCCGAGCACGCAGGCAATGGATAAAAGGTCGGCGATGATAGGAATGAGTCCGTCGGCGAAAATATCATTGATGCGCTCGATATCATCCACCGTACGGGTGGTGAGGGTACCGATCGGCGTTTTGTCGAATTGCCTCAGGTTCAGGTTCAGCACCTTATCATAGACTTTCACCCTCAGGTCTTTCACCACCGCCTGCCCCAGCCAGGAAGTGGAGTAAGAAAAATAAAAACGCAGGCCGGTCTCTATAAAAATGAGCACGATCTGGATGATGGTAATGATGATGAGGCCTTTGGCCCATTGCCCGGCGATGTGGTTGTCAACCGTGTATTTGATCAGAAAGGGCCTCACGGGCGTGAAGGCCGCCAGTACGATGGCCAGGAAAACAGAGGCATAAAACCGCTTCTTGTAGGGCCTCGCGTATTGCAGCACCCTCCGAAGCAAGGGCATATCGAAAAACCGGGTAGGCGTAGAACTCAATCAATGATGTTTAGACAACAAATGTAGCCGGGGAATCCCAATCAGCTTTCATTTTGCATCATCTGGCTCTTGTAGGCCTTGATGAAAATGGCGCCCAGGTTCTTGTGCGGCGGAATATAATCTGCAAAGCCATCCACCTTGCCTGCCTTTTGGCTGAACTCCGACCAGAAAGGGATCCAGTCCACATTCTGTCCGCCCCTGAGCTTGTCTGTGAGCAGCTCCAGGAATGGCCGGTTGATGATGCGCTTGCCGATCTGCTTGGAAGCAATGATGTGCGCGTCGCCGGAATGAGAAAGCACGTCGTGTATCAAATGATAGCCACCGCAGGAGCCCAGGAAAACGATCTTAGCCGTGGGCTGTATATGTTCAATTGTAGATTCGGCATAATAGCTGTGTCCCCTGTGCACAACGATCGTAGGACTTAGCCCTTTCTCCAGCTGCCAGGCGGTCATGGCCACCTGCGCTTTTTCATCCTCACCGGATTCCTCGTCAAAGGGCTTGTTGGCAAAAATGGAAACCGGCTTCCCTTTCACCGATGTGAATACAACCCATTGCTTGGCATCGTTCTTCTTCCAATTGGCATTGCTGAACTGTTGTATAAAATCATTGTAGTCGTCCTTGCCATCCTTGTCGCCAAAGAAGAACATGGACATGATCGCGGTCTGCGTACTGTCCGGCGTCACCAGCGAAGAATAGTTCACGTTGTATACCGGCGGTATGCCGAACTCCGAAGTGAGGTCTACCGTCTTCGTGGTATCCGCAGAAAGGAAAAGCTTGTACAAAATATTGTAGATCACCATTCCCCTCTTGTTGTTCTGGGATAAGTTCTTTTCGTAATTCAGTTTCACATTGCGCAGCATTTCGTCGGCAATGGGGGGAATGGTCTCGTGTATGCTGGCATAAGAATCAGCCACGTCCACACCATCTTCCAGGCCTTCAGACTTTTCCAGTCCGTTCACAAAAGCCGTCATCAGCAGGTCGGCCTCTCCATTCTTAGGGAAGCTGTTCAAAAAATGACTAAGGGTATTGAAGCCCGCCGCCATCTTGATGAATTTCTTGAACCTATCGAAGTTCACCATCTGCAGCAGCGAATCGCCGCGGTTGCCCACTCTTTGCATCACCAGGGGATACACGCCGCGTACGTAGGAGGAAGTATAGATCTCACTCTCCGTATTGACGATCAGGTAGTAGAGTTCCTGCGCATTGAGCTGCTGGAGGATCTGGAATCTTTTCGCATCCGGCTCGTTGTGCAGCTCATTGATCCGCTTCACAAAATACTCGTTGGCCTTTTTCTTTAGCCACCAGTTGAGCGACTCCATTTCAAACACCTGCTCTTTCTGCTGCATGCGATACACGTAATCCACCCTGGTCTTCACCAGCAGCTTGTAATATTTTACGTCATCGCCCTTCACGGCGTCGATGTCTTCAAATGTTTGCTTTCCTTTTACGATATTATCCAGGAAGGGGAAATAAAGCTGGCCGCTGCCCTTGCTGGTGGCCATCTTACTGATGGTCTTCACCAGCGGGTCGTCGATCTTGCGGATGGCATAGCCAAGGTTATTGTTGGCGGCTGCATAGTCGTAAAGCTGCCTGGGATATTTATAGGCCGCAATGAGGATCAGGCTGTCGCGAAAAGGAACATCGGGGTTGGACTTCAGTGTATAAAGAATCTTATCGGGATATTGCTCGCCGTATTTGAGTACAAGCAGATTCCGGGAAGCCTTGTAGCCTGGATTGCTTTTGAAGATCTCGGTGGATACGACCAGGTTGCCTATCTCGTAGATATTTGCTTCTACCACAGGAAGTATCGAGACACCTTGCTTGTCGAGCAGGATAGCCTTTTCGAAAGCCTCTATGAGAGTGGGGAGGTTGCTGCCGGCAATACGCCTGGCCCTGAATGAGCTTTGGAAAGTTTTGAGCAATTTCTCAATCCCGGTGAGATAAGCCACTTTTACCTGGGCTTTCAGCACGGTATCGGACTCTACCAGGCATTGCAGCCTGTCGATCTTTTCTACGAGCGACCTGGTGGCAAGGAAATTTATTTCTTCGTCACGGCTGGCAACAAAAATCTCGTCGGCCTTCCCATCGGCCCTCAGGATGTTCTTTTGCTCCCTGTCGATCCTGTCATGCCATAATTCCCTTTGCTTGATCGGCTTGCAGCCCGGTCCGGGGGTGGATTGAGCATGCAGGGAGAAGGTAAGAAGGAGGAAGAGAACTAAAAACAACGGTCTCAGGGTCAATAGCATACGCCACATAGTACAAAATTAATACCCGGTTCTCTAATTAATAGTTATATCGCCTACCGGGAAAGACCAATATTAAAAGGTAATCGTTGCAAACGACGGTCCGGCTGCCTCCATTAAACTATTATTAACTATTCAAGTGAGGCCTTTTCAGCAATTCCGGCTTAGGTATTTCCCTTAGGTTTGCCTTCAAATTCAGCGAATGAGCTCCAAAAAAAAGAGAATACTGGTTGCAGACGATGAACCCGATATTCTTGAATTGCTGAAATACAATCTGGAAAAAAACGGCTACGAGGTCCTGACTGCCTCTGATGGGGACGAGGCCATTGAAAAAGCAAAGCAGTTCCTTCCCCACTTAGTGATCCTGGATGTGATGATGCCCGGAAAATCCGGGGTGGAGGTCTGTGCCTTCCTGAGATCCCAGCCCGAATTCAACGAAACCATGATCATTTTCCTCACCGCTCTGAGCGACGAGGCCACCCAGATCAAGGGACTTTCCTCCGGGGCCGACGACTATATCTCTAAGCCGATCAGCCCGAATGTGCTGGTGACCAAGGTGGCGGCCCTGCTGCGGCGGATGAAGGAAAAGGACACAGAAGTGATCCAGTCGGGCGGACTTACCATTGACCCTGAAAGATTCCTTGTCACCTACCGCGGCCAGGATATTGTGCTGGCCAAGAAAGAATTTGAACTGCTTTACCTCCTCGCTTCCAAACCCGGGAGGGTTTATTTGCGAAATGAGATCCTGGGCCAGGTTTGGGGAAAGGATGTGATCGTGGGAGACAGGACCATCGACGTACACATCCGCAAGATCAGGCAGAAACTCGGTGTAGATTGCATTACCACGGTGAAAGGTGTTGGCTATAAGTTTGAACCCGCATGTTAAAGAAGAACAACCTCAGTCCCCGGGAGATCGCCTGGCTCTGCGCCTTCCTGATCTCGGTTCCAGTAAGCGCCGGTATTCATTTGCTGGAAAAAAACTGGCCGACCACCGGGATTTCTTTTGTGTTGGTGCTTTTGGGTAGCTATTTATTGCTGCATTTCGTCATTCAGCGATTCGTGAATCGCAAATTGAAGCTCATCTATAAATTCATCTACCAGACAAAGGCCACTAAGAAGCAGGAGACCTATTACAAATATGTGTTGCCCGACAAAAGTCTGGACGAGGTAACCGAAGAAGTGGAAGCCTGGGGCGAGCAGCAAAGAAACGAGATCGAGATGCTGCGCAACAACGAACAGTTCCGTAAAGAATTTTTGCAAAACCTCTCGCACGAATTCAAAACCCCTGTGTTTGCCATCCAGGGTTATATCGAAACCCTACAGAATGGTGCGCTGGATGAGCCGGAAACTGCACACAGGTTTTTGGAGAAAGCAGGGAAAAACATCGAAAGGCTGTCCAACCTGATCGAGGACCTTGACCAGATCTCCAGGCTGGAATCCGGCGAGGTGCAATTGGATAAGCGTAACTTTTTCATCCAGGACCTGGTGCGCGAGGTCTTTGAATCCTTTGACCTCCAGGCCGAAAAAAAACACATTCACCTGGGTATCAAAAAAGGCTGCGAATCACTGATCCCGGTGCATGCGGACAAGGACAAGATCCGGCAGGTGCTCAGCAACCTGGTGGAAAACTCCATCAAATACAGCCCGGAGGGCGCTCAGGTCACCGCCAGCATGTACAGCGTAGATGAAAATAATGTGCTTGTTGAGATCAGCGATGAAGGCATCGGCATTTCGGAGGAAAACCTGCCCAGGATATTTGAAAGATTCTTTCGCACGCCCGAGGGCCGCAGCAGGGATGTTACCGGCAGCGGACTGGGACTGGCTATCTGCAAACACATCATAGAGGCGCACGGCCATTCCATGCACGTGAGAAGCCGGGAAGCCGTAGGCACTTCCATTGGATTTACACTCGACGGCCGCCCCCAGCATTAATGCATCGTGTTCTTCGACAGGCTCAGAATGACAGGTGGTGAGTAGTGAGTAGTGAATAACCAGTCAACTAGTCAACTTGTCAACCACTAAGGTCCTTCCCTAAGAGAGGTAAGGAAATCCGCCGCCTCATTGCTCATGGCCACGTGCAGCAGCCTTCCATCCATGGTATAAGTAAAATAGCGGCACTCTTCAGAAATGAGGTGATAAGTAACGTCCAGGAGCAACCGGCGATCGGAATAGAAGAGAACTTTACCGCTGGAGCCGCATTTGGCCGGTGTCACCGAGCGGTTGTCCATGAAGGAAGAAAGCTTTTTGATGGCAGGTTCCTCTGTGCTGGTGATGGCTTTATAAATAAGGCCATCTTCGTTGAAGAACTGCACCATCACGCTGTCGGTGACCGAAAGCTTTTGCTGCACCGCGGTTTGCTTGCAGCTGAAAAGAAAGAGCATTGCCGGAACCAGGAACCATTTCATTCAATAAAGTTACGAAATGCATCATTTGCCTTAGACGATGCTGCCTGTTCCTTTATCAACTCTGTCAACTCTATCAACCCTGTCAACCAAAAAGACCGCATGCTTCCGTTGAAAATAAATCAGAGAGAAAATGATGAACAGAACCCCCGCAGCAGAAGTGACCAGCACCAGCCGGGTATAAAAATCCAGCCAGTTGATCTCGAGCTTTAAGATAGTTTTTGTAAGCAGCACGCTCACACTCGCCAGGTAACCAAAGGCGTCCGCTACATAGATCAGGAAACCCACGTTCGCGGCGTATTTGAATGCGGCCAGCAACCTGTCGAATAAAATGCTGTTGTAGGGAATATAAGTCATATACAGCCCCAGGCCCACCAGGGTCATCCAGGTAAAGGTGCTGATGCTTTTCTCCATGTACAGGAGTGTAACAATGCCGGAAAGCGTAAAGCCGGCCAGCATGATCAGCTGCGCCACCTGGAAGGCTCTCATGTTGTTGCGCATGAACACCATCACGGCAATGAGGACCAGGATGCTGATCGAGATCAGCGTTTCTGTTTTGGCAAAGACAGCGGCGTTGAAGGTTTCGCCCGATGCCCGCCACATATCCGCCATGAAGCCATCCCTTACTTCTCTCAGCACGGTGACGAAAATGTAAATGATCACCAATAGCAGGATGCCCGGCAGGAAGAAACTGATAAAGGCTTTTCTGTCCGCCGCCTTCATGGGCACCCGCTCTGTGCGATGCGCAATATCGGCAGCATCGGGAGGAGGAATTTTCTCCAGCAGCCAGATGAAGAGCAGCAAGGGGAAGAAAAACAAAAGCGAGACCACAAAGGGCATCCAGTATTCGTTCACCTGCCAGTCGCTCATTACAAATTGCGCGACCGACTTGGCAATGCCCGGACCAAAAATAAAGCTGACTGCAAGGGCAGCACCGATAAAGTCGGTGGCTCTTCGGCCCTCCACATAGGAAAACAGCACACCCCAGAGCATACCCAAAGGAAATCCGTTCAACGCCAGTGCCCAGAAGTTATAGGGAGGGGGAATGAGGGCGAAGAAAAGCCAGGCCAGCCAGGAAATGCCAACCAGCAGCAGGATGAGCTTCCCTCTTCCGATGCGCCTGAGTTCACTGATGAACTTGATCCCATAAAACTTACTGAACATATAACCGAAAACCTGGGTGATCACCAGCACCACTTTATAATCCAGCCCCAGGAAGCTTCCTTCATAAGAAGCAACGTTGAAGGCTTTACGGAAGGCCGTGATCGACGCATAGGCGGCAAAGCAGACCAGGGCAGCAAAAACGGAGGTCGCAATCTTGTTTGTCGCAGCAGCAGCCATGCGACAAGATATAGCTAGACGCGGGATTTTATATAACCGATCTTTGATATTAAGTTTTCGTTACTTCTGATTGAGGAGAATAGGATGCGGAGAAAACAAATTAAATTAGAGGTGGTATGAAAAAGCTTTCGATCCTCTACAACAACCTTCACCACCCTGCCCATGTGCTCGAATTTGCCCTGCAGGCAGCTAAGAAAAATGGATTCGAAATAGAAGGGGTCTTTGTTACCGATGTAGAAACCAGGCCTTCTTATCCCTTCCCCAATGACCTCCCGCTGACCAGCGAACAGGTGACTTCGGAAACAGCCGAACAAGAGTCTGCAGAACTGATCGAAGAATATATCGCGGGTTTCCGGGACGACTGCTCAAAAGCCAGCGTTTCCTCGAGCATAGTTAAGACAGATCTAGACCACCTCTTCCAGTTGACGCGCTCTACCGATGTTTTCCTGATAGATGCCCGCTACCAACAGCATACGGACAAACTGGCTCCCTTCATAACCCGCTTCCACTGCCCTGTACTGGCCGTTTCCGAATCAGCATCGAGGCCCGACCGGGTGGTCTTTGCTTTCGATGGCAGCGAAGACAGCGAGTATGCCATCCGGAGGTATAACGCATTGTTTCCCGAAAGCGGGGCCAAAGCATTTCACCTCCTTACCGTAAACAAAGAGCTTGAATTCTTAGAAGACCGGGTATTCATCAACGACTTCCTCGAAAAGAAATATAAAGACCTTTCCATCCACCACCTGGAAGGGGATGCGTCCGACGTGATCATTGACTTCCTGAGGTTATACCCGGAGAATATGCTGGTGGTGATGGGATCATTCGGAAGGTCAGCGGTTTCACGCATGATCAGGCCAAGCATAGCAACCCGCGTCTTTCATGAGACCAGCGCTTCTGTCTTTATTGCACACAAACCTTAGGCAACCTTAAAATTTCACCTGCATCCTCAGGGTAAATACATTGTCCTCTACGTCTGAGGTGTACCCGTTGAGTGAAGTAGATTCATTGTTCACCATGGCATAATAACAAAGGATCTTCAGGTTGGGAGTGATATAGTGAGTAAGACCCAGGCCCAGCGTGTTGTATTTGATATCGGCCCGTGTAAAATTGCCCGTTGGAGTAATGGCCTCTCCTGATACCTCTTTGTTCGGATCGTACCAGTCGTATTTCAATACTACCTCCCATTTGTTGTCGAGCACTGAATGAACGAGGTAAAAAAAGGCTGCATCAAATTCCCTTACAAAAACCGGATCCGTGGGTAAGGTGCCGGGGCTCACTGTTGTGGCCGAAGTGCCCGACTGGACCCCCTTCCAGTATTCGCCCCGCAACTCGGTCTTGCCACGCCTGTGCTTCCATACATACTGGGCATCAAATCCAAGGTATTCCCTGGGTGCCTTACTGCCCATGTTGTTCAGACTGGAATCGTCTACAAATGATTTGTTCCCCATGTAGCCCTCCATATGATAGCGGTGCCTGTTTTCCTGCACCCAGCCCCCATAGAGGGCAGACAGTCCACCACTCAGCGTCTGGTTCACGTCAACCAGTAAGGGCTTCATGGATAACCGGACATTCAGGTCTTTAAATGAGTCGAAGTCTGTCGGACCGCTGTATCCCTGTCCATTGAAGAAACCTGCATCCAGCTTAAAGTATTCCCAGATAGTTCCTTTGGGCTCAAAGCTCACCATGGCGCCCAGGTCTTTTTCACCCGGCAGCAGGATCTGCGAAGCTCTTCCGCGTTCTGGGCTTTCCATATTCGACGAAGAAGTGAGTACTTCATTGCCGTAAGGATGATCCATCATGCCTGCCGTCACGGAAAACTGGGGAGCCACATACCACCGTGCGAAGGCATCAATGATGTTTACCCCTCTTTCTGTAACTTCCATCTGAAGACTGAACAAGCCCTTTTTCTCCAGGCCATTTTTTGACAGCAGCTGGTACTCGCTCTTCAGCCTGGCCCTTCTTACCATGAACCTGTTATCTGTATTTTTTTGAAAATTGCCGCCCTCATAGCTGGCGATCCCTTTTTTTTGGGCTATTTGGTACTGTGGTTGGATATATCCACCGAACTTCAGTCCGGCAAACCTGCTGACCACCGGGCGAACTGTATCAGTTACATAGTCTGACCCGGCTGGAGTTGGTTGCTGGGCCTGGGTTATCTGCTGGCATAACATCAGTATAACAAGAAATACGATTGCACAGGGATTTTTAGCTCCATTCATAGAGTAAAGATGAGAATTCCGAATGCTTGCTCAATATTAAGTTATTATTAATTTCATGGTTAAACCGGAGCGGCCGGTCATCTATCACTAATTTCGCCCCACCATTAAAAACATTCTATGGGTTTTTCACTCACTAAGTTTTTCAGTCCCAAGGATAAATTGTTCTACGGATTATTCGAAGAAGTAGCCAGCAATGGTCACATCATGGCCGAGAAGCTGGCTGCCATTGTGCTCGAGACCGATTACCAGAAAAGATCCACCATGATCCATCCCATTGAGGACCTGGAACATGCCAACGACGAACTGACCCATAAGATCTACACGGAGCTCGGAAGGAATTTCATCACGCCCTTCGACCGGGAGGATATTCACCACCTGGCAACGGCCCTGGATGATATTGCCGACTATATCTATGCTTCGGCCAAGAAGATCAAATTATACCATGTGAATCCCACTGATGATGGTATTCAAAAACTCTCAGAGATCATTGTGCACAGCACCATGGCCGTGAAGAATGCGGTTTACGAGCTTAGGGACATGAAGAATATCCGCAAGATCACCGACGCGCTGGTAAGGATCAACAGCCTGGAGAACCAGGCGGATGATATTGCCGACATGTTCATCGAGCGCCTGTTCAGCATGGAGCCCGATGCGAAAGAGATCATCAAGAAAAGAGAGATCTACCAGGTGATGGAAGATGTGACCGATAAATGCGAGGATGCGGCCAACGTCATCGAGTCCATCATTATCAAATATTCATAGACCTGGTTCATACAACTTAAACCATGACCTTTCTCATCACCGTAATTGCACTGGCGCTGATATTTGATTATATCAACGGATTCCACGACGCCGCCAACTCCATTGCCACCGTGGTTTCCACAAAAGTGCTTACCCCCTTCCAGGCCGTGCTTTGGGCCGCCATCTTCAACTTTGCGGCCTATTTTATTTTCAAGGATCATGGGGTGGCCAACACAGTGGCCAAAACGGTAAAGGAAGACGCCATCGCAGGACAGGCGGGCATGGTGGTGATCTTTGCCGGCCTCATCGCGGCGATCATGTGGAACCTTCTTACCTGGTGGTTTGGGATCCCTTCTTCCTCTTCTCATACTCTCATTGGAGGCTTTGCCGGAGCGGGTATCGCGCATGCAGGCTGGGATGCCGTCAACTCCGCACCTATATTAAAGACAGCATCGTTCATTTTACTGGCCCCCGTTATCGGGATGATCATCGCCTATATACTCTCGCTCTGGTTTATTTTCTCTTTCCGGAAAGGATTCCTGCCTAAGCTGGTTTCCATCCTGATCGTCCTCGGAATTGGGTTTTTCCTTTATAGCAAATTGGAAACAGACCCTGCCAAACTTAAATCCCACTACGAATCCTACGTATGGAAAGTGGTCTTTTACTCGGCTAATTTTAAGTGGATCCTACTTTCGTTCATCATGCTGGTCATGGCTGCATTCACCTTCTGGCTGAACACCATGAACGCTGCCAAGGCCACGTCCTGGTTCAAAAGGCTGCAACTGGTATCCTCCGCCGCTTTCAGTATAGGCCATGGCGGTAACGATGCGCAAAAAGTGATGGGAATCATCACAGCGGCCCTGATAGCCAGTGGCACCATCGGCAGCTTTGAAGAAATGCCTTATTGGGTTCCCCTCTCCTGTTACGTGGCGATCAGTTTGGGTACCGTGAGCGGTGGCTGGAAGATCATCAAGACCATGGGTACGCGTATCACCAAGGTCACACCTTTCGAAGGGGTGGCCGCTGAAACCTCGGGAGCCATCACCCTTTTTGTGGCCGAAGCCCTGAAGATACCCGTGAGTACTACGCATACCATCACAGGTTCCATCATAGGCGTGGGTGCCACCAAAAGACTTTCAGCCGTTCGCTGGGGCGTTACCATCAACCTGCTCTGGGCCTGGGTATTGACCATACCTGTGAGCGGCTTACTGGCGGCAGGCATTTATTTTGTCGCCCAGCTCTTCTTCTAACATCAAAAGAAATCACGAGTTTTGCCGCTAAGCATGGCAAAAATTCTCGTTACCGGCGGCTGCGGATATATAGGCTCACATACCATTGTTGACCTGATTGACAATGGGTATGAAGTGATCTCCGTGGACAACAACGTACGCTCGTCGGCCACCATACTCAAAGGCGTGGAGCGCATCACCGGCGTAACCGTGAAGAACTATAAGGTGGACCTGTGCAATTTCGACGAAACCTTTGCCATCTTCCAGGAGAACGAGGACATCCGCGGCATCATTCATTTCGCCGCATTTAAAGCGGTGGGCGAATCGGTGGAAAAGCCATTGATGTATTATGAGAACAACCTGGTTTCCCTGGTGAATCTCCTGCGCTGCGTGCAGGAATTCAATATTCCCTGGTTTGTTTTTTCTTCATCCTGTACGGTTTACGGGAATACCGACGAGCAGGTTGTCACCGAGGAGAGTGCACAAAAACCTGCTGAATCGCCCTACGGCGCCACCAAGCAAATGGGCGAAAGGATCATTTCCGATTTCCAACCCTCGGGCGATACAAAATGCATCCTTTTAAGATATTTTAATCCCGTAGGCGCTCACCCATCCAACCAGATCGGCGAATTGCCTGTAGGCAAGCCCCAGAACCTGGTGCCCGTGATCACACAAACCGCCATCGGTAAATTGTCAAAAATGATGGTATTCGGCACCGATTACCCTACCCGTGATGGCAGCTGCGTTCGCGATTACGTGCATGTGAGCGACATTGCCCATGCGCATACGCTGGCGATCAATTACCTGAAAGAAGAGAAAAACAAAGAAGATCTGGAAGTATTCAACCTTGGCACAGGCAATGGTGTGACGGTGCTGGAAGCCATCGCCGCCTTTGAAAAAGTGAGCGGGGAAAAACTGAATTACGAACTCGGCCCCAGGCGTCCCGGCGACGTGGTGGCCATCTATGCCAATAACAGCAAGGCCAGGTCAGAACTGGGCTGGGCACCGAAATACAACCTGGAGCAGATGATGAGCACAGCCTGGAAATGGGAGCAGAAGCTGCACAGGGATGAGCAGATGTTTACATCGGGGACCTCGTCGCTGAACTGACCGTCAAAACTGTCCCGATAGCTATCGGGACGTGAATAGAGCCCTGCGCTTCTCCATGCTGGGCCTCTATTGGAGCCTGGTGGCATTGGGTAAATGCGAAAAAAGCCCCTTCAACCACAAGTTATTAACCTCTAAAGTTTTCAACTTGCCAACTTAGGCCAACCCATTACATTTGCGCCATGCTTAAGGATATTCAATCAACCGGTAAAAAAGACACCAGGAGCGGATTTGGCGACGGCATCGTGGAAGCTGCCCGCAAGAATGAAAATATTGTTGCTTTAACGGCCGACCTGGCCGGCTCGCTGAAGCTGAACCAGTTCATGAAAGAATTCCCTGAGCGCTTTATTCAATGCGGGATTGCAGAAGCCAATATGATGGGAATAGCCGCCGGCCTCACCATAGGTGGAAAGATCCCTTATACCACTACTTTCGCGAATTTCTCAACCGGCAGGGTCTATGACCAGATCAGGCAGAGCATCGCATACAGCGATAAAAATGTAAAGATCTGCGCCTCCCACGCCGGCCTCACCCTGGGTGAAGACGGGGCTACGCACCAGATCCTGGAAGATATAGGCTTGATGAAAATGCTGCCTGGTATGACTGTTATTGTGCCTTGCGACTACAACCAGACCAAAGCCGCTACTATGGCCATCGCTGATCACCATGGGCCTGTCTACCTGAGATTTGGCCGTCCCAGCTGGCCCATTTTCACCGATCCTTCCGAACCTTTTGTCATTGGAAAGGCGCAGCAGTTCTCAGAAGGCACCGATGTGAGCATCTTTGCCTGTGGACACATGGTTTGGATCGCTATCCAGGCCGGTGCGGCGCTTGAAGAAAAAGGTTTCAGTGTGGAAGTGATCAATATACATACGATAAAGCCACTGGATGAGGAAGCCGTTCTGAGATCCATCCGCAAAACAAAATGCGCGGTCACAGTAGAAGAGCATAATGTCATTGGCGGACTGGGAGATGCTATTGCACAGGTAGCTTCCAAGCAGTTTCCCATACCGATCGAATACATTGGCACCCGCGACACTTTCGGAGAAAGTGGCCAGCCGGAACAACTCCTTAAAAAATATGGATTGGATACGCCTGATGTAATTACGGCAGCGGAAAAAGTAATGAAAAGAAAATAGGAAGCTATTTCTCTTTTACATCGCCTTTATCCTTGTTCATGTGTTTCAGCACTTTTGCTTCCTTGTAAAAGATCACTTCCTCCGCGATGTTTGTAATGTGATCTCCCACCCGTTCCAGTTTTCGAATGATGGACACAAGCAACAAGGTCGGCTGGATATGGTCGAGGTGGCTCTTAATATACTCTTCCGCCAACACGGACGCATGCTTATTGATATCGTTTAGCACCAGGTCTTTTGCAAATATGGAGCGGGCCAGTTTGGTATCATCATTATAATAAGCCTTGTTCACATCATCCATCATGGAGAGCGCGGTATCGGACATTTCTTTCAACCTGATCTTTTTGATAAAATCCGGATCGAATGATTTTTTACCATCCAGCACCAGCTTCGCTATGCCTTCACCATAATCGCCGATCCTTTCCAGGTCAGCGTTGATCTTGAGTGTGGAGAACACAAACCGCATATCATGCGCGACCGGGTTGAGGAGCGCGAATATCTGCTCGCACTCGCGATCGATCTTCAGCTCAAACGCATTCACCCGCTTTTCATTCATCACTACCTCGTTGGCCAGGTCCTCATCCTGCTCAAGCAAAGAGCAAACGCTCTTACTGAGTTGCTTCCTCACCAGGGTGGCCATTTCTGAAACACTTTCCCGGAGTTCTTTCAGGTCTTCCTGTAATCTGCTCATAGCTTTTGGTATTTAACCGAAACGACCGGTGACATAGTTCTCGGTCCTTTCATTTTCGGGATTAGTAAATATCTTTTTTGTTTCATCGTACTCCACCAGCTCGCCCAGGTAGAAGAAGGCGGTTTTGGTGCTGATCCTGGCCGCCTGCTGCATGTTATGGGTAACGATCACAATAGTAAACTTTTTCTTAAGGTCATAGATCAGGTCCTCGATCTTGGCCGTGGATATCGGATCCAAAGCAGACGCCGGCTCGTCCATCAGCAAAACAGTTGGCTCAATGGCCAGCGTTCGCGCAATGCAAAGCCTTTGCTGCTGGCCACCCGAAAGCGACAAGGAAGGCTTGTTCAGCATGCTGCTGACTTCATCCCAGAGCGCAGCGTTCTTCAACGACTGCTCCACTTTATCATTGATGACCGTTTTGTTCTTTTCACCCATGATTCTCAGGCCATAAGCAACGTTTTCAAATATCGATTTAGGAAATGGATTGGGCCGCTGGAAAACCATTCCCACCTTTTTTCTTAATTCATATACGTCCATGTCCTTGTAGATGTTCTCCGCATCCAGCAAGAAATCGCCCTGGATCTTTGCGTTCTCTATCAGATCATTCATGCGGTTAAAGCACCGCAGCAGCGTGGATTTACCACAACCGGAAGGACCTATAAATGCGGTGACAGTATTGGGCTCAATACTGATGGATATATTTTTTAGCGCTTGTTTGTCACCGTACCAGAGGTTCGCGTCTTTTGCTTCGAGTTTGACCATATCAATACCTGATTTTTTTATACCAAAGGTTCCTGGTATAAATAGCTATACCGTTTAGTAGGAATGTAATGAGTAATAACACAATGATCCCTGCAGCAGCATTGATAATGAAATCTGCCTGCGGCCGGGAGGTCCAGTTGAATATCTGTATCGGCAACGTGGTGAACTGATCCCTTGGACCTTCGGGAATAAAGGGAACATATACCAGGGCGCCGATCACCAGCAGTGGAGCGGTTTCACCGATAGCACGGGAGATGGCGAGAATGATACCGGTCAGGATGCCGCCCATTGCCGAAGGGATCACCACCCGGCTGGTGGTTTGCCACTTGGTAGCCCCCATTCCATAAGAAGCTTCTCTAAGCGAATCCGGCACCGCCCTGATAGCCTCGCGGGTAGAAACAATGATGATGGGCATGATCAGCAGCGCAAGGGTCATCGCTCCTGCGATCAGGCTGTTGCCCATGTTAAACATTCTCACGAAAACTGTCAGTCCGAGTATCCCATAGATCACAGATGGTACGCCGGCAAGGTTGGCGATGTTGATCTCAATGAATTTTGCGAAACGGTTCTTCTTGCCGTATTCCTGCAGGTAAACCCCGGCCAGCATGCCAATGGGCAATGAAATAAGTATAGTAAAGAACAGGAGGGAGATCATGCCCGCCATTGCGGTCATGATGCCAGCGTTCTCCGCCTTACGGGAGGGAAGGTTGCTAAAGAATCCCCAGTTGATGCGGCCAATACCCCTGGAAAATATGTCAATGATCAGCACCATGAGCACCAGGAGGATGAACACCGTGATGCCCAGGGAAAAATACCTGAACACCTTGTCAACCCTTCGTGCATTCGTATTCTTTTTTGTACTCATTCGTATTTATTTTGAAATTTCTTTCTCATCCAGTAGCTGACGTTGTTCAGGATGAAAGTGAACACGAACAAAGTGAGGCCCGCCGCAAAAATGGTCCGGTATTCCAGCGAATCCTGCGGTACGTCGCCCATGCTTACCTGCACTATATAGGTAGTGATGGTCTCAACGGCCTCAGTGGGATCAAAAGTGAGCTTAGGTTCCTGTCCGGCGGCTATGGCTACGATCATCGTCTCGCCCAGGGCGCGCGAGATCGCCAGGATAATGGATACGATGATGCCGGAAGAAGCCGCGGGCACCATCACCCGAAAAGCTGTTTGAAATTTTGTAGCCCCCATGCCATAGGAGGCTTCGCGCAGCGAACGCGGCACCGCCCTCAATGCGTCCTCACTGAGTGAAGTGATGTAGGGTATGATCATGATGCCCATTACCAGTCCCGGAGAAAGCGCATTAAAGCCCGCTAGGCCCGGAATGAACTTCTGCAGCAGCGGCGTAACAAACTGTAAAGCGAAAAAGCCATACACTACTGTAGGAATGGCAGCCAACCCTTCAAGGATAGGCTTTACATAGGCTGTGAATCGCGGAGAAGCATATTCATTCAGGTAAATAGCGATCACCAGTCCCAGCGGAACAGCCACCAGTATAGCGATCGCTGTAGTCAGCAGGGTACCCGTCAGCAGGGGAAGGATCCCGAAGTGCTTATCCGTGAATAAGGGTGTCCATTGCGTGTCGGTGAAAAAATCTACAATAGAAACTTCGGAAAAAAACCGGAAGGCCTCAATGGCCAGGATCGAAATGATTCCCAGGGTAGTGAGCACGGTCACAAAACTGCAACACATCATCACGATCTCGATCAGCTTTTCTTTTCTCAGCATACGCATTATTGTCCCTTTCTAAGCAGATCCACGAGGTCTGCTCCTACTGTTGATTTATTTTGAAACATGGAGCCGGTCGTCTTCTTAACGAATCGTTGATAGCTGAGTTGATAGGCTTCCGCCGGCAGGGGTACATATCCGACCTCCTTTACCAATGGCGGTGCCTGCTCCATATAAAAACGGATAAAATCCTGGATGACTTTTGAGTTGGCCGACTTTGCATTGATGTAGATAAATTCTGGTCTCGATAAGGGTGCATATACGCCTGTTCGCACAGTTGAATCCGTAGGATAAACAGGCCCGCCGCCTTTCCCAGCGTCTATGGGTACCAGTTTCAGCTTGCTTTTATTTTCCTCGTAATAGGCCAACCCAAAAAATCCCAGAGCCCCTTTGTCGGTAGAGACACCCTGGACCAATACGTTGTCGTCCTCACTGGCCGTATAATCGCCCCTGGAGGATTTGGCCTCGCCTACAATAGCCTCAGTAAAATAATCGTAGGTGCCGGAAGACGTTCCTGCTCCATAAAGCCTCAACGGCACGTCGGGAAAGGAACTGCGTATTTGTTTCCAGGATGTAATCTTGTTCTGCGCTGCAGGTTCCCACATCTTCTTGAGCTCTTCCACGGTGAGGTGATCGACAAACTCATTGTCGCGGCTCACTACAACGGCCAGGCCATCGTAGGCAACCGGAACTTCAATGAACTCGATCCCGTTCTCCGCACAGGCCTTCACCTCGGACGCTTTAATAGGACGTGATGCATTGCTGATATCGGTTTCACCCCGGCTGAATTTCTTGAACCCTCCGCCTGTACCCGAAACGCCAACGGTGATCCTGATGTCGCTGTGGTCTCGCCGGTATTCTTCTGCCACTGCTTCTGTGATCGGATATACGGAGCTCGATCCGTCTATGCTGATCCTGCCGTTATACTTTTTGAAGCAGGAGAACACTGATGTAAGTAAAAGGATGAATAAAAGGTGTCTGAATCGCGGCTTCATGCAGTTGGGTAAAACTTTGAAACACGAAATTAGATGACATTGGAGCAGTTATGAGTGTAGCAACACAGACTTAATAGTATGATAATATAGAGCTGCGGATGAGCTTACTTTCCTTTGTTGAACTCTAACATGTGAATGCCTTTAACATTTACGGCCGGCTCCACTTTCAATTGGCTTGTTTTCTGCGTGGCTTCAATTTTGCTTCCATGCTGCAAACCGGAAAACATGAACGTAAAAAGAGTCTTTGGCATCATTCTCACTATACTGGGCATCACAGGGCTGATCTACGCCGCCTATATCTTTTTGAATGGCAGCGGTGGTGAGAACCACGTGAAGGCGCTGATCGTCTGGGGCATCCTGGGCGCCATCTTCTTTTTCACCGGTATCAGCCTCATCAAGAACACGCGCGACGATGCCAGGCCACCGGTCGTTTAGTCAAGGTGGGAAACAATGGCTATTTTAGCGCGATCAATAGGAATCAATGGCTTTGACAACGCAGGACGACTCGGAATTACTCAGGCAGTTCAGGGAACCTGCCAGCAAGGAGGCTGCCTTTACCGCTATCATCAAAAAATACCAGGAAAGGCTTTACTGGCACATCCGCCGTATGGTGGTTGACCATGAGGATGCCAACGATGTGCTGCAGAACGTGTTCATCAGGGTATGGAACGGCCTGGAGAACTTCAAAGAAGAGTCGCAACTCTACACCTGGCTCTACCGCATCGCTACCAATGAATCGTTAACATTCCTCGAGGCACAAAAGAAAAGGGCTTCCGTCAGCCTTGATGATGTGGCTTCAGGACTGGAGAATAAGATCAAGGCCGACCGCCATTTCGACCCCAATAAACTCGAATGGAAACTGCAGTTAGCCATCCAGCAACTCCCTGAAAAACAAAGACTTGTGTTTAGCCTCAGGTATTATGACGAAATGCCTTACGAGGAAATGAGCAGGGTTCTGGATACCAGCGAAGGCGCCTTAAAAGCCAGCTATCATCACGCCGTGAAGAAAATAGAAGATTATATCCTGAATCATTAAACTTTATAGCCCTATACACGTCTCAAAAACTGATGAACCGCAATAAAAACATAGAAAATGAGCTCAGCGAGCTGAAAAGCAGCCTGCCAGTGGCTCCAGAAGCTGTTTTTACGGTTCCGGAAGGCTATTTTGAACAATTTCCACGTCTTTTACTAGATAAGATCAGGCAGGATGTCCCTTCGGAAGAGATCCGCTCGATCTCCCCTTTGCTGGCCTCGATCAGCCGGAAAATGCCCCTGTCGGTTCCTGACCAATATTTCGAGGAGCTGGCTGCAGAAACTGAGATCACCAGCCCGGTACTGGAAGCTGCCGGCAGATCCATGCCTTATTCGGTTCCTGCCCACTATTTTGAAGACCTGCCGGATGCCATCCAGTCACTGGTATGGAAGCCTAAGGCCAGGGTAGTATCGTTCAGAAGGAGGATGGTTAGACTGGCGGCCGCTGCCACGATCACTGGTGTGATGGCCATCGCGGGATGGTTCTATTTCAGCCAGCCATCTGCTGTTGCCGTGGAGCAGTCGGAGGAGTGGGTAGCCAAAAAACTCAATGGAGTGAGCAACCAGGAACTGGATGAATTTATAAATTTATCAGGTGAACCGGAGCCAGCTGAGCCCCTGGCCTCAGGCGGAAACGCTGATGTGAGGCAAATGCTGGATGGAGTGACCGATACAGATATCGATGATTTTTTAGCACAGGTACCCGATGAGGAGGAACTGTCGATCAATTAAGCTAACCCCTTGAACTATGAAAAGAATTTTTTACATACTCAGTTTTTCCCTCCTGTTCTCCTTTGCGGCCAGCGCCCAGGACGATGGGGCCGATAAGGTAAGGGAAAGGATGACCGAATATATCCAGAAGCGGCTCAAGCTTTCTAAAACAGAAGCCGACCGTTTTGCCCCGGTATTCCTCAACTACTTCAATGAGCTCCGCCACACCAACCAGCAGTTCCGTAACGACAGGCTGGTGCTCCAGCAAAAAATAGCCGACCTGCGCGTTCGCTACCGCGATCAGTTTAAGACGATTATGGGCGAAAAACGCAGCAACCAGGTCTTCATTTACGAGAGAGATTTTGTGGATGAAGTGAAAAAGCTGCGGGAAGAAAGAATGCAGAATCGTAAGCAGGGACCCGTAAATAAAAATTTGAGAGGCCAGTTGCAATAAAACACAATTTCAACTATATTTGATCTTGGTGTTTTTCATAGGTTAGCAACGGCCGGCTCTTTTTAGGGCAGGCCTTTTTTTTGCCTGCCTGAAAGCCGCTTCCAGACTGGCTTGTAGAGTTGGTGTACTTGCAGATCTGCAATTTTCAAACGACAATTCCCCCGTTCTATTGCCTTAATGACTGCACAAATGTTATGTGTATTTAGTACACATTAACCCCACCCCGCTCAGAATCTACTTGCTCAGGTACATGCTCCTGTCTTTGTACAACTGCCTGAAGTAGGGATCGCGCAGGTCCTTGATGAAGCGAATGGCCTCTCCCGTACTTTTCATTTCGGGGCCCAGCTCTTTACTCACACCAGGGAATTTATTAAAGGAGAATACAGGCTCCTTGATAGCGAAGCCTTTGAGCTTTTTCTCGAATTTAAAATCTTTCAGCTTGTTCTCACCCAGCATCACCTTGGTAGCCACGTTCAGGTAAGGGATGCCGTAGGCCTTGGCGATGAAAGGCGTGGTGCGCGAAGCACGTGGATTGGCTTCTATCACATAGACCTTACCATCTTTGATGGCAAACTGTATGTTGATCAATCCCCGGATATTCAATGCCCTTGCGATCTTCTCCGCATAGAACTCCATAGTGGTGACGATCAACGGTGCCAGGTTGAAAGCCGGTAAAACTGCATTACTGTCGCCGCTGTGGATGCCCGCAGGCTCAATATGTTCCATTACGCCCATTACGTGGAAGTCATCGCCATCGAAGATGGCGTCGATCTCCGCTTCCTGGCAGCGATCGAGAAAATGGTCGATGAGTATCTTGTTATCGGGAATGTGCTTCAGCAAACTGATCACGGCTTTTTCCAGCTCCTCGTTGTTGATGACGATGCGCATCCTTTGTCCACCCAACACATAAGAAGGGCGTACCAGTGCCGGGTAACCTACTTTTTTCGCCACCTCTATGGCCTCATCTACCGTGTAAGCCGTCCCGTATTCAGGATAAGGGATCTCCAGTTTTTTCAGCAGGTCGCTGAAACGCCCGCGATCCTCCGCGATGTCCATATCGTCGAAAGAAGTACCAATGATCCTGATGCCTTTTTCCTGCAATTTTTTTGAAAGCTTAAGCGCGGTTTGTCCACCCAGCTGCACGATCACGCCTTCCGGCTTTTCGTGCTCAATGATCTCCCAGAGGTGTTCCCAGAATACAGGCTCGAAATAGAGCTTGTCCGCCATATCGAAATCAGTGGAAACGGTTTCCGGGTTGCAGTTGACCATGATGGATTCATAGCCGCACTCCTTGATGGCCAGCAGTCCGTGTACACAGCAGTAATCAAATTCAATGCCCTGGCCGATGCGGTTGGGTCCGCTGCCCAGCACAATGATCTTTTTCTTATCTGTGACCTTGCTTTCATTGCTGCCGCCTTCCTCGAAAGTGGAGTAGAAATAAGGGGTCTTGGCTTCGAATTCAGCACTGCAGGTATCTACCATTTTGAACACCCTGGTGATACCCAGCGCCTTTCTTTTTTCATACAAAGCGTCTTCATTGCCGTCCTGCATGATGCGGCAGATCTGGTCATCGCTGAATCCATGCACCTTGGCCTCTTTCAGCAGGCCTTCAGGCACCGTATTCAACTTGTACTTCGACAGCTCTTTTTCCAGCACACAGATCTTCTGTATCTCGTAGATGAACCACTTGTCGATGTTGGTGGCCTTCGTCACCGTATTCACACTCACACCGGCCATCAATGCATCCTTGATCCTGAAGATGCGGTCCCATTTCGGTACCTTGATATATTCTACCAATTCTGCCGAACGCATTTGGTTCTTCCCATAATAACCCAGGCCCACGGCGTTGTTCTCCAGGCTCTGGCAGGCCTTCTGGATAGCCTCGGTAAAGCTGCGGCCGATAGCCATCACCTCTCCCACACTTTTCATCTGCAGGCCAAGGGTATCATTTGCTCCTTTGAACTTGTCGAAATTCCAACGGGGGATCTTCACGATCACGTAATCCAGCGCGGGCTCAAAATAAGCCGAGGTGGTTTGCACGATCGGGTTCTGCAATTCATCGAGATTATAACCTATCGCCAGCTTGGCAGCGATCTTGGCAATGGGATAGCCGGTTGCCTTGGAAGCCAATGCGGAAGAACGGCTCACGCGGGGATTGATCTCGATGGCGATGATCTCCTCAGTTTCCGGGTTGAGCGAGAACTGTACGTTGCAGCCTCCGGCAAAATTGCCCAGGTCCCTCATCATGCGAATGGCGGTATTCCTCATCAGCTGGAAAGCCGTATCGCTCAGCGTCATCGCGGGCGCTATGGTAATGGAATCACCGGTGTGAATGCCCATGGGGTCGAAATTCTCCACCGTACAAATGATCACCACATTATCGTTCGCATCACGCAGTAACTCCAGCTCGAATTCCTTCCAGCCCAGTACCGCTTTTTCCACCAGCACTTCATGGATCGGGGAAGCCTGCAAACCATTTTGCAGCGCATCATCAAGATCTTCAGGTCCATGCACGAATCCACCACCGCTTCCACCTAAGGTGAAGGAAGGACGGATCACCAGCGGGAACCCGATCTCCTGGGCGAATTCTTTTCCTTCCAGGGAAGAGTTGGCAGTTCTGGCTGGCGCTACAGGTACCCCCAGCTCGATCATCCATTGCCTGAATTTCTCACGGTCTTCCGCTTTATCAATGGCCTTGATGTCCACACCGATCAGCCTCACTCCGTATTTCTCCCAGATGCCCAGGTCTTCCGCCTCTTTGGCCAGATTGAGCGCGGTCTGGCCACCCATGGTAGGCAGCACGGCGTCTATTTTGTTTTCTTCCAGGATGATCTCAATGCTTTCCACGGTCAATGGAAGAAGATAAACCCTGTCCGCCATCATGGGGTCGGTCATAATGGTAGCCGGGTTGCTGTTGATCAGCACCACTTTCACTCCCTCTTCGCGCAGGCTCCTGGCTGCCTGGGTACCGGAATAATCGAACTCACAAGCCTGGCCAATAACGATTGGACCTGAACCGATGATCAAAACTGATTGGATGGAATTGTCTTTTGGCATTGAATCCCTTTAATAGCAATGAAGAAATAGCAGATATCAAAAAAAACCGGGCGTTCACCCGGGGTGCAAATCTACATCAAAACTGCGGGTGGGGATGAAAATGCAGGAGCCCGGATGGGCAAAAAAAAGGTTGCCCGGAGGCAACCTTCAAATTTTCGCTATGATTTTATTGGTAAGAATTCGGTGCAAAGCCTACATGGCTTCCGTCTTTCTTTCCAAGCAGACCGCCCAGGTTCTCCTCATAAAAACGACGTCCTTTATCCTTCAGTCCGCCCAGCAAATTGCTTTTTTCCTGCTCGCTCATGCGGGAGTATTTGTAATAAGCAAAGGCCGCGGCCCCAGCCAGCAACAATCCACCAATACCCGCTTTCTTTTTTCCACGTGTCATATCAATTGTATTTAAGTTCAACAAATAGTTACACGTGTATCAATAAAATATCATACCGGTTTACATACCGGTTTGGCCCTGGGTAGAACTTGCACCGGTTCCCGCCCCTGTTGTGGTTTCGCCGCCGGTACCATTGGAAGCCTTGCCCGACTTAAACAGGTTGCTGAAAAATTCTTCCATCTTAGGCATGTATTCCTGCAGTGCATCTCCACCCTTGGTCTTGAGCTCGTTGAAATAGTCCGCCGCTTTTTCCTCGGCATCCATGGCCTGCGTCTTCAGGCGGTTAGCCTTGTCCTTAAGGTCATTGGCCAGCTTTTCTTTCTCTTCATCCGTTAATTTCATGTACTTGTAAGCGCCGAATGCAGCGGCAGCGCCCAATAAAAAGGTTGCAAGGTGTTTGTTTTTTACGTTCATGACTGAAGTTTTAGAGGTTTGTTAATTGTACAGCTACCATTTTTATGCCCGACCCGGGGTGTGGAATGGAGATTGAAGAGGATAAGTAGCAATATGTTGAAAATGAAGATGATAAGATTCGCACTGTTGATAATTTTTTCTGGGCCCCTGCTCAGTATGGGCCAGACATACACCAAAGGCTATTTCCGCAATCCCCTCAATATACCCATGCAGCTGGTGGGAAATTTTGGCGAGCTGCGTACCAACCACTGGCATATGGGCCTGGATATCCGCACGCAACAGAGGGAAAACCTGCCTGTGTATGCCGCAGCAGCCGGATACATCTCGAGAGTCAAGATCGAGCCGGGTGGCTTCGGCCGGGCTATTTATATAGCCCACCCCAATGGCTTTACCACCTTATACGCCCACCTGAATGCCTTCACCCCTGCCCTGGATAGCTGGATCAAACAGCAGCAATACCAGTTGGAATCCTGGGCAGTAGACCTGGAACTGCCCCAGCAACTCTTCCCGGTGACCAAAGGCCAGTTCATTGCCTATAGCGGCAACACGGGCGGATCAGCAGGACCACACGTACACTTCGAGATCCGTGATACGGAAACCGGCAAATGCGTCAACCCCTTACTTTTTGGCTTTCCCGTACCGGATGCCGTAGCACCTTCGGTAACCAGGCTGGCGATGTACGACAGGAACCGGTCCACTTACCTGCAACAGCCCCAGTTGCTGGCCCTGAAAAAGTCAGGCAACCAGTACAGTCTGGCCCAATCCGGCCTCATTCGCACTGGTTCCAACCGCGTCAGCTTTGCGCTCAGCTCGGTAGACCGGTTCTCCGGATCTTCCAATCCCAACGGCATCATGTCGGCCTCAGTTTCTCTTGATGGAAAGACCATCTCCGGCTTTTATCACGACAATCTTGGCTACGAAGAAACCCGCTACATGAACGCCCAGGTGGACTACCGCTACTACGCAACCAAGAAGGCCTACCTGCAACACATCTCCCCGCTGCCCGGCGACCAGGGAGGCGCTTACCGCTATGAAGGCGATGGCGTAGTGGAGTTAAATGACACTGAAATACATGATATCCGCATTGAAGTGCGCGACGCCAACGGAAATCTTTCCCTCGTCACATTCAAGATCCAATACGACCCAGGAATCAAATATGCTCCATCCCAGGCCAACGGCAACAAATGGGCGCCCGGGCTGCTGAACATCTTTGAAGAGGAAAGCTTTGAGGCATTCTCCACCCCCTATTCGCTCTACGACACAGCTATGGTTTCTTATAGCGCCAGCGGTGCAGCAACAGGCGGGGCCCTCACGCCGGTTCATCATTTTATGAGCTCCTCCATTCCCGTGCACGACGAAATTACCGTCAGGCTAAAACCCCAGTTAGCTCCTACAGATCCCGATAAAGTGATCATCAAAAATGTTTCAGGGACCAGAACAGTGGTACAAAAAGCGGTCATGACGAAAGGATGGGCCAGCGCGAAGTTCAGGCAGTTCGGCACCTACCAGGCCTTTGCAGACCTGCAGCCGCCAACGATCAATGCGCCCGCTACGAATCTTTCCAGGTCCACCAGGATCGTATTCACGCCCAGGGACAATTTCAATACCATCAAAAGCTTCAGGGCCGAACTGAATGGCAAATGGCTGCGGTTCACCAACGACAAGGGCAGATCGTGGATCTATTATTTCGATGAGCATTTTCCCAGGGGAACCCACGAATTAAAAGTGGTGGTAGAAGATGTGGCAGGTAACGTAACCACACGTACCTGGACGGTTACCAGGTAACGGTTTACGGTTTACAGTTTACAGTTTACAGTTTACAGTTTACGGTTTGAGGTTCTGGCCGAAAACATTCTCCTCCCCTCTCCGCGAGGAGGGTGGCCGGGGGTGAGGCGATTCACTATTGACCATTCACCATTCACCATTGACCATTCACTCCCGATAGCTATCGGGACACCATTCACGATTCACGATTGATGATTGGCGTCGTTTCATTTACTTTTGTCCCATGTCAAATGTGCGTGTACGGTTTGCACCCAGCCCAACAGGTGGATTGCACCTGGGTGGCGTAAGGACGGTGCTCTACAATTATCTTTTTGCCCGCCAGAACAAGGGCAGTTTTATCCTGCGCATAGAAGACACCGACCAGAACAGGTACGTGGAGGGAGCTGAAGATTATATCTACAACGCGCTTTCCTGGTGCGGCCTGGAGCCGGATGAAAGCCCCCGCCACGGCGGCCAATACGGCCCTTATCGCCAAAGTGAAAGAAAAGAAAGCTATCGCCGCTATGCCGAAAAACTGGTGCAGGAAGGACATGCCTATTATGCATTCGATACCCCGGCGGAACTGGAGCAAATGCGCAATGAGCTGCGCACTGATGAGAACCCAAACCCCCAGTACGACCATCGCGTGAGAGGGAAAATGCGTAATTCACTCAGCCTTTCCGCAAAAGAGACCGAAGAACTCCTGCAAAAGGATACCCCTCATGTGATCCGCATCAGGATGCCGGAAAAAGACAAGGTGAGTTTTACCGATATGATCCGTGGAGAAGTAAGCTTCGAAACAGGACTGGTGGATGACAAGGTATTACTGAAAGCAGATGGGATGCCTACCTATCACCTCGCGGTGGTGGTGGATGATCATCTCATGGAGATCAGTCATGCTTTCCGCGGTGAAGAATGGCTGCCCAGTGCTCCTGTGCACATCCTGTTATGGCGTTATTTGTTTGGAGAAGACAAAATGCCTCAATGGGCTCACCTGCCGCTGATACTGGGACCTACCGGGAAATTAAGCAAGCGGGAGGCTATGAAATATGGATTTCCAGTATTTGCCATGAACTGGAAAGATCCGGCCACCGGTGAACTCACCGAAGGATTCAGGGAAAGAGGATTTCTCCCGCAGGCATTTGTAAACCTCCTGGCCATGCTGGGATGGAACGACGGCTCAGAGCAGGAGATCTTTACCTTGCAGGAGCTGGTAGAGAAATTTAACATCGACCACGTGCACAAGGGAGGCGCCAAATTCGATTTTGAAAAAGCCAAGTGGTTCAACCATGAATGGATCAAAAAGTTACCGGCCTCGCATTATCTTCCGGAAGTAAAGGCACAGCTGCAGCAGCGCGGCCTGCATGTGGAAGAAGACGGGCAACTGGAAAGGATCGTAACGCTGGTGAAAGAGCGTTGCAGCCTGCTGACCGATTTTTATGACAACAGCTATTTTTTCTTCCGGGCTCCGGCCGAATATGATACGGCGGCGGTGCTGCCTAAGTGGAACGCAGAAAAAAGAAATTTCTTCCACGAATTTCTGAAAGAGACCGAAAGCATCACGGAATGGAACAGCGCCTTCCTGGAGAATGCCTTCAAGCAACTTGCGGCTGTGCACGGCATCAAGCCCGGCGAGCTGCAGCTTCCCTTCCGCATCATGCTGGTGGGTGGAAAATTCGGACCGGGCGTATTCGATATCGCGGATATCCTGGGACAAAAGGAAACTGCGGCCAGGATCGGATCGGCATTAATACAATTCAAATGAACAGACCCATACGCGTGCTTGTTGCTAAAGTAGGTCTCGACGGACACGACCGGGGAGCCAAGGTGATCGCCACGGCACTCCGCGACGCAGGCATGGAGGTGATCTATACAGGGTTAAGGCAAACGCCCGACATGGTGGTGAATGCCGCCCTGCAGGAAGATGTGGATGCCATTGGCGTGAGCATACTTTCCGGCGCCCACATGACGGTATTCCCTAAGATCATCACCCTGATGAAAGAAAAAGGGATGGATGATGTGCTGCTGACCGGTGGAGGCATCATACCTGCGGAAGACATGCAGGCCCTGCAGGAGCTGGGTGTAGGCAAGCTGTTCGCCCCGGGCACCACCACTTCTGAAATAGCAGGCTATATCCGCGACCACGTATCCACTCACAGGAAATTCTAAATTATAAACGATGTATACCACTTTGCTGACAGCCGTCGAAAACAAGACCCTCATAGTGACCGTAAACAGGTCAGAAAAAATGAATGCATTGAACAAGGACGTGATGAACGACCTGGAAGCTGTGATCACAGAAGTGGAATCGAATGAGGAGATCATGTCGGTGATCATCACCGGTGCCGGCGCCAAGGCCTTTGTGGCGGGAGCTGACATTTCGGAATTCGTAGGCCTTACTCATGGGGAAGGCATGGACCTGGCACGCCGCGGACAGGAGATATTTTTCCGCTTTGAGAACTGCAGGAAGCCCGTGATCGCTGCCGTGAACGGTTTTGCTCTAGGTGGTGGCTGTGAGCTGGCCATGGCCTGCCATATGCGCATTGCAGCGGAAAATGCGAAATTTGGACAACCCGAGGTAAACCTGGGGATCATTCCAGGGTATGGCGGCACGCAACGACTGGCGCAATTGATCGGAAAAGGAAGGGCTATCGAATATATACTAACCGGTAATATGATAGATGCCGCTACTGCCCTGCAATGGGGACTGGTGAATCATGTTGTACCGGCCGACCAACTGATAGAAAAAGCAAAGTCCATCCTGGCGGTCATTCATACTAAAGCGCCTTTAGCTGTGGCGCGTTGCATCACTTCAGTCAATGCAGTTTACGAAACCGGACGCAATGGCTATGATATAGAAATTGAAATGTTCGGGGAATGCTTTGAGACAGGCGACATGAAAGAAGGAACCACGGCATTCCTGGAAAAGCGAAAACCAGATTTCAAGGGACGATAAACCCAGGCTGTTTCCTTTATCAAACCTGTCAACTTTATCAACCTTATCAACTCTTTCAACCGTAGTTAGCCCTTATCGTTAGAAGGAAAGACCCGTATCACTTTCACGAATCTTGTTTTATAATAATCACTGAAAGGCGTGATCGTCACCCCCATGGCCTTTCCTGAAGTGGAGTGGATGAACTGCAGCGCTCCATTATTATTTTCCACCACGATGCCCATATGGCCCACATGGGTTTCCAGCGGATTGGTTCCTGTGAACAGGATCAGGTCGCCCTGCTTGGCCTCTTCTACCTGGATATGCTTGCCTACGTTGGTAAAATCAATGGAAGAGCGGGGCACGGAGATCTTAAAATGGTTGAAAACATGCGTGATGAATCCGGAGCAGTCGAAACCCACAGCAGGATTGGTAGATCCCCAGACATAAGGCACGCCGATGAGGGTCTTGGAAAATGCAACCAATTCGCGCGGATCTACATTGCCCACATCAATGCCTTTGGTTGGCTGAATGAAGGTGGTATCCTTGCTGCGCAGGTTGTCGGTTTGCAGAACGGTGGTATCGAGGGCGGAACTATCAATCCCCACCCTTGCCGCCAGCGAATCCTGGCTGCTGAGCGAATCAACAAGACCTTCATTATTGTTCGGCACCTGCCAATTGCAGGCATACAGCACCAGGCAAGACACGAAAAGGGAAATGCGCACCATAATTATAATTTAAAACAAAAACGAAACCAATAACTAGTCGAAACTCTGGTTGGAGGCCTGGGCCCGCTTCAACAGCTCGTTGAATTGCTGGGGGCTCAGGTCATTATAGAAGAAATAGACAGGATCGAGCTTTTGCCCATGCTTATGCACTTCGTAATGACAGTGCGGACC
Organism: Chitinophagaceae bacterium; assembly: GCA_036676905.1. Classification (GTDB taxonomy): domain Bacteria; phylum Bacteroidota; class Bacteroidia; order Chitinophagales; family Chitinophagaceae; genus Flavisolibacter. The sequence goes on from JAKFCE010000006.1 coordinate 137,747, forward strand.
TGTGGATTTTCCGGTACTGCCCACATAGCCTATGACCTCCCCACGCTTTACTCTCTGTCCCCTGCGGGCCTTTACGCGCACCATGTGCCCATAGAGCGTTTCATAGCCATAGCCATGGTTGATGATCACATGGTTGCCATAACCGCTTGCACTCATGCCCGCCAGTTTTACCACCCCTTCCGCGGTGGCGTAAATGGGCGTGCCCTGAGGCGCTGTGAAATCCATCCCCGCATGCATCTTCACTGTTTTGTAGATCGGGTCGATCCGGTGGCCGAAACCAGAGGCGATGCGGCTAAGGTCCTGGTTGCTTACCGGCTGTATAGCAGGTGTGGCGGCAAGGATCTGTTCCTTGTTCTTCATCAGCAGGGAAAGTTCGCCGTATGATTTTTTCTGTACGCTAATGCGCTTGGAAAGATTTTTTAGCTGGTTCTCGATGGACCGCACCAGCACTTCGCCCTCCATTCTCTCCACGCGGGCGATCTGTTGTTCTCTTTCCATGGCGATGGCCCTCGCACTATCCGGGATAGGCTTGGCTTCGAAAATGCTCCTGTACACCTGGTTATCGCGCTTTTCCAGTTCCGCCATCTGCTGCTGAAGGTCGTCGAGCTGCTTATTCAGGTCCTGGAAACGGAATTTCAGCCGCTCGTTCTCCCGGCGGATCAGTTTTTCGTTGGGCGAGCCTACGAACTGGAAGGCGAAATAAGAAATGATGGCGGAAGTGACCAGGGCGGTGGCGATGAAGGCGAATACGCGCAGCAGCTTCACCCTGAGGGGCGTCACCAGCTTTTCGTAGCGAAGTGTGTGGGCATTATAGTAATACTTAATTTTCTTCATGAACTCATATGGCTAAGCCCGGTCGTTTCCCGTATTCGTTACCTTTGCGCCTGTCTCCAAAACGCAGGGGATAGTGACAAATATACCTATAAAGGCAAAAAACCCTTTGATTAGTAAAACTTTTGAATGAGCATGACCAGCGCCGATATCAGAGAGCAATTCCTTGAATTTTTCAGACAGAAAGGTCATGAGATCGTGCCCTCAGCTCCCATCGTCATCAAAAACGATCCGACGCTGATGTTTACCAATGCGGGCATGAACCAGTTCAAAGACTATTTCCTGGGCAACAAGCCAGCGCCTTATAAACGCGTGGCGGACACACAAAAGTGCCTTCGGGTGAGCGGAAAACACAACGACCTCGAGGAAGTAGGTGTAGACACTTACCACCACACCATGTTCGAAATGCTCGGGAACTGGAGTTTTGGCGACTATTTTAAAAAAGAAGCCATTGCCTGGAGCTGGGAACTGCTCACCGGCGTGCTGAAGATCCCCAAAGACAGGTTATACGTGACCGTATTTGAAGGAGATGAAAAAGAAGGCCTGCCAAAAGATACCGAGGCAGAAGAAGAGTGGAAAAAATGGATCGACGCAGACAGGATCATCGGGGGCAATAAAAAAGATAATTTCTGGGAGATGGGCGATACGGGACCCTGCGGACCCTGTACCGAGATCCATGTAGATACAAGGCCGGAAGAAGAAAGAAAGACGAAGCCTGGAAAGGAACTGGTGAATGCCGACCACCCGCAGGTGATCGAGATCTGGAACAATGTGTTCATGCAGTTCAACCGCCTCAAGGACGGCAGCCTGGTTTCCCTGCCCGACCAGCACGTAGATACTGGAATGGGTTTCGAGCGCCTGGTGCGGGTGCTGCAGGAGAAGAACAGCAATTATGACACAGATGTATTCAGCGGCACTATCGACAAGATCGCGTCACTGACAGGAAAAAAATACGAAGGCGGCGACTCCAAAAAAGATGTGGCCTTCCGGGTGCTGGCCGATCATATCCGTGCGATCGCCTTTACCATCTCGGATGGACAGTTGCCTTCCAACACCGGAGCCGGCTATGTGATCAGGCGCATCCTGCGAAGGGCTGTGCGATATTATTATTCTTACCTCGACCACCAGCGTCCCCTGCTCCACGAGCTCCTGCCCGTAGTAGCGCGGCAGTTTGAAAAAGTATTCCCTGAATTAAAGCAACAGGAAGCCTTCGTGGCCAAAGTGGTGAAGGAAGAAGAAGAAGGATTCCTGCGTACACTCGAAAAAGGATTGAAAAGGATCGATGACATCATTTCATCTTCAGGAAAATCTATTTCCGGCAAAGATGCTTTTGAACTTTATGATACTTATGGATTCCCGCTGGACCTTACCCGGCTGATCGCCGCTGAAAAACAGCTACCCGTAGACGAAGAGGGCTTTACTGCTGAAATGAAAAAGCAGAAGGACAGGTCGCGTGCGGCATGCACCACGGAGGCCGGCGACTGGGTAGTGGTGCAGGAAGGCAACAGTGAGTTCGTTGGGTATGATTCGGTGGAAGCAAAGTCCAAACTCCTTAGATACAGGAAAGTGAGCAGCAAGGGCAAAGAAATGGTGCAGTTGGTATTGGATACCACTCCATTTTACGCGGAGAGCGGAGGACAGGTGGGCGATACAGGCAGCCTGTTTTTCGATGACAGAGAAGTGAAGGTGCTGGATACCAAAAAGGAGAATGACCTTACTATACATATCCTGCAGGAACTTCCCGGCACCGGGGTAAGGGAAGTTGTGTCAAGAGTAGATGCCAGGCGAAGGAAGGCTATTGCCATACATCATACAGCTACCCACCTGCTTCATGCAGCACTGCGGCAGGTGCTGGGGAATCATGTAGCCCAAAAAGGCTCATTGGTGAATGAAGAATACCTGCGGTTCGACTTTTCTCATTTCAGCAAGATGACAGCAGCGGAGATCTCTGAAGTAGAAAAGATCGTCAACGAAAAGATCAGGGAGAACATTCCCGTGGTGATCCGTTATATGCCGAAAGAAGAGGCTATGAAAACAGGGGCCATGGCTTTATTCGGGGAGAAATACGGCGACACCGTACGCGTGGTAACAATCGATCCTGATTATTCAGTGGAACTTTGCGGAGGCACGCACGTGGGGGCCACAGGTGAGCTGGGTTATTTCAAAATATTGTCGGAAGCTGCCATTGCTTCCGGTGTGCGGAGGATCGAGGCATACAGCGGTGAAGCGGCAGCTGAATACATCCGGCAGCAGCTGGAGGAGCTATCCGGGATCAAAGACTTCCTGAAAAATCCAAAAGAGCTGCTGAAAGCCGTGCAATCGATCGCGGAAGAAAATGCCGGTTTGAAAAAACAACTGGAAAAGCATGAGCAAAAAGGCCTGCAATCCCTGAGCAGGGAATTGCTGGGACAGGTGCAAAACATCAACGGGGTGAATTTCCTGGGCCGCGTGGTGGAGGTGAGCAGTGCCGACCTGCTGAAAAAGCTGGGCTTTGACCTCAAACAACAGGTGAGCGACCACGTGATCGTACTGGCCGCCAATACCGGGGGAAAGGCAAGCGTCGTGGTGGCCATTGACGAAAAACTGGTAGCCAGCAAGGGCTGGGACGCCGGGAAGATCATTAAAGAAAAGATTTCCCCCCTTATCCAGGGCGGCGGAGGCGGGCAAAAAACCCTGGCGACCGCTGGCGGGCAGGAGGTTTCTGCCCTTCATCAGGTGGTAGATGCCGTTAAAACCCTTCTATAATCCGGTCATCATTTTAACATTTGCGAAGACTTTCGTATTTCACGGAACCTGTTTATATTTGGTCTACGAAATTAAACGTAGTACAAAAACAGCTTTTATGAAACAACAAATCGCATGTACCCTTTTCGCTGCCATGGCCCTGGTGACAGCGCCTTCGGCTTTCGCTCAAAATGAGAAGGAGAAGGATAAGGAGAAAAAAGAGATCCAGCATATCATTATCACCCGCACCGGTGACATCGAAGAAAAAACCGTTATCGAGATCAAGGGCGATAAGGTAACCGTGAATGGAAAGGATGCATCCGACAATAAGGATGTGAATGTAAAGGTGAATAAGATCAAGGATGGTCATGCTTATGCTATCGGCCAGGGACGTTTGGGCGCTACCGCCTGGAACCTGGATTTCGACAGGGATCATTTCAGCTTCGACGGCAATAAGATCTCCCTGTTCAGCGAAGATTCCAACCGCGCCATGCTCGGCGTGATCACGGATACCCGCGACAAAGGTGCGGAAGTGATTGAGGTTTCTGAAAACAGCGCAGCGGCCAAAGCGGGCTTGAAGAAAGGCGATGTGATCACCCGGATCGGCGACAAGAAAGTGGAAGATGCAGAGGATGTGTCAGCGGCTGTAAAATCATACAAGCCAGGCGATAAAGTGAATATCACCATTCTCAGGGATGGCAAAGAGCAAAAGCTGCAAGCAGAACTGACCAAGTGGAAGGGCGTAAGAATGAATACTTTCAACTCTCCCCGCTTCATGGAAGAACTGCGTGTGCGCCCAACGGTTCCCGGCACGCCCGGTAGAACCTACGTTTTTGACAACAGACCCAGGCTCGGCCTTTCTGTACAAGACACAGAAGATGGCAAAGGGGTGAAGATCATCAGTGTGGAGGATGACAGCAATGCGGCGAAGGCCGGTCTCAAAGAGGATGACGTGATCACCCATATCGACAATAAGGAAGTGAACAGCACAGATGAAGTGACAAGGATCGTCAAGGATAGCAAGGACAAGACTTCCTTCATGGTGAAGCTGCTTCGCGATGGAAAGCCACAGAACATAGAAGTACGCATTCCGCGCAAGGTAAAAACGGCAGATCTTTGATCTATATATTCTTTACGAAGCCTCCCGGTTTTACGGGGGGCTTTTTTGTGCCCAATAGGCTAAATTTGGGGCTACAAAAACAAGAATATGCGTAAGCTGAACCAGTGGATGATCTTTACCCTTCTCCTTTCCCTCGTAGCCTGCAGCGACAAAGTAGAGGACAGGTTTGTGATCAAAGGCACCATCAAGAACGCGTTTTCCGATTACATCTACCTGGAAGAAGCTTCGCTCACCAATGCCCAACCCCTGATCGTAGATTCCTCCAGGATCGGCAAGGACGGTGAGTTTCAACTGAGTACGATCGCCGCCGAAGAGAATATCTACCTGCTGAGGCTTCCCGGTTACCCCAACCCCATGGCTACGGTGGTCAACGACAGGGAGGCTGTAACGGTGAATATAGATCTGGAGAATCAAAAAAAGCCTTACACGGTGAGGGGTTCGCCGGCAAGTGAAAAGCTCAGCGACTTCTTTTACAGCAGCAACGAAAAGTTGGCAGCGATCTATAAAATGGGCAAGGCAGCCGACAGCCTGAAGACTGCAGGTGCTGTGGATACCGTGGTGGGCGCCGCGATCAACAGGAGAGATATGGCTTCCATTGATTACAAGAACGATGTGCTGCAAATATTAAATGGCAGTGAAAGTCCGGCGCTTTCTCTTTTTGTGCTCGGCAGTTACCAGAGCTATGCTTCCAGTCCTGCATTAGCGCTTTCACCCTTTTCACAGCAGCAGGTAACCGATATGATCCAGAAGCTTTCGGAAAGATTTCCTGACCATAAGGGCATAGCCCACCTGAAAAAAACCTTCAGTGCCCAGGCCCTGCCTGAGCCGCTGGATAACAAAGGCCTGGTGAGCAAGCCGGCTCCAGCCTTTTCCCTGCCTGATGTGAATGGCAAGGAGATCTCGCTCGCTTCCTTCAAGGGACAATATGTGCTGGTAGATTTCTGGGCCAGCTGGTGCAGGCCCTGCAGGGAGGAAAATCCAAACGTAGTGAAAGCCTACCAGCAATTTAAAGGCAAGAATTTTACGGTCTTCGGCGTATCGCTGGATAAGGAAAAAGATCCCTGGCTGCAGGCGATCAAAGACGACCAGCTCGATTGGAAACACGTCAGTGATCTGAAATTCTGGGACAGCATGGTGGTGCCCCTGTACAGCATCCAGGGTATCCCTTATAATGTGCTGGTAGATCCCAAAGGCGTGATCATAGCGGAAAACTTAAGAGGTCAGCAGCTGATCGATAAATTGCAGGAGGTGTTGAAGTAGGAGTTGATAGAGTTGATAGAGTTGACTAGTTAACTGGCCTGCCCCGACCGAAGGCGTCGGGGTTGACTAGTTGATAAAGGAGTAACCGCTCTAAGATCAGTTAGGGGTCTCACCATTCCCCTGCTTCGCCTTGCTCGCAGTGACGTTGCTCCGGAACGAAAGCTATATTCACCTGCTTCGCCTTGCTCGCAGTGACGTTGCTCCGGAATGAAGGCTATATTCACGATTCACCATTCACCATTCACCTGCTTCACCTGCTTCGCCTTGCTCGCAGTGACCTTGCTCCGGAATGAAGGCTATATTCACGATTCACGTCCCGATAGCTATCGGGAGACGATTGACGGCCCTCCCTCCTTTTAGTGAAGGATCAGGGCAGGGCAAAAAAAAGGCTGTCCGAAGACAGCCCTTTTTTATAATACTCATTAAAATTAACGAGCCATATCAGTCTGCTGATTGTTATACAGGGTAGCGCCGGTTGTTTTGTTGTACAACTTGTAGCGCATCCGGATCGTTTGATCGCAGGAAGAGAAGGTTCCACCTGACAAGCCTACAATCCACCAGTTGGCCGGTGCATAATATACCTGGTCAGCAATGGTAACCGTGTGTCCTGAAGGCGTTGGCCAGTTCAACACAATGTTGGTAGTAACCGGAACACCTGGATCCCAAAGGTTGGTAACAGTGGCTGTAGCAGATTTACCGGTCACAGTACCAGGCGTAAACGTCATGGTATAAGGACCGTAAGTGCCGTCCATTGTGTTGGCGTAAGTACCAGCCAGGTCTGCCATTACCGGAGTGCAATATTTCCTCATGATCAGGTAATATGAGGTTTTATAGCCTGTTCCTGCAAGGCCTGCATCGCCGCCGCAAATCGTGATTTTCAAGGTATCCACCCTGGATGAAGTTGGATATCCAGCAAACAGACCCTGTACGACCAGGCTGTCTACTGCTTTTCCTGCAGGGATGGTGAGCGTTGCCGGAGCGTTGTACTGCGTGCCCGCAACTGCCGTCCTTGAAGAGTAACACAGTTGGATCGTGCGGTCCTGATCGGAGACGTTGGTAATCCCAATGGGCAACTTGTAAGGTGCACCATTATCCAGCACATAATATGTGGTAATGGTGTCCGAAGCCGCATCCTTTGTGATAAATTTCGCGAAGGCCGGGGCTGCCGGATCCTGGTCAACGATCATGTTGTTTTTCTTACAGCCCACTATGAGCATCAGGCTGAGTGCCCCAAGTATGCCGCTGATTTTTAATTTCCTCATTATCATTAGTTTTTTACTGTTATGGATTTTGATCTGCTGGGGTCATGCTCGTGTTGTTGTCCAACTCCCTCTGCGGAATACGCATGATCATTCTTGGATCTTCCGGAGAAGTTGAAGTAACACCTGGGTTGAAATTAGGAGCGCCGTGGTTGCCCGGACCTGTAGGCCTGTTCAAACCTTGCTTCAGACGCTTGATGTCTATCATGGAGAAACCTTCACCCCAAAGCTCGATCCTTCTTTGCAACAGTATTTCGTCGATCAGTGCTGTACCACTCAGACCAGCTGCGGTATAAGATGGGTAGCGGGTAGTTACCAGCGCTTCCAGTACGGCGATCGCAGGAGCAGTTTGTCCCTGGCGGGCCAATGCTTCGGCCTCGATCAGGTACATTTCAGCTGCACGCATGTACAGGTAGTCTGCAGCCCAGTTACCTGCTACAGGCACCTGGAACTTGAGTTGATTATAGTCGGGGCTGGGAGGAGAAACAGTACCGGTTCCAGGCTCCTGGAATCTTGTTTTCCTGATATCACCAGCAGGGATCATGTCATACAATGCTTTCGTGATCTTCTTTTGACCACCAAGAGCAGCATAACCACCCGTGCGGATATCCATATGCGAAAAATAAGAAGCGTAGATCGTTGCCTGTGAAGTTGGGATCAGTGAACCCCACATCCATTCTGGGTTAGAGATGTTGGAAAACGCAGATGTAGCAGCATACTGGGTAGCAGTCATGGGTGCATATCCAATGCGGGCTTTGTTAGCATAAGTTGCTGCCGTTGCCCAATCTTCCATGACCAGTGCAGTCCTGGCTCTGAAGCCATAAACTACCCTTTCATCGATCTCAGTTTTGTTGGCACGTGTCTTACCAGCCAGGAGTGCTTCGGCCTGTGTCAGGTCGCCAATGATCCTGTCGTATACTTCCTGCACGGTACCGCGTGGCTTACCCACGATTGTATCTTGTGTGTAGATAGGTACGCCAGGTTTGGTCTCATTACCCTTGTAGGTCTGCTGGAAATAATTGATCAGTGTGTAATAAGCCCAGGCTCTCATACCATAAGCCTGACCTTTTACTGACTGGATCTGTGCAGGAGTTGCGTCCTTTACGTTGTCCACGTTGTTGATCAGGATGTTCGCCTGCTTGATGAGGGAGTACAGACGATACCAGGCCTGGTCAGGCATACGGTTGGTGGTAGCAAAGCTCCACTCCGTCCAGTTATAATCGGCGTTGAACCAACCATAACCCTGGCTATGAACAACCATGTCGTTGCCCATCAGGTCGTTTCCGAGATCCCAGGCCTTCGGACCATAGTCGTCGTGCCTGCCACCGCCGGCGTTACCGAATGTATATAGGTTCCGGTACATTCCAGACATAGTTGCCTGAACCGCTGCAATCTTGCTGTATACAACCGATTCCAGCTCTGCTCCCGTAGGCTGCGTTTCCAGGTAGTCCTTCTTACAGGCTACCATCGAAAGCAGGAGTATGGGAACGATATAAAGTAGTTTTTTCATTTTGCTTTTGTTTGCTGTTTATTGAAGGTTGACGTTAATACCAAAGTTGATGGTGCGGAATGGAGTATAGCTGGCATCAGATGTTCCGGCAAAAGAACGCTGAGGGTCCATACCTTTTTTCGCAGTGAACAGATGTGCGTTGTCTACGTTCGCAAAGATGTTCAACCCACCTACATACAGGCGACGGGCCAGGTTGGCTGGGAGGTTATAGCTCAAAGTGATGTTCTTGATATTCAGGTAAGAACCATCCATCAACCACCTTGTAGAAGCTCCATCCTGTCCGGCTATTGCATTCTGCATTCTTGGTACATTGGTTACATCACCAGGATTCTGCCATCTGTTCAACGCATCTTTATGCAAATGCGTTCCAGCTGAACCTCTGTGCATGATACCAGCGTAGTTGCCATCATAGAACAAACCACCATAAGCAAAGGTTGCCAGGAAGGAAAGCTCGAAGTTCTTATAGTTGAATGCGTTGGTGATAGCACCAGAGAAATCAGGAATAGATGAGCCATGGAAATAATAAGTAGCCTGTGTATATACGTTGGTCACAGTCCTTTCACCAGTTGGCTTACCATCGGTTCCCAGTACATCTTTATAATACATAGCATCACCGGTTGAGGCGTCAACACCAGCAAACTCAGGCAGCCAGAAAGCAAAGATGTCGCTTCCTTCCATCAGCTTCTTGGTACCGGAAATGATACCCTTCTCCCTTTGGTTCGGTGGCAGTTTAACCATCTTGTTCTTCAGTTTGGTCAGGTTCATATCGATCCTCCAGTTGAAAGAGCTGGATTGGATAGCAGTATAACCGAGGGCAAGCTCAACACCATAGTTCTTCATGGTGCCGATGTTCTGCCATGAGCTTGGATAACCTACTGATGGAGGCAGTGGAACGTCGAACAACAAGTTGTCTGACTTACGGTCGAAATACTCCAGGCTACCCTGTAAGCGGTTCTTCAGTACGGCGAAGTCGATACCTACGTTGAGGTTCTTATTGGTCTCCCACTGAATGTTCGCATTCGTTGGACGGGTTGGAGGAGTGAATACCACCTGCTGGCCATTGGTTCCACCAGCATAATAAGTGCGGTATGGATAGTAGAAGCCGATGTCCTCATTACCCTGCTCACCGTAGCTGGCTTTCAGCTTCAACTCGTTCAGCCATCTTACGCCTGACAGAAATTGCTCCTGAGAAATTCTCCAGCCGATACCAGCTGAATAGAATTTACCCCATCTAACGTCTTCCTGGAATCTTGAAGATCCGTCAGTACGATAGCTCAATGAAGCGAGGTATCTCTGGTTGTAATCGTAGTTGATGTTGCTGAAATAGCTTTCGATCCTGTGGGTAGTGATACCAGAGCTGGCAGGAGAGAAAGGACCAACACCGTCGGTCAGCTCATTTCTGCCTGGGAACAGGAACTGGCTTGCATTTGCGCTAACGAAACTGTAGTCGTACTTATAGTTCTCGTGACCAACAAGCACCCTTACATTGTGTAAGCTGAAGTCGCGGTCCCATGTAAGTACCTGGTTGCCTGTGATAGAGATCTGGCGGTCAGCGGATTTTGTTGACCTTCCACCGTCGGCAAGACCAGGAGCAGAAGGAGCAGCATCACCATATTCGTTGTTCTGATAAGTTGTATTGTTGGTGGTCAGAGCGTTGATACCTAAGCTGGCTTTCAGAGCAAAGTCTTTCAGGAATTTGATTTCAGCAAAGGTGTTCGCGTTACCATTGAAGATGTTGCTGTAACGGTCGTCAAGGTCCAGGGAACCCAACAGGTTGGATCTTCCGGCGTAGGGACGGGTACCCATTTGAGCAGGCACACCCCAGTCGAGCATGTTTCCACCTCTTACTGTATCGGGAACAAATGCACCCGTTGTAAGGTTACGCTGCCATACTGGATAAATTGGACCCATTTGCCTTGTAAAATAGAAGGGGTTCGTAGTAGCCGTTCCACCGCTGGGAACATCATCCCTTCTGGCAAAAGCACCATCGAGGTTGATTCCGGCATTCAGCCAGTCTGTAGCTGCAGCGTTCACATTCAAACGCATGTTGTAACGCTTGTAGCCAGAGAATTTCACAATACCTTCTTCGTTCAGGTAGCCTGCAGAGAGGTAGTAATCGCTTTTATCGCTTGCACCCGAAACATTCACGTTCGCGTTGGTCCTTAATGCAGTACGGAACAGGGCATCTTCCCATGAATCTTCCCAAAGGAGCTGTGCGTTCGGATTCAATTTACCGGTAATAGAGTCAACCAGTTTATTGCCTGGAACATTGTATGCATTGTAAATAAGTCCGTTGTTGCTGGTAAGCACATTGGAAGCAGAGATACCTGCCTGTGCGCGTGACTGACCACTGCCATACTGATAAGAGTTGCGGTAGGCTTCCCAGAACAGTTCATAATATTCTGGAACGCTCACCCTGTCGTATTCAGGGATACCACGGCTCATGAAGCCCTGGCGCATAGTCACACTTGTATTGGTACGGCCTTTCTTACCTCTTTTCGTAGTGATCATCACCACGCCGTTGGCAGCGCGGGAACCGTAAAGAGCAGCAGCAGCCGCATCTTTCAGTACGGTTACAGACTCGATGTCGTCTGTAGAGATCGCAGAGATAGATCCGTCATAAGGAACACCGTTCAGCACATACAGAGGAGAGCTTGTGGCATTCACGGAACCAATACCACGAATAATGATGCTGGCACCGCTTCCGGGAGCACCTCCGCCGTTCGTAGACATCACACCTGGCACCTGGCCTTCCAGCGCCCTGGTTACAGAGGTAACCTGCTGCTTCTGGATGGTCTTGGCACTAATAGTGGTCTCAGAACCGGTAAATGCGGTTTTCTTGATCGTACCATAAGGAACGGTCACAGTTACCACATCCAGGTCGCCACCCATAGCCAGTTGAGCGTTAATAGTGGTTTGATTGCCAATAGTAATTTCCTGAGTGGCATAGTTCACGGAGGAGATCACCAGTGTCCTGGCAGTTGCCGGAACACTCAGGCTGTAACTACCGTTTTCAGTGGTAGTTGTACCCAGGTTGGTTCCTTTCACAATTACAGAGGCATTGGGGATTCCATTACCGGCTTGGTCGGTAACTCTACCCGTGATGGTACGGTTTTGGGCAAAGAGCTGCACGCTCAGCACAAATAACCCTACCATTAGCATTAGGAATTTTCTCATGTGCATACTGTTATAGAATTAAAATTTGGATTGAAAAAGTTAGTTTTTACCCCAGTCAAAAAGGTTGTAACAGAATAAAGACAGCTGAATTGGTATTTTGCTGCACGAATATAAGGGAATTGAAAAAAAAAGTTAATATGCTTCTAAATATTTCTTTTTTGTGACAAAGCCCCCCGCATGCGCGCCAGTGGGATGAGTAATGCAGGCAGAAGAGTGAGGTTGGCTATGGTGGCCGTAAGCAGCGTAAGCACGGTAAGCCATCCCAGGGCCTGCGTGCCGCCAAAACCGCTGAAACAGAAGATCACGAATCCCGCTATTAATACTATAGATGTATAAATGATACTGAGTCCGGCCGAACGGATGGTGCTGATCACATTAGCCTGCACCGAGCTCCCCTTCTCCTGGCGGTAATTCACCAGGAAGCGGATGGTAATATCGATAGCGATCCCCAGGGTTACACTGAAAACCAATACAGTAGAGGGTTTCAGCGGTACGCCCACCCAGCCCATCACACCGGCGGTGATCACCAGGGGCACCAGGTTGGGCAATAAGGAACAAACCAGTATCCTGAACGAACGGAAAAGGTATAACATACATAAGGCTATGAGCAGGAAGGCCCAGAAGATGCTTTCCTTGAGCCCGTTGATGATGTAGCGGCTGCCTTCGAGGAAGGTCACCGAAGTGCCGGTGAGCTGCACTCCATAGTCGGCGGCCGGGAACAATTCATCCACTCTTGTCTGTATGCTGTCGAGGATCAGGGGTAAACGCTCACTGCCCACATCTTTCATGCTAGCGCTGATCCTGGCCTTGCTCCTGCTGCTGTCCATGAAGCTGCTCACCAGGCTGGTAAAGGCGTTCTTAGGCTCTCCCTTTCGCACCGAGAGATAGCCAGCCATGGCTGGAAGGTCGTACTCAGAAGGCATGGAATAGTTCGCGCTGTCGCCTTCGAAAAATGCCTGCTTGGCAAACTTGAGTCCTTCTGTGATGCTTAAAGAACGGCCGATATAATCTTTCTGGCTGATGAAAGCGGCGAGGGAATCTATGCGCACCAGGTTATCCAGGTTACGCGATACACCGTACTTCTTTTTGGTATCAACCACCACTTCCAGTGGCATCACCCCTTCAAAATGCTGTTCAAAGAATTTCAGGTCTGTATAGATCTTGTCGGTCCTGGGCAGGTCGTCCACGATGAAGGCCACGGTTTTCAGGCGGGCCAGGCCGGCCAGAGAGATCACCAGCACAATGCCTGTAATAATATATATAGGCTTGCGGTGTGAGATGGACCAGGCCTCCAGGCGGGTGAGCCAGTTCTTGAGCACCCGGTTGTCGAGATACCTCAGTTCCGATGGCTTGGGGGCAGAAGAAAAACTCAATACCACGGGTATCAGGATCAGCGAAACGAAAAACAACAGGAAAATATTGATCCCCGCCACAGCGCCGAACTCTTTCAGTATTTCACTCTTGGTAAGCGCAAATACCGCAAAGCCAATGGCGGCCGTGATGTTGCAGAACAGGGTGACCACGCCCATCTTGGACACCATCTGCACGATGGCGTTCCTGTGATCGGGATGCTCGCGGTAGGACGAGTGATATTTATTGAGAAAATAAATGCAGTTGGGTATCCCTATCACCACCACCAGTGGGGGAATGAGGGCTGTGAGCAGGGTGATGCGGTATCCCATCAGCTCAATGGTGCCCAGGCTCCAGATGACCCCGGTGATCACCACGGCAAGAGAAAGAATAGTGGCGCTCCACGACCGGAAGAAAATGATCAGGATCAAAACCGACAAGGCCAGCGATCCCACCAGGAACCATTTCATTTCTTCCTTTACCCTGTCGGCTACCATGGTCCTGATGAGGGGCAGTCCGCTGAGGTGCATTTCCAGCTGATGCCTGGCAGCGAAATCATTGGCCAGCCGGGTGATCGACCCCACGAGTTCAGTTCTTTCAGGTGAGGCCATCAATTGGTTGTTGATGCGCATGGCCATCAGCCAGGTTGAAGTCTTAGGATTGTAAATAAGTCCCTGGTAAAAAGGAAGGTTGAGAAAAACCTGGCGGCTGCTGTCAATGGAGGACTGCGTTAAAACGGTGTCGGCAAAGATCTGTGCGGGTACCAGTTTTTCCGTCTCCGGTTCTTTGGTGAGGTTGATGGCTGAAGCCGCCGACAAAACACTCTCCACACCCTTTACTTTTTTCAGCTCCTGCTGCAGCTTCCTGTAGTCGTTGAAAAACGCGGAGTCGAAAAAGCGGCCTGTCTGCACGGCAGCTACCAGGGTGTTGCCCTCGTCGCCAAACTGCTGGCGGAACTGCTGGTAAGCGATGTATTTGGGATTGTCGGTAGGAATGGCTTTCGAGAATTCATAACTGAGTTTCACCCGGGAAGCATGCCAGCCAAAAAAAGCAGTGACCAGCAACAACAATACGAGCAAGAGTATCCTGTACTTTAAAATGCCTTCAGCCAGCGACTTCCACATGAATTCTATTTGAAATGCAAAGAAAGGCCAAAGGAGGCATAGTGAGCTCGCTGAACTACGTCAATCGTCTCCCGATAACTATCGGGACGTGAATCGTGTTCTTCGGCTGGGCTCAGAATGACAATATTGTTGTCTCCGGAGGAGCCACCTTATGTAGCAACCCGTTTCCCATAAACCATCGCTCCATAGGAGCGACCTGTATGTAGCAATAGCCATCCCCCTAACAACCCTCGCTCCGTAGGTGCGAACTGTATGTGGCGTGAATCAATAGTATTATCAAATATTTTAATGTATTATGCTTCTAACCTCGCTCAATGCGGGTAAGCTTCAATACTTTTGAAAGGTGAGAACCCTTTGTTTCTTTTTGTTGCTGACCGTTACCGCTTTTGGACAGGATCCCGGCATTCCCCTGGGCTCCTGGCGCGAACACCTTCCTTATAACAGCACCATCGATGTAACGGCCTCACCTGGCCGCATCTACGCCGCCACACCCTGGAGCTTGTTCTCGGTAGAGACCGACACAAAAGAGATCACCCGCATGAGCAAGGTAACGGGACTCAGCGAGACCGGCATCAGCACCATCCGCTACGATGCTTTCAATCATCAATTGTTCATTGCCTATACCAACAGCAACATCGACGTCATTGACTCCCGCCGCATCAATAACATTCCCGACCTCCACAGGGAAACCATATCAGGTGACAAAGCGGTTTACCATATTTATCCCGATATGAATGACTGCTACCTATCCACCGGCATTGGCGTGGTGGTGATCAACCCCGTGAAATATGAAGTGAAGGATACCTGGCAAATCGGCCGCAACGGCAGCCGGGTACGCGTGAAGATGTTCGCCAAAACTTCCTCCCATTTTTACGCGGCCACGGATGAAGGTCTGAAAAGAACGCCAGTCACAAACACGAATCCCGCCGATTTCAATAGCTGGCAGGAATTATCCGGATCCAACGGGCTTTCTGCCGATACTTCCGAAGGCGTGCTGACGATTGAAGACAAAGTCGTCACGCTTCAAAACGACTCTCTTTTCATATTGACAGGCAGCATCTGGACCCTGCTTTACGCCAGCCCACTGCCCGTGCTCTCTATGGAAGGCAGTGAAAACAAGATCCTTATTTGCCAGCGGGAAGCCAGCGGACAAGCAAGAGTAACCCAGCTGGATATCAATGGATCGGTGCTGCGCATGATCGGGCAACCCGGTATCATCTCCTACCCTTCCAAGGCTATTTCACACAATGGCACGATCTGGGTGGCCGACCGTTATGGCGCGCTCTCCGAGTGGACACAGGGTGGCTTTAATACTTACGAACCCAATTCGCCCGAAGATATCGCCACCGGTGAAATGATCTCCGCGGGCAACACCATCTACGCCACCGCGGGCAGCGTGAACAGCGCCTGGAACTACCAGTACAACCGCGCGGGCATTTTTCAATTCAGGGATGGACAGTGGATCAACTATAACCAGTTCCGTTTTCCTGTGTTGGACAGCCTGATGGACTTCATCACGGTGGCTATTGATCCCAGGGACGGTAGCATATGGGCGGGGTCATTTGGTGGAGGACTCCTGCATATCAAGGATGGAAATGTGATGGAGATCTACAAACAGTCGTCAGGCCTGCAACCCGCTATTGGAGACCCGGGCAACTTCCGCGTATCCGGACTCGCCTTCGACAAGGAGAATAATCTCTGGATCTCTAATTATGGTGCTGTGCAATATATCCATGTGCTCAAGGCCGACAATACATGGCGCTCCTTCTCTTCACCCTTCACACTTGGTGGAAACGCAGTCAGCCAGATCCTCATTGATGATGCGGGACAAAAATGGATCGTGGCGCCCAAGAACAACGGACTGATCCTTTTTCATCATGGAACCTCGATTGACGATCCTTCTGATGACCAGTGGATGCACTACCGCGCGCAAAAAGGCCTGGGCAACCTGCCTTCCGACGATGTACTCAGCCTCGCCATGGACAAAAGCGGTTTCATTTGGGTGGGCACCTCAGACGGCATCGGGGTGATCCAATGTCCCACCGACGCCTTCATCACAGGTTGTGAAGCGGTGATCCCTGTGGCGAAAAACGGGAATTTCGCCAACTATCTTTTCAAAGGAGAACAAGTAAGAACGATAGCCGTGGATGGCGCCGACAGAAAATGGGTAGGTACAAGGAATGGTGTGTGGCTGATCTCATCCGACGGCGATAAGGTGATCGAAAGATTCACCGAAGAAAACAGTCCGCTCCTGAGTAACGATGTAAAGCAGATCACCATCAACCAGGAGACCGGTGAAGTATTCATCGCCACAGAAAAAGGTATCATTTCGTTCCGGGGCTTCGCTACGGCTGCAAAAGAAGAGAACAACCGCCTGCTGATCTTTCCCAACCCGGTGCCCCCGGGTTTTACAGGACAGATCGCTATCAGTGGCGTGACAGAGAACAGCATCGTGAAGATCACGGAGCTGAACGGACAACTGGTTCACCAGGTGAGGGCCCTGGGCGGACAGGCAGTGTGGAATGGGAAGGACCTGAAAGGCCGTGCAGTAAGCAGCGGCGTTTATCTTGTATTTGTGATCGATGAAAGAAAACAGGAAAAGCTGGCGGGGAAGATCGTGTTCATTGGTCGGTAGCAGGCCTCACCACTCACTATTCACCACTCACTAAGATGCTTCATAAAACAAAGGCCATCATCCTCCGCAGCGTCAAATACGGCGAGACCAGCCTGGTGGTGACGGCCTACACGGAAGCATTTGGACTGCAGTCATACATGGTGAACGGCATACGCACCACCTCCAAACAAGGTGGCAGCAAAGCTGGTTATTTTCAACCCGCTTCCATACTGGATGTGGTGGTCTACCACAATGAACAAAAGAACCTGCAGCGCATCAAAGAGTTCAAGGCGGCCTATTTATACCAGCAGCTCCAAACCGATATATTCAAAAATGCAGTGGCGCTCTTTATGGTGGAGCTCATGACCAAATGCATCAGGGAGCCCGAAGAAAATCCTGATCTTTTCCATTTCATTGAAGACGCGCTGATCCACCTGGACCAGGCTTCACCGGTGCAAACGGCCAACTTCCCTTTGTTCTTTGCGCTGCACGTGCCTGTGTTCTTTGGCTTCCGCATGAACGACCGGACAAGCAGCGACCAGGACTACCTCGATCTTCGTGAAGGAAATTTTTCTGCGATGGAACCCAACCATCCTGATTTTATTGAAGGCGCCGATGCGGACGCGGTATCGCATGTATTAAAGATCATGCAGCCACAGGACCTGGAACAGGTTTCATTGAACAGCGCATCGCGCCGGCGCATCCTGCATGGCATTGAAGTCTATTATGCCTGCCATATTTCCGGCTTTGGGAGTATGAGGACGCTGCCGGTGCTGAGGGAGATACTTAGTTGAGAGTTGACAAGTTGATAAAGTTGACAAAGTTGATAGAGTAAAGCACGAACACTTTTCACTTTTCACTTTTCACCTTTCACTCAAACGATCCTCTTCACCGAAAAGTCATTTTCATTCATCAGCACTACGCCCGGTGATGTGTTTCTTTTGAATCTTCCCAGGTTGCTCCAGCCCATGGCCTCCGCGCCTGCTGAAGTAGCCCAGCGCAGGAGCATTTCCAGCGAAGCGCTCTTCCAGTGCTTGCGTATGCTTTGTAATTCAGACGCAATACTTAATTGGTGATTGCTGCTATAGCTGTCGGTGCCCACTACTATGTGCAGGTTGTTTTCTACCAGTGTTTCAAATGGAGGCAATTGGCCTTCTATGTAGAGGTTGGCATTGGGACAGAGGCAGAAAACCAGTTGCAATCCATATTTCTTTGCATGCATGCCGGCGAAATCAATGTCTTCCTGGCTGATGAAGGTATTATGAACGAGCAGGATGGTTTGTCCTTCCCTGTAATTCGGCAGCCAGGTTTGCAGGCTGCTTTTTCCAGACACCGGAAAGGGTGACTTCCCATCACCAAAGGTTTCAAACAGTTTCATGAAATCTCCCCCTCCTTTTTGAAAGAGTTCATTCTCAGCCTGCGATTCCTGGTTGTGGATGGAAGTGATTTTTCCTGCAGTATGCCTGTTGATGGAAGCATGCGTGGCATTGCTCACCGTGTAGGGCGCATGGGCAGCCAGCACTGCCGGCAATCCTTCCGATTGAAGTTGATCCCGCACATCCAATACGCCCGCCAGTTGTTTTTCCAGGTTCTCGTCATAGAAGTTGATCATTTCCACCAGGCTATGCCAGCGGATGCGGCTATCCATCTTCACCCACAGCGTATCCGGCGTATTGCAGATATCCGCCACGCCCTGCACACCTTTCTGCCACATTTCAGCTTCTGCTTCTGCGATTGCTACTTCTTTTCCTTTATGATCGTTCTTTCTTGCCTGCACCACGGAGATCAGGAAGTCCACCATACCCAAACCCGGTGGCACCAGGGACCGAAGATGACTGAGCTCCAGGTGGCAATGGCAGTTGATCAGTCCGGGCAGTAAAATACCGCTGAAGCTCTCCGCGCCCTCGCCATCATCATTGATCACCGCCTCTACCTCACCACCAGGCTTTAAAAGCAGCAGCTTCCCCTCCATCAATTTTTCTCCATCGAAGATCCTGTCCGCCTTCAAACGCCTGTATGCCATAGGAAGCTAAAATACCTATAATCATCTGATGATCTGTCGATCTGTCCATCTGCCGATCTGGAGGTCGGAGTTGGAGATCAGAGGTCAGAGGAAAACGGATGGCTGTTTCTCTGCGTTTTTCATTGCGTCCTTTGCGCTCCCCGCGTTTCAGTGGCACCGCCGGGCAATTTGATGATGGAGAAATAGCCACACTCTTACCCTGGCTGAATTTGGAAGTCAGAGGTAGGAGGTCGGATGTAGGTGAGGGCAGAGTTCATTGATCGGCGGATAGGCAGATCGATAGATGGATCGAAGATGGCTTCGAATGCCTAATTTTGCCGCCTTTCTTATGCTGGATAAATTAGACGCCATCAGGGCCAGGTTCGAGGATATAGGGGTGGCACTTTCCAACCCGGAAGTGATCGCCGACAACAAGAAGTTCGGCGACCTGAGCAAGGAGTACAGGAGCCTTGAAAAGATCGTGCAGGCGCATGAGGCTTACAAGAAATTATTGTCCGACGTAGAATTCTACCGTGAGGCACTGAACGGCAATGATGAAGAGATGCGGGAGCTGGCTAAGTTGGAACTCCCTGATACAGAGCAGCGCAAGGAAGAAATGGAAGCCCGGATCCGCCAGATGCTGATCCCCAAAGACCCGCAGGACGAAAAGAACGCTATCATAGAGATCAGGGCCGGCACCGGTGGTGATGAAGCCAGTCTTTTTGCAGGCGACCTGGCCCGGATGTATATCCGCTATTGTGAGCGGAAGGGCTGGAAAACTGCCATCCTGACCGAGAATGAAGGCGCCGTGGGCGGCTACAAGGAAGTACAGATTGAGGTAGTGGGTGAAGACGTATACGGAACGCTGAAATTCGAAAGCGGCGTGCACCGGGTGCAGCGCGTGCCCGATACCGAAGCCAGCGGTAGGGTGCATACCAGCGCGGCCACGGTAGCGGTGATGCCTGAAGCCGAGGAAGTGGATTTTGAGCTCAAGGATAGTGATGTAAAGATGGAAACAGCCCGAAGCGGCGGCGCCGGCGGGCAGAACGTGAACAAGGTGGAAACCAAGGTGCTTTTGACCCACATCCCCACTGGAACGGTTGTGATCTGCCAGACCGAAAGGACCCAGCTGGGCAACCGCGAAAAGGCCATGCAAATGCTTCGAACCCGGTTATACGAGGAGCAGGTGCGCAAGCAGGAGGAAGAGATCTCCAGGCACAGGAAAAGTTTAGTGAGCTCAGGCGACCGCAGCGCAAAAATCAGGACCTACAATTTTCCGCAGGGCCGGGTGACCGATCACCGGATTGGACTTACTTTATATAACCTACAGGACATACTCGACGGAAATATTGATGAACTTATAGAGCCCCTGCAGTTTGCTGAAAACGCAGAGAAAATGACCAAGACCGCCTGATTTGGCATGGACCGTTTTGCCCAGTTTCTACCCAATTATTTCAGTGTTCCTGTAGAATCAAAACCACAGCGACAGCCTTCATTACCCTATGTAATCTGCTAACAAAAACTGGCACGATACTTTCTATATATTTAAAAGCCAGGGGATTATAGTGAAGAGTGAATTTTTAGAATGTGTTAACGAATTGGCCCCGACTTTTGGCAGCATATTTGCGTTAAATAAATTGCTTCTCACATAAAGCAGTCAATTTTCTCATAAGCAGTTAGTTTTGGTTGCGACCCCTGTTTCCACAGGGGTCTATTTTTTTGGGTACCTGCCAAAAAACCAAAGGCCGAAGGCGGTTCCCCCCATATCAGCGATCCAGTCGCCTATGTCGAAAGACCGGTTAGAGATCCAGTTCTCCTGCATCCATTCCACTAAAAGTCCATATACAGCAGCGGTTAAAAAGATCACGAGCCATTCCCTTCTTCCCACCTCCTTGAATAACAAGGCAAATAAAATGGCGAAAAGGAAAAAGATCCCCAGGTGCACCCATTTGTCGAACCAGATCTTTGACATCCAGTCGTCGGTAGGAAAAGCGGTGCCGGGTAGGGTAAAGAGGATGGTGATGAAGATCACATAGACGATAAACACCCAAAGCCGGGCACGTGTATTCTGCATGATGCAATAATAGGGTGAAATCTGTCGAAGGTCAAAGGTTAACCGTAAACCGAAAACTGTAAACTGTTATAGCTTACCGTAGGTATGCATAGCGTTAAGCGTCGGTGCCGGACTGCCACCCCTGGGTTCGAGGGTGATCGCAAAGGCTTCTGCGTTGGTTACATTCTTCATTTTCACTAGCAGCTTTTCCTGTTTCATTTCAAAAACTCCCAGGTCCACCGGCTGATCGTTGATCAAAGCCCAGAGTTGATACTGCTGGTCGGATGCCGGCGCAGGCAGGTTGTTCACGATCAGGTAAACGTCGTGAGAAGTGGTATCCCAGTACACTGTGGCCAGGGAAGCAGGTGAGGCATTGGTGCCATGCAATGGTGCCAGCCTGAGCCCGGGACGGTGCAGTGCGGTGGCCATATCACGGCATTCATCCGCATTGGCTGCTGTTGACGACAATTGCTCTTTCAACTGGTTGTTCTCGGAGGCCAGTTCATTTTTCTCGCTGTTCAGGAAAATAGCCCACACCAGGCTGCCTGCCAGCAAGACAATGGAGGCCGCCGCCACCCATTTCCATGGATTGGTGGTGCGTACAGGCGCCTGCTCTTCTTCGTACATATCGGTGTACAAAGGATTCGCAGATGGCTGGATCGAGTTCTCGATCTTTTCTTTCAGCGCCGCCGGAGGCTGGATGCCTTCGGCCATCATTTTCTTCTCGAGTACATCCTCAAACTGGATCTTGGCCTCCACCAGTTCAGGATACTGCAGGCTCATTGCTTCAAACTCCTGCCTCTCCGCATCCGATGCGAGTCCAAGCACGTAGCTTTCAACAATTCCGCTTGATATGTACTCTTTGATATTCACCTAGTTCAATAAATTTCTTAATTGTGATAAAGCGGCTCTCAACCTGGTCTTCACGGTTCCCAGCGGGATGTTCAGTGCCTTGGCGATCTGGTCGTGGGTATAGCCCTGGTAATAAGAAAGATCGATCAGCATCCGTTGTTCTCCTTTGAGTTTATAGATCACTTTCTTCAATCCAAAATCATCAAGGCCTGGCCTCACCACCGGGTGCGCCATTTCACTTTCGGTTAAAGGCACCTGCTTGAGCGACTGCTGGAAATTGCGTGAGCGGAGTTTGTCGATGGAGGCGTTCCTTGCAATATTCAGCATCCATGTAAACAGCTTTCCCTTGGACGCATCGTAGGTGTCCACCTTTTTCCAGATGTTCACAAACACTTCCTGCATCACGTCATTGCTCACCTCGGTATCGCCAACGATCTGCTTAATGATGCCGTACAACGCATTGGAATAGTTGTCGTACAGGTAACTGAAGGCCTGGTTATCCTGGCTTTTCAGTCTGTCGACCAATTCCTGCTCACTGTATGTGTTGTCCGCGCTCAAAAAATAATACCCGGGGTTGGATGATCGCTCATCGGTTATAAATACGTAATTTCTGCCTGGCAGGATTTATCAGCTCACCAAAGACTGGTATGCTTCCACATCCATCAGCGCAGTTACATCCGCGCCATTGTTCACTTTCATTTTCACCATCCAGCCTTCGCCATATGGGTCGGTATTCACCAGCTCAGGGTTGGCATTCAGTTTAGGATTGATCTCGCTGATGGTGCCTGAAACCGGCAGATAAAGGTCCGAAACGGTCTTCACCGCTTCTACGGTACCGAATACACTGCCTGCTTCCAGCTGCTGACCTACGGTCTCGATCTCGACATAAACAATATCGCCCAATTCGCGCTGTGCAAAATCGGTAATGCCGATGGTGGCCTCGTCGCCTTCCATACGGATCCATTCATGTTCTTTCGTGTAACGCAGGTTCTCTGGGAAATTCATAAAAAGATTTTGATAAAAAAATGTGAGCGCAATATAGTTTAACTCACTCACATAGCATTCGGGATTATCCCCTTCTTACGAGTCGGGCTTTTACGATTTTTACGTCCTCAACGGGCCTGTCCGGCGGTGTGCGGGTGGTGGATACGGCTGCAATGGAATCCACCACATCCAGTCCGCGCACCACTTCACCAAAGACCGTGTAATTCTGATCCAGGTGCGGTGTGCCTCCGATGGTTTTATATACTTCCCGGTGCTCCGCAGGAAGTTTGCGGCCTTTCAGCCGGTAAGTTTCCACCGAATCAAGCCCGGCATCGGTGAATTTCTTTCCCTGCACAATGTAGAACTGGCTGCCACTGCTTTCTTTCTTAGGGTTCTCATTATCGCCCATTCTCGCGGCTGCCAGTGTGCCCTTCTTATGGAATAAGGAAGAAACAAACTCCGCCGGTACCGTGTACCCGGGACCGCCATTGCCCAGGGGCTGTCCGGCAGCTGCCGTTTTGCTGTTAGGATCGCCTGCCTGGATCATGAAATTGCGGATCACCCTGTGAAAAAGAATGCTGTCGTAAAAACCTGTCTTTACCAGCTTCAGGAAATTGTCGCGGTGCAAGGGCGTAGAGTCCGAGAGCCGGAGCACGATAGATCCCTTTGAGGTCACGAGCTCCACATCTCTTTTCCTGTCGCGGTTGGTAACGGTTTGCTTTTGCGCAGCGCACCCGGCCAATGTCAAAATGGCCAGCAAGGCGAAGAACCTGGTTATATGCATATCAATGGTTGAATTCCTGTTGTTGAAAATAAAGGAGTATGTGGTCTTTTAAGAAATTTTCCTGCTGAATAGGGTCCAGCTCCGGCATGGGCTTGAGTTGCTTAAAATGCGGCCAGCCGTCCGGATCCACAAAAGAAAGCTCATAATAGCCGCTTGGAGCAAGTACCGTGCACACGGCTATGTGCATGAGGTCCTGCTTTTGCTCTTTAGAGAATTTCTTACCTACCTCTCCCAGTTCCTGCATTCCTATCAAAAAAAGTATGGTCTCCACATCGGGCTTTTTGCCAAAACGTTCCATCAGGTCTCTTTCCAGCTGGAACCACCGCACCTGTACGTCGTCTTTGTAATTCATAAGGTACGAAGGTAGTGAGGTTTACAGTTCCCGGTTCCCAGTTCAGGAAACTGGAAACAGGAAACTGGAAACGCTTAACTTCTAAATATATTTACCGCCTGAATAAAGACTTATGCTGCAGATCGCCCAATTGCGAAACAACCCCGACCTGGTCAGACGAAAACTGGCTGTGAAGAATTTCAAAGAAGCCGGCATCGTTGACGAGATCATCGGGCTGGACGAGGAGAGAAGGAAGCTCACTTTTGTATACGACGATACCAAATCCAAGATCAACACAGCTTCCAAAGAGATCGGCATGCTGATGGGCAAGGGCGACAAAGAAGGTGCCGCTGCCAGGAAAAAAGACGTAGAGGACCTGAAAGCCGCACTCGAACCTGCCAGCAAGAGCCTGGAGGGCGTAGAAGCAAAGCTGCGCGACCTGCTGCTCAGGTTGCCCAACCTTCCTTCGGATCTTGTGCCCGCAGGGAAAACTCCCGAGGATAACGAGACCCTGCGAACAGGCGGCAGCAAGCCTGAGCTGGCAAAAAGCGCCCTGCCCCATTGGGACCTGGCCAAAAAATACAACCTCATTGATTTCGAGCTGGGCAACAAGATCACGGGCAGCGGCTTCCCTGTGTATATCGGACAAGGCGCCCGGTTACAGCGCGCACTGATCCAGTACTTCCTGGAATACAACACGGCTGGCGGCTATGTGGAGCACATGGTGCCGCTCATGGTCAACGAAGCTTCTGCCTACGGTACCGGCCAGCTCCCTGATAAGGAAGGGCAGATGTACCATGCGACTGAAGATAATTTTTACCTCATCCCCACGGCAGAAGTGCCGCTGACCAATATTTACCGTGACGAGATCCTGAAACACACTGAGCTCCCTATCAGGATGACCGGCTATACTCCCTGTTTCCGCCGGGAGGCAGGCAGCTATGGAAAGGATGTGCGTGGCCTGAACCGCCTGCACCAGTTCGACAAAGTGGAGATCGTGCAGATCGTGGAAGCAGAGAGAAGTTACGAGGTGCTGGATGAAATGGTTGCCCATGTAGAGAAACTGATCCAGTCTTTGGAGCTTCCTTACCGCATCCTTCGTTTGTGCGGTGGCGATATGAGTTTTGCTTCCGCGCTCACTTATGATTTTGAAGTATACAGTGCAGCGCAGGATAAATGGCTGGAAGTAAGCTCGGTTTCTAATTTCGAGACCTTCCAGGCCAACCGCATGAAGATCCGTTACAAGGACGAAGCCGGTAAGACGCAGATTGCGCACACATTGAATGGCAGCTCACTGGCATTGCCCCGCATCCTGGCCTGTCTGCTGGAGAATAATCAAACGGAGAATGGCATCCTGTTGCCGAAGTCTTTGCAGGGCTATTTTGGTAGCGAGATGATTTGATTCTGGTTGACTAGTTTACTCGTTAACTCTTGCTTTGACCTAAGCGCTCAATACGCCTGTTCATGATCCTAAACCATAACGGCGGAACCAGCGAAAGCAACATCATGCCCGGGTATCCTGTTGGCATCTGCGGAGAATGATCATGATGGCGCAGCAGCTGGTACTTACGGCTCGCAGAGAAATGGTGGTCGCTGTGGCGGCTCAGTTCAAACAACATCAGCCTTCCCACAATATGATCTGAGTTCCAGCTATGCTCAGGCTTTGTTCTTTCATAACCAGCATGGGCCACTGCCCGCCGTGAAAGTCCATAATGCTCAATGTAATTGACGGTCTCTAAGAGCAGTATCCCCTGCATGGCCGCAGCAATAAAAAGCAAGCCTCCAGTGATGCCAGCTACAAAGTAAATAACTGCCACAAAGGCCAGCTGTACCAGGTGATAGATCACCATTTCATTGCTGAGAGAAATAGCAGGTCTTCCTTTTTTCAGCTGGTCACGCATGGAGATCTGCCAGGCATCGAGATAACTGTAAATGACCGAGCGGAAATAAAAAGCATAGACAGGTTCTCCGAATCTTGCGCTGGAAGGATCTTCCGGCGTGGCCACCCGCTTGTGATGGCCTTTGTTGTGCTCGATATAAAAATGCATATAGAGCGAACTCATTAAAAGCAGCCTCGCCAGTATCCTTTCACCCTCATTTTTACGATGGCCCAACTCGTGGCCTACGTTGATGCCAAAGGTTCCGCAAAGAAGTCCCATGACCATGGTCTTGCCCAGCATATCCACCCAACCCTGTTGATGCGAACTAACTGAATACAAGAAACAGGCAAGGGCTGTGTACTGCAAGGGCACCACCAGGTAGAGAAAAAAGTCGTAGATCCTGTTTTTTCCCGCCAGTTCTTCCTGCGACTGGTCCATGTTAGATGGATCCGGCTTGATGAGAAGCTCGAGCAGCGGGATCACCACCCATGCATAGATAAGAGGAATAAAAACCACCCAGCCCGTGGAAAAAAAAGCGGCAAGGGCTCCCACATAGATCAGAAAAGGGGCCAGGTATTTCAACACGGAAAACTTCACCTCACTAAGGTAAATCGAAATTTCCGCCTGACAGGTGATATCGGGTTTCCGCTGCAGGAAGCATGCACGATAACTTTTCGTTTAGATAATCCGGTGTTAAAGAAGCACTCGCCAGTTTGAATCTTTCTTTTGACTCCACATTTTCGTGTCTTAAACCAACCGGCATGAAAAAAATTTTACTCCTCTCTTCAGTGATTTGCATCTCCATTGTTGCCAGCAGCCAGGTGATCATCCCAAAAGGAAAGACCATCATAGGAGGCAGCTTCAGTTTTTCCACCTCCAGCCTTGATCCGGATCCTGCAAGCACGCCAAATGGACTCTCGGAGGTCAGGCAATTTTCCACGGGTATTAGTCCTTCGCTGGGCTTTGCAACTAAGGACAACGCCGTCTTTGGTATTTTAATGTATTCCCAGTTTGGAGATTGGGAATCCAAGGTCATTAGCTCCGGTAACACCCAGGAAGGATCTGGCTATGCCGCCGGTCCCGGCATTTTCTATGAGAAATTCTTCGGGCTGGGCAAAAACTTCCATTTCTCCGCCATGGGCAGCTTAAGGGGAACTTTCGGAAAACAGAATTACAAGGAGTATAATAATCTGACTGTATACAGTGAAACGGAGAGTAAGGTAAAGACGGCACAGCTTGCCCTGACTCCCTTTCTTGGCTATTCCATCAACAACAAATGGATGGTACAGGCTTCAGTAGGCGAGATCCTCAACATTGGGTATACGAACAACAAATCCACTGCGAAAAATTCATCCACGCCCGAAAGTAAATCTGAGTATAGTTCTTTCAGCGTGAACAGCCGTCTTAACCAGGGATTGAGGCTGGGCTCGCTGTTGATGGCCTTTCGCTACACGTTTTAGGTTTAGTTTTTCGGAAAAAAAGAATTGCCCTGACTTTAGTCGGGGCAATTGCTTTTCACATAAGACAAAGTTCTTTATTCGATCACAAGCTTGAATTGCTTAGCCTGCTCTTTGATGATCTTCTCCACTTCGCTTTCCAGGGTAGCCTTGTTTTCGGTGGCGGCACGTGCCCGCTCCGTGCGGATGAATTCTTCGCGTTTGCGGTTCACCTCCTGGATCTCCTTGCTCACCAGGGCACGTTGCCTTCCTTTTTCCTCCACAAAGGCCTTTATTTCCGCTTCTGACTTGTTCTTCAGCGAATCCGCCAGCGTATTCCTGTCTATCTTTTTCACAATGTTCTCATCTTTTTCCATGGCATCCACCAGGTCCCAGGATTCATTCCTGTACACCGATTTCTGCGCTTTCACCAAAGCGCGGTCGGCCATCAAACCGCGGCTCACGGTGGTATTGAGGTTGTCCACTTCTTTTTGCTTGGCCGCCGATGCCGTACCGGAAGCCCCATAAGTAATATAAGTGCCGTTGAACCGCTCGTTCAGTACAATGAGCGTACTGTCGTAAGGAGTGGGTATATCCTCCACCCTTTCATTCTGATCTATGTTGGTATAGCTGCCCTGACCGCACTCTGCATTCAGATTCCAGTGCTCGCGAATGCCCTGTAAGCGGTCGCCACAATAGATTGTATTTACGATCACTCCTTTTTTATTGGCTTCCGCGCAGGCCTTGGTATAATGCAGGTTGCCCTGCAGGAAATCCTCGTTGCCGGCTATAAAGATCACTTTGTAATTGGCGGGGCTTGGATCCCATTTCAGTTCATCTATGGAAGTAAAGATCACCTGGCCGCAATACTCGTCGCCTCCATCCGTGTGGAGTGCAAACAGGTTCTTGGACACCTGGTCCAGGTCGGTGGTAAAAGCGTTGATCTGTTTCACGTAGCCTTT
Source organism: Chitinophagaceae bacterium (assembly GCA_036676905.1). Lineage (GTDB taxonomy): Bacteria > Bacteroidota > Bacteroidia > Chitinophagales > Chitinophagaceae > Flavisolibacter. The sequence continues at coordinate 166,000 of JAKFCE010000006.1, forward strand.
GGCCTTGTCATTCGTGGTGCGGCCATACTCATATAAAGCGATCTCGATCTCGGGCTGCACCTGGCCGGCCCTTGCCTTACCGAGTGTAGCCACCATATTCCAGAGCTGAGCCTTGGCCTGATCTATCAGTCCATCCATGCTGCCGCTCACATCCAGCAGGATGGCTACCTGGATCTTTGGTTGAAATTTTTCTGTCCTGGCTTCCTTTTTTTTCATGCCGGTAAGCGCCACCAGCGAAGAGAGGCCAAGAATGGCCAATAAGGCCACGTGTTTGAGGTTATATTTCATGATCGGAGGTTTCCCCTGATGATGCAGGACACTGGCCGATTTCACACGTTGCTAAATTTCCTCGCCCGCCTTTAAAGAAGCTTTAACAAATAAGCATGGCCCCGGCGCTGGGGACCTGGCTTTCATTTCACCAAAATTCTGTTTACCTTTTATCCGAATCATTTCAATGAAAACCTTACTGACCCTGGTTTTTTGCTGCCTGGCCCTGTTCGGCAAAGCCGAAAATACCGACAGTCTGAAGCGTGTCGCTCTTGGTTCCGGTCCTGTTGAATCAAGAGCAAAAGCATTCCTGGCGCTGAGCAAGCTAACCATCGACAGGGATTCCTCCCTGGCTATGGCCCGCCAGGCCCTTGCCATGGCCGAAAAAGCCGATCTTGAAAAATTGAACGCACTTTGCCGTAAACGCGTGGGAGACATTTTCTTTGATGCCAACAACTATGCGCCGGCACTGGAAAACCTGCTGGTGGCGCTCCGGGGATTTGAAGAACTGCGTGACACGCCGGCCATCACCTCCACGCTCAACCAGGTGGGTAATGTGTACAGCCGGCAGGATGATTATAAAAACGCCTTGCAGTATTACCGCCAGGCCGCGGGCCTGAGAAAGCTCTCAGGCGAAGATGAAAGAATGGGATATTTCGGTATAGGAAAGGCACATGAATTCAGCAAAGATCTCGACTCCGCCCTGTTCTATTATCAGCGGGCATATGAGTACTACCAGGCCATACCCTCCAATCCACGAACTCCTTTCGTACTGATCCACCTGGGCAATGTACACCTGAAGAAAAACAACAAGCTCCTGGCGATCACTTACGCAAGAATGGCTGGTGACTATGTGAAGTATGCAAAAGACTCCTCCGGCATATCGTCGATCTACACGCACATTGCAGAGATCTTCCAACAAACCGGATCCCGTGACTCGGCCATCTATTATGCGCAGCTAGCCTTTCAAATCGGCCTGCGGAACAATTTAGATGATGCCAAGCATGATCCCGCCCTGCTGCTCGCCGACCTTTTTGCCAACGATCCTGCAAAGGCATATTATTATTATCGGATAGGCAAGACCATCGAAGATTCGATGTTCAGCCGGGAAAACCTGACGGCGATACAGAACACCACTTTCAATGAAAAAGAAAGAGTGAGGCTGATGAATGAAAAAGCTCAAAAAGAAGAAGAAACAAGGAAAAATAATATCCAGTATGCAGGCATCGGGTTGGGCCTGGCTTTATTTTGCCTGCTTTTCCTTTTGCTCTCCAGCAGCATCATTGTCAACGAAAAACATGTGAAATTCCTGGGTATCCTGATCCTGCTGATGGTCTTTGAATTCCTCAACCTGGTGCTCCATCCCTATATCGGCGAGGTCACGCATCATTCACCCGTGCTGATGCTCCTGGCCATGGTGGCCATTGCCGCCCTGCTCATCCCCACCCACCATCATTTGGAGAAATGGATCACGCAAAAAATGGTGAAGAAGAATAAAAAGGTGAGACTCCAGACAGCAAGAAAGATCGTAGAAAGACTGGAGAAGGAAAACGTGAACAGCAGCGCTTACTAGTCTTAACCGCTTCCAAATGTTCGAAATGCGCAATGACGCCAAGCAACTCAACGAAACATCTCCTATCGTAACATTATGCCCTTACGTTTAAGCGCTGCCCAGACGTACCGATAGGTAGGGGCTGGGTTAAGCTCGAAGCTGAATTATATTACTCAATGAGAGTAAAAGCTGCCCAGAGACCCGGATCGTCGGGATAAAGCTCTCTCATTCGAGCCTGGGCTTCCCGGAATGATACAGAGATGCTTTTACCTTCGAAAAGGTGCGCATAAAAATATTCCATCATTTCAGCTGTCTCCTTATCGGGAACTGGCCAGAGGCTCACTAACATTTTCTTGACCCCGGCCTGTTTTAGAGCCCTTTGCAAACCATATACTCCTTCTCCTTGTACGATCTCTCCTACTCCTGTTTCGCATGCCGATAGAATAGCCAGCTCAGTTTTAGACAAATCGAGATTTGACAGTTCCATGGCTGTGAGGATCCCATCTTCTTCATCATCATGCACCATATTTCCCATCCATGCATAGTTTGCTCCCGAGAAAACGATCCCCGACCGCAGGAGAGGCTCATCCGATCTTTTGTAGGAAGCATCGGTTATATTCAATTTTGATCTTGGGAAATAATAGCCATGGGTTGCCACATGAATGATTGAAGGCGCCGAAGAAGAAGCAGCTTTTTTAAATTCTTCTTCAGAAGCAGAGAGACCTGTACGTACTGACGCAGACAGTCCATTCTTTTTTGCCAGCTCCGCTATCTTTTCGACTTCGATCCTGGTGCCGGCGAGGTCTTTCCATTTCATTTTCCCGGCAAGATCTTCCGGTATGGATCTTTCACCCGCATGAGTTGCATTCTTTCTTTCTATTTCGAAGACCGAGCCACCGAATAAAAGAACAGAGGCAGGCTTTTTCTCACCAGACTTTTCAACTGCGTCCCTTGCTGTAAGATTGGTGTGAAGCTGATACATGTCGGACAGATAACCACCCCTACTGTCGCGTAACGCTGCAAAAGACACTTTGTGAAATAACCCATCAGGTATGAGATAAACTTTCTGAACACCCTGTAAATATGTTTCAATGGGCGACCAGATCAATTCGTAAAGACGGGCAAAGCTGGAGTCTTTTACATTTCGCCTCGAGCTGTTCGCACTTTGCTGTCCGCGCGTAAACATCACCTGTTGCATTTGTATATATTTGGCTATGTCCTCTTCTGCCGGAAGGGGAACATACAAGGGCGCGGCTGCCTGCGACTTCACAATAAATGCTCCATGCAAAGTGGAGTCGGTAAATTTTTTACCGTTGTAATATGGAAAGCTAACAAAATCGATGACTGCTTCGTTGGTTTGTAGTCCCCTTCTGATGTCCTCGAAAGTTATGGAAGAAGAACGCAGGTAATCGTCGTAAACCGTTGAGCCCTGGGAAAGTTTACGCTGTAACTCTCTTTCCAATTCTTCCAGGCTGTCTATCACTGCCTGGCTTGCGCGGCTTTGAATCGCTTTTGTAAGCCCTTTTTTAACCAATAATAATCTCGAATAGGTTGCGTTTAAAGCCGAATCGCCCGAGGTCGCCCGCTCTTTAATAAAGGCTTCGGAGTTCAGTAAGAGCGCTTTTGTTTGCTGCAGGAAGTTGAAACCATTTGTAATAACAGAATCATAACTGGGAAATTCACCTACGAGGTTTTGATATTTACTTACCGTCTCGCTAAAACTTTTAATATGAACCTGTTTTTCTCTCTCACTGAATCCAGCCATATTTTTGATACTGAATTTTGTCAGCGTTCGCACCACCCTCCTGAGATCTTCTTCGGCCTTGATCTTATTTCCACTTTGCCAGTAAGCTCCCGCCAAAAGACCCATCACCGAAATATATTCCGCTATTTCATGATCTGTATGTAGAAGAGCAGGTGTTCGAAGCTTTTCAAAATGATAAATGGCGCTGTCCAATGCACCCTTTGTCTGGTAATACTTTCCTGACAAAAGATGTGGCTTCTCCTTGTTGCCCACACTTTGCTCTAAAGCAATGTACTTCATTAAGTATTGGTAGGCGGAATCCGGCAGATCAGAATCGCAATAAAACAAGAATGCTGTCTCGTAGGCTACAATAACATTTTTCCGGTCCGTGTTTTTCCTGGTGGAGTGATAGATGAATTCGGACAGCTTCACAAATTCCGGCAACGTGGCTGAACAGGAATCGAACTGGTTTAGTTTTTTATAAAGAAATATTTTTCCGGATAGAAGATTAACTTTTGCACCCAAGTTGTTAGTGTTGACCTGCACACTTTTTTCCAGCTCCGAAAGATAATATCTTGCACTTGACCATACTTCCAGATCTGTATAGTAAATGAATAGTTTATAGCAATTGTAATTATAAAAATCTGATCTACTATCTCCCAGGTGTAAGAGTAGTTGTCTTTGAACTTCCAGCCAATAGATCTCTTTTGCCTTGTCTTCATTGTTCTCATAAATACTCACTATTTCTTCAACGATAATCAATAGTCTTTTATCGATAGCATTTTCCCCTATCAATTTCCGATAGTCATAATACACTTCGCTGTATATCCGCCCCGCCTCGGCATATCTACCTATTTTTACAAAGCAAGAACCATAGGTCATTTTATAGCCCAGGTAAGAGTCAGACAAACCCAGTGAAGGCTTACTAAGCTCCAGCACATCGGTCATCACTTCCAGAGCTCTTTCGGCCTGCTCCATCTCCAATAGATTTTTGGCAAGCGATACTCTTGTATTAAGGTAATCAGGATGCTTATTCCCCATTAAGCGCAAGTAATGAGAGGAAAGTTTTTCAAGGATCCCGATCTTATCCTCATAAGCTGTCTCAGGCAGCATCATATGGATACATTGGAGCAATTCGATCATTTGCTCAGACCTGCCAGTTCCACTGACTTCTAACCTTTTTATTTCATCCTGCAAAGTTCGGACTGCAAACTTATTCTCCCCGGAAAGCCTTATCAGCCTTATCAATGCACCTGTGACTTCTGCAGAATTTCTGCCCTTTTCTGACAACCACCACTGTAAAGCAAGCGCGCCATACTTATAGGAGTTTCTCAGATTTTCTCTAACATCGCCATCAAAGAAATTGGAAGCGAATTTCCGGCTGAGCGAATCGAAATGGGCGGGTTTTTCTTCAGTATAATGAATGGATAGAATCGCTCTTAGATAATCCTCATTCGGATTCTTTACATTTTGCTGATATGCAGAAGCAATGGCATGCGATAAGGAAGCCCAGTTTTCCCCATAATGCCACGCAAGTAATTGCAAAGCTTCGCGGTAAAGACCTGCCCTGAATTGTATCAGCGCACTATCCCTGAATTCGGTGAAAACAGCTACCAAAGAATTATGGTAAACCGACAGTGAATCTGTTTTTTTAGTATACTCAAGGTATTTACCAGAGAAGTATTCAACGTCTGAGGCCTTTGATCTATTATCTGCCAGCCATCGCCATACAAAATTCCAGTACAAATCCTGTTTCAGATTATTGAATCTACTGTTTGTAGAATCTTTTAGATGCTGGTGAACTTCCATCCAAAGGACATGGGCGCTGTCTTTTTTCCCTGCGAAATTGAAATACCATTGTCCCAGTAAATTTTTGCCCCACAGATGCTCCTTGCTATTATTTCCATAATCTGAGCGCCCAAGCAGCACCAATTCTTTTACATAATAATGAATGGAATCAGGATCCACTTCATCCTGTTCGTTATGCTGGTGGTAACCGTTCCATGCAGTGTTCCAGCGATCCTGGGCAGTACAAACCGTGCAGGTGAGCACAATGAAAAAGAATGACAACGTTATTTTTATTTTCATCTGCATGCACGCGGAATAAATGTAAGATAACGATACCTATAAAAAAGCCGAACGCTGTTGATGAAATTCATGATAGGAGATTTCCCGCAGGATGCATCTGCCTTATCCATTTCATATTTTCCCCAATAATTTAAGGAATTTTTACCACCGTCTTTCATTTCCTGTCAAGTGCGGATTATGATTCAACTTAATTGTCCTCCTCGTCCTCTTCATCAAACTGCTCGAACTGATCGGCGAGCGTGGCATCAAATATCTCGTAGTTGAAATCCAGCTTAAATTGCGCTACCGCATACACGAAGGCGAAGCTGAGATCGTAAAGATCATTTTGTGTGAGCCAGCCCTCATTGGTGGCCATTGCCGCCCTGCTCATCCCAACTCACCACCACCTGGAGCAAAGGATCACGCAAAAAATGGTGAAGAAGAATAAAAAGGCGAGGCTAACTGCTGCTAAAAAGATCGTGGAGCGGCTGGAAAAAGAAGAACTGGCGGATTAATTCAGCCAGGCGTCTTCCTCATCCTCATCTTCAAACTGCTCGTATTGATCGGCGAGGGTCGCGTCAAAATATTCGTAATTGAAATCGAGTCCAAATTTGGCTATCGCGTAGACGAAGGCAAAATTCAGATCATAGAGGTCATTTTGCGTCAGCCAGTCTTCGTTGGTGGCCTGGAGGATCCACTCATATAAGGTCTCGCCATCATTTTCTATCGTACTGTTCAGGGAATCGGCAGGGATCACGAACCGGTTGACCTCATCTCCGCTCCAGCTGATGTTATCTTCATTTATAGTCCAGTTGCCAAAAAGCATTTTTTGTTTAAAAATAAGTACTCCCTCCCGGTCCTTCTACATTTTTTCACCTAGTTAACACTCTTCTGTTGTCCACACTCGTCTTTTTTCTGAAACTTTATCACCATGAAATCCTTTATCGTCCTTTTGATCTCCTGCCTGTCCTTCACCATTTCCATGGCACAGGACAGTTCCAGGACCATTTATTTCGATTTTGATCAACACAAACTGCGGGCATCAGAAAAGGCCGTCCTGGATGAATTCATCAGGGCATACAAGAATGGTGAGATCGGCGACAGCATCGTGATCAAGGGACATTGCGATATCACGGGACCGGTTGCCTACAATGAACTGCTGGCCAGGAGAAGAACATTTGCCGTACACGAATACCTGCTCAACAACGGCATTCCCAAAACCTCTGTCACCACCATCCAATCCTTTGGAGAAAGAATGCCTGTGAACGACAACGGTACGCGCGCAGAACGACAACTGAACAGAAGAGTGGAGCTGATCTGGACCCGGCCTGTGGCAGAACCGCCCGTACGGGCAAAAGACGAAGAGCCCGTCATTCCTGTCAAAGATTTTTCAAAAGCAGCGATCGATACTGTGAAGGAAGGAGAGATACTGCGCATGCGCAACATCAATTTCTACGGGGGCCGCCATACATTTTTACCTATCGCCACTATTCCCTTGCAGGAGCTGCTGGAAGTGATGCAATCGCATCCCAAACTGGTGATCGAGATCCAGGGACATATCTGCTGCCGCCCCGGCTCACCCATTGATGGCGCGGACTTCGACTCGAACGACAATCACCTTTCACGCAACCGCGCGAAGGCAGTGTATGATTTCCTCGCGGAGCATGGCATTGCAAAAGAAAGAATGTCTTATGTAGGTTTCGCCGGAACCCGCCCGCTGATCTACCCGGAACAAACGGAAGCAGACCGCACAGCCAACCGGAGAGTAGAAGTGAAGATCGTGAGTAAATAATGTCCAATCTTCAGATGGGCAGTTCAAAATCAATCGTTTTCTTCTGGTGATGCAAGACCCGAGCGAACAGCCTTTCCCGCAGATAACGCAGAAAAACAGCCCGCAGATTCCGCTGATAGATCTGCGTATTCAGCGCTTAAAATCTGCGAGATCGGCGGGAAATTCTTGTTTGCGCTGAATGACCTTTCACTTTTCACTTTTTCACCTTCTCTTTGACCTTCTCCCTGATATAACCACTCTTCACATGCACATACAAATTCTCGCCGGGGCAGGTGGTCTGGGAGGAGTAATCACGGTGCGAGGCTATGGTCTCGGGTGAGATATTGTATTTTTTGCAGGCATATGCTATCATGTCGATCAATGAATTGAGCTGTGATTCGGGCAGTGGCTGCTGGTTGAGGTTGCCCAGGCAGGTGATCAGCAGATGTCCAGTGGGGTCGTATTCGGTAGCCGTTTCTCCCACAGTAAAAGGGTCTCTTCCTTCATAGATCTTTCCATCCGGGGCGATCAGGAAATGATAGGGAATGTCCGTCCAGTTCCTGTCCTTGCCCATCCCCCATACCTGGATGTTGCGGATCTTTCGTGCCGCGTCGTCAGTAACTTCCAGCCGGGTGCCCTCGTGGTGGATGGTAATGCGCACAGGCACATGCTGCTTGTAAGGCCTGGCTTCATTGGCATTCCAGCCGCTGCGGGTCACGATCTCCGGCGGTTTCAGTTCCACCCGGTTCCGGGAGGGAGCACAGGAAGCCAGTAATAAAAGGAAGGCTGGAAGAAGCAGTTTCATCTTTCAAATGTAAAGCGAACGGAACATCCTAGGATCTAAAGCCGCGAGAGCGGCCCATCGGCAGATCGACAGATCGATAGATGGACAGATCGGTAGATGTTCCTGTTTTCAGGATACTCCCCTAAAAACTAACTCTTGGCTGAAAACTTGCATACTTTTACCAAACAACTCTCGAATATGAAACTTTTTGTTGCAGGGCTTCCTTACGATCTCGATGATGCAGAACTCGAAGAGATCTTTGAGAAATTTGGAACCATCGCATCTGCCAAGGTGGCGATCGATAAAGAAACAGGTAAAAGCAGGGGCTTTGCTTTCGTTGAAATGCCTAATGAAGAAGAGGCCAAAGAAGCCATTGAACACCTGAATGATATCTCCCTGGGCAAGAAGCCCCTGGTGGTAAAGGCCGCTGAAGAAAAAGGTCCCTCGCAAGGAGGTGGCGGATTTCGTCCCGGAGGCTCTGGTGGTGGCGGCGGTTACCGCGGAGGAAGCGGTGGCGGTGGCGGATACCAGAAAAGAGATCCCCGGAAGTACTGATCAATTCAGCTCCGTTTCTTTCCAAACACTTTCATTCCCCGTACGATCGATGGCTGTAACGGCATAAGCATTCAGCAGCAGGGGAGCTTTGTCTGTACCAGCATGCGCAGGCAAACTGATCTGCCTGTCATTCCGGTTGAGAATGGTATACCTCCATGTATTGCCATAACGGTAATAAACAGCATACCGGAAAACATCCGCGGCATCGGCCGGTGTCCAGCTGATCCTGAGCGTATCCAGCACCTGCCCGATCTTAACGGAGGGAGCTGCCGGGGCTTTGTTATCCATCCATGGACTGGAAGGCACCAGGGCATGATGACGATAGGCACCTGCAGCCAGGGCGGCGGCAAGATTAGGATTTCTTGTCACGGAAGAAATACTCCAATGCACAACCCCCGGACTTTTCGGCAACATCCCTCTTGCTATCATGATCTGGTTGATGGTTTCATTCACACTCAGTTTAGCAGTATCCCGGCCAACCGAAATGCCGGGCCATAAATGCCTGCCTTTCCAGTTCTGCTCTTCCCACCAGCCCAGAAGCACAGGATAACTCTGGGTGTAGCGGTTGATGGGCCAATAGAGCTGGGGCGTGAAGTAATCGATCCATCCCTCGTTCAGCCAAAGCTTTGCGTCGGCATAGAGCTGCTCATACTGGTCGAAGCCTTCTACCGATGGCGGATGGCCGGGCCGCCAGATGCCGAAGGGACTGAGTCCGAATTTTACATGCGGCTTTTCCTTCCGGATGCCCTCATGGAGGCGGCGGATCAGCACGTTCACATTTTCTCTTCTCCAATCGCCTCTTGACAATTTACCTCCCCTGTTCACATAGTTATTCCAGCTGCTGCTGTCCGGGAAATCTTCGCCAAGGTTGTAGGATGGGTAGGGATAAAAATAATCGTCGAAGTGAACGCCGTCGATATCATAGCGCTTTACCAGGTCCATGATCACGGAAGTTGTAAGGTCCTGCGTTTCTTTTTTTCCCGGGTCCATCCACCAGTAACCTTCTTTGAGGTAAACCACCAGCTCCGGATGCTTTTTCACCACTGAATGCTCGCTCACAGGTCCGCCGCTCTTGTGATGGGCGCGGTAAGGATTGAGCCAAACATGCAGCTCTATGCCCCGGTCATGCGCCGCTTCTGTCCAAAATTGCAGCGGATCATAAAAAGGTTCCGGCGCCTTTCCCTGCTCCCCGGTGAGGTAATAAGACCAGGGCTCGATATTGCTCTGGTAGAGGGCATCCGCCTGTGGCCTCACCTGGAGGATCACGGCATTGAATCGGTGCTTTGCTAAAAAATCCAGGAGTGCAAGGGCTTCTTTTTGCTGGGAGTCAACCGGGAGACCTGGCTTGCTGGGCCAGTTAATATTGGCCACCGTGGCTACCCAGGCAGCCCTGAACTCCCTCTCAGCGGCGGGCAACCGTTTTTCTTCAGCGGTTCCTGCCTCGGAGGCCGGCTGGGCAGATCGGCAGGAAAACAGGAGCAGAAATAGGGGTAGAACAGCCGGTCGGAAGGTCATGGTATTGTTTTTAAGAAGGTAGATGAGCAAAGCCAAATTACTATTTTAACATAGCCCTTCGCTTTTCGGCTCATTTTTTTCTTTGGCAGCGCTGAAACGTCACCATTAAAATGGATTACTATGAAAAAAATGATTCTACCCTTACTGTTCGCTTTTCTTGTGCCCTTTAGTTTTTCCTGTAAAAGCGGGCGGTTCGCCGGCTACCAGCTCACAGAGCAGGATGCCGCAGCAGCCATCAGGCAAATGCTTGAACTCGGAGCGCGCGACGGACTCGCAGGCGCCTTTAGCAAAGAAATGATCATGTCTACCGTTTTCCCGGAGGATGTGCGAAAGGTGCTGAACACCATCGACCAGCTGGGACTTACCTCGGAGATCGACAGGTTCACCACCACATTAAGTACCGCTGCAGAAAACACGGCGGTAAAATCGATCCCTATTTTCGTTAAAGGCATCAACGGAATGAAGCTGACCGATGCCATGCGCATCATTAAATCCGGGGGTACTGCCGCTACCGACTACCTGAGGGTAAATGTGGGGAGCGACCTGCGTAAAGGCATTACGCCTGTGATGCAATCGGCCCTCGACGAGTACAAACTGAATGAGCAATGGAGCAGGATAGCCAAACCCATTCAAACAGTCACGGGCAACCGGATCAACCTTGACCTTGCCAACCTCATGGCAGGCATGGTGAGCGAGTCGATGTTCCGCAAGCTGGCCGCCAAGGAAGTGGAGATCCGCACCAACGCCAGTGCCAGGACAACGCCTTTGCTCCAGAACGTATTTTCGAGAGACTGGAATTAGTGAATAGTCAGTAGTGAGTATTAAATCAATTGAAAAGGTGAAGGAGTTCCTTCACCTTTTTTTATTTCCAACGTCGAATAACACTACTCACCACTCACTACTCACCACCCACTGTCTTCACCGCCGGCGGAGGCACGGGGGCTGGTACGCGGTTGTTCACCGCCGGTACAGAACGCAGGAAAGTGTAAATCGCCTTGAAATCCTCGTCGGTCATTTTCATCAGGTTGAACCAGGGCATGGGCGGCAGGATCTGGCGCCCATTGTCGGCTCCCAGGTGCCTGCCGGTACGGAGGGTCTTTACAAACACTTCTTCGGACCACATACCGATGCCGGTGGCGGAATCGGGTGTAAGGTTGGCCGCATAAGAGATGCCCCAGGGTCCGGCAAAAGCAGTGATCTCCGGGCCCATTTGCAGCCAGTTGCCAGGCTGGAGAGACGTAGCGGCTACTGCCGGCAGGGCGGCATCTGCGCGGTGGCCGGAATACAAGCGGGTAGAGTCTAGGGCCATTCCATGAGGACCGAAGACCTTGGGCGTGTGGCAGTCGTTGCATCCGGAGATGGTGACAAGGTATTCTCCCCGGGCTACCAGTTCTTCTTTCTCCAATTTACGTTCCTGGTCAATAGAAGTGCCAGGGTCTTTTTCGACGGTATTCCCGGAACAGGCATAAATAACAGCAATAGCTGAGGTAATAAGCAGTATGAGGGCTGCAGGTTTGTTTGGCATGTGGAAAAGTTTTGGTTGACTAAATTTAAAAAACTATCCCTTTTACGTCAAAGCTCAGCCATATGTTACAGGTACTCAACAGCTAACATATACTAATAGAATAAACTCATCAGTTTCCTTCCCTTTAACAGTTTTAAGGCAGTACTGGCACGGTGTTCGCAAATACAGGGTAGACAAAACAACTAGACATTTAAAACCTACAATCATGAAAAAAATATTATCCATCCTTAGTATATCAGCGGTCATGGTAGCATGTACCAGCAACGCAGATAAGATCGCCGCAGAGAATGCGAAACTGAAGGCCTACCAGGATTCCATCCAGTTGGCTACCGATACAGCCGGCCTGGCGCAATTCCAGCAATGGAAGGCACAGAACGAGCTTCCTGAAGACCAGATGCAGTCTGCAGCAGTCCCGGTTCAGCGCTCAACCGCTACCAGGTCTACGTCTACAGCCCGCCGGTCTACATCAGGAACCTCTAAAAGCAGCGGTGGAACTATGAGTTCAACTTCAACTACAGCTGCCAAGAAAGAAGGCTGGAGTAAGACTGCCAAAGGTGCCGTGATCGGTGGTGTGGTTGGTGCAGGTGCTGGTGCAGTGATCAATAAGAAGAACCGTGCTGCAGGTGCCGTGATCGGTGGTGTGGTTGGTGCAGGTGCCGGTGCAGTGATCGGACGTAAGCAGGATAAGAAAGACGGAAGGATCCAGTAATAATCGACCCCTATATAAAATGGACAGGGCCTCAAAAGGGCCCTGTTTTTTTTGCTTCACCCCTGCCCTCTAATCGTGAATGGTCAATGGTGAATGGTCAATGGGTTATTTATCAGGGCATGCGCTTACGCGAGATTCACACAGTTCAGGTCCTACAGCTCACAACTCACTACTCACTACTCACGACCGGTGCGTAAACAAAAAGGACCCGCATGCGGGTCCTTTGGAATGATATACTGCTAATTTACAGATGCTCGAAAGGATGGGCAACAGCCGGGATCTTCTGGTTGATCAGCTTGTTGATGCTCTTGAGATTACCCATTTCAGTTCCGCCATCACAGAAGGAAATGGCCTTGCCTGAGGCGCCAGCCCGGCCAGTACGGCCAATGCGGTGCACATAGGTCTCTGGCACGTCGGGCAGATCGAAGTTCACCACGTGCTCCAGGGCATCTACATCAATACCGCGTGCAGCGATATCAGTAGCAACCAGCACTTTCAGTTTGCCGCGCTTAAAGTTATTCAGGGCGTTCTGGCGGGATGACTGTGATTTATTACCATGGATCGCATCGGCGCCAATGTTGGCCTTCTTCAGATCCTTGGCGATCCTGTCGGCGCCATGCTTGGTTCTTGCAAATACAAGGGTACGCTGCATCCTGTTCTCAGTAAGCAGGTGCACCAGCAGGGATTGCTTATGCCCCTTCTTGATAAAATAAACCGATTGGTCGATAAGATCCACGGTAGATGATACAGGCGTTACCTCTATCCTTACCGGATTCCTCAATAATGAGTTGGATAGATCAGCGATCGCATCGGGCATGGTGGCTGAGAAAAGCAGGGTTTGCTTTTCCTTAGGCAATTCTTTGATGATCTTCTTCACATCGTGAATGAAACCCATGTCCAGCATACGGTCGGCCTCGTCCAGTACGAAGGTCTCCAGGTGATCCAGGTGCACATAGCCCTGGTTCATCAGGTCGAGCAGTCTGCCTGGGGTTGCAATCAGTACGTCGGTACCATTTCTGAGCGCAAGGGTTTGTGTATGCTGTGAAACGCCACCAAAGATCACGTCGTGTTTCACGTTGAGATACCTGCCGTAAGATTCAAAGCTCTCGCCGATCTGTACAGCCAGCTCCCTGGTTGGTGTGAGAATAAGAGCCCTTGTATGTTTGTAGCCTTTTCCTCCCGGCTTCGCCGTGATTGCTTGTAAAATAGGGATCGCAAAGGCGGCTGTCTTTCCCGTGCCGGTTTGTGCGAGTCCAAGTACGTCTTTTCCGTCCAGCACCACAGGCATAGCCTGTTCCTGGATGGCTGTAGGAATAGTATATCCCTCTGCCTGTAAAGCCTGTAAAACAGGCTTAATAAGGCCCAATTGTTCAAATGTCATGTAAGTGATTGTTCTTTTAGATTATAAATCAGCACCAGTTGTGCTATTGATCTCATCTTAGGACAAGATGAGCTTCTACGGAATTCTTAAGAAATTTATCAAGTCGTTAATAAGAGAACACCAAAGATAAGTGATTGTTTCTAAACGCTATGGTAAAGATGAACCCTGAATGGAAATTAGTCGGATGATATTAAAAATAAATACGAGATAGGGCTTACCTTAGCAAGCTTAAAGCGCTGCTGCCCGGCAGCTTTCATTTTAACCCTTATGGCCATAATTATTACGTTCTTTATCCTTCATTGGTACTTGTCATTGTTTGCCCAGAGCTTTTTTCATCACCGTTACGCTGCCCATGGCGCCTTCACCATGAGCAAGGGCTGGGAAAGATTCTTTTACTTTTACTCTTTCGTCACCCAGGGTTCGTCTTATATGAGCCCGCGCGTATACGCCATCATGCACCGTGTGCACCACGCATTCACCGATACGGAGCATGATCCCCACTCCCCTTCTTACGACAGCAACCTGTTCAGCATGATGTGGAGGACCAGCATGACCTATCGCGAGATCATGTTCGGCCGCATGAAAATTGAAGACCGCTTCACGCGCAACGTTCCGGATTGGAAAGCATTCGACCGCATGGCCAACACCTGGTGGTCGCGCATTGCCTGGATCCTGGTGTATGTGGCCATTTACGTAGCGTTCGCCCCTTCAGCCTGGTGGTACCTTCTGATCCCCATCCACGTTGTCATGGGACCTGTGCACGGCGTGATCATCAACTGGTTTGCGCATAAATACGGTGAAGTGAATTTTGAGACCGACAATACTTCTAAAAATCTTTTCAAGGTAGACCTGCTGATGATGGGCGAAGGTTATCACAACAACCATCATAAATATCCATCCCGTCCCAACTTCGCTGCTAAAAGAGGTGAATTCGATCCTACTTATCCTGTGATCAGGTTGCTGAGCAAGCTAAAAGTGATCAAAATAAAAAATACAACTGTTGTGGAGATGCCACAGGAGTTAGGCAAGACAGCTGAGGTGTGAATTCATTAGTTGACTAGTTAACTGGTTGACTAGTGGGGTGGTCTCGTTTATCACTCTGTCAACTTTGTCAACTCTATCAACTCCATTTACTCCTTATCCTTCTTCTTAAAGATGCCCTTGATCACCTGTCCCAGCTTTTTCTTTTCCCTGGGCTCTTCCTCTACCTGCTTGTTGGTTGTCGTTTCCACAACCGGTTCTTTTTTAACTGCCTCCACAGGCTTGGTTTCAATTGGAACAGGATCTTTCCTGATCTCTTTTGGTTCTACCGGCTCAGTTGCTTCCTTTTTGGCTGCGTGTTGCGCTTCCGCTTCAATAGCTGCTACAGACTCCGTGTCCACCACTACGGGGTGCACAGCCAATGACTGTTGATTGACCGCTGGCTTAGGTTGTGCGGATGCACTGCTTGCTGCAGCATAGGCCGCCGGCTGAAATTCAGTCACAGTTGTATCAGCAGAGGCGGCCACTATGGATGGCTGCGGTACTGCCGGCTTCTCTTCTGAAAAAGCTACAGGAGTGGCAGCGGCTGTTACCATCTCAGGCTTTACCTTGATCACACTCCAGTCGCCATACCATGCGGAGGCCAGCAGGATGGTAACCAGACCGGTAGCAATCAATTGGGGAAGGGTTACATATTTCCTGCGGGTATGATGTACAAAATGAATGTTTTCTCTCACAGCCCAAGATCCGTTCCCTGGGTTGTCGGGCGTATCGAAGTAGGGAAGCTCGTTTTGCTGAGCGTAATGGATGGTGCGCAGGCGGATCTGTTCGGCCTTGTGCTCCAATTCCTCGTTTCCATGCAAAACAGGAGATGCAGGAAGCACACTGATCTTTTCATGTACCTCTGTCATGGTAGCAGGCCTGGGGATGGCTGGCTGCCATCTTTCCACCGGCGGCTGAACAATGCTCTTGAATTCCTCCATTTCGTAGGGATAATTCCAGGCCGTGCTTCTGCCCTCCACCCAAATAAGATCGGTAGCCTTCAACTGTTGTTGAATTAATTCATCAATTGTAAACGGTCCTGACTGGTGATTGTCCCTCAGGAGAAGATAAACCTTGTTCATAGCTCACTATTTAAACGACCGCCGGAGGTTTTTCCTTTTTGGGAACGGGTACGCGGTATTTCTGTCATCATTCCGCCTTATGTAAATCCAATAGCGTGCCGGGAGAAGGTGATCCAGAACCGTTTATCAATCTGGTGAAGCCGGGGTTAACGTTTCATTGACGAAACTTGATCACAATCAGCCCTGCCGTCTTTTATCTTTGAGTATATTGTTGTTATGATACCTAAGTCAGTTATCCGCCTGGCAGCCACCATCCTGGTGATCAGTTTCATTTCTGCCTGTAAAAAAGACAAGGACGAGGAGCCTCCTGCTGATTTCAATCCCGTGACTGCGGGCAGCACCTGGACCTACCTCACCGAACTCGGCCAGTCTTACACCATCACGGCTACGGACCGCGACACCATGGCCATGGGAAGAAGTTACCGGGTGTACAGCAGCAGCAACGGCATCAACCAGTACAGGACCAAATCGGGCAGCGACTATTACCGTTTTGGCTTCCTGCCGGGCATCCCCGGCGACGGCTTCGAGGAATTGTATTTAAAAGAAAACCAGGAGCTGAATGGCCTCTGGCAGGCTACGCAAACCATCCTGGTTCCTGGCGTTCCCATCCCTCTCATGGCCACATTAAAATATACGATCAAGGAAAAGGGCGTTACACGCACCGTGGCCGGAAAAGAATTCAAAAACGTGATCCACGTGAGAATGGATGTATCCGTGCTCACTATAGGCTCCGTGGGCGGTGGCGATTTTTATTATGCCGCCGGCGTGGGATTGATTGAAAGCGCGGTGACCATTGTGGCGCAGGGGCAGACAATAGCGAATACTTCGGAAGTGCTGACGGCGTACAGTATTAAGTAGTTGATAGAGTTGGTAAGGTTGATACAGTTGACAGAGGAACAGCCTAACTACAAGTTTTTGGACAGCTTTAAGGCGGCTTTTTGGCCTTTTCTTCGTTAATTTGCACCTCCCAAGGCGGCTTTTAGCCGAAGGATTGGTCCCGTAGTTCAATGCCCGCCCGGCTGAACTTGTTTAAAGGCGGGCCCGCCCGGCTGAACGCCGTTCGGACGGGGATAGAATAGGAGTTGATAGTTATATTTGAAATTTTTGGTCCCGTAGTTCAATGGATAGAATAGGAGTTTCCTAAACTCTAGATACAAGTTCGATTCTTGTCGGGACTACCAAACAAGCTTCATGTATTATGCGTACGTGCTGAAAAGCATTAACCATAATTACTACTATAAAGGACATTGTAGCGACCTCGATGTCCGACTTCAGCAGCACAATTCTGGCATGACCAGGTCTAATCGAAAGTACGCTCCATTCAAAATTGGTTATTACGAAATATTTGACACGGAAGCAGGCGCGATAGCGAGAGAAAAATACTTTAAAACATCCGCCGGCAGGCGTTTTCTAAAAGATAAACTGGTCCCGTAGTTCAATGCCTGCCCGGCTGTAATTGTATAAAGACGGGCCTGCCCGGCTGTAATTGTATAAAGACGGGCCTGCCCGGCTGAACGCCCCGCCATTGATTGGCGGGCGTTCGGACGGGGATAGAATAGGAGTTTCCTAAACTCTAGATACAAGTTCGATTCTTGTCGGGACTACCAAAAAGGAAAGGCCAGCAACATGCTGGCCTTTCCTTTTTTATTCCATTCGATCTCTATTTCACCAGGTCAAACCGGTCCAGGTTCATCACCTTATTCCAGGCTGCCACAAAATCTTTTACAAACTTCTCTTTTGCATCGGCACAGGCGTATACTTCCGAGATGGCTCTTAATTCTGCATTCGAACCAAAAACAAGATCGGCACGGGTGCCCGTCCAGGTTGGCTTACCCGTTTTGCGGTCATAACCCTGGTAGATCTCCTTGTCTTCGCTCGCAGGTTTCCAGGCTGTGTTCATGTCGAGCAGGTTCACAAAAAAATCATTGGTCAGCCTGCCAGGTGTTTCGGTAAATACACCATGCTTCGATCCGTCAAAATTGGTATCCAATGCACGCATGCCGCCAACCAACACGGTGAGTTCCGGCGCAGTGAGTGTTAATAGCTGGGCCCTGTCCACCAGCAAGCCTTCTGTGGAAATATCACTCCTTGTTTCCCGGTAATTACGGAAACCATCCGCACGCGGTTCCAGATACGCCATGGACTCCACATCTGTCTGCTCCTGCGTGGCGTCTGTACGGCCCGGGGTAAACGGTACGGTTACTGAATGACCCGCATCTTTCGCTGCCTTTTCAACAGCGGCGCAACCTCCCAGGACGATCAGATCAGCCATGGATATTTTTTTACCACGCTTTCCCTTGTCGTTAAACTCTTTTTGAATTTCAGTATATACATCAAGCACTTTTTGTAATTGTGCCGGATTGTTTACGCGCCAGTCCTTTTGCGGAGACAGGCGGATCCTTGCACCATTGGCACCGCCGCGATGATCAGAACCGCGGAAGGTGGAAGCAGATGCCCATGCCGTTGCAACAAGTTGTGAAACCGTCAACCCGGATCCCAGGATCTTTTCTTTGAGTTGGGCTATATCCTTTTCTTCCACGAGCGGGTGATCCACTTCAGGAACAGGATCCTGCCATATCAGATCTTCCTTAGGCACTTCCGGACCAAGATAACGGGCCTTCGGTCCCATATCACGATGGGTAAGTTTAAACCACGCACGCGCAAATGCATCTGCGAAAGCATCGGGGTTCTCCAGGAAATGCCTGGATATTTTTTCATACGCAGGATCCGTTTTCAATGAAAGGTCCGTTGTCAGCATGGTGGGCTTGTGGCGTTTTGAACTGTCGTATGCATCCGGAATGATCTCCTCTGCATTCTTTGCCACCCACTGATGCGCTCCTCCCGGACTTTTCGTGAGTTCCCACTCAAATCCAAACAGGTTCTCAAAAAAATTATTGCTCCATTTTGTGGGCGTTTTTGTCCAAGTAACTTCAATACCACTGGTGATTGTATCCGGGCCCTTCCCGGTTCCAAAGCTGTTGTTCCAGCCAAAACCCTGCATTTCCAATCCGGCTGCTTCCGGTTCTTTACCCACATGATCAGATGAAGCAGCGCCGTGAGTTTTTCCAAAACTGTGACCTCCTGCAATTAAAGCAACAGTCTCTTCATCATCCATGGCCATGCGGCCGAAGGTTACACGAATATCTCTTGCCGCCGCAATGGGGTCGGGGTTCCCGTCGGGTCCTTCAGGGTTTACATAGATCAAACCCATGTGGGCAGCTGCCAGCGGCGCTTCCAGTCCCTTCGAGTGGATCTCACCATCAGCATTTTCATCGGAGTTCAGCACACCATGTTCAGCCAGCCCCGGCTTACCATCCGGGTAACGCTTGTCATTTCCCAGCCATGTTTTTTCAGCACCCCAATACACATCTTCCGCAGCTTCCCATGTATCCGCACGACCGCCGCCGAAACCAAATGTTTTAAAACCCATGGATTCCAGCGCCACGTTCCCTGTTAAAATGATCAGGTCTGCCCATGAGATCTTCCGGCCATATTTCTGCTTGATGGGCCAGAGCAGTCGTCTTGCCTTATCCAAACTTACATTGTCAGGCCAGCTGTTGAGAGGTGCAAACCGTTGTTGTCCTGTGCCGCCGCCACCGCGACCATCATATACGCGATAGGTACCCGCACTGTGCCAGGCCATCCGGATAAATAATGGACCATAATGACCGAAATCTGCGGGCCACCATTCCTGGGAATCAGTCATGAGCGCATGCAGATCTTTCTTTAATGCTTTCAGGTCGAGCGTCCTGAACTCGGCTGCATAATTGAAATCTTCTTCCATTGGATTGGAAAGCGCCGAATGCTGGCGTAGAATATTGAGTTTTAAATGGTCGGGCCACCAATCGCGGTTCTTTGTTCCACCCCCACCAAAGTTTTGTTTGGCCTTTTCGTTGTGAAATGGGCATTTACTGATGTCTGTTGTTTCCATGCTGCAAATATTATGTTAGTTATTATATCAACCGGATGGTTTAGAAGCGTCGGTCAAGAAAGCAAATTTAGCTAAAAGCAGGAACAGCGATAGTGTGATCCTGTGAAGAAACTCTAATGCTCTCGTCATTTCCTCTTGATCCAGGTCAATGTTTTTTGTTGCGCTAACGCATTGTACCGGGGTCCCTTCCCGGGCTAGTTTTGTCATCCAGATCATATTCAAACCCAATAAAAAATGACAATGAAAAAGCTCGCTATCGCACTCTCCGCCTTTTTTGCATTGACTGCCTTTACGGCCGTTACCACCTGGCAAAATGATGACTACCATTCACAGCTTGGATTTACAGTGACCCACCTGGGTATCGCCGACATTTCAGGCACCTTTGATGACATCGACGTGAAGGTCAGCTCTTCAAAAGCAGATTTCTCTGATGCACAGTTTGAGCTCACGGCAAAAGCAGCATCGATCAACACCCGCGTGGAAGCCAGGAACAACCACCTGAAGAGCGCCGACTTTTTCGACGTGGAGAAATATCCGACCATCCTCTTCAAAAGCAATGGCATCAAGCCCGCAGGCAAGAACAAGTACAAATTGAATGGAGACCTCACCATCCATGGTGTTACCCAACCCGTATCACTTGATCTTGTTTATAATGGAACAGTTGAAAACCCCATGAGTAAAAAGCCAACCGTCGGTTTCCAGGTGAGTGGCACCATCAAGCGCTCCGACTTTGGTATCGGCGCCGGTTTCCCTGCTCCCATGATCAGCGATGAAGTAAGGATCAAGGCCGACGGTGAGTTCGTTCGATAATATTCTTTGCTCAATACCAAATGCTTGGATGAAAAGGGAAGATTTTTTAAAAACAATAGCAACAGGAGTTATTGGTATGGCAACACTATCAGCATTTAGAAATTTTACAGATGGCCTGGCACTTCAGGAAGACCTGATGCCAGTGCTTTTTGTAGGTCATGGTTCACCCATGAATGGCATCGAGGATACTGAGTTCAGCCGCAGATGGACAAAAATGGCGAAGGAAATTCCCACACCCAAGGCCGTGCTCGTGGTGTCAGCGCACTGGTTCACCAGGGGCACAAAGATCACGGCCATGGATTTCCCAAAGACCATCCACGATTTTGGCGGATTTCCCAAAGAACTTTTTGATGTGCAATATCCGGCACCGGGCCACCCTGTGTTGGCGAAAGAAACTGCGGAACTATTGCATTCAGCCAGAGTTGAACTCGATCATGATTGGGGTCTCGACCATGGTACCTGGACGATCGTACGGCACATGTACCCGGACGCAAAGATCCCGGTGCTGCAGTTAAGCATCGATTACAGCAAAGGGCCGCAATATCACTATGAACTTGCCAAAGAGCTTTATCAATTGCGCAGGAAAGGCGTGCTGATCATGGGCAGTGGCAACATGGTACACAATCTTGGGCTCGCAGCCTGGGACAGGCTGAATGAAGAGCAATATGGCTTCGACTGGGCCCTGCAGATGAATGAAAAATTCAAGCAGCTGATCGCAGACGGCGATCACTGGCCACTGATCAACTACCAGGCTTTGGGCAGGGAAGCCATGATGGCCATACCTACACCCGAGCACTACCTTCCATTGATGTATACTTTAGGTCTGAAATCAAGCAGGGATGCCGTCAGCTTTTTCAATGATAAAACGGTGGCCGGCTCTCTCACCATGACCTCGGTAAAACTGGGTTGATCATTAATATTATATTTTAATTTAATATATTGTTCCTTCCTGCTTCATTCCGTGGCAAACGGTGAATTATCGCTAATTTCGCCTCCCGTTAAAGCGGGATGACTATGAAATTTTACAATTGGCTGATCAAGTATCGTTTGTGGATAGGACTGGTGATGATCGTGGGTGGCGTAGCGCTCAATCTCACTGTCAGTGGATTCTGGCCCGTGTTCCCTCTTTACCTGATCGGGTTGATCCTGATCGTGGGCCATTTTGTTTTTGGTCCGCTCCGCCTGATCCAGGAACACCTGGAAAGCGGCAACGTGGAAGAAGCTGAAAAAGTGATCGCCTCTGTAAAATACCCCAGTCTTTTATACAAGCCCATCCGCTCGGTCTACTACACGCTCAAGGGCAACCTGGCCATGATGAAGCAGGACTTCGACGGTGCCGAGCTCAACATGAAAAAAGGACTGGACCTTGGAATGCCCATGAAGGAAGCCGAAGGAGCTTCCATGCTGCAGATGGGCATGATAGCCATGCAGAGAAATGATCTCAAACAAGCCGAAAGCTATATCCGTGGCGCCCTGCGCAAAGGCCTTCCCGACAAGGAGAACAATGCAGCTGCTTACCTGCAGATGTGCAGCCTCATGATGAACAAAAGAGAATTCCGTGCGGCAAAAGATTTCTTCAGGAAAGCCAAGGCCCTCAAGCCTACCACCCCCCAGATCGTAGACCAGATCAAGCAAATAGAGAAGTATATCTCCCGCATGCCGGGGTAAGAGGTTCTGGGTTCTGGGTTGTCACCTTGCATATCGGAACTCTGATCATCGAACACCGAACTCCGAACACCGAACTCCGAACTCCGAACTCCTGCGTATCATGGCGTCATAGTGACCTCGCGGCAAAGCCTAATAGGAAATTTTGTTAACTTTTATTAACAAATCAGGTTAAACAATTTCCCGCCCGGGAAGTCTAGCTTTAACGTCCACGACGATCCAAACCGTCTTATATGAAAAGTTCCCCAAAAGTATTTTTCCTCCTGGCTCTGCTGATCACAGGAGGCATTTCCCTCACTTCCTTTCAACAGGATGCACCTCCTTACCAATTTCCATACAAGAAAGCCGGTCTCACCGAAAGAGAAGCCGCCGCTCACCTGCTCAGCCGCTTCAGCTTTGGTGTGCGCCCCGGCGATGTGGAAAGCGTAGTAAACCAGGGTTTGGAAAGCTGGTTCGATGCCCAGCTCAACCTCAAGACAGGAGACAAGAAGATGGAAGAAATGCTGAAGGAATTTCCATCCCTTAAAATGACCAATGCGCAGATCGTAGAGACCTATCCAAAGGGTGGACAAGTATTACGTATGGCCATGCGTGAAGGCGTAGTGGACAAGGATGTGCAGGAAGATGACAAAAAAGAAACCAGGGAGGCCATTCGCGCCTACATGGAGAAAAACGGACTGAAGTCGCAGTTCGAACTCATGAAAGACCTGGGTTCACAAAAAATATTACGCGCTGCTTATTCTAACCACCAGCTCAAAGAAGTGATGGTGGATTTCTGGTTCAACCATTTCAATGTGGCTGCATCGAAGGGCAGTGTCACCCAATTCGTCACATCCTACGAGCGCGATGCCATCCGTCCCAACGTATTTGGAGATTTTGAACAGATCCTGCTGGCTACAGCCAAATCGCCGGCCATGCTCAACTACCTGGACAACAGCAAGAGCAGTGTGAATGAGGAGAATATGGTGAATGCGCAAAAAAAACAGGTGGCCAGGCGTGATGAGTTCATCGACACACTGGCGTCGAGAATGAAAAATGAACAGATCAAAGTGGGCAAGATGCAGGGACTGAACGAGAACTATGCACGCGAGATCATGGAGCTGCATACCCTGGGTGTGGATGGAGGATATACCCAGGCCGACGTAACGCAGGCCGCGCGCGTGCTCACCGGCTGGACAGTGAACCCACAGATTGAATACAACGTGAACATGAAAAAGCTCCCACCGGCAGGCCGGCTGAAAAAAATGGGCTTTGTCATCGAGGATGATTTCGTGTTTGCCATGAACCGCCACGACCTGGGAGAGAAAAAACTGATGGGCATGACCTTCCCTGCCGGTGGCGGCTATGAAGAAGGTGTAGCGCTGGTGAAGATGCTGGCCACCCACAAGTCCACTGCTAAATTCATATCGAAAAAATTAGCGACAAGATTTGTGAGCGACAACCCGCCACAGTCCCTGATAGACAAGATGGCAAAAAGATTTTCAGAAACCAACGGGAATATCAAAGAAGTACTCATTACACTGGCCACTTCGCCCGAATTCTGGGATAAAAAACTCATCCGCGAAAAAACAAAATCACCTTTCGAGCTCGCCATCAGTGCAGTGAGGGCCACCAACGCGCAGATCGTGGCGCCCCTGCAGTTGTATCAATGGGTGAACCGCATGGGCCAGAAGGTTTACGATTACCAGGCGCCTACAGGGTTTCCGGACAGGGGCCAATACTGGATCAATACCGGCTCGCTGCTGAACAGGATGAACTTCGGACTCACCTTTGCTTCCGGTAAATTACCCGGCGTGAAACTGAACCTGCTGGCCCTGAACTCCAACCATGAGCCCGAAAGCGCGGAACACGCCCTTCGTATTTACTCAAAGATCCTTTTGCCGGAACGAGAGTTGGAAGAGACCATCAAAAGATTGCAACCCATGCTCAACGATCCTGAGCTGGAAAAAAAGATCAGTGAGGCTGCGGCAAAAACAGAAACGGCGAGGAAGGCCGACGAAGACGATGAAGAAGCTATGATGGGATCCAGGAACCGAAAACAAATGCAGGAAAATAAAAAGAACGAAGAACAGATGGCTGCAAACATGCTTGGACAGGTAGTGGGCATCATCATTGGCTCACCCGAATTCCAGCGCCGTTAAAAAATCATCCTATGCATTCAAGAAGAGCATTCATTAAGAACGGAGCCCTGGCCGTTTTTGCCGCCAGCATCGGGGGCGTACCCAGCTTCATAGCCAAAGCAGCCAGCAGTAGAAAGATCTGGTCGCCCTATAAAAGAAATAAGATCCTCGTCTGCATTTTCCAGCGTGGCGCCATGGACGGACTGATGGCGGTTACGCCCTTCGAAGACAAGTACCTGAAGCAGGCCAGGCCAACTTTATTCATGTCCGCAGCCAAATCACAAAACCGCCCCCTGATTGACCTGGACGGAAGATTCGGATTGCATCCTTCCATGAATGCATTTGCCGACCTTTTCCGCGAAAAAAGACTGGCCATTGTACATGGCGTGGGCTCGCCCAACACTACCCGCTCGCATTTTGATGCGCAGGATTATATGGAATCAGGTACTCCCTTCTCGAAAAGCACCGATAGCGGCTGGCTGAACAGGGCAGTGGGTATGCTGGGACATGAGTCACCTACTCCTTTCCAGGCAGTGAGTATCACCAGCTCCTTACCCCGCTCCTTCTATGGCGATCATCCCGCGGTGGCTATCAGCAACCTCCAGGATTTTGCCATTCAAACAAGAGGTAGCCAGGTGAATACAGGAAAGCTAAGTCGCAGCTTCGAAGAACTCTACGATCAAACTTCTTCCGACCTGCTGAACAAAACAGGAAAAGAAAGTTTTGAAGCCATGAAAATGCTGCGATCCGCAGATACAAAAAATTATCGCCCGGCCAACGGGGCAGTTTATCCCAGCTCTCCTTTAGGGAATGCATTGAAACAGATCGCGCAGCTGGTGAAGATGGATGTGGGACTGGAAGTGGCTTTTGCAGAATCAGGCGGTTGGGATACCCATTTCAACCAGGGAATCGAAACCGGCACGTTCGCCAGGAATGTCGGTGACCTCAGTAATGCCATTACCGCCTTCTGGACCGACCTCGCGGCTTACCAGGATGATGTGGAGGTCATGACCATGACAGAATTTGGCAGAACGGTGAAGCAAAACGGATCCAACGGTACCGATCACGGTCGTGGCTCCTGCATGTTTGTTTTGGGTAATGCCATACAGGGAGGAAAAGTATATGGAACGGTGCCCGAGCTGGCTATCGACAATTTGGAAGACCGCAGGGACCTGCCGGTGACTACCGACTTCCGTGCTGTATTCAGCGAGATTGCTACTGTCCATCTGAGGTTAAAAGACAACGGAAAGTTATTCCCAGGTTGGTCCGGCAAAAGTATAGGGCTTTTTAAGTCTTAGGGCGGTCGCCTTTTCACGGAAGGTTTTTAAAGTAGCCGAAGCGAATTTTTTTTCTTTGGCCAAAAGAAAAGCCGGGTGAAACTGCGCTGCTTCCAGGATCGCCTGGTGCAAAGCGGCCATCCCATGCAGTTCGCTTTTTTTGTCCGTTTCATTTATGAAATCAGCATTTACGGTGATCTCGTCGCCGAATTCAGAGATCACATCCTTATCGAGAAGGATGACGTACATTTTTGACGCACCCTCCCCATTGCCTACATACACATTACAGCTGTAAAGTTTGCCTCGGAAGATAAAATTTAGGAGCGGTTTCATGATAGGTTGCTTTTTCGATAGATAACTTAAGTTTTGTTCAGTCTTCATAGCCACTTTTTATGATCGTGGAGATCATTTTAAATTGAACATTGGCGGCAAAGCAATGCGTAGAATGAGCGGGGATAATGATCCCTTCACCCAGCCTGAGATTGTAATCCCTTTTATTGATGTTCACACGGGCCTCGCCATCGATGATCTGTATGAAAGTATCGAAGGGCGATCTTTTTTCTTCCAGTTCCTCACCGGCATCGAACGAAGACACTGTGATATTTCCTGTGGTTTTTTTGATAATGGTCTTGCTCACTACAGCATTCGGCACATACTCGATCACTTCCACGATAATGTGGACCTTCATTTTATCAAGCTCCTTAGTGCCATTTCCATTCCCACCCGATCCTTGTGTTGCCATAGTAGAACAAAGGTCTATCAATGCAGAGGTAGAAATCTTACATACACCGTACGGAATGTTACATAATTTACGTCTCCCGAAACGGGTGCTAGAGGTTCTCGTGGGCGATCAGCCTCTTGTGCTTCATTTTTTTGAAAAAACTGGGGGTCAGGCCTGTCACTTTTTTGAACTGGTTAGACAGGTGCGCGACACTGCTATAGTGTAGCTTGTACGCAATCTCGGTGAGGTTAAGCTCGTTATAAATGATCAACTCTTTCGCACGCTCGATCTTATGCGAAATGATGTAGTGCTCGATGGTGGTTCCCTTCACCTCCGAGAAGAGGGTGGACAAATAGCGGTAGTCGTAATGGAGCTCTTTAGACAGGAAGTCGGAAAAATTAGTAGCCAGCGGTTCTTCGCTGTAGTGGATCATTTCAATGATGATGGTCTTGATCCGCTCTATGATCTGGCTTTTTTTATCCTCCATCAGTTCGAGGCCTGAGGACGCCAGTGCCGCTTTTAGTTTGTCAAGCTGCTCTTTCGTGGGTGTTTCCAGCACTTCCACCTCACCCAGCTCCAGGACCGTAGGGTGCAAGCCCAGGTCCTCGAGCTCAGACCTTACGATCATTTTACAGCGAAGGCTTACCATATTTCTGATCAGAAGTTTCATAACATATTTAAATGCTCACTACTTGATATGGGGTGTTCCGGTATGAACGAAAGAACTATTGGTGCTATAAGTTACTAAATAAAATCAGGCGAAGAGCGATGTTGGACTCAATTCACCAAAACCTCATCGATGCTGTGTACCACGCCATTGGATGCACGCATGTCGCCGTTGATGATGGTGGCGCCATTGATATTCACTACTCCATCTTTTACGCCCACCAATAATTCCTTACCATCCAGGTTCTCCAGCTTATCGCCGTCCTTCATATCCTTAATGTGCAAAGTCCCTTTCACAACGTGATGGTTGATCAGGCTTGTTGCCTTTTCTTTTTGGTTGGGACTGAGATATCCGTCTACCGTTTCATTATCCAGTTTATGAAAGGCGGCATCTACCGGTGCAAACAAGGTAAAAGGGCCGGATTGCGTCAGGAGCTGATCTACGCCAGAAGCGATCACTGTCCTTTTCAAATTACTCATTAGCTTATCCATGCGCACAACCTGTGTGATATTTGACATAGTTTTTATTTATTCCGGAATCATATCCAGCCGCAGAAGGTAGACCTATTTGAGTCCGTTTGGTGTTAAATGCTTGCTTTCTGTAATAAATGATGGGGAAACAGTAACGCGGTACGTTAATTGGGACATAGGTGACTGAGTAACTGCATTGTGAGGAAAATAGTTTTATTGCCCGGGGATGTGCCTGATATCTCCATTAATCGTATTCGTGCATAAGTTATATATCAAGTACATGGTCAGCCTTCGTTGCAAGATGGTGGTGAAAGAAGAACTGAAACGCCAGGGCATCCTTCATTTCGAAATAGAGCTGGGAATGGTTGAACTCTTTTCCGCCCTGACAAAGCAACAGCGAGAAGAGTTGAAAAAAAATCTTTTACGTTCAGGGCTGGAATTAATGGACGACAAGAAAAGCATCCTGATAGAGAAAGTAAAGAATGTGATCACGGAAATGATCCATCATTCTGATGAAATGCCCTCTTTGAACTACTCAGATCACATCAGCCAGGCGCTTGGACTGGATTATACTTACCTGGCCAACGTTTTCTCGGAAGTAAAAGGCAGTACCATCCAGCAGTATATCATCAGCAACAAAATAGAAAAAGTAAAGGAACTCCTCCTTTACGATGAGCTGAATCTCACGGAGATTGCCTTTAAAATGCATTATAGCAGCGTTTCCCATCTTTCCAACCAGTTCAAGAAGGTCACCGGCCTTTCACCCTCGTTTTTTAAGCACTTGAGGCAAAAGCGGCAACTGACCCTCGAAAGACTGTAATGCAGGACCCCAATCCAGTCAAGCCATGATCTCTCTATCCCAATTTGGGATAAGTGGGATATCTGCAACTTAAATCAGGAATTGTGTAATGCTTTAGGAATCCTTCCACACCACCTTTGCGGCTCAAAGAAAATTTAAACCATGCGAAGCAAAAAAGTACATGCAAGCCAGGCCTACACAAGTAGGAGCAAAACCGGGATATTGAAATACAGTCTCCTGGCCTTACTGGCAATTACCGCCTTTACATGGGGATGTAAAAAAGATGATTTTACCGGGGAGACAGAAGGTATCTGCCCGATCGTCATCTCCACTGACCCTGCCAACGGGGCGATCAACGTCTCCACAGCCAAGATCATCACAGCCACTTTCAATGAGGCTATGGATCCCTCCACTATTAACGGCACCACCTTTACACTGATGCAGGGCACTAAACCTGTAGCTGGTACCGTAACTTACTCCGGTGTTACGGCTACGTTTACACCGAGCGCCAAATTATTACCCAACACAGTTTATACCGGCACAATCACTACAGGCGCTAAGGATCCTGCAGGAAACGCCCTGGAGAATAATTATGTATGGAGCTTCAACACAGGCGCCATCCCGATCGTAGTGTCTACCGATCCTGCGAACGGAGCAGTTGCTGTTCCACTGAATAAGGTGGTAACGGTCACTTTCAGTACCAACATGGATCCGGCTACGATCAATAATACCAGCTTCCAGCTGAAGCAGGGAAACACTGTAGTAGCAGGTACGGTTACTTATTCGGGCATGACAGCGAGTTTTACACCCGCGGCTAACCTCGCGCCGAACACCGTGTATACCGGTACCATCACTACAGCAGCGAGCGACATGTTTGGAAATTCACTTGCTACCAACTACATCTGGAGCTTTGTAACTGGCGGTATTCCTTCAGTAGTAGCTACTGATCCCGTAAACCTGGCGACAGGAGTAGCGCTGAATAAAAAAATAACAGCCTCCTTTAGCGAGGTAATGAATGCCTCCACGATCAATGGAACCACATTCTTACTGAAGCAAGGGCTTACCAGCATCGCAGGCACGGTTACCTATTCCGGTACCACCGCCACTTTTACTCCTTCCGCTAACCTGATGCCTGGAACGGTTTACACCGCCACCATCACCACAGGTGCTCAAAACCCTGCTGGTAACGGCATCGCGTCTAACTATACCTGGTCTTTCACCACCACTACACCGGCGTCTCCATCACCTATACTCGGAACAGCCAGCTTGTTTGGAGTATTTGGAGGAAGTGCTGGCGTAACCAACCAGGGGCTGAATACCGTGATCAACAACGGAAGCCTTGGAACAACGGGAGCATCTACTTTGGTCACAGGTTTCCATGATGGCACAACTGGTGATATATATACTGAAACGCCTTTGAACCAGGGACTGGTGACCGGCAGGATCTATACAGCACCACCCGCACCCGGAACAGCGGCTTCGTTTGCCATTGCCACACAAGGATTATTGGATGCGAACGCAGCCTACAATAGCATCTCCCCAGCTTCACGCCCGGGCGGAACAGATCCGGGAGCAGGCGAGCTTGGTGGACTTACATTAAGCCCTGGCGTTTACAAATCAGCGGGAGGAACTTTTAAGATCACTAATGGCAACCTGGTACTCGATGCCATGGGCGACCCCAACGCAGAATGGATATTCCAGTCAGGCACCAGCCTCACAGTTGGCGTTGCTGGCCCTGCAGGCGCACGAAGCGTGATCCTCATCAACGGTGCACAGGCAAAGAATGTGTACTGGCATGTGGGCAGCGCAGCCACTATCAATGGAGCAGGCGGCGGCGTGATGGTTGGAAATATCATTTCCTCTGCAGGCATGACGTTTTCGACAGCGGGCAACATGGTGCAAACCGTGCTGAACGGACGTGCGATCTCTTTGAATGCCTCAGTGACCATGGTCAACACCACGATCAACGTTCCTAACTAAAACCAAAGGGATAGAATTACTCGACCCTTTACACAGAATTTAAAAAGCGAATTATGTTATATCAAACAAGAAATATTTTAACGGTCTTCATCCTGCTGGCAGTTTCATTGAGCGCTCATGCCCAAACAGAGGCAAGAGTGCAGCCTGTATGGTGGTTTGGCCAGTCAGTAGCCGCCAACTTCAACTTCTACGATGGTACTACCCAAACCCTGAACGCCGATGTAAAAGCACCTACTGCCTTCCACAAAGGAAACGGCACCAGGCCCTATTTTTCCCTGCTCACAGAGTATAGGCCTAACCGCACCTGGGGTGGAATGCTCAATATTGCATTTGACAACCGTGGAGGCGATTTTGACGAGGTGATGGCGCCATGCAACTGCCCGGCGAATTTATCTACCAGCCTTAGTTACCTGGCCATCGAGCCGGCGCTGAGACTGGCTCCCTTTAAATCCTCGTTTTACATTTTTGGCGGCCCTACTTTAGGCATCAACCTTTCGAAGAAGTTTGATTACACACAAGACAAGCAGCCAGACAGAACGGGCGACTTCAGCGACATTCACAAAATGAGGATGTCGGCACAGGCAGGACTTGGATTTGATTTCCCTGTTTCCGCCCGAACAAGCGCCACGCAAATGACGCTGTCTCCTTTTGCTTCCTTCCAAACGGACATGGGACAAAATCCAAGAGAATTTGAATCATGGTCTAATTACACGGTAAGAACAGGTATTGCTTTGAAATTCGGTACCAGGAAGTCTTCTAAAACCACAGCCAGTATCCCAAGCGAGACTACTCCATTAAAGGATGTGAGTTTTTCAGTAAGAGCTCCGCGCGTTGTGCCAGGTACAAGGCAGGTGAAAGAGACCTTCCCCCTCAGGAACTCGATCTTCTTTAATATGGGAGAAACTAACATCCCGGTCCGTTATGTGCAGCTTACAGCTGCGAACGCAGCTACATTTAAGGAAGACCAGCTCCAGGATGCGCAACCCGACAACCTGAACCGCGGTCGTTCTGCCAGGCAGCTGGCCGTATACCATAACATTCTGAATATCCTCGGTGACCGTCTCCGCTCCAATCCTTCAAGCACGATCACTCTTACCGGCGCTGCTGATAAAAACCCTGCTGAAGGCAAGATACTTGCGGAAAACGTAAAGGATTATCTCGTCAATACATTCGGAATCACCGCATCAAGGATCACTACTGTCGGAAGAGATAAGCCAACCATTCCTTCTGAGCAGCCAGGTGCCACAAAAGACATGGAGCTCCTGCATGAAGGCGATCGCAGGGTAGATATTACCAGTACTTCATCTGACATGTTGCTTCAGGTGGGCGGCGTCACTTCACCCTTCCTGAAGCCAGTGCAGATCACTGCCACGCAGGTAGATCCCCTGGACAGCCATGTGATCTTCACCGTTGGCGGTGCTTCAGACGTACTGAGGTCATGGAACATTGAAGTAACTGATGCTGGCGGCATGGTGCAGAAATTTGGACCTTTTGCTAAAGACCAGGCTTCGGTTCCCGGCGCTTCTATTCTTGGCAACGCAACACAGGGCAATTACAAGGTTTCCATGCTGGGACAAACAAAAGATGGCCAGTGGATAAGAAAAGAAAGCTCTGTAAGCCTGCAAAAAGTAAATGACCTGAGCCAGGTAGGATTGCGCTACAGCATCCTGTTTGATTTCAATGAATCAAAATCTATAGACTCTTACGAGAAATTCCTTGCCGATATCGTGGCGCCGCTTGTAGCCGACAACAGCACGGTGGTTATTCATGGCCATACCGATATCATTGGTGAAGAGACCTATAACCATAATCTTTCTCATGAGAGAGCAAAGGGTGCCGAGCAGATCCTGCAGCGTGCATTCACAGCAGCAGGAAAACGCAATATCAGGTTCGAGACTTATGGTTTCGGAGAAGATACAGGCATGTCGCCGTTTGAAAACAACTTCCCTGAAGAACGTTTTTATAACAGGACGGTGATCATTGATATCATCCCGAATAAATAACCTTTACAAAAGAAAACTGCA
Organism: Chitinophagaceae bacterium; assembly: GCA_036676905.1. Taxonomy (GTDB): domain Bacteria; phylum Bacteroidota; class Bacteroidia; order Chitinophagales; family Chitinophagaceae; genus Flavisolibacter. The sequence goes on from JAKFCE010000006.1 coordinate 198,439, forward strand.
CGGAACTGCTCCCCAAAAGGAGCAGTTCTTTTGCTACTACCAAAAAACAAAAACATGAAACAACTCATACTTGCTACCGCCCTGCTGATCTTTACCACAACTATTCATGCGCAATCTACGGCAGGCACCGTGGTTGTTGACAAACAGGAGCAGGCTGCGGCAGTCATCGAACTGCCCTATGAAGCCGACCTGGTGAGTAAGGCTTTGAACGACTATCTCTCAGGCAAGGGAAAGGCCAAAGGAAGAGAAATGAAAGGATTCAAGGCCTATAAGAATCCGAATGAACAGGCTGATAGTGTCAATGCCAACCTGTATTTCTCCGTGAGATCGAAAAAGGACGACAAGGATGCTACCATCCTATCCCTGCTGATCACCCGTAAAGGAAACGAGATAGCCACGGGCTCCGACATGCACCACATGAATATGGAAGAAGCCCGGCATTTCCTGGACGCGCTTGCGCCGGTGATTGCAGCCTATAGCTTGGAAGCCAGGATCGCCGACCAGGAAAACGTGGTGGCTAAAGCAGCATCGAAATACAAAGACCTTGTAGAAGATGGCAAAGACCTCCAGGAGAAAAAAGCGGAAACAGAAAAGAAGATCATGAAAAATGAGGTGGACCAGGCAGAGCAGCAGGCCAAACTAGAGACAGAAAGAGCCAGGCTGAATGCACTCATCAGCAGCAAAAAGTCATAATAACCTCAGCAGATCCGTTACCATGCCAATGGACGGCAACACATTCTTCCTGGGCTCGGCCCTGGAGGAATGTTTAAACGGCTGTTACCTACATGGGTACATAATAATAAAATAAAGATGGCGTTATCTACAAGAACCTCTCTTGACTCATGCCTTTAGTTGTTTAATAGTATTACGTTCCAGGCCTTTTGTCTGATTCATTTCTTACCTTACATCACCCTTACAAACACAAACAGTGTTTGAAATCATAAAAGAGTTGGCTAGCCATGGAAAGTACGTTGCCTGTCTTTGAGAATATTTGGCTCGCCGATGACGATAGTGATGACAGAGAGTTGTTCGGCGATGTACTGCATCAACTCCTGCCACTATGCAAACTCACTATGTTTACAGACGGAGAAGAGCTGATGCAGCAACTGAATGGCAATGTGAAGCCTGACATTCTGTTCCTGGATATCAATATGCCATTGAGGGACGGCCTTGACTGCCTGCTGCAGATCCGGGCGAATCGTTGTTACCGCAATCTCCCCGTGATCATTTTCAGCTCCACCACAAGAGAAGATCAAATAGAAAACTCCTACCGCTATGGCGCAAACCTTTTTTATACCAAGCCCTCCAGTCTTGCGGAACTGATAGCAGGATTGAGCACTATTTTCAAAATGAAATGGAAGGATCCCTCAGCACGCACCAGTTCCTTTGCCGAGTACCAACTCAGCCAGATCTTTTCGCCTGATCAAAGTCCTGAAAGGGATTAATTCACTCCACCAATCCAGTAAATCCAGTTAATCCAGTAAATCCTGGTCAAAAAAAAACTCCCTCCGCTTGAAGCGGAAGGAGCTAATAAGTTGTTGCAACAATAGTTAGTGCTGCAACTAGTCTTGATTACTTTACGTGCTTGCTGACGATCTTCGCCAGGTCGAACATAGAGATCTGAGATTTTCCGCCGAATAAAGTCTTCAGCTTGGCATCTGCATTGATCATTCTCCTGTTCTTCTTATCCTGCAGATCATTCTTCTTGATGTAATCCCAGATCTTCTTGATCACCTCAGTTCTTGGCAATGGTTTATTTCCAACCACGTCGCTCAGCTCAGGGCTAAGTTGCAGTGGAGCCATGAATGCTGCGTTGGGCTTTCTTGCTGATTTCTTTTTTGGAGCGGCTTTTTTCTTTGGCGCTGCTTTTTTAGGAGCGGCTTTTTTCTTTGGCGCTGCTTTCTTAGCTGCGGCCTTTTTAGGAGCTGCCTTCTTTTTAGGAGCTGCTTTCTTTGCTGCTTTTTTCGCAGTCTTTGCCATAATGTAAAATTTAATGGGTTAATAATAAATCACCGACTAACGATAATTCATTGGGTAAGGTACATATCAATTCCTAAATATTGTCTACAAAATAATCACATTTGTTAGCAAAGTTTTTCCCTAGGGAGCCCCTAGGGAAGGTTTTTTTGAAAAAACGGGTTAAAAAATGGCAGAAAACGGCGAAAAAAAAGCCGGCAAAAATGCCGGCTTCAGGTAAAAACAAAGAGCTTAATCCACCCCGTGCATCTTCTTTTTCAGCATCGGGTTCAATGCCAGCATCACCAGTCCGGCCACAATTGGCACCGCGGTGAAGATCAGGAAGAAGGTGGTCATGTCATATTTTTCAGTGATGGCGTCGATATAGCTTCCGGTGATACCTGCCGTCCAGTTGGCAATGAAATTGGCCACGAACCAGATACCGAACATCAGTCCCACCAGCCTCACAGGAGCCAGCTTGCTCACATAAGACAGTCCTACAGGCGAAATACAAAGCTCGCCCAGGGTATGGAACAGGTAGGCCAGGATCAGCCAGATCATGCTCACAGAGGCCACCTTAGCTCCCTGGGGGATAGTATTAGAACCATAGGCCAGGATGGCGAAGCCAAGTCCGAGCAGAACCAGGCCAATGGCGAACTTCACAGGTCCGGAAGGATTGTATTTGCTTTCCCACATCTTGGAGAACAGCGGCGCAAAGGCAATAATGAAGAATGAGTTGAGGATACCGAACCAGGAAGCCGGCACTTCGGTAGCATCTGCCCTGAACTCCCTTACCAGCATCCAGATCACGATAGCCCAGATGATGACAAAGCTGCTGCCCAGGAAGATGTTTGAAAGCGCATATCTCTTGAAGGTGCGGCGGAAAAGGTTGGCCAGCACGAAGGTCAGGATGATCATGGGCACAACGGTCAGCAGGGTGTTCACCACCTTGAACGTGGTGGCGCTTCCTCCCATCAGTGTCCTGTCTGTATACGACTCTGCGAAAACGGTCATGGAACCGCCTGCCTGCTCGAAAGCCCACCAGAAGAAGATGGTAAAGAAGGCAAACACGGAGATCACGATGATCCTGTCCCTGTTCACGTGCGCAGTGCGCCTCGCATCATCGTCCATGGGTTGCTGGAAGGCATTGTTCTCAGCGTAATTGCCGGCTTCTTTGTCAATACGATCCCTGTTTTTAGGCGACAGCCCGATATTGCCGAATATTTTTTGAGCAAAAGAAAACTGCAGCAAACCAAAAAGCATGAAGATACCGGCCAGGCCAAAGCCATAGCTCCAGTCTACTTTTTCGCCGATATAGCCACAAAGCAGGATACCCAGGAAGGCCCCCGCATTGATACCCATGTAAAATATGGTGTAAGCCGCGTCTTTTTTCTCAGGATGATTGGTGTAGAGCTGGCCTACGATAGAGGAGATGTTCGGCTTGAACAATCCGTTACCGATGATCAGGCAACCAAGACCCACATAAAAGAAGATCGGAGATTCCAGCGCCATGCTGGCGTGGCCGATGGTCATGATCAGCGCACCGATGATCACCGCTTTCCGGTATCCCAGCAGTTTGTCGGCGATCAACCCACCTAAGATGGGAGTGAGATAAACCAAACCTGTATACCAGGCATACAGTTCCAGAGCATCCTTCCTTTCCCAGGCCCAGCCATCATCTGCGATGGATGAGATGAGGAAGAGTACCAGAAGGGCGCGCATTCCATAGTAGCTGAAACGCTCCCACATTTCGGTAAAGAACAAAATAAATAAGGAAGGGGGGTGACCTTGCTGCAGATCAGCATCGGTAAGATGAGCAGTAGTTACTGTAGCCATAAGTAGTTATTAATATTCAATTTGAATGAGTTAAGGCCTTGAAACAAGATTTGAAAATAAGCAATAATATCACTCAAATATAATTTCCCCTCTCAAAAACCAATCTTACCGATCTTCGCAGCGCATGAATATTCTTCTTTTAGGTTCGGGCGGAAGAGAGCACGCACTGGCCTGGAAACTAAGCCAAAGCCCTTTGTGCTCCGCTCTCTATATAGCTCCCGGCAATACCGGAACGGCAATCTGCGGCACCAATCTCTCTTTTTCCGCCACAGATTTCGCAGCGGTCACTGACTGCTGCAAAGAGAAAAAGATCGACCTGGTGGTGGTAGGTCCCGAAGACCCCCTGGTAAAAGGTATCACAGACCACCTTCGGGGAATAAAAGACCTGGGCGGCCTGATGATCATCGGGCCCTCGGCGGAAGCAGCGCAGCTGGAAGGCAGTAAGGCCTACGCAAAAAAATTCATGGCGCTCCACAACATCCCTACAGCAGCCTACCGCGAGTTCACTGCAGCGGATTTTGACGAAGGGATCAAGTACCTGAGGACACATCAGCTTCCGGTGGTTCTCAAGGCAGATGGACTGGCCGCGGGCAAGGGCGTGATCATCTGCGAAGACCATGAACAGGCGGTGACGGAATTCACTCAAATGCTGAAAGGATCCAAATTCGGCGAAGCAGGAAGCAAGGTGGTGGTGGAAGAATTCCTTTCGGGGATCGAGCTTTCGGTTTTTGCGCTCACCGATGGTAAAGATTATGTGCTTTTACCTGAGGCCAAGGACTATAAAAGGATAGGAGAAGGCGACACCGGCCTCAATACGGGCGGCATGGGCGCCATCAGCCCGGTTCCCTTCGCAGATGAAGCCTTCATGAAGAAGGTGAAAGAACGCATTGTGGAGCCCACCATCAAGGGCCTGGAGCAGGACCAGCTCGATTACAAAGGCTTTGTATTTTTTGGCCTGATCAAAGTAAATGGCGATCCTTTTGTGATCGAATACAATTGCCGCATGGGTGACCCGGAAACAGAAGTGGTGATGCCCCGACTCGAAAACGACCTGGTGGAACTTTTCATAGCAACCGCCAAGGGCAAATTGAAAGAGCAAAAGATAAGGATCTCTCCATCCGCTGCAGCCACCATCGTGGCCGTGAGCGGGGGTTATCCCAACGATTTCAGGAAAGGACTGGCGATCAAAGGCCTGGATGCGCAGCAGGAGAACACCCTGGTTTTTCATGCGGGCACCAAAGAAGTAGATGGACAAATTCTCACCAATGGCGGAAGGGTTTTTTGCGTTACTTCGCTGGCACCGGGCATACAGCAGGCTGTGCTGGCCTCCGGCAAATTATTTGAGAAGATCCACTTCGAGGATATGTATTACAGGAAAGACATTGGCTACGAATTCACCCACTCTTAATAAAAGAATATGAGCAACGTTCATTACCACGATTACCTGCAGCTGGATAAGATCCTGAACGCGCAGGACATGGAAAGCAAAAAAAGATCAGTGTCGGCGCATGATGAAATGTTGTTCATCATCATCCACCAGGCCTATGAGCTCTGGTTCAAGCAGCTGCACCATGAGGCCGATTCCATCGTGGAGATCATGAAGAAGCCGGCCATGAACGACAACTCCCCCGAGCTGCAAACCGTTGTGCACAGGCTCAACCGCATCGCAGTGATCCTGCGGGTGCTGGTGCACCAGATCGACATCCTGGAGACCATGACACCCATGGACTTCCTTGACTTCCGCGACTTCCTTCGCCCCGCTTCGGGATTTCAAAGCTGGCAGTTCAAGCTCCTGGAAGCTAAGCTGGGACTCAAGTTCGAGCAGCGCCACGGAAAAGAATATTATACCGCGCAATTAAGGCAAGAACATATAGACCTGATCAAATCGGCCGAGACCAGCCAGTCTTTCCTGCAATTAATGAACGACTGGCTCGAGAGAATGCCAACGCAGCCACCGCTGGGAGCGGATGCCAGCTCACCCTGGAAGGATTTTGATTTCTGGAAAGTATACAAGAATGCCTATTCCAACAGCCTGGCAGAAGCGGAGAAGCAAAACCTTTCGGCCTTCGACGAGGTGATGATGGAGCACCAGGAAACGCATTATACCTTATCCGCCAAAGCCAACAGGGCGGCTCTTTTCATCATGCTTTACCGTGGCTATCCCCTGCTGCAGCAGCCCTTCCAGCTGCTCAACGGCGTGCTGGAGATCGACGAGCAGCTCAGCACCTGGAGACACAGGCATATCAACATGGTGCACCGCATGATCGGCACCCGCATCGGCACCGGCGGCAGCAGTGGAAAAGATTACTTGAAGTCAGCGGCAGACAAGCATTATATCTTTAAAGAGATTGCACAGCTCTCATCCTTCCTGATCGAAAGGAATAAGCTACCCAAGCTGCCAACCGATGTAGAGCGTTTACTGGGCTTCGCACATAGTTAGTGTTACTGCACTTCCAACTATCACACGATTTCATCAGCCCTGTCGTCGCGTATATCCGGGACAACACGCTGCCGACGATTTTCTATTTTTTAAACGTCGGGAATTTGATATCGTGATAGAACAAATACGTCCAGCCTTCCGCATTCCCCTTCTCCCACCATTCCTGCCTTAGCTTCATTGCTTTCTCGGGATCGTGGTCGTATTTTGTTTTGTACCGGATCTTCATCTGCTGCAATTGCGGCGCGTCGTCGCCTCCGAAAAAAATGGTTTCGCCTTTTTCTTTTATCCAGAACACCTGGTGAAAAGGTGAATGGGCGCCGGTGAGCTGGTAAGAGATATATCCGTCAATTGTTCCTTCCTCATCGTGCAGCACCGCCACCTGCTCTGCATGCAGCAGGGCCTCCAGCTCGTCGGGCAGGTAGGAAGGAAAACCCTTTTGCCATGCATAATCGAGTTCTTTCTGGTGCACATAATAAGTAGCGTTGGGAAAATTCAGCTGGCCTTCGGTGGAATGGCCCTCAGCCGGAGGATGACTGATGCCGCCAGCATGGTCTTTATGCAAATGAGTGAGCAGCACCTTGGTCACAGAAGCAGGGTCGATGCCAGCCGCCTCCATGTTGCTATGGATCTGCAGCTTGCCGTTCACGTCATAACCCAGGCCCGTGTCCAGCAGCAGCACGTCTCTTTCAGTCACCACCACGAAAGGCTGTATCTCCACCAGCAAACTGCCTGTGGGCCTGTCGGTCAGCTCGTGTTGTGATTCATCGAATGATACAAAAAGCTTGGTCTTGTCTATGGTGAACGTGCCTTCGCTGAGTGGGATGATCTTCATGATATTGTAGTTCTATCTCAACACCATTTGCCGGTCGGCATCCAGGCGGATGAGAATGAAAATGAGAATGGAAAATGTGAGCAAAGCCGTTCCGCCGTAACTCACGAGTGGCAAGGGAATACCGATCACCGGCGCCAGCCCTACGGTCATGCCCACGTTGATGGCGATATGGAAAAAGAACACAGCTGCCACGCCATAGGCAAAGCACCGGCTAAACACGCTCCTTTGCCTTTCAGCCAGGGTAATGATCCGGAACAAAAGGATCAGGTAAATGACCAGCAGCACCGTAGTGCCTACGAAACCAAAGCCCTCTCCTATAGTACAAAAAATGAAATCTGTTCTTTGCTCGGGAACGAAATCGTAGCGGGTTTGCGTTCCCCTCAGGAGGCCTTTGCCGATAAATCCGCCGGATCCAATGGCGATCTTTGACTGCCTCACGTTGTAATCGGTCGTCGCTTCCTTCTTCGCCGTGCTCACAACATCCGTGGGGCCTTCCGCATAAGGATTGTCCTTTCCAAATAAGGAATAGATCCTTTCTACCTGGTGCTTCTGCAGCACATTGTCGAAAATAAAGGGCACGGCAAACCGCTGTATGCCCACGCAGATCACCCAAATGATCACAATAGTGGCGATGGCTGGCCGGTGGCGGCGGGGCTGCCTTCTTGTGATAAAGATGAGAAGTACTGCCAGCAAGGTGAGAATGATGGCCAGCGTATTCGGTTCAATGATAATCGATGCGATCACCAGCGCCGCTACGGAGAAGCCAATAATGAGAACAGTCGGCGGGAGGCCTTCGCGGTACATCACCAGGAAAAAAGACAGATATACCAGCGCCAGCCCGGTTTCTTTCTGAAATATGGTAATGATGGCCGGTGTAAGTGCAATAGCTGCTGCTATCAACTGTGCCTTTGTCTTGGTAAAGTCCATGTCGGGCAAGGAAATGTATTTTGCCAGCGCCAGGCAAACGGCCACCTTGCAAAATTCTGCCGGCTGGAACTGGATGGGACCCAGGCGGATAATGGAATCTGTACCTTTTACGCTCGCGCCAAAGGGAAAGACGAGCAGGAGCAGAACGATCCCGAAGGCATACCAGAGATTGGCCGTGGCCGTAAAAAATTTACTATCCGTAAGCAGTATAAGAATACCGATCACCAGCGAGGTGATGAAAAAATAAAACTGCTTGCTGTAATCGGTACGGAAGGAAAAGAAGGTAGAAATAACAGGCTCGCCCTCCCGGTAGGTAACGGCAAAAATGGCTGTGATGCCAATGAGTACCAGCAACAGGTAGAGCCAGATCATCACCATATCTACACCCTTGGAAATACTCCCTTTGCTCTTGCTCATCCGGTGGTGATTTTCTTTTTAATGGTCCACAAATGCTCGGGCAGGATGGCTTCGAATCCCGAAAGAGCTGCAATGCGCTCATTGCCGGAACTATCCCTGCGCGGTAAACGCTGTCCCTTTTTCAGGAATTTTTTGATATAGCTGCTGTCCTTGGTGATCTTATACCATTCGTGGGCCCTGATGGAATCCTGGCGGTACTGCTCCCTGGGCAACCAGTCGGGCATCAGGTTGGCACTCGCTACGTATTCGATCTTCTCAATGCTTTCAGGACGCAGCGTATCATTCAGGTACTGCTCCATCATCAGCGCGGCAATAGGGCCCGCCCAGGTGGCACCAAAACCCGCGTTCTCTACCACCACGGCGATGGCGATCTTGGGATCTTCCCTGGGGGCAAAACAAACGAACATGGAATTGTCCTTGAGCTTGATGCGCCTTCCATTCTCCGACCTATATACTTCCGCCGTACCGGTCTTCGCACAAACATTGATGCCCGGGATCAATGCTACCCTTGCAGTTCCTATCTCCACCACATCCTGCATGCCCCGCATCATCACCTGGTAGGCAGTATCCGGAATAGAAGTGAGTACATTGTGTTTCACACGGTATCGGTTTAACACCGTGTCTTCACTCGTTTCCCCGTCAATGCTTTTTACAAAATGCGGGGTATAATAATATCCTTTGTTGGCGATCAGGCACATGGCATTGGCCAGCTGCAAAGGCGTGGCTGTCATCTTATCTTGTCCAATACCGAGTGTAAGGTTGGTGCAGGAATTCCAGCTGCCACGGTAGGCCCTGTTGTATTCTGCTGTATCGGGAATGTTAGCCTTATCCTCAGCCGGCAGGTCTACACCCAGTCGCACTCCCAGTCCAAAATCGTTCATGTACCGCTGCCAAACTGCATATCCTTTTTTCACGGAACCATACTTATCGTTATCCACCACCAGCCTGTATAAATGGGTGAAGTAGGAGTTGCATGAATTGGCCATGGCCAGCCGGAAATTGTCGGCGTGGCCGCCCCCCGAATGCGTACAGGCAGGCTTGCCATGTCCGCAGGCATAATAGCGGCCGGGACAACTATAGCCAAAAGAAGGCGTGATCACTTTTTCATTCAGCGCTACCAGTCCACCGATCGGCTTGAAAGTAGATCCGGGCGGATACTGGCCTTTGATGGCGCGGTTCAGCAAGGGACGCGACACATCGAGTACGAATTTCGAATAGGTCTTTTTGAAATTGGAACCAGTGAGGTCGTTGGGATTGAAATTTGGCCCCGAGACCATGGCGATAATGCCTCCTGTCTTGGGTTCCAGCGCTACCACCGCTCCCATTTTATTGGTCATCAGTTTTTCAGCCAGTTGCTGCAGCTCTATATCTATATAAGTTCGCAGGCCCCTTCCTGCAATGGCCGCTGTGTCAAACTCCCCTTCTTCATAGCTGCCTACGAGACGGTTCTTGTTGTCCTTGATGAGAAACTGCACGCCGCGTGTACCCATCAATATCCTTTCGTAAAAAGCTTCCAGACCACTTCTTCCCACATAGTCACCCGGCTGGTAAAAACCGCCTGACTTGCGGATGATGGAAGTATCTACCTCACCTACGTAACCCAGGATATGTCCTCCCGCATTGAATGGATATGTGCGCACCGGCCTTTCCTGCAGGTAGAACCCCGGCTCAAAGCGCCAGATGTTTTCCTGCAGCCTTCCTAATTTTTCCGGCGTCAGCAATTCTTCAAATGCAGTAGGCCGGTACCTGCCATTTTTTAAGATGGCGGTGAGGATCCTTTGCTTGAATTCCGCAGTGTCTATACTAAGCAGCCTGCAGAGATAGGCTGTGTCAACGCGTTTCACTGTCGATGGTGTCACCATCAGGTCGTACATCTGCGTATTCCTCAGGATCGCCTTACCGTTCCTGTCGTAGATGATACCGCGTGGAGGGTAGATCACTTTTCTGAATACCGCATTATCCTGTGCGAGCTGCTGGTATTTGCCTGAGATCACCTGCAAATTGAACAGCTGCCCGATGATCACCAGGAACACCAGGAGAAAGATCAACCGGATTATGTAGCTGCGCGACTGATTGAAAACGGACATATTGGAGGAGGAAATAAGATATTAGACTATAGCAATACTTATGCAAAAATTGTTTTTCTGCACCACTTGAACAAAACTAAAGGGTTAAATGAAAGCCTCAGGCCGTGTTGGTGCGGTATTTCAGCCTCCGCGGGAAAAGGAGTTCTACGGTCAGGATCAGGAGCATGCTGATAGCCGTGGTAGCCGCTATCTTGATGATGAAGTCGAGGAAGGAGCCAAATTGCAGCCATTCCAGCATGATCAGGTAGGTATGATGCAGGAAGGTGAGGATGAAGGCATAGACCATGTAAGGCCCCCAGCCCATCCCTTTCGGCGAGGGCTCGTGGTAGGTGAGCTCGTAGGTTTCCTTGGAAATAAGCAGGTTGATGATGAAGGGACGTACATAGGCGATGAGCAGGCAGGCTGCCGTATGCAGGCCAGGCGTCATCTTGAAATAGTCCAGGATCAGCCCGGTAAAGAACCCGATGGCCAGCAGGGTAAGTCTTGGCGTAGTGAATGGCAGCCAAAGGATGAACACATAATAGAGGTAAGGCACGATAAACCGGTGGAGGTGAGGGATCCTGTTGAGCAGGTAAACCTGCACAAGGATGAATATCGTCAGCCTGAATATGTTCTTGATCACGTCGTTCACCCGCCTGCCCTCCTGTCCTGCTCCATTTTTTTCTCAGTCTCCGCCTCCAGCCTTTCCTGCTCGTCCTTATGAAGATTTTCCACCACGAAAACCTGCTGGATGCTGTTGAAACTGGCTGATGTTCTTACCCGAAGGATATGGTAACCTGTTGCTTTGTTCAAACGGATGCTGTCTATCCTGCCGATCATGAATCCCGGCGGATAATTATAGGAAGTGTGGCTGGTAACCACCGAATCGCCTTTATTTACTTCTACGTCCCTGCTGATGCCACCCAGCATCAGGTACCGGGGATCTTTGGTATCCCAGGTGATGGTGCCGTTCACGCCCGACTTCTTCAGCATCGCCGATATATTACTCTTGGTATGCAGCAGGCTCATCACGTGGCTGTAGCGGGCACTGGTATTCACCACAAGTCCTACCACGGCGCCGTTGGAATTGAGAACGGCCATATTCTCCCGGATGCCATCCCTGGCTCCGCGATTGAGCTGCAGATAGTTGTTTTCGAAATTGGTGGAATTATACACCACCCGGGCATCGCGATATACATATTTGCGGTACTTCACTAAAGAATCCACCCGCATGGAGTCCACCACCAGCCTCTGGCCGGTATCTGTAACTTCGTAATTCACCCGGAGCAGGTTGAGCAGCGAATCATTCATCTTATGTACGCGCCTGTTCTCGTCCCGGAGGTGAAAAAAATCGTCTACCTGGTCTACCTGCGAGTTAATGGCGCCGGTGACCTCGCTGGCCACGCCCAAAAAGGCCGTATGCTGGAAGCGATTATAGGTAAAAAGCATCCATAAGGCGAGAAACTGCAGCAGCAGGAAGCAGAAGAACACAAAATATCGCCGAATGAAAAGAAAGATGTTGCGCACGTACAAAAAGGTTTAGGGAGCCTTCACGGCCTCTCCGGCACTACCGCATAACAAATGGATAACGTTCGTAGTTTTTCAAAGCCAGGCCAGTACCGCGAACCACGCTCTTCAGTGGATCATCCGCCACATGCACAGGCAGCTTGATCTTTTGGCTCAGGCGCTTGTCGAGGCCTTTCAGCAGGGCGCCACCACCAGTAAGGTAAAGTCCGCGCCTGTAAATATCAGCCGCCAGCTCCGGAGGTGTTTGCTCCAATGCTTTCAGGATGGCTTCTTCGATCTTGAAAATTGATTTATCAAGCGCCTCGGCGATCTCCTGGTAACCCACCATGATCTGCTTGGGTATACCCGTAACGAGGTCACGTCCGTTCACCGGCATATCGTCCGGCGGATTATCAAGGTCCTTCATGGCCGCGCCTACGTGGATCTTGATCTGCTCGGCAGTACGCTCACCGATCAACAGGCTATGGTAGCGGCGAAGAGCTTCCATGATGTCGGCAGTGAATTCGTCACCCGCGATGCGGATCGACTGGTCGCAAACGATACCGGCCAGGGCGATCACGGTGATGCCTGTAGTTCCGCCACCGATATCTATGATCATATTTCCTACGGGCTCCTCCACGTCGATGCCTATACCCAGCGCAGCCGCCATGGGCTCATGGATCAGGTATACTTCTTTAGCTCCGGCCTGCTCTGCACTGTCTCTCACTGCACGCTTTTCCACCTCGGTGATCGAGGAAGGAATGCAGATCATCATGCGCCAGCTGGGCGGGAATAAGGGTTTTTTGGGATAGACCAGCTTGATCATCTCGCGAAGCATGAGCTCTGCCGCGTTGAAATCTGCGATCACCCCATCTTTCAATGGGCGGATGGTCTTGATGCTTTCATGGGTCTTTTCATGCATCATCAACGCACGCTTGCCCACTGCCAGCACCTCCTTTGGATTGTTTCTGTTCAGGGCTACGATGGAAGGCTCATTCACCACCACCTCGTCGTTATGTATGATCAATGTGTTCGCAGTACCCAGATCTATCGCTATTTCCTGTGTGAACCAGTTAAAAAGTCCCATGCTGCCCGAGCTGATTTAGAATGTAAAAATGCTATGTTGCAAATTTGATGCAAATAATTCAAAAAGGCAAAGCTATCAAAGCTTTTCATATAACAGGAAAAACTTACGTAGACGATTGAAGCAAATGCAGGAACTTGGCAATACAATCATGGCATGAAGATCATTAACCGCACGGTCCTGGTTTTATCCTTCGTGAGCCTTTTTGCCGACATGGCAAGTGAAATGCTGTACCCGGTGATACCGGTTTACCTGCAAACGATCGGATTTTCCATCTTATTGATCGGCATCCTGGAGGGCGTGGCTGAATTCACCGCCGGCATCAGTAAGGGTTATTTCGGGCAATTGAGCGATGAAAAAGGAAAACGCCTTCCTTTTATAAAATGGGGGTATTTCCTCAGCGCCCTCTCCAAACCCATGATGGCATTCCTGGCTGCCCCATTATGGATCTTCTTTGCAAGAACTACAGACAGGCTGGGTAAAGGCCTGCGCACGGCTGCCCGCGATGCGCTGCTTTCCCAAAATGCAACGCCTGCTACCAAGGGAAGGGTCTTCGCCTTTCATCGTGGCATGGATACCCTGGGAGCGGTAGCCGGACCACTGATCGCGCTGATTTTCCTGTATTTTTTGCCGGGTGAGTACGTATGGCTCTTTTACCTGGCCTTTTTGCCTGGTATGGTCTCGGTTTCACTTGTGTTCCTCCTGAGAGAAAAAACAAAGCCCGTCTCCACTATTGAAAGAAAACATTTTTTTTCCTTTTTCAATTATTGGAAACAGGCATCGCCCACTTACAAAAAACTGGTGCCTGCCCTCCTGCTTTTTGCCGCCTTCAACAGTTCCGATGTCTTCTTATTGCTAAGAGCGAAGGAAATTTCCGGTAGTGATACCATCACCATCAGTGCCTACATTTTTTATAACCTGGTGTATGCGCTGGCATCTTATCCTATGGGGGTATTAGCCGACAGGTTCAATTTTAAACTGATCCTGTTGACCGGACTTGTATTATTCAGCAGCGTCTACCTGATCTTTGCAGTCGCATCATCCACCTGGCTCATCTTTCTCGCACTTTTTCTTTACGGACTTTATGCTGCGGCCACAGAAGGCATTGCAAAAGCATGGATAACCAACCTGGCTCATCAGCAAAATACAGGAGCTGCAATTGGTTTCTATACTTCGGCACAAAGCATTTGCAGTTTGATCGCCAGCATCACCGCCGGGTTTATCTGGTTTCGCTTCGGCAGCGCCACCATGTTCCTGATGACGGCCGTCATCTCTTTGCTCGTATTTGCATATTTGAGATTCCTGATCGGCAGAGGTGAAAATCAATGAAATATATTTCTGGCATAGTAATGGATTTATTAGAGGCAACACCCTTAATTCATACAGCTAACCTCTGTAAAAACACATAAGGCGGTGATGATTTCACCGCCTTTTTTTTGCGTGGTATGAATAGCTTCCGGCATGCGTTCCGAACTCGCTAAGCTGCCGGCACTAAGACTTCTCCTTCCACTCTGTGGAGGTATCCTCACTCAATGGTATCTGCCAGTTCCCATTCCTTTCATCGCCCTGCTCATTGCTGTCCAGCTTATTCTTCTCCTGGCCTATCATTATTGGGGGCTTAAGAAAAAGTTTTCGCTGCGCTCCTTCACCGGTACGGTGATGCAATTGCTCATTTTCACCGGCGGGATGGCCCTGGTGTGGAGAAATGATAAACATTCTGCCGGCGTTTTTGAAAATACCTCAACCTTAACAATTGCCAGGCTGGATGAACCGCTTTCCGAAAAGCAGAACAGCTACAAGTCAACAGCCACGCGGCTTCAGGGTTCTGCAGATGCTTCTGTGCCGGCAGGTAAGATCATTATCTATTTCAAAAAGGAGAGGGCGATCATCGACAGTCTTTCATACGGCAGCCTGATCGCCTTCAGGAAGGCAGCAGCGCCTGTAATGAGTTCCGGCAATCCAGGCGCCTTTGATCTCAGGCGGCACAACCGCTTCCAGGGCATTCTTGGGCAGGTCTATCTTACCCGGAATGAGTTCATGGTTCTGCCTATGGAGCAAAGTAGCTGGCTGCAGCGCTTTGTGAACCACAGCAGGAAGCATGTCGTCTCCTTATTAAGAAAATATATTCCCGGCAAAGAAGAGCAGGGGCTGGCAGAAGCTCTGCTAATAGGATATAAGGACGACCTCGACAAGGACCTGCTACGATCTTATGCTGATACTGGTGTGGTGCATGTGATAGCCATTTCGGGATTGCATTTGGGAATTATTTACACGATCCTTGCTTTTTTCACAAAGCCCCTGGCAAAAAAAGGCTTACGGTGGTCAAGGTTTTTACTGATCCTCGTCGGACTTTGGTCATTCAGTTTGATCGCCGGCGCGCAGGCCTCCATTTTACGGTCAGCCGTCATGTTTAGCTTTCTCGCAGCAGGAACAGTACTGGAGCGAAAAGCACCGGCCATCAACACCCTTGCGCTCTCCGCCTTCCTGCTACTCTGCTGGAAGCCGTTCTGGTTATGGGATGCAGGATTCCAGCTCTCCTACTCTGCGGTTCTGAGCCTGGTTTTGTTATATCGCCCTGTCTACAACTGGTTTTGTTTTCGCAGCAAACTGGTGGATGCCGTATGGAAGATCCTGGCAGTTACCATTGCCGCGCAACTGCTCACGCTACCCCTTCTCCTTTATTATTTCCACCAGTTCCCCCTCCTTTTCCTTTACACCAACCTACTGGCCGTTCCCGCATCCAGCCTCATTCTCCTGGCAGAACTCCTGCTGGTGGCAGTCGGCTGGTTTCCCCCCATAGCTGGTATCCTGGGAGCAGCCATTGGAGAAATGATCGGTTGGATGAATGCATTTATCCGCCACGCAGCGGGCATGGATCTGCAGTTCAGTGGTATTTCCCTCAGCTTTCTTCAAGCCGCCCTGCTCTATATTTTCATTGCCTTCTCTTCTGCCTGGCTGTTGCATAAGGAAAGAAGGCTGCTCTGGCCATCGCTCGCAGCGGCCCTGCTCTTTGTAGCCGCCCGCTCACGGTCTTTTGTAAACGCAGAGAACAGGCGGCAACTGGTGGTCTACAACTTCCCTAAAAAAAGCGCGGCTGATATCATCATTGGCAGATCCACCATTTTTGTGGGCGACAGCATCCCGCCAGAGGACGCATCTTTCATGTATCACATCCTTCCCTCAAGAGTGCAGGCCCGCCAACGGGAGCCATCGGCTCACTACAAAGGGAACGTTTCATTCACCATCAACGGAAAGCAAATTATTTTCCTGGGCAATAGCGCCCCTCCTGACCTGCCCTCGCCGGTGATTGCGATCATTATTTCCGGGGATCCACGCATTTCTATCAGCCGCCTCTGTGCAGGGGCCAGGCCAACGATTGTAGTGGACGCCTCCGTACCTGCCTGGAAGCAACGACACATTAAAAAAGAATGCCGTCTTTTAAATATCCCCTGCCATCTCGTAGCTGAAGATGGTGCTTTTGTCATCAATTTATAGGGCCTACCTTTGCGGCTCCTCTTCCACCCCAATCAAGCATAATGAACAAAAAGATCAGATCGGCCCTTATCTCTGTTTACTACAAAGACGGACTGGAACCTCTTGTGAGAAAACTGGCAGAAATGGGCGTCACCATGTATTCAACCGGCGGTACACAGTCATTCATAGAAAAGCTCGGACTGAGCGTAGTGCCTGTTGAACATCTGACCAGCTATCCCTCTATCCTGGGGGGAAGGGTAAAGACCCTGCATCCCCTGGTCTTCGGTGGCATTTTAGGAAGAAGGAACCATGAGCAGGACCAGCAGGAAATGCAGGAGTTCGGCATCCCGGTCATCGACCTGGTGATCGTAGACCTCTATCCTTTTTCTGAAACGCTGGAGAAAGTATCCTCCACTTCATTCGAAGGCACCAAAGAAGAAGGCGAGGCCCTGGTGATTGAAAAGATCGATATCGGCGGACCTTCCATGATCCGTGCAGCCGCCAAGAATTTTTCAGACGTTACTGTGATCGCCTCGCCTGCGGGATACGAGCCCTTGTTAAAGCTGCTAACAGACCAGGAAGGGGAGACCACGCTGGAACAGAGACGGCAATTTGCCGCCACAGCCTTTGATATTGTAAAGGAATACGACACCGTGATCTCCGAATATTTTTCCGGCAAAGGCAGTGAGTCCCGGACGCTCCGCTATGGCGAGAACCCGCACCAGTCTGCAAGCTTTGAAGGTCCCTTCAACGAATGGTTCTCGCAACTGCATGGAAAGGAGATCTCTTACAACAACCTCGTGGATATAGATGCAGCCGTTCAGCTGATCGGGGATTTCAGCAACAGCGGCACCGTGTTCGCCATCATCAAGCACACGAACGTATGCGGTGTGGCTTCTTCCGATACAGTGTCAGGTGCATGGAATTCAGCATTGGCAGGCGATCCGGAAAGCGCTTTCGGTGGCGTGCTTGTCTGCAACAGGGAGATCGACGAGGAAACAGCGGCAGGGATCAGCGATATCTTTTTCGAAGTACTCATTGCACCTTCTTTCAGTAAGGGAGCGCTCAGCATGCTGCAGGCAAAGAAGAATCGCATCCTGCTGCAATTCACCGGCGGAGAATTCCCAGGACAAATGAAAAAATCCATCCTCAACGGCATGTTGATACAGGATACCGACCGGCTCAATTATGAAAAATGGGAGGAAGCCGGCGGAAGGCCATCCACACCGGAAGAAAAAGAAGACCTGGTATTCGCCAACATCATAGCCAAGCATTTGAAGTCGAATGCCATTGCGCTGGTGAAGAATAAAATGCTGATCGGAAAGGGTTGCGGCCAAACCAGCCGCATCGATGCGCTGAAACAGGCTATCAGCAAAGCGGAGCAATTCAACGCCAGCCTCGAAGGTGCCGTAATGGCATCCGACGCTTTTTTCCCCTTTGATGATTGCGTGAAGCTCGGTCATGCAGCAGGCATTTCGGCGTTCATACAGCCGGGTGGTTCCATCCGCGATAAAGACAGCATTGCATACTGTAAAGACAACCATCTTGCCATGGTGATGACAGGCACCAGGCATTTCAAACATTGACAAAGGAATTGAGCACTGAAAAAAACGAAGAAGAGGTTTTGCAACCGGGCACCGGCGATCCGCAGTCGCCTTCAAGCTCTGTTGCCTATTATCTTTCCAAGCTCAATCCCCTGCATTTTCATAAAAGAGGTCGCAAAGCAAAAGCGGTGTTCGCACTCGCGCTGGTTTGCTTCTTTTGGGGCACCACCTGGATCGCTTCCAAGCAGGGCGTGCTGCACATGCCGGCCCTGCAGATGGCAGGTATCAGGCAATTCATTGGCGGCTCTGTTTACTTCCTGTTCTTCCTCTTTAAAGGAGCAAACTTTCCCCGTGGCAGGGAATGGGGACCCGTACTGGTCCTGAGCTTTCTGAACTTCATGCTAAGCAATGCGCTTTCTACCTGGGGCGTGCAATATATTTCTGCCGGACTCGGATCTATAATCGGCGCCATCTTCCCGCTCTGGCTGGTGATCATTTCGCTGGTCGGCTCCAGAATGAAGGTGCAGAGAACAACCGCCCTGGGCCTGTTGCTTGGATTCACAGGCATCTGTGTAATTTTTTACGACCACCTTTCCGATTTTCTCAACCCCAGCTTCCGGTTTGGGATCCTCCTCTCCGTTGCTTCCACCTGGTCCTGGGCTTTTGGAACGCTCTATACCAAGAAACACGCGGCCAGCTTCAACCCCTATTTCAGCCTGGGTTTGCAAATGCTGATCAGCGGCGCCGTGCTGATGGGTGGAATGTATGCTAGCGGCCATGCCATTCCTTTAACCAGCATTCCCTGGCAGGCATGGACGGCCATAGGCTACCTGGTGGTCTTTGGGTCGGTGATCGCTTTCGTTGCCTACATCTATGCGCTGCAGAATCTTTCTACGGAACAAGCCAGCTTGTATGCCTACATCAATCCAATTGTAGCGGTATTGCTTGGCTCGGCGCTCTTTGATGAAAAACTGACGGTGTTCATTTTGATGGGTACGCTCATCACCCTCACGGGCGTGTGGCTGGTGAACAGGGCCGCCTTGAAAAGTTTTACTTCTTCACGTCAGCGAAGCCTGGCCAGGAAGCCGGCGTAAACGCTTCTCCACTCCTGGAATTTTTCACCGAGGAGATCGTTGTGCCAGATGGTGATCATTTCACCACCCGTGTTCTGCAAGGCTTGCATGTAGGCGATCATTTCTTCAAAGGCCTGCACAGGCGTATATCCCTGCTCATAAAAACTGTTGGCTTCCATGAAACAGAAAGGATGGATCAGAAGTGTTGTCGCTTCCTCCTTCTCCAGGTCGTACCAGTAGAATGAGGAACCTATGGATGCCCTGAAGCCATTGATGCTTCCGTAGCCCATGGAGTAATCATCGGTAATGCCATTCGCCAGCAGGAGGCGGTAAGTATGAGGAAGATTCAAACGGATATAGTGCTGTCTCGACCTGGTGATCTGCCTGCCTGTAATGCTTTCCAGCAGTTTTTTTTCCTCCACCACCAGCACCGACTCATCGCCACTTTGCCAGGATGGATGGATGCCCACGTCATTTTCGCTGGCGATCTTTTGGATCAGCCTTCTCATTTCCGGGTCACTGGCAGGGATATTCTTATCGTAGCGGTTGCGCCTGATGCCCACATGAAAAAAATAAACCGGTTCCAGCTGGTGTTCCTTGTGCACAGACCGCATCCAGTCGTAACTGTTGAAGGGATCGTCAGCCCTTCCACTCAACACCGCCACTCTTTCCTTCACCGATTGCCAGTCTCGTTTCCATACGGAGCGAAGCAAACCGCCTGCATTCCTCAATATTCCTTTTCTCCTGTAACTCCAGGCAATATCGATATCATAAGTAGGCGTATAGGAAAATGCAGGTTGCTGCAATGCCACATGAGTAAAGGTCTTCACCTTTCCGGCCAGGTCTTTCAGCCAAAGGTTGATCAAAGGCTTCTGCAGGAAACGTTCCCGGTAGGCAATAGAATTTTCATGGGCATACCTGCCATAGTCATCCAGTTTGTGCGGCAGGTACTCCTCGTATCGGCTGAGCAGATAAAAGATCGCGGAAAACACATCAAAGCCCGTGTCGCTGATGTTGATGAACAGGGCCGGCGATCCACCTACGGGACAAATAGCAGGTTCTATGGCATGAATGCCTTTTTCTTCCAGCAGCCCCGCGGGCACGATCAGCAATTCATCGGCGCTGATGCGGGTGGAAGTATAGTTAATGCGCCCTTCTTTGCTGGAGACAAATTCCTCCTGGCTGCTTGTTAGTTTGAAGTCGTGGGAATAGTAACGGGATAGGAAACTGGTAACATATTGAAGCCTGGGCGAGATCGTATTGGCGTAGATGATCACGTTTTTCTTTTATGTTGTTTTTCCTTCCACAACTCGTTAAAGGTCTTTTGTGGAAAGTTCATTTCGCTTCGGTTCTTTTTCCAGTCTTTCACAAAGGTATTGATCATCCAGCCTTTCAATCTTGAAGTTCCCATGTTCATGATGCTGCGGTGCATCATGGCCGACTTCCAGAACTTCCAGGCCATCTTCTCTACGAAGGGCGCATGGCCCGCGTCCACTGCTTCTTCCCTGTTGTGTAAGAGCAGCTCATGCAGGTTGATCTTCACCGCGCAAACCTCCGTACAGTTGCCGCAAAGCGAAGAGGCATAGGATAGATGTTTCCAGTCCTCCATTTTGCGCAGGTGCGGTGTGATCACAGCACCTATGGGTCCGCTGTAGGTTGTACCATAAGTATGCCCGCCAATGTTCTTGTACACAGGACAGGCATTGAGGCAAGCTCCGCAACGAATGCAGTAGAGACTTTCCCGGGCCCTGGCATCTTTCAAAATGTTGGTTCTCCCATTATCGAGAAGGATCACGTACATGTCTTCCGGGCCATCGGTCTCATTTTGCTGGCGCGGACCAGTGATAATGGAATTATATACGGTGATCTTTTGCCCTGTACCAAAGGTGGAGAGCAAAGGCCAGAAAATATGGAGGTCATTGAGCGATGGGATCACTTTCTCGATGCCAACGATCACAATATGTGTCTTTGGGTAAGAGCAGCTCAGTCTTCCATTGCCCTCGTTTTCTGTAATAGCTATGCCCCCGATCTCGGGGATGATGAAATTGGCGCCCGTTACTCCTATTTGGGCTTCCCTGTATTTTTCTCTCAGCTTTTCACGTGCTACTTGTGTAAGCTGGCCGGGATTAAGGGTAGATGGCGTGCCCAGCTTTTCAGCGAAGAGCTTGGCCACATCTTCCTTGCTCTTGTGCATGGCGGGAGTGACGATGTGATAAGGAGGCTCGCCATCCAGCTGCTGTATGTATTCGCCCAGGTCGGTCTCCACACTTTCTATCTGGTGCTTCTCCAGGAAATCATTCAGGTGGATCTCCTCGGTGACCATGCTCTTGCTTTTCACGATGGTGGTGCAGTTCTTTTCCCGGCAGATCTTCAGGATCTGTTCCTGGGCGCTTTCAGCAGTTTCCGCCCAAAGCACCGTGCCACCACGCTTCGTGACCATGGATTCAAAAAGCTCCAGTTGTGTGTCGAGGGAAGCAATAGCCTTCCATTTCAGATTCTTGGCATTTTCCCTTGCTTCTTCCAGCGAGGTGAATTGCTTTTTGCCGGCAGGCACTACGGCATTATAGCGCCCGATATTAAAGTTGATCTTGCGCCTGTGTTCTTTATCGGGCGCTTTGATGGTACTCTTGGCTATGAAGGTGGATGCCTGTTCGGACATTATTTCTTTTTCTTGGACTTGTTTTGAAAATACTCAACCGCAGCCTGGTGCAGGGTTTCATAGAAAGCTTCCCCAAACTTACGCTCCAGGGCCTGCTTGAGGAACTCATACACCGGCATCTTTACCTTCTTGCCCAGCCCGCATGCAGGATCGCAAAGACCCTCACGCGGCTCATAGTTCACCATGGTGTACTGCTTGCTTTTCTTGATCCGGATGGGAAAGAGATGACAGCTGATCGGCTTTTTCCAGTCCAGCTTGCCTTCATTGTAAGCAGCTTCGATGCCGCACTTGATGATGCCCTTCTCATCGCGAAAACCATAGGCGCAGATAGCACCATTGAGCGTGGGCGTTACCCAGCCGAACTCGGCATCGTATAAGAATTTGCCTGACCTGCGGATCTCTTCCTTCCCTTCCCGGGTCAGGTAAGGCTCGATCGCTTTGAAGTTCTTTTCAATGATCTTCATCTCCGCTTTTTCCAGCGGCGCGCCGGCATCGCCATCCTCGCAGCAGCCTCCCTTGCACTTGTGCAGGTCGCATACAAACTGCGCTTCCACTACGTCGTCGCTCACCAATACATTATCTATCGCTATCACCCCCCAAAAGTAACGGGGATTTGGGAGGATTTGAATGATTTACCGGATTTAAGGAAACGCGCACGCACCCCTCCCTTCAGGGAGGGCAGGGTGGGTCACTTCCACCGGATCGTATTGATCAAATGCCAGAGATCCTTTTTCAGAAAATCATTCACCGGCTGTAAAGAGTCCTGGTTAGGCGTGGCATTGAAGTAGAGGGCGCCACGGAGAAAATGCTTTACGGTGTCCGTTACAAAGAACTGGTTGCCGGTGGCCGTATTTCCTTTCAGCGTGAAATAAACTCCTTCTATGCCGCTGGGTGTGATGAAAGGCCTGGGGTCGATAGCGGAAGCTTTGTATGTGTGCTGCTTGTACGAGAGTGTATAGGCGTCGTTCACCAGCGAGTCGAAATCATTGCGGCGCATGTCCTTATAGCTGATGTGGATCCTGCCGCCAAATTGAGGGAAGTCGATATTGATCCAGTAGGGATTCTCCGGCTTTTGCTCGAAAAACAAGCTGTCCTGCACCACCTTTCCATAAGCCGGGTATTCAAAACTATATGGATAGCCGGGTTCGTCAAAGGTCTGATAGGCTTTCTCGGGCAGCTCGATGTGAAAAAAGCCGCGGGGCTTGATGGTGTAATCGCTGTTACAGGAAACGAGCAGAAAAATTAAAAATATACTCAGCCTAGTAAACATCCTTGTATGCCCGGTTGATGGTGACCTTAATGGTGTGAATGCGATTCTTCTGGATATCCAGGATGGTGAAGCTGAAGTCACCCAGTGTTACCGTGTCGTTCTGTGCGGGGAATTTCCCGGCCACTTCCAGCACCAGTCCTGCCAGTGAGTCGCTCTCTCCTCTTTCCTTATCAAACGTATCCAGGGGGATGTTCATTGCCCTGCACATATCGTGGAGCATCACCTTGGCGTCTACCACAAAGGTGTTTTCGTCAATAGGCCGCACGTTGGTCTCGTCCTCGTCGAATTCATCTTTGATATCACCGATGATCTCTTCAAGGATGTCTTCCATGGTCACAATGCCACTGGTGCCGCCGAATTCATCCACCACCACGGCAAAGTGGATCCGCTTGGCCTGGAATTCCTTCAGCAGGTCCTTGATCAACTTCGACTCCGGAACGAAATAGGGCTGGCGCATCACCTGGTGCCAGTCGAACGCGGGCTCCGACAAATGAGGCAGCAGGTCCTTGGTATTGATGATGCCTGCAATATCGTCCAGGCTGTTCCTGTATACCGGCAGCCTTGAATAGTGGAGTTCCTCCACCCGCTTGATCAGCTGCTGAAAGGAAGTATTGAACTCAATGCCGTTGACATCGAGGCGGAAGCGCATGATCTGCTTCACTGAAGTATTGCCAAACTTCACAATGCCCTTCAATATGTTCTTCTCCTCGGTGGTCGTCTGCTCGTTATTGATATCGATGGCTTCATCCAGTTCGCGCATGCTGATGCTTTGCATTTGGTGCACGCCGCTCCTTTCATTGATGCTGTCGGCCAGCGAAACCATGTAGCGGCTGGGCCTGCGCAGCAAAAGATGCAGGGCCTCTATAATGCCGGAAGTACTGTACGCATACCGTAAATTATTTTGCGTGGCCCAGACCTTGGGAAAGATCTTGGTGATCAATACCATCACAAAAGCAATGACAACGATCTTGATCAGCCAGTTCACCCAGGGCTCCGGGAAATCCAGGAAAGGGTTGATCAAAAAATTGGCGAGGATGATGATGCCGATGTTGAAAAAACTGGAAGCTATGAGTAAAGAGGTATAGACTTCCTTTCTTTCATCGAGCAGTGAAATGATCCGCCTTGCGGACGGGTGCTGCTTGGTGCGAAGTACATTCAGGTCCCTGGCCTGCAGGGTGAATATGGCCACCTCCGCGCCGGAAGCAATGAAGCTTAGGAAGAGTAAAACAACTAAAAGGATTGAAAGGAAAACTCCACTTTGCAGGTTGGCTGATATCAGGGTAATTGCATCAAGTAAATGTCCCGCGTAATGATCCAAAGCAATTTTTTTCGTGAACAATAGAGCAGGGAGGCCGGCTCAGAGCTCAAATTTATCCCTTTTTCAAAAAGCGAGGTCGTCATTTTCCATGGGGGGAGCGCCCAGGCCCTCAATTCCGGGTTCCTGGCCATGACCGGGATGGTTGCCGGTCTCGGTTCTTTTATCCAGCATGATCAGGTTATCGCCCACTACCTCGGTGGCGAATTTGCGGTTATTGTCCTTGTCTTCCCAGCTCCTGGTTCTTAAACGGCCCTCTATATACACCAGGCTGCCTTTGTGAAGGTATTTCTGGGCCAGCTCGGCCAGTCCCCGCCAGAGCACCACGGTATGCCACTCGGTTTGCGAAACCAGCTTGCCCGTACGATCCTTAAAAGTTTCAGTAGTAGCGAGGGGGAATTTGGCTACGCCAATATTCCCTTCGAGGAATTGCACATCGGGGTCCTTACCAAGATTGCCTATCAACATCACTCTGTTTACACCTCTCATACTGCCTTTTTTACAATGCCTGTCCGCCTTAAATCATCAAATTGTTTGCCAGTGGATCAGATGAGCTCCGTTTCAATGAAGGCCCGCAGTGTTTTGGGAAAGGCATATTGAGACAATTCTCCCTTTTTCACCCAAAGGAAGCTGGCTGGCCGGTGAGTGGTGATGAACTGGTAGAAGCGAAAATGGAGGTGCTGGTGGGTGAGCTGCTGGTCAACGCCCGCTGAATTGCCGGTGGGCTTCGCCTCCTTGAAATTCTCGCCCACATAAGCCGTCACCATTTTCTGAGTGGGGGAAGAAGGCGTTTCCAGCAGGATGAACTCATAGAGGTTTTGCCAGATATCGCCCTCCTTTCGCTGCCGGATGGCATAACGATCCTTATGCCGGAGAATGATATAGTTGAACCACCTTTCCTTCTTCCTGATCCGTTTTAATTTAACGGGAAAGAGTAACTGTTTTTCTTCCTGGTAGGCTTTGCAATGCGCTTTAAAAAAGCAGGTTTCGCAAACAGGCACCGGCTTGCACACCGTGGCGCCGAAATCCATGATGGCCTGGTTAAAGCGGGCAGGCTCGCCTGGCAGCATGCCGGTGACCAGCCGGGTAAAAAGCTTTTTTCCTTCTGCTGTGTCAGAAGGTGTTTGGATCGCATGGATCCGGGCCAGCACCCTGTACACATTACCGTCTAAGACCGCATGCGGAAGGCCAAAGGCAAAAGAAGCAATGGCCGCCGCCGTGTAGGCACCCACCCCTTTGAGGTGGAGAAGGGCCTCATAACTGGCAGGAAATACCCCGGAGTGCCGCTCCACCACCTCCCTGGCGGCTGCCAGCAGGTTTCGGCAGCGGGAATAATAGCCCAGACCCTCCCATAAGCGAAAGACCTCCTGGTCGGGGGCGGCTGCCAGTTCCTGCACGGTGGGATAGCGCCGAATAAAGCTTTGGTAGTATTTTAAACCCTGCTCTACCCGGGTTTGCTGGAGGATCACCTCGCTCAGCCAGATCCTGTAGGGGTCTTTTTCGCCCTTCCAGGGCATGGAACGCCTGTTTTCTCGGAGGTCCCAGGCCAGTAACAGCCTGGCAAACAGCCTTCCACGTCCGGGATCTCCTGCCTTCAGCCTTGTTGTACCTTGTTTCATGCGGGGGACAAAGAAAAAAATTCTGAAACTAGGTGTATTATATTGACAATCATTATATTTAATAGTATATTGCTTTAACAAAACTATTATGAGAAAAGCTGATTTAGTAAACCAGATCTCCGAAAAGACCGGCATCCCCAAGGTTGACGTACTGGTAACGCTTGAATCCATGTTCAAGGAAATCAAAGAGTCTCTTTCTAAGGGTGAGAATATCTACATCCGCGGATTCGGCTCCTTTATTACCAAGAAAAGGGCAGCTAAGATCGGTCGTAATATCAAAAAGAATGTGGCTGTACACATTCCGGAGCACTACATCCCTGCTTTTAAACCTGCGAAAGAATTTGTCTCCGAAGTCAAGAAAACCAGCGCGGTAGGGTAACTTTGCGGCCCAGACCGAAATATGAACAGAACGCAGTGGTTAGTTATTGGAGTTGTATTCTTTTTGACAGCAGGCTTATTTGCCCTCACTTACAACCAGATCTTCGGGTCACACCCGAAACAGGTGGCTTCAGCCGATGAGCATGAAGGCCATAATCATGGAATTACCATAGATACCATCCTTTTACAGGCTAAAACCCGCATATCTCCCGCCTTGCATGCCCGGGCCGATGCCCTGGAACAGCAGGTGAGGGATGAGAAGGACCCCGGAGAAAAACTTCATCTTTATCACCAGGCAGCCGCTTTCTGGAAGGACACAGGCCGGGTGCCGGAGCCTTACCTCTGGTACAACGCCGAAGCGGCACGGTTGGAAAATTCAGAAAAAAAGCTCACCTTTGCAGCCCATTTATTTTTGAATAACCTGAGAGGCGAACCCTCCCATGTGATGAAAGAATGGAAAGCTCTTCAGTCAAAGGACCTGTTTGAGCGTTCTTTGAAACTGAATCCCCAAAACGATTCTGCGCAGATAGGCCTCGGCGCCACCTACCTTTTCGGAGAGATATCTTCCAATCCCATGGAAGGACTTACAAAGATCAGGGCGGTAGCGGAGAGGGATAGCACTAACGTATATGCGCAAATGACCCTTGGCGAGGCTTCAGTATTGTCCGGACAGCTTGACAAGGCGATAGACAGGTTTGAAAGAGTAGTGCGGATACAACCGCGCAACTGGGAGGCCATGCTGGCCCTGGGAGATGTGAATGAAAGAATGGGAAACAGGAAAAAGGCCATCGAATGGTACACCAGGAGCAGGGAATTCATTCCCTTCCCCGACTTGAGAACAGAACTGGATAAGAGAGTAAAATCATTAAGTCAATAGAATTTTCATAATTAAATTATTTGAACGATGCCTTGTGGTAAAAAAAGAAAGCGTCATAAAATTGCGACGCACAAGAGAAAGAAAAGACTAAGAAAGAATCGTCACAAGAAGAGGAAATAACTTCTTCCATAAAGCCAGGAGCCTAGCGTTCCGGCTTTATCATTTGCTGATGTAGCAGTACCATTTGCGTTCCCTCCCATCAATTGCCCCCGGATATCCCAAAAGGTAGACAGCTGCTGATACATTGGCACATGTCTTAATAAAGCTGTACTAATGTGAACAAGGAACTAATTATTAATGCTGCTCCGCATGGTGTGGATATAGCATTACTGGAGGATAAGAAGCTGGTGGAACTCCATACTGAGAAAACAGATGGAAAGTTCGCCGTAGGAGATCTTTACCTGGGTAAGGTGAAGAAACTCATACCCGGCCTCAATGCCGCTTTCGTAGACGTAGGTCACGAAAGGGATGCCTTTTTGCATTATACCGATCTCAGCCCATACGCCCGCTCCCTGCTCAAGTTTACGCACGCGGCGATGAATGATAAATCCCCCGAGGGACTCGACTTCGGCAGCTTCCCGAATGAGCCGGAGATCATTAAAACAGGAAAGATCACCGAAGTACTGAGTGGAAAACCACACATCCTTGTTCAGATCTTAAAAGAGCCCATAGCCAATAAAGGCCCCCGCCTGAGTTGCGAGATCTCCCTGCCCGGCAGGTTCGTGGTGCTTACGCCCTTCAACGATATCGTAGCCGTTTCCAGGAAGATCCATTCCTCCGAAGAAAGAAAAAGACTGCAGCGGATCGTAGAGTCCATCAAGCAAAAGAATTTCGGCGTGATCGTGCGCACAGCGGCTGAAGGAAAGAACACGGCCGAACTCCATGAAGATCTTTCAGAATTGGTGGCTACCTGGATGCAGATCCAGAATAACCTCAAAGGTGCTGTGGCCCCCGCCAGGATACTGAGTGAGCAAACCAAGGCCACCTCCATCCTGCGCGACCTGCTGAATGAAGATTTCAACCGCATTGTTATCAACGACAAGAATATTTACACCGATACGAAGACCTATATTCAAAAGATAGCCCCCGAGAAGGCGGACATCGTGCAGCTTCACCAGAACGGAACGGCAGTTTTCGACCAGTATGGCATTACCAAGCAGGTGAAGTCGGCCTTTGGTAAAACCGTGAACCTGGGTAGCGGCGCTTATCTTATCATCGAACATACGGAAGCCCTGCACGTGATCGACGTGAACAGCGGCTACAAAAGCGTAAGCAATAACCAGGAACAGAATGCGCTGGAGACCAACCTGGAAGCTGCGGACGAGATCGCCAGGCAGCTGCGTCTTCGCGACATCGGCGGCATCATCGTAGTAGACTTCATCGACATGAAGCTGCCCGACAACAAGAAGAAGCTCATGGAGCAAATGGAGCTTTTCATGAGGCCGGACAGGGCCAAGCATGCCGTGCTGCCTATTTCAAAATTTGGACTGATGCAGATCACCCGGCAGAGAATGAAGCCGGAGATGAATATCAATACACAGGAAGTTTGTCCAAGCTGCCAGGGCACAGGTAAGATCTCATCTACCCTGATACTGGAAGATGACATCGAAAAGAACCTGAGCTACCTGCTCACACACAAGCACAGCAACCTTACGCTGATCGTACACCCGATACTCTATGCCTACCTTACCAAAGGATGGCTATGGTCCAAGGCCAGCAAGTGGAAGAGGAAGTACAAGAACAACATCGTGGTGAAGGAAGACAGTAACTACCATCTCACTGAATTCCATTTCTTCGACAGCAACGGCGAAGAGATCAAACTTTCTTAAAAATTGGTTTTGATGCCAATGGCCAGGTTAACGATATCCCTTAATGGGATGCTGCTATTGGCCAGGTAGCTTTTCAGTTCCACGTCATTAGTGCCTAACTCGTAGTAGATCCCCACACCTCTCAATGTTTTCTTATTGAACGTAGTACTCACGTTGCCGCCAACAAAAAATCCGGCATGAAGGGCTGTGGGAAAACCGTAATAATTGTAAGGATAATTATCGGGTGAATAAAGGAAGTATTGCTTCCCGAATGTATAGGTGCCCTGTAGACCTACTGTAAATGGCTGCACCTGCAGGTTGAGCACCTTGCCAGGCCTGAATGGATGATAACTCAGCTTGCCCGTGAGCGAATGCATGGCAATGCCGCCGAACTGCTTGGGTACATAGCCATAAAAAACATCCGCTTCCAGGTTGCGTTTAGGATTGCCATATCCCACACCGGCAGAAATGAACCCAATGCCGCCGGCAAACTGCACCTTGCCATGTTGCGGGGAGATCTTGCGAAGGAACTTTTCCTGCGCTTCGCTTTCAGCACCGGGGATCAGCGTAGCTAGTATGATCAGCCATCTTTTCATCAGAAAAGTTTTTCCTCCACTTTAAATTGATCGTCCCAGGCGGTGACCAGGGTATAAGATCTCTTGTTCAGGGAAGCGGCTACTAAATAGGTTACTCCATCCTGATAGGGCCTGCTCACGGAAAACTGGTGGCGGTGGCCGTGCATAGACAGCTTGACCCTGCCCGAATGGGCAAGGATCGAAGCATAATTTTTTTCAAGTGTGCTGTCAAAACCATTGTCGAATGGCGGAATATGGGAAACCACAAAAGCCTGCCTTTGGTGCGAGCCGTCGTCCAGCTGCTTTTTCAGCCAGGGCAAGTCGGGTACCGATCCGCTCATTCCCGATTCAAGGGAGTTGGTATTCAAACAAATAAATTGGTAGCGTCCGACGTCGAAAGAAAAATCGGTAGGACCGAACATCTTTGAATAAACCAGGGGGCCGTTGCCCAGCATGTCGTGGTTGCCGATGATGGTGATATAGGGAACTTCCAGCTGCCGCAGGCGGTCGTTGATCCATTTAAACTCCTTGCTGAGGCCGAAATCGGTGATATCACCCGCCAGGAGAACAAAAGCCACGTCTTCCTCGCTATTCACCTTTGACACAAATGACTGCACTTCATCGTAAAATCGCTGGGAATCGCCAATGAGTACGAATTTCAGGGTGTCGCCTGCCTTATACTGACTTAGGCGCTGGATGTTTTTAGCATTGAGATCCTGCTCATGTTCCTCCAGCCTGATCTCATTGGGATTGAACTGGAAGAGATCCTGGCAGGAAAAGAGAATAAAGAGGAGAGATAACAGGTAAATGTTTTTCATGATCACGGTTAAGGGCAATCATGAAAGTCAAAAAACTGTGCCTCGTTTACTTTAGCGGTCCCTGCTCCCCATATATATCATGATATATTGTACCAGCGTAGCCACGGCTGCCAGTGCCGCCACCACGTAGGTCATGGCCGCCCACTTCAGCGCATCTTTCGCTTTGGGGTATTCTTCGCTGTTGGTCACATTGGTATGGTTTAGCCAGGCCAACGCTCTTTTGCTTGCATCGAACTCTACGGGCAGGGTCACCAGGGAGAATACCACGGTCACGGCGAACAACCCAATAGCTACCAATAATAGGGTGGTATTGCCGGATGCCGCCATGAATACGCCAATGAGCAGCAGCCAGTTAACAATGGTAGAGCTGAACTGTACCACCGGTACCATCTTACTGCGGAGCTGTAGCCAGGCATAGGCGGTAGCATGCTGGATGGCGTGTCCACACTCGTGGGCCGCTATAGCGGCCGCAGATATACTATAATTGTTATATACCTCCGGGCTGAGGTTGACCGTTTTGTTCATTGGGTTATAGTGGTCGGTGAGAAAGCCGGGGACCGAGACCACCTGGACGTCGAAAATGCCGTTTTCCTTCAGCATTTTCTCGGCTACATCCTTGCCGGTAAGCCCGGCCTGGAGGGGAATTTTGCCGTATTTGTTCATCCGGCCCTTCAAAATGGCCGAAACGATCATGCTGATGGCGATAAAGACCAAAGAAAGAAATATGATACCTGGTGTCATGTTGGGACTTTGTTTTATACGATGCTCAAATCTACCGCCAAACCATTTTTTTTCTCCTTTTTCTGCGTTTTTTGACTGAAAAGACACCGATTTTGGCAGAGCCCTAAATTCTGGATAACTCGCTCTGACACAATTACAGTGCGTGAGGGCCCGGGGCGAACAGGGATTTCCCAGATAATTGATTATCAATAATTTAACTCTTGATCTCTCCTAACAGAACTTTATATAAAGAGGTCCAAAAGTTATTCACAGAAACTAAAAATTATTTTGAAATCTGGGGCAGAATTGTAATTTAGTGTCAGAATTTAATGGGTTAGTAAGTAAAAGGGTTGATCGCAAGATCGACCCTTTTTATTTCCCTCCTTTCCCGGATTTTCACCCTCCCTTCTGCTGATTTTCCAGCCCTGTTTTCATCGAACAACAGTTACTTTGGATCATGTCAAAGATCAAGACCGCTTTTTTTTGCCAGGCCTGTGGATACGAAAGTGCAAAGTGGCTGGGCAAGTGTCCTTCATGTCAGCAGTGGAACAGTTTCGTGGAAGAATTGATCAGGAAGGATGATAAAAAAACTACCGCCAATGACTGGTCGGCTTATCACGAAACTTCTCCAAGCAAAAAGATTCAGGCCCTTGATAATATTAAGATCAATGAAGTTCCACGCGTGATCACACCCGATGCTGAGTTGAACCGCGTACTCGGCGGCGGCATTGTTCCGGGCAGTGTAACGCTCATCGCGGGTGAGCCTGGAATTGGTAAATCAACTTTGTTTCTGCAGATCGGATTGCAGCTTGACAAAACTATCGTGTTGTATATCAGTGGTGAAGAAAGCGAGCAACAGATCAAGATGCGCGCAGACAGGGTGGGAAAAGCCAGCAGCAATTTTTATCTCCTCACAGAAACGTCTACGCAAACCATTTTCACAGAGATCAAAAAGCTAAGGCCGGAACTGATCATCGTAGATTCTATTCAAACGCTTGAATCTTCTTTCGTGGAATCTTCAGCCGGCAGTGTTTCACAGATCCGCGAGTGCGCAGCGGAATTCCAGCAGTTCGCCAAGGAAACCAACACACCTGTCTTTCTCATTGGGCATATCACCAAGGATGGCAGCATCGCCGGACCCAAGGTGCTTGAACACATGGTGGATACCGTGCTGCAGTTTGAAGGCGACAGGCACTATGCTTACCGCATCCTTCGCACGCTGAAGAACCGTTTCGGCAGCACAGCGGAACTGGGCATTTACCAGATGAACGAAGACGGGATGAGCGCGGTGAGCAACCCCAGCGAGATCCTCATCACGCAAAAGGAAGAAGAGCTAAGCGGCATCGCCATCGCCTCCACCATGGAAGGCCAGCGGCCCCTGCTGATAGAAGTGCAGGCGCTGGTGACCCAATCGGTTTACGGCACACCACAACGTACGGTCACGGGCTTCGACCTGCGCAGGCTACAGCTGCTGCTCGCTGTACTGGAAAAGAGAGGCGGCTTTCATTTTGGAATGAAGGATGTGTTCCTGAATATCGCCGGGGGATTAAAAATTGAAGACCCTTCCATTGACCTCGCCGTGCTTTCCGCCCTGCTTTCCTCTTTTGAAGACACGGCCATCCGCCAGAACATTTGCTTTGCGGGCGAAGTAGGTTTAAGCGGAGAGATCCGCGCAGTGAACCGCGTGGAGCAGCGGATCGCGGAGGCAGAAAAACTGGGCTTCGAAAAAATGATCGTTTCCAAATACAACGCAAAGGCCATCAGCAAGAAGCGTTTTTCTATCGAAGTGATCACCATGAGCCGCGTGGAAGAATTGTACCGGTACCTGTTTTGATATGAGGCCGGCCTTGCTTCATACAATCCTCTCTTCCCTCGACACGCTGAAACGGTCATTGCTTCACCTGGCCTTTCCCCATGTTTGCGAAAACTGCGGAACCGACCTTCCCGATGAGGAGCATTTCCTTTGCCTGCCCTGCCTGGAGCTGCTTCCCTGCACCCATTTTCATATGTATCCAAACAACCCGGTGGAAAAAATGTTCTGGGGCAGGATACCGCTCACCCACGCCACCGCGCAATTTTATTTTACAAAACACTCCCCCATCCAAAAGCTGATGCATGCCTTCAAGTACAAAGGCAACAAAGAACTGGGACTTTACCTGGGCCGGATGATGGGCCAGCAGCTGGCGGCCTCCAACCGTTTTCGTTTCGTAGATGCCGTTATACCCCTTCCCCTGTTTTACGCCAGGGAAAAAAAGCGCGGCTTCAACCAGGCTGCCATTCTTTGCCAGGGCATCTCGGAAATATTAAAGGTGCCTGTACTCACCAACGTGGTAGCCCGCACCATGCACACTGAAAGCCAGACCAAAAAGAACAGGGTGCAGCGGTGGCAGAATATGAAGGGTCGCTTCGTGGTGAAAGACCCGGGCCTGGTGCAGGGGAAGCACCTCTTGCTGGTGGACGATGTGGTGACCACGGGAGCGACGCTTGAATCCTGCGGGCAGGTGCTGCTGGAAGCCGGCGATGTGCGCGTGAGCATCGCCACGCTCTGCCTCTCCTCATCTTCATAGGCCGTTCTGCCGTACATTTATACCAATGAAGCGCACCCTTTTCCCCGCTATTGTTTTACTGCTCCTGATCATCTCCTGCCGGAAGGACCAATTCAGTAACGACTCCTCCCTAAGGCTGGACACCAGCGTGGATACCCTTCACTTTGATACGGTCTTTACCACCACAGGTTCCATATCGCAGTTCGTCAAGATCATGAACAACAACGACAAGGGTATCGTGATCTCGTCGGTGAAGCTCGCGGGAGGAATTGCTTCACCTTTTAAGATCAATGCAGACGGAAGACCCGGCCCCGAAGTGCGCGACATTGAAGTGCAGGCCCATGACAGCGTGTACGTTTACGTGACGGTGAAGATCGATCCCAATGCAGCCAACCTGCCCTTCATCGTGCGCGACAGCCTGCAGATACTCTATAATGGAAATACGGACTGGGTGCAGCTGGATGCCTTTGGACAAAACGCACATTTCCTTCGCAACAAAGTGATCACAGGCAACGAGACCTGGACCAACGACCTGCCTTACGTGATACTTGGAGGGCTCACTATTGATACGGCCGCTACACTCACGATCGCCAAAGGCTGCCGTGTACATATCAACGCGAGAGCGCCCTTCGTTGTCCAGGGTACCTTGCGTGTGGAAGGAGAAGAGTGGGACAGCACCCGGGTGGTGTTCACCGGCGACAGGCTGGACCTGCCCTATCGCGACTTTCCCGCTTCCTGGCCTGGGATCGTATTCACTGAATCCAGTATCGACAATGATATCCGCTACGCCATCATTAAAAATGCCTACCAGGCCGTGGTGGTGCTGGAGCCAGCCAGCAACAGCAATCCCAAACTCAATATCCGCGAAACCATTATTGAAAACGCTTACGACATCGGCCTGCTGGGCATTCATTCAAGTATCCAGGCAGAAAACCTGCTGATCGGTAATTGCGGCAAGAACCTCATACTGGCCAAAGGAGGCGATTATAGTTTCCTGCACTGCACTATGGCTTCTGTATCCACCGATTTCCTGCCGCACAAAGAGCCCTCGGTCTTCATAGCCGATTATATCAATAATGAACCCGCATTTCCGTTGGCTGCAGTTTTCAGGAACTGCATTCTTTGGGGTGAAGCCAACGGACTTGTAAAGAACGAAGTGATCTCCGACAAGAAAGGAACCGCCTTCAGCCTGAGTTTCCAGGATGTACTCTGGCGGGTAGAGACACCTCCCGCAAATTCTACCATCGTGAACGCAACCAACAGCACCGATCCAGGCTTCGAAGGTTATCTTACGGGCACGGATATTTTCAGCTTCAGGTTGCAGCCCGGTTCACCTGCACTCAATAAAGGGAGTGCCAGTTCGGTATTGATCGACCTGGACGGCGCACCGCGTCCCATAGGCCTGCCCGATCTGGGCGCCTACGAATCGCAATAAGGCTTACAATCTTCGGTAATTAGCGCCCCGGTGGGGCGGCCTTATGTAGAAGGAACAAGGTGGCAAATTCCTGTTCTGTATCTTTGACATTCAAGCCATTCATCATGAAAACACTATTGCTCGCCATGATCCTCACATTCGGACTTAGCCAGGGTTCTATCTATGACTTCAAGGTCAACGGCCTCGAAGGCAAGGAGATCGATTTTGCCGGCTTCAAAGGCAAGCATATCCTGATCGTAAACACTGCCTCCCAATGCGGTTACACGCCACAGTACGAAGAGCTGCAGAAGCTCTACGAAAAATACAAGGGCAACCTGGTGATCGTGGGCTTCCCTGCCAATAATTTCGGTGAGCAGGAACCGGGTACCAACGAAGAGATCGGCGAATTTTGCAAGCGCAATTACGGCGTCACCTTCCCTATGGCCGAAAAAGTCTCTGTCAAAGGCGATGATACCCATCCCATTTTTAAATACTTAACTGAAGAAGCGAAAAAACTGGGCGCACAAGATCCCGTGGTGAAATGGAACTTTACCAAGTTCCTGATCGATGAAAATGGCAAGCTGGTGAAGGTGTTTCCCAGCAAAGTCTCGCCTCTTAGCGAAGAGATCACGGTTTACCTGAATTAACGTCAATCGTGGATCGTCAATCCTCAACCTATTTTTTACAGTCATCGCTGCACCTTGCTATTCCGTGACATCATAGGACAAACAGAAGTAAAGCAGCACCTCGTTGAGATGGTGCAGCAGAACAGGCTCAGTCATGCCCTTTTGTTCCTGGGAAAAGAAGGCAGTGGCGCCTTGCCGCTTGCCATTTGCTTTGCCCAGTACATCTCGAGCCTGCCTAAGGACCTGGACCAACCCGAAGCCGGCGCCTCCCTGTTTGGCGAGGCGGAGATCGAGGTGAAGCTGCCGGCCACACCCGAAGCGGCTGACCAATGGATGGAAAAGCAACCTTCCTTTTCTATGGCTACGGGGCTGGTGCATCCCGATATTCATTTTTCTTACCCGGTCGTTACAAAAAAGCCTGGCTCTCCCCCGGTGAGCACGGATTATGCCGCTGAATGGAGGGAATTCATCCAGCAGTACAAATACGGCAATGTGTACGACTGGCTTCAATTCATCGACGCGGAGAACAAGCAGGGCAACATCACGGCAGCGGAATGCAACGACATCATCCGCAAGCTGAACCTGAAAAGTTTTGAAAGCGGCTATAAGATCCTGGTGATGTGGATGCCCGAGTATTTGGGTAAGGAAGGCAATAAACTGCTGAAGCTGATTGAAGAACCACCACCGGAAACCCTCTTCATTCTTGTCGCGGAGAACGAATCAAACATCCTCAGTACCATACTTTCCCGCTGCCAGCTGGTGCGTATTCCCGCCATAGCTACGGCAGACATTGAAAAAACGCTGGTAGAAAAAGGCGGCCTCCAGCCAGAACAGGCCCGGCTCTATGCGAATTCTAGCAATGGCAACTACCGCGAAGCCCTGCAAATGATGCAGAACGCCGGCGAGGACTTCAGTTCCCTATTGCGGGAATGGTTGAACGCCACCATGAAGAACCAGCCCATCGCCCAGGTAAAATTCATTGAGGAGGCAGCAAGGCTGGGAAGGGAGAAGCAGAAGCAGTTCCTCCGCTACTTCACCCACCTGGTGGAGCAGGCAGTGAGGCTGGAATTAAGCCATAACGAGGAAGAAACCGCAGCGGGCATGTCTTCCATGGAAGCCGATTTTGCCAGGAGGCTGAACAAGGTCTTTAGCATGGAGCAGAAGCAGGTGCTGGTGGAAGAGCTTGACAAGGCCTCCTACCATATTGAAAGAAATGCCAACGCGAAGCTGCTTTTGCATGCCCTCACCATCCGGATGTACCATCTTTCCCGCAATAATGCCGTGATCTCGGTGCAATAGTCTTTCAACAGGCCGATTCTAATAAAAAAATTATATTTGTGAGGTGGCGCTTGCGCCTTCTATTATATATCAAGAGGTTTGGTTTAGTGTGAAAGGTTTAAAAGGCTATCTGATACTCAATATAAATGGTCATGAACAGGATACAGCGCTCCACTTATTTGCCGTATCCCAGGTGTTCTTGACATTCGACTTCTGCTAGCTTGGAAGCCAGCCCTCTTACAAACAAAAAGGAAGATCCAGTATGGGATGCGATAGTTGTAGCACTGCCTCAGGCGGCAAGCCGGGTGGTTGTAAGAGCAACGGCAGTTGCGGCACCAATAGCTGTAACAGGATGAATGCTTACGATTGGCTGGTGAACCTGCCGATCAGTGATGCCGAAACATCCTGCCGTGTCATTGAAGTCAGCTTCAACCAGGGCAGCCGGAAAGAATTTTTCAGGAACAGTACCCTCCAGTTTTTTGATAAAGGAGACCTGGTAACGGTAGAAGGCGTCTCAGGATTTGACGTGGGCGAGGTATTGCTCACCGGCGAGATCGTGCGGCTTCAGCTCCGGAAAAAAGGCATCGAGGAGTTCAACCCCGAAATGAAAAGGGTACTCCGGAGGGCCTCCGACCGCGACCTCGACCTCTGGAAGCAAAACAAGGCCAGGGAGCGCGACGCACTGATCCGCGCCAGGGCCATATCCAGGCAATTGCGGCTCAACATGAAAATGAGCGAGGTGGAGATCCAGGCCGACGGTAAAAAAGGAACTTTCTTTTATATAGCAGAAGACCGCGTTGACTTCAGGGAGCTGATCAAGATCTTCGCTTCCGAATTCAAGCTCAAGGTGGAAATGCGCCAGATCGGCGCCAGGCAGGAAAGTGGTAAAGTAGGCGGCATAGGCAGCTGCGGACGTGAGCTTTGTTGCGCCACCTGGCTCACCGAATTCAAATCGGTGAACACAGCCGCAGCCAGGTACCAGAACCTATCCATCAATCAAACCAAGCTGAGTGGACAGTGCGGCAGGCTGAAATGCTGCCTGAATTACGAGCTGGACACCTATCTCGATGCCTTGCAGGGATTCCCCGAGAACGCCGACATACTCAGGGTTGTAAGAGGTACAGCTACCCTGATCAAAAAAGACATTTTCAAAAACCTGATGTGGTATGTGCTGCCCGACAGCACCAAGCAATTCCCGCTCACCATTGAGCGCGTGAAGAAGATCAGGTCACTCAATAGCCAGGGCGTGATCCCTGAGGAACTGGAAGCAGTTGAAGTGGTTTCTTCCAAGCCTAAGGAAGTAGAGCCGGAATTCGTGGATGTGGTGGGCCATATCACGCTGAAAAGTCTGGAGAAGGCCGATAAGAAAAGAAGGGACAGGGGAAGAGAGCAAAGGGGCCCGCAGGGGACCAAGGGCCAGGGACAGCAAAGAGGACTACCGCAAAGAAGTCCTGGACAGCAACAGCAAAGGCCACCACAGGGTCAGCAGCAAAAGCCGCAACAGCAAAGACCACCTCAAGGCCAGCAACAGAAACCCCAGCAGCAGAAACCCCAGCAACCCAGGCCGCCGCAGGGACAACAAAGACCACCGCAACAAAAACCGCCTCAGCAGCGCAGGCCACCGGGCGGTAATATCAATATTGAGAAAAAAGATCAGAGTTGAGAAGGAGAGGTTGCCACGGCAGCCTCTTCTGCTTTTAGCGCACGATAGATGGCATCCTGTACTTTCCCACGGATACTCAGCTGGCCCAGCAGGTTGTTGTTGCGTGAAGGGTAGACCCTGTTGGAAAGAAAAATATAAACAACGCCGTTGGCCGGGTCAACCCACACGCATGTACCTGTAAAACCTGTATGCCCAAAAGTAGAGGGCGAAGCCAGTGCCGAAGGATATGGATTCTCCCTGGAGGTATTGTCTTTTTCCGGTTTGTCAAACCCAAATCCACGCCTGCTGATATCGCTGTTATAGGCTGTAAAAAGATCGATCGTCTCTTTTTTAAGGTAGCGCTCACCATTCAGCTCGCCGCCGTTCAGTAACATCTGGTAAAGCAATGAAAGATCGTAGGCATTGGAGAACAGGCCAGCATGGCCGGAAACGCCGCCAAAAAGAGATGCGCCTTCATCGTGCACATAGCCGCGCAGCGTCTGCCGCCTGAAATGAGCTTCCTTTTCCGTAGGCACCACGCGCTCTACGCCAAAGCGGTGCCAGGGCTTGAACCCTGTGGTGGACATGCCCATCGGACCGTAAAATGTTTTATGTACGTATTGGTCAAGTGTCTGACCGGTGATGGTCTCTACGATCTTGCCGAGGAGAATAAAATCATTGTCGCTATACACATATTTTCCATGAGCAGTCAGCTTGCTTTCCAATATCCTGTGCAGCATGCTATCGTTCCAGTCTCGTCGTAAATAGAGATCGCGGGCAACGGGAATATTATATTCCGCATCCATGGTATTCCGGTACAGGTCTGCACGCGGAATGCCGGTCGCCGAATCGATCGTTTCTTTATAGAAAGGAATAAATGGATTCAGTCCTGCCTGGTGCAAAAGGATATCCCTGATCACAAGGCCTTCTTTATCGCTCCCGCGTGTCCACGCAAGATAGTCGCCCAATGTTTTATTCAGGTCAAGCCTGCCCTGTTCGTAAAGCTTCATCACCGCAACCGTGGTCGCGGAAGTTTTGGTTACGGAAGCCACATCGAAAATGCTTTCCAGGTTTACTGGCAGTGCGTCTTTGTCGTACTCATACCTGCCAAAGGCTTTATGGTACCTTATCTCACCATTTTGTGCAGCCAGTATCACGGCGCCAGGGAAAGCCTGCCTGCCCATGGCATCGCGCATGATGCTGTCGATCACCAGCCAGGGCGCCGATGTACCTATAGGTACACGATTGTTCACCGCGATGCCCATGCCATACTGGAAGGAGCACACAGTCACGG
This sequence comes from Chitinophagaceae bacterium, assembly GCA_036676905.1. GTDB lineage: Bacteria > Bacteroidota > Bacteroidia > Chitinophagales > Chitinophagaceae > Flavisolibacter. The sequence continues at coordinate 238,433 of JAKFCE010000006.1, forward strand.
GCAGCTTGCCTCTGGCAGTCACATGACCCTTAAGGAAATCAGCCGCCGCTTCCTGGAACACCTGGTCATCCTGGTGCAGGGCTACGAGACTGCGCGCCTCGCAGAAATTTTTCGCTGCGTATACATTCCCAAAAAGAAAGGTGACAGTATTTTGCTTTTGAAGGTCTTTCCAAAGCTTCAATGATGTAGCGCTGATATTGTAGTTATTGGCCGGGCGATAGCTATAATCGTGCACCCCCACGATCACGAGCTCATAGCCGCCCGCATTGACTTTCGCCAATACCTCGGCCGCTTTATCTGCACCGTCTTTATAAGAAACGAGGTAAGCATCGGCCTTGTAGTCCTGCACCAGCCTTTGGCCGAACTTGTTCAGTGCTGTTAGGCCGAGGCCTACATAAGCCACTTTCTTTTCCAGCTTCTCAGGCATCAGGTTGGCATCGTTGCGCAGCACAGTCACCACGTTCCTGGCAATGGATCTTTTGATCGACTCTGTCTTTGCATTCAGGTCTTCCAGCAGGTTGGTAGTGTCTACAGGCTTCAGATCGGCCAGGCCCAGGTCATATTTGGCGGCCAGGATCTTCCTCACCTTCTCATCGATATCTTTTTGCTTGATCCTTTTCTTTTTCACGGCATGCTGAATAGCGGCAATGGCGGCAGGAACATCCTCGGGCAGGCAAAGCATATCATTGCCGGCGATCACGGCCTGCACGGCGGCTTCGCCTGCAGGGAAGAACTTGGTCACGCCCTTCATTTCCAGGGCGTCTGTGAAGGTGATCCCTTCATAATCCAGCTCGTCCCTCAGCAGTTCGCTTACGTTGTTCTTCGAAAGCGAAGTGGGGCGATTGGGCGTGTTGTCAATAGAGGGTATGGCAAGGTGGGCGATCATTACACTGCCCACTCCTGCTTTGAATAATGCTTTGAATGGATACAGCTCCAATGAATCCAGCTGCTCCATGCTCTTGCTGATCACCGGCAGGTCCAGGTGCGAGTCCACTTCAGTATCTCCATGACCGGGGAAGTGCTTGGCGCAGGCCATGATGCCTGCATCCTGCATACCCTTCATATAGGCCACTCCGAACTTTGCTACTTTGTATTTGTCCTCGCCGAACGACCGGTAGCCGATCACGGGGTTATTGGGATTGTTGTTGATGTCTACTACCGGTGCGTAATTCACGTGTACGCCTATGCGCTTCATTTGCTCGCCCACAGCCACACCCATGTCGTACACCAGCTTTTCATCGGTGAGAGCTCCCAGGGTGAGCTGGTAGGGATATTTGATCACGCTGTCCAGGCGCATGCCCAGTCCCCACTCGCCATCGATGGTCACCATCAGGGGGGTTTTGGCTATGGACTGGTAAAGGTTAGTAAGATTTGCCTGCCGCACGGGTCCTCCCTGGAAAAAGCAGAGGCCGCCAACATTGTATTTTTTCACCTGGTTGATCACTCCATTCACATGATCCTGCCCCAGGTTGCTGTGGGCACGGATCACCATCAGCTGGGCGATCTTTTCATCTTTACTGAGCGAAGCAAACACACTATCCACCCATTTCTCCCTTGGCAGAGAACTTTTCGATTGTGAAAATGCAAGGGATAGGAAAATGAAGGCTACTGCCAGCGCCGCTAAGGTTTTCTTCATACAGCAATTTAATATAAATAACTGAGCCAGTGCTAGCTGTGAATGCCAATGCTGTGCAAAAACGAGATTGGCCTCAGAGAGATTTTATCCAAATTTTCACATTGTGGGGCGCAGTTTCCGTGCCCCCGAAGTAAGGATACAGGATATATCCTTTTGCTTTCTGCGTTTTGCTTTCGCGTGGCATGGTGCTGGTGATGTGATTGAGTGTGAAAATGTACTCAGATGAGGTTGTTTTCAACACGCAATGGATCTCGGCACCAATAGCAACGATCCCCAGCTCCTTTGAACTCACCACACCATTGTTATATACATAAGCAAAGATGCGCAGGGCATTGTCGCTCCACCTCCATCCAAAACGGGCACTGTACTTATGGTGGTTCTCGTTGTTGTCGGAAAAACCATAGAGCTTGTTGATGTCGTACTGGTTTTGGGGATCCACGGTGCGGTAAACCGCGCTGCTGTCAAACTTTACCTTGAACACCAGTTCGTCGGTATCTACCGGTCTGAAAGGATTTTGGTCGGCGAAATTCTGACCTTTCTTGATCGTGTACTCAACATACTCCGTTGTGATAGGCACATAGCTGGAGAAATCGGGCTCCTCCACTGTTTCTGCATTTTTTTGACAGGAAAACAGGAGGATGGCCGCACAATAGAAGGCTATAGTTTTTTGTCGGAACATTTTAGCTTTGGTATAGCAAATATACGGATCAGCTCTATATTAGGTTTTCATAGCATATATTTTTGCCATTCCTTAACGCTGCGGGCTTAATTTTACTGCCAAGAAAGATACTGTGGCTGATAGAATACAACTGCTTCCTGATAACATTGCCAACCAGATCGCCGCAGGCGAGGTGATCCAGCGCCCGGCAAGCGCCGTGAAAGAGCTGCTCGAAAACGCCGTAGATGCTGGCGCTACCGAGATCAGGTTGCTGGTGAACGATGCCGGCAAGTCCCTGATCCAGGTGTCCGACAACGGCTCCGGCATGAGCGACACCGACGCCCGCATGTGTTTTGAAAGGCATGCTACCTCCAAGATCCGCGACATCAACGACCTTTTCCATATCCGCACCATGGGTTTCCGGGGCGAAGCCCTGGCTTCCATAGCGGCGGTTTCCCAGGTGGAGCTCAAAACCCGCCGGGAAGAAGATACCACCGGTACCCTGCTGCAGGTAGAGAACAGCCGCGTGCTGGTACAGGAGCCTGTGGCCGCTGCCCGGGGAACTACCATCACCATGAAGAACCTGTTCTTCAACGTGCCTGCCCGCCGGAATTTCCTGAAAAGCAATGCGGCGGAAATGCGCCACATCGTGGATGAATACATCCGCGTGGCCCTGGCCTTTCCCGGCGTCTTCTTTTCGCTTACCAGCAATGGCCAGCAGGTATTTCACCTGGAGACCGGCAGCCTCAAGCAAAGGATCCTGCAGTTGCTGGGCAACCAGTATGGGACCAGGCTGGTGCCGGTGAAAGAAAATACCGACTACCTGAATGTATATGGCTTCGCAGGTAAGCCTGAAACCGCGAAAAAGACACGCGGCGAGCAATATTTTTTCGTCAACAACCGCTTCATCAAAAGTCCCTACCTCAATCACGCGGTGATGTCGGCCTACCAGGATATGATCACGCCCGACAGCTATCCGGCTTACGTGCTTTTCATTGACCTGGATCCGGAACAGGTGGACGTGAACGTGCATCCTACCAAGCAGGAGATCAAATTCGAGGATGAAAAGATCGTGTATGCTTTTATCCATGCCGCGGTAAAGCATGCGCTTGCGCAGTTCAGCATCACGCCTACCCTGGATTTCGAACTAGATCCTTCTATCCAGGGTCTCGATGCCATTCAAAAGCCATTCACTTCGGATAAGCAGGCGGCCACCCAGTCCTCTTCGATCTTCCGCACATTTACCGAGGCCCACCAGGCACATCGCATCACCAGCGATGCTATGCCCGAGCCCTTCCCTGCCACCAAAACGGAGCAATTTACCAGGGAGCCCATGTTCCAGCGTTTGCAGTTTGAAGAACAGGCCCCTCTTCTCCAGTTATTCAATACTTATATCATGGCGCCTGCGGCCGAACAATTTATTCTCGTTCACCAGCAGTCGGCCCACGAGCGCGTGATCTATGAGCGCCTGTTACAGGCCAGTGAAGGAAAGCCCGTGGCTGCCCAGCGCAGCCTTTTCCCCACCACGCTGGATCCTTCGCCTTCCGATGCTGTGATCCTGCAGGAGCTTCTGCCCGACCTCCACCAGGTAGGATACCTGATCGAGCCTTTCGGTAATCATTCTTTTGTGATACAAGGAACACCGGCCGATGTAGAAGCCGGGAATGAAAAGCAGGTGCTGGAAAAGATCATCGAGCAGTACAAATTTTTCAGCTCAGAGCTCAAGCTGCCGCGCAGGGAGATGCTGATCCGATCGGTAGCCTCGCAGCAGTCCATCAAAAGCGGAACGCCATTAACGCAAAGGGAAATGCAGCAGCTGCTCACCGACCTCTTCGAATGCAGGCAATCCAACAGCACGCCCACAGGCAGGCCTACCTATCTTGAATTCAAAAAAGAACAGCTGGAGAAAATGTTTGGTCGCTTTTAGTGATCCTTTCTTACCTGCTGGATGAATTTTTCTACTGCCCTCCTCACCTGCGTAGCGGAAGCCTGGTGATTGTTCACCAGCACAGAAAAGATCAGCAGCTTGTTTTTACTGGTATACAAAAAACCACTGAGCGCCACCACGCCGGAAAGTGTTCCGGTCTTGGCAAAGAGGTAGCCGCTGTCTGCCTTATAGTAATTCGTGAGCGTGCCCTCGTTGCCTGTGGGCAAAATTTCCTGCAGCCTGGACATTCCAAACTCCTTCCTCATCTTATCCAGGATCATTACAAAGTCTTGCGGGGTAAAAAGATTATAGCGGCTCAACCCCGAGCCATCGGCCCAGCGCGGCCTTTGGGGCAGGTCTTTAAAGTCCGTTTTTAAGATGGTATCGATCATCCTGCCTTCCTGCATGATGCCCAGGTATTCATTGGCAGCCATCAGCAGGGTTTGCTCCGCAAAAAAATTATCGCTCCTGTGCATCAGGGGCTTTAGCAGCGAGTCGATATGCTGCGAGTAGAGCAGCCGATACTCCTGGACGCCTTCCACATAGGCCCTCGACAGCCAGGCCTTCTTCAGGGTATCCTCCAGCAGGCGGCTGTTCTCGAAAGTGCGGAAGGGAAGTTCCGCCGAGCGAAAGGTCCTGTTGTCGGCGATCACGTCGAAAATATTATCCAGTCTTCTGCGTTCCATCCTGATCTGCGGCGTCAGTTTTTCCACTTTTTCATTCACCGCGAAGCGAAAAAAACGAACATCGGGTCTTAGCGCATACTGTCCATTCTCCTGCACCAGCTGAAAGCGCACTGTGTTCCCATAAATGGGCAGTTCACTTCTCTCCGCCATATAGGCCTCGCTGTAATCATTCCAGGCCCAGCCGGAGCCATAGACATTGGTTTGCCAGTTCGGGTAGATATAGGTCAGCGGAAGATGGGTTTGCTTTAAAAAATCGAAGACCGGCTGGCGCTTGTAGTCGCGATGCAAAAATGTAGGATCGCCCGTAGGCGTGATGAACAGCTGCCCATCCTTTTCAAAATAGCGCAGGCCGGGTATGCTGTCGCCCAGGTATTTCAATGCCGCATACAGCGTAGGTATCTTGGTGTTGCTCGCGGGAACGAAATATTTGTCAGACTGGTACGCGTAGAGATATTTGCTTTCTTCCGGATCATAAACAGCAATGCCCACATGAGCGGAGAGCAGGGCCGAATCCATCACCACCACATCAGTGGGCGAGGTGCTGATCTTCCTGCCTACCGAGCAAGAGGTCAAACTAATAAGAAAGGCAATGACGAGTAATTTGTCCATGTGAGAAATTGAGCGTTGAAATTTGGTTATTGAACATAAAAGCCCCTTCAACATTCATCTGTTCATCCGTTCAACATTCATCAGGGTCTTTCCTGGTGCCTCAGCCACCTCTCGGGATATTCGTTACTGCTGGCCGTGATGTAATCCTTGTGCGAGCAGGCGATGAATTTTTTGTCGGGAAGCTGCATCCACCACCGGCCGGTCTTTTTGCTTTGGAGAAAAACGGTCTCCACCTCGGTGAAGCTGGTATGGTACTCATTGAAACTGTCGCGCTGTTCCAGTGAAGATTCACGGCTGCCCCTGCTGCGGCCATCCACCAGGTACCAGAGCATCTGGCTGATCTGTTTGGCTGTGAGCTGGGCTACGTCGTTTTCCGGCTGGTAGCCGTAAATGCCGATGCAGCTCATTTGATCGCTCATGCCGGCGAATTGCATCAGCGTGCAGGCTTCCTCGCCTGTAAGTCCGTTGGGCGAGAACTGTACCGAAGGCGCATAAGCAGCAGCAATGGCGTTCATGTCGAAAGAAAACAGCTGGCAGTTCCGGATCACAGGCTCCATTTCTTCCAGGTGCTCTTTTACATTACCCAGGCGGAAGCAATCGAAGCGCAGCTTGTCCATGGTTTCCAGCATGCGCGGATGGGCGTAATAGCTTTGAAAGCCGAGGTGATTATAGTGCCGGATAAAATTCGGTTCCGAGGTGAGTATCTCCATCAGGTAACTGTGGTCGCGGAAAGGAGAATCAATGTCAATATCAATAAGGGCATCCACCCCTACAAAATCTATCTGCTGTTTCAGGTCGGTAAATGCCTGGTAGGTCGCCAGGGTAAGGTCGTGAGAGCCACCCAGCACCACCACCAGCTTGCCTGCCTGCACCAGCTCGTGCACCACGATCTTCAGCGCGGCTGCTGAATCGCCCATGGAGCTGCCTGTGCGGATATTGCCTACGTCGGCGAGTTTCACCTCCTGCTGCCAGTGAAAAAGCTGGTAAAATTCCTTTCGCACGGCGTCTGCGGCCTGGCTTTCATTCATGAAGCCGGCGCCACGCTGCTCTCCGCAACCCACCAGCACGATATCGGCTTTTTCTACGTCGGGAAAAGAAGAGATATAGGCGTCGATCAGGGTGCCTACCTGGCCATGCTTATACACCTGTTCTTCGTCGGTCAACGGCGATAAAAATGCAGCTATGTTCAGGTCGTCGCCAGGGTTCTCGTATGACATGGCTGCAATATAAAACATCTTGCTACTTTTGAGGCATGGAGCAGATCCTGCAGCAAATTGACGCGTACAAAAAAGAGATCGAGGGTTACAGCATTACCAATGCTGCGGAACTGGAAGAATACAGGATCCGCTTCCTGGGCACCAAGGGCATTGTAAAAGGATTGTTTGCTGAAATGAAGAACGTGCCCGCCGACCGGAAAAAAGAATTCGGGCAAGTACTGAATGATCTCAAATTATTTGCGGAGTCAAAATTTGATACTGCAAAGAATGCGGCTTCCGTTGCGGCGCCTGCGGCAGAGGACAAGACCGACCTTTCTCTTCCCGGAGACCCGGTGGAGGTAGGCTCCCGCCATCCGATCACGCTGGTAAGAAACCGCATGGTCTCCATCTTCCAGCGGCTGGGATTCTCTGTGGCTACCGGCCCGGAAATAGAGGACGACTGGCATAATTTCACCGCCCTCAACCTGCCGGAAAACCATCCGGCCAGGGATATGCAGGACACATTCTATATCCATTCATCCGGCGGTGCCGACTGGCTGCTGCGCACACACACCAGCAATGTGCAGATCCGCGAAATGCAGAAAGGGCAGTTGCCCATCCGCATCATTTGTCCCGGCCGCGTGTACCGCAACGAGACCATCTCTGCGCGCTCCCATTGCTTTTTCCACCAGGTGGAGGGTTTATATATTGATGAGAACGTGAGCTTTGCCGACCTGAAACAAACCTTGTATTTCTTCGTGCAGGAAATGTTTGGTAAAAATGTGAAGGTGCGCTTCCGCCCCTCCTATTTTCCCTTTACCGAGCCCAGCGGGGAAATGGACATCAGCTGTTTTATTTGTGAAGGAAAGGGCTGCCGGATCTGTAAGCATACAGGCTGGGTGGAGATCCTGGGCTGCGGCATGGTGCATCCAAAGGTTTTGGAAAACTGTGGCATCGATCCTAATAAATACACGGGCTACGCCTTTGGCATGGGTATCGAAAGACCCGCGCTCCTCTTGTACGATGTGAACGACATCAGGCTTTTCAGCGAGAACGACATCCGCTTCCTGAAGCAATTCAACACCGCCCTCTAGCCTACTTCCGATTCTGTGGCTGCCGTTGGAAATTCAGACTGTGTACCGGGGTTTTCTATATCCAGCTGAGGGGCATTCCTGGGTGGCTTTTCAGTATCACCCGCCTTTTTCTTCCTCAGGAAAAAAATGGCGGCAGCCGCGGCAAGGATGGCACCGGCGCCCGCTATCAGCAGGTTCTTGTTTTTCATTGCTTTTGTTTGATAATAAAGCTAAAAGAATCGTACCATTCTGAATAAGGGATAGCGGCATCACTTAATTTTATGGCGAATGAGCATTCAAAAATTTTGCATCTGCGGAGCAGGGACCATGGGAAGCGGTATAGCACAGGTAGCGGCCACGGCCGGCTATCCCACCGTGCTCTTCGACCTGAATGAAGGTGTACTGGAAAAAGCAAAGGCTTCTATCCGCAAGAGCCTTGATGTGCTGGAAGAAAAAGGGAAGATCGATGGTGCCCAGAAGGAGACCATTTTCAAAAACATTGTGTTTACCACCGATATCAGTGATTGCAGGGCCGACCTGGTGATCGAAGCGATTGTCGAGAACCCCGAAGCCAAGCTCAACCTCTTCAAGCAGCTGGCCTCCCTCAATGCAGCTGACTGCATCTTCGCTTCCAATACTTCATCCCTCTCCATCTCTGCCCTGGGCCGCATGGTGCCGGAGCCCAGGAGATTTGCCGGCCTGCATTTTTTTAACCCTGCGCCTGTAATGAAACTGGTGGAGGTGGTGCAGGGCGAACAAACCGGCAGGAACGTGATCAACCAACTGATCAATGTCACAAAAAGACTCGGAAAAGTTCCAGTGGTTTGCAAAGATGCTCCCGGCTTCATTGTGAACCGTGTGGCGCGCCCTTATTATATTGAATCCCTTCGCCTGGCAGAAAAAGGAATCGAACCCGCCCTGATCGATGGCTTGCTGGAAGCCCGGGGCTTCCGCATGGGACCTTTCAAGCTGATGGACCTGATCGGCAACGACGTGAACTACGCGGTCAGCTGCTCGGTGTACGAGCAAATGGGCCAGCCCGAAAGACTGAAGCCATCCTATATACAACAGGAAAAAGTACAGAAAGGTGAGCTGGGTAGGAAAACGAAAAAAGGATATTATAATTATTAGTTGCTGGTTTCTTTTTGCAAGGGACAATGATCCAGGTTGATCATCACGAACTGGAAACCGGAAACTGGGAACTGGAAACAACAAAATGATCTTAGTTACGGGCGGGACGGGTTTTATTGGTAGCTACCTTCTCCGGAACCTGGTAGAAAAAGGTCATGCTGTGAGGGCTATTCGCCGCCCCTCTTCAAGAATTCCTTTTTATATCCCAGCGGAAATACTGGACAAGATAGAATGGGTGGATGGCGACATTCTCGATGTGGTTTCTTTACTGGACGCCATGGAGGGCGCCGATGCAGTAGTGCATTCGGCGGCCATTGTTTCCTTTCATGCACGCGATCGGCGGAAAATGTACCAGGCCAATGTAGAAGGAACGGCCAACGTGGTAAACGTAGCGCTGGAAAAAAATATTCGCCGCCTGATTCATGTAAGCTCGGTTGCCGCAATAGGGCGCACCAGCGACGACAGCCTGGTGAACGAGGAAAAAAAATGGGAAGACAACGAAAACAACACCCACTATGCCACCAGTAAAAGAAAGTCCGAGATGGAGGTATGGCGCGGATTCTCCGAAGGACTGGAGGGCGTGATCGTGAATCCCAGCACCGTGCTGGGTTATGGCGACTGGCACCAGTCGAGCTGCGCGATCTTCAGGAACGTATACAATGAATTCCCCTGGTACACCAATGGCATCAACGGATTTGTAGGTGTGGAGGATGTGGCCGAGGCTTCCGTTCGTCTTTTGTTTTCCGATATCAACGACAGGAGATTTATTTTAAATGCAGATAACTGGAGCTTCCAGCAATTGTTCAATGCCATTGCCGATGGCTTTGGGAAAAAAAGACCGCACCGGCTGGCCACACCATTTCTAGGTGAACTGGCCTGGAGACTGGAATCTTTTAAAAATCTTTTTGCCGATGGCAAGCCCCTGCTCACCCGCGAATCGGCACGCGTGGCACATTCTATGACCCGCTTCGACGCCTCCGCCATCACCGCCGCCCTGCCGGGATTTTCTTTTACCCCTTTGGATGCGGTGGTAGAAAACGCTTGCAAAAAATACATGGAAGCGGTAAGCCAGCCTGCGCACAAATAACAATGCTTTACCAGAATAGGAAAGGCGGGCTGCAGCTAAGTTATTAACTTGGTCTACCAATATCATTATGAAAAAGCTATTCCTTCTCCCCATCCTGCTGTTCGTATCCGCTTTTGCTTTCGGACAATCCATTTCCGGCCGCGTCATCGATGCTGAAACGAAATTGCCGCTGGAGGGCGCTTCCGTTTTTGCGCAGAACACAACCATGGGCGCTATCAGTGCGGCCGACGGCACATTCAAACTCAACCTGTCTAAGGGAGGCTACGAGATCGTTTTCTCCTTTACCGGTTACCTGAGCCAGCGCGTGAGCATTCAAACGTCAGACGAAAAATTCCTGGAGATCGCCCTGGCCAAGGAAGACGCCAGCCTCACCGAAGTGGTGATCACAGCCAGCAATGAGGTGGCGGATGGCTGGGAGAAATACGGGGCCTTTTTCCTTGATCATTTTATTGGCCTCACGCCCAATGCCGATTCCACCACGCTGGAAAACCCCGAGGCGCTGAAATTTTTCTATTACAAAAGATCCAACAAACTAAAGGTCTTTGCCAGCGAGCCGCTCAGGATCAGGAATCTTGCCCTGGGTTACGACCTGCGTTATTCGCTGGATTCTTTTGTCTTCTACTACGGATCAAAACTTTCTTCCTACAGGGGGAACTGCTTGTATATCCCCATCGAAGATTCCTCCAGGACGGATGAATGGGCTACCGCCCGGAAAAAATCCTACACGGGATCAAGGCTTCATTTCATGAGGTCGTATTACGACAGCACTTTAAAGCAGGAAGGTTTCACTGTAGACATGCTTTCAAAAAGAACGGCCAACAAATTCGATCGCCTGGTGAATCCTTACGACACCTCATATTATTTTGTGGATAGCCTGGGCGATGTGGAGCTTTGGTTTCCCGCCAAAGTGAGCATTACCTACTTCAAGGAAAAACCGGAACCGGAATATCTTTCTCAAATGGGACTGCCCGGGGATGTGAAGGTGCAGATCTCTTATGTGGATCTGCTGGAAGCCATCCTGGTAAAAAGCAACGGATATTTTTTCGACCAGAGCAGCTGGATCAACCAGGGCTACTGGAGCTGGAAGAATATGGCCGACCAGCTGCCTTACGACTATCAACGGGACAATTAACTACCCATCATTTTTTGCCAGAGCTCAGGAATGCGTTTGATCCAAACGATCTCCTTCATTTTCACAGCAGCTTCCTGTACCGGTGAACCGAAATATTTTTTACCCCCTTCGATGGAAGCAGGCACACCGCTTTGTGCATAAACCTCGGCGCCTTTCCCTATCGACAGGGTCTTGCTTACGCCAACCTGTCCCCAAAGGATCACTTCATCTTCGATGGTGGTAGCGCCGGCTATCCCTACCTGGGCGGCAAACAGGCAATTCTTTCCTACCACGGTATCATGTCCAATATGAACGAGGTTATCCATCTTGGTACCGGCGCCGATAACGGTATCCCCGCTAACGCCCCGGTCGATGGTGCAGCCCGCGCCGATCTCTACGCCGTTCTCTATCACCACTCTGCCGCAGCTAAGCATTTTGCGGTACTGTATCGGCCGGTCTTTTTTCCGGTTATAATAAAATGCATCCGAGCCGATGACCGTGCCCGCCTGTATGATCACATCGTCGCCGATAACGCAATGATCCATGACCACTACGTTGGGATAAATGACCGTATTTTTTCCAATGCTTACGTGGTGGCCAATAAAAGCGCCGGGCATGATCACGGCGGATTCACTGACAGTGGCAGTATCGCTTACCTGCTGTTTTGAAGGGGAGAAAGGACGAAATTTTCTAACGATGGTCTGGTAGGCTTCGAAAGGTTCCTTTACCAGGAGCAAGGTTTTTTCCGGGGGAAATTCGGTGTGCGAGTTGATGATGATGAAGCTGGCATCCGACTCGATACACTTCCGGTAATACTTCGGATGATCAACGAATACCAGGTCGCCCTGCTCCACTTTGTGGATCTCGTTGATGCCTGTTGCCGCACGTTCTTTATTCCCAACGATCTCTGCGCCGATCAGTGCGGCGATATCAACTAAGGGAATAGGCTTATCAAAACGCATGATATTATTTTAGACAAATGTAGGTGAGTGTATTTCCTGAAGGCAAAAAACAGCGATGATGTTTTTTAACCTCCTTCCTTTTTTGCATGAAAAATCGGTTTTAGAAACCTGCCCCCCTTTTCCCCTTTAAAAAAAATGTGAATAAAAAGTGGAGTAAAATTTTTTAGTATGGAAAAATTATTTTTAATATTGTGTAAGGAAATTTCGATTTCCTGTACTTACTAACCCATCCACATATTAGCCCCGCCTTCTGGCGGGGCTTTTGATTTCCCCTCGCCGAACGATTGCGCCCTCACTTAATCCGAATCGAATACCTTTACTGATAAACATTTTTTCATGCTGAAATCAATGACAGGCTTCGGGCGCGCAGAGCAGGCAGTAGGTGACAAGACCTTCCTGGTAGATATCAAATCACTGAATGGAAAACAATTTGAACTGCAGCTGAAGATGCCCGCGTTCCTAAGGCCTTTCGAATTCGAGATCCGCAAGGTGCTCTCGGAAAACCTCGGACGGGGCACCATCGATTGCATGATCAGCCTGAAGGAGACCGGCAATGCAAAACCGATCAGCATCAATACCGACCTGGCCAAAGCTTATTACAAACCTTTGAAGGAATTGGCCGACGAGCTGAGCCTCAGCCAGGATGACCTTTTGTCTACCATCATCAAGTTGCCGGAAGTGATCACGCCTTCTTCCGAAACCCTTACCGACCAGGAATGGGAACAGTTTTCAAAACTGCTGCAGTCGGCCACCGGCCAGTTGAACCGCCACCGTGAAGAAGAAGGCCGCATTCTGAAAGCGGACCTCGAGCTGCGCATCCGGAATATAGAATCTCAGCAGGCCGCCCTGGCCGAGCTCACCCCGCTCCGGAAAGAAAAGATCCGGGAAAACATCGTGAAGCTGCTTGAAGAAAGCCTGGGCAAGGATGCTTACGACAGCAACCGGCTGGAGCAGGAACTGGTTTACTATATAGAAAAGATCGACATCAGCGAGGAGCAGGTAAGGTTGGATAACCATTGCCGTTACTTCATAGAAATACTGAATGACAAAGAGGATGCGAAGGGCAAAAAACTATCCTTCATCCTGCAGGAGATCGGCAGGGAGATCAATACCACCGGCGCCAAGGCCTACGATTCCGCCATCCAGAAATGCGTGGTACTGATGAAGGACGAGCTGGAAAAAGCAAAGGAGCAGATCCTGAATGTGCTTTAACCGGTGCGAGCTTAATTTTGTACAAACCCATGGCTTTGAAAAAATTCCTGATCATTGCTTGCCTCTTCCTCGCTTCCTGCGAAACCATTGACCTCTATGAGAAGGTCAAGCCCATTCCCGGCCATGAATGGAAGAAATCATTCAGGCCCAGTTTTTCCTTCACCATAACGGATACCGCGGCGCCTTACCAGCTGTTTATCATCTTGCGCCATACCGAAAAATACAGCTACAATAATATATGGCTCAACCTGCATACCGTTACGCCGGACAGCCTGAGACAAACCTTTTTATTAGAGCTTCCGCTGGCCACCAACGAAAAAGGCTGGCTGGGCAGTGCCATCGATGATATTTATGAGCACCGGATCGCCCTGACCATCGATCCTGCCAAACTCAATTTCCGCAAGCCGGGCACCTATACATTCAGCCTGGAGCATATCATGAGACAGGATCCGCTGGAGCACGTGATGAACGCCGGCATGCGGATTGAAAAAAAATAACATGGCCGAAGACAGCAGGAAAAAACTGAGAAGGGTCACGCTGGTATTCTGGATACTCCTGTTTTATATTATCGCTGCCTTGCTCTGGTGGCTGCTTTCCCTGGAACAGCAGAATCGTGCCATCCACGAATTGAAGCGATCTGAGGTCAACCATAGCTACCCTCCGGAAAACAGGCCCGGGCTGGACAAACAAATTCGCATCTCCGAAAAAAGAGAATCGGTAAAATACATTGCAGAAGGAGTCACCTTCCTCGCCCTTATTTTATTTGGAGCCGCTTACATCTACCGGCTGGTGCGCAGCCAGTTCCGCCTTCAGCAGCAGCAACAGAATTTTGTAATGGCTGTCACCCATGAGCTCAAGACACCGCTATCGGTGGCCCGTCTCAACCTGGAGACCATGCAAAAACACCAGCTGGATGAACCGAGAAGAAAGCAGATGCTCCAAACCAGCCTCGACGAAACCCTGAGGCTGGATACCCTGATCAACAATATTCTCATCTCCTCCGAACTGGAAGGAGGCGCTTACCAGGTATCGAAGGAAAAGCTTGATCTCTCGGACCTGGTAAGATCCGCCGCCACCGAATTCCAAAAACGGCATGAATCCAGGATACTCGATGTGCAAATTGAAAAAGGCATCGAAACCGAAGGAGACCCCTTGCTCCTGAAATTGCTATTGAGCAACCTCCTGGAAAATGCGCAGAAATATTCTGAAAAGGATAAGCCGATCCGCCTGGTGCTGAAGCAAGATGGCGCTCCTTCCCTTAGTGTGATCGACGAGGGGGTGGGGATTCCCGAAGAAGAGAAGAAAAAGATATTTGATAAGTTTTACCGGGTGGGCAATGAAAAAACCAGGCGGTCGAAGGGAACCGGGCTTGGCCTTTATATCTGTCACAAGATCGCGCAGAACCATGGTGCGCGCATCATCGTCACCGATAATCGCCCTGCCGGCACTAACTTTACCGTGAACTTCCCAAAATGAAACCCTCGAAGCCCTCCATACTGCTGGTAGAAGATGAAGAGAACCTTCATGCTACGCTCAAACTGAACCTGGAGCTGGAAGGTTACGAGGTCACTTCCGCCTTTGACGGGCTGGCTGCCATGAAGGCCGTGAAGGAAGAATATTTCGACCTGATCATCATGGACATCATGCTGCCGGAAGCAGATGGGATCACGGTGATACAAAACATCAGGCTTACCAATTCAGAAGTGCCCATCCTCATCCTGAGCGCGAAAAATCACAGCGAGGACAGGGTGCTGGGATTGAAAAAAGGCGCCGATGATTATCTTACCAAGCCTTTCAACCTCGAAGAGCTCCTGCTGCGTTTGTCGAAGCTGATAGAAAAGAACCAGCGGCTGCAGAAGCGCCCTACGCTGGGCGATGTTTATCATTTCGGCGGACATACCATCGACTTCAAAGCACAGGAAGCTATTACGGCATCCGGCGAGAAGATCGAGCTCAGTAAAAAAGAGACCATGCTGCTGAAGCTATTGGTGGAGAACAAAAACGAAGTGGTGCCCAGGGAAAAGATCCTGCAGTCGGTCTGGGGCTACAACGTATACCCCACTACCCGCACGATCGATAATTTCATTCTCAACTTCAGGAAATATTTCGAGGCCGACAGCCGCAACCCCCGCTATTTTCATTCAGTACGTGGCGTGGGTTATAAATACACCAACAACGAAGAGGATCAAAGATCGCCTGCCTGAGGACGGATGACGATCTGTTCTACAGTAGCCTGCGGGGATAACTCGCTCGCGTTGTAGATCAGCGAAGCGATGTCGCCTGCTTCCATGATCCGCGATGGCTCCACGGATCCTTTCCAGCTATCGGTATATACGGCCCCGGGGATGATCGCAGTTACTTTGATATTGTGCGGCATCATTTCCTTTCTCAGGTTCTTGGTGAAACCCAGCAGGGCAAACTTGCTGATGCTGTAAGCGCCCCCGTTGGGATAGGCATCCAGTGCCGCGATGGAGCAGATGGTAAAGATATGTCCGCGCCTGCGGGCCATCATCATGGGCAGAAGGCTCCGGGTGACATGATAAGCACTATAGAGATTTACGTTCAGCATGGTTTCCAGGGCTCCATCCGGTTCTTCTGAAATATTTCCCGGTACAAAGGTGCCCGCATTGTTCACGAGAATATCCACTTCTTTCGCCCTGGCTTTCACCCAGTCGCCAAAAGCTATCGCTTCCGCCTTCACGCCCAGGTCAAAGGCCTTGCCCTCCACCCGCAGCTGCGGAAATTCCTCCCTTAGCTCGCTCATGGCCTGCTCCAGCACATCGGCCTTGCGGGAACAGAGGAAGAGCTCGTTACCCTGTTTGGCAAACACCCTAGCTACTTCCTTCCCAATTCCCCGGGACGCCCCTGTAATGACCACCTTCATGCTTTAGTTTTTTCTTTAGAACAAAATAAGAATATTTGTACAACCTCGACGGACCAAAGATGGGAAGGAGCTGCGATGAAGTACAAACAAATATTTTTCGACCTCGATCATACTTTATGGGATTTTGACGCCAACGCAAGGCAAACCCTGCAACAAATGCATGTGGACCTGAAGCTGGTGGAAAGAGGCGTGCATGACTTTGATCTTTTTCACAAGACCTACCTGCAGCACAATGAAAAATTGTGGGAGCGGTACAGGAAGGGATTCATCAGGCAGGATGAGCTCAGGCTCAAGCGCATGTGGCTTTGCCTGGTAGACTTTAAAATCCCCGATGAGGATCTGGCCCGGGAAATGAGCGATCTTTTCCTGCAGCTCCTCCCTACCTGCACTATACTTTTCCCCAACACGCTGGAAGTGCTTCAATACCTGAGGGATAAAGGCTACAAGATGTCGCTGATCACCAACGGCTTTGAAAAAACACAACATAGCAAGCTAAAGAGTTCCGGGCTGCATGTATTTTTTGAACACGTGGTGACCTCGGAAGGCAGCAACAGCCTGAAGCCCCAGAAAGAGATCTTCGATTATGCACTGCATCTTACAGGATCTACCGCTTCTGAAAGTATCATGATCGGCGATAGTCTCGATGTGGACATTGCGGGAGCGATCACGGCGGGGATGGACCAGGTACACGTGAATTTTACCTGTGCAGAACAGCATATCCGCCCCACCTATACCATCAAAAATTTAGCGGAGCTTAAAAACATCCTATAAAAAAGCCTCCCGAAGGAGGCAGAATTTCATCCGAAGAAAAAGCAACTGCTTTTTTTCCTGGAGCAATCTTTTTTCTTCTCCATCTTTTGTTCCTTTTTCACCACCTGGCTTTCAGATTTGTCCGCCAGCATGGCTGCTGTCACGGCAACTGTAGTCAGTAAGCCGGCGGCCAGGACGAATAGAGATTTTTTCATGGTAAAGACATTTACTTAAAGTTATTATCAATCAAGCGGGAATCCACCTGATGAGCTTACCATTTTCCAAGAACGGTAACGCCGCCCTTTACCTTCTGGTTGATCTTGACTTCGATCTTTGCGTCCAGCGGCAGCACCAGGTCCACCCGGGAACCGAACTTGATGAATCCCATTTCGCTTCCCTGCGTTACCTGGTCGCCGGGCTTCAGGTAATTCACGATCCTTTTCGCCAGTGCGCCGGCGATCTGCTTCACCAGCACTTCTTTGCCATCTTTGCGATAGACCACGGAATGTCTTTCGTTCTCGGTAGATGATTTGGGATGCCAGGCCACCAGGTATTTACCGGGGTGGTACTTGCTATACACCACTTCGCCTGAAACTGGATTGCGGTTCACGTGCACATTGAGCGGGCTCATGAATATGGAAAGCTGCAATCTCTTGTCAGAAAAATATTCATCGGGCTGTACTTCTTCCATCACCACTACCGTTCCATCGCAGGGAGCAACGATCAGGTCTTCACCTTCGGAATGCTTCCTTGATGGAATACGGAAAAACGAGAGGATGAATACCAGCAGCACCGCCGTGGCGATCATGACCACCCATCCTACGACAGGATAACGGGCTGTGATAAAAAACAAGGTCACCAGGTTAATGACGGCTACGACTACGATCGTGATCAGGATGGTTGCCAGGCCTTCTTTGTGAATCTTCATAAGAAATTAAACAATAAAAATAATGCCTTGGCCGCTCTGTATGAAATCAAATAAAGAGATAGGCATAGAACCAAAC
Organism: Chitinophagaceae bacterium; assembly: GCA_036676905.1. Taxonomy (GTDB): domain Bacteria; phylum Bacteroidota; class Bacteroidia; order Chitinophagales; family Chitinophagaceae; genus Flavisolibacter. Next base: position 256,359 of record JAKFCE010000006.1, read on the forward strand.
AGCAGTGGAGGCAAATAAGAGAGAATCAAACCTGTCCAGGAAGCCTCCATGGCCGGGCATGAAGCTACCGCTGTCCTTCACACCGGCGAGACGCTTGAGCTTACTTTCAAACAGGTCGCCATAAGTGCCTGCCACCGCGGCGATGGCTGCGATTGCGCCTGCGTGAATCACTTCCAGCCTGCCGGTTACATAAGCCAGCCAGCACATGAAGGCCACAGCGAGCAAAGCGCCACCGATGGTGCCCTCCCAGGTCTTGTTAGGCGAAACGGCAGACAACCTCGTTTTGCCGACCAGGGAGCCTACGATGTAGGCCATGGTGTCGTTCACCCAGATCGAAAAGATCACCAGCAAGGGAATGGTGAGGTTCAGCTGGTACTGCTCTTCCATCCAGCGGCTTCTGAGATTGATAAGCAGGGCGAGGCTGAGTGAAATATAAAGCAGACCAGAGAGCGAATAACCGAGATTTTTCAGGAAAAAATTGCGCGCTGTCACCAGCTGCACCATGGGGAAGAGCAGCAGGAAGATCAGGCCCAGCCACCAGGCGATCTCGTTCATACGGATCCCCTGGATCATCAGCTCGCTTTCGGAGAAAAAAAGCATCAGGAACCAGCCTGCGATCATTACGCCGTAACGGTGAAAGCCATTGATTCTGGCATAATCGGGATTGAACTTCGTTACCAGCTTCTGGTATTCTACCCAGCAGCCAAAATGAATAATGCTGAATAAAACAAAGAACGACCATTGGTGCCAAAGCATGCCTACACCCATCACCAGTACGAATACCACTGCGGTGAGTGCACGTTTTCTGAATGACCTGATATTAAATGCCATAGTTATTGCCCCTGGGTCTTTTCCTCCGGCGGAAAGTCGCCATCGTAAATTTCATTGTAGCTGGCTGCAGAATTCTTTTTCATGAGCCATAGCAACGCCGCTATAATGACTGCACTTACCAACGCCATGATGGCGATCGACGACCGGTCGATCACCGTAGCCTGTGGATCATTCACCAGGTGGGGATTGAAATAAGCCAGGGTGATGAAAAAAGCGTCGTAAACAAAATGCGCCAGGATGGCCGTCCATAAGCTGCCGCTGTACCAGTACAGGGCACCCAGCAGGATGCCTAATAAAAAGCGTGGTAAAAATCCGAAGAACTGCATGTGAAAAAAAGAGAACAGGAAGGCGGCTATGATGATGCCCGCCCATGGACTTTTAAAGCCACGGATCAACAAACGCTGTATGATGCCGCGGAATACCAGCTCCTCGCCAACGGCGGCAAATACGGCAATGAAGATGATGTTCATCACAAGGTCGGTTACGGTGCTCCTTCCCAGCAGCAGCTTCAGGGTGCGCGCTGCTTCTTCCTCCATGCCCGTGATCCATTTCATGGTAGATTCATCGAAAGGGAACTGGCGGTTCAGGTGGCCCGTGAATTCCACCAGGGGAACTGCCAGGATCAGGATGCCCACCGCTATCAGCCAGTACACATGATTGGAAGGCGGCTTCAGGCCCAGGTATTTTGCAGGCTGGGGATCGGAGAAATAAGCAAAGAGCAAAGATGGGATCAGGAACAAGCCCAAAAACTGGAGAAGCATGAGTCCGCGCAACATGGTCACCAGCCTGTCGTCACCCAGGTTCCATTTGGAAGGATCGTCCATCTCCAGGAAGCTGATGCCGGTGATCTGTGTGAGGATGATCCCTCCGACCAGGAAGAAGACCATCACCAGCCCCATGGCCATGCCAATGAACAGTAAAAGCTGGATCCAGACCGGCCTCGATTTAAGATATGTTTGCATAATCCTCCGTTTGCGCGTTGTACTTTTGCGGGTCGAAGATAATACCACAAACACATTGAAAGCTTGGTCCGTATTGGCAACATAACATTACCTGATTTTCCCCTGCTGCTGGCGCCTATGGAAGATGTGAGCGATCCTCCTTTCCGATCGGTTTGCAAAGCCAATGGGGCCGACCTGATGTACACCGAATTCATCAGCAGCGAGGGTTTGATCCGTGATGCCATCAAAAGCAGGCAAAAGCTCGACATCTTTGACGCGGAAAGACCCGTAGGCATCCAGATCTTTGGAGGTGATGAAGAAGCCATGGCCATGGCGGCCAGGATCGTAGATACCACGCAGCCCGACCTCGTGGACATCAACTTTGGCTGCCCGGTGAAAAAAGTAGTGACCAAAGGCGCAGGCGCTGCCGTGTTGAAAGATGTGGACCTCATGGTGAGACTGACCAAAGCTGTGATCAGATCCACCAGCCTGCCCGTGACAGTAAAGACCAGGCTGGGTTGGGACGATGACACCATCAACATCTCTGAAGTAGCGGAAAGACTGCAGGACGCCGGCATCAGCGCGCTGGCCATCCATGGTCGCACACGCTGCCAGCTGTATAAAGGCTCGGCCAACTGGTCGCACATTGGCGAGGTAAAAAACAACCCGCGCATCACCATCCCTATTTTTGGCAATGGCGATATCGATTCTCCTGAGAAAGCTTTGGAATTTAAGAACCGCTATGGCGTGGATGGTGTGATGATCGGCCGCGCGGCCATTGGTTATCCCTGGATCTTCAACGAGATCAAACATTTTGTGGCCACAGGATCGCACCTGCCTCCGCCTTCCATCAGTCAAAGAGTGGATGTGATCCGCCAGCACCTGCATTATTCTGTGCAATGGAAGGGACCGAAAGCCGGCATCAACGAAATGCGCAGGCACTATACAAATTATCTCAAGGGCTTGCCCAATATCAAGGAATTCCGCGGCAGGCTGGTGACCTTATCCGAAGTGGAGGCCATCGATGAAGTGCTCAGGGAGATCAGCAGCCATTACGCGGGCTACGAATTCCCCGTGAGAAAGATGGACATGGAAGCCATGGCCTACTCTTGTGACTGATTCATTCCCCTGCTTAACGGCCTTCTTACGAGCGCCACAACAGATACGATCATCCACGTGCCCTCCAGCACCACGAAGGGCCAGTAAGCAATGAGGTAGGAGGCCAGGCAGGCCAGCGCCGCACCCACTGCATTCATCCAGTAATACAAGCTTCCTTGTCCATCCATCAGTTTAAAGCTGCTCAGGAAATAGGCGATCAGGATCAGCGCCACGCCCAGGATGCCTATGATATCGTTTACGTTCATGTTGGTAAGTATGATCAACCAGGGTTCGAAAGCGCGCTCACCAGATTTGCATCCAGCGGCGAGATCGCCGGACCGAAAACATGCATCAGTTTGCCTTCTTCATCCACCAGGTATTTTGTGAAATTCCAGACCGGCCTTTGCTCATTCCAGCCATTCAGCTCTTTTTGTGTCAGCCATTGAAAGACAGGATGCTGTTCTCCCCTCTTCCTCACTATGGATTTAGCAGCGATCGGGAAACCGACCCCATAATTTGTTCTGCAAAAGTCGGCGATCTCGGCATTGCTGCCTTTCTCCTGCTCTTTGAATTCGTTGGAAGGAAAGCCAATCACCAGCAGTTGCTCCCTGAATCGCTCAGACAGCGATTGCAGTTCCGCGTACTGCCTGGTAAATCCACAGTCGCTGGCGGTATTGACAATCAGCAGCTTTTTACCCCGGAATCTTTCGAAAGAAAGATCGCCACCGTCAGCCAGCGGGGTCTTCATGGCGAAAATATCAGCTGAGGGGCCCAAGTTATCTTGATTGGATAAATGAATGCCTTTCTTGCCGCCGCTGCTGAGCCGCATCCACAGGGGGTAGGCCAACTTCAATATGATTTGCCTGGGCGTCATCAGCGAATGATCTTTTTGAAAAGATTCAGTTTCCCTTTGAATGGCGGGTATTTGATTGAGGGGTCAAACCAGGTAGGCGTCTTCATGACCGCTTTACGGTGACTGAAGGTATCAAAGCTGTATTTGCCGTGGTAAGCCCCGATACCACTGTTTCCACGCCCGCCGAATGGCAGGTGATAATTGGTGAGGTGCCAGGCCGCGTTGTTGATGCATCCGCCGCCGAAACTCACTTCCTTCATCCAGCGTTTTTCAATTTCTGCACTTTCAGTGAACAGGTAGAATGCGAGAGGATCGGGATTGCGGGCCACGATGGCCTTTGCTTCTTCAAAGCTCCTGAAGCTGATCACAGGAAGTAGGGGACCAAATATCTCCTCCTGCATGATGGGTGAGTCGGGATCCACATCGGCAATGAGGGTAGGCCCTATCGTTTTCTTTTCATGGTCCACCTCGCCGCCAGCTACTACCCTTCCCTGCTTCAGGTAGCCCGACAACCTTTTCATTGCCGGCTCGTTTACAATGCGGCCAAAATCCTTTTCGTGTTCTCCTCCATAAAATTTCAGGATCCAGTGCTGCAACTCCTTCTCCAGCTGAGCGCGTACATCTTCATGTACCAGCAGGTAATCGGGCGACACGCACATCTGTCCTGCATTGGAGAACTTCGTCAGGGCAATTCTTTTGGCTGCAATGCGGATGTTGGCGTCGGCCTCTACAATGCAGGGCGACTTTCCACCCAATTCCAGTGTGACCGGGATCAATTTTTCTGCAGCCTTTGCGTAAATGCTCTTACCCACATGGGTGCTGCCAGTAAAGAAAACATGATCGAAGCGAAAAGCATCCATCAGCCGGGGCACCACCGTGGCGCCCTCACCATTCACGCAGAGAATATATTCAGGAGCAAAAGTTTCGCTAATAAGCTTTGTCACCACTGCTGCCGTGGCAGGCGAGAATTCACCGGGCTTCATCACTACGGCGTTTCCGGCCGCAATGGCCCCTATCACCGGCGCCAGCAACAACTGCAGTGGATAGTTCCAGGGACCGATCACCAGCACCACGCCCAGCGGATCTTTATACAGCCTGCTGCGCGAAGGAAAGTTCAGCAGGTTGGTGGATACCCTTTCCGGTTTCATCCATTGGTGAAGATGTTTGAGCGTGTGGCTGATCTCAGCATGCACAAACCCGATCTCTGTTACCCAGGATTCTTCGGGCTGCTTGTTCAGATCGCTGCGCAGGGCTTCGAAGATCTCTGCTTCAAACTTTTTCAAAGCAGCCTGCAAGTTCTTCAGTTGCTTTTTTCGGAAATCAACAGGCAGGGTGGCGCCCGATTGAAAGTATTGACGCATCCTGGCAAGTTGGCTGTCTATCCCCTCGTTCATTGAGCATGAAGTTACTTAAGCGCTGATAGAGTTGATAAGGAAAGGCCAAGAACCTTTGCCCCTGAGCATTACCAACACAACTGCAGGCTGTTCCCTTGTTAACTAGTCAACTTGTCAACTACTCACTGCTTCATCGTGTCTATCCGTGCAGGATCATGGGGCGTGCTTTTCCGAGAGGCCGGAGGCGTGGGTTTGGAAGAACCATCCTTTGGCAGGTTGGAAGTAGTGGTATCCGTGCTGTAAGTGCCTGTGTTCGTATTGATATGTCCGGCCGTATCACCTGCATTGTTGGTCAAAGTATCAACCGGGAAACTGGTAGTGTCGGTATCTGCATCGCCATCTGTAGCGTTGTTGCAGGCGCCCAGCATCATCGTTCCCAGTACCAAAGCAAAAATCCTTTTCATGATCTGTTTTCCTGCAGTCAAGCAATTCCTTTGCCACGCACTGAACTGATGACCTCCATAACGTCGGCAAATCCGTTCACATACAAGGATAAATGGCCCTCTCCTTCGCGGTAATGCATCACAGATCCGGGCACCAGTTGTTCAACCGCTTCTGCGTGTAGACTGATCACCGACATATCCAGCTTGCCCCACCAATAATGAACAGGGATCCTGATGCCGGCCAGGCTGAATCCCAGTGGCCGGTAATAACCTTTCGCTTCATACACGGCCCCCTTAGCCCCATTTTTTACCGACTCCTTCATGGAATACTGCGAGAGCCTGTCTAAGAGTTCCGGCTCACCGATCAGCTTATAATCAGCATAAGGTAGTCCTGTGACCCATTGGGGCACTGCACGCCTGACTTTTTTCTTGCTCAGCAGCCACATGGAAGCCCGCAGCAACCAGGGCGTGCGGCGGGCAGTCCTGAAATACCATTTGTTCATGCCCATCATTTTTTCCACGTCCTGGTCGAAGGGCCGGCTAAAGCCACAAATGATATGACAGTCGGATATCCATCCGGGGAATTGGTGAGCGATCGCCAGTGCGTAGGGGCCTCCACCCGACCAGCACATCACCTGGCATGCAGGAATGGATAAGTGTTCACCCAGCTCACGGACATCGGAAGCGAAGGAAAGGAAATCGCCTTTGGGATTGAAATCAGATCCGCCCATACCCGGGCGGTCTATAGCGATCAGTCGTGAATCGGCAGCCAGCAGGATGGCGTCGATATCGATGCCATAGGTGGACAGGATCATGGGCTCCAGCCGGGAGCTGGGTGTGCCATGGAAATAGAGGACGGGCTTACCGCTGGGCGGACCATAAAATGTATAAGCAAGCACGCGGCCATCTTTCAACCGGAATCTTTCTTCCTGCATAGGGTGAAAATTACAATTAGCAGACCATCAAGGTGAAAGGTGAAATGATACTCCTTTATCAACTTTGTCACCTATATCAACTCTGTCAACTTTGTCAACTTTATCAACTCTGTCGACTATAATTTTACACCATGACGGACGAATATTTCATGCAGCAGGCACTGGCCCAGGCGCAGCAGGCTTTTGAAGATGAGGAAGTGCCGGTGGGCGCTGTGATCGTAGTGAACAACAAGATCATTGCCCGCGGCTACAACCAGGTGGAAAAGCTGAACGACTGCACGGCGCACGCGGAGGTGATAGCGCTCACGTCGGCCTTCAATTATGTGGGCAGTAAATACCTGATGGACGGCACCATTTACATTACGGTAGAACCCTGCCTCATGTGCGCGGGCGCCCTTTACTGGTCAAAGATCGGGCGCATTGTGTACGGCGCTTCCGACCCCAAGAATGGTTACCTTCATATTACAGGAGCCAACTCGCCTTTCCATCCGAAAACAACCCTTACCAAAGGGATCATGGAGCAGGAATGCGCTACCCTGATGAAGACATTTTTTCAGCAAAAACGATGATCATGACAAGCTTAAAAACCAAAGGGGCCAAAACCGAGTTGACCCATCCACGCTCAGGCAGAAAAATGATGATCGACAAGGAGATCTACGACGTAGTTTCCAAAGCCATTTACCACGAGCTGAAGAAAAACAAATCGATGAGCTGGACCGACCTTTCGGCCGGCGTAGCGGACTGCCTTGCGGCACAAAAAACAAAGATCGACGGCTCAGTAGAATGGTATGCCATCTCCATCCGTAACGACATGGTTACAAAGGGCATCGTTAAGATCTTTAAGGACAAGGGCCGGATGATGAATGCGCTTGCGGACTAAGGTTATTTAGTTGCGAGATCGGAAAGAAATCATGAAGGGCTGCCATGCTGCAGCAATCCTGCTTACTTTTGCAGTTCATTAGGACAAATTAAAAATCTTTAGTTATGGCATTCACCCTTCCCCCGCTCCCTTACGCGCATGGTGCACTGGAGCCGCATATTGATACACAAACGATGCAGATCCATCACGGAAAGCATCACCAGGCCTATGTAGATAACCTGAACAAGGCAATCGCCGGTACAGAAAACGAAAATAAAAGCCTGGAAGAGCTGATAAAGAACGCAGGTACAATTTCCCCCGCCGTACGCAATAACGGTGGCGGACACTGGAATCACACTTTCTTCTGGGAAAGCCTGGCACCGGGCGGCGCTAAAGAGCCTTCAGGCGAGCTGGCCGATGCGATCAAATCCACTTTCGGCTCTTTTGACGGACTGAAAGAAAAAATGAACAACGCAGGTATCACCCGCTTCGGCAGTGGCTGGGCCTGGCTGCTGGTAAAAGACGGCAAGCTGGAAGTTTCTTCAACGCCCAACCAGGATAACCCCCTGATGAATGTGGCTGAAGTAAAAGGACAGCCGATCTTCGGCATCGACGTGTGGGAACATGCGTACTATCTGAAATACCAGAATAAGAGACCCGATTACCTCAATGCCATCTGGAATGTGGTAAACTGGGACAAAGTAGCAGAAAGATTCAAGAACGCTAAAGGATAAAAAAACCCCCGCTTCAGGCGGGGGATTTTTTTTATTTCGTTTCTACGAGTTCTATTTCGAAGTTCACAAGATCCATGAACTGGATCAGCCTTTTATCGATATCTTCTTTATTGATCTCCTTGATCCGCTCGGTACCAAACTTCTCTACGCAAAAGCTTGCCATGGCGGAACCAATGATGATGGCGGTCTTCATATTCTCGAAGGAAATATCCTTGGTCTTGGCCAGGTGACCTACAAATCCACCAGCGAAAGTATCGCCCGCACCGGTGGGATCGAATACGTCTTCCAGGGGAAGCGCCGGTGCAAAGAACACCTGGTCTTCATGGAAAAGCAGGGCCCCGTGTTCGCCTTTTTTGATGATCAGGTACTGCGGACCCATGGCGATGATCTTCTTGGCCGCCTTCACCAGCGAATATTCTTTACTCAGCTCGCGGGCTTCGCTGTCGTTCACCATCAGCACATCCACTTCTTTCAGCACTTTCTTCAGGTCGTCGAGCGCAATCTCCATCCAAAAATTCATCGTGTCCATCACGATCAGCTTGGGACGGTTGCGAAGTTGCTTGATTACACTGAGCTGCACAGCTGGCACCAGGTTTCCGAGCATCAGGAACTCGCAGTCCTGGTAACTCTCCGGCACCCTTGGATCGAAATCAGCCAGTACGTTCAGCTGTGTTTCAATGGTGTCGCGGGTATTCATATCCATGTGATACTTCCCCTTCCAGAAAAATGACTTTTCGTTTTCCTTGATCTGCACACCCTCCAGGTCCACACCACGGCTTTCCAGCTCGGCGAGTTCTTCTTTGGGGAAATCACCGCCTACTACAGAGATCTGCTTGATGGGCTGGGTGAAATTGCTCGCGCTGATAGCAATATAAGTAGCCGCGCCACCAATGATCCTGTCGGTTTTACCAAACGGGGTTTCCAGCGCATCAAAAGCCATAGAACCTACAACAATAAGAGACATGCGTGAGATTTAAGATTTAAGATTTAAAATTTAAGATTGACATTGACCACTCACCACTCACTACTCACTAAAAGCGTGCAAACCTACTGTTTTTCGGGGTTGCAGGCCGTTGGGGGCATAAAAAAATGGCCGTTGCGGCCATTTTTCTGAAAGAAAAATATCATCAGATCCTTATCCCGATCGAAAAACCGGCGCGGAAGCCAGGTAAAAAGCCCTTGTAATCGGATGTCACTTCTTTTTTTGCCGCGTCTACCTTCACTTCCACCTTGTCGCCTATAATGGGCAGATCCTTCACCAGGTCTTCCAGTTCCCGCTGTGCATCGGCAGCCGCTGCCTGGTCCCAGGGACCGGTAGGCGGGTTGGATACATCTCTCATCAGCAGCTGGTGACTGGCACTGTTGGCCTCAGGACCGAGGAGGAACATATCGAATACGATCCGCTTCCCCAGCATGAACTGCGCGCCTAGCTGGGCGCCGGCACCAATGCCTTCATAGCTGCTGGTCAGGAGGAAAGTAGTAGGCTGTGTCCCAATAGTGGCCTTGATATTGGGCACAGTGGCGTCGTTCTTTACATACTTTACGTAAGGTTCTATATAAAAACCCGTCATGGTCTTTTTTCCCAGGTACATGCGGTAGCCGCCCATCAGGGAAAATGTCTTCAGGGTAACCTCTCTTTCCTCGTTGTCCATTTCGAAATTGATGGTCTTGTCCATGGGTATGCCCACCACCGAGGTCCATGAACGTCGGTTCTTGTAATTGAGCTCACCTCCAATGCTTGCCTTACCAAAATAAAGGGAGAGGGGATTCCATTTGGCCGCATAAGAAACATCAAATGCAGGCGTTTCAGTTTTTTCTTCCTGTCCAAAGCACGCTACAGCGCAGAGCAAGGCCAGGAGCAGCAGTAAAGAACGGTTGTACATAAGCAGTTTTTTGTAAAATTAGTTGCCAGAGTTGATAAAGTTGATAGAGCTTGCACTGGCGAAGGCCAGTGTTGACAAAGGCAAGGAAGCTGGAACAGGCCTCTGACCAGAGAAAAAACTGCCAGGAAGTAGAGCGTTTTGAAAACTGCAAACGGTAAACTGTAAACAGAAAACCGCCCTATCTTCGCCAGCGCATGATCCATTTTCATACTTTACGGGTTAGTGAGGTCAGGAAAGAGACCGAAGACTGCGTATCCATCCGCTTTGACGTACCTCCTGAACTGAAAGAGGACTTCCGGTTCACACAAGGGCAGAGCCTCACTGTTAAAAAAATGCTGCAGGGCGAAGAAGTGCGTCGCACTTATTCCATTTGTACCTCACCGTTAGACGGTCAGCTAAAAGTGGCGGTTAAGAAAGTAGAGGGTGGTATTTTCTCCACCTGGGCCAATGAAGAACTGAAAGCAGGCGAATCGATCGATGTAATGCCGCCTGTGGGCAAGTTCTATACCCCCCTGGATCCTACCCAAAAGAAAAGCTACGTGGCCTTTGCTGCAGGAAGCGGCATCACGCCTGTGCTCTCGATCATCAAGACCACGCTGATGACCGAACCCAAAAGCGACTTCACCCTGGTGTTTGGCAACAGGACCAAAAACTCCATCATCTTTAAGGAAGAACTGGAGGCGCTGAAGGATCAGCATATTGACAGGTTCCGCATCTATCATATACTGAGCAGGGAAAGATCCGACGCCCCGCTGAACGACGGCAGGATCGACCCGGAAAAACTGGAACTGTTGGGCAGCCGCGTGATCGATTTCACACACGTAGACGAATTCTTTCTCTGCGGACCGGAGGCCATGATCTTTTGCGTGCGCGATCATCTCCAGGCCAAAGGCCTAGCCCCGGAAAAAATACATTTTGAACTCTTCACCATTCCCGGCCAGAAAGGTTCAGTAAGCAAGAGCAAGCCTGTTGCCGAAGCCGATCAGGGCCCCAAATCAAAGGTCTCCGTAAAACTGGATGGCATTTTATTCGACTTCGACCTGGGCTACGAAGGCCAAAGCGTGCTGGATGCCGCCCTGCAGGAAGGCGCCGACCTGCCCTATGCCTGCAAGGGAGGTGTTTGCACCACCTGTAAGGCCAGGCTCCTCGAAGGAAAAGTGAAAATGGAGGTCAACTGGGGCCTGGAACAGGACGAGATAGACAAAGGCTTCATCCTTACCTGTCAGTCGCATCCCCTTACCGAGAGAGTGGTGGTTGATTTTGACGCCAAATAGTGAGAAGTGAGTAGTGAATAGTGATTGAAGAGAGGCGCGCCTCAATGTTTTAAGGAGCCCTGCCTGTTAAATCTCTATAAAGAGCTGGCGATCAGCAATCAACAGGAAACCGGAAACTGGAAACCGGAAACTGATTCTCTTTAACTTTGTATTATGTCAGTGCAGGACCTAGAAAAGATATTCCAGGACAAGATCGATAACGAAGTTCGAATCGAGCCCAAGGACTGGATGCCCGAAAAATACCGCCAGAATCTCATCCGGCAGATCAGCCAGCATGCGCACAGCGAGATCGTAGGCATGCTGCCCGAAGGCAACTGGATCAGCCGGGCCCCTTCGCTGAAAAGAAAGCAGATCCTTATCGCTAAGGTGCAGGATGAAGCCGGTCACGGACTTTACCTCTATTCCGCCGCAGAAACTTTAGGCATCTCACGCGATGAGATGATTGAACAGCTGCACAGCGGCAAGGCTAAATATTCTTCTATTTTCAACTATCCCACGATCACCTGGGCGGATATGGGCACGATCGGCTGGCTGGTGGATGGCGCTGCCATCATGAACCAGGTGCCGCTTTGCCGCACATCATTTGGTCCCTACAGCCGCGCCATGATCCGCGTATGCAAGGAAGAAAGTTTTCACCAGCGCCAGGGATTTGAAGCGCTACTTGTACTGAGCAAAGGAACAGACGAGCAAAAAGCCATGGTGCAGGATGCCATCGACAGGTGGTGGTGGCCCAGCCTGATGATGTTTGGTCCTCACGACACGGAAAGCCTGCACAGCGAGCAAAGCATGAAATGGAAGATCAAGCGCTTCAGCAACGACGAGCTGCGCCAGCGCTTTGTAGATATGATCGCCGAGCAGGTGAAGCTGTTGGGCATGACGCTGCCGGATCCAGACCTCAAATGGAACGAAGAAAGAAAGCATTATGATTTCGGCAAGATCAACTGGGATGAGTTCTGGAATGTGGTGAACGGCAACGGCCCCTGCAACAAGCAGCGCATGGATGCCAGGAAAAAAGCCTGGGAAGAGGGCGCCTGGGTAAGAGAAGCCGCATTGGCACATGCGCAAAAAAGAACTGCCCGCTTGAATAAGGTTGCTTAGATGCACCTCCTTCATTGCGCCTTCACTTGTTAACCTGTCAACCAGTCAACATGTACTTTAGAAAATTTTACTACGGCGATTACGATGCCATCAAGGGTGGTGGCAAGGCGGCTGAACAGGATAGCCCTGCCAGCAAGGGCAACCAAAATGAATGGCCTTTGTGGGAAGTGTTCATCCGCAGCAAGCAGGGCCTCGACCACAAGCACGTGGGTTCTTTGCATGCAGCCGACGCGAAAATGGCCATCGAGAATGCGCGGGATGTATACACCAGGAGACAGGAAGGGGTAAGCGTGTGGGTAGTGGAAAGCAAATACATCCATGCTTCCAATCCAGATGAGGCAGAAAGTTTTTACGAGCCTGCCGCCGACAAGGTGTACAGGCATCCTACGTTTTACGACCTGCCCGACGAGCTCACCCATATGTAGACCAAACCATTTACAAGTGAATCCTGTTTCCCCTTTATTTTATTACACACTGCACCTGGCCGACAATGCCCTGGTGCTTGGCCAGAGAAACGCTGAATGGTGCGGGCACGGACCTGTGCTGGAACAGGATATCGCCATTACCAATATTTCACTGGACCTGATAGGGCAGGCAAGAAACCTCTATGCCTATGCCGCCAGCATGTACAATGGCTTCAGCGAAAAAGAAAAAGAGTCCTGCGAAAAGCAGCTGCCCCGTACCTGGAAAGCCTTCGGCAGAGCGCTGGAGGAAGACGACCTTGCCTTTCTCAGGGAAGAAAGACAGTTCCTCAATGTGCTGATCACCGAGCTGCCTAAGGGTGACTGGAGCATGACGGTGTTGAGGCAATTCCTTTTCTCTGCCTTCCAATGGCAGCAATACAGGGCCTTGTCTTCCTCCCCGGATGCGGAGATCGCTGCCATTGCGGAAAAATCATTGAAGGAAGTGAGTTACCACCTTCGCTGGAGCGCTGAGTGGGTGATCCGCCTGGGCGATGGCACTGAAGAAAGCAGGGAAAGAATAGAAAGGTCACTGCAGGACATCTGGATGTTCACCGGAGAAATGTTCCAGGCGGCGGAATTCGAACTGGGTGAATATGCCGTTGATCCTTCCACGCTCAAACAGGACTGGCGGGATAAGGTGAGCGAAGTATTCCTCGAGGCCGGACTAACAGTACCTGCAGCCGATTGGGCGCAATCCGGTGGCAAGAAAGGTGTGCACACCGAATACCTTGGCTACCTGCTGGCTGAGATGCAATACCTGCAAAGAACATTTCCCAACGCTACCTGGTAGCCATGAGCACCACGTCCAACGATATCAGTACCGAAGAAAAAATCATCTGGACTATACTCGAAGAAGTGAAGGACCCCGAAGTGCCCGTGCTTTCTGTAGTAGACCTGGGCATCATCAGGAAAGTGGAGGTGAACGATGAGCAATCACCCTCCTCTGTCAAGGTCACAATTACGCCTACTTATTCAGGCTGCCCGGCGATGGATGTGATCAATATGGACATCAGGCTCAAGCTGCTGGAGAAGGGATACAAAAAAATACAAATAGAGCAGGTGCTCTCCCCTGCCTGGACTACCGACTGGATGACCGAAGAAGGTAAAAGAAAGCTGAAAGAATTCGGCATTGCCCCGCCGAATCCGAAACAACAATTCTGCAAGGAAGAAATGTTTGCCGAAGAGATTGTGGAATGCCCGCGCTGCGGATCACAGAACACGAGACTCGTGAGCCTGTTCGGTTCTACTGCTTGCAAATCCATGTACCAATGCAAGGATTGCCAGGAAGCCTTTGACTATTTCAAATGCCACTGATATAGTGAGGGGTGAGTAGTGGGTAGTGAGGTATCTTCAGGCCATGATTCAACGGACGGCTCCTTAGGAGGCAGATGGATGTAGCAAAGTTCATGAACCTGCAAAGTGCTAATATGTATGAAGTACACATTAGCAACCGCTGCATTACCTATTCTTTCATCCGCCTGTTATCTTTGATCTATGAGAGTGGTTCTGCTCTTCATTACTATCCTTTTTATTTCCTGTAACAACAGGATGATCGAAACTACGCTCTATTTTGGGCAGACGCGTCCGGGCGGGGCCGCCATCACAGAAGCCGAATGGAGAAGCTTTGCGGAAAACCGCATTGCCACTACCCTGAAAGAAGGCTATACGATCATCCGCGTCTCCGGCAGCTGGTTCGATCCTGAGGCGAAGATATTGATCAGCGAACCTACTTACGTTGTCGTTTATCTGCACAGGAATTCAGCGCACATATCAGGTAAGATCGACAGCCTCAAACAGTGGTACAAGACTCAGTTTGACCAGCAGTCCGTGTTGCGCGTTGACAAAAAAGTAAGAGCAACCTTTTAGATCGGCCTCCCAACCGGCCCTTACTCTGCCGTTAGTTCACGGGCTTCAATAAACTGCGATTAGTTAGTTTTGAGAAAATTTTGCCATGTCTTCCATCCTCTTGGAAATAAAAGATGCAATTGCGCATATCCAATTCAACCGGCCGGATAAATACAACGCATTCAACCGCGAAATGTCGCTTGAATTTCAGCAGGCCCTCGACAAATGCAAAAACGATAAGTCGGTCCGCTGCGTACTGATCTCGGGTGCCGGCAAAGGTTTCAGCGCCGGTCAGGACCTTGAAGAGGTGGTGGACCCCAACGGCCCCGACGTATCTCACATTCTCGATGAGCAGCTGAATCCCATTATTGAAAAGATCCGCAAGCTGGAAAAACCGGTTGTGGCCGCCGTTACGGGCGTAGCGGCAGGTGCGGCAGCGAACATCGCGATCTGTTGCGATGTGGTCGTGGCATCCAGGTCGGCGTCTTTCATCCAGGCATTTTCAAAAATCGGGTTGATACCGGATAGCGGCGGAACTTTCTTTCTTCCCCGGCTGATCGGATGGCAAAAAGCTTCGGCGATCATGATGCTTGCAGATAAGGTATCGGCGGAAGAGGCGGAAAGAATGGGTATGCTCTATAAAGTTTTTCCTGACGATAGTTTTTGGGAAGAAACAAATAAGGTCGCAAGCACACTGGCACAAATGCCCACAAGGGGACTCGCGCTGACCAAGCAGGCTTTGAACCAGTCGACCATGAATGGTTTTGAGGACCAGCTGCACGATGAGGAGCTACTTCAGCAAAAAGCAGGAGCCACTGCCGATTATAAAGAAGGCGTACAGGCCTTTTTGGAAAAGAGAAAACCCAACTTCATCGGCGAATAGGCTTTTTTGTGCTTAACCGCCAGGACGCTGAAACCGGTAACTTTAGAACATGAACAATCGTCAGGTAGTCGACCACATGATGCAGCACGACCTCTTCAGCCAGTGGCTGGGAATAGAGGTCCTGGAGATCAAAGAAGGATACAGCAGGATCCAAATGACCATCCGCGACGAAATGATCAATGGATTTGGCGTTACACATGGAGGCATTGCATTTTCATTGGCCGACAGCGCCTTTGCCTTTGCCTGCAACAACCGCAACAACCTTTCGATGGCCCTGGATACCAGCATCAACTTTACAAAGGCCACCCGGCCCGGCGATACGCTGACCGCCGAAGCCAGGGAAATGCATAATGGCCGCAGCACCGGACTTTACTTCATCACGGTCACCAACCAGCTGAATGAACAGGTAGCCCACTTTAAAGGCACCTGTTTCCGCACCGGCAAAGCGCTGATTGAAGTTTCGTAACTTAACCTGGCCACAGGGGAATTGAATGATACCCAGGTCCAATATGGGAGCAGGACACGGAGGGGGGCGGGAAGATTCGAAGCGCAGAAACTAAGAGCTTTGAAATTCGCCTTTATGCTAGACCAGCTGGGATGGAATGAGGACATGAAAACCTATCAAACCAAAAAAGGTTTTTGATGAAAACAATATCGCTTTGGGCCTTCGCCAACGTCTGGCCCGCAAGGATCATACTGGCAATTTGCCACATCGTATTGATACTAATGGCCTGGCTGTTAGTGGACCTAGGTTCTGCCGGGGCTCTATGGCTATGTGCCATACCATTCATCGTTGCGGCTGCCCTCTATATTTTTTCCAGGCGCTGGTGCAGCCGGTCTTTCCATTTGTTTGCAGCAACAGGTTCATTTTGGCTGGTTACCTTGTTTTTCCAATCAGGCGGAAGCTTGCAGCAGCCCCTGACGGGTGGTTCTTTTCTGCAACAGGTCCACGCTTCTATGGCTAAGGAACAACCGCAGTTGAAAAAGAAAAAGTCCAAACCATCCTTTTTCAAAAGAATAACGGGCGACAAAACAAAAAAGACCCTGCTCAGCATCCTGACCATTATTGTCGCGCTCGGCCTGTTGTTTCTCATTGCAGCCTTATCATGCAGCATAGCCTGCAGCGGAGCAGAGGCGCTGGCCTTATTGGTAGGGCTTGCGGGGCTGGCGGCAGTGATCTTTTTTACGAGGCGGGTACTCAGAAGGATCAAATTTGGTCCGAGGAAAAAAGATGTGAACGAGGAAGAAAAAAGAGAGGAAGAAATATGATCTACGAATTCAACGGCATTAAACCAGTGATACACGAATCGGCTTTTATCCATCCACAGGCGGTGGTAACGGGGCATGTCGTGATCGGCAAAGATGTTTATATCGGTCCCGGCGCAGCCATCCGTGGCGACTGGGGAAAGATCGTGATCGAAGACGGCTGCAATGTGCAGGAGAACTGCACCATCCATATGTTCCCGGGTGTGACCGTACTCCTGAAAGCCAATGCCCACATTGGCCACGGTGCTATTATTCACGGTGCCACCATCGGCAGAAATTGTCTTGTGGGCATGAACGCCGTAGTGATGGACGAGGTGGAGCTGGGCGACGAATGTGTTGTAGGAGCGCTCTCTTTTATCAGGCAGGGTGAGAAGATCCCTGAACGGTCCATGGTGGCCGGCAATCCCGGGAAGATCGTGAAGCAGGTATCCGACGACCTGATCTATTGGAAAACCAAAGGCACCGAGCTCTACCAGCAATTACCCGATCAGCTAAGGCAAAGCCTTAAGCCCTGCGAGCCTTTAAGGCAGGATACCGGGCAAAAACCGCTCTTCACCAGCGACTACAAGCCGTTCAAAAAATAAATGCTGCAGGGGTAGGGGAAGCGTTGAATACATTGTATTTTTAAAAACTATTATCAATCCTAAACCAAAGACAATGAGAGCAATTTTACGTACTGCGGCATTCATTTTATTCTTTGCCGTGGCTGCTGCCCAGGCGCAGGACAGGTTTGCCTTCGCCATCACCGACCTCACTAAAGAGACCATGGGCGGATGGAATGCCCTGAGGAAGATCGACCTGACCACAGGCGAGTACAGTACCGTATTATTGAACGGCACCGACGCCAACATGCAGGTTTATGATGCCGCTACTAAAAAAGCACTCCAGCAGGTAGCCGATGCACGTTATGGCAACTTCATGCATGCTCCGTTTAGTACCGGAGTGGCCGCCGCCGCTTACGACAGCCGCAGCAACCGCCTCTACTATACGCCCATGTTCATCGACCAGCTTCGCTATATAGACATGAAAACAATGAAGGTGCATTATGTGACCGACCAGCCTTTTACAGGCCTGGGCAACATGCACAACGACGAAGGCAAGTGCGTTACCCGCATGGTGATCACCCCCGATGGAACCGGATATGCCATCACCAATGATGGAAATACCATGGTGAAATTCACCACCGGCAAAAAGATCAGGATCACCCAAATGGGCGGCCTGGTTGACGATCCATCCAACAATGGCCTTTCTGTACACAACCGCTGCAGCAGCTTTGGTGGCGACATGATCGCTGATGACAGGGGCAATCTTTTCATTCTCACTGCCAGGAACAACGTATTCCAGGTTAGCACAGAGACCAGGGTAGCTAAGCTGCTTGGCAATATCAAAGGACTGCCTGCCGATTTCACAGTGAACGGAGCGGTGGTTGATGGAGATGGCAACCTGCTGGTGAGCAGTGCCGTGAATAGCAATGCCTATTTCGTTGTGAATCCAAGGTCATGGGAAGCTTCTGTCTTTCAAACCAGCTCTATATTCCGCAGCTCGGACCTCGCGAACAGCAATTATCTCATGAGCACTTCCAGGAATAAGAATACGACCATCGAGACCATAGCCCGCCGCACACCGGCAGCTGCCAGCCAGATCCAGATCTTCCCTAACCCGGTTGTGGCCAACCAGTTCACTATCCAGTTCAACAAGGTGCCAGCCGGCGATTAT
The DNA here is from genome assembly GCA_036676905.1 of Chitinophagaceae bacterium. GTDB lineage: Bacteria > Bacteroidota > Bacteroidia > Chitinophagales > Chitinophagaceae > Flavisolibacter. The sequence goes on from JAKFCE010000006.1 coordinate 274,816, forward strand.
ACCCTGGAGCTTACCGATGTAATGGGCAGAAGAGTGCTCCAGCAAAGGCTCAACCTGGTAACCGATAATTCTACCCAGACCATTTCTCTTGCTTCTACCAACGCCAAGGGTGTGTACATGGTAAAAGTGACCGATATCAGCAAAAAGGCTGTGTACGAGCAAAAAATCCTGGTTCAGTAAGAACTACTTACCGGACTAAAAAAATCCCCTGCCTGAAGTGGGGGATTTTTTTAGTTAACTGGTTAACTGCGGGGATTCACGAACTACCTGCTATCCTTATAGATCACCCTCACCTTTGTTGCTTTTTCAAGGAAGTCAGCACATTGACCATCCCCCTTTCCCGTGATCCCGCCGGAGGGAGCGCAGATCATTTTGCAGTCCGCATCAAAAACCTCGTAATACTGGTCGCAGCAGTCGTTGCTGAACCCATAAACCGTCTTGCCATTGTATACATATTCGATAACCTCGGCAGGAGGATTCCATTTGGGCTGTGCCTTGATGGCCTCAATTTTTTGCTGGATACAGGGCGGGACGGTGGACTTTTCCTTGGTGCATTTGGAGAGGACGGCCAGGGAGGAGATCATCAGGATCAGGGTGAACTTCATAAATTAAATTTACTTAGGAGTACTGACAGTCTAACTTCGCAATTCGTTGCAAACGTAAAAAAGTGGAAAAAAGCAATTTTATAGACCAGATCCGCATTTTCTGCAAAAGCGGTCATGGCGGGGCAGGCATCAAGCATTTCAGGCGTGATAAACTCACCGCTATGGGCGGACCCGACGGCGGGGACGGTGGCCGTGGCGGACACATCATCCTGCGTGGCAACAGGAATCTTTGGACCCTGCTGCACCTGCGCTACCGCAAGAACATCATTGCCGACGACGGCGACAAGGGCAGCGACAACAACCGGACAGGAAGAGATGGCAAAGATGTGATCCTGGAAGTGCCCCTGGGCACCATAGCACGTGATGAAGAGACCGGTGAGCAGGAAATGGAGATCCTTCACGATGGGGAAGAAAGGGTCTGGCTGCCGGGAGGTAAAGGTGGACTGGGCAATACCAATTTTAAATCGGCTACCAACCAGGCCCCCGAGCATGCGCAGCCGGGTTTGCCCGGTGTTGAAGGCTGGAAGGTGCTGGAGCTGAAAGTACTCGCCGACGTAGGGCTGGTAGGTTTTCCCAATGCGGGTAAGTCAACCTTGCTTTCCGTGATCACAGCGGCCAAGCCCAAGATCGCCGACTATGCATTTACCACCATCACGCCCAACCTGGGCATGGTTGAATACCGCGACGGTAAAAGCTTTTGCATTGCCGACCTGCCCGGTATCATCGAAGGTGCCGCCGAAGGCAAGGGACTGGGACACCGCTTCCTCCGTCATATTGAAAGAAACTCCATTTTGCTTTTTCTCATCCCGGCCGACAGCAAGGGCCACCGGGAGGAGTATGAAGTGCTGGTGAATGAATTGAAGGAATACAACCCCGAGTTGCTCGACAAAAAATTCATCATCGCCATCAGCAAGTCCGATATGCTGGATGCGGAGTTGAAGACAGAGATCGAAAAAGAACTGCCGAAGGATGTACCGCACATCTTTATTTCATCAGCTGCGAATTCCAACATCCAGGAACTGAAAGATCTCCTGTGGAAGGCGCTGAATGAGGGACAAGGAAGTTGACAAGTTGATAAAGGACAACTGGTCTCCCCGTCCCTTTAGGGCGGGGTCGGGGGTGGGTTCAATACGCTCTCCCTACCGTATCGCAGGCCGCCTTCAGCAGGCTGGTGGCATCATGCGTATCCTGCCACTTCTCCCACATCATCACTCCATTGCCCTGTTGTTTGGCATAGATGGCCTTCTTCTTTACCGTAGGCTGCCCGTTATAATAGATCATGTAATTGTTGAAGGAACCCTGCGAAACGATCGCAGAATCTGAATCCGGGCTGCCTCCCTGTGCAATGATGGTGCGGTAGGCCATGGTGGTACCCGTTTGCGTGATGCCTGATGCACGTCCGTATGCAGGAAAGCCCAGGACGATCTTAGCCGCCGGCATGCCCCTCGTGTTTTTCCAGTAATTGAGACAGGTGACAGCCAGGTTATAATCGCTATGATGCTTATAGGGTACCGTGCTGCTGAAATCGTCATAAGCCATGATGTTGAACCAGTCGGCATAGTTGAACACTTCAGCGGTGATGGCATCCCTGATAGCGCCCGCGTATTTTCCGGCTGTGATGGCCGCCGTGAGATAGTACCTCGCATCAACATGCAAAGAATCAGAGAGCTCCTTCATCAGCGCAGTAAAGGTCACCGATGTGCCATCGTCTGTCCTTGGAAATTCCCAGTCAATATCCACCCCGTCGAACCCATATTGGCGCACCTTGGCCATCACATCTTTCACGAAGGCGGTCCTGCCTGCGGAAGTGGAAGCCATGGTTTTGTAATTTCCTGCCGCTGCCTCGTTGATACTTAGAAATGGTTTCGCATTGTTGGCCCTGGCCTTTGCAATGAACTGGGTAGCCAGCGTTCCATTATTAACGGTAACAGTGCCTGTACTGTTCACACTAAAGAAGGCATAATTCACCACGTTGCACATCCTGAACTTCACGTCGGGGATATCGGTAAGTGACCGGTAATTGGGAAAATACCCCACCACATAAAATCCAAATGGCGGGGGCGCCAGGATGTTGGCAGGCGTGGTAAAACTGGTGGCGGCCGACTGGCAGTTTTTGGCATTTCCGGAGGCGCTCCTGGGCACTACATACCAATAGTAGGTAAGGCCGCCACCAGCGGGTACCGTATAATTCGTGGTGGTACCGCTGACATTGGATGCAACGATAGAGGCGGTTGCTGCAGAGCTTCCCACGTACACATCATAACCAGTAGCGCCTGCCACTGAATTCCACGTGAGAGTGACCGGAGCTCCCGCCGATACAGAAGCAGCATTCGATGGAGCGAGGTTGCTGGTGCAGTTGATGGTCGGTGCGGGAGGTGCGGGCTCGTCTTTTTTACACCCGGCAAAAAGCAAAACCATACTCAGAACCGTAGTCAATAACCTGATCTTCCTCATAAGCTTCAAATATCCCGGGAAAGTAATAAAAGCAGGTGATGTTGGGATAACAAAAAAGACAAGGGCCACCTTAAAGCGACCCAATCCAAAAAAATCATGCAGATCCTCATAAATCACTGTCCTATTTTTAAGTAGGTTTGCTATCCGCTATCCCAAACTCCCTTAAAATCAAAGAATATGAAGAAAATTTTCCTTGCATTTTTATTCAGTGTAACGCTGATGTTCCGTGCCGCTGCCGATGAAGGCATGTGGCTTCCTTTGCTGCTGGGTCAGCAGGTGTACAACGACATGGTGAAGAAAGGATTGAAGCTCAGTAAAGAGCAACTGTACAGCATGAACAAGGCTTCAATCAAAGATGCCATTGTGATCTTTGGTAACGGTTGCACCGGTGAGATCGTGAGTGCCGAAGGCCTGATCTTCACCAACCACCACTGCGGATACAACCAGATCGCCGCCGCCAGCTCCATGGAGCACAACTACCTGAAAGATGGATTCTACGCCCGTAACCGTGGCGAAGAGATCCCTTCACAGGGACTTTCTGTTCGCTTCCTGCTTCGCATCCAGGATGTGACCAAAGAAGTGATGGATTCACTGAAAGGACTGACTGGCCAGGAAAGGGCTACTGCGCAGTCGCGCGTACTCAGCGCCATCAATACGCGCATGGGCGATCCCTCTAAAAGCATTGAGACCATGGTGAGCAGCCTCTTCAAGGGCAACCAGTATTTAGCGTTTGTGTACCAGCGTTATAGCGACATCAGGCTGGTGGGCGCACCGCCGGAGAGCGTGGGTAAGTTTGGTGGCGACACCGACAACTGGGAGTGGCCACGCCACACAGGCGACTTCTCCGTTTTCCGTGTATACGCCAACAACGGTCAGCCTGCCGCATACAATGCAGCCAACAAGCCCCTGAAGCCGAAATACTTCCTGCCTGTTTCTTTAAAAGGAGTAAAGGAAGGCGACTTCGCCATGATCTACGGCTATCCCGGCAGCACCAACCGCTACGAGACCGCTATGGGCGTGAAGCTGGCTACAGACATCAACAACCCTACGCTGGTAAAGCTGCGCGACATGAGGCTGAAGTACATGTTCGAGGAAATGAAGAAGGATCCGGCCATCAAGCTGAAGCTTGCCGGTGATTATGCAGGCATTGCCAATTACTGGAAATTCTACAAGGGCGAGTCTGAGCAGTTGCTGAAATACGATGTATATGGCAATAAGCTCAAAGACGAGGCTGCCTTCCAGAAATGGGCAGCTGCAAAGCCTGAATACCAGAATATTTTCAAAGACCTCGAATCGGCTTATGCGGCCTGGAGGCCCTATGCATTGCACAGGGTTTATATCAACGAGGGTGTGATGGGCTCGCCACTTCTCGCCTTTGCAGCCAGCCTGCAGCAGGTGGAGAATATCATGGTAAAGCCAGGTGCTTCTTCGGCTGATATCAAAAAAGCAGTTGAATCCGCAAGCAATGCAAGGAAGAATTTCCTGGCTGCGCACAACCGCACTTCGGATCAGAATATCGTAGCCTCTGTGCTGGAAATGTATTACAACGAAGTGCCTAAGGAACAACAGCCCAACGGTCTCTACACTTCTATCCGCAACGAGTATGGCTCACTGGACAAAGCTTCTACCTACCAGAAATACGCAGACGCGATCTTCAGCAACACCATGATCCTGGATGACAGGAAATGGAATGATTTCGTAGCCAATCCTGACGCGAATACTTTGCAGACCGACCTGGCATACAGTCTCTCCAATTCATTCCTGCGCAACTGGCAGGGCAAATACCTTCCTCAGTACCAGCAGTTCGTAGCCAAGAACAATGAGTTCGGCAGGCTTTATCTCAAAGGGGTAATGGAGCAGAATCCCAAAAAGATCATGTACCCGGATGCCACTTTCACTATGCGTATTTCTTATGGAAAGGTGGACGACTACAAACCCCGCGATGCCGTTACTTACGATTACGTGACTACCATGAAAGGGGTGATGGAGAAATATGTACCGGGCGATTATGAATTTGACCTGCCCGCAAAATTTGTGGAACTCGCCAAGGCCAAAGACTTTGGACAATATAAAGACGCGCGTACAGGCGATCTCGTTGTTGGCTTCATCACTTCCAACGACATCACCGGTGGGAACTCCGGATCTCCTGTGCTGAATGGCAAGGGTGAACTGATTGGACTGGCCTTCGATGGCAACTACGAAGCACTGAGCCACAAGCTCGCCTTCGACAAGGACCTGAACCGCACCATCAATGTGGACATCAGGTACGTACTCTGGTGCATTGACAAGCTGGGTGGTGCTTCTCACCTCATCAAAGAACTGAAGCTCGTTAAATAATCAAGGAATAGTTTCATAAGAAAAGCCACCACGTTGAACGTGGTGGCTTTTTGCTTTTCATGGATATTGTTATTATTTAACGATCACATCGAACCTGCCTTCGGTGACGGTAATCACATCATTCGGGTTTTCTGTATACCCTGCGCGGAACTGGAATGAACCTGCAAGGATGCCGGTGGCCGGATCCCATTTGGTTACGGTTACCGTGCCCGTGTGGGTAGCGTTGGTCATCCATTCATTCAGTGGGCGAAATTTTCTTTGAACATAATAGCCATAGCTGGCGGTAGCGCCATTGGGATGCTTGCTGGTAGCCGTGTTCAGCTGGTAGGTGCCTGTACCGTTCAGGTCCCTCAAATAGATCTCGAATTCGGTTTCGTTGGGCTGCTTGCTGTAATCCCTCGCATTGATGGTGACTGAATTATTACCTGCGTACTTGCCTTCCAGGATGGGGCCGGTGGGTACCACGCCAAAGCCCTGGGGAGCCCATAGGGCGCCATTCACTTTTACGCCAAATGTTCCTTCACCGGTCTCTGTATAGCCAGGCAATTCATCGATCTTCTTGGAGCAGCCTGCAAATACCACCGCGGCCGCCAGGAGCAAAAAAATATTTTTCATAGTTCTATTGGTTTCGCCGCCTTGTGCATAAACCGTGCTGAAACTTTCACCCCGGGCGGTTATAAGAACCTTTTAACTTTATCGGCAAATCTGCTGCATGACTGGCACGGCTATCCGATCGATCGAGCTTTACAAACTCTATATTCCTTTAACAGAACCTTTTATTATTTCCCTCGGGCCCATTCATAATGTGCAGAACCTGGTGGTGATCCTCCGCACAGAGGATGGCTGCGCGGGATATGGGGAATGCAGTCCCTATATGAGCATTAACGGGGAAAGCATCGACACCTGCTTCATCGTGGGACAATATTTTGGCAAAGTGTTAAAGGGCCGGGATGCCCTGGATATCCAGGGCTGCACCGAGGCCATGGATGGCACCATCTATGGCAACAGCAGCATCAAAAGCGCCTTCGATATGGCCCTGTATGATATAGCCGCTCAACATGCAGGCCTGCCCCTCTATGCCTTCCTGGGCGGAAAAGCGGGCAAGCTGCTGGAAACCGACATGACGGTGAGCATTGGCCCGCCGGAAAAAATGCAGGCGGATGCCAAAAAATTCAAAGAACAGGGATTCCCTGCTATCAAGGTAAAGCTGGGAGAAACGCTGGATAAAGACGTGGAAAGAATACGAATGATCCGCGAAGCCATCGGCAACGAACACCCTTTGCGCATCGACGCCAACCAGGGATGGAAGACAGCGGATTACGCTATTGAAGTACTGAAGGCCCTGGCGCCATACAATATTGAGCACTGCGAGGAACCCATCTCGCGCTGGCGGTTCATGGAACTCTCCCGCGTTTCTGCAGCCTCCCCCATCCCCATCATGGCCGATGAAAGCTGCGGAGACGAGCATGATGCAGAGAGACTGATCGCGCTCAAAGCTTGTCCCATGTTCAACATCAAGCTGGGAAAGTCCGGGGGCATCTTCAAGGCCCTGCAGATCGCGAAAATGGGAGAAGCTGCCGGCATGGAAATGCAGGTAGGCGGATTTATGGAAAGCAGGCTGGGCATGACAGCATCGGCCCACCTGGCGATGGCGAATGCGGCTATTCATCACTGTGATTTTGACACACCCCTCATGTTCACCGAGGATCCCATCATTGGCGGAATCGAATATGGGGCGAAGGGAAGGATAATCGTGAATGACACGCCCGGTCTTGGCGCAGTAGTGGAAGACAGCTACCTTCAAAAAGCAGAAAAAACAGTTATCTGAAACAAATAGATAGAATGATGAATCGAGCGTGTTGAATGCTGAAGCAAATTCATTTCATCGTTCAAAATTCAGCTCTTCTGATAATATGTGTTCCATGGGCCGTTCACTTCAACATTCATCTGTTCCTTTGTTCCTCCGTTCTTCATTCTCCGTCCTTATACTGCCACAAGTGTAAACAAGCATATGTTCGGTAGGGCGACCATTTGGAGGAGAGCTTCAGCATTTTTTCGCGCAGGTCTTTTTTATTGGAATCATCCAGCTTATAGAGCTTCTTCATAGCCACCTGTATGCCATAATCATCCACGGCAAAAACATCGGGACGGCCAAGCGTGAACATCAGCAGCATTTCCACCGTCCACCTGCCCACACCCTTGATCTGTGTGAGCAGTTCGATCACCTCTTCATCACTCAACTTCTTCAGTGCCTTGTCAGTGATATCATGTGCCGCTGCGAATTCCGCCACGTTTAATACGTACTGGGTTTTAGAATTGGAAAGTCCAATGGCTCTCAGCTTCTCGAATGGAGTAGCAGCGATCTGCGCCGGTGTGGGTTCCTCGCCGCCATAAAGTTCCAGGAAGCGCTGGAATATAACACGGGCTACCTTGGTGGATAATTGCTGGCTCATGATGGAAGCACAGAGCCGGAGAGGAATGTTCTTGTGCGCCTTCAGTTTCAATGGCTCCTGGCCATGGATCACCTTTGCCAGCTTCTTGTCCTTCGAAAGATGCTCTATATAACTCATAGTGTATTCTTACGGGCGCTAAGCCAGCCCCCAGCTCATATTTCCGTCCTTCTCATCCTTCAGCAGTATGCCCAGGTCGGCCAACTGGTTCCTGATCTTGTCCGACGTAACCCAGTCTTTTCGGCCTCTGGCTTCTTTTCTCAGCTCGATCAGCACATCCATCACACCTTTTAATTTCTCAGCTTCGGCGGCGCTTTCACTTTTTAACCCCAGGATATCTTCAATGAACAGTTTCATTTTCTCCTGCATCATACGCAGCGTATCCGGTGACAACCGCAACTGGTCGGGTTGCTTATCCTTCATGGCATTGATGATGGGCACCAGCTCAAACAAATTGGCCAGCACCTTAGCCGAGTTGAAATCATCGTTCATGAACTCATCCAGCTCCTCCAGCAATTGCCGGATCTTCGTATCCGCTTCCGGATCGCCGGCAGCCAGTTGCATCGCCTGTATATCCTGGCTCTTGAACCACTCCAGCGCATCCATTAGCCTTTTCAGTCCTTTCTCTGCAGCCTGCAGGGAATCATTGCCAAAATCCAGCGTGCTCCTGTAATGCGTTTGCAGGATAAAGAAGCGCACCGTCATAGGCGAGTAAGCCTGCTCCAGCATGGGATGGTCGCCACTGAACAACTCCGTAAGCTTGATCACGTTGTTGTAGCTCTTGCCCATCTTGCGGCCGTTGATCGTGATCATGTTGTTATGCACCCAGTATCGAACGGGCGCCACATGATTGCAGATGCTGCTCTGGGCGATCTCGCTTTCGTGGTGCGGGAATAATAGGTCCATGCCGCCTCCATGAATGTCGAACTGCTTGCCCAGGTATTTGGTGGCCATGGCCGAGCATTCTATGTGCCAGCCCGGAAAACCTTCGCCCCAGGGACTGTTCCACCGCATGATGTGTTCTGGCGGGGCCGCCTTCCATAAAGCGAAATCGGTTTTGTTCTTTTTCTCTTCCTGTCCTTCCAGCTCGCGCGTGGTTTCCAGCAGGTCTTCCACTACCCTTCCACTCAGCTTGCCATAGTCGTGAGAAGCTGCATATTTTTTTACATCGAAATACACGCTGCCGTTCGACTCATAGGCATAGCCTGCCTCGATGATCTTGTTGATCATATCGATCTGCTCCACGATATGCCCGGTGGCGGTGGGCTCAATGGAGGGAGGAAGACAGTTGAATTTTTCCATGGCCCAATGGAAAAGGTTGGTGTATTTCTGCACCAGCTCCATGGGCTCGAGCCTTTCTATTTGTGCTTTTTTGGAGATCTTGTCTTCCGCTTCGCGTCCTTCTTCCTCAAAATGCCCTGCATCCGTGATGTTGCGCACATAGCGCACTTTGTATCCCAGGTGCTGCAGGTAGCGGTACACCAGGTCGAAAGTGATGTAAGGCCGCGCATGTCCGAGGTGGCTTTCACCACTTACGGTAGGTCCGCATACATACATACCCACATATCCCTCCACGAGAGGCCTGAACTCTTCTTTGTCCCTGATGTATGAATTGTAGATCCTTAATGCGCTCATAGCTGCAAAGTAAAGGATTAGGGCCTAGATTCAGATTGCCGCTACTTCCTGGGCTTTTCACCGGCTACCTCTTTCTCCAGTTCCAGGTCGGCCACCAGCATATAGTGGTCAGAGTAATTCTTCACGATCCTGTTGAACTGATTTGCAGTCAGCTCTTTTGAATACAAAATATAGTCTATACGAAGTGTGGGCGACAGGGCGGAATAGGTACGTCCCAGGCCGAAACCTTTTTCCAGAAAGGCGTCGGAAAGGTCTTCGCCCTTGATGGTGGCGTAGGTGTAGGAATTAGGCACATCATTAAAGTCGCCCGCCACCACATAGGGATGGGGACTATTAGAAAGGATCTCTTTTACAATATGGGCCTGCTTGCTGCGGAAGACCATGGCCCGGCGCAGCTTGGAGAATATATTTTTTGAATTCTCGATCAGGCTGTCGTCTGCAGTCTTCATTTCCTCTATGCTTTCATAGTCGCCCTTTTTAAACAATACCGACTGCAGGTGGGTGGTGTAAAAGCGGATGGTGTCGCCGTTAAATACGATGTCGGCGTGGATCAGGGCCTCGCGCAGGCCTGGCCTGGGATAGCGGATCAGGCCGCTGTCGATGATGGGGTGCCGTGAAAAGATCGCCTGGCCTGTCCAGTGCTTCTCGGTGTCGTAGTCCCAGGAATAATAGAAATACTTGTACTGCAGCTTGTCCATCACATGCCGCAGGTTGTCGTAATAAGTAGAATCCACCGAGGTATGGAATTCCTGCAGGCATAGCACATCGGCATTCTGCTCTTTGATCAGCTCCATCATTTTCTGCCGGGTCTGGCTTCCCTTGTTATTGTTCCTTTTCAGCTCTATGAATCGCGCCACGTTCCAGTCCACCACCCGCAACACGCTAGGCGGCTTTTTGAAATCAAAGGACGAGGGGGCGTTGAAAGCAAAGATCGACAGGATGCTTTTCCAGCCGATGGCGATAGCGATCAGCGAGATCAGTGCATAGCGGGGGCTCACAATGATCCAGAAAAAAAGGAAGAGCACCAGGATAACAAGGAGAACGGGAAGGCCTAGCCCCAGCATGGCTGCCATCCACCATCTTTCCGGGTCAAGATAGGGGGAGAGACTTGCAAAAATGAAGATAACGGCAATGAACAGGTGCAGGAAGACCAGCAGCCAGCGGATCAGCGATTTGTATCTTCCTGTCATTCATGCAATTTACAAATCTTCTTTGCTGGCGCGTTTTAATATCTCTTTTTCGTCTTCCGTAAGGGAGTTATAGCCTTTTTGATTGATCTTATCGAGGATGGCATCCACGCGGCTTTGATTGAGGTTGGTAGCCGTGGTTTTATATGGTGGCTTATTGGCCTTGTAGAACAGGTCTTTTTTAATAGAATGTCTCCTGGGCCGGTCAGGATTGAACAGGTTGTTCGCCCAGTCGAAGAACCAGTTCAGCGGCGCGCTCCAGTCGCGCCCTCTCTCCATTTGCCACATGAACAGCCAACCCATACCAGCTCCTGCGAGGTGGGCGATGCGGCCCCCGGGATTGTTCCTCGTCATCAATCCCAGGTCGATCATGGCGAACACCAGCGTGATCACCCAAAGCGGAATGCCCCCATTGAGCATGGGAAAGATCCTGTAGCCGGGAGCGAGCACCGTAGCTGCTACGGCTATGGCCATCACGCCTGCCGATGCACCCAGGGCACGGGCGGCCACCAGGCTTTCGCGCAGGGGCGGAATAAAATTATAAGCGAGGATATAGGCAATCGCACCAGCCAACGCACCGAAGATGAAGACGGAAGCGATCTTCCTGTTGCCCGAAAGGTCCTGGAAAATATAGCCGAACATCCAAAGCCAGAGCATGTTGCCCAGAATATGCCAGATATCGTCATGCGCCACGAAATGCGTCAACAGGGTCCATGGACGCGTAAGAAACGTAGGCATGTGTGCCGGCAGCATCACCCAGTCGAGCACCTGCTTGTTGTACAGGGCAGGACCCGCTGGCGATCCGTCGGTGAAATAGTAGATCACCTTGATAAATGCGAGCAGGATGAAGACCGTGAGGTTGATGGCAATGAGCAAAACCAGCGCATTCCCGTCTTGCCCTATCGTGAACTTCGTGCCCCTGTTTTGCGGATAATAAGCCATGTATTAAAATTACAATGAAGCCTTGCTAATAAAACCGGCGCTTCTGTGTTTTATTCCAAATTAACACCATGATAAACCCTGTCAGCGCGCCTCCCAGGTGGGCAAAGTGGGCGATGTTGTCGCCGCTAAAGCTGCCCACACCGCCAAACAAGTCGATGGCCACCATACCGAGGATGGCCCATTTGGCTTTTACGGGCACAGGTATGAACATGATAAAAAGCTCGGTATTGGGAAAGAGGTAGGCAAAAGCGGCAAAGATGCCCATCACGGCGCCCGAAGCACCCAGCACAGGCGCCAGGCTGGCCCTGTAACGCGCCGCTTCTTCAATGTTGCCGGCATTAAAGGCTTCCACCATATTCTGCCAGTTGATATAATTCACGCCCAGGTGACAGGCCGCGGCACCCACACCGCAAACCAGGTAAAAAAGCAGGAAGCGCTGTGGCCCCCATACATTTTCCAGCACGCGCCCAAACATCCAAAGGCCGAACATATTGAAGAAGATATGGAAGAAGCCAAACGGCGAGTGCGCGAACATGTGCGTGGCGATCTGGTAAGGACGGAAGTTGTCATGCTGCATAGGCCAGAGCATGATATGCTCGGTGAGGTTGAATTCCTCGCTGCGAAGGGTGAGCTGCGCCACGAACACAAGCACGTTGATGATGATCAGGTTCTTGACGATCGGTGGAAATGACTGCGGCCTGTAGGTGGGATAACTCATTGGCTTTTCAATTTCAGCTGAACGATGTTTTCTATATGATGCGTATGCGGAAACATATCCACCGGCTGCACCTTCGTTACTGCGTATTTCTGATCCAGCAATTCCAGGTCCCGGGCCTGTGTGGCCGGGTTGCAGCTCACGTAAACAACGGTAGGCGCTTCCATTTCCAGTATTTTTTCTACCAGTTTGGCGTGCATGCCGGCCCGGGGAGGATCGGTAATGATCACATCGGGTCTTCCATGCGCGGCAAAAAATTCGTCGTTGCACACGTCGATCACGTCGCCGGTATAAAATTCAGCGTGCTCCACGTTGTTCAAAGCGGCGTTCTGCCTGGCATCCTGCACGGCCTCGTCTATTGCTTCCACGCCGATGATCTTTTTAGCGCCGGCGCTGCAAAATATGCCTATGCTGCCTGTGCCGCAATAGAGATCGTAGACCACCTGGCTGCCATCCAGTTCGGCAAACTCCCTGGTGGCCTTGTATAATTTCTCTCCCTGGTAGGTATTTGTCTGGAAAAATGATTTAGGACCGATCTTAAATGAGAAATCCTCCAGGTTCTCTACAATATAACCCTTGCCTGAAAATACCTGTGGCTCCAGGTCGTGCATGGAGTCGTTCTTTTTCAGGTTGATGGTGTAAAGCAACGTAGTGATCTGGGGATAGGTTTGCTGAAGAAAGGATAAGATCTCGTCTACCGCTTTCTGATTGTTCTCACCCACTACCAGGTTCACCATCACTTCCCCTGAAGCGCAGATCCTTACCTGCATGGTACGCAGCGTACCCCTGTGCTCGCGGATGTCGTAAAAACTAATGCCTTTGGCCAATGCAAAGGCGCGGACCGAGTTCCTGATCTCGTTGGTCAGGTCGTCCTGCAGCCAGCACTGAGTGATCTCCACTACTTTATCAAAGAAACCCTTTGCATGAAAACCCAGCACACCCGGCTTCCCGCCGGGAAGGGGATCGCCATCTGCTTTTGGCGGTGGCGCCGCGAAATATTCTTTGGTACTGAAAGTGTATTCCAGCTTGTTGCGGTAAAAGCGGTCCCTGTCGGCTCCTATGATAGGTTCAAACTCGGGCAGGCTCACCTTGCCTATCCTTTTCAGGTTGTCGTAGACCTGCTTTTGCTTGAACTCCAGTTGCTTTGGATATGGCAGCATCTGCCACTGGCAACCGCCGCAAATCCCAAAATGAATGCAGAAAGGCTGCACCCTGTCGGCTGAAGGCGTATGCATACGCAAAGGATAGCCCTCGGCCCAGTCTTTTTTGTTCTTCGTCAGCCGCACATCCACGATGTCGCCGGGCACACTATTCTCAATGAATACCACCTTACCCTCAAGGCGGGCTATTGATTTTCCCCCAGCGGCATAGTCTTCCACCAGCACCCTTTCCAATACGATATTCTTGTTTTTCCTCACGCGGTAAAAATACGGGTTTCAAAACTGCGGTGTTTTACAAGTCTTTAACCTAAACTCCGTTTGTTTTTAGATAATTTTACCCATTACCACGTCTATGAAACTTCAGCTCACGCTCGCTTTCACCCTGCTTTCTTTTTTGGTTCATGCACAGGAAGGTTATGAGATCAAGGTCAAACTGACGCCGGTCAAGAACCAGTATGTTTACCTGGGCCATTATATGGGCAAGCAAATGCCGATCGTGGATTCGGCACTGCTGAACGAAAAAGGCGAAGGAACACTGAAGGGCAATAAAAAACTCGGGGGCGGCATCTACCTGGTGGGTTTCCCCGACCGCAGCCGATATTTCGAGATCCTGGTAGACAAGAATCAAAAATTCAGCATCGCAGCCGATACCAGCAGCTACCGCGACAAGGTAAGCTTCACCAACTCGCCCGAGAACGAAGAGTTTTTCGCCTACCAGCAGTTCATGATCAAAAGCGGCCGGGAGATGGAGCGGATGAACCGCGAGCGAAATGTGAACAAGAAAGATTCTGCGGCGCTTACTACGCAGATGAATATGCTGAACAAGCAGGTGAAGGTCTACCGCGAAGGCATCATGGCCAAAGAGGGCCTGCTGCCGGCCCTGCTCAAAGCCATGCGCGAGCCCGAGATCCCCGCCCATGAAATGAAGACCAAAGAAGACTCGAGCTTTGCCTTCCGCTATTATAAATCTCATTTCTGGGATGATGTGAACTTTTGGGACGACCGCCTCATGCGCACACCCTTCTTCGAAGGGCGGATCGACCAGTATTTCGAGCAGCTGGTTTATCCTGCAGCCGACTCCGTGATCAAGGAACTCGACTGGATGCTGGGTTATGCTACTGCCAGCGAAGAGATGCAGCGCTTCCTCCTGCTGAAATTCGTGAACCGCTACCTGAACCAGAAATACATGTGGGAAGACAAGGTCTTTGTTCACCTGTTTGAAAAATATTTTGCTCAGAAGTCTTACCCCTGGCTTACCGAGCAGGGAAAAAAGGTGATCACCGACAGGGCCTATAGCCTGATGTCGAACATTTTCGGTTCTCCCGCACCGGAGATCGAGCTGCCCAACCAAACAGAAAAAAAGACTACGCTTTATGGCACCAGTGCTCCCTACACCTTGCTGGTGATCTGGGACCCCACCTGCGGCCATTGCAAGGAAACCGTTCCCAAACTCGATTCGCTTTACCGCGCCAAATGGAAGGCCATGGGTGTGAAACTGTTTGGCCTGGCGAAGGAAACCGAAGGCAAGCGCAGCGACTGGCTGGATTTCATAGGCAAGCACCAGCTCAACGAGTGGGTCCATGTCTACTATTCCAAAGAAGCTGAACAGGCCAGGGTGCAGGCAGGTATTCCCGGCTATTCCCAGCTCTTCGACGTTCAAAGTTTTCCTACTTTATATTTACTGGACAAAGACAAGCGCATCATTGCGAAAAAAGTCACCGAGAACCAGGTCGATGAGATCCTGGACTTCCGGCAGAAACAAGGTAAATAACCGTTCCGATGAGATATATATTCGTCCTCCTTTGCGCGCTGGCATTAGGTAACGCCCAAGCGCAAACGCTTTTCACTTATGGCAAGGATAAGGTAAGCGCAGATGAGTTCCTGCGTGCTTATAATAAGTCGGCCTCTAGCTCCGACCCGGTAAGCGTAGGCGAATACCTGGAGCTCTACATCGCTTCCCGCCTCAAAGTGAAGGAGGCCAGGCAAAGGGGTTACGATACGCTGCCGCAGATCATTTCCGAGCTGGCCAACCTCAGGGCGCAGCTCACCCCTTCCTACATGAACGACGAAGAAGGCACGCAAGCCCTGGTGGACGAGGCCTTTGCCCGCTCGCAGAAAGACATTCGTCTCTCGCATATTTTTATCTCGCTGGCGCCGGATTCCAATGCGGCGAAGAAGAAGCTGGAAGACGCCTTGAAGGTGTTGAACAATGGCGCTGATTTTTCTTCGGTAGCCAAAATGTATTCAGAAGATCCCTCGGTACAATCCAATGGGGGTGACATAGGATACATTACCGTATTCAGCCTTCCCTATGAGCTGGAAAACCTCGCTTATCAAACAGCGCCTGGAAAGATCTCTGTTCCCCATCGTTCCAGGTCGGGCTATCATATTTTTAAAAACAATGGAGAAAGAAAAGCGCTGGGCAAAATGAGGGCGGCGCAGATATTGATCGCCTACCCTCCGGGAGCCAGCGATGCTGCCAGGGCTGATGCCAGGAGAAGAGCAGACTCCATCTATCAACTGCTGGTAAAAGGCGGCGACTTCAGCAAGCTGGCGGAGGAATTCAGTAACGACGTGGTGTCCGCTGCCTCAGGCGGTATGATCCCCGAATTCGGGGTAGGAGAATTCGAACAGACCTTTGAAAACCAGGTATTCGGACTGAAAGAAGACAATGCACTCTCAAGTCCATTTGAAACAGCGCATGGCTGGCATATTGTGAAGCGCATGAGCCTGAGGCCGGTGCCGGCTAGCATGGACGATGAGTACAGGCTGCAGGTGAGGGAAAAAGTAGAACTGACAGACCGTGTGTTGACCCTGCGCGTACGATTGATGAATAAAGTAGTAAAGCTGGTGCCGCATAAAACGAGCAACTTTAAGCCTTCAGACCTCTGGGCTTTTTCAGACAGCAGCTTCAACAATCTTGCACCCAAAGGAAGCCGCAGTTTACAAACTAGCACTACCCTGTTCACCACCGTAAAAGAAAAGACCAGCGTTGCCGACTGGATAAGCTGGGCCCAGGTGAACCGTTTTAAAAGAGATGGCTCAGGCTTCAAGCCCTATCCTGAATTGTGGCAGGAATTCCTGGAGCACCAGGCGCTTCAATACTATTCCAATCACCTCGAGGACTATGATCCTGCTTTCCGCCAGCAGCTGGAAGAATTCAAAGAGGGCAATCTATTCTTCGAGATCATGCAAAGGGAGGTCTGGGAAAAAGCGCAGATGGATACCATTGCACTGAAAAATTACTACGCCAAGCATAAGGACCGCTACCGGTGGAAGAAAAGCGCGGATGCAGTGATCTTCTTTGCCAACGACCCAGAGACCGCTAATGAGGCCCGCGACGCATTGAAAACAAGGACCTGGAAGGAAGTGCAGCGTGATTTCAGCAACCGCATCATTGCCGACTCGGCCAGATACGAGACCGACCAGCTGCCTAACGGGAGCAGCGAACCGATAAGGGCCGGACAGCTGACCACGGTGGCCACCAACGCCGACAACAGCGCCTCGTTCGCCTATGTTATTAAGGTGTACGAACAACCGGAAACAAGAAGCTTTGAAGAGGCCAAGGGCATGGTGATCAACGACTACCAGGCAGAACTGGATAAGGAATGGATAGCAAAGCTGAAGAAAAAATACCCGGTGGTGATCGATAAGAAGGTTTGGGCAGAAGTGCAGACTGCAGTTACCCGCTAAACCACAACCTCTGGCCTGTCCTCGCGTCATAGCGCCTTCGCGCCCTTGCGTTGAAGGTTAAACGATCTCCTTCACAACATTGGAAATGATATGGGGCTTGCCCAAAGTGTAATAGTGCAGCACGGGCACACCCGCCGCTTTTAATTCTTTCGATTGCTGCAACAGCCATTCTGTACCTACGATCTCCACTTCCGCATCGGTCTTGCATTTGAGGATCTCATTGGACAGGGCCTCAGGAATATCCACATGAAAGGTGCGCGGTATCACGGTCAGCTGCTTTTTTGTGCTCATGGGCTTTAGGCCCGGTATGATAGGCACATTGATGCCCATGCCCCGGCACAACTTCACGAATTCGAAATATTTCGCATTGTCGAAGAACATTTGGGTGGTCACATATTCTGCTCCCGCATCCACTTTTGCTTTCAGGTAGTTCAGGTCGGCCTGCATATTGGGCGCCTCGAAATGCTTTTCGGGATAGCCGGCCACGCCGATGCAGAAATTTGTCTTCACTGCATTTTTCAGGTCTTCCTCCAGGTAGATGCCATTGTTCATATTGATCACCTGCTGCATCAGTTCCTGTGCGTATTTATGTCCGCCTGGCTCCGGCTCGAAAGAGCTTTCATTTTTGGGAGCATCGCCCCTGAGCACCAGCACATTGTCTATGCCCAGGAAGTTCAGGTCAATCAGGGCGTCTTCAGTTTCCTGCTTGGAGAAGCCACCGCAGATCAGGTGGGCCACCGCATCTACCTTGTAGCGGTTCATGATGGCGGCGCAAATACCTACCGTACCCGGACGCTTCCTCACCTCCACCTTTTCAAAAGTGCCATCAGGCTTCTTTTTGAACATGCTTTCGCTGCGGTGATAGGTCACGTTCACGAAACTGGGCTTGAACTCGATCAGCGGGTCCAGGTGATCCCAAAGGGCCTGGATTCCCTTGCCTTTGAGTGGGGGAAGTATCTCAAAGGATACAAGCGGGGCGCTGGCTGCGTTGATATGATCGATGACCTTCATAAATGGCTGCAAACATAGCACAGCGTTAACTAAATACAAAAGCTCATTATCCATCTTGTTTAGAGGGCAGACCGCCTTATTTTTACTGAAATCCTCGGCGTGAGATTAAGAATACATACCAATGAGCTGGTAAAGCAGTACGGTCAGCGCGTGGTGGTGAACCAGGTCTCCTTCGACCTGAACCAGGGCGAGATCGTGGGGCTGTTGGGACCTAATGGCGCTGGCAAGACCACTTCTTTCTACATGGTGGTGGGCCTGATCCGGCCTGACAAAGGCAGCGTTTACCTCAATGATACCGACATCACTACCCTTCCCATGTACAAAAGGGCGCAGCTGGGCATCGGCTACCTGCCCCAGGAAGCATCGGTATTCAGGAAGCTCACCGTGGAAGAAAATATCATGGCGGTGCTGGAAATGACCAAACTGCCTAAAAAAGACCAGCGGGCCAAGCTGGAGTCGCTGCTGGATGAATTCCACCTGCAGCATGTACGCAAAAGCAACGGCGATGTACTTAGCGGGGGTGAAAGAAGAAGGACGGAGATCGCCCGCGCCCTGGCCGTGGACCCGAAATTCATCCTGCTTGATGAACCCTTTGCCGGTATCGATCCCATTGCGGTGGAAGACATCCAGGCTATCGTGGCCAAGCTCAAATTCAAGAACATCGGTATCCTCATCACCGACCATAATGTAACCGAAACACTCTCCATTTGCGACCGCGCCTACCTGCTGATTGAAGGAAAGATCTTCAAGCACGGAACGGCGGAGGAGCTGGCGGATGACGACCAGGTGAAGAAACTATACCTGGGAAGGAATTTCGAATTGAAAAGAAAGGATTACCTGCTGCAGGGGATCAACCCTGATGCGCTGCCGGACTTATAGCTTTCCCCCGACTTTCTTATCTTGCCTGTCCACATGAGGATCTTAAGCCCTGCCATATCATCGCTGGCACGCATGCGCCAGTGGTCCATTGAACAATGGATCAACGACACCCCAGGGGCGCAATTTGCCGTGTGGCAGGACCTGCTTGCCGCCGGGCAGTACACAGAATATGGCCGCAAGCTTGGTTTCTCCTCTATCCAGTCGCTGGATCAATTCAAAAAACAGGTACCGCTCACCGAATACGAAGACCTGAAACCCTACATCGAAAGAATGATGAAGGGAGAGGAAAACGTATTGTGGAATACACCGGTCACCTGGTTTGCCAAAAGCAGCGGCACCACTTCCGAAAAAAGCAAATTCATCCCTGTTAGCGAGGAAAGCCTGAAAGACAATCACTATAAGGCCTCGAAGGATGTATTAAGTTTTTACTATTCCTCTCACCCCGACAGCGATCTGCTCACCGGCAAGGGACTGGTGATCGGTGGCAGCCACCAGATCAACCAGGTGAACGGGGAGATCCAATATGGCGATCTCAGCGCCGTGATCCTGCAGAACTCCCCCTTCTGGGGCCACTGGCTGCGCACACCCGATCTTTCTATTGCCTTGATGGACGAGTGGGAGGACAAGATCGAAAAGCTGGCACAAAGCACCATCCAGGAAAACGTGACCTCCATGGCCGGCGTACCCACCTGGCTGATCGTGCTGCTCAAACGCATCCTCGAGATCACGGGTAAATCCACCATTAAAGAAGTATGGCCCAGCCTGGAACTCTATATGCATGGTGGCGTGAGCTTCGTGCCCTATAAAGCGCATTTTGAAAAACTGATCGGCGGCCCCATCAACTTTTTGGAGATGTACAATGCCTCGGAAGGATTTTTTGCTGCGCAGGACGATATCGAAGCGGAAGGCATGCTGCTGATGTGCGACCATGGCATTTTCTACGAATTCATGCCATCGGAAGAATGGGGAAAGAAGCATCCAAAGACCATACAGCTCGATAAAGTGGAACTGGGTAAGAATTACGCACTGGTGATCACAACCAATGGTGGCCTCTGGCGCTATGTCGTGGGCGACACCATCCAGTTTACTTCACTGAAACCCTTCCGCATCCGCGTATCAGGAAGGATGAAGCATTATATCAACGCCTTCGGCGAAGAAGTGATCATCGACAACAGCGATAAGGCCATTGCCATGGCCAGTGAGCAAACAGGCGCAGCAGTGAAAGACTATACAGCAGCGCCCATCTTCTTCAGCGACGAAGGAAATGGTGCGCACGAATGGCTGATCGAATTTTCAAAAAGGCCGGCGAGCCTCGAAGATTTCACCAAAAAACTGGATGCCGCCCTGCAGCAGATCAACAGCGACTACGAGGCCAAGCGGTACAAAGACATAGCCCTGCGCATGCCCGTGGTGCACGAAGTGCCAGCCGGCGGCTTCGACAGCTGGCTGCAAAGCAAGGGCAAGATGGGTGGACAGCACAAAGTGCCCAGGCTGGGAAATGACAGAAAGATCTTCGAAGAGATCAAAGCTTTTGTACTGAAATAATCCCCAACGCTCCATGTTCAAGTGAACAGCCACCACCCACTACTCACCACTCACCACTCACCACTCACTACTCACCATCCAACTCTACCTTTTGCAGGTCTGACCTTGCAGGTCCCGTGAGCAATTCGCCATTCACAGAGAAGCGCGAGCCATGGCAGGGACAATCCCAGCTTTTTTCCGCGCTGTTCCATCCTACTACGCATTTGGCGTGCGGACAAACAGGGCTCACTGCGTGGAGGCGTCCTCCTTCGTCTTTGAACAGCGCCATGTTCTCCCCTTCATATTTCACGAGCCTTCCTTCGCCATTGGCCAGCTCGGAAAGCTCCTTGATCTTTTTCGAGTCTGCCCGTTTAGAAATGAATTCCTTCACGACGTCGAGGTTCTCCTTGACAAAACTCTCGAATCCCGCTACAGGCTTTACACGGCCTGGGATGAACAGGTCGGTATAGGGACTTGAGCCTTTGACAATGATGTCCCTGAGCGTGAGGGCGGCGATATGGCTGTAAGTAATACCGTTGCCACCAAATCCTGTAGCTACGTACACACCTTCGGGGTTGCCCGGGAGGTGGCCGATGTAGGCCAGGCCGTCTGCCGGCTCGAAGAACTGCGACGACCATTTAAATGAAACCTCTTCTACTTCGTAATACTTACGGATATAGGCTTCCAGCTTCGTGAAGCATTTGTCTGTATTCTCTTCGTGACCGGTCTTATGGTCTTCCCCACCCGCAACGAGATATTTTTTTCCATCCACATCCTGCGTACGGAAATAATGATAGGGGTCGTACATGTCGTAGGCCAGTCCGTCGGGGTAGTCACCGCCACTCAGGCGAAAGGCCATGGCATAGCTCCTATAGGGCGCACAGCGGAAATGCAGCAGGTTCACCCCGGGAGGAATG
This sequence comes from Chitinophagaceae bacterium, assembly GCA_036676905.1. Classification (GTDB taxonomy): domain Bacteria; phylum Bacteroidota; class Bacteroidia; order Chitinophagales; family Chitinophagaceae; genus Flavisolibacter. The sequence continues at coordinate 296,325 of JAKFCE010000006.1, forward strand.
TGCGTGGCAAAGATGATTTTGTCAGCCTGGATCTCGCCGCGCGTGCTTTCTACACGGAAGGGACCATCCCCATGGGTATGGCCGGTACGGCAATGCTGAAGGATAATGCCACCCAGGGCTTCAAATTCTTTGGCCAGTGCATACACATAGCGGGAAGGATGGATCTGTCCCTGCCGGTGAAAGACCAGCGCCTTGCTGAAGGGAATAGGAACGGGGATCTCCGTAGCAAACTCCACTTCCGCACCGGCGTCGCGGGCGGATTGATAAATATCGTTCAGCTTGCTCACCTGCTCCTCATCCTGGGCATAGAGGTATCCATCTTTCTCTTCGTAGCCGCAGTCGATCCCATATTCTTCCACATGCTGCTTAAAAAGATCCAAGGAATGTCTTGTGGCCATGTGCAGCAGGAAGGCGCTGTTCTTGCCATGGTCGTTTTTTATTTGGTTGTAGTCGTTATCCAGGAAGGTATTCAGATGAGCTGTGGTGCCCCCTGATGTGCCGAAGCAAAGATTCTTCGCCTCGGCCACGATGCATTTCTTACCCGCTTTCTGTAACAGCAGGGCTGTGGTGATGCCCGTAATGCCGCCTCCGATCACCAGTACATCGAACTTTTTCCCTTCCGGGTTGAACACGCTTCCTTCATAATCCTGCATGCCGTCCTGCCAAAGGCTGAGTGTTGCACCATCCCTGTTCATAAATTCCTTTTCCTGAATGCTATAAAAATAATGCCCATGGTGGGGTTGGGCATGAGTTATGATATAGACTAACAGGAGGATAAAGACATGAAGGTCATTTTTACAATAGCGGCGATGCTGGTACTTTCCCTGGCCCAAGGACAGGGAAAGATGAGTAAGCTGGTAGGCAAGTGGGAAGCCGTGGGTGCCGATAACCAGGGAGTAGGAATTGAAGTGGTGGACAGCGCCGAGATGTACATCGTGTACGGCACGGAAAAAAAGAAGATCACCTCATATAAGGCAGATCTTTCCAAATCTCCCGGATGGTTCGACTTCCTCATTAAGGATGGCGAACAGATGGTGCATTTAAAGAGCCTGATCAACTTCGTCAACGACGACCTTGTGCAGTGGCAACTCTTCGATAACGGTACGCGCCCTGATCATTTCACGGATAAGGAAGGAGAGATACTTTATTTGAGACGGAAGAAAAGTTAAATAGTTGACTAGTTGACTGGTTAACTGGGAAACAGCCGTAAGAATTGGTCACCGCGTCCCTCAGCGCCTTCGCGTCCCCATAATTATCGGGACCGCGTCTAAGGCAAAGATGGCTCACCACTTTTCTTCGTCGGGAATATCATCATTTCCTTTCTTGAACGCCTCTCTTGAACGGATCTTTTGCAGTTGCCTTTCAATGATCATGTCGGCAATGGTGGCCGCCGCATTTTTCCCTCCTGTTTCTTCCAACACTTTCTTCAGCTTCTTCTCGCTGATGTCCAGCCGGTAAAGAATACGCACCAGCCGCAGGAAGTCATTCGCTATTAAGATGTCGATTTCCTCTGCCAATCTTTGGCGCAGGTCCTCCACCTCCTTCACGGTTAAAGCATGAGAGACCAGTTGAATAATATCATTGGAAGGCTCTTGCATCAATAACGTTCTTCTATTCCAAGTCCAAAGAGGGCAAAATCGTATTTAGCCGGATCCTTTGGATCAAATTCCCTCAATTTTTCTGTCAGTTCCATGGCCGTAGTCCAGTCGGTAGCTTTTCTTTCTATCAGTCCCAGCCTCCTGGCTACCCTGGCCACGTGCAGATCCACGGGACAGACCAGGTTTTCCGGGCCGATCTTTTTCCATAGACCAAGGTCCACACCGCAGTCATCCTTCCTCACCATCCACCGCAGGAACATGTTGATGCGCTTGCAGGTAGAATGCTTCGTGGGCGTGGCAATGTGCTTGCGGGTGCGGCTGGGCGCATCGGGCAGACTGAAAAAATACTGGTAAAAGCCATCCAGTGATGCTCCCATGCTGCTGAATTTTCCCCTGGGCAAAAAAGCATCTTCCAGGCTCTGGCTCCTGTTGTAATGATAGCGGAAAAACTCCACGAAATAAAGCAGGTCGGTGGTGTTGAATGTGCGATGGCGGAACTGGAGGAGTTTCTTCAGGTCGGTTTCCTGGTGGCCGGTGCAGAACTGGTGGGGCGCATCGTCCATCAGTTTCATGAGCTCATTGCTCTTGTTGATGATGGTGGTGCGGTTGCCCCAGGCAAAGATGGCGGCGAAAAAGCCGGCGATCTCCTGGTCCTGCTTTTTAGTAAACCGGTGCGGGACGGAAATGGGATCGGAAGCAATGAAGGAAGGCTGGTTGTACTCCTTTACTTTCCGGTCCAAAAAAAGCTTTAATTTTTTATCCATCCACTTTTGTGAAAGGTGAAAATAAGATCCCTCACTACTCACCACTCACTACTCCCCACTCACCCAATCGCTTGCTGCAGGTCGGCTATGATATCTTCTGCATCCTCCACGCCTACGCTGAGGCGAATCAAGGAATCCGATAATCCGTTCTTGATCCTCTCCTCTCTCGGAATGGAAGCATGCGTCATGGATGCGGGGTGATTGATCAACGACTCCACGCCACCCAGGCTTTCCGCCAGCGCAAACAGTTTAGTAGACGATAATACACGGTTGGTATTCTCCATGCTCTCATCCTTCAAGGTGAAGCTGATCATGCCGCCGAAGCCACGCATTTGTTTTTTCGCAATGTCGTGGTTGGGATGATCTTCAAAACCGCACCAGTAGACCTTGCCTACTTTCTGGTGGGTGCGCAGGTAACGGGCTACCTTCTCTCCATTTTCGCAATGGCGCTCCATGCGCAGGTGGAGGGTCTTGATACCGCGCAGCACCAGGAAGCAATCCATGGGACCGGGCACGGCGCCGCAGCTTTTCTGGATGAAATATAATTTTTCTCTCAGGTCAGCGTCATTCATCACCAGGGCACCCTGGATCACGTCGCTATGGCCGCCCAGGTACTTGGTGGAAGAATGCATCACGAGGTCTGCGCCCAGATCGAGGGGATTCTGCAGATAAGGAGAGGCAAAAGTATTGTCCACGCAAAGCAGCACATTATGCTTTTTAGCAATGACCGCCAGCGCAGCGATATCGGTGATATTGATAAGAGGATTCGTGGGGGTCTCTGTCCAAATGAGTTTGGTGTTGGAACTAATGTGCTGCTCCACGTCGGCAGCATTGTGCATGTTCACATACTTGAATTTGATACCGAATTTTTCAAACACCTTAGTGAAGAGCCGGTAAGTTCCGCCGTACATGTCATTTGCCGCAATGACCTCATCGCCGGGAGCCAATAATTTGATCACCGCATCGGTGGCTGCCACGCCGCTGCTGAAAGCCAGTCCATACTTGCCGTTCTCGATCACAGCCAGGGCCTCTTCCAGGGCCTTCCGGGTAGGATTCTGGGAGCGGGCATATTCAAATCCTTTGTGCTGGCCAGGCGCCGACTGCACATAGGTGGAGGTCTGGTAAATAGGGGTCATGATCGCGCCGGTGGAGGGATCGGGCTCTACGCCGGCATGGATGAACTTCGTGGCTGGTTTCATTTTCGGGAGTTGAAGTGCAAAGATGCTTCATCCCGGCTTAACGGCAAAGGAGGGTTGGTTGCTTGGTTGACAAAGTTGATAGAGTTGACAGAGTTGATAGAGTTGACAGAGTTGATAGAGTTGACAGAGTTGATAAAGGAACAGCCGCCCTGAACTCACCTACAAATTGAGCCGGTACTTAAGGTAGTCCACGTTGATGACACCTGACCCAAGCGGAACGTTGCATTTCCAAATCTTCTATTAGAATTATCGCAGGCTGACCTACGCTTCCAGGTTTTGCAGTCCAAAAAATTCATGGATGTCATCAATCAAAACCTCCACAACGAATAAAACGCAGATCACAACAAAAGCACCGAACCATTGCATGAGCATTATTGTGTACTTCGTACACAATCCTGGACTATCACCAGGGGAAGGCAAGATCTTTAAAAAGAGCTTCATGGACTAACGTTTAAGAGCATGAGTTTACAATAAAAGCATGTATCATGCAATAAGGCAGGCGGGGTTTTGGAATATATCTTCTACGAAGCTTACCGTACATCACCGTTCCACGTTCTATTAACGGACCATTAACCTTATTGTTTTTCCAGCTCTGCGCTCCCGTTCAACCCGGGTTTAACACGCCTCTTCCTCGAGTTACAGGCCTTTATCCTTCTTCACGAATTATTGAAAACTGCAGATCCGCTTTTAAAGGCTTCCGTTGATGGAGAGTTGGTTGACTTCGCTGTTACCTCACACTAGGTTTGTGCGTATTACTGTTACAATTAAAAATTACAATTATGAAAAAGATCATCCTGATCGGCGCCATCGTAGCCTCCTCACTGGCCGCCAGCGCCGCGCCAGAGCCCACAGAAAAAGTAAAGCTGGCCTTTACTCATGCCTTTGCTGATGCTACTGATGTAAAGTGGACGGAGAGCAAGAAAACTTATGAAGTGAGCTTTTCCTATTTCGGCGTAGCTACCAAGGTTCAGTATGATGCCGATGGTAAGATCCTGGCAGCGGAAAGAGAAACCAAGGTGGCACTTCTTCCCATGAAGGTGGTGCAGAAGCTGCAGGCAGCCTATCCGGGCCTGGAGTTCAAATCTGTAACAGAAGTGAACAAAAAGAAGAAGGTTTACTACCTGATCAAGCTGGAAGCCGGTGGCGATCTGTGCACTATCAAGGCAAACATGGACGGCTCGCTGAAGCTGTTGAACAGATGTGAGCTTTAGTTGACTAGTTAACTAGTTGACTGGTTAACTGGGTTTAAAGAGGTAAGACAAAGACCAGCATTTCCAGTCGAGGTTGTCAGCAGCATGCGCGTGATGGGGATGCACGCGCTTTTTTAATATAGAGAGATCAAGGATGCCATTGTCGACAAGTAGCTTTTTGCCCCGGGTGATAGCCGCTTCTACTCCAGGGTGCTCCATCCATTGTTTTTGCGGGGGCTCAAAGCCTATCTTGTCCTTTCTCCAGGTGATTTCCTGCGGCAGCTTGTCTTCCACTGTTTTTCTCAACAACCATTTCGACCAGCCATCCCTGATCTTCATATTCGCAGGCAAAGAGAAAACAAATTCAACCAGCCTGTGATCGAGAAAGGGAAGCCTCACCTCGGCAGCATGGGCCATGCTGTTGCGGTCGGCCATGCGAAGAAGCTCTTCAAGTCCGTAAGTAAAACTGTTGAAATGCAACTGGCCATCCAGACTTAGGTCAGCAGGCAAGGTGTAATAGGAATTCCTTCTTTGTTCTCCCCTGAAAGTTTCTGAAAGATAAGATGACCGCGCTGCCTTCTTTGCTTTGCGGGTTTGTTGGAGTGAAGCCGTGAAATCGGGAAACAGCGCTACCAGCTTGTTGCTCCATCCAAAACCCTCTTCATTCCCCAGGGCCCTTGCTTTTTGCAACTCACCTGTTTTACCCAGCTTGCCTTGCCTGTACAATTGCTGCCAGTACCATTTGAAATACTTAGAATAACCCCCCAGCTGTTCATCAGCGCCCTGGCCATCCAGCAAAACGGTCACACCCTTTCGTTTCGCCGTCTGGTAAAGCCGGTATTGAACGAGCGGACTTGCCGAAAGAACAGGTTCCTCCTGGAAATACATCATCTCTTCCATCAGCGCCTCCACTTCGGAAGCATCTATGGTGGAGAACTGCGAATCCAGGTGAAAATGCTCAGCCACCTTTCGGGCATGTGCAGACTCGTCTTTCTCAAAACCCGGGAAACCGGCCGTAAAACTTTTATGGCTATACTGCCTGCCGGGCATGGCTTCACAGAAGGCTACGACAGAAGAACTGTCGAGGCCACCACTGAGGCTGGTACCCACAGGCACATCACTGCGCATGCGCAGCGAAACGGCAGAGGACAAGAGCTCTCCCATCCTTTCAATAGCCTGATGATCGGTGATGTCGATGGTATCGCCGTTATACACCTGCCAGTATTTCTCTATGCGCAGTTTGTCTTCGCGGGGAGAGTAAACGAGCAAACAGGCGGCAGGCAGGCGGTAAATATGCTGGAAAAATGTTTCTGAAGGATCTCCGGGATTGGAAGTATAATCGATCGTGAGAAAATTATACACCATTGCCGGGTTCACTTCCCTGGGCACGCCGGCTGCCCATAATGCTTTCATTTCCGAAGCGAAGATCAGCTTACCTCCGCTACATGAATAAAACAAAGGCTTTTCTCCCATGCGGTCGCGGGCGGCAAAGAGCTCCTGCCTTTCCTCGTCCCAGATGGCAAAGGCAAACATACCATTAAAATGCTGCAGGCAGTCGCTTCCATAAGCGGCGTAAGCGGCCACGATCACTTCGGTATCGGACCCGGTACGAAACTGAAAACCCTGCTTCTTCAGCGTTTCTCTTAATTCCAGGTAATTGAACAGCTCGCCGTTGTGAATGATGTGGTAGTGGAGGTATTGAAAGGGCTGCGCGGCTTCTTGTGAAAGATCAATGATGCAAAGTCGCTTGTGCAGCAGCGTGGCATGGCCTGCGGCGCTTGTATGAATCCCTTCTTCTTCAGGGCCGCGGTGCCGGAGGCTGTCGAGCATCTCCCGGTCGCGGTTTTGGCTAAAGCCTTCGGAAGATATGATGCCTGCTATGCCACACATTCTTAAATATAATTAGTTCGTAAATATAAGCCGCCAATAGAACGGTCCCTGCGGGGCTTTCTTACGTTGGCTTAGACGCTAAGGCGCTAAGGCGCGGAGGAACGCGGGAACAGCCATTGAGAATATCGAACCCTATATGTGGGGAGCAGGCAAATGAACAGGAATTTCGATGTGTATGCTTTCAAAATCAAGAGAGATGTCAGAAGAAATGGGGCTCGTCAAGACTTCATGGAGTCGGCGGCGCCTTATTCCGCGTTAGCTTCGGAGTAATCGTATTAAAAGAGAGCAAGCGGAATACCAGCGCCTTCTTGTTCTGACCACCTCAGGCAGCGTAGCCTAACACCTAAGACCTAACACAAGCAGGATGCCGGGGCAAATCAGCCGAAGGCTTTGATTTGCCTTGACTTTTTGGCCCCACCTTTTTTGTCAAGAAAAAAGGTGGGAAGAAGAGGGTGAAGCGCCTTGCGCTTCACTAAGGAGCAACCCGGATAGGAAGCGCCGCGGCTACCTTATCCCACGACATCACCAGGTTGGCTCCTTCCTTGGATTCTTCAAACACCATGGTGAAATACTCTATGGGTTGCGGTGTGGGCTGAACAGGAATCCGGAACTTATATACATCCTTGGTACTGTCCTGGCGCAGGCCCCAGCTTTCCGTATTGGTGTTGAAGATCACCTGCCAGTTCTTTTCTTCGGGAACACAATAGAGTATATAACGGCCCTTGTTCACTTTTTTATCCTGGATGGTCACAGGTCGGTAGAACTCGATCTCCGTGGCCTCGTTGGCACCCAGCCTCCAGGGCTGGCCATAGGGAAGCAGCTTGCCAAATACCTCTCGGCCCTGTCTCCTGGGCCTGCTGTAGATCACGCGGGCTACCGGTGGCTCGGTGATGGAACCCGACATGCGGCCTACCGGATAGTCAACAGGAAAATAGCTGATATCCATAGGAGAAAGGTCGATGCTGGCATAAGGATGCACGTTCTCCTTCCTTAATACACCCGTGGAATCTCTTTTTGATGGCTCGGTGGGCGTCACGGGCTCGGGCTGGTCATCCGTGCAGGAAACCAATAACAGCAGTGAAGCAAAAGGGACGATGAACTTCATGCCGGAAATTACAATTTATATGCGGCGCAAAAAAAACCCCCGCTTCGGCGGGGGAGGTTATTATTTTAAAGAGATGGGCAAGCTCACTTTCACATCGTCCCAAAGCGTATGCAGGGTGATGCCGGAAGCGGTCTTTTCAAACATCATGGTAAAGGCTTCTACCGGCTCGGCATTCTTCTGCACTGGCACCTTTAACCTCACTACATCCTTCTTTTCATTGTATTTAAATGCTCCCCAGGTATCGGTCTCCTTGTTCAATATCAGCGTCCACTCCGAAGGGTTCACCAGCGCATATATGGTATACTTCCCCTTAAGGATCTTCTTGCCCCCTATGCGCACATCGCGGTAAAACTCAATTTCCGTCGCCTCGTTGGCGCCCAGTCTCCAAATCTTATTGTATTCCACCAGCTCGCCAAAAACAGTACGGCCGCTTTTCTGCGGACGGCTGTAAATAATCCTCGCTACCAGGGGCTCTGTGGCCTTGTCCTGGATCTTCAGCACCGGGTAGTTGGCCGGGTAGTAGGTCATATCCATGGGCGATTTATCCAGCACCGGCAGCTTGTTTCCGTTCTGCGCAAAGGCGGCCGCTGAGATCAGGATGGAGAAAGCGAAGAGGAATTTTTTCATATGCAATATTGAATGAGCAAATTTAAACGGGGGGCGTATACAAAAGAACGCATTATCATTAAATGAGTTGCGTCATCCTTTGTTTTGCGAACTCTTTAACATCTGGGAAAAACCTATCATAACATGCCTGCAACGCCTCATAGTGTTCCATAAAGAGGCGGAAGGCGGTCTCGTGCTCATGCAGGTAAGCAGCCCGCCTCACCAATCCCTGCATCGACCGCGAGATGCCTTCGGGCTGGCGATAGGAAAAAAGCCAGTTCTGCTGCCGCATATAAGGAAGCATGAATCGAAACTTTTCCGGCAGCTGCTCCGTCCTGTTCTCCAGCTGGCCGTAAATGCCGAGTGCAAACTCCTGCAGACTTTGTTCAGAAAAGATGCCGGCATCGTTGGCGAGAAAATGATCGTAGACCACATCGAGAATAGCACCGCTGTAGAGTCCATAATCGGCCCTGAATATCTTTTTCCCCTCCGCAGTAGCGGGATGCAGATCGGTAAAACGATCGATGTCCCGGTGTAAGCGGATGCCATGCTGGATGAACGGCGGATAATCGTATTGCCTGGCACCCTTGATAAAATCCGACACCATATTGCCTATCATGATCTCTTCATGATCAAAAGATAAATAGGCATGTGCCAGATAATTCATGGTTGTTAACGTTAGGCTAATCCCGTGTTAATCCGTTTAACACTGAGGTCCATTGGTCACAATTCAGTTGCAAGGCCTGTAACCAAAAATACCTTTGTTACGTCAAACATTACGAACGACAAAATTTTAAAAACTTAAATACGACAGTCATGAAATCTCTAATTATTCTTTTTACAGTGATCTCCAGCTTTGTGAGCACATCCAGCTTTGCCATGGAACCCGAGGTATCCAGGATCGCGGTGGAGAACTTCCAGTCAACATTCAGCAATGCCACCGATGTAAAGTGGACGGTGGGCGACACCTATTATAAAGCAGAGTTCCAGATGAACGGACAGTATGCTTCAGCCTACTACGATATGGAAGCCTGCGAATTGATCGCCACCACCCGCAACGTTTCTTCCCTCCAGCTGCCCATCGCACTGCAGGCTTCTTTAAAGAACGACTACTCAGGCTTCTGGGTATCTGAACTTTTCGAAGTGAGCAACGAAGCCGGCACGCAGTACTATGTGACCCTGGAGAATGCCGACAACAAGCTGGTGCTGAGGTCAGCTTCCTACAGCGAGTGGAAGACCTTCAAGAAAGTTACAAAAGCCTAACGTGTACTTCTCAATAGCAGCCTCCCCTTCCGTTTCCGGAAGGGTTTTTTTGCTTCGGTCGCCTTCGGCGACCGAAGCAATCTCCTCATCCTTACCTTGCCAAGGAAAGATAGTTTTGAATGGAAATAAATTCTCCCTCCTGCTGCAGATCGCGCACTAATCTTTTCAGCTTCTCCTGCAGCACCACACCGGCGCCTTTTTTTGCATAGCCCGGTATCTTGTACTGGTCCAAAGGAATAAATTCCCATGGATGAAAATACAAACAGAGGTAGCCATCCTTTGCCAGTGTTTGCCTGGCGAGACGAAGAAAAAATGAGTAAGGAAAGTTCTTGAATGAAAGCCAGAACAAAGGAATGCGCAGGTGCGGCGATACCGAGGCGGGCAGGCGGGTCATGCCTTCCTCTACATATTGGGTGCGGGGCAGTCCCAGGTTGTTGTACCGGCCCGGCAGCCAGGTAGGATTGACAGAAGAATCATAGGCATAACCCGCTTCTTTCACGTCTTTCATATCCACTTTGCGCATGCGGGGCATCCTGAGGCCCGTCACCCGCTGACCACTGATCTCTTCCAGCGCCAGCCTCGAGGAAAGCAGGTCGGGCTTGTCGAAATGCGAATGATAAAATGTATGGGAGGCGATCTCGTGCTCCGAAGCTATTTCGCGAATGGCAGCCGGATACCTGCCGGCAAAATGGGCTGTGGTGAAAAATGTTCCATTGATCTGAAAAGGCTGGAGCAGCTCCATCAGCACTTCCAATCCTTTGTAGCCCGTCTCCATCTGCTCGTCTATAGGTATCTGCTGGCCATACTCCAGCGGCATGTCGAACTCTTCTACGTCGAAACTGAGCAGCACATATTTCTTTCCCTTGCTCATAGGTTGGTTTCCTGCACGATATAGAGCGGGCGGTGTTTGCCCTGCATGAAGATCTTTCCGATATAAAGGCCAATGATGCCCAGGATACAAAGCTGTAATCCCCCAAAGAATGCGATAGTGACAATCATGGATGTCCAGCCGCTGATGGCCTGGCCCATCCAGTAACTCACCAGCGCATAAGGAATGTACATGAGAGATACAAGCGAGAAGGCAAAGCCAAGATAGGCCGCAATGTAGAGGGGTTTGATGCTAAAAGAAGTAATACCCTGCACGGCGAAGCGCAGCATTTTCTTGAAGGTATACTTCGAGCGGCCGGCTCTTCTTTCGTTGGGCTTGTAATGGATCCCATACTGTTTGAAGCCCATCCACTTCACCAGTCCACGGAAGAAAAGTTCGTATTCAGTGAGGTCTTTCAGCACATCCGCCACCTTGCGGTCGAGCAGGCGGAAGTCGGCAGTGCCTTTTTCCATTTCCAGGTCGGCTAGCCGGTTCATCACCCTATAAAAACCATTGGAGGTTTGGCGCTTCACGAAATCCAGGCTGGAATCATCTTCCTCGCGGAGCGTGTAGACCACGTCATAGCCTTCTTCCCATTTTTCCAGCATCACCGGGATGAGCTCAGGCGGATGCTGCATGTCGCCGTCGAGGGAGATCACGCAATCTGCATGAGCGCGGTCGATGCCTGCCTTGAGCGCATTCTGGTGGCCGAAGTTTCGGCTGAAGGAAATGAATTTCACGCGCGCATCGTTTTTTGCCAGGGCCTTGATTACCTCCAGCGTTCGGTCGCTGCTGCCGTCGTTCACCACGATCACTTCATAACTATATTTTCCCGACAGCGGCTGCAGCACTTCGTGGAGGGCATGCACCAGCAGGCCGATGTTCTCTTCCTCGTTGTAGACCGGTACGATGATATGAATATGCTTCACCATTAGAATTTCACAAGCAGGTTCTTCCTGTTCTTCTGCAAGGTAAGCGGCTCTTCGGTGAACCTGGCATCAATGCCCAGCTCGCCGATGATCTGCTTCCAGTCCTCACTGGTCAGCACAAGAAATCCAGCCTCCCTGCTCACTTTATAGTATTTGGAAAAACGCAGCCGCACAAACAAAGATAGAACGGAAAAGAACTTTCCTTTTTTCAGCGCGTCGCCCAACACCTGCACCACTTCTTTCACAAATGGAGTAGGGGCCATGATGTCCGCGATGAGCAAGCGGCCTCCCGGGGCAGCCAGGTTCCTGGCAGCCTTGATCAACTGCTTCACTTCATCCTTGTTCTTATAATACTGCAGCACGCTCATCACGATGATGATGTCGAATTTTTTATCGCCCAGCATGGAAAAATTCAGGTAGTCATCTCCCGGCAGGTCGTACACGAATACATTGGGATGATCCTTGTGTTTCTCCCGCACCATATCATTGTAGCGGGTCGACACATCTACGGCATGGATCTCTTTTACCCGGTGGTGCCAGGCATCTTCCAGGTTGCCGGGACCGGAGCCGATATCCAGCACCACGTCTTTGGGTGAGGGTTGAATGTAGCGTTCCACTTTTTCCAGGAACACCGAATAGTTCACGCCCATCGACTCGTCGAAGGCATTCTTTTCTTTCCAGAACTCTATCCAGTTATCGGCCATAGCTCAATCCGGTTGAAACAACTTGAGATCTCCTTCTTCCAAAACCCATGGCATGCATCAGGTAAACAGTACGCAGCCAGATCAGTACGCAGGGCCAGGCCTTGAGCACATAGGGGAAGACCAGGTTCTTCTGCAAATACTTGGGCATGAATTCCGTAGGACTCAAAACAGTGAAGATAAAGCATGCAATGAGAAGGGTTTTATCGAGCCAGGTCTTTGGTGAAGCAAACCACCAGAAGATCACACCAGTCACTGCCGTGAGGTAAGAGGCCGATTCGGCGGCGGGATGAAAGATCACCTGGAAAATAAGTCCTGAGGCCAGCAGAAGGAACCTGAAATTCCTTTCCCTGAACACATGTGTATGAATAAAGACTGTGCAGAAAAGCACGACACCAACGCCCACGATAGCCATGGTATGGATGTCGGGAGAGATCGTTTGATGAATGATGCGGTGGATGGAAATGTTCTTCCACTTGTCGGTATCCGTTTTCACGAAGAGGCGGTCCAGCCAGTTCTGATATTGCCAGATGAATTTATCCCAGCTGGTAAAGAGCAGGGGCAGCACGCCCATCACAAGGGCCCAGAAAATGCCGGAAAGGATGAATTGAAGTTTTTTAGGATAGACCAGGAAAAGCGAAGCGGCTACCAGGCTGTAGATCTTGATGTTGAAGCCCAGCACAATGAAGAAGGCCGCCCAGAAGGGCTTGTTCTTCTCAAAAAATATCATCGCGAAAAGCGGGATGGCGGCGATCAGCGGATTGGTCTGCGAATTACCCAGTGCCGTCATCAGCTCCATCAATCCATACCAGCAGGCAAATGCTTTTTGTTGCCTCGTGATGGGCATCCGGTATACAGCCAATACCCATACTGCACCGAAGAACAAATGCCAGAGAAAAAGTCCCGCCTTGAAGGGCAGGAGAAAAAAAGGAGAGAACAACACCGCAAAGGCCGGGGCATAAAGGTATTGGTCGAGGTACTGGTGCGGGTAAAGGCCGTACATGTTCACGCCCTCACGCAGGTGCACCAGCGAATAATAGAAGATCTTATAGTTGTTGGAGTCGAGAATGAAGGTGCGCTGGATGGCTGTGAAAAGAATGGCAAGGAAAAAGACGGAGAATATGAGTTTGGGGTCCTTAAAGATGGGCTTATTGAAAAAAGTCAGGGCCATTCGCGTCCTGGTTAAATTTTATTACAATGAATCGGTGAAGATAAAACGCATGCGGGCTACCTTTGGCAGCCAAAGTAAAGAATTATGAAGAAAGGACCCATATCGGAATTCATCACGCATCATTACAGGCATTTCAATTCTGCAGCGCTGGTGGATGCGGCGAAAGGCTATGAGCAGCACCTCCTCGAAGGGGGCAAGATGATGATCACCCTGGCCGGAGCCATGAGCACGGCGGAACTGGGGATCTCGCTGGCCGAGATGATCAGGCAGGACAAGGTGCAGATCATTTCCTGTACGGGTGCCAACCTGGAAGAAGATATCATGAACCTGGTGGCCCACAACCATTATGAAAGGCTGCCCAACTGGAGAGACCTCACGCCGCAACAGGAGTGGGACCTGCTGGAGCGCGGACTCAACCGCGTTACCGATACCTGCATCCCGGAAGAAGAAGCATTCAGGAGGATACAGAAGCATATTCATAAGATCTGGGCCGATGCGGATGCGAAAGGCGAAAGATATTTCCCGCATGAGTTCATGTACAAGCTGCTGCTCAGCGAAGTGATGAAGCCGGATTACGAGATCGATCCCAAGGACAGCTGGATGGTGGCCGCCGCAGAAAAGAACCTGCCCATCATCGTGGGCGGATGGGAAGACAGCACCATGGGTAACATCTTCGCTTCCTATGTATACAAGAACGAGATCAAGGCCAGTACCATGAAGAGCGGTATCGAGTACATGGTTTGGCTGGCGAATTATTATAAAGACAACAGTGCGGGTAAGGGCATTGGCTTCTTCCAGATCGGCGGTGGCATCGCAGGCGACTTCCCCATTTGCGTGGTGCCTATGATGTACCAGGACCTGGAGATGCACGAGATCCCGTTCTGGAGCTATTTCTGCCAGATCAGCGATTCCACTACTTCTTACGGTTCTTATTCAGGCGCGCATCCCAACGAAAAGATCACCTGGGGCAAGCTGGATATCCATACACCCAAGCATATCATCGAAAGCGATGCGACCATCGTAGCGCCGCTGGTATTTGCTTATGTGCTCGGGTGGTAGGTTGTGAGTTGACTTCTCAACTTTTCCCTACCTTCCATAAGTGAGCCAAAACAACTTCTTCAAGGGCCTTTCCCTGCTCATTCTCCTCAACGTGCTCGTGAAGCCGGTGTGGATCTTTTTCGTGGACAGACAGGTACAGAACCTGGCCGGACATGAAGCCTACGGAAGTTATTTCTCTGTTTTCAGCCTGGCGCTTGTACTCAGCTTCATTGCCGATGCCGGCATTTCCCATATGATGAACCGGCAAATCGCCCTCAGCCTTCCTACCGGCATCAACCAGCTTTTTAATTATAAGGTGGCCCTTTCTGCGGTCTACCTGGCGGTTTTTTTCCTGGTCTGCTATTTTACCGGCATTCGCGAATGGAAGATGGTGATGCTGGTAGCCCTCATCCAGGTGATGAATTCATTCGTGATCTTTTTCCGCTCGGCGATCACGGCGGCGCAACAATTCCGCACAGACTCCTGGGTCTCGGTGCTGGATAAATTCCTCGTGGTGATCTTCCTGCTCCCCTTTCTTTACCTGTTTGCTGAGCCAGGTCCAGGGCTGCTGTATACTTTTCTCTATGTACAGGCAGGCAGCCTCTTGCTTACGCTCACGATAGCCGGTTATTTTGCGGGCCGGGGCATGCCGGGAGAGAAAATAAAGAACAGCCAGTTCCGCGAGGTGCTGCAGCTCACGCTTCCCTTCATCCTCCTGATTGGTTTCATGGGCGTGCACAATCGGCTCGACATGTTCCTGCTGGAAAGGCTGCACGAGCAGGGCGCCGCGGAGGCGGGCGTTTACGCGGCTGCCTACCGGCTTTTGGATGCAGGCAATATGCTGGGTTACCTCTCTGCTTCGTTTTTGGTTCCTTTCGCAGCCAAACACCTGCAGGATAAAAAAGCCATCGGCGCAGTGGTAGTGCGCATCCGGCACGCACTGCTGAACGTGAGCCTGACCGCATCAATTTTTTGTTTCTTCTTCGCCGGCTGGGTGGTCGATCTGCTTTATCATACTTCAGATCCTTACTACCAGCAGGTGCTCTGGCTTTGCCTCCTTGCACTGCCTGCCTACATGATGATCCATGTATACGGCTCCCTGCTCACCGCAGCAGGCGCCTTCCGCGACTTCATCACCATCGTCGTCGTTTCTGTGGCCCTCAACCTGGTGATCAACCTTATTTTTATCCGGTCGGCCGGTGCGCTGGCCTGTGTATACGCGGCGCTGGCCAGTCAATACCTGCTGGCAGCCCTCTGTTATATCCGCGCGGTGCAGAAACTGAGGCTTTCATTCGCTGCGAGGCCTTTTGTACTCAATCTCCTCTATGCTGTGGTGCTCTCCCTTCTTTTTTATGTGCTGGTGGAGACCGGCGCGCATATTCTGGTGGCCATCATCGCTGCGACAATTCTGTCAGCTTTGATTATGTTTGTACAGACCAAAATGCTAAAACCCTTTGGCTGATCTAAAGCATGCCTGATATATTAACCATATTCCGGAAATGGTGGCGGGTGATCGTCGCCATCTGCATCCTCAGTACCGGCGTGGCAGCCATTTTTCTCAGCTTTATTCCAAAGCAATACTTATCCGTGGTGACCGCGCTGCCAGCGAGCAACGTGGAAAGCGACAAGACAAGGATCATCAACTCCAATATCGAGTCCTTGTATCCCAACATTGGTACCGCCGACGACCTGGACAAAGTAGTGGGCACATCAAGACTCGACACCTTGTATTATACCCTGGTGAGGAAGCACAACCTGGTGGGCCATTACGGGCATTCAGGCGAAAAGGCGGAATACAAGGCGATGATGCAGGTGAAGAACTGCAGCAGCGTTGGCAAAAGTGAGTATGGCGAACTGAAAGTGAAGGTTTGGGACGGCAGTCCGCATATGGCGGCCGACCTCGCCAATAGCTTGTTTGAAGAATTGCAAAAGCTCCACCAGCAGCTGGAAAGCCGCGGCAACGACCTTACCATCCAGAACCTGCAACAAAAATATAGTGAGCTGCAAAGAAACTATACCCTCGATTCCAGCTCCATCCTCTCTCCCGAACTGGAGGCACTGGAACAGAAAGCCCTGGAGGAGCAGCTGGTACAATACCAGAAGCTGATAGCCGAATACCAGCTGATGGTAGATGCCAATCCGCAGGTGCTCCTGCTGGTGGAATCCGCGCGACCTGCCATGAAGGCCGATAAGCCTGACTGGCTGCAGGCGCTTTTCCTGGTCTTCTTTGCTTCTTTGCTGTTCGGACTTGCACTGGCGATCTTACTAGAAACTTCCAGGCGTGACTAACGCGCTCACACATCATAAAGGGCTCATCGCATTGGCCCTGGTTCTTTTTATTACGCTTTGCGGCGCAGCCCTCTACCTCTATCAGCCCCTGTTGGCCTTTGCCGGCTTTGCCATCGTGGCACTGGCCTGGCTCATTACAAGAACGGAATGGCTTTTTTATGTACTGATCGGCTCGATACCCTGGTCCATAGAATACATCAGGCCTTCACTCACCACCGACCTGCCCGATGAGCCGCTGATGCTATTGACAGGTTTCAGCATCGTGCTTTACCTCATTGCAAAAAGAAAAAGCCTGGGCAAGTTGGAGCTACGCTCTACTTTGCTTTCCCTCATCCTCCTGCAGTTGCTTTGGACGGTCCTGGCCGCACTTGCTTCCACCGACCAGTTCGTATCCATCAAATTCCTCCTGGCCAAATGCTGGTACCTGGTGGCCTTTGTGGTGGTGCCGGTGATCCTCTTCCGCGACCGGCGGATGATGATCAATTCTGCTAAGGTCTTGACCGTATCCATGTTGTTGCTCATGATCATCGTGCAATACCGGCATGCAGGTGAAGGATTTACTTTCAGTGGCATCAATCCCAGCCTCGATCCTTTTTTCCGCAACCACGTGAACTATTCCGCATTGCTGGTCTGTATCATTCCCCTCCTGCTGGCTTTTCATACCGCCACCAAAAAACCTTCCGTTAAACGGTGGTTGAGAATCCTGATCGCGCTCACTGTGGCAGCTCTCTACTTTTCCTATGCGCGCGGTGCCTGGCTGGCCCTCTTCGTGGGACTTGCCGGCTGGTGGCTCCTGAAAAAAAGAGCCTTGCTGGCGGCCTATGTGGCTGGCTTTCTCATTGTCTTTGCTTCACTGGCCTGGCTGATACATAAGAATAACTATCTCCGCTTTTCGCATGACTACCAGACCACGGTCTTTCATGAAGACTTCAGGGAACACCTTGTAGCCACCTACCAGTTCAAGGATGTGTCTACTGCAGAAAGGTTTTACCGCTGGATCGCGGGCGTGCGCATGGTGAAGCACAATTGGGAAACCGGTTTTGGTCCAAACACTTTTCCCGACCAGTACAAGTATTATGCGGTGCCTGCATTCAAAACCTGGGTGAGCGCCAATGAAGACCGCTCCACCGTGCATAATTATTTTCTCACCATGGCCATCGAGCAGGGAATCGTTGGCTTGCTGTTGCTGCTGGTGATGCTGGGTTATGCATTCTACATCGCCGAAAAGATCTATCACCGGTCCAGTGACGAATTCACAAAGATCACGGCCCGCACCTGTGCCATGTTATTGTGTATGCTGGTAACGGTGAATTTCCTGAGCGACCTGGTGGAGACGGATAAAGTTGGGAGCATTTTCTATATCACACTAGCCACCCTGATCGTATTGGAGAGACAATCTCTTAGATCTTCCCTCTCACGTTCAAGGCATCCCTCAGTCCATTTCCGAAAAGATTAAATGCCAGCACCAGGATCATGATGGCAAAGCCGGGGGCCAGGGCCAGCATGGGATTTTGGGTGATGATGAAATTATAGTTCTCCCGCATCATCAATCCCCAGCTCGGTTGCGGTGGTTGCACGCCCACGCCCAGAAAGCTCAATCCGGCTTCTATCACAATAGCCGAAGCAAAATTAGAGGCAGCGATCACCAGGATGGGTCCCATGATATTGGGAAGAATATGGCGGCCTATGATGCGGAAATTAGAAAATCCCAGCGCCCTTGCCGCTTCCACGTATTGCAATTCTCTTGTGGCCATTACCTGTCCGCGCACCAGCCTGGCCACGTTCACCCACATGGTGAACCCCACAGCAATGAACACCTGCCAGAATCCTTTTCCTAACAAAAGCGTGATGGCAAATACAAGCAGCAGCGTGGGAATGCTCCAGATCACGTTGATCAGCCACATGATGATGTCATCGGCACGGCCCCGGTAATAACCGGCGATGGCACCGAGTACGATGCCCAGGGTGAGCGAGATCAGCACCGTGATCAACCCCACGCTCAGGCTGATGCGGGTGCCAATGATCAGGCGGCTGAGGATATCGCGACCGTATTTGTCTGTACCCACGTAAAAGCGCTGCGTTTGCACTGATTCTTCTGCGAGCTGGGTCTTATGGTATGCCTGTCTTTCACTGAGCCCTTCGTCGATGTATTTATCGGCAAAAACACTGTCGCCCTTTGTAGTTACGCTATTGACAGGAAGGTATTCAAAGCGGTCGCGCCTCCCATTGGCCAGTCTTTGAAAAAAACCTGTGACAGGCGGGTCCTGTTTTTTCACCAGCAGGAATTTTTGTTCAAAGCCAGGTTTTTGTCCGCCGATCTCCAGGATGATCCTATTGGAATAAGGTGAAGGGTCTGGTGCCAGGAAATAACCAAAGATGGCCACCAGCACGGCCAGCGCAATGATCACCAGCCCGATCATGGCCCCCCGGTTTTTCTTTAGCCTTCGCCAGGAAGCTTCCCGGAATGAGGTCGAGCGCTGGTTCATGCTCGAAAGATATTTATTTTAATTTTCTTCCCTTCCAGTAATAGCTGCCGAACTGGCTCACGAGGCCGATCACCACCACGTAAACAATATGCAGTGGCTGCATCAGGAAGAACCAGGATACGAGGTAGGATTGTCCATAATACTTCGCCACTGAATGCACAAAAGGAAGCTCGATGGCCGTCTTCGTCACCCAAAAGATCAGCAGCAGGTTCCAGTACATGGGATCCCAGCATCCTGCGATGCCTAATACGATGAAATACAAATTGAACACATAGACCAGGAAGAGCGCAACCGAAATGCGCATCTCCCCATAATGCGAAGATTTGCTGGCCCAGCGATAACGCTGCCAGAAGAATTCTTTCCAGGTGGCCACAGGGTCGGTTGTCACTATGGCTTCGGTAGACCGCAGGTAATGCACGGCCCCGGGATAGTGATGGGCCATTTTGTGCATGAGAAGCATATCATCGCCACTGGCCAGCTTATCTATTCCCTCGAAGCCCTTCACTTCTAAAAATGCAGATCGCTTATAGGCCAGGTTGGCCCCATTGCACATGCTGTGAAATCCGGCGGTCACCGTTCCTGCAGTAATGCCTTGGAGGGTAAGAAAGTCCAGGGTTTGAAATACTGCCAGCAAGCCTTTTTTTCGATGGTAGGCCACCGGCGCGGCGATGAATACCGAATGATGCTTCCTGTAAAAATCCGCTATCGTCAGGAGCCAGTTCACCGGCGGGATGCAGTCGGCATCGGTAGTAACGATCAGTTCGCCTTTGGCCACGCGGATGCCTGCATCGATGGACATCTTCTTTGATCCGCCGTCTATGGAAAGCAAATGAAGATCGAGGCGATCGCTTTTTGCCACGGCAGCCGTTCGGTCGGTAGAGTCATCGTCTACCACGATCACTTCAAAATGGTCAGGGGGGTATGACTGGCGCTCAAGGGCGGCCAGCAAAAAGGGCAGATTCTTCTCTTCATTCCTGGCCGGCACGATCACCGAGACCCTGACCCCCACCGGGGCGGCGGAAGGCGTAAAATCAGGGACTTTGTCCCACCAGCGCTTGTACAACAGGATAAGCACCGCATAGAAAACAAACAAGATCATCCCCGCCAGGAGCAGTGCCATTCCAAATTTTTCTGGCATTGAAATTAGAAGAATTCAGCTTATATTTGATTAGTTGCATAAACAACTATATGCCAAACAACCATTTTAAGAAAGGCGAACTATACAGCTTCATCTCTGGAAAGGCTTCCACAGCCATCGCCCGCTGCCTGCAGAAGAAATTCAATGCCAGCGGACTGAACCTCACTATTGAACAGTGGAGTGTGTTGTATCATTTGTGGAAGGAAGATGGATTGAGCCAGCAGGACCTTTGCAATGCCAGCTTTCGCGACAAGCCCAGCATCACGAGATTACTGGACAACCTGGAAAAACTGAACCTGGTGAAGCGGGTACCTGACGGAACTGACCGGAGGATCAACAAGGTATTTCTCACCCGCGCGGCGCAGAAGCTGGAAGAGCCCACCATGCAAATGGCGGAAGATGTGTTGAACGAGGCCCTGGAGGGTGTGCCGGCCGAGCACGTGGAATTGTGCAAGCAGGTGCTGCAGCAGGTGTATAACAACCTCACTTTAGTGAGCGTCAGCACCGAATAACGTAGGCCCGCGATGCTTCGTGGGCATATCTAGAAAAAATAAAACCCCTTACGCCATGCAAACCGACATCAAAAAAACCATCAAAGGCGCTGAATGGCTGATCACCGAGCCGGGTACCGACTCGACCTTCATCCCCGAGGACTTTACCGAGGAGCAGACCATGATCCGCGATATGTGCGACCAGTACCTCGAAAAAGAGGTCTTTCCCAACCTGGACAGGATCGACAGCCTGGAGCCTGGTTTTATGCGCTCCCTCTTGCAAAAAGCGGGTGAGCAGGGTATGCTGGCGGTTTCCTTCCCCGAAGAATATGGCGGCATGGGCAAGGACTTCGTCACCAGCACCATTGTAAATGAGTTCCTGGGTGCAGGACATTCATTTTCGGTCGCGCTTTCTGCGCACACTGGTATTGGTACGCTGCCCATCCTTTATTTCGGTACGCCGGAACAAAAACAGAAATACATTCCCAAGCTGATCTCAGGCGAATGGATAGGCGCATACGGCCTGACCGAACCCAACAGCGGCAGCGATGCCCTCAGCGCCAAGACCAGCGCCAAACTCTCCGACGATGGCAAGCACTATATACTGAACGGACAGAAATGCTGGATCACCAATGGCGGTTTCGCCGATATATTCACGGTGTTTGCCAAGATCGACGGCGATAAATTCTCCGCCTTCATTGTAGAAAGAGGTTTTGAAGGATTCACGCAAGGACCCGAAGAACATAAAATGGGCATCAAGGGCTCGTCCACCGTGCAGCTTTATTTCCAGGACTGCAAGGTGCCGGCAGAGAACCTGCTGGGCGAGATCGGAAAAGGACACAAGATCGCCTTCAACATTTTGAATATTGGCAGGCTGAAGCTTTGTGCAGCTACATTGGGCGGATCAAAAAGAGCGATCACCAATTCTGTACAATATGCCATTGCCCGCGAGCAATTCCAGCAACCGATAGCCAATTTCGGCGCCATCAAGCACAAACTGGCGGAAATGGCCATCCGCACTTTCGCCAGCGAAAGCACATTGTACCGCACGGCCTATTGGATCGCGGAAAGAGAAAGGGAATCCCTGGAAGAAGGCAAGCCATTTAACGAAGCTGTGATGGGTGCCGCAGAAGAATATGCCATCGAATGTGCCATCCTGAAAGTGCATGGCAGCGAGGTGCTCGACTTCTGCGTGGACGAAGGCGTGCAGATCCACGGAGGCAATGGCTTTAGTGCAGAATACAATATTTCCCGTGGCTACCGCGACAGCCGCATCAACCGCATCTTCGAGGGTACCAACGAGATCAACCGCCTGCTTATCCTGGATATGACGCTGAAGCGTGCCATGCAGGGGAGGCTGAACATGATGGCCGCAGCTATGAAGGTCTCCCAGGAATTGATGGCGATACCGGAATTCGGCAATGGTGAGGAAACGCCTTTCGCAGAAGAAAGAAAGGCAGTGGCGAATATGAAAAAAGCCGTGTTGCTGGCTGCAGGGGCCGCTGCGCAAAAGCTGATGATGAAGCTGGAGAGCGAGCAGGAGGTGTTGATGAACATTGCCGACATGGCCATTGAGACCTTTGCCTGCGAGAGCGTGCTGCTGAGGGTGATGAAGCTGGCAGAAAAAGAACAGAAGCCTATCTACCAGGACCTGATGAACTGTTATCTCTACGATGCGGCCGACAGGATCCATAAATCGGGTAAGGATGCGGTGAATGCTTTTGCTGATGGCGATGAGCAGCGCATGATCCTCATGGGCATCAGGAGGTTTACAAAAGCAGCTCCGTTCAATGCCAAGGAGGCGAGAAGAAGAATTGCCGACGCACTCATTGCAGAACAGCGATACTTTCTGTAACAATCGGCTGAGTTTTTATCTTGCACTATGCGCTACCTCTTTGCCCTTAGCTTGCTGTTCTCACTGAATGCCAATTCCCAACTGGATATCTGGGGCCGCACCACCGGCCGACTGCCCTATTTGGAATACGGCCTGGGCGACGACCGGCTCGGCGGCGCCAAGATGGGCTACCTCGATACCAATGTGCTTGTGCACGTGATCGACAGCACCAGGGACGATTACAAAGTGCAGCTCTCCGCCAACCATACAGCCTATTTATCCAAGTCCAATTTCAAAGAAGACACGAGCTTCCAGAAAAAGCCTTTCTATCTCACTTCGAGCTGGAGAGTTTTCGGCGATGAGAAATACGATTACGTCACCATCTCACTCCCGGAAAGACTTCCTTACTCCAGCCAGGTAGAGCTTTGTCCCAATATCCTCACGGTAGACATTTTCGGCGCCACCAGCAATACCAACTGGATGACGCAATTGAAAACGGTGAAGGAGATCCACCAGGTTTGGTATGAGCAAAAGGAGAACGATGTCTTCCGCGTGTACATCAGGCTGAAAAATGAAAAGAACTGGGGCCATTACATTTATTATGTGAAGAACGTGCTGCACATCCGTGTAAAACGGCAGCCTTCCGATAAGATCAGGGACCTGGTGATAGCAGTAGACGCCGGGCATGGAGGCTCCAACAGCGGCGCTACAGGCCTTAGCTCCAAAGTGCTTGAAAAAGAATACACGCTCAGGATCGCAAAGGAGCTGGAAAAGAAACTCAGTAGCAAGGGCGCGGAAGTTTTCATGACAAGATCAGAGGATGTAGACGTCAGCATGGTCGACCGCACCCTCATGCTGCGGGAAAAAGATCCCGACCTGCTGATCAGCATCCACCTGAATTCTTCCGGCAATCAAACCATCAAAGGTGTGAGCACTTACTATCGTTACCTGGCATTCCGCCCGCTCTCGCAATACATACTGGATCGCATGCTGGAATTGAAGTTGAACAACTTCGGCAACATCGGCGGTTTCAATTTTTCTCTAAGTGGTCCTACTGAGTATCCCAATTGTCTTGTGGAAGTAGCCTTTCTCAGCAATGTGGAAGACGAGCAGCGCATTCTTAATGAAAAATTCCACCGGCAGGTGGCAGAGAAGATCTATGAAGGGATCAGGGATTGGCTGCGCTCACGCTAGGTCGGCGTGCACGGCTTTCACTTCTTCTCCGAAAAATATGGTGGCCATCCTGTTGAAGTCGGCAGGTGCATCCGTGGTATAAAAAACCCTTTCCTTGTTTCTAGAGATAGCCGATTCGATCTCCGGGTGACGCTGCAGGTAATCGGCCAGGCTCTTGGCCACGATATCGGCCTGAGATAAAAGCTTCACGCCTTTAGGCAGGTGTTCTTCGATCTTTTCCTTCAGTAATGGATAGTGCGTGCAGGCAAGCAGCAGCGTATCTACTTCGGGATTCGTGTGCAGCACATTGTCAACATGTTTCTTGATAAAATAGTTGGCCCCCTCACTTCTGTGTTCATTGTTCTCTACCAGCGGTACCCACATAGGACAAGCTTCCTGCACAATTTTCAGGTCGGGAAAGAATTTTTCGATCTCGAGCCTGTAAGAATCCGACTGTACCGTACCCGGCGTAGCCAGAATACCAATGCTGTTCGAGTCGCTATGCTTACCGATCACTTCTGTTGTAGGACGGATCACACCCAGCACCTTTGTCTTCGTGTTCATCTTTGGCAGGTCGTTTTGCTGGATGGTGCGAAGGGCCTTGGCTGAAGCAGTGTTGCAGGCCAGCACCACCAGGGGACAATCCTGTTTGATCAGCCACTGCACACATTGTAGCGTATACCGGTACACCGTATCGAAGCTCCTGGTACCATAGGGCGCACGGGCATTATCACCCAGGTAGAGATAGTCGTACTGGGGCAGCTGGTCCACCAGCTCACGCAGAACGGTCAGTCCCCCGTAACCAGAGTCAAAAACGCCTATGGGTTGCATGGGGCAAAGTTAGTTGACTGGTTAACTTGTTGACTGGTTAACTTGTTGACTGGTTGACTAGGATGGCTGTACTTAGTGCCACTTTGTGTCTTTTTGTATTAGTGGTTTTATTCGGAGCGTACTACCCGTGGTGCTCCGCCAGTTTTTTCACCATCGCCGCCGACCGCGGGTCCGAAGAGATCCCGTAACCATCCACCAGCGTGCCCTTCAAACCGGTTTGAGGCGATGAGATGGCATAGACCACAGCCTCATCCGCCGGATCTGAAGGTCCCTCAAAACGATAGACCTTGTCGATCTGGAATTCCTCCGGCTTCAGCTCCGCACCGGTAGTGTCGCAGACCAGGCAATCATGCCTTACATTAAAGTCCACAGTATATCCATCAGCCTTCAGGCCGTTTACAGTCTGTGATAAAGTGCCGTAACTTTCTTTCATAATCAAACACTAATCTACAAAATTTACAGGGCGAATGAGCAGATCAGCTTTACTCATCAGCGAAAGGATCATGCAGGAGACGCTGACAGGAACTGCGCCTCTGCATATTCTTTGAAATTGTTGATGATGGCCTGCCATCCCTGCCTCTGCAACTCCACGGGATTCTCGCTTTCGGCCTCAAAAACTTCTTCCACGATGGTCACAGCGCCATTGGCAGTGAAGGTCACTTTTACCTTCCTGTCGTCATCCATTGTATAAGCGATCAGCTCCCTTTGTTTGACTTCGGTATATTTTCCGCCAAAATCGAAACCAAAGCTGCCATCCTTTGCTTCCATGCGATAGAGGAATTTCCCATCTGCCCGCAAGTCGTTCTCCGCCCGCGGCGTATGCCAGTCGTCGCTGGCCTGGTTCCATTGTCGAACATGTTCCGGGTTTGTCCAATACTCCCATGCATTTTCAATGGGAACATTCACGTATGTACCTACGGTGACCTTGGTTTTTTCTGACATGGCAGGAGGGTTTAAGAGTTGGAGATTACAAATTACTGAAAGAAAGTCAATCTGATTGACCCCTGGCCTCAGTTCCTCTGTTCCTCAGTTCTTCTGTTCATCTGTTCCTCTGTTCTTCTGTTCCTCTGTTCTTCATCCGCTCCGGGGGACAAAAAAAATCCTCCCGTTGGGGAGGATCTTCAAAAATATCCGATCAAATTATCTTTTAGGTGCTGCGTTCGCCGGCGGAAGCTTGATGTTCAGCTTCTTGGCAACAAGGGGAAGCAGGTCGTCTGATGGTGGTGCCACCAGCAATACTTCTTTGTTATATACGTAGGTATATCCGTTCTCTTTGGCCACTGCGTTCAGGGCATTCATCACCTTCACATATACAGGCTCCAGCATTTCAGATTGCTTGTTCTGAATAGCCTGCTGGGCTATTGCCTGCCAGTTCTGGATCTGGTAAGCCAGTCCCTGGATATCCTGGCGATACTGGTTCTTCACCTGTGCAGGCATGCTCAAAGTATCCTTCGCATTCATGATGCTGTCCTTATAATTATACTCCTGCACGATGCTGGCGAACTCGCCATTGATAGAGTCGGACTGGTATCTCTGAAGGCTGCTGTCGATCTTCCTGATCTCCGGCATAAGGGATACGATCTGTTCGAGGCTGATATAGCCTGTTTTCTGGGCGGAAGCCGTAGCACTGATCATCAGGATGGCCGCTGCAATAAAGAATCTGAACTTCATGTTACTGTTTGTATGTTTTATTAATGATAGCTGTTAGTTTATTTTGGTTGCTTCCCGCTTCAGTTTGTCTTCTTTGACGGGTGCGTTTTGGCAATTCTTTATTATTTCACACCCAACTCCCTCAATACATCCTCGCTTTTCTCCAGTTTGGGGTCGGCGAAGATAACGGTAATTCCCTCGCTTTTATCCAAAATGAAGTCGTAGCCACGCTGTACTGCCAGGCGTTGCACGGCATTGTAAACCTTGTCCTGGATCGGCTTGATCAGCTCCTGCCTCTTCTTGAACAGGTCGCCTTCGAAGCCAAAACGCTGGCGCTGCAGGTCGCGCAGGGCCTTTTCTTTCACGAAGAGCTGGTCCTCTCTCTTCTTGCGGAGATCATCGCTCAGCATCACCTGCTCGCTTTCAAAATCCTTGTACATCTTGTCCAGCTCGGCCTGCATCTTGTCGATCTCCTTCTGCCAGCCGGTAGCCACTTCGTCCAGGTTTTTCTGCGCATCCCTGTAATCCGGCATCTTGTCCAGGATATACTTGGTATCAATGATGGCATAGCGCTGCGCGTAGGTCGCCGAGGCGAAGAATAAAACACAGGCGATCAGGAGGAGCTTTTTCATATAAGATGATTTTAAGTCGTTTATTCCGGTTCGAAGCCAAGCATGAAGGTGAAGCGGCTGATGTTCTTGATGGTCTTGTCGTTCGGGTTGACCCTATCAATACCAAAGCCGTAGTCGAAACCAAGCAGACCAAACATCGGCAGGAAGAAGCGCATACCCACACCCACGCTGCGGCGGAGATGGAATGGATTGTAGTCCTTGAAACTATGCCATCCGTTGGCCGCATCAAAGAAAGTGAGTGCATAAATGGTGCTGCTCGGATTGGTTACGATAGGGTAACGCAGCTCCAGCTGGTATTTATTGAAGATGGTAAAATACTGTCCTACACTGTTGATATCCGGGTTGATCCTGGGATCGGAAGTTTCAAAGATCGGGTAGCCGCGGAGAGAGATCACATCATAACCAAGCAGTCCGAAACTGTTGGTCAGTCCGTCCCCACCCAACTGGAAACGCTCGAAAGGAGAGAAGTCCAGCTTGCGGTTGTATCGGCCCATGAAACCATACTTTGCAGCCATCTTCAGCACCAGCTGCCTGGTCTTGTCCGGACCAGTGGCGCGGCCGATAGGCACGAACCATTCCGCATTGAACTTCCACTTGTGGTATTCCGGGTTCTTATAAGGATTCTCTGAAGAGGCGATTTTATCATCCAGCAAAGAGTAAGGCGGCGTCAGCTGCACAGAGGCAGTAAAGCTCGATCCGCTTCTTGGAAAAGTAGGATCGAAAACAGAAGAACGCTGGAGCGCCAGCTTCAAGCTCACGTTGTTGGATGTACCATCAGTAAGGATCTTACCGTTGTCCAGCCTGAAGGAGCTTTGATAATTCTTCAGCTTGTACTGTGTGAAGTTCAATGAGTATACAAGGCTGAAATAATCATCGGGCCATTTCAGCTGCTTGCCCAAAGAAACGCCAAGACCCAGCGTGCGGAGATAACTGGTATCCGCTCTTTCCTTCAGCATGCGTCCTGTGAATGGATCGAACGCGTTGGCGAATTTGCTGTTATAAAAACTGAATGTAAGCGAGTTCCTTTTCTTTCCTCCCAGCCAGGGCTCGGTGAAAGAGAAGTTGTATGACCTGAATGCGCGTCCATTCGACTGGATACGCAGGCTTAATTTCTGACCGTCTCCGGTAGGCAAAGGATCCCAGGTCTCTTTCTTGAAGAAATTCTTGATGGAGAAGTTATTGAAGGTCACACCCAGCGTACCGGTGAGGCCAACGCCTCCACCCCAGCCCGCGGAAAGCTCCAGCTGGTCGGAAGATTTTTCTTCCAGCTCCCAGTTGATGTCCACCGTACCGTCGTCCTGGTTGGGATTCACGCCCGGGTTGATCTTCTCCTGGTTGAAATACTGGAGGTTGGCCAGCTCACGCTGGGAGCGGATCAGGTCCCGGCGACTGAATTTATCGCCGGGCACGGTCCTGAGTTCGCGCCGGATCACATAGTCCTTTGTTTTATCGTTGCCGTAGATATTGACGTTCTTGATGGTGGCCTGCGGACCTTCTACGATCCGGATCTCGTGGTCGATGGTGTCGTTGTAAACCGCGGTCTCAATGGGATGAGCCTGGAAGAAGAGGTAACCATCATCCATATACAGGGCGCTGATGTCGGCGGCATCCATCGTGAGCTGCTTGCCGAGTCTTTGATTCAGCACTTCGAGGTTGTACACGTCGCCTTTGCGAATGCCCGCGATGCTGGCCAGCAAAGAATCGCTGTACTTGGTATTGCCTCTCCAGGTGATGTTGCCAAAATAATAGCGCCTGCCTTCCTCTACCTTGATGTCGATGTTCAGGTTGCCGTCGGGCGTATAATATAAAGCGGTGTCCACGATCTGTGCGTCGCGGAAACCCAATGCGTTGTAACGGTTCAGTACAGACTGGATGTCTTCTTCAAACTTGGCCTGCTCGAATTTTGAGCCGCTGAATAATTTGATGCGTACATAAGGATCCGCGAAATTCCTGATCTTGGAAGGAGAAAGAAATCCCAGGTCCTTCATGAATTCGCTGAAGGTCATCTTCGCGTTTTCACCAAAAGGACCGGCTGACTCTTCGGGATCCAAGGTGATCTTGCTCATTTCCTTGGTGCCCTTCATTTCCTTTTTCAGCCTGAGGTCGGACACGGCTTCGTTGCCATAAAAACTTACCTCATTGATCCTTACTTTCCTTCCCTTGTCGATATAGATGGTGAGCGTGTTCGTGTTGGCAAATTCCGGGTCCGGCGTCTCGTCGATGCGCACCTGCACATTTTTGAAACCTTTGTCGGCATAGAACTTTTGGATGATCTCGGTGGCGTTCCTGCGGGTGGTTTCCGTGATGATGGTGGATTTTGCCAGGCCGATCTTGCCCTGCAGCTCTTCGGCTTCCGACTTGCGGATACCTATGAACTTAAAATCCCCCAGCCTTGCACGCTCCACCACGTTGATCTCCACGCCGATACCGTCGTCGTTGACTTCAGTGATGAAGATCTGTATGTTGGAGAACAGCCTCTGCCTCCACAGGTTGTTGATGGCTTTTGAAAAGGCATCGCTGCCTGGGATCATCAGCTTATCGCCTACCTGCAAGCCGGAGATGGAAATAATGATGGCCGAATCGAGGTTGTCGGCGCCGGTGACTACGATGGAACGAATGGTATATTCTTTCGGCACCGAACTGTTGGCCAAAGCCATCAGCTGGGGGTCTACGGAAGTAGGCCGACTGGTATCGCCTTCCTGCGCATTCGCGTATACTGAAACACCAAACAAAATCAGAATGGAAGCAAGTCGGGATAAAAAATTTCGCATAATAAACAGTTCAGGCAATCTCCTCGGGGACGTGTAAAACTTTGGGCAGCAAATTAACGGGAAAATTTAATCGGTTTTGTTAAAACGGCGGGGTTTAAAGCGGCGTTCCGGAATGGGTTTTCCCATTTTGACCACGGCGACACGGGGACACAGGGTTTCACAAGGCTAAAGACCATTCACCTCCCGATAGCTATCGGGACACGACTCACGACTACCGGCTAACCTGCTCACTGGTCTTTCCAAACCTCCTCTCCCTTTTCTGGTAGTCGATGAGGGCTTCATACAGGTTCTCTTTCCGGAAGTCGGGCCAGCGCACCGAGGTGAAATAAAGCTCTGCGTAGGCCAGCTGGTAGAGCAGGAAATTAGAGATCCGGTATTCGCCGCTGGTACGGATCATCAACTCCGGGTCGGGGAAATCGCTGGTACATAGGTATTTCTGAAGGGTATTGTGGTCAATCTCCTCCACTTCCAGCGTGCCCTGCTTCACTTCCCAGGCTATGGACTTCACCGCATTCATGAGTTCCCAGCGCCCGCTATAGCTCAGGGCCATCACCAGGTTCAGCCCCGTATTCTCTTTGGTCATTTCCAGGGCTTCTTCCAGTTCCTTCCGCGCATATACAGGCATCAGGCTCAGGTCCCCGATCACATGCAGGCGGATATTGTTCTTTTTCAGGCTTTCCACCTCGTTGCGGATGGTGGTCACCAGCAATTCCATCAGGCCTACCACCTCGTATTCCGGGCGGTCCCAGTTCTCAGTGGAAAAGGCATAGAGGGTAAGATATTCGATCCCCAGCTCGGCGCAGCCTTCAACAATATCGCGCACGCTTTCCACGCCATGATAATGGCCAAAAAGCCGGTCCTTGCCGTGCTCCCGGGCCCAGCGGCCATTACCGTCCATGATAATGGCGATGTGCCTGGGGAGGCGTGATTTGTCAACCTGGTCCAATAATGACATGCTGCGAAGGTAACGACGGACGGTTAACTAGTTGACTAGTTGACTGGTTGACTAGGACAAGTTTTACCCCTTCTCGGCAACTGAACGTTATTGGCTTATTATTTCGCTGGATAGGCGTGGCTGTTTCCCAGTTAACAAGTCAACGAGTTAACCTGTCAACTAGTCTTTAGACTCAGGACATTTGTACGACTGGATATTAAAGCTCACATAGAAGATCGCCGTGGCAAACTGGTCGCGCTGGCGGCTGTTGCCCCTTTGCACGTCCTTGCCGCCAATGCGGGCGCCTGTTTCATAAGAGCGATCGGATAGCAGGTAGGCCGGTGAGGGAGATCCATCGGGGTTGGCAGGAAATATAGAAGTATCGACATAAGTCTTGCTCACATCGTCCAGGTAATCTGTATTGGTAAAGCGGTGCACCACTTCGAAACCAATGTTCACCCTGTCGTTGATGGAATATTTGAAGCCCACGCCAAAGGGAATCGATACGGCCATGGAACTGTATTGCTTTCTCTCGGGATAGCTGGAGTCGCCTTGTCCCTCTGTGCCCAGCGGGCGCAGGAAATATTTTTCATTGTTCAGCATGGCATAAGGGTCATAGCTGAATACGCCGGCGCCGAAAGTGATATATGGAGTGAACACATAGTCAGGATCGCCCGGGAGGAATTTGTAAAAGTTGAAATCACCCTGCACGGCAAACTCCCACACATTGGTATTGAAGCTCAGGTTGCGCCTGCGCATGGTCTCGTTGTGGGTGTTGTACACGTCGGAATAGCCTAATTGGGCGAAGCTGGCTCCCACGCGCAGTGCCACGTAGTTGCCGAAATTCTTACGGAAAAACAAGTGGGCGGCGGGTTTGGGCCGGTTCAGGTGCGTTCTTGTGTTGAGATCGCCAAAATAATGGGCGCCCCCGATGCCAATACCGAATTCGCCTTCCTGCACTACGGAGTTTTGTTGGGAAAGGGCGAACATGGGCAGGACGAGGACGAGGAGGCAGAGCGATCTTCTCATAGTTTGCAAATTACAATTTCTTCCCTTTGAACGTAATAAAGACGATTTTGTTTTACTAGTTGCGCTTATCCAGGCCCCAGGAGAGCTTATTTCTCAGGGTTTGCAGGAAATTATTCTCGTTCAGCCTTACAAGGTTGAGGGTAAAGCTTTCTTTACGGATGGCGAGTTGGGTGGTCTTGCTCACGATCTCGCGGCGGGAATCCAGCGCAATGATCACTTCATCCGACCTGCTTTCCATTTCAAAAGAGATAATGGTATTATCGGGCACCACGATGGAGCGGACATTGAGGTTATGCGGCGCTATGGGTGTGATCACAAGGCTGCCGCTTTCAGGGAAAACAATGGGACCCTGGCAGCTGAGTGAATATCCCGTTGAGCCTGTAGGCGTGGCCACGATCAGGCCGTCAGCCCAATATACATTCAGCAGTTCCCCGTTGAGGTAAGTATGGATCTTGATCATGGGCGATACATCCCGCTTGTGAATGGCAAACTCGTTGAGCGCATAAGGCGTTTCGCCAAACAGCGGCAGGTTGGAATCTACGTGAATGAGGGTACGCTTGTCTACGAGGAAGGAGCGCATAGAAAGAGCCTTGATGGCCGTGGAAAGCTCCTCGCGGCCAATGGATGCCAGGAAGCCCAGGCGGCCAAAGTTGATACCCGCGACGGGAATGTTGGAATCGCGTACAAAGGTTACCGTATCCAGCAGGGTGCCGTCACCTCCGAGGCTGATCACAAATTCTATATCCTTGGTAAGGTCTGTACAGGAGGAAAAGGTTTCCACGTTGCCGGGAAGGGAAAGGTATTTACTGATCTCCCGGAAATAAGGTTCGTAAATGACCGGGATGATGCTTTCTTTTTCCAGTTCGTCGAAAAATAGCTGAACGTCCTTCTGTTCCAATTCAACAACCCGGCTATAAACTGCTACTTTCAAATTTGGGATTTTGCAGGGGTCAGAGGTATCTCCTGTCGTGTAAATATAACCCGTTTTGACCTAAATGGTTCATGCTCCACTCGAAGCGGAAGGTGAGGTCGTAGAAGAGAACAACGTCCACTCCGAAGCCGCCGGAATAGAGCAGGCGGTTGTTCAGCTGGTTCAGCGGATGGGGATCTTTCTGGTAGATATAACCGCCGTTACCGAAGACCTTTGCATAGGCCTTTACAGGAATGTGATTGAGTCTTTTGAACCGCTGCGAAGGAATGCTGAAGGAAGTGTTGAACAACTCTCTTATAAAAGCCAGTTTAGTGAACCCACCGGCTACACCATCGATCACATAGTCTTCATAACCCTGGATATACATACCGTCGCTGCCCACGAAGCCCTGGGTAATATAAGGCTGTTTGAATGGGAGTTTGAGTATGCCGGTGGTCCTGAGATTGACGAAATATTTGGGTTGCACCGGTATCGACAGCGATGTGCGCAGGGTGGCCTGCCAGAGATTCATGTCTTTGGAAAATCCTTTTTTCTGCAGGGAAAGGCTGGATACCAGGCCCCTCGTGGGATAAGGTATGAAATCGGCGTTCGCATAATGCCAGCGATAGGAAAGTTCAGGATAAGACAATCTCCGGTTCTGCGTAGCATAGTTGGCGCTCATTTTAAACACCGTATCGGAGATATTGTCGTTCTGGTAGCCCACGCCGAAGCTATGCCAGGAACGGAGGGCCTTCCTGTACGTGACTTCCGCGAATGAGCGGAAATATTTATGAACGAATTCTTTTTCGTTTTTATAGGTAAAAGTGCGGTGCCCGATGTTGGCGTAGGTCACTTCCCTTCTCTGTCCATAGGACACCATCACGTTGGCCGACCACTGCAGTTTTTTATCGAGGAAGATGCCGTCGTAGCGGCCTGTCACCTGCTTGCTGTAGCCGTTGGTGAGGTTCATGTAAAAGCGGTCATTCTTTCCCGTTAGATTCTTGTGGGTGATGCGTACGCCATAATTCACCCGCTCCAGGTCCATATCGTAACTCTTGATCCACTCCTGCATGCTGCGGTCCACCACATCCACGAAGGGCATGGGATAGAGGTACCAGCGCTCCCTTACCGAGATCAGCACGGAAGCTTCGTTGCCCACCATGCCGTGCAGCGCTACCACCACGTCCAGGAAAAGGGCGGTGTTGAGAAGTTGCTTCTTGGCCTTGTTGAACCTGGCCACCAGCTCGTTGAGCGGGTATTGCTCATCCCTCGAAAAAGAAAGCTCCCGCATGATAATGCGGTCCTTGGTTTTCTTGTTGCCTTCAATAATGATATCCTTGATGGTGTAAAGCTCGGTGGAGTCCGTAACGGGGGATTCGGTATCCGTGGAATAGATCAAACTACCGGCCGCAATACCTACCTGGGCATCTGCTGAAAAGTAGAATAGGATCGGCCAGGTCAATAAGATAATCTTGCGGAGCATCGGTATCGGTGTTTTCCATAGATACTATACAAAATATGATACCTAATTTTAAGAATTCGTAAAAAAACCTCAGATCTTAAGGTAATGCATCAGGTTGTCGAAGTTTGAACGCAGTTCATTATCGTAGATCTCCTCCCCAAAATAGTACTTTACGTTATATTCATAACGCTGGAAAGAGGCAATGATGTCCGATATTTCCACCTTATTGAT
Source organism: Chitinophagaceae bacterium (assembly GCA_036676905.1). Lineage (GTDB taxonomy): Bacteria > Bacteroidota > Bacteroidia > Chitinophagales > Chitinophagaceae > Flavisolibacter. Next base: position 330,508 of record JAKFCE010000006.1, read on the forward strand.
CCTTAGGGTCACCTGCATGATGCCGGTGGAAGGGTCCGTATAGGTGTTCATTTGGGTAATTTGCGCATCATTTGCCTCTACGATGCGGTTCAATTCTGCCGGGGAATACTCGGAATTCTCCATTTCCAGCACCACCAGCCCTCCCGGATCATTCAGGCTCATGAAGTCGGAAGCATTGCGGAGCAGGTCGTTATAGGTGACCATGCCCAGGATCTGCTTTTCTTCTACCACCGGCACCACGCTCAATTTGTGAGTAACCGCGGTCTGGATGGCTTTCAGGAAGTGATCGGTAGCTTCCACCGAAGTAGTACCGTCTGTCAGTGGCAGGGTATCCAGGGCTGCCTGGTCGTCCACGTGCAGCAGCTGCTCCTCGCTCACAATACCCAGGTATTCCTCGTTCTGCACAACGGGCAGGTGGCCCACATGGTAGTCGTTCATCAGCTGGAGGGCATGATGGACCTTGTCGGTGAGATGCAGGTAAGGAATTGAGTGCGATATAAGATCCCGGGTCAGCATGAATGGTGGCGTTTGTAATTAGACAAGTCTGATCAGGCAACTGTTGCAGGCGCCGCCAGCTTTTCCAAAAATTTATGTAAGATCTGGTTGAACTCCTGCGGGCGCTCCATCATGGGTGCATGACCGCATTTGTCAATAAACTGCAACTCGCTGTTGGGGATGAGCCTCTGAAATTCGCGTGCTACGAAAGGTGGGGTGATGGTGTCGTTATTCCCCCAGATCAGCAGCGTAGGCTGTTTTATATTTCTTAACTCTTCTCCCAGGTTGTTGCGAATGGCGCTCTTGGCCAGGGCAATGATCTTGATCACCTTCAGGCGGTTCCTGGTGATCTCAAACACTTCGTCCACCAGCTCCTTGGTGGCCATCGCCGGATCATAAAACGTTACTTCGGTCTTCTTTCGTATGTATTCATAGTCACCGCGGCGGGGATAGGTGTCACCCATGCCGTTCTCAAAAAGACCCGAGCTGCCGGTAAGGATCAGCGATTTGATGCGCTCGGGGTGCTTGAGGATGTGCACCAGGGCCACGTGGCCTCCCAGGGAGTTGCCCAGCAGGTTCACATTTTCATAACCCCTGGCCTCAATGAATTTATGCACGTGCTTGGCCAGTCCTCCCACCGAAGTATGCAGGATGTCGAGCTCGAACAGGGGCAGCATGGGGACCACCACCTTATAGTGGTGCCTGAAGTATTCAATAAGGTCTTTGAAATTGCTCAGCGCTCCGAATAAACCATGCAATAGCACCAGGGGTTCACCCTCGCCCTCTTCCAGATACCTGAATTTATCGTGCTGCCTGATCGTATACTCCATTCCTGATCTTCAATGGTTATGACCGCTAAAATAATCGTTTTATACAATATACCCGGAAACAACAGAGGACGGCGGCCTCCTTAATCATTGAAAAATTGAAGCAGGTCTCCAAACATGTTTTTCAAAAAAGGAAAGATCACCGCCAGCATCTCCATCACCCGGGGCGCAAACAGGCTTAGCCAGGGATAAGTAGCCGAACTGGCGGCTGCTTCCTGCGAGATGAATCCCAACAGTTCTGCGTAGAAAAAAAGAATACTGAATATGAAAAGATAAATGAATAAAAAGAAAATGATCCCGCCCAGGCGGTTGAGCCATCCCAGCATCACTAACCGGGTGGCGCCCTCCAGCAACTTCGCTCCCAGCTTCACGAGCAATACGGTTACCAAAAACACAAGGGCAAATGCAAGCACGGGTAGCCATCGCTGTGAAACGGAAGTGTTCTCGCCAAGATAGGCGGCCGCGAGGGCCGAAAGCTTGAGGGCGGCGGCCAGGCCAATGAGAAAGGCAAAAAAAGAAAATATGCCTACGATAAACCCCTTCCGGAATCCCTTGAAGATGGCCAGGCCGATGACTATGAAAAAAACGATGTCGATGAACATCAGGAAGGTTTGGATAGCAGGTTGCGCACAGTGGCCGAAATGGTCTTACCATCGGCTTTTCCCTGCAGCCTTTTAGTAGCCTCTCCCATCACCTTGCCCATGTCGGCAGGCGAGCTGGCGCCTGTGTCGGCGATCACCTGCTTCAGTTCTTTTTCAAGTTCTTCCTGGCTCATTTGGGCAGGCAGGAACCGCTCGATCAATGCGATCTCTTCCTGCTCTTTCTGCGCCAGGTCGGCGCGGTTCTGCTGCTGGTAGATCTCGAGGGCATCCTTTCTCTGCTTCACCATCTTCTGCAGCATGGCAAGTTCTTTCTCCGGAGCAAGCACGCCGCCGGCACCCGGTTCGGTCTTCGCCTTGATGATCTCGGCCTTGATCGCCCGCAAACCGCGCAGCTGCGCTTCATTTTTGGACTTCATGGCCTCTTTCATTTCCGACATGATCTGTTCTTCGAGTGACATAACTAAACTGTTATTTGTGGTAAATCCCCTTTATCAACTTTATCAACTCTCTCAACCCGCCTTATTCTCTTTCATCTGGATCTCCTTGAACTTCTGGTAAAAGCTCTTGGCAAATGTCTTCATATCGCTCACCAGCTCGGTCTGTTTGGTGGCACGCTCGTAGGTGTCCGCCATGGTCATGAAGGTCTGGTAATAAAAGTCGGCCATTTCGTCGATCATCATCTTCTCTGTCCAGAGGTCAATGCGCAGCGCTGTTTTCTCCGCACCGTCCCAAAGGGAAAGCATAAAGGCCCTGGCCTGCTGGGGGGCATTGATCGTGCTTTCAGAGGCATGCCACTGGATGTTTTCCGGGATCCTGGAATCGTTCAGCTCTACCTCGATCTGTATGGTTGATTTCGTCATTTTTTCAATTTGGGCGCAAGGTAAGGATAGGATGATTAAGTTGACAAAGGTGACAAAGTTGACGGTGTTGATAGAGGCGACTGCCCGGCATTGTGTACTTAGTACACAATCTCTAACCCCCTTTATCAACTATATCAACCTTATCAACTCTATCAACACTTTCAGAAGCCCTCATCACGGCATCCCAAACCAACCCCGCCGTTCTCTCCCAGCTATACTCCGCCGCCCTTTCGCGGCCCCTGGCTACCAGTTGCTCCCTCAGGTCCTCATCTTTATAGATGCGCATCATCTGCTCCGCTATCGAAGCCGGGTCTTCCGGCTGAAAATAAAGCGCCGCGCTGCCCGCTATTTCTTCCATGGCCGTGCCCGAAGACGTGAGTACCGCCACCCCACAGCGCATGCCCTCCAGCACCGGTACCCCAAATCCTTCAAACAGGGAGGGATAGACCAAAGCATAGGAGGAAGCCACCAGCTTCACCAGTTCCTCCTCCGGCAGGTAGCCGGTCAGCACCACATCGTCGCGGTACTTATAGGTCTTCAATAGGGTAAGAAAGGCGTCGTTCTTCCAGGCCAGCCGGCCAGCCAGCACCAGCTTCCAGTTGGTTTGCTGCCTTTTTTTAAAAAGGGAAAAGGCCTTGAGCAGGTTCACCAGGTTCTTCCGGGGATGGATGGAGCCGGCATAAATGAAATAGAGTTTCCCATCGGTATGCTTCTGCCTCACCTGGTCCTGTTCCGCGGGATCAATGGGCCGAAAGCCTTCCTTCACGGCGCTGTAGACAACCGACAGCTTCTCGGGCGGCACCGGATAGTGCGAAAGGATATCCTGGCGGGAGAATGCCGAAACCGTAGCCACGGCAGCCGCTTTCTTCAGGAACCGGGGCGTATATCTTTTATAGAACTGCAGGTGGGAGGTCCTGTAAGCAGCCGGCTGGTGAAGAAAGCCAAGGTCGTGCACAATGAGGCATTGGGGAACCCGGGTGGTCAAAGACAAGAACCCGTCGGGCGAAACGAAAACATCGGCTTTGATCCGTTTGAGGGCCATGGCCACCTTGATGTCGTACCAGTATTTCCAAAGGATGGGATGGCGGGCCGGGGGCGAAAGCACCAGCACCGAGGTATTGGAAGGAAGCGCAAGGCCTTCTTCCGGCTGTCGGTCGAACAGGAAATAAAACCGGTGCTCCGGATGCTGCCGGCAAATGCGGCCAAAAACCTCCCTGATAAAATAGCCCACACCTTCCAGCTCATTGAGCAGGAAGCGGGTATTGACCGCGATCACCATTGCGGCAAAGTTATCCTCTATCGTGGATCCTGAGTCGTCTTCTTCGGCACGCCCAGTATGTCAAATCTGCCTGTCATAGTCAGCTTGCCGAACTACGCCAATCGTGAATTATCGGATAGTCCAACCCATTCAACCAAAATGGGGAAGCTCATGCCCATTTTTTTCACCAATAACCCATCCTTACCAATGAAAATGTGGGGAATCCCGTTGGGGAAGGCAGAAGGGAAAGGATATTACAAACCGGCAACATATTTGATGTTTAACCTCTCACGAAACGCTTCACCCTTAACCTTGAATGTTGGCGCCATGGCGCCATCGAAATCAATAAAACGACCTCTTAGGTGGAAGAGGATGGTGGCTTGTAAAAGGGGCCTTGGTTCGGGGCCCCTTTCTTTTTTACCAGGATTTCCCGGATTTTAGGATTTACAAGTCTTTCCCCAGTCAACAAGTCAACTAGTTAACTAGTCAACTTCTCCTTACATTTGACCCTCAGCATGGAATACAATACAACAAGAAATTATTTAGTCATACGGGAATATGGCCGCCATATCCAGCGCATGGTGGAATACATCATGACCCTTGAAGACAAGGAGAAAAGGCAGCAGCAGGCCAATGTAGTGATCGAGCTGATGGGATTTTTGAACCCCCATCTCAAGAACGTGGAGGATTTCCGCCACAAGCTTTGGGACCATCTCTTCCTGATCTCAGATTTCCAGCTGGATGTAGACTCTCCCTATCCCAAGCCCACGCGGGAAACGCTGAAAGCCAAGCCGGATCCGCTTCCTTATCCCAAACGCTACCCGAGATATTCCCACCTGGGCAAGAACCTGGAGCTGGTGATTCAAAAAGCGCTGAAAGAGGAAGACCAGGAAAAAAGACAGGGCTTTGCCAATGCCATCGCTTATTACATGAAGCTGGCTTATACCAACTGGCATAAGGATACGGTACACGACGATGCGATACAGCAGGAGCTGACCAACCTCACCAAAGGCCAGCTTGAATTTACCAATACGCCTTACGTGAAAGCTTACCGCCCGCAACCCGAAAGGGAACCGCCCAGCCGTTACGGAAGGCAGCGCGGCAAGTTCATGCAACGCCCCGGTGGCGGTGGCGGAGGCGGCGGACAACAGCAGCGCAACGATAACCGCAACGACAACAGGGGCAGGCACAATAACAAGAAACGCTATAAGTAGTTTGCGGTTTACTGTTTACGGTTTACCGTTAACGGTAACGGAGGCAGAAATAAGAGGCTGCCTCCCGATATTCCTACATAACAGTAAACAGCAAACCGTAAACAGTAAACCCTAAACTGTAAACCCTTTCCATGTCATCTTTTGAAGTTACCGGCGGCCTCCGGCTAAAAGGAGAGATCAGGCCTCAGGGTGCGAAGAACGAGGCCCTGCAGATCATCAGCGCGGTTTTGCTCACGGATGAAAAAGTAACGGTGAGCAATATTCCCGATATCCTTGACGTGAACAACCTGATAGAACTGCTATCGGAAATGAACGTGAAGGTGAACCGGGTAGACCGCCACACCTGCGTGTTCCAGGCCGACGATGTGAACTGGGGTTACCTCCGCGGTGAAGATTTCCGTGCACGCAGCGGCCGCCTCAGGGGCTCGGTAATGCTGGCCGGTCCCATGCTTGCCCGTTTCAAAAAAGCTTTCATTGCCAAACCCGGCGGCGACAAGATCGGCCGCCGCAGGCTGGATACGCATATCCTCAGCTTCGAAAAGCTGGGGGCCGATTACGTTTATCATTATGATGATGGATTCTTTCACCTCACCACTGAGGGACTGAAAGGCAGTTTCATTTTACTCGACGAACCCTCTGTGACCGGTACAGCCAATATTGTAATGGCAGCTGTGATGGCGGAAGGAGTCACCACTATTTATAACGCGGCCTGCGAGCCCTATGTGCAGCAATTGTGCAGGATGCTCAACCACATGGGGGCCAACATCTCCGGCGTGGGCAGCAACATGCTGACTGTCCAGGGCGTGGAGAAACTTCATGGCACCGAACACCATATTTTGCCCGACATGATCGAGATCGGCTCCTTCATTGGTATGGCGGCCATGACACAAAGCGACCTCGTGATCAGAGACGCAGGCATCGAGCACCTCGGACTCATCCCGGATAAATTCCGGCAGCTGGGCATCCAGTTGAATATTGTGGGCGACGACATCCATATCCCTGCCCAGGAGGTATACGAGATCCAGCATTTTCTCGACGGTGGCGTGCTCACTATTTACGACCATCCCTGGCCCGGGTTCACCCCCGACCTGCTGTCGATCGTGCTCGTAGTGGCCACCCAGGCAAAAGGTTCGCTGCTGGTACACCAGAAAATGTTTGAAAGCCGCCTCTTCTTCGTAGACAAGCTCATAGAAATGGGCGCACAGGTGATCCTCTGCGATCCTCACCGCGCCGCGGTGATCGGCCTGGAAAGAAAGGCTAAGCTCAAAGGCATCAAAATGACCTCACCCGATATCCGCGCCGGTGTGGCCCTGCTCATTGCAGCCATGAGCGCAGAAGGCAAAAGCATCATCCAGAACATCGACCAGATCGACAGGGGCTACCAGTATATCGATAAAAGGCTGAACGACCTGGGAGCAGAGATCGTGCGGGTACCGTAAGCGAATACCCAATCAACTCTTTCAACCTTGTCAACTTTATCAACTTTTCCCTAACTTAGTTACGTGAACATCATGCTGCAGTCATATTACTACTATTATACTTTGCCTAAGGCGGAGCGGTAGTGTATTGATTGTAACTGACAAAAAACATTTGCCCCCCGCCAAAAGCAGGGGGTTTTTTTATTCATCAACCTATCAAAAAATGAATCGAGTAAAACCCACCGAACAGATCTACAGCCAGTACACAACGGAAGACTTTGCCGTCTGGGAGATCCTCTTCACGCGCCAGATGAAAAACCTTTCGGATGCAGCTTCTGCAGATTTTCTTCTTGCAGTAGACACCATCGGCTTTAGCAAGGACAGGATCCCGGAATTCAAAGCGCTCAATGCCAGGCTCGGCGCTCTCACCGGCTGGAAGATCATCACCGTGCCAGGCATTTGTCCGCCTGCGGAATTCTTCCGCCTGCTTTCGGAAAAAACCTTCACCTGCACCTGCTGGCTGCGGTCCATGCAGGAGCTCGACTACCTCGAAGAGCCCGACATGTTCCATGACGTCTTCGGGCACGTGCCCTTGCTCACCAATCCTCAGTACTGCCGTTTCTTCGAATCCTTAGGCCAGCTGGCAGTGGAGAACCTGGGTAACCAGGAGATCATCGACATGCTGGAGCGCCTGTACTGGTTCACCATCGAATTCGGACTGATCCGCGAAGGAAATGAACTGAAGATCTACGGATCCGGCATCATTTCCTCTACTGGAGAAACCCGGCACGCCATGAGCACTGCGTCCAGGAAGCATGCTTTTGACGCAAAGGCGGTCATGGACCATAGTTTCCGTACCGACATCATGCAGGATGACTACTATGTGGTGGAAAGCTTTGACCAACTGGTGGGCTGCCTGCCCGCCGTCAGGCAGAAAATAGAGCTGGCAAGGCTGCCGGAACAGGAAAGAGCCTGATGTAAAAATCCGACACGAGGTATTTCGTAAATCCCTGCCGGGTTCCGTTTATTGAGCAACCAGGGCGATCTGTACATTATAACAGGCAAAGCAGGAGCAGATCAAAGTGATTTGTAAAAAAATAGCTCATGATCCGCTCGTTTATTTTATTGCTACTTGCCTTTTCGGTGCTCCAGGCCCCTGCGCAGCAGGCTGAAATTACAGGCAAGGTCACTGTCAGGATCTCCGACAAGACCACGCCCATTGAAGGAGCCACGGTGGAGTTAAGGACAGCCAAAGATTCGAAACTGGTGAAAACAGAGATCTCTTCAAAAGATGGTCTTACCGAGTTTGAGAATATCCGCGAAGGCGCTTATGTGATCTCCGCTTCGGCGACAGGCTTTGCCAGGGCTTCTTCCAGCAGCTTCGAGCTCTCGGCTTCACAAACCCTGGTGGAACTGCCGGCCATCGTGCTGGAACCCGGTGCCGGCGCGCAGCTCACTGGTGTTACTGTCACTGCCAAAAAGCCCTTTGTGCAAAGGCTCAACGACCGCCTGGTGGTGAACGTGGAAAGCGGCATTGTTAGTGCCGGCAGGTCGGCGCTCGACGTGCTGGAACAGTCACCCGGCATCACCGTAGATCAGAACGATGCCATCAGCCTCCGTGGCAGATCCGGCGTCATCATCATGATCGATGGTAAGCCCTCGCCCATGACAGGCACAGACCTCGCCACTTACCTGAAAGGATTACCAGCCAGCGCCATCGAGCGCATTGAGATCATTACCAACCCTTCCGCTAAATACGATGCGGCCGGCAACTCAGGCATCATTGATATCCGCATGAAGAAAGACCAGCGCATGGGCACCAATGGCAACTTCAGCATAGGAGTAGGCCACGGTAAATATCCCAAGGCCAATACGGGCTTTCAGCTCAACCACCGAAGCAAAACGGTCAATGTCTTCGGCAGCTACAATTACAATTACAGGGAGCTGATGAATCACCTGATCATCAACCGGAATTTTTACACCAACAACGTGCTCACCGGTTCCGACGACAAGGACAATTTCGCCACCTTCCCCATGAACACCCACACCGCGCGCTTCGGCATGGATGTGTTCCCTTCCAAGAATACCATCATTGGGTTTGTGGTCTCGGCCAACTCCACCCACGTAACCCGCGACGGTAATGTGACCACGAGGGTAAAGGATGCGAACAACCAGCCCTATTTCAATTTTATCTCGCGCAGCGAGGACGATAATAGCTACAAGAATGCCGTAGCGAATGTGAACTTCAAACAAACATTCAGCGCCGGCAGGGAACTCACAGCCGACCTGGATTATGGCAGATACCGCACGACTGCGCTTACCCGCACTTCCAGCTATTTCTACGAGCTCGATGGCTCTAAGAAATCGGGCGACAAGATCCTGGATGGAGACCAGTACGGAGACCTGAGTTTCAAGACAGCCAAGGTAGATTACGTAAACCCGATGAAGAAAGGAATGAAGCTGGAAATGGGTTTCAAGACCAGCTACGTGACCTCTGATAACGACGCGAAATTCTTCGATGGCATGAATAACACGGTAGACACCACAAAGACCAACCGCTTTTTCTACCACGAATACAACAATGCCGGCTATGTGAACATCAGCCGCGAGTTCAAGAAGTTCAATATCCAGGCAGGACTGCGTGGTGAAAGAACTGATGTAGATACCAGGCAGGTGAAAAAAGACCGCCGCTGGGACTCAGGCTATTTGCAGCTCTTCCCCAGCGCTTATTTCAATTACAAGCTCACCGAAACCCAGACCCTGGGTGTTTCGGTAAGCCGCCGCATCGACCGGCCGGGATATTCGCAGCTCAATCCCTTCCTGATGCAGATCGACGCTTCCATTTACGGCACGGGCAACCCTGCGCTGAAGCCCCAGCTCACCTGGTCTTATGAAATGAGCTACACAAGAAAGAACATGAGTTTCACTTTGGGTTACAGCCATACCAAGGATCCCCAGAGCATGGTGCTCTCAAGGATACTGGATGTGATCCCCGACTTCGAGATCGCTCCCGGCCAGGATTCCAACATCACCGTGCAGATCCCTGTGAACCTGGAGTCCACCGATTACTTCGGCTTTACCGCCACTACGCCACTTCGCATCAACAGCTGGTGGAACATGGTGAACAACGTGAACATATTTTACAATCATTCGAACGCCAACCTGGGAGGCGCCAAACTGAATGACGGCGGCGTGGCCATGAACCTGCGCACCAACAACAACTTTACATTCAAAAAAGGATGGGGCGCTGAGCTCAATGCCAACCTGAACACGGGCGGCAGGCAGGGATATTCCATCTCAGAACCTTCATGGGGACTGGCAGCGGGGGTACAGAAAACTGTATTGAAAGGGAAGGGCACGGTGCGGTTGAACGTCACCGACATCTTCTGGACCAATTTGCCAAAAGCGCAGGTGAACTATCCCGGCAGGTATGTGGAGAACTGGCGCGCTTATCGCGAGACCCGCGTAGCCAACCTGAATTTCATTTACCGTTTTGGAAACAACAAGGTGCAGGCCGCAAGGAACAGGAAAACCGCTTCAGAGGAAGAGACCAGGCGCGCAGGATAATGCGGCGTCAAACAGAAAGTGGACGAAGCAGCCTCAAATGGGGCTGCTTCATTTCTAAATAGGGGTTGTATAAAAATGCACGGAGGTGCTTATAAAAATGGCTATGGTCATAGTACCCGTAGCGGCTGCTGTCGAAGCTGGCAGGATCTGATGAGAGATCCTCCACTGCCTTGCGGATACGGAGTAGCTGGAAGGCCTGCTTGGCACTCACGCTGGTGGTGGCTTCAAAATACCGTTGCAGGGTGCGCGGGCTGATGCCGTATTCTTCCGCCACCTGCTCTACCGGCAGATCGTAACCGCTTTGCTGGAACTGTTTTAATGTATCGATCACCACATCCACATGCCTGAGCCCACCCCTGTTGTTGTCTATGATGCGCTCGTAATGCCCGGTGACCAGCTCCACCCTTTTTTCAAAGCTGGGCGCAGATTTTAGCCGGGCCAGCATTTCCCGCTCGATCAGGTAGGCCAGAGGGTAAATGAATTCTCGGTAGTCGAAGAAATTCACCTTCCTTTCGAACACCACCGGTGAGATGCGGAACTTGATGCCAAAGATGCGGTTGCCCTTGCTGTGATGGCAGATCATATTCTTGTGCCGGGGCAGGAATCCATCGGAGCGGATATCGTGTTTTTCATCTCCCAGCTGCATTACGAAGGGTGTACCCAGGTTCACCAGGTAGGTGTAGCCAATATTGGGAAAGAGGGCATCGGAAAAGCCAGCCGGGTACTGTTTCCAGAGGCCGTCGAAGTCGGTCTCCCAGAAAAACTCGATAAAGTCCGCAATGGACCGCTTCGCCTTCTTCCTGTGGTAGCGAAAGTCAAAATGGGCATTATCGAAGAATTCCACGTGCTGCACGCTACCGAAGTTAAAACTTCGGCTGGGAGTTGACAAGTTGACCGGCCAGCCAACTCCATCAAACTTCAACCTTCAGCATTCATCTGTTCTACATTCCTTTAACTTTGCCCCCCATGTCCGCCATCCCCCACGAAAAGATCATCATTATCACTGCTCCCTCGGGTGCGGGCAAGACCAGCATTACCCACCACCTGTTGCGCAAGTTTCCCGACCGCCTGGCATTTTCAGTGTCGGCAGCCACGCGCCCCAGGCGGGAGAAGGAGATCGATGGCGTAGATTATCATTTCATTTCCGAAGAAGAGTTCACACAGAAGATCCAGAATGAAGAATTCGTGGAATGGGAAATGGTGTATGAAGGGAAGTACTACGGCACGCTGAAGACCGAGCTCCAGCGCATCTGGGCGCAGAACAAGGTGCCCCTGCTGGATATTGATGTAAAAGGCGCCATCCACGTGCAGCAGCAGTTCCCGGACACCACCCTTTCCATCTTCATCGAGCCGCCTTCCATTGATGAACTGAAAAGAAGACTGAATTCAAGAGGCACGGAAAGCGAGGAATCGCTCTCTGCCCGCATCAGTAAGGCTTCTTTCGAGCTATCTTTCAAACATTCCTTCCAGCACGTGATCGTAAACGCCGAGCTGGGCACAGCCTGCGAAGAAGCGGAGACCCTCGTAGGCGGGTTTATTGCATAGCTGGCCTTTTCATAACTTTAATCCATGATCTCAACGACTGTTATTGTCTGGTTCATCCTCACCATTTTGATGATGGCATTTTTTGCCGGCATCGAGATGGCCTTTTACAGCGTGAACCGCTTTGGCATTGAGTTGAAGAAAAAGCAGGGCAAGCCGGCCGCCCAGATCCTTTCCCGCCTCATGAAGACCCCCGAGCTGTTCGTGGGCACTACCATCATTGGCTTCACCGTTTCCCTGGTTTGCTTTGTACTGGTACTGAATTACATGACCGAACCTTTGTGGAGCTGGATCGGCATCGGGTCGGAAGGATTGAGGCTGGTGCTGGATATAGTCATTGGCTCTTTCATTGTGCTGGTCTTTGGCGAATTCATTCCCCGGGCCATCTTCCGCGCCCACAGCAACATCATCCTTACCAGGCTGGTGATGCTCGTGAACCTGTTTTACAACCTGCTGCAGCCACTGGCCTCGCTTTTCGTCAGGATCTCCAACTGGCTTTTGAAATACCTGTTCAATGTGCGGATGGACGTGAGCACCCGGGAGGCATTTTCCAACGACATCGAACCGCTGTTCCAGGAGAACGATGAAGACGAATTTGAGCCCGAGGAACTGAACACAGATCTTTTTGAGAACGCGCTGGAGCTGCCGAAGATCAAGATCAGGCAGTGCCTGGTGCCCCGGAAGGAGATCATTGGCGTGAACGTAGACTGCACTATCGACGACCTCCGGAAGAAATTCATCGAGACCAAACTCAGCAAGCTGGTCATCTACGAAGGGAACATCGACCACATTACGGGCTACGTACACCAGCTCGACCTTTTCAAACATCCTTCCACCATTTCAGAGATCCTCCATCCCATCCCGGCCGTTCCGGAAAGCATGAGCGCTACGGATCTCATCAACATGTTTACCAAGGAAAGGAAAAGCATAGCCTGGGTGGTGGACGAGTTCGGCGGCACCGCCGGTATTGTGACCATGGAAGATGTGCTGGAAGAGATCTTTGGCGAGATCCACGACGAGTACGACAGCGAGGAGTTCGTGGAAAAGCAGATCGCCGAGAACGAATATATTTTCTCCGGCAGGCTGGAGCTGGACTACCTGGCTGAAAAATACGCCCTGGATTTCCCGGACGACAGTTCAGAGACCCTTTCCGGCTACATCATCAACCAGCACGAGACCATTCCCAAGCAAAAAGACCGGATCTTCATCGACGACTACGAGTTCGACATTCTCAACGTAAGCGACACGCGCATAGAGACCGTAAAGCTCAAGGTGCTGAAATAGTTGGTTGACAGAGTTGACAAAGTTGATAGGGTTGACAAAGGAAACTGGAAACAGGAAACCGTAAACCGTAAACCGCAAACTGTCTATATCTTCGCCCCCGCATATGGCCTTATTCAAACGAAGGAAGAACAATAACGGGGATGAAATGTCCTTCGTGGAGCACCTGGATGTTTTTCGCGGGCATATTCTCCGGAGCGTGATCGCCATTGTGCTGGGTGCCGTCGTAGTGGGCGTTTACAACGATTTCTTCGTGAAAAAAGTGCTCATGGGTCCTACCCATGCCGATTTCCCCACCTATTCCTGGCTTTGCCGCATGAGCAATTACCTGGGCCTGGGCGATGCCTTATGTATGGAGGAGGTGGGTATAAAGATGCAAAGCACCACGGTAAGCGGGCAGTTCAGCATGTTCTTCACTGTGCTGATCGTAGGCGGACTGGTGATCGCCTTTCCTTATGTTTTCTGGGAGTTCTGGAGTTTTGTTAAGCCCGGCCTGACGAAAAAAGAATCCAGCAAAACACAAGGTGTGATCTTCTGGGTATCGCTGATGTTCTTCCTGGGCATCCTCTTCGGTTATTTTATCCTTGCTCCTTATACCGTCAACTTTTTTGGCAATTTCCAGCTGGATGAAAATATCGAGAACCGTTGGTCAATTGGCAGCTACATCGACACCCTGGTGCCCTTGATCCTGGGCACGGGGCTTGCCTTCCAGCTGCCCTTAGCCATGCTTTTCCTCACCAAGATCGGCGTGGTGAGTCCTACCTACCTGCGCAAAGTGCGTAAATACGCCATCGTCGTCATCGTCATCGTCGCCGGCGTCATCACTCCTCCCGATGTGATCAGCCAGGTGATCGTTTCTGTGCCCCTTTTGTTGTTGTACGAAGTGAGCATCCTGCTCAGCGCCCGCGTGATGAAGCAAAGAGCCATCGACGACGCGAAGGAATGGAGCTGAGCACGTGCCATAGGAGCGGTCTAATGTAGCAAAGTGGCGTGTTTTATCCTCACTCGCTCCGTAGGAGCGACCTGTATGTAGCAAAGGCCATCCCCATGACCCATCGCTCCGTAGGTGCGGACTGTATGTTCGGGTGCCCATTTTCCAATACAGGCCGCCCCTACAGGGCGGTATTCATTCAAAAAAACATCGTTCTACATACAGACCGCCCCGCTGGGGCGAGGCTATTGCGCTCCGTAGGAGCGACCTGTATGTAGCAACCGCCATCCCCCATGACCCATCGCTCCGTAGGTGCGACCTGTATGTTCAAAACGTGGGCAATCATAAAACCACATCATTCAAGCGGTTTAAACAAATACTTCGGATCATAAGGTATCTCAAATTCATCCAGCAAAGACCTGTATTCGGTATCGAAATCAAATTTTTTATGATGCTCTTCCTGATTCTGAACATAGGCGGCTACAGCCGCCACTTGCGAGCGGGAATAGGAAAACGCGGCATATCCTTCTTGCCATCTAAATAGCCGTCTCGTAAAATTTTGCTGGTTGATCCATTTCGACGAATCGCTTTTGACCACCCTGATCAGGTCAGACAGAGATTGGTTCGGTTGAAAACCAAAGAATAAATGCAAATGGTCGGGCATTGCATATATCCTTAACATTTTGTGACCAAGGTTTTGAACGACGGCGGTTATGTATTGGTGCAGTTCCTCATTCCAATGTCTACTAATTGCTGCCTCGCGATACTTCACCGCGAAAACCACCTGAATGTGAAGTTGTGTGAATGTGTTTGCCATAGGTCAAGATTAAAATAATGTCGTGGAGGCTGGATGGGAAAATCACCATGAACATTTTGTTTTTTTCGCATCAGACATTCGTTCAACATACAGGCCGCCCCTACAGGGCGGAATTCCTATATCAAATCATCTTCTACATACAGATCGCCCCTACAGGGCGATATCCATAATTCATCCATTCGTTCTACATACAGACCGCCCCGCTGGGGCGAGGCTGTTGCGCTCCGTAGGAGCGACCTGTATGTAGCAACCGCCATCCCCCATGACCATCGCTCCGTAGGAGCGACCTGTATGTTCGGGTTCCCGTTTTCCAAATACAGGGCGGAATTCCTATATCAAATCATCTTCTACATACAGATCGCCCCTACAGGGCGAGAACTATAATACATCCATTTGTTCTACATACAGACCGCCCCTACAGGGCGGAATTCTTAATACAAATCATATTCTACATACAGGTCGCCCCGCTGGGGCGGTCTAATTCGTCAATACCATACATGCTGTTATACAAAAGGGGCAATTTCATCGCTCCGTAGGAACGATCTGTATGTAGGAACCGACATCCCTTGACCATCGCTCCGTAGGAGCGAGCTGTATGTTCGGTTGCCCGTTTTCCAATTACAGGCCGCCCCTACAGGGCGGTATCCATAAAAAAACCAATCTCTACATACAGGTCGCCCCGCTGGGGCGCTTTATTGACTTTGTCACTCAAATAATCCTTAATTTGCCTCCTCTCCTTCATCTGCAAAATCAAAAGTCATGGATACCAGTTTCAACCTGCAAAAGCCTGTGGCCATCGGCGCGGACCATGCCGGCTACGATTACAAATCCTTACTCATCTCTTTGCTGAAGGAGAAAGGGCTCGCGGTAAACGACCTCGGCACCTATAGCAGTGATTCGGTTGACTATCCCGACTTCGCCCATCCCGTGGCCAATGCCGTGGAATCGGGTGAGGCCGCTTTTGGCGTATTGATCTGCGGCAGCGCCAACGGAGTTGCCATCACGGCCAACAAGCACCAGGGTATACGCGCCGCCATCTGCTGGCAGGAAGATATTGCCAAACTCGCCCGGCAGCACAACAACGCCAACATCATCTGCATCCCCGCCCGCTTCGTTTCTGAAGACGAAGCCCGGAATATGCTTTCCTTATTTATTGAAACCCCTTTTGAAGGTGGTCGCCACGCCAACAGGGTGAACAAGATCGCCTGCATGTAAAAAATCATTATGAAAAAAACATTCTTATTTGTCTTCCTGTTTTCCGGACTCATCACCACGGCGCAGAAAACCGCCAAGCCGGAAGTATATGCAAAGACCATCACGGCCAGCGACCTGAAAAAGCATTTGTTCATCGTGGCCGGTAAGGAAATGCAGGGCCGTGAGGCTACCACCGAAGGAGAAAGAAAGGCAGCCGCTTATATAGAAGGTGAATTCCGCCGCATCGGGCTGCAGCCCGGCAACAATGGAAGCTTTCGCCAGTTCTTCCCTGTATACCAGGATTCTCTTTTGGACGCTACCCTGGAAGTGAATGGCAAGAAATTTACAATCGACAAGGACTACAACGCCAGCGCCAACAACATCCCCGCGATGCATGCTTTCAGTGAAGTGGTTTTCATTCCGGCAGACATTTCCCCGGATTCACTGAAGGCCATGCCCCTGGCAGGCAAAATGATCATGGTACAAGGCGGCACCATGGGAAGAACAAGACTGCCCTTGCCAACAGGACTGGCGGCCATTGTAACGATCTCGGAAATTTATCCCCGCAGAACCCCTGCCAGCAGGAAGGGCAACATGACCATGCAGTTCTTCAAGCGCGCAGTGGCCCCGCAGCAATACACCATATCGCAGGAAGTGGCTAAGGCCATCCTGGGCGATGACTATGCAACGAAATTAAAAGGCAATGTGCCGGTAACCGTGCAGGCCAATGTGCTCACCGAAACACAGAAACGCACCACGCTCCTGCAAAGCAGTAACGTGATCGGCATACTTCCGGGCACTGACCTCAAGGATGAATACCTGGTGCTGACAGCGCATTACGACCATGAAGGGCACCGTGGTGATTCTGTGATCTATTACGGCGCGGATGACGATGGTTCGGGTACCGTGAGCGTGATTGAAATAGCAGAAGCATTCGCCAAGGCAGCCAAAGAAGGCAAGGGACCACGCAGGAGCATTGTATTCATGGCGGTGAGCGGTGAAGAAAAAGGTCTTTGGGGTTCGGCCTACTATGGCGCCCACCCCATTTACCCATTGGAAAAAACAACAGCCAACCTCAACATCGATATGATCGGCCGCTCGGATACGAGCCGCCGGGGCGATACTACCAACTATGTATACGTAGTGGGCGATGACAAGATCAGCTCCGAACTCAAGCCCATCAGCGAGGAAGTGAATAAAAGATACACGAAGCTGGACCTGGATTATAAGTTCAACGACCCTAACGACAGGAACAGGATCTACTTCCGCAGCGACCACTACAACTTCGCGCGTTACGGAGTGCCCATCATATTTTATTATGACGGGATGCTGGGCGGAGACTACCACAAGCCTACAGACACGCCGGACAAGATCAACTATCCCCTGCTGGCAAAAAGAGCGCAGCTGGTATTTTACACGGCCTGGACCATGGCCAACAGGAACGAAATGCTGAAGCGGGACCTGGGTCTCCCCACAGCCACACGCTGATATCAAACCATAGGAATTAGAATATGAAACTGCTGGAAAACAAAGTAGCCATCATCACCGGTGCCGCCAGAGGGATTGGCGAAGCCATCGCATTGAAGTTTGCCGAGAGCGGCGCCAACGTAGCCTTTACCTATGTGAGTGAAAGCAGCGCGGAGAGAGCGATCGCCCTGGAAGAAAAACTGAGCGGGATGGGCGTGAAAGCAAAGGCCTACCGCAGCAATGCGGGTCAGTTCGCCGACTGCGAGACCCTGGTGAATGAGGTGCTGAAAGAATTTGGCACCATTGACATTTGCGTGAATAATGCAGGCATCTCCAAGGACAACCTGCTGCTGCGCATGACCCCAGAACAGTGGGACGATGTGATCCAGATCAACCTCAAAGGCGTGTTCAACATGACCAAGCAGGTGCTGAAGCCCATGATGAAGGCAAGGGCAGGCAGCATCATCAACATGAGCTCCATCATTGGCTTAATGGGCAATGCGGGTCAGGCCAGCTATGCAGCCAGCAAGGCAGGCGTGATCGGCTTTACCAAGAGCGTGGCCAAAGAGCTGGGCAGCCGCAACGTGCGCTGCAACGCCATTGCGCCCGGCTTCGTAGAGACCGACATGACCTCTTACCTGAAAGAAGGCGAGCAGGCCGATAAGTACAAGGCAGGCATTCCGCTCGGTCGTTTCGGTACCGGGGAGGACATTGCCAATGCCACCCTTTTCCTGGCCTCCGACATGAGCACGTATATTACAGGACAGGTGTTGACTGTTGACGGTGGACTTTATATGTGATCGTGCATCGTCAATGGTGAATGGTCAATGGTCAATGGTCAATGGTCAATAGTGTCACGATAGCTATCGGGACTTCAATCTTCAATCTTAAATCTGCAATCTTAAATCTTCAATCCTAAATGAGTTCACGGATCCGCCTGGAGTACTTTACAAAGAACGATTACGACCAGCTGATCGGCTGGCTGGACAATGAGCGCGACCTGGTGAACTGGACCGGATTCATGTTCTCTTTTCCTCTTACCTATACCAGTCTCGACTGGTACCTGGAAGAATCCAATGCCCATGAGGAGGCTACGGTTTTTATTTACAAGGCGATTGAAATATCAACGGGTGAAACAGTGGGACATATTTCACTGGGCGGACTCAGCCGCAAGAACCGTGCAGCCAGGATCAGCCGTGTGTGGATAGGGCGCGAGCACAGGGGACAGGGATACTGCCAGGATATGATCACGGAGGTGAGCAGGATAGGCTTTGAAGAATTAGGATTGCATCGGATCGCTCTTGGTGTCTTCAGTTTCAACCAGGCTGCTATTCACTGCTATAAAAAAGCAGGATATAAGATAGAAGGTGAATCGAGGGACAGCCTTCGTTACAAAGACGAGTGGTGGAGCATGACGGATATGGCCATGCTGGAAGATGAGTGGAGGGCTACTTGCTCTTAAACTTACTGATGGCTTCTTTGGTGAAGTCGCTCAGCACCAGCCTGCCGGAGATCTCAGCTCTTTTGCAAAGCAGATCGTCCCAGTCTTCGGTGCCTTTCCAGAATATCTTTTTCAGTTCGGCCATGGCCTTCGGGCTGGAATGGGCCAATTGGTTGGCCAGCCGGCGAACAGATTCATCCATGTCATCGATCGAAGGATGGAGTTCGGCATACAATCCTTTTCTCCTCGCCCAGTCGCCATTGCGCCACATGGTAGCATCTATGGCCAGCTGGCTAAAAGCAGAAGTGCCGATCTTTCTTTCTACTACGGGACCGATCACAAAAGGACCAATGCCTACAGCCAGTTCACTCAGCTTCACATCGGCGCCTTCATAGGCGATGGCATAATCTACTGCAGCCGCCAGTCCTACACCACCTCCCACGCATTTGCCATGGATGCGGCCGATCACCAGCTTGGGGATCTTGCGGATGGCATTGATCACGTCGGCAAAGCCGCTGAAGAAATCAAATCCCTTTTTTTCATCCTTAATGCCCGTGAGCTCATCGAAGGAAGCACCGGCACAAAAAGCTTTCTCGCCTGCGGAGCGGAGCACGATCACGATAGTGTCCTTGTCGGTGCCGGCTGCATGGATCTCGTTGGCCAGGTCTTCCAGCAAACGATGCGGCATGGAATTGCTCTGCGGATGAAAGAACTCAATAGTGGTAATGCCTTTGTGCGTTTCCGATCTTACGTATCCTTCGGGATGGTTGGTTTCCATGATCTATTTTTTAAGCGATGGCTTATACTGTTTTTTCTTCCTTTCTTTTTACCATGGTGAGGATGGTGGCAATGGCCACGTGCTCACCTGTTTCATCAAAAACTTCCACCAGCCATTTCACGATGCCCTTGGGTACATCATTTTCGTCCCTGGTGTCCTGCGGCAATTTTTCCTTCACCGTCAGCTGCACCGAAATGGTGGAACCCGCGTAGACCGGCTTCATGAAGCGGCATTCGTCGAGTCCATAATTCAGCAACACCGGCCCTTTTTTCGCGTCCACGAAAAGTCCGGCAGCAGCGCTGAGAATGAAATAGCCATGTGCTACAGGCTTTTCAAATAATGTGCCTTCCAGTGAAGTATGATCTGTGTGCGCATAAAAATGATCCCAGCTCACGTTGGCGAAATTCACAATATCGGCTTCAGTCACTGTTCTCTTATGCGTATGCAGCGTGTCGCCCACCTGCAGCTCTTCGAAATATTTTCTGAATGGATGCTTCTCTGTTTCGATCGTGGCTCCTTTCGGCTGGTAGCTGCCCGTGATCGCGGTAATGGAAGACGGCGAGCCCTGAATGGCCACGCGCTGCATGTAGTGCTTCACACCGCGCACGCCGCCCATCTCCTCTCCTCCGCCTGCCCTGCCCGGACCGCCATGTACCAGCAGGGGCAAAGGCGAACCATGACCGGTGCTTTCCTTTGCGCACTCATTGCTCAGCACCAGGATCCTTCCGTGGTGGGTTGCCGCGCCTGCTACAAATTCTGTGGCCAGTTTATTATCGGCTGTTACGATCGTGCAGCAAAGTGAACCCTTTCCCTTCTTCACCAGCACTACGGCGTCGTCGGTACGGCTGTAAGGCATGATGGTACTCACGGGCCCGAAGCATTCGATGTCGTGAACGGCATCGCTTTGATAAGGGTTGTTGTTCAGCAGGAGCATGGGCGACATGAACGCACCTTTCTGGCCGTCGGCATCTATCAGCTCTACGCTGTCAAGAGAGCCATATACGATCTGGGATGAGGCGAGCAACTTCTGCACATTGGCTTTCACTTCGTCACGCTGACCCTTACCCGCCAACGCACCCATGCGCACCTTGTCATTGTGAGGGTTACCAATGGTTGTCTGACCCAGGGCCTTGCCGAGTGCGATGTAGGCATCTTCCAGCAGGTCGGTGGGAACGAATATTCTTCTCACCGCCGTGCATTTTTGTCCTGCCTTTACGGTGATCTCTTTTCTTACTTCCTTGATGAAAATATCCCACTCCGGCATGCCTGGCTTCACATCTTCACCCAGCACAATGGCATTGAGCGAGTCGGCTTCCATATTAAAAGGAACACTTTCTTCCAGGATTCGCGCGTGGGCTTTCAGCATCAATCCCGTGGTCTTTGAGCCTGTGAATGTCACCACGTCCTGCGACATCACATGGTCAAGCATATTGCCCGCGCTTCCGCAAACCAGCTGCAGTGCGCCCTGGGGTAGGATGCCCGACTCTACGATCTCGCGCACTACGGCCTCGGTGAGGTAGGAAGTGATGGTAGCGGGCTTCACCACAGCAGGCATGCCAGCCAGCCAGTTCACCGCGCATTTTTCCAGCATGCCCCAGATTGGAAAGTTGTAGGCATTGATGTGTACGGCAACGCCTTCCTTGGGAACCAGCAGGTGATGTCCCATGAAGCTGCCGCCCTTGCTCAATCCGATGGGATCGCCATCGGTACAATAAGGGAGATCGGGGAATTTCCTTCGAAGAGAAGCATTGCTGAACAGGTTGCCAATGCCGCCTTCGATATCGATCCAGCTATCGGCTTTGGTGGCTCCGGTGTGGTAGCTGACGGCGTAGAATTTTTCTTTTTTCTCCATCAGGTACATGGCAAGCGCCTTCAGCATTCTGCCGCGTTCATGAAAGCTCATTTTCCGCAGGGCCGGGTTGCCTACTGTTCTTGCATAATCCAGGATGCCATTGAAGTCAAGACCCTTGGTGCTTGCCGATGCGATGGCCTCGCCCGTTACGGCGTCGTAAAGCAACTGCCCTTCGCCATCGCCTGAGACCCAGGAGCCATGTATATAGTTCTGTAATTTCATTTCGTGAATGTGAGGCGGTAAAGTTATTTGAAAAAAAGAGTAACTGGCCGCCTGCAGTAAGGCAGTTTTGCCCCTTGGGGGCAGGCGTTGCGGGAAGATCAGGAAAGATCCACACCAAACTGCCTCAGATGGTGCAGGGCATGCTTGTACAAAAGCTGCGCATTTTTTTCCAGGTCCAGGTCGCCGAAAAATGGATTGCGGGTGGTCCTGCCCGGTATGTCTTTGAACGTAGCAATAAAATGTTCGATCTCTTTCTTTAACTCAGCGATGGCCGCCGGCACATCGGGATGCCTCACCGGTGGGGGTACTTCGCCAATCAGCGGATTGGGCGTGTTTTCCCGAAAAGGCTTATCGCTCATGATGAACTCCTGCATTTTTTCAACCCGGTCAGGAGGAGATAATATTTCAGTATGGGGCTGGCGGCCCGACGCGATCTTCACCGAGTCGGAAAAATGTTCGACCATTTGATGAAGGGTCATTTTTCCAAACAATGGCGGGAATGCCGGGTCGATCTTTTCCAGTGCGGCTGGAAAATCCTGCTGGAGGAATTCTAGTTTTTGTTCTGTGGTCATATTAAGACTCGATATCAGCCTGGGCGGTCATTTCCGTCTCGATGCAATTGGCGATCACCTGAAAGATCTCGTCTACTGAGCCCTCGCCCTCTATCCTTTCGAGCTTGCCCTGGCCCTGGTAGTATTCGGCTACTGGCTCGGTTTCGTTCTTATACACGCTATATCGGTTGCGGATAATGCTTTCATTGGTATCGTCGCTACGGCCTGAGGTCTCCCCGCGCTTGATCAGTCTTTTTACCAGTTCTTCCTCGGACACTTCAAGGGCGATCACCTTGCAAATGCCGGTCTTCTTGAGTGCCAGCAGCCTGTCGAGGGCCTCTGCCTGCGCCACCGTGCGGGGAAAGCCATCGAAAAGAAAGCCTTTGGCTTCCTTGTGCTTTTCCAGGCAGCTGTCGATCATCCCGATCACCACTTCATCCGGCACCAGCTGTCCCTTGTCCATAAAATTGCTGGCCTCCAGACCAAGGGGGGTCTTATCGGTGATCTCCTGGCGGAGCAAATTGCCTGTAGAAAGGTGAACCAGCCCGAATTTTTCGACGATCTTCTCCGACTGCGTACCTTTTCCACTACCCGGAGGGCCGAACAGAATTAAATTGAACATATGTGCTTACTAACCTTTGAAACAAATATAAGAGAAAATGGCTATCAACCCGTCGGGGCTGAACCCCGGCATTCGCCATCAGCGGCTTTCAATTGAGGACCCCGCCCTGTTCTTTGTTCCACTGCCACCTGGTTCAAATTTGAAAAAGATAGCTTGCTCTTAGTTTGCAAGCATGGAAACCAAACCCAGGAAAGCTTCGTAAATTTGATACAAGAAAAACCATGAAACACGCGGCACTACTGGCATTCGCAGCATTTTTACTGACCTCCTGCACCTACTCGCAGAAAAAACCCATCGTCATGGACAACAAGGAAAAAGACCTGCCTCATTATTCCCATACAGATACTTCGAAAGTAGAACTGAGCGATGAAGAATGGAAGAAGCTGCTGTCGCCTGATGTTTATCATATAGCCCGGCAAAAAGGCACGGAAAGACCCTGGACCAGCAAATATGAGGGCTCCAAAGAAGTGGGCACTTACTACTGCGCAGCCTGCGGCAATGGACTTTTTCAAAGCGACACCAAGTTTGAAAGCGGTTGCGGCTGGCCTTCTTTTTACCAGCCCCTGTCAAAATCCAGCATCATCTACCAGCCCGACAATACCCACGGAATGTCGCGTACCGAAGTGCTTTGCGGCCGCTGCAAGGCCCACCTCGGCCACGTTTTCGACGATGGTCCGCCCCCAACCGGCCTCAGGTACTGCATCAACGGGGTGATCCTGGATTTCAAAAAAGCCAAAGAGGCCGAGAAAACTTACGAAGAGGGTAAGAAAGGCCTGTAAGAATGCCCATTTTGTTGCATTTTTTTCCTCTGCCATTGCAATTTTCTGGCAGCTCCCCCAGTTATCCAATCGGAACGCTTCTTGTATTTTAAGGAATGTTCAAATTCGCTAACCTGTGGAATACACATCAGAGTCTCAAGGAATCAATGAATTACAAAGGGCACATGCCCATGCGGAATTCGAGCTGCAACGTGCGTTGCTGGAAGGTGCCCCGGTCGAGGAGATCAGGGAAAGGTCGAAGGCGGTGACTGAATTAGCTATTGCTATCCATAAACGTACCTACCCGCTTTATAATCAAGACCCTTCTCAAACGAATTTCCGGGCAAGCTAGGCTGTTTACATGTGGTTTTTGCTATCTTAAGCGTCTCAAAAACCACTTATGCCACGCTATTTTTTCTCCAGCCTCCTGCTGCTTTTATTAGTTTTTACTTCTTACAGTCAAACGGACCTCAACAGGCCTGTTCCGGTGGACAGCGCCGTACTCATCGGTAAGCTGCCCAATGGCCTTACGTATTATATCAGGCAAAATAAAAAACCAGAAAAAAAGCTGGAACTCAGGCTGGTGGTCAATGCCGGTTCCATCCTGGAGGAGGATAACCAGCAGGGCCTTGCCCACTTCATGGAGCACATGGGCTTTAACGGGTCGAAGAATTTCCCTAAGAATGAGCTGGTAGACTACCTGCAGAAAACCGGGGTGAAGTTCGGCGCCGACCTGAACGCCTACACCAGCTTCGACGAAACCGTTTACATACTTCCCATTCCCGCCGACGACCCGGTGACAGTCAAGAAAGGGTTCACTGTGCTGGAAGACTGGGCCTTCAATAATCTGATGGACAGGAACGAGATCGAGAAAGAGCGGGGCGTGGTGCTGGAAGAACTCAGGCTGAGCAAGGGCGCACAGGAAAGAATGATGCGAAAATACCTGCCCCTTCTGTTGAATCATTCATTGTATGCGCGCAGACTGCCCATAGGCACGGATACCGTGCTGAAGAATTTCACGCCGGAAGTACTGGAGTCATTTTACAAACAATGGTACCGCCCCAACCTCATGGCTGTGATCGTGGTGGGTGATATCGATCCCCGAATGGCACAGGCATTTATCGTGGAGCATTTTGGGAAGGCCGCCAACCCGGCTAATGAAAAACCAAGAGTAGCGATGGTCCCTATTGCTGAGCGCAATACTCCGGATGCGATCGTACTGACCGATGAAGAAGAGACCAGCACCACTATACAGATACTGAACTACATCCGTCCATGGAAGCCCGTAAACACACTGGCTGATTACAGGAAGGAAGTGTTGAACAACCTCGCGACCACCCTGCTTAGCCAGCGTCTGCAGGAAAAAACCCAGGAGGCCAATCCGCCCTTCGTATTCGCGTTTACAGGCTTGTCCCCTTTCGTTCGTGGCTACCAGGCTTCCATGTCCGTTGCGGTGGCAGGTGATAATCCGCCGGCAGAGGCCATCAACGCTTTGATCGGCGAAACAGAGAAAGCAAGAAAGTTTGGCTTCCTGCCCGCGGAGATCGAAAGAGGAAGATCCATCCTCCTCAAGCAGGCAGAGCAAAGCTTTTTGGAAAAAGACAAGCTGGAATCAAGGGTGATTGCACAGCGTTATATCAGCCATTTTCTCCAGCAGTCTCCCATTCCCGGAGAGCGCGACGTGTACCAGTTCATGAAAGAAATTGTTCCCGGCATCAGCGACCAGGAAGTGAATGAGTATGTAAAACAGCTTCCTTCCACGCAAAATGCAGTGACCATTGTGACTGCGCCTGAAGCCATCAGGGATAAGCTGCCTACCTCGCAGCAACTAATGGATATTGTAAAGGCTGCGGGCGAAAAACAGGTGACCGCTTACGAGGAAAAAGAGGTAAGGACCAACCTGATTGACAAAAAGATCACCGCCGGCAAAGTGCTGAAGAAGGAAACCAACGCTAAGCTGGGAACTACGACATATACACTAAGCAACAATGTCACTGTTACCATAAAACCAACCCAGTTCAAGAATGACCAGGTATTGATGGACGCCTGGAGATGGGGCGGTTATCATAAAGTACCGGTTGCCGATAAGAGCAATGCGCAATATGCCGCGCAGATGGTAGGTGAGATGGGCGTGAAGGATATGTCGCCGACCGAACTGAAAAAATTTCTCTCCGGAAAGACAGTAAAGGTAAGCCCATACATCAACGCGCATGAAGAAGGCATCGATGGAAGCAGCAGCGTAAAGGATTTCGAAACCTTCCTTCAACTGATCCATCTCTATGTGACCGAGCCGAGGAAGAACGCCGACCTGTTCAATTCGGCGATCAAGAAAGAAAGTTCGATGATGAAGTTCCTGAAAGCCGACCCGATGACCTTCTTCCAGGATACACTCAGCAAGGTGGTGTACAAGAATAGCCCCTGGGCTGACAGACTGCCGGATGAGAAATTTTATAACAGCCTGAACCTGGACAAATCCTTCGCCTTCTATCAAAAGACCTTCGGAAACCTGCACGGCATGCACTTTACATTTGTAGGCAACCTGGATGAAAAAACAGCCATTCCATTGATAGAAAAATACCTGGGGTCCCTGCCCTCAAAGCCGATGCCGGTCACTTTCAAGGACAACAACCTCCGGCCGGTGCGTGGGAAAGTAAACCTGGAGATCAAAAAAGGAAAAGAGCAACAAAGCATGCTCGCTCTGCATTTTGAAGGCAATGCCACATTTGAAACGAAGGAGCTGCTGTCTTTCCGTGCTTTAGTGGAAATACTGAACATCCAGGTGATAGAAAAACTCCGTGAAGACATGAGTGGCATGTATGGCGGCGGCTTTTATGGCTCGATAGAAAAAAGGCCTTACCCGCATTACACGCTGGAAGCCAGTATCCCCTGCGGACCTGAAAATGTTGAAAAGCTGACCACTGCCTTATTCGATATCATCAGGACTGCCAGGACCAACATACAGGAGAAGGACCTGCAAAAAGTGAAGACCACGTTGATCAAAGCTTATGAGACCGGCATACAGACCAACGAATACTGGCTGAGCACGTTGTCGAATTCCTGGATCAACCGGAGAGACCCCAACCTTGCGCTGGCATACAAGAAAAACGTTGAAGCCATTACCGTTGAGGACGTAAAGCGGGCGGCACAAAAATATCTCGACCTCAATAATTATGTAAAAGCGGTGCTTTATCCCGAAAAACCCAAGGAAGAAAAGAAAACTTTTTAACCGCTCATCAAAGAATTGAAAGGCAGCTTCGGCTGCCTTTTTTTATTAGCTTGTTCTTAGTATGTTTATTCACTTAAAACCGTTGAATGAAAAGAATGCTGTTCATTGCTTCGCTGCTGATTGCCTTCGCAGCCGGAAGCCAGAAGGTCTCTCTCTCAGAATTCAAGAACTGGAAACCAAGGAATATAGGTCCTGCCGGCATGAGCGGCCGGGTGACGGCCATCGACGTGGTGGTGAATGATCCGGATACATGGTACATAGGCGCCGCTTCCGGTGGCGTGTGGAAGACCACCAACTCGGGTGCGAGCTGGAAGCCTTTGTTCGACTCCATGCCCACGCTCAATATTGGTTCCATTGCCATCCAGCAAAGCAATCCAAATATTGTGTGGGTGGGAACAGGCGAAGGAAATCCAAGGAACTCGCTGAACATAGGAGAAGGTATTTACAAATCAATGGACGGAGGCAACACCTGGAAAAGGATGGGCCTGGAGAAAACCAGGAATATTCACAGAGTGGTGATTGATCCTAATAATCCAAACACAGTGTATGCGGCTGTCATTGGAAATCCTTATGCCTCGCATCCTGAGCGCGGGGTGTACAAAACCACCGACGGCGGAACCACCTGGACCAGGATCCTGTACACCAACGAATCCAGCGGTGCAGCCGACCTGGTGATGGATCCTTCTAATCCCAACAAGCTGATAGCAGCCATGTGGCAGCACAGGCGCACGCCCTGGGATTTCAAAAGCGGCGGTCCCGGCAGCGGCCTTTACATTACACATGATGGCGGCGCCAACTGGAAGAAACTGGGCAAGGACGACGGATTGCCTGCGGGTGAACTGGGAAGAATAGGCGTAGCCTTTGCGCGCAGCATGCCCTCCCGGGTGTACGCAAAAGTGGAAGCTGCCAAGAACGGCCTTTACATGAGCAACGATGGTGGCAGCAAATGGGAACTGATCAACAGCAAGCCGGAAGAAGTGACCGACCGTCCATTCTACTACCAGGAGATCTATGTAGATCCTACAAATGAGAACCGCATTTACGATATACATTCCACTGTCACTTACAGCGAAGATGGTGGCAGGAATTTCAAAACCCTGCTTCCTTACTCCGGCATTCACCCCGATCACCATGCCTGGTGGATCCACCCGGAAGATCCCGACTTCATTATAGATGGCAACGATGGAGGCATAGGCATCTCCAGGGACAGGGGAAGGTCATGGGAGTTCGATGAAAAACTTCCCTTCGGGCAGTTCTATCACATCAACGTGGACGATGCCATTCCTTACAACGTGATGGGCGGTATGCAGGACAATGGCAGCTGGCATGGGCCTGCGTACACCTGGACCAACGGAGGCATCCGCAATTATTACTGGAACAATGTAGGTGGCGGCGACGGTTTTGATGTGGTGGCAGATCCTGGAGATCCTTCATGGGTATACAGCATGAGCCAGGGCGGTAACCTGCAGCGCCTGAACCATGAGACCGGCGAGCGCTGGTACCTGAAACCTCCAGTGACTGTGCTGAATGAAAAATTCCGTTTCAACTGGAATTCGGGCATTGCACTTGATCCATTCGACAAGCAGACTGTTTATTACGGTTCTCAATATGTACACAAGAGCAGCAACAAGGGCGTATCGTGGCAAACCATTTCACCCGACCTCACTACCAACAATCCCGCGCAGCAAAAACAAGATTCTACCGGTGGACTCACGCTGGATATTACTGGTGCGGAAACATACAACACCATCCTGGCCATCGATCCTTCTCCGCGTGAGAGAGGCGTGATCTGGGTGGGCACCGACGATGGCAACGTACAGCTCACCAGGGATGGCGGACAGAGCTGGACGAATTTCCGCAACAAGATCCCCGGTCTTCCTGAAGGCGCATGGATACCGCAGGTAAGAGCATCCAAACACAATGCAGGCGAGGCCTTCGTGGTAGCCAACGATTACAGGAGAGGCGACTTTGCTCCTTATATTTTCAGAACCACGGACTATGGAAAAACATGGACGCGCCTGGTGGACGACAAGAAAGTGCGTGGCTATGCCCTCACCATGATCCAGGACCCTGTGCAGCCCAATTTGATCTTCGTGGGCACGGAACATGGACTTTGGATCAGTTTCGATAATGGAGCCAGCTTCGAACAGTGGAAGAACGGATATCCCTCTGTTTCCACTTATGATCTTGCTATACAGGAGCGGGAGGCCGACCTGGCCATCGCCACCTTCGGGAGATCGCTTTGGATACTCGATGACATTCGTCCATTAAGGGAGATCGCTTCCAACAATGGCCGCCGTGTGCCGGAAAAGATCAATGTATTTCCTGCACCGGATGCCTACCAGGTGGTGTACAGGGCGGCTCCCGGTTACGAATGGAGCACCTACGGACTTTGGGATGCGGAGAACCGCAGGAGAGGCGCGCAGGTTTCTTATTATGTGGCACCCGGCACGGATACTTCACGCGCTGCAAGGATCGACAGTGTGCAGGTGAAGATCTATAACGACAAGAATGAAGTGATCAGGAATTTAAAATGGAAGGCCGATACGGGTTTCAACCGCCAGTTCTGGGGTATGGAAGAAAAAGGTTTCCGCTCACCCAATGCTCCTAAGCCCAGGCCTGGCGCACCTGAGACTCCTGGACTGCAGGTTTTCCCGGGCACTTACAAACTGGTGATCAGCCATGGCAAGAACGCCGATTCTACAACGGTCACTATCAAACACGATCCCAGGCTGAACAAGTCCGATGAAGCCAAGCTGGCCCAGAGAAAAATGCTCGACCGCCTGAGGATGACCACAGACAAACTGATCCAGGCTATCGACCGCATTGCAGAATCCGAGGAAACCCTCGGCAAGATCTCAGCACAGTTACGCGGCCTCGAAGGAAAGGAATATGATTCACTCCGCAAGGCCACCACAGCCATGCAGGATTCGCTGAAATCCTTCAGGGAATTCATCAGCGGCAAGCCTTCGGAAAGACAGGGCATCAGCCGTACAGGCGATGTGACCGTGATGTCGACTTTACAGGTAGCACAACAATACATTACTTCTAAAAGCGTGGCACCAGGCGCACAGGAAGAAGCGCTCGTGAAGAACGCGGAGCTGATGATCAGCAGGACCCTGAACCGGGTGAACGCATTTTATGATAAGAACTGGAAGGACTACCGGAAGCATTACGAAAATACCCGGCTGTCCCTTTTCAAAGACTACCAACCGATTGAATAATAGGCTTAAGTAATTAGACCATCTTTAGGAGCGATGTCACTGCGAGCGAAGCGAAGCAGACTCAACAGGTTATTAGGCCTCAATCAGCAGTTGACAAGTTAACTAGTTGACTAGGAACAGCCAGGAATCTGGTTTTCCAACCGGTTGTTGTTCTGCGTAATCTGCGGGTTTTTTCTGCGTTATCAGCGGGAATGGCTGTTTCGTTCTTGACACTATTAGGGAGGAGATTGTCTCCTAGTTAACCAGTTAACCTGTCAACCAGTCAACTTCATAACCGGTACAATTATCGTTACTAAAAACAGTAAAGAGGAGGGCGGGTTTCCCTACATTTGTTGTCTACAAACCAGTTCAATGAAGCTATCTCACTTATCAGAGACCTTGATCGGTTCCGAAATCGTAAAGCTGGGCGGTGAGATACGCGAGCGCATCAGCCAGGGAGAGAACATATACAATTTCACCGTAGGGGATTTTGATCCCAAGATCTTTCCCATTCCTGCCCAACTGGAAGAGGAGATCATAGAAGCTTATCGCAATCATTTCACCAACTACCCAGCAGCGGAAGGCAATCTTGACCTGAGGCGATCCATTTCATCTTTTGCCGAAACCTTCCAGGGATTGAAGTACAATACCAACGAGATCCTGGTTGCCTCGGGTGGACGGCCTTTGATCTATGCCATCTACCGCACCATCTGCGACCCGGGAGATAAGGTGATCTATGCCGTGCCCAGCTGGAACAACAACCATTACACGCATTTTGTCTCAGCTGAGCATGTGGTGATCGAAGCCGGCGCGGAAAGCAACTTTATGCCCACGGCGGAAGACCTTCGCCCGCACATCAGCGAGGCTTCCCTGATAGCGCTTTGTTCTCCCCAAAATCCCACAGGTACCACCTTCCGTAAAAAAGACCTCGAAGAGATCTGTGAAATGATCGTGGAAGAAAACAGGTTAAGGGGCAACGACAGGAAAAAGCTTTACCTGATGTATGACCAGATGTACTGGCAGCTGACCTACGGCGATATTGTGCATTACGATCCCGTTTCGCTCAATCCTGGAATGCGCGACTACACTATTTATGTAGATGCGATCAGCAAAGTGTTTGCAGCTACCGGCGTCCGCGTAGGCTGGAGCATGGGTCCTGCTGCTGTGCTGAATAAAATGAAGGCCATCCTTTCGCATGTAGGCGCCTGGGCACCTATGGCTGAGCAAAAAGCCGTGGCCAAATTCCTTTTGCAGACCGACGAGATCAACCGCTTCCTTACGCATTTCAAATCGGAGATCGAAGAAAGGCTTCGTGCCATTTACGATGGCTTCATGGAATTGAAAAACGAAGGGCTGAATGTAGATGCTGTAGCCCCTGAAGCAGCCATCTACCTCACCCTGAAACTGGATCTCGCCGGCATGAGCACAGCAGAGGGTGTGCAGCTCCAGTCCCAGTCGGATGTTTCTTCTTATATTCTGAAGGAGGCTGGCCTTGCCGTGGTTCCTTTTTATGCATTTGGCGCCGACCGGCAATCGCCCTGGTACCGGTTGAGCGTGGGCACCTGCAGAAAAGAAGATATTGCTGAAATGATCGGCAGGCTGCGCCAGGCACTGAGCCAGTTGACCCAAGAAAAAAGCCCCGCATAAGCGAGGCTCTTTCCCGGAAAATTTATTTTGTTTAGATGCTGAGCAGCTTGGAGGTGTTCAGGTATTTTGCTGAGGGATGATAGATGAACATCACGCTGCCATCCTTGATGAGATTGATCACTTTTTCTTTGTACTCTTCAGGTACTGCGGGGCAACCAAAGCTGCGACCCATGTAAGCGGCACCCTTCCTGTGTTCGCCGATGTAATTAGCGCCATGAACAACTACTGCTCTCTGCTCTGCATTGCTGTTCCAGCCTTCTTCCTGTCCAGATAACCTTAAAGACAGGCCATGCTTGCCAAAGTAGGTGCCCTTGGTGACATAAAAACCAAGGCTGCTTTGTAAAGACTCATGCGTGTTGGAGAATTGCGTGGCCATGTCCACACCTGTGTTCTTGCCATGTGCTACGTAAGTATTCACCAGAAGCTTCTTTGTATTCATATCGATGATATAAAGGCGCTTCTTGCGGGATGATTGGCTGAAATCTACCACGGTCAGGATATTCTCGTTCTTCACAACGCCGCGACGCTTGAGATTGGTGTATCCTGTATAAGCGTACTCAATGGCTTCGATCGACACTCCTTTGGAGCCAAGGTCGAGTTCATTGTAAAGCTCAGCAGCAGCAGCAACGATCGTAGCTTTTTCATCAACAACATTATTTGTTGAATTACTGTCGTTTACAACAGCAGAGGCTACTACAACATCATTAGGGTTGGTGAAACCAGGTACGAATGATGAGCTTACAATCAGGATAGACAGAAGAGGCAAAATGTGTTTTCTCACGGTTATTTGGGTTTTTCGGGTTATGTGTAACGATGGGATAATTGGATTTATTTTGTTTCGGACACGAAGATACTCAAACGAGGTAAAAAAATTCCCTTTTTGACCCTTAAGTAATGTTAAACCATTAGATGCCAAAATCAATGGCAGAGCCTATTTTACGCGCTTGGTTTCCCTTCTTTTTAACAAAAATTCGTTGCTGTAAATACGCAGTAAAAGCAGGAACATGGAGATGAGTAGCGGACCGAAAACAAGCCCGATGAAACCAAATAATTGAATACCCACGATCA
This sequence comes from Chitinophagaceae bacterium, assembly GCA_036676905.1. Lineage (GTDB taxonomy): Bacteria > Bacteroidota > Bacteroidia > Chitinophagales > Chitinophagaceae > Flavisolibacter. The sequence continues at coordinate 363,349 of JAKFCE010000006.1, forward strand.
CACCAAACACGGTGATCAGAGGATGTATATCGCCGATCTTTTTATTGATCAAAAAACGGAATAGATTATCTACAAGTCCAATGAGAATGAATCCCCACAAGGCCATGGCAATGCCCTGTCCTGTTTGTCCCTGCACGAGCAGCATCAGTGAAAGCGGAACATAGATCAGCGCCGCGCCCACAATAGGAAGCATGGCTGTGA
>JAKFCE010000007.1:0-354932 GCA_036676905.1 Chitinophagaceae bacterium
GGTCTTCAGGGGATCAGGAACGGTCGGTTTTAAGAAGGATTGGACGATTGGTGTTTCGGTGCCATGTGCGCACCTGTTAGTAATAAATGCAAAAGCGTGCCAATTTTTTTGCATGCGTGAAAAATACGTTTGCAACAACGATGAACGCAAAAACAGATGAGCTATATATAATTACAATGAGTAGCTGATGGCGCGTTATACTATTAATATACTGCAATGACGGCGAAAGCTATTGCAGGATTATCTTCGTTAAATAATATACAACCATGGCACTTGTACTACCGGTAGAAGATCATTTTCCTAAATGGGGAAAGAATTGCTTTCTTGCTCCCAATGCTACTGTTGTGGGAGATGTGACCATGGGTGATGACTGCAGCGTTTGGTTCAACGCAGTGGTGCGCGGCGATGTGAACAGCATCGTGATCGGAAATAAAGTGAACATCCAGGATGGCGCCGTTATTCATTGTACTTACCAGCGAACCAGGGCTGTGATCGGTAACAATGTTTCTATCGGACACAATGCTATCGTGCACGGTTGTACTATAGAAGATGACGTGCTGGTGGGCATGGGCGCCATCATCATGGACAGGGCGGTGGTGCATAGTAATACTATTATTGCCGCCGGCGCCGTGGTGCTGGAGGGTACGGTTTGCGACGCGGGAAGCATCTATGCAGGCGTGCCCGCTAAAAAGGTCAAAGACATATCTGTGGAAAAATCTGAAGGGGAGATCAGGCGGATTGCGGAAAATTATCTCCGCTATTCCCGCTGGTTTGAGGCTGTAAATGCCGCCGGGACTACAATTTCCGGCTAATTTTTACGTTCTTTGCCTTATAATCCTACTACATGAAACACGCACGATACCTCGTTTTTTTCACACTGGCTGCGTTTTTTCTCTCATCCTGCAGCCTTTTTAAGCCAAAATACGGCTGTGGAGACAATGGCGGCCGTAACGTAGGGGCAGAAAAGCTAATAAGCGGGGAACCACCCAAAAAGACCAAGAAATTCAAGGCATAGGGTTTGTATTAATGCAACTAAGTGGCCTAAACCATTGTCTATTTAATACAAAAAGTTGCATCATGAGCCTAACCCTACGAACAGCATTGGGATGTACTGAAGCTGTGATCGACGATGACGGCGGATTAAAACGCTTCTACCAGATCGCCGACATCCTCAAAGAAGAATTACGTGTGAATTTTACCGGTAAAGAAGATGATTTCGATGCGATCAACTGGAACTTTTCTTTCGGCCGGCACCTGATCACTCTTTGCTACAGCATTTATAACGGCATCTCATTGTTCCCAACAAAAACCAAGGATGCCAGGAAGCGTGACAACGAAGCCGTTGTTGAATTGGCCAGCGTGCTGGAAGGAAAGCTGATGAATGTCGACCTTAAGCGCACCGCCTGAAACCAATGAACGCAGTATTTGATCGCCGGCTGGTGACGGCTTGCCGGCATGCGATCTCATTCGATTTGCCATTTTGTCAATAGATCCACATTCAACTTCTTTTTCAACATTCAGGGCTGGTTTTGCCCTGTTTTTGTTGAAATTGCTTAGATTTAATCATTAAACATAAAACTTAATCATATGTCAGATGTTCAGCTTACAGCGTATAATGTAAAAACCAAAGAGAAAAATGTTCCTATCATGGACGCTGTGATCACCAAAACAGCAAAGGGAGCATATATGGTACAGGGGCACGATGGTAAAGGCAACAAGCTTACAACATTGTGCAACCAGGAGAAGGCAATGGCAGCCATCAACGCGGGTGTGGCAAAACAAGGCTGGTAAAAAGCATACGACGATAAAGAATTAAAAGGGCGCAGTTCTACTGCGCCCTTTTTTTATTGCTTCCTGTGAAAGCGGTAGCCCACGGTCACCCCAGGTGAAAAATACTGCTGCTTCACTTCATATTTCTTCTTGAAGACAGAGGATAGCTGGTATCGCAACTGGAGCGAAATGTAGATTTCCGATAGATTCTTCATCCTGTATTCAAACGAAGGATGAAGTAGCAGGGAGAAGCTCTGTTGCCTGAAATGCTCGATATAATGGTCGCTGAACTGCACCACGTTATTCAGTGCCGTATCCACGTATTGAATGTCGCTGCCGGCCAGGAAGCCAAATGCTACGCCGCCTGTTACCGAGGCACCGAACTTTCCTTTGGAAGGGAAATGGTATCCGCCCTGCAGTGGGAATTCCAGGTAGGTGAATTTGTTCTTCGACTGTTTCACCAGGGCCGGGTCGTTCACGGTGCTGTCGCGGTAAACCATCTGCCCACCGCTATTATAATAGAATCTTCTTTTTGCAGTGGCAGTATAGTCGATGTCCTCGCCATAATTCACCAGCTCCACGCCAAGGGAAAGGATCAGCTTCCTTAGCTGTATGCGCATGTCGATACCTGCTGTAGGACAAAAAGCCGCATGTTCTTCTGCATTGCGTTTTTCAAAATAGCCGGGTATGCCCTCGCCTTCGAGTAAAGGTCTGGTCCTTTTTACACCCACATGCAAGTCCACCCAGAGAAAACTTTCTTTCGAAGCTTGCTCCTCCGGCTGCACGACGGGAGGGGCCGGCTTTTTCTTTTCAGGCGAGCGTTTGGGTAATAAGGCGGCGGTTTGGGCTTCCTTTTTCTCCGATGCAGCGCTGCTGTCGGTTGCGGTGGGCAGATCGGTAGGCTGAACACCTCCTGCCAGGCCGGCCTGTTCCCGGATAGCTTTTCTTGTGACTGTATTTTTGCGCGACGCTGGCTTCTTTGCGATATATGAGGACCTGGCTGGACGATTTGCTTTGCCTGTTCTTGCAGAAGGCAAGCTGCCATCCGCTATACTTTCAACAGGTAAACTTTCGTTCCCAGGTAAGAATCCTCCATTGTTATCTTCTTGTCTCTCCCTTGACTCTTCTTTTATGGGTTGGCTCGCCTGCACTTTCCTGCTGTTCGGTCCAGCCGGCTGTTTGCTGCTCTCCGCAACTGGATCTGTATTCCTGCTAAAAAGAACATCCCCGGCTGCCCAGTAGAGTCCTGCCAGCAAGAAAGAGAAGAAGATGATAATAATGAATCTCCTTTTGCTTTTTCCATAGTAAGCGTCCAGTCTTTTTTCAAGTACTGGCCATTCGGCCCCGGGCTGAATTTCAGGCGCGTCCGAGAGTTTGTCCCGGAACAGGCTGTCAAGCGGGTTATTATTTGGCTGCTTTGAATCCACGGTTGAGTTCATTTTTTTTTAATCGGTTAACGATCTTCTCTTTCAGCATGCTGCGTGCTTCGGAGACATACCATTTGGATGTGCCTTCACTGATCTCCATCATCACCGCGATCTCGCGGTGGGCAAAGCCATCGATAGCGAAAAGACTGAATATCCGCCGGTACATTTCCGGCAATTCCATCAGCATTTGCTCGATCTCTTCGCGATCGATCTCCAGTTCTGCCAGGTTCCAGTCGATATCGGACTGATGCTCCTGTAGTTTTTCTGATTCTTTCACTACGGTGAGCTTTCTGTAGTTCTTGTTCTTCCTGTGATCATCTATCACCACGTGTATGGCCACCTTCTTCGCCCAATGCTCGAAAGGAATGTCCACCTGGTAACTGTCCAATCCTGTAAGTATTTTGAAAAATGCCTCATTCACGAGCGCGCTCAGCTCCTGGCCTGAATGATTATAGCGGGCACAAACCGATCTGATCTGGCCATAGTACTGCTGGTACAGCTCAAACTGCGCCTTCCTGTTTCCCCGCCGGCATTGCTGCAACAAATCAAGCGTAAGCACCATTATCAGTTCGTCCTTTTCATGTCCAGTTTAAAGAGCATCCAGTTTTGCTTTCAATGCAGTCACCGGCAACTCCATCATTTGAGTCACTTTCAATGTGTCGCCGGCTGCTACCAGGACGTTGTTTTCCGAATAATAATACTTATTGTTCTGTTTTGCAACGGCCACGATCTTCGTATTCCTGCCCACAGGCAGTCCAGGTAAGCCGGCGCTGCTGAATATGCCATTTCCGTCCTGCCCGAGATTGAACAGGCTCTTTACCGGGCCGAACATCATATAAGTCATGGTATTCGCCGCATTGAACCCGGCCGGTAACGACACATAATAAGTTCCCGTAGTGCCCGGCTGTACAGTGCGGCCAATGTTGGTCCAGGTAAGAGTATCTACACCGGTGACCAGGATGCCCTGGGCATCAGGCGCTGCGAGGCCGGCGCCGGGTTCCCAGGTGATGGAATTCTCCGGCCTTGGGTGCACAATGCCGGTGAAAACGGAGTATCCCGGAAGGAAGGGGGCAGGAATAGTAATGTCGATCGTCGCTCCCGGCTTCAGCAATAATGTATCGGTGTTTTGAACAGCAACGATGTCAACAATGCCGGCAGTTTCCAGGATCTCGTTCGCTCCCAGCGTGGTCACACCATTGTAGATCATATCGGGGAAACCGAGGATGTCGGTGAAATATAGATCTACCCAACCGTCCACCAGCGTGCTGTCTTTTTTCATGAAGATCTTTGGACGGATGATGCAGGCGCCTCCCCCAAAGCCTACGCATTTCACAGAGTCTGCCACAAAGATCCTCACCTTGCGTGGTCCTTTTTTGAACGAATACATGGTTTCGCCAACAGGGTGGGCAACGAACTGATCGCTTGCGGCCATGATGTCCTGTTCGTCTTCCGTGAGCTGCTGCTGCTCGTTTTCCAGGTCGAGGTGAAATTCTTTCTGGCAGCCAGAAGCAACCAGTGCAAGGGCAAGAATGAGGAAGCAGGAACGCATAAAATGGAATTAGGTTACCATGATACACGTAAAAATTCCCGCAAGGGTTGGAAAAAAAGAATTTTTTTTTAGTTAACGGGCTACCACCTCGGCGTGCATGCGCGAGAGCAGGTTGTGCACCTCCGACATTGATTTTGCCGGTTCCATCACCAGCAGGAAGTTTCTGCCTGTTTGCTTGAGGCGGGCTTTGTTGGTCCCCGTTTGCAGGTAAGCGAGGATGCGGTTGAAGAGGTCAGACTCGAAATAGGGCGAGTCCGGCTTGTTGATGAAGAAACACTTCAGCGATTCGTTTTTCAGCACCATTTTTTCAAATCCAAGCGCTACAGCCAGCCTGCGGCAACGCACGGTGATGAATAGATCAGCAACCTGGGCTGGCAAGGGGCCGAAACGGTCGACCATTTCTTTTTCCATAGCCTGCAGTTCCTCTTCATTCTCGCAGTTATCGAGCCTGGAATAAAGTGTAAGTCTTTCGGTGATACTTTCTACGTAATGGTCAGGGATCAGTATTTCCAGGTCCGTATCAATGGTGCAGTCCTGTACAAAATCGTCCTGCTTCGAGATCTCTTCCTGGAAAAGCTCCTTGAATTCGGTTCTCTTGAGTTCGCGGATGGCCTCATCCAGTATCTTCTGGTACGTCTCAAACCCGATCTCCGCCATGAAGCCACTTTGTTCGCCGCCCAGCATGTTGCCTGCGCCCCGGATATCCAGGTCGCGCATGGCGATCTGGAAACCGCTGCCAAGATCGCTATGCTGTTCCAGCGTTTGCAGCCTTTTCCTTGAATCTGCGGGAAGCGTGCTCATGGGTGGTGCCAGCAGGTAGCAGAATGCCTTTTTATTGCTTCGTCCCACGCGGCCACGAAGCTGGTGAAGGTCGCTGAGACCAAACTGGTGGGCGTTGTTCACGATGATCGTATTCACATTGGGGATGTCCACCCCGCTCTCCACGATATTGGTACAAACCAGCACGTCATATTTCTGGTCAATGAAATCAAGAATGCGTTCTTCCAGCAGGTGGCCTCCCATCTGGCCATGGGCAAAGCCGATACTGAGATCGGGACAGAGCCCCTGCAGCATAGCCGACATTTCCGCGAGGCCATGCACGCGGTTATGAATGAAGAATACCTGGCCTCCTCTCTCTGTCTCGAAATAAATAGCGTCCCGCACAAAATCTTCCTGGAAAACTTTCACCTCGGTTTGTATTGGCTGTCGGTTGGGCGGCGGTGTGTTGATAATAGACAGGTCCCTCGCGCCCATGAGGCTGAACTGCAGCGTTCTTGGGATAGGCGTGGCCGTGAGTGTGAGCGCGTCCACATTGGTGCGAAGGGTCTTGATCTTTTCCTTATGTCCCACGCCGAATTTTTGTTCTTCGTCGATCACCAGCAGTCCCAGCTCCCTGAACTTCACTTCCTTGCCCAGCAAGGCATGTGTGCCGATGATGATATCCACCTTTCCTTCTTCCAGCTTTTTCAGTGTCTCCTTCTTTTCTTTCGTCGATTTAAAACGGTTCACGTAGTCCACCGTCACCGGGAAGTCCTTCAGCCGGTCGCTGAAGGTTTTATAATGCTGAAAAGCCAGGATGGTGGTCGGAACCAGTATGGCCGCCTGCTTGCCATCGATCACTGTTTTGAAGGCGGCCCTCACCGCGATCTCTGTTTTGCCAAAGCCTACATCTCCGCAAACCAGCCTGTCCATAGGGGAAGGCGACTCCATGTCTTTTTTCACATCCGCGGTAGCCTTGCTCTGGTCCGGCGTATCCTCGTAAATGAAAGAAGCTTCGAGCTCCGTTTGCATATAATTATCGGGCGTGTGGGCAAAACCTTGCTGCGCTTTTCTTTTCGCGTACAGCTTGATCAGGTCAAAGGCGATCTGCTTCACCCTGGTCTTGGTCTTTTCCTTGAGCCTGTTCCAAACGTCGCTTCCCAGTTTGTTCACCTTGGGCACCGTGCCTTCCTTGCCCGTGTACTTGGCGATCTTGTGCAGAGAGTTGATGTTGACGTAAAGGATGTCGGAATCTTTATAAATGATGCGCACGGCTTCCTGCAGCTTGCCGTTCACTTCCAGCTTTTGCAGGCCACTGTACACACCTACGCCGTGGTCGATGTGCGTAACAAAGTCGCCGGGCTGCAGCTCCCTAAGGGCACGCAGCGTAAGCGCCTTGTTCTTATTATAGGCCTGCTTCACCTTGTATTTGTGGTAACGCTGGAAGATCTGGTGGTCGGTATAGCAAACCAGCTTCACATCGTTGTCAATGAAGCCTTCGTGGATGGAAGTGACCACGGGATGAAAATGGATCTCTTCTTTCAGGTCCTTAAAAATGGTATAGAGCCTTTCGAGTTGTTTAGGGTTGTCTGCAAACAGGTTGAGCTGGTAGCCTTTGGCCTCCCAGCTTTTCAGATCTGCAATGAGCATGTCGAACTGCCTGTTGAATGCAGGTTGCGGCCTGGTGTTGAAGGCGATCTCAAATCCGGGCTTTAGCGGCTTTTCATAGCCATAGTACACGATATGCCTTTGTTCCAGCCTGGCGAAGAGGTCTTCTGCATCTGCAAAATCCCGGGGCTGTGCCTGCTTTCTTACCAGGTTCTCGTCTTCTTCCTTTTCCGTCTTCACCATGTCATTTTGCACCCGAAGGAAGATCTCCAGCTCATCGTGCGTGTTTTCCAGCTTCTCTTTCAACAAGGCTTCGTCCTGGATCCAGACCACGGTATTCTCCGGCAAGAATTCCAGTAAGGAGATCTTACCCTCATCTTCAAACTGCACATCCACATTGGGTATGATGCTCACCTGCAACAGCCTTCTTTCACTGAGCTGGGTCTCCGGGTCGATCACCCGGATGGAGTCCACATCGTTGCCGAACAGTTCCAGGCGGTAAGGCTTCTCGTTGCCAAAAGAATAAATATCCAGTATACCTCCGCGAACGGCGAACTGTCCGGGCTCATAAACAAACTCCGTCCTTTCAAATCCGTAGTGAACCAATTTGCCAAAAAGTTCGTCCGGGTTGATCTCATCGCCGGTCTTCAGGTGAATGATATTGGATGAGATCGACTTGGCCAGCACAACTTTTTCAAACAGCGCTTCCGGATAAGTGACCATGGCGCCTACCCGCGAGCCGGTGGGTGAGGCAAAGCGTGTGAGCGCCTCCGTGCGCAGCATCACGTGCGAAGCGTTGAGCAGCCTGAAGTTCTTTTTGGTCTTGAATGAGGAGGGAAAGTAAAATACATTCAATGCCTGGGTAAGGTTCTCCAGGGTATTGTGAAAATAGGCGGCTTCTTCCTCGTCGTTACAAATGAACAGGTGGTTGAGCCCTGCGCAGGAAGGATGCAGGAAGATACCTGCCGCTACAAAGGCGCCGGCGCTGCCGTGCAGGTCGGTCGCTTCAATTTTTTGAGGTTGGGCAAAAGAGAGCCTGTCCGCCAGCTGAAAAAGGCGGGGGGATGATTTATAAGTCTCCAGCAATGTCCCTAGGTTCACAACTTCCACAACAGGTGCCAAAAGAAGGGCAAAATTACGGCGGCCGTCAATAGCTCGCTTTATTATTTACCAGCACATCGTGCTGTGTAACCTTTCCCTGCTCTACGTGGAAGGGGTGGGCGTTGTTCTTATCGTCGAAAATGGAAGCGAAGTAAAAACCGTCCTGCCTGACGAACAGGGAATAACTGCCCGCAGGCAGGCTGAATTGGTAATAGCCTTTTTTATCGGAACGGACCGAATCAACCAGGCGGGTATGGATCTTACTGAAAAGGGTGGAGGTGCCCACTCTTTCTGTTTTCTCCGCTGGGGTCAGTTCATATACATAGACCATGGTTTCGAACGGCGGAGGATCACTTCGAGGCTCGTCTGGGTCAGGCATTTGATTTCCAATACTTTGCCTTACATGGCCAGCAACTCCTGTTTCAATAGGCGTCCATTTCCGCGGTTGGCAAGACATAAATTGAAAAGCTAAAACCAGGCTTAAAATCACCCCAAACCCTTTAAAATTAAGCATTGAACTGATTTTTAGATTACTATGATTTGATATATTTACAAACTTAACGTTAATCCCCCAAGTTAATTCAAATGTTCACCAAACAACTTACTGCTTTCACGGGTTTGCTCCTGGGGCTTACCCTTACTGCCACGTCGCAGGTTACTACTAACAAAGAGCTTCTTTCCCGGATGTCGACTGAGCTCGCCACCATGGAAAGGTCCCAATGGGAAGAGGCGCGTGCATTGGCACGCGTGAAGAACTGGCCACTGGAGCTGAAGGGCAGGAACGGCGAGATCGCCGTGCTCACCGGCGTTGACCAGTCTGGCTACCCGCTTTACACAGCAGTACATAACAACATCATCTCGGCGGCCACAACAGGCGCCAGCACTTTATGGCCTGGCAGTCCCGGCGGCCTGAACCTGAATGGCGGTTCTGCTGCGGTTTCAGGTAAGTTAGGTGTTTGGGATGGCGGAACGGTGAGGGGATCTCACGTAGAGTTCACCGGACGCGTGCTTCAGAAAGACAATCCCGGCGGACTCAGCGACCATGCCACCCACGTGGCGGGAACTATGGTAGCCGGCGGCGCCAACTCTTCCGCGAGAGGTATGTCCTTCGGATTATCACAACTGATCGCGTACGATTTCAATAACCATATGTCGGAGATGTCCTTAGAGGCTTCTTCCCTGCTGGTCTCCAACCATTCTTACGGAACCATCACAGGATGGTATTACAACGCAGGCCAAAGCCGCTGGGAATTCCGCGGCCGTGCCGGTGAAAATGAGGACTATAAATTTGGCTATTATAGCTCGGAAGCCCGCGACTGGGATGCTATGGCTTATGCTGCTCCCAATTACCTGATCGTGAAATCATCCGGCAACAACAGGGACATGAACGGTCCCAACGAAGGCACCACTTATTGGAGGTATGATCCTTCAGGCGCCATGGTAAATGCAGGACCCCGTCCTTCAGGCATCAGCAGTAACGATGGCTACGACATCATCTCTACCACGGGTACAGCCAAGAACATCCTGACAGTAGGAGCTGTCTCTGGTATAGCCGCAGGATACAAGAACGTTGCTGACGTAGCCATGTCCGGCTTCTCCAGCTGGGGACCTACCGACGATGGAAGGATCAAGCCTGATTTGGTGGCCAATGGAGTGGATGTGATGTCGCCCATTGCGAGCAGCGATAATGCTTATGCTATATACAGCGGAACTTCCATGGCCTCCCCGAATGCGGCAGGATCCCTGCTGCTCTTGCAGGAATACTGGCAGCGGATCAACGGCTCTTTCATGCGCTCAGCTACTTTGAAGGGTATCGCCATTCATACCGCCGAGGAGTCGGGCGATTATCCTGGACCTGACTACAAGTTCGGATGGGGCCTGCTCAATGTAGGTACCGGTGCTACCCTTATCACCAATGCCACCGGCGGCAATACGAAGAACCTGGTCCAGCAAAACACTTTGAATAACGGCGCCACCTATACGCAAAATGTAGTGGCTTCCGGAAATGGTCCTTTGAAAGTGACCATTTCCTGGACAGACCCGGCCGCACCCGTGGAAGTGACCAATATTTTAAACAATACCACACCCAAGCTGGTCAACAACCTGGATGTACGCGTAAAGAAAGGCGCTACCACTTATTTGCCCTGGAAACTCAACCCGGCATCGCCTGGCGATCCCGCTACTAAAGGCGATAACAATCTCGACAACGTAGAGCAGATCCTCGTGGAAGAATTGATCCCCGGCGAGTCTTATACCATAGAAGTAACGCATAAAGGCAGCCTCACCAATGGCAGCCAGGCATTTTCTCTCATAGTAAGCGGTGTGGGTGGATCAGCCTATTGCACATCCGCACCTTCATCAACTAGCGGCGCAAGGATCGACAGCGTTTCCTTCTCCAACGTGGTGCGCAAAAACCCTGCTGGTTGCACGTCTTATACCGACAACACCAACCTGACAGCAAACGTGCAGCCTGGTCAAAGCATTCCACTGTACATTGGTGTCGCTGCCTGCGATGCCACAACGGCAGCTAAGGTGGTTAAGGCTTACATCGACTTCAACAACAACGGCAACTTCAATGACGCCGGCGAAGAGGTGGCAGCCAGCCCCGTGATCAATGGTGCAGGAAATCTATCCGCGAATGTGTCCATTCCGGGCAGCGTAACCATAGGCAACTACTACCGCATGCGCATAGTAATGCAGGAAACTTCCAATGCCGCCGATGTAACGCCTTGCGGAACTTATACAAAAGGAGAAACGCAGGACTACAGGGTGATCGTAAAAGCTCCGGCCAACGACATGGAGATCGCCAGCATCATTTCGCCGCTGAACGGCGACTGCGCTAATCCAAACCAACTCATCTCTTTGAGCGTGCGCAACAATGGTTCAACCACAAAGGCCACTTACCCGGTAACGGTGACTGTAAAGAACGGAGCAGCCACGGTGGCCACCATGACCAAGACCTTTAACATTGCACTGGGTCCCAACAATTCGGCCATCATGAATTTCCAGTCGTCTTTCAACATGCAGGGCGGCAATACTTATACCATCACAGCTACAGTGAGCGACCCGGCCGACCAACTGGGAGGCAACAATTCTATTACTACTACGGTAGCGGTTCCTGGCAATGCTGCACCTACAGGTGCTGCGGCAGCGCAGTGCGGTAACACGGTCAATTTCAGTGTAACCCCATCGAATGCGGCACTCACTTACGTGTGGATGAATAATTTCGTCCCAGTGTTCACCGGGCTCGGAAACTCCAACCAGCCTTCACCGCCTTCCACCTATCAATTGCAGACAGGCTGGAGAGGTGTAGCAGGACTGAGTGACAAGAATCTTTATCCAGGCGGCGGTGGCTACCAGGACCTGGCTTCGGGTGGTTTCTTCACCAACTTCACGGCCACGGTGCCATTAAAGCTGGAAGCAGCCAGGCTGTATATCGGCTACCCCGGCAAGGTAACATTCACGGTGATCACCAACATTGTACAGGGTGGCAGTGGATATTCCTACAATATTATTTCCAGCAAGACCATCGATGTATTCCCGACAACGCCTTCGCCTTTACCAGGCAACCAGGCGGTGAACAATCCGGCGGATACGGGGCATGTATATCATCTTGACATCGACCTTCCTGCCGGTAACCACGCCATCCTCACCAAGACCAGCGGCGGGGCTACTATTTTCAGGAACAACAACGTTACAGGCGCAACCTATCCGATGACCACCCCGGGCGGACTGTTCTCGCTCACCGGTAACAACGGGGGAGCCAACCCGAATCCTTTTTATTATTACCTGTACAGCATGCAGCTGAAAACAGCGGGTTGTGTGAGCCAGTCGGTGGATGTGACCACACTCCTGCAGCCTGCACCGGTGATCACAGTAAATGGCAACGTGTTCTCCAGCAACATCACCACAGGTGTAACCTTCCAGTGGTACAAGGACGGAGTTGCCATTGCAGGCGCTACGCAGAGCACATATACTGCTACGCAGTCGGGCACCTATCGCTGCAACATCAAGTATCCATCTAACTGCGAGCTGCCTTCCAACAACATAGCGCATTCGGTTACTTCGCTACCTAATGTGGATGCTACAGAGATCGAGTTGACGGCCACACCGAACCCGAGCAATGGCAGGTTCGATCTGAGCTTCAACGTGAAGCAGCGTTCCGACCTGGTTGTCCAGATACTGAATGCCTCCGGACAAACTGTGTTCATGGAAGAGCGCTCAGGCTTTGCCGGCAGGTACAGCAAGAAGATCACCATCCCGAATGCCGCAAGTGGCGTTTACGTTGTACGGGTGATCCACAATGGTCAGCAATACAACAAGAAACTGGCGGTAGTAAAATAAATTCTTCAGCTCATTTTAAAGGTCTCCCTGCATTTTGCGGGGGGACCTTTTTCTTTATGCCTTAATTTCACAGCATGAATGAAGCATTTGTTTCCCGGCTGCGCGCCGAGATCGAAGAGATCAGGAGTTCCGGGCTGTATAAGAATGAGCGCATCATCACTTCCCCACAGGGAGCTGAGATCACGGTGAATGGTCAGACTGTTTTGAATTTTTGTGCAAACAATTACCTCGGACTTTCGTCACACCCCAGGATCCTTCAGGCCGCACACCAATACATCGACAGCCATGGTTATGGTATGAGTTCCGTTAGATTTATTTGCGGAACGCAGGATATTCATAAAGAACTGGAGAAAAAACTCGCCGACTTCCTCGGCACCGAGGATACCATCCTGTATGTGGCAGCCTTTGACGCCAATGGCGGTGTATTTGAGCCGCTGTTCAACGAGCAGGATGCCATCATTTCCGACGCGCTCAACCATGCCTCCATCATCGACGGCGTGCGGCTGTGCAAGGCGCAGCGTTTCCGTTATGAACATAACAACATGGCCGACCTGGAAGCCAAGCTGAAAGAATCCGAAGGCTGCAGGAGCAGGATCATTGTAACCGATGGTGTTTTCAGCATGGACGGCACCATCGCCCAGTTGGATAAGATCTGCGACCTGGCCGATAGCTACAACGCCATTGTGATGGTGGATGAAAGCCATGCCTCAGGATTTATGGGCAAGACAGGCAGGGGCACCCATGAGCACCGGGGCGTGATGGGCAGGATCGACATCATCACCGGTACCCTTGGCAAGGCCCTGGGTGGAGCTTCCGGCGGATTTACCAGCGGCAGGAAGGAGATCATCGAGATCTTAAGGCAAAGAAGCCGCCCTTACCTTTTTTCTAATACGCTGGCACCTTCTATCACCGGGGCCTCTATTGCTGTGCTTGACCTGTTGAGCGAGACCACCGAGCTCAGGGACAAGCTGGAAACCAATACACGGTACTTCCGGGAGAAAATGACAGCAGCCGGATTTGATATCAAACCGGGTGAGCATCCCATTGTGCCGATAATGCTCTACGATTCCGTGCTGGCGGCGAAATTCGCCGACCGCCTGCTACAGGAAGGCATTTATGTAATAGGTTTCTTTTATCCCGTGGTACCCAAGGGACAGGCGAGGATCCGCGTTCAGATCAGCGCAGCCCACGAAAGAGAACACCTCGACCGTGCTATCGAGGCGTTTACAGTTATTGGGAAAGAATTAGCAGTCATCAAAGAAAATATTACGGCTTAATCTGCGTTGTCTTCATTGGAACGCTTCTTGTTTTTAAAGAAGCAAGAAAAACACCCCATGAAGAAGATCCTCGTAATGCTAACCTTATTTGCCTTTCTTGCCGGTAGCCTCAGCTCCTGTGTAGCCACTAAAAAGGACTGCCAGGGCGTAAAGCATACCAGGCTCAAGAATGGCATTTACCTCTGATCAAACAGCTTTGTTTGTTAAGGCAATATCCTCGATATTGCCTTTTTTTTATCCATGAAGTCACTGATTCTCTTTTTTATACTCACGGGGCTGCAGGCAAAGGCCCAGCGATCCCCTGCGGAATTCATTGGCCATTGGGAAGGGCAGATCCAGTGGTTCCAGACGGGCAAGCCCGAGCCCAAGGTTTTTAAGATGCAGCTCAGGGTCTTTCCTGCGGATACAGCGGGCCAGTATACCTGGCAATTGATCTATGGCGACACGAACCAGGATGACAGGCCCTACCTGTTGAAGGCCGTGGACAGTGTAAAAGGCCATTGGGTGGTGGACGAAAAAAATTCTATCCTGCTCGACCAGTATTATACGGGCAACAGGCTTTGTGGCTCTTTTTCAGTAGGCAAGAACCAGATCGCCAACTGCTACTGGAGGGAAGGTGACAGTTTGATCGTTGAATTCTTAACAAGCTCTACCGATCCTGTGGCGGTCACGGGAGGTGTTTCGGAAGACATTCCAGAAGTGAAAAGTTTTATGGTAAAAGGTTACCAGCGTGCAGTTTTAAGGCGGAAGAACAGCGCCGGGAAATTACCTTTGAACAAAACCGATCAATGAGCCGCCTGTTCATACTTTTCATTCTCGCCTTTTCTTTTGCCGGATGTTCCACCAATAATGTAGATGAAGACGATTCGCTGGGAAAATATTTTAGGGCGGAGGGCGTGGAGGGCTGTTTTGCCCTGCTCGACAACGCTACCAATAAATTCACGGTCTATAATCTTCCCCGTTTCCGCGACAGCGCCTACCTGCCTGCGTCCACTTTTAAGATCGTCAGCTCATTGGTCGGCCTGCAAACCGGGCTGATCCCCAGCGATACGGCTGTCAGGAAATGGAACCAGGTGCATTCCGGCCGGCCGGAGTGCGATAAGGATATGCACATGTATGATGCTTTTCGCGTTTCCTGCCTCTCCTGGTACCAGCAGATGCTGAAAGACCTGCCTAAAGATTCCATGCAGCGCTGGCTGAACACGCTGGAGTATGGAAACAAAAAGATCAGCAGGATGGACAGCTTCTGGGTGGATAATTCACTGAAGATCACCCCGGACGAGCAACTCGGTCTCATCAAGCGCTTGTATTTCAACCAGTTGCCTTTTCACCGCATGAACCAGGAGATCGTGAAAAGGGCCATGGTCTTTACCGATAATTCAAATTATACCCTCAGCTACAAGACAGGCTGGGGTAAGAACGAGGCTGGCCATCACATTGGATGGGTAGCCGGATGGATCGAAGAGAACCGCCATCCCTACTTTTTTGTGCTGAACCTGGAATCTGCCAGGCCCGATGCCGATATTCGCAGCATCAGGATGCGTATCTTGGACAATATCCTGCAGGATCTGGACCTGATGAAGAAATAGCTCATCCCTGCATGTTTTTTGCAGAACCCGTACAATGCTGAACTGGGAGTTTCAATATCCAATTGCCCTTTGGCTGCTGGGCCTGGTGCCTGTGATCATCCTCATTTACCTGTTTTACCAGCGGTGGAGGCGGAAGGCCTATGAGCGCATTGGTGAAACGCGGCTTGTTAAGAGGCTCTCTCCCGGATTCTCGCCCCGCCGCCTTCATATTCGTTTTTTCATTTTCATACTGGCCTTTACCCTGGGCTGCATCGCCGTGGCCAACCCCCGTACCCGTGGTGCCGCGTCGAACGACATGCGCAGCGGCATAGACGTGGCTTTTGCTGTGGACATCAGCAACAGCATGCTGGCTACCGACGTGCTACCCAACCGGCTTAGTAAGGCCAAGGAGCTGATACAAACCCTGATCAGGCAAATGCCCGATAACCGGATCGCTCTCATCTTATTTGCAGGAACGGCCTATGTGCAGGTGCCGCCCACATTCGACCATGGCATGGTGGAGATGGTGGTGAAGAATGCGCAGCCTGCGATGATCACTTCGCAGGGAACGGCTGTCAACGATGCGCTGAAAAAATCACAGATAGCCTTGGAAGGCGACGAAGACAGGTACCAGTCCATTGTGCTGATCTCTGACGGGGAAGCGCATGACGAGGACGCACTGGAAACGGTAAAAGAGCTGTCACAGGAGGGCGTATTGGTGAACACGGTAGGCATAGGCTCAGAGCAAGGATCGGTGATCATGGATACGGCTACGCGGCAGCCAAGAAAAGATCCCGCAACGGGCGAGGTAGTGCTTTCCAAACTGAATGCTGAGCTACTGAACCAGATCGCCCAGGCGGCGAATGGAAAATACATTCATCTCAATGATGTGAATACGGCAGCGAGGATCATCCTCGAGCAATATTCTTCGGCCAATAAAAAAGCATTTATCAATCCCTCATTATTCAGCTATACATCGCATTACCTGTGGCTGGTAGTGCCCATGTTGCTGCTGCTGGCCCTGGAGTTATTTATTTCCGAACGAAAAAAGCCGGCTCTATGAAGTACATCTTATTACCGGTCTTGTTTCTCACCCTGGCTACCCATGCGCAGGCACCTGACATTCGCAAGGGCAATGAATATTTCCGTAATGGCCAGTTTGGTATGGCCGAGCAGCACTATGCTTCGGTGCTGAAAAGCGATCCGCAAAACGAGATCGCCCGGTATAATCTCGGCCTGGCGCTTTATCACCAGCAAAAATTCCGCGAGGCGGAGGAAGTATGGCAAAAACTGGCAACAGGCAGTGGCGCTATATCCACGAGGGCGGCCTCGCATTACAATGCCGGCGTGATCCGCTCGCATGAAAAAAGGCTGGAGGAGAGCATCGATTCCTACAAAGCGGCGCTGCGCCTGGATCCCAACGATAAAGAAGCGCGCGAGAACCTGCAGAAGGCCCTCAGTGAGCTGAAGAAAAAGCAAGGCGGCGGTGGAGGAGGCAACAAGGGCGGCGGCGGTATGAATAAGGATGAGGCCGACAAGCAGCTGGAAAAACTGCAGGAAAAAGAAAGCAACCTGCAGAAAAGGATGCAAAAGAAATCAGCCTCCGGCGACCCCCAGTCCAAAGACTGGTGATACTCTCCCGAATGTGGTAAATTTGCCTGAGAAATCACTATTAAAAAATTTACAGCCGGCCGCCCGGCGCGGCTACCCCGATCATGGAATTTTATTGCGAGAGCCTCACCCGTTATCAGCGTTTAAAGACCAGGGAAGTGAAAGTTGGCGACCTGCTGATGGGGGATCATCATCCCATCAGGGTGCAAACCATGACCACCACCGATACCATGGATACCATGGCCACTGTGCAGCAGACCATCCGCTGCATTGAAGCAGGTGCAGAACTGGTAAGGATCACGGCTCCCTCGAAAAAAGAGGCCGAAAACCTGCAGGCCATCAAAAACGAGTTGCACCGGCAGGGTTATCAAGTTCCCCTCGTGGCCGATATTCATTTCACGCCCAATGCAGCCGAGATCGCAGCGCGCATCGTAGAAAAAGTGCGGGTGAACCCAGGCAATTATGTCGATAAGAAAAAGTTCGAACTGATAGAATATACGGATGCCGACTACCAGGAAGAAATAGAAAGAATCAGGGAGCGGTTTACACCACTCGTGAAGATCTGCAAGGAATACGGTACTGCCATGCGCATCGGCACCAATCATGGTTCGCTGAGCGACAGGATCATGAGCCGCTACGGAGATACGGCCAACGGCATGGTGGAGAGCGCCATGGAATTCCTGCGCATTGCAAGGGGCGAAAGCTATCATAATATCGTGCTCAGCATGAAATCAAGCAACCCCCAGGTGATGGTGCAGGCCTATCGATTACTCATCGTTTCCATGTTCAATGAATTTGGCGAAGCCTATCCTTTGCATTTGGGTGTTACCGAAGCCGGCGATGGAGAAGACGGGCGCATCAAAAGTGCGGTAGGTATTGGCACCTTGCTGGAGGACGGGATAGGAGATACGATCCGTGTTTCACTCACTGAGGATCCCGAGTTGGAGATCCCTGTCTGCCGTGACCTGGTGAAGCGTTATGGAAAAGCCGATGAAGGAAACGTGCCATCGCTGGAGCAGGGACTTCCCTATTCACCTTATGAATACAAGCGACGCTCCACGCATACCGTGGACCGGGTAGGAGGAGCAAATGTGCCTGTAGTGATCGCTGATCTTTCGAGAGTGGAGCACATTACGCAGAAAGACCTGGAAAGCATAGGGTACCGGTACGACGAGACTACAGACAAATGGAATATATCGGATACGGCTGCTGATTTTGTTTTTACGGGCCACCAGGTGATCGGGTTTGCATTGCCGGGAACTTTGAAAGTAGTAGTTTATCCCGCGGCCTGGGAAGACGGGCTCCTGCAGTTCTCGCAGCTCAGCGAGCAGGCGCTCGCAGGATACCGCGAAAAATATTTTCCCATCTTCCAGGACAGCGGGTACATGTCTGCACCTGCAAGAAGCGGCACGCTCAACTTCGTGATGGTCGACTGCTACAGCAACGGCACCATCCCGGACGAAAAGATGCTGGAAACCCTGGCTGCCGATCCCACGGTAGTGATCTGCCTGAGCTCTACCAACAGCAATGCCATGCAGTCGGTGAGAAGGATGTTCATTGAGCTGATGCGAAAAGACATCCGCAACCCGGTGGTGATCATTGTGGATAGCGATAAGGACATGGCGGATGAGCACCTGGTGCATTATGCTACCGAGGCAGGGGCGCTATTATTGGATGGTATGGGTGATGGCGTATGTTTCGGCATGACGGCCAGAACCTATGGTCAGTTTGCAGAAGCAGGCGCGCTTTCGGGAAGAAGGTATACAGGCAGTACAGCGGATTCCCCCGAGCGTTTCATCAACGATACGGCTTTCAGTTTGCTGCAGGCTACGCGTACACGCATCTCCAAAACTGAATATATCAGCTGTCCCAGCTGCGGGCGTACTCTTTTTGACCTCCAGGAGACCACAGCGAAGATCCGTAGTGTGACCAACCACCTCAAGGGTGTGAAAATTGCAATCATGGGATGTATAGTAAATGGTCCCGGCGAGATGGCTGATGCGGATTTTGGCTATGTAGGCAGCGGCCCGGGCAAGATCACATTGTACAGGGGCAAAGAAGTAGTGAAACGAAATGTACCCAGTGAAATTGCTGTGGATGAGCTCGTCAATTTGTTGAAGGAAAACGGGGCCTGGATCGAAAAAACCGCTTAAATTCCTGTTATGACCGCCCGTCCCGCATGCACCTTCGGTGCCTTGATCTGCTACCTGCTATCCCTTGCAGCGATCAGTACTTCCTGTTATAAGCATGAGACCGATGAAATGGTGTTTGCAGATACCCTGCTCCACAAAGCGGTGATCGTACAGCCGCAGGGCGTAAAAATTTACCAGTTCGATTATGGCAGCCATGGAAAACTAGCACAGGTGCGGTCGCACTTCTGGGCTAAAAATGCTTCCCAGGCCCAGTCTTCAGTATGGGACATCTACCGGGACGGCAGTGGCAACATCCTATCCATGAAAGCCCATAACAACCTTACAAGCGATACCATGGTCTACCAGTATTCCTACACGCCTTCCTGGCAGCTTTCCTGTGTAGTGGCGAGGCAGGTGACGAAGGATCATGCGGCTTCGTATCCCGTTGACAGTGTTGAATACATCACCTATGGCAACACCACTACAGGATGGCATTGGGGTAACCTGCCTTTCATTTCCAAGACAGAATATACAATAGGGCCAGGAGGCAACATGTCAGGCAAAGTAGTCTATTCCGGTTATGGTTACTATCCACCCAGTCTGCCCATGTCATTTTCCTCTTCGCTGAGTTATACCTACGATACCAGGCGGGCTCCATTGACAATGGATCACTGTGAGCAATTCTACCATGGCTTCAGGGAAGAGTGGTTCCGGTCCATCAACAACAATGTGCTGACAGAAACTTATGGCAATTATTCCGGGCCGCAGTCGATCACCACGCACCGGTACTCCTACAACAGGTATGGGCAGCCTCTCACCGATACCATTTTCAGGCACACGGGCGATACAGTGATGGTGTATTACCAGTATAAATAAGCGATTGGCCTGCAGTTGTTATTTTTACAGAAGATGATCTCCATGTTTCCACTACAAATATTTTCATGCAGACAGATTTCCTTGTCATAGGCTCCGGAATTGCAGGGCTTACTTATGCGCTCAAGCTGGCACAGCATGCGCCTGAACTGCAGGTGACGGTGATCACTAAGGCGGCTTCTGACGAGACCAACACCAAATATGCACAAGGGGGTATTGCCGTAGTGAACGATTTGGAAAACGATTCATTCCAAAAACACATTGACGACACCCTGATCGCAGGTGACGGGCTCTGTAATCCGAAGATCGTTGAGCTGGTGATCCGTGAGGGTCCTGCTCGTGTGAATGAGATCATCGAATGGGGAGCCAGGTTCGACAAGGACGCGGAAGGCGACTTCAAACTAGGAAGAGAAGGAGGACATTCGGAATACCGCATTCTGCATCATAAGGATATCACCGGCATGGAGATGGAAAGAGCGCTGCTCGACGCGGTGCAGAAGCAAAAAAACATCCGGGTGATCAATCACTGTTTTGTAGTGGATGTGATCACCCAGCACCACCTGGGTTACCTGGTAACAAAGGCAACACCCGATGTGACCTGTTATGGTGTATATGTATTGAATACCGGTAGCAACAGGATCGAAAAGATTCTCTCCAGGATCACCTTGCTGGCTACAGGCGGGAACGGGCAGGTGTACCGCACCACCACCAATCCCTCTATCGCTACAGGCGACGGCGTGGCCATGGTGTACAGGGCCAAGGGAAGGATTGAGAATATGGAATTCATCCAGTTTCATCCTACAGCCTTGTATGAAGCAGGCAAGCGTGGCCAGGCCTTCCTCATCACCGAGGCCGTGCGTGGCGACGGCGGCATCCTCAGGAATGTGCATGAAGAGGCTTTCATGGAGAGGTACGATGTGCGCAAGGACCTCGCGCCCCGCGACATCGTAGCCCGCGCTATTGATAATGAGATGAAGATCACCGGTACCGAGCATGTGTATCTCGACTGCAGGCACATGGACATGCAAAAATTCCGTGAGCATTTCCCGAATATTTATGAGAAATGCCTTTCGATAGGCATTGACGTTTCTGTAAAGATGATTCCCGTGGCGCCTGCGGCACACTACAGCTGCGGCGGTATCAAAACAGACGAGTGGGGCAGAAGCTCGATCAAGAATCTCTATGCCTGCGGAGAATGTGCCAGCACCGGCCTTCACGGCGCCAACAGGCTGGCGAGCAATTCCCTGCTGGAGGCGATGGTGTTCGCGCACCGCTGCTATCTCGATTCCATAGAGAAGGTGAGGGAAGCGGGTGAGCTACCTAAGGTGCCCGACTGGAACGCTGAAGGAACCGCCAAGCCAAAGGAGATGATCCTCATTACGCAAAGCCTCAAGGAGCTGCAACAGGTGATGAGCGATTATGTAGGTATCGTGCGCAACACGGTCCGCCTGGACCGCGCTATTAAAAGGCTGGATCTTTTGTACGAAGAAACAGAAGCGCTTTACCAGACCACAGTGGTGTCGCCACAACTGCTGGAGCTCCGTAATATGATCACAGTTGGCTATCTCATCATCAAGTGCGCCAGCTTCCGCAAGGAGAGCCGCGGCCTCCATTACAACACCGATTTCCCGGAGAAGCTGCCGCTGATAGAGAATATTGTGCTTTAGAACTATACAATCCGCTGCCCGGCTATCTTTGCTGCTTTATGTATCACCTGGTTTACGGCTTTCTTTATTTATTGTCGCTGCTGCCGCTGAAAGTATTGTATCTGTTCTCCGACCTTGCCTGGTTCATCGTGTACAAGGTGATGAAGTACAGGAAAGAAGTGGTGCTGCAAAATCTCGACATCGCTTTCCCCGAAAGATCTGCAGAGGAAAAGGAAAAGATTGCCAGCCGGTTTTACCGCAACTTCACCGATACCTTCATCGAGACCATTAAATTCATCAGTGCCGACGAAAAATTTTTCAGGAAGCATTTTACTGCGGACTTTTCTCCCGTGAAGAAAGCCTATGAAAGCGGTCGCTCGGTACAGATCCATGCGGGACATAACTTCAACTGGGAGCTGGTAAACCTGGCCGTGCCGCCCTACCTGCCGGGGAAATTGTTGGGCGTGTACCTGGCACTCAAGAATAAGGTTTTCGAAAGACTGTTCAGAAAGATCCGCAGCCGGTTTGGCACCACGCTGATCTCGGCCGGCAACATGAGGAATGATATGCAGCCACACAAGGGCACTCAGTATATTCTGGGATTGATCGCAGACCAATCGCCACCCGGACCGCCCTGGGCTTACTGGGTAGAGTTCTTTGGACGACCTACGGCTTTTTTAAAGGGACCTGAGAATGCAGCCAGGAAAAATAATCTTCCTGTTTTCTTTACGCATTTTACAAAATCAAAAAGGGGATACTACCAGGGGCACGTTGAACTCTGTACCGACGAACCGGCTTCACTTCCCGAAGGGGAGATCACAAGAAGGTATGCGAAGTATCTGGAGCGGGTGATGTCCGCCGATCCCGAGATGTGGCTCTGGAGTCACAGGCGCTGGAAGCTGCCCTACAAGCCGGAATACCGGCTGATCAAATGATCAGTTGAGTACGCTGCTCTCCTTCACTATTTTGATCTTCTCCACGTCTTTGATCTGGTTCCAGCCGCCCAACACGTTGCGCAGATTGTGAATGCCTTGTTTTTTCATGATCGAAGCGGCGATCACGCTGCGGTAACCTCCAGCGCAATGCACATAGATGTTTTGCTCCTCCTCAAAATCGGCCAGCCTCGCTGGATCCGTCATTTCATTGAGCGGAATGTTCAAAGCATCCTTCACATGCCCGGCCCCAAATTCAACGGGCTTTCTTACGTCGAGCACGATCATGTTCTCATCGAAGGGAAGGTCCATTGCCATTTCGTCGGCTTCCACGTCAATGATCATATCTATTTCTTCACCCGCTACCCGCCAGGCAGGGAAACCACCTTTCAGGTATCCGATCATTTTGCTGAAGCCAACCCTCGCCAGCCTCACCAGTGATTCTTTTTCCTTGCCCTCGTCTGTCACCAGTATGATGGGCTGGCTGAATGAAAGCAGGCTGCCTGCCCACTCAGCAAATCTTCCTTCCAAACCAATAAAGATCGAACCGGGAATAAACCCTTCGGTGAACTCAGTTGCATGCCTTGTGTCTACTACAACAGCACCATCTTCCACGGCTTTTTTGATGTCCTCCGGTTGCAGTGGCGTCATGCCACGCTCCAGCACTTCCTCCAGGCTGTCGTAGCCCTCCTTATTGATCTTTGCGTTGATGGGAAAATAGAGTGGTGGCTCACCCAATCCTTCCGTCACCAGTTTTACAAACTCCTCGCGGGAGGATGCGCGAAGAGCGTAATTCGTATTCTTTTCCTGCCCAACAGTGCTTTCGGTATTTGGACCCAGGTTTTTACCGCAGGCGCTGCCCGGACCATGCGCAGGATACACGATCACATCGTCTGCCAGTGGTGCCAGCTGATTTTGTAAGCTGTCGTAGAGCATGCCCGCCAGTTCGGAGCTGGTCATATCGGCATCGGCCTGTGCAAGGTCGGGACGGCCCACATCGCCTACAAAGAGCGTGTCACCGGTAAAAATGCAATGGTCCTTGCCTGCCTCATCTTTCAGGAGGTAGCAGGTAGATTCCAGGGTGTGGCCCGGTGTATGGAGCGCAGTCAGGGTGATATCACCCAAAGCGAATACTTCCTTATTCTTTGCTACGTGCACGGGGAATTTGGTCTCGGTACCCGGACCATAAACTATAGTAGCGCCCGTGGCCCTGGCAAGATCGATGTGGCCGCTGACGAAATCAGCATGAAAATGGGTCTCAAAAATATATTTGATGCTGGCCTTTCTTTCTTCGGCCATTTGAAGGTAGACGTCGATATCCCTTAAGGGGTCAACAATGGCAGCTTCACCCTTGCTTTCTATATAATAAGCAGCTTCGCTAAGGCAGCCGGTATATAATTGCTTGACGAACATACAACTCTGTTTCCGGCAAAAATAGTCGATCGGAGCAGTAAACTGGGGGGATCTGGGACTCCCTGGTAGTTATTTAAGTAACTGTTGTGAATAGGTATGTACTTCCTGCAGTCTCTCGTAATTCACTGAGTAATAAATGAATTTTCCATCCCTGAATGTGCTCACATAGCCTGCCTTTCTTAAGATGGCCAGGTGCTGGGAGGCTACAGACTGCTCGAGACGCAGCTTTACATAGATCTCCGTTACGGTCATTCTTTCGTTCTGGTGAATCAGTTTCAGGATCTGCTGACGCAGCTTGTGATTGATGGCCCGAAGGATCAGCGCGGCTTTTTTTAACTGAAGTACGTCTATTTTAAGCTCGGCGCCAGTTTTAAGCGCTGGCTCGAAAATCACAGTGTTCATGATTCAAATTATAGGTAATTCACAAATGTATAATCCTCCCTCCACATATCTTAGCTTTTAGCCTTGTTTATAAAAAAAAACTTATACAACTCTGCGGGGCGGAGGGCTATAGAACTCCTTGCCATAGAAGGGCTCAGCATAAGCCAGGTCGCAAAAGGCCTTCAGCTCGAAGAGGTTGAAGCTGGCCAGGGCAAGGTCGGAAGCAGTGGCATTGATGTAGGCAAAAACAGCATTTTCATGGCTGGTCAACTCCTCCCATTTGGGGCTCCCATTACCAAAAAACGTAATAGGACCAGCTTCCAGCTGTTCCTGGAAAGATTCGGGGGTCAGTATGAGATTGTTGGGCGGGAGGTAAACATTCAGGTCCTGGTCGTACAATGCGGTGAACACTTCCATGCGCCGCGCATCGATCATGGGACATAAAAAGCCATTGTATTTTTTGGCCGCGGCCCGGGCCATCATTTCCAGCGAGTTCACGGCCACCATGGGAATTGACAAGGCATAACAAAGACCTTTGGCGGCCGACATGCCCACACGCAATCCGGTATATGAGCCTGGGCCGGCACTGATGCCTACAGCGTTCAAGGCTGATAAAGGAACAGAGGTTTCTTTGAGCAGGTCGCGGATGGCAGTGTGCAGCCAGGCCGCGCTGTCGCGTGTATCAAAAGTTTGCCTGGAAGCGATCTCCACGCCTTCCCTGGCCATTGAGACCGAAGCACCTTCTACGGCAGAGTCGATATTTAAGATATAGGCCAAAATCTACAGCAAAAATAAAGGCAATTGACGGAGGCTGGCAGAATGTTTGAAAACAATTAGCCCTCACGCCGGACACCACGAGTACCGGAACACAGGACAGCTCCACCAGCATCGGTTATGATACTTCCAGCCGGAAACAGCCCTGATCAGAGGTATTTAGGATAGAGCGTGTATAATACTTTGCGGTCGGCTTCGGTCATCGTCTTGTCTTCCTGTTGCAGGAATTTTCTCTTAAATGCGCCTATGGCCGCACTGGAATCGCGCACGTCGTAGCCAATGATGCGGAGGGCCTCGAGGTGGTTGAAATGCTCCGGCACCATCACGCCTGTTGTGTCATTCCACCAGAGGCCAAAGCCTTTTTCAGCCAGCAGTTTCCAGGGGAAGTTCACGTTGGGATCCACTTTCCGGGTGGGTGCTATGTCGGAATGGCCTATAAAATTGCCCGCTGGTATGGCATATCTCCTTTTGATGGAATCCAGCAGCACGACCAGGCTGCCGATCTGGAACTCGGTAAAGACCTCCGAGCCGTTATTGTCTATTTCAATCCCTATGGATGTAGAATTCAGGTCATTGATGTTCCCCCACCTGCCAATACCGCCGTGCCAGGCTCTCAGGTAGTCATTGAGCATATGGTGAACGATGCCGTCCTTGCAGATCACATAATGCGCGCTTACTGAAGTGGCGGGCCTGGTAAAGGTTTGTAAAGTTTGCTCGCAGCTGTTCTGGGCCGTGTGATGAATGACCACGATGTTGGGCTTCCTCAGGTTGAAGTTGGTAGTGCCCACCCAATCGGGCGCCGTGGACACAAGTTGCTCCGAAGGTTCTTTGGTGATCTCCTTCGCTAGTTTTTTCACCTGGCGGCGGTAATCTTTATTCGTGTCCGCGTAAGGTCCACGGTTACACGCTACCGCTATAAGGAAAAATAAGAACAGGAAAAAGGAAAGCTGTTTCATTGTATGGGTTGAAAAGCGAAAAATACTGAATGTATCCCGGTGCTGTATGGCATCGCGGTATGATTTTTTTCATACTAGAACAAAAAACATTATGGAAAAAATGCAAAACCTACTGGACCTGCTGAATCATGAGATCGAAGATCTGTATTCAGCGGAAGACCAGATCACATCGGCCTTGCCGAAAATGATCGAGAAAGCCAGGAATGCAAAACTAAAGCAGGCGCTCACACAGCATTTGCGCGTTACAGAAGAGCAGATCCGCAGGCTGGACAAGATCAAGGAGCTGCTGAATCAAAATAAAGAGGAAGAGCGTAAAGGTTTCCTGAGTGGCCTGTTTGGCGGTGGTGGTCACAAATGCAGGGGCATGGAAGGGCTGATTGAGGAAGGCGAGAAGATCATGGGCGAGGACATGGATCCGGATGTCATGGACGCCGCCATTATTGCTTCTTCCCAGAAGATTGAGCATTATGAGATCTGTGGTTATGGAACTGCCCGGGCTTTTGCAAGAGAATTGAAACTGACCCAGGTTGAAAGGCTGCTCACCGAAACACTCAATGAAGAATATGAATCAGACGATAAACTGACTTCGCTGGCAGTGGTAGGCGGACTGAACGAGGAAGCGAAGGACCGCAGCAAAAGAAGGAGCTCAAGCGGACAGGGAAATGCCAGCGGCGCGCGCAAAGCCAGCAAAGCCGCATCAAAATCCAGCAAGGGTGCATCTAAATCATCGAAATCTGCGACTAAATCCAGCAAGGGTGCATCTAAATCATCGAAGTCTGCATCAAAATCCAGCAAGGGCGCTTCTAAAACATCGAAGTCTGCGTCAAAATCTGGCAGGAGTGTTTCCAAGAAAAGCGCCAGGCCAGCATCCAGAGGTGGAAGCAGCAAGTCTGCCAGTAAAACTGCATCAAAGGCCGGCAGGTCGAAAGCAGCCACTAAAGGCGGAAGGTCAAAGGCGGCTTCTAAAGGTGGAAAGAAATCAGCCTCAAAAAGCAGGCGTTAAGGCAAAGGCTTAGGCTATCCGAGTGCTGACAGGGGGAAGGCATCTTTCATTCTCACGCCTTTTTCTGTCAGCGTTACTGTACAGCATTCAATGGAAGGATCATGTTCAAAGAAAAGGACATAATCCTTCTCTGCTGCTTCGGAGAGAAATGCTTTCTTTTCTCCCAGCGTTGTCAATGGAAACATATCGTAGGCCATGACGTAAGGTATAGGGATGTGTCCTGCAGAAGGTAACAGGTCGGCCATGTATATAATGGTCTTTCCCTTATAGCTCACCTGGGGCAGCATCATGCCGGAGGTATGTCCGTATACAAACCTTATATCGATGTTCTCTGCAAATTTTTCGGAAGGCAGCTTTTGAATATTCATGAAAGCGGGATCCAGTGAAGGCTGTTCAAAATGGGTGGCCAGCATTTTCAATTGCCCGCTTTCCTGGATAGGCAGGATGTTCTCTTTCAGGAAGGACGCTTTTTCCCTGTCATTGGGCTTCACCGCCCATTGCCAGTGACTTTGATTGCTCCAATAAGTGGCATTTTTGAATGCAGGCACCAGTCGGTCTCCTTCCTTTACGATCGCTCCGCCACAGTGGTCGAAGTGCAGGTGCGTGAGGAATACATCGGTGATGTCGTCTTGATGAAAACCGTGTGCAGCGAGGGACTTCTCCATACTAGCGTCGCCATGTAAGTGGTAATGGCCGAAGAACTTTTCGTCCTGCTTATTGCCTATGCCAGTGTCCACCAGGATCAGCCGTTCACCGTCTTCGATCAGCAGGCAGCGGAGCGCCCAGGTACAGAGGTTGTTCTCGTCCGGGGGATTGATCTTGCTCCACATTACTTTAGGTACCACGCCGAACATGGCGCCACCGTCGAGCTTGAAGAACCCAGTATCTATCGTATATAACTTCATTTCTTTTCTTCTTTACGCACTGCAAAGCCGGTGTAAACCAGCAATAAGAATCCAATTGCAAAGTAAGTGATCAATGCGAGTACTGAATTGCGCATCGAGCCGGTGAGTCCTTCAATGAATCCAAAGCTGAATAGGCCGATCACGATCGCGAGCTTCTCGGTGATATCATAGAAGCTGAAAAAAGACGCCGTATCGCGGGTCTCGGGCATGTAGCGTGAATACGTGGATCGGCTCACGGCCTGTATGCCACCCATCACCAATCCAACCGTGCAGGCTATGATATAAAAATGCGTTTCTGTTTGCATATAATAACCGGCCACGCAAACAAGTCCCCAAAGGAGCACGGTGAGCGAAAGCACATTGATATTGCCGATCTTTTGAGCCAGTCTCGACATGCCCTGGGCGCCGGCAATGGCCACCAGTTGTATGGCCACCAGCGTCAGGATCAGCTTTTCGTTCGGAAGGTTCAGCACCTTGATGCCAAAATCGGTAGCGACCAGCATAACGGTTTGTACGCCCATGCTGTAAAAAAGAAAAGCAGTGAGAAATCGCTTTAGCACCGGCATGTGCCTGAGCGTGGCCACCACTTTCTGCAATTCGTGAAAGCCATTGACCAGGATATGTTTTTTTGCACGGCCCGAAGCCTTTCCTGGCGGAAGCCTGTTGAAAGCAAATTGCGCGAAGCCTATCCACCAAAGGCCTACCATCAGGAAGCTCAGGCGCAAAGGAAGGGTGGAGTCTGGGATGGCGATCACCAGTCCAAAGCCCACCATTTGCATGATCACGCTGCCGATATAGCCATAAGTAAAGCCTTTGGCGCTCACCCGGTTCTGGTCTTCTACCGCAGCGATCTCCGGGAGGTAAGAATTGTAAAATACCTGGCTGCCGAAAAAGCCAATGCAGGCAAAGAGCAGAAGGAAGAGGCCGAAGATCACATTGGTGTCATCAAAGAAAAACATCATCATGCAGGAGACGCCGCCGAGGTAGCAGAAAAAGCGCATGAAGCTTTTCTTGTTGCCCCTGTAATCGGCAATGGAAGAAAGTATAGGAGAGATGAGGATGATGATGAAATAAGCGGCTGCAAAAAAATAATTCTTCAGTTCCGTATTCACGAAAGTTCTGCCCAGGAAGCTTACGCCGTTTCTGTACTCTTCTTTGGTCACGGCGGTCATCAGTGCATAGTATGCGGGAAAGAAGGTGGTGGTGATCACCAGGCTGTACACGCTGTTGGCCCAGTCGTACATGGCCCAGCCGTTGATCACTTTTTTTGGAGCAGTTTGCGTGGTCATATTATTCCGGCCTACTGTCGTTTCTTTTCAATGTATCGATCCTGAATTCATTAAGCTCATCGTCTGCGAGTGCGACCCGCGTTTTTTCTCCTTTGAATACGCCTTCCTGCAACTCGGACTCCAGCTCGCGCAGTGCTTTCAGCATGTCCTCGTTCTCAGGATCTGCTAATTCTTTCTTTACCACCAGCCGCACGATCCAGGTGCTGTCCTTATCCAGCTGCACCGACTGCCTGGCGCTGGTGTCGAAATATCCATTGGCATAAAGGAAGTTGCCCAGGCGGCGTGCGTCGTCCTCAGTTACACCCTTGCCCCGGTAGTACACATCCAGCTTCTCCTGCAGGGTGATCTTACCGCCGCCGTTACAGGCACAGAGCACCGAAACGAGCAGGAGCAGTGAAACAATTACTCTCATGATGAATGGTTGACCGGAACTAAAATAGGATTTTTTCTCTTAAGCCGATTTGGGTTACTTGGAATTGGGTATTGGGCTATTAGTATTGGGCTACGCGGGATTATGTTCACCATTCACCATTGACCATTGACCATTGACCATTCACGATTGTCGACTCACGATTCACGCTTGACGCACTAATCGAGATATCCCATGTAGATGAGCACCAGCAATAGAATGCCCAATGCGATGCGGTAAATGCCGAAAATGCGGAATCCGTATTTCTGCAGGAAGCCGATGAAGAATTTGATAGCGAGGATGGCCACGATAAATGCGACCACATTGCCCACCAGCAGCAGTTGGATCTCTTCTCCCGTAAATCCGCCCTTGGCCCTGTACCAGTCGAACAGGTCTTTGGAAGTGGCGGCAAACATGGTAG
This sequence comes from Chitinophagaceae bacterium, assembly GCA_036676905.1. Taxonomy (GTDB): domain Bacteria; phylum Bacteroidota; class Bacteroidia; order Chitinophagales; family Chitinophagaceae; genus Flavisolibacter. Next base: position 30,149 of record JAKFCE010000007.1, read on the forward strand.
GCACAGCCAGGTAAAAGGAAAATTCAGCGGCCAGCTTGCGCGTGAGTTTTTGCTGCATGCCTCCTATGATAGATGCTGCGCTGCGGCTCACGCCGGGTACCATGGCGATCACCTGCCAGAGGCCGATCATAAAAGCAGTACCGAAGCGGATGTCCTCTTCCTTTTCAATAGTGGCATCCCTGAAAACATTGTCGATGAACAAAAGAATGAAACCACCGATCAGCAGGGTGAGGGCTACTACCAGGTTGCTTTCCATCATTTCCTTGATATAAGAGGAAAACAGGAGTCCAAAGAAGATAGCGGGGAGAACGGCCACCGCCAGTTTTGTATAAAAACTAAAACTGGTGCCGGAAAAGAATTTCTTTCGGTAAAGAACAACAACAGCGAGAATAGCGCCCAGTTGTATCACCACTTCGAACATCTTGGTAAACTCCTGCTTTTCGATGTTCAGCAGGGAGCTGGTGATGATCATATGTCCAGTGGAAGAGACCGGCAGGAATTCCGTAAGTCCTTCGATAATGGCTATGATGATCGCTTCAAATATGCTCATTCACTGTCCGTTCTTGGCTGTCGGAAGATGGCGAATACAAGAACCACCAGGCCCGCAAGGATCAGTATGGGTGCGACCGTGATGCGGGTGGTGCTGTAGACCTCGTCGGGATTGAACACATTGGGATCCTCGCTTTTGCCACCGGACATCAGCAAAAAGCCAATGATCATGATGATCACTCCGCCCAGCATCCATAAGTTGTTCTCTTTATGGAACAGGGGTTGTGAAGCGATATGCGTTTCTTTTTTTGTACTGGTAGTGGCGGAGGTAGCCTTCTTACTTTTCATCTCGGTTATTATAAAGATTGCTGGGCAAGATAGTAAATCGGTGTTAATAGAGCTCGTCGAGTTTCATTCTCAGGTATTTCCTTACGCTCCGGTAGGTGCTGAACACGGTGATGCCTATGCCCAGGATCAGGAGCAGCACGAAAAGGAGGAGCAGGGTGCCGGTATCCTGCAGGGCCCGCAGCTCGGGCAGGAAGTTTTGCGCGACCAGCATCATCAAATACACGAAAAATATGGCAATGATGGCGCTCAGGGCCCCGTTGATCACCGCCCTGATGGTCAGCGGCTTGGATATGAACCAGCGCGTGGCGCCCACCATTTGCATGGTTTTGATGAGGAAGCGGTTGCTGAACATGGCCAGCCTGATGGTATTGTCGATGAGAATGATCACTACCATGGATAGCAGCACGGCCAGACCCAGCAGGATCAGGCTGATCCGCCGGATATTCTTATTGAGGTTGGTCACCAGTTCTTTCGGATACTGCACATCGGAGATCAGTTCATTTGACTCCAGGTCCTTTTCTATATTGGCCAGAGTATCTGACTGTACATAATTTTCCTTCATCTTGAAGTTGATGCTGTTGGGCAGCGGGTTCTCATCCAGCACGCCCGCCCAATCGTCGTTGCCCTCATCGAGGTATTGTTTCTTAGCCTCTTCCTTGTTCACAAAGCTGTATTCCTTTACATAGGGCCTGGATGCGATATACTGGATCAGGTTAATGCTGTCCTGGCTGGTTGCGTTATTGCGCAGGTAGGCCCTCACTTCCACGCTTTCCCGGAAGTACTGGCCCAGCTTACTGGCGTTGATCACCAGCCAGCCGATGATACCCAAAAGGAATAATACGAGGGTCACTCCCACAATGGACATGAAATACGAAGGTTTGCCGCGTTTGGAAGTTGCTTTACCGAATTGCGCCATTTGAAATGATTAAGAAGTAAACAAAAATAGCCCTTTGAAGCTAACCAGCCGATGGGTTTGTATGAAAGGCTTCCGCTGAATCACTAAATTTGTGATTCCTAACGGTTGCCTGCTGTATATATTGCCTTTAAGATCATAAATCCCGGCAATACATTTTTTCATGTCCTTCTACGGAAGGAAGCACGTTTTGCGCAGGTCGCAGCACGGTAACAATCAAAGCATGGAGTACAGGTTCAGAGATATAGAAAAATACTGGCAGGAGAAATGGAAGGCAGAAAAAAGCTACGAGGTCTCCAACAGGTCGGATAAGCCGAAATTTTACGTACTGGATATGTTTCCCTATCCCAGCGGCGCCGGGTTGCACGTAGGCCATCCCCTGGGGTATATTGCCTCCGACATCTTTGCCCGGTATAAGCGGCTGAAGGGATTTCATGTACTGCACCCAATGGGCTATGATGCATTTGGTTTGCCCGCCGAGCAATATGCCATCGAACATGGCGTTCATCCGGCCGATAGTACAGCAAAGAACATATCTACCTTTCGGAGCCAGCTGGATAATATTGGATTTAGCTTTGACTGGAGCCGGGAGATCCGTACCAGCGATCCCGCCTACTATAAATGGACACAATGGATCTTCCTGCAGCTTTTCGACAGCTGGTATAACCGAAAGTCGGACCGCACAGAAAAGATCGCGACCCTGCTGCGCATCTTTGAAAGTGAGGGCAACGCCAATTACCCCATTCCTAATTCCCAATTCCAAATACCCGAGTATCCCGACGTGACCTTCACGGCCCAGGCCTGGCAAAGTTTCCCGGAGAAGACAAGGCAGGCCATTCTCATGGAATACCGTGTAGCCTATTGCGGTTATGGCGAAGTGAACTGGTGCGAGGCCCTGGGCACGGTGCTGGCCAACGACGAGGTGGTGAATGGTGTGAGCGAGCGCGGCGGCCACCCGGTGGTAAAAAAGAAATTAAGGCAATGGTACCTGCGCATCACCGAGTACGCCGACAGGCTGCTGGAAGGACTGCAGCGCGTGGAGTTCAGCGAAGCCATGAAGGATATGCAGTCGAACTGGATAGGGAAGAGCAGTGGGGCGGAGGTGGAGTTCAGAATATCGAACAAGGAACAAGGAATATCGAATGCGGAAGGGATCCGGGTCTATACCACCCGCCCCGACACCATTTTCGGCGTGGACTTCCTGGTGCTGGCGCCGGAACATGACCTGGTTGCTTCCATTACTGCGCCGGAGCAGCAGGAAGCCGTGGGCGAATACATTTCTTATGTGAAAAGCCGGAGCGAGCGCGAAAGGATGATGGAGAAAAAGATCAGCGGCGTTTTTACCGGCGCCTACGCTGAACATCCATTGACCGGTAAGGATGTTCCCATTTGGATCTCGGAATATGTACTGGCAGGCTATGGCACCGGCGCCATCATGGCCGTTCCCAGCGGGGATGAACGAGACCTCAAGTTTGCGCATCATTTTAAAATTCCTGTTACCAATATCTTCGGTGAACGCTTTACAGGCGAGGAAGCGATCGCCGCCAAAGACGCCATTCTCTCCAACAGCGATTTTCTCAATGGCAAGAATTACCAGCAGGCGATCGACCTGGTGATCAACAGGCTGGAGGAATTGGGCGCAGGAAAGCGTAAGGTGAATTATAAGATCCGCGATGCCGCTTTCAGCCGGCAGCGTTATTGGGGCGAGCCTTTTCCTATAGTTTGGAAAGATGGTGTAGCCATTCCATTGGATGAAAAAGAATTGCCGCTGGAACTTCCCTATGTAAAAAGTTATGGTCCCGGGGCAGAGGGCGAAGGTCCGCTGGCAAATATTCCGGAGTGGACGGCCCGCGGCCTGGAGACCAACACCATGCCCGGTTATGCCGGCAGCAGCTGGTATTTCCTGCGGTTCATGGACCCTCAAAATGAAAAAGAATTTTGCGACCGCTCCATCAGCGACTACTGGCAACAGGTAGACCTCTATGTAGGCGGCACCGAGCACGCGGTGGGTCACCTGCTTTACAGCCGCATGTGGACCAAGGCGCTGTACGACCTCGGTCATATCGGTTTCGACGAGCCCTTCCGCAAACTGCTCAACCAGGGAATGATACAGGGTTCATCCCGGTTCATCTATCGTGTACGAGGTACACATTCCTTTGTCTCGGCGGGATTGAAAGACCAATATGAAACCGACGAACTGCATGTGGATGTGAACATGGTGGACGGTCTTGAGCTGGATATGGAGGCGCTGAAGCAGTGGAGGCCGGAGTACGCTGATGCAGAATTCATCCTGGAGGACGGTAAATATATCTGTGGCACCCTGGTGGAGAAAATGAGTAAGCGGTTATACAATACCGTGAACCCAGATACCATCGTGGAAAAATTCGGAGCCGACACGTTCAGGATGTATGAAATGTTCCTCGGTCCGGTGGAAATGAGCAAACCCTGGGATACCAAGGGGATTGAAGGGGTGCACCGCTTCTTGAAAAAGCTCTGGCGATTGTTCAACAGTGAGCAGGGCCTGCAGGTATCAGACGAGGAACCAACCAACGAAGAATATCGTGTGCTGCATGGCACCATTAAAAAAATAGAAGAGGATACCGAAAGGTTTTCCTTCAACACCGGCGTCTCTGCTTTTATGATCTGCGTAAATGCGCTGGCTGATCTGAAATGCAATAAGCGGAAGATTTTGGAACCCCTGCTGGTGATGCTTTCTCCTTATGCGCCGCATATTGCAGAGGAGCTTTATAGAAAGACCAGAAATGATGAGCATGCCTCTGTGCTGACGGCATCTTTTCCCCAACTGGAAGAGAAATACCTGGTGGAGACCTCCAAAGAATATCCCGTTTCCGTAAATGGCAAGCTGCGTGCGCAGATCAACATTGCCCTCGATGCCAGCCAGGAGGATGTGCAAAGCATCGTGTTGGCTGATCCGGCCGTTCAAAAATGGATGGAAGGCAAGCCTTTAAAGAAGTTGATCTATGTGAAGGGAAAAATGGTGAATGTAGTGGTGTAGGACTTCAGCATTCTTCTGTTCGTCATTCTACATTCTTCACTTATTGCTCCCTCCCTTTAGGGAGGGTTGGGGAGGGTTTTCTCAGCAGGATCACCGCGCTCGAATTTTCAGTGCTCGCCAGCTTGGCCTCAAAGCGCTTGCCGCCCGTCTCCGCCACCATATAGGATGTATTCGGAGGAATCGTACCTAAATTCTCGGCTACCATGGTCAGCTCATTGGTTTCCTGAAGGTCTGCCACAGGGATCCTGATGGTATAAGCCTGTTCGGTGAGTCGTATATGCTGGAACAGCAGGTTGCCGTTCAGGAAAAGCGAGATAGAATCCCCGTCCACCTGCGCATTATCGTAGAATCTCAGTTCAATGAATTCTCCACCCACCGTGATGTCGGTGGTAACGATCTTTTTACGGGTGACGAATTTTTCTTCAATAGAAGGAGCGGGCTCAACTACCGGGGCAGGTGTTTGCTGTTTTATTTCCTCTTTAGGCTCCGGCTTTACTACTTCTTTCGGTTCGGGCTTCACTACTTCCTTGGGTTCCGGTTTGCTCTCTTCCTTAGGCCTGGGCTCTCCGGGGAAGGGAATGGAAACCATGCCTCTCTTTGGCGGTTTGGCTACGACGATTTCTTCCTCTCTTTCCTGCACGGGTGGAGGATTGGTTTGAAAAGCAATAAGGGCTACGCTGTCGATGATCTGCGGATCGTTTCCACCGACCGTGTAGTTCTCAATTACAAAATCCCATTCGTCTTCAAATACAGGGCGGCTCACATTTGTTAATTCCACCGGTCCCTTTTCATCATTGGGATCGTCCATGACAATGCTCTTTCCTGTCAGGAACATTTTTCCCGGCCCGGGACAATTGAAATCCGCGACCGACTTTAATCCTTGCTGGTTCTTGCTGAAACTGAAATTGCCTTTCTCCTCGATCAGCTTGTCGTCCCACCATACCACGCTGTTGTCGCTGGGATCGAAATAACCCTGGATGCTGTAGCGGCGGTAAATATTAGGAGACTCGTAATAATAGGAAGTGCCCGTGAGCAGGTCGCCCCGCTGAACGATCTTGACCTCCACCTTGATGCGGTTGATCTTGCCTTTCCAAACACTGGTGACCTGCTGGGCGCCGGCGTACTGCGCTATCAGGATGCAGATAAAGACAAATGTGGTTCTCATCAGGTGGTACATGGTGGTTTCTAACGGAAAAGGTCGGCAAATATTGCCATAAAAAAGCCCCCCGCGAGGCGGAGGGCTCAATCTTATGTTTTTATTAGAAACCTTTCTTCTCTCCCTGCTTTTTGATCTCATCGAGCATTTCCTTCACCGCTCTTTCCAGCTGGGGATCTTTTCCGCTTAGAACCGATTTATAATCGTTAGGAACGCGGATGTCTGGTTCCAGCTGCAGGTTCTCCGTAGGACGGCCTTCCTTGCCTATGGTAGCCACCATGGGGATACCAAATACCAAGGATGGATCGATCTGTGTTTCCCACCAAACGGCAGTGCCGGTACCAGGCACGGGCATGCCTATCAGCTTACCAATGCCCAGGCTCTTGTAGGCATAGGGGAAGATGAAGGCGTCGGAATAATTCGATTCGCTCATCAGCACGGTAGAAGGCAACGTCCATTTATTAAAGGGCTCGGAGCTGTTTAGCTTCTCGCCTTGAGGCGCCATGGCCAGGTATTTCTTTCCACTGAGGAAGGTCACGAGGTCATCGTGCAGCCAGCCGCCGCCATTGAACCTGGTGTCCACGATCAACGCTTCCTTGTTTCCTTCCTTGCCCAGCACTTCTTCATACACTGTGCGGTAGCTGCCGTCATTCATGCCCTGCACGTGTACATAGCCCACTTTTCCACCCGAGAGTTCTTCTACCTTTTTCCTGTTGTTGTTTACCCAGCGGCGGTAGAGCAGGTTCTGCTCTTCACCAGTAGTGATGGGTTTGGTGGTCTCATCCCAGCGCTGCTTTGTTTCCGGATCGTAAAGGCTGAGCAACACATTCTTTCCTGTCTTGCGGTTCAGGAATCTTGCCCAGTCCGTATCGTTGGTCACGGCCTCTCCATCGAGCTTCTCGATGATCACACCTTTGCGGATCCTGGTTTTCGCGTTGATAAAAGGCCCGCCTTCCAGCACTTCCATTACGCGAAGTCCATCACCGGAATAGGTCTCGTCGTAGAGCAGTCCCAGTGAAGCGGTATTGTCAGTATTCTGCTGTTCGCGTGCATAACGGCCACCCGTATGCGAAGCATTCAGCTCGCCGAGAAACTCGCTGAGCAGTTCCTGGAAATCATAGTTATTGTTGATATGCGGCAGGAAGCGGGCGTATTGGTCGTGATACTTATTCCAGTCAAGGCCATGGATCTTCTGGTCATAGAATTTCTTGGCCACCTGGCGCCAGGCGTGGTCGAAAATATAAGCTCTTTCCTTATCAGCCTTCAACACCATTTCACCATTCACGGTTACTGGCGTCACCTTTCCCGCGTCTGCATCCACCTTCATGATGCGGCCATCGCTGACCACGAAAAGTGATTTGCCGTCCTTGGTTACGTCCATGCCTGCAGGACCACCATCCAGCTTCGCTATCAGTTTGGTTTCCTTGGTGCGGGGATTGGTCATCCATAGATCGTAACCTTTTTCCATCCTGGCGAGGAAATACAATTTCTCTCCATCGGCGCTCAGCAAATAATCCGAGATGTTGCCTGAGTTGATGGTGAGCCGGAGTTTGCGGTTATCAAGGCCTTCCAGCATGGGCTGCCAGTCTTTCGTGGGCGGCGTGATCTTGAGACTGCTGTCTTTCTTGGCTGCTTCTTTGTCTTTTTCCTCTTTTTCTTTCAGCAGGCCAAACTCGTCCTTGTTCAGTTTGAATTTATCATAAGCTTCCTGGTCGAAGAACATGGCGTAGATATCTACCTCTCGGGCACCCTGGAAGGCCAGGGGCTTCTTGCCGTCGCGGTCGGTCATCCACAACAATGCTTTTCCGCCAAAGGCCCACTTGGGTCCTCCATCGAAGAAGCCACTTTGCGTGAGGTTCTTTCTTTCGCCACTGCCGTCGGCCTTCATGAGCGCCACTTCAGAAGAAGGCCATTTGCCTTCCGCAGAACCGAAAGCGATCCATTTGCCGTCGGGCGACCAGGTGTAATACTGGTCTCCGTCTGCATAAGAGTAATTCACGCCTTTGGGAACGATGGTGCGGCTTTTCTTCCCGGCCAGGTTAAAGACCTTCAATACGTTTCTTTCTTCCAGGTAGGCGATCTCTTTTCCGTCAGGGGAAACTATTGGCTGGAATTCGTCGGCTTCTGTGGCCACTACCGGCTCTTCTTTGATCACCGTGGAAGTATAGAAATAAGGTTCCTCTTTCCTGTCGATGGATGCCTTGTAAATATCCCAGCTGTTGCCTCTTTCTGAAGCATAGTAAAGACTGCGGCCATCAGGACTGAACTGCACGGTCCTTTCCTGCTGCGGCGTGTTGGTGATCCGCTTGGTGATGCCTCCTTCTACAGCGGTAACGAAGACCTCGCCACGCACCACGAATGCGATCTCCTTGCCATTGGGTGAAAGAGCGGTTTGGGTGACGCCGGTATTGATCGGTAATATTTTTTCATCGCCGCCACGGATATCGGCGTTGATCTGCACATTTAGTTTCTTCGGCGCGCTCCCTTCCTTCATGGTATAGAGCTCACCATCGTAAGAGAAGGAAAGCGTGCCATCGCTGGCTCTTGTCAAATGCCTCACCGGATGGTCGGTGAATTTTGTAAGCTGCACAAAGTCTTTGCTGCCTACCGTGCCTTTGTAAATGTTTTGAGAGCCGTTCTTTTCACTCAGGAAATAGAAGGTGTTGTCGTCGGCACCCCACACAGGTTCCCTGTCCTCCCCGTCAAATGCCGAGACCTGTACATAATCATCTTTTTTAGTATCGTAGATCCAGATGTCGCGGGTCACAGAAGAAGTATGCCTTTTACGGTGCGCATCTTCATAACCCTTCCTGTCCTGGAAAAGGATCTTGTCGCCCTTGGCATTGTATTTCGCGAACTCCGTTCCCGCGGAATTCACCATCACGGACCTGCCGCCTGTCACGGGCACCTGGTATAGCTTTACAAAAAGCCCGCGCTGCGGAAATCTTGCGGAAGTATACACGTCGTTGCGGTTGGTACCGAACAAGACCTGCTTACCATCGGGGGAGAAATCATAAGGAAGATCGGGAGCTGAATGGTAAGTAAGCCGCTTAGCCTCGCCGCCCTGCGAGGGCATCACGTACACGTCGAAGTTGCCAAAGCGGTCGGAGGCAAAGGCCACCCATTTGCCATCGCGGCTCCACACTGGCATTTGATCCTGCGCCTCGTGCAGCGTGAGGGGATAGGCTTCTCCTCCTGAGGAAGCTACTTTATAGATATCACCCTTGTATCCGAAAAGGATGGTCTTGCCATCGGGAGAAATGGCAGGGTAGCGAAGCCATAAAGGATTATTTTGCGCCATGCTGCCAAGGCTGATGAAAAGGGCAGCGAAAGCAGTCAACCGTTTGAACATATAGTTTGGTTTAAATTTAAAAATTGATCTGTTTTAAAGGTATTCAGGATAAAATATGAAAGCAAAACTATTTGAAGAGCGGTTAAGGGAGTTGCCAGCAGGCATCTCTCCCGTGGTAGATTACCAGGAAACTGACAGGCTTTTGCTGATGGACCTGACTGCCGCGAACACCCAGCTCTCGCCCGAAATACTGGCAGATACAAAGTTGTTTTCGGATTGGGTGGACCAGCTGTTGGAGAAGAACGAGGCACGCTACGGCATTGGAGGCTATGCGGAACACCGGACCATTTATTCGAGGAGCGCTGTTTTTGATGGGGAGGAGGAGCCAAGGCGTTTTCACCTGGGCATCGACATCTGGGGCGAAGCCGGAACGGCTGTGCACGCGCCGCTCGCAGGCATCGTGCATAGCCTGGGATTCAATGATGCTTTTGGCGACTATGGCGCCACGCTCATATTGGAACACCGGCTCGGTGACCTCACCGTACATAGCTTGTACGGACATCTCAGCCTGGCTTCCATCCGGGATAAAAGAGAGGGAGAGGAGATCGCGCAGGGCGACTGGATCGCTGCCTTCGGTATTCCGGAGGAAAACGGTCACTGGCCACCGCATCTGCATTTCCAACTGATCTTCGACATGGAAGGATGGAAGGGAGATTATCCCGGGGTTTGCCGGTTCTCCGAAAGAGAACGTTACCTGGCCAACTGTCCCGATCCAGATCTCCTGTTGCACATGATGCAATACGCTACTGCACCAGCTTCACACTGAAAAGAGGAGTTCCTGTGGCCTGCCACAGCAAAACCCAAAGGGGAACATAAGCTTCCGTGCAGCGGGCAGCTTTGATGTCGCCAAGATCCACAAAGCTTTCTGCGGTCCAGCCAAAAGAATCAGCAAGGAAGTGCTTCACTTTATTTTTTGCATCCGCATGGTTGCCGCAAACAAAAAGGCTGTGCTGGCCCTTATTCACTTTGCGGGGGTCTACCATTACGTTGGCATTGACCGTATTGAGGGTCTTCACCACGTAGGCGTTGGGGATGGCCGCCTGTATCTTTTCTCCGAGAGAGACGTCGCGATATTTTTCCAGTATCCTCGGGGGCATGCCTTGTGTGAAATCCAGGGGGTTGGTGAGATCCAGTACGATCTTTCCATTGAGGGCCGTTTCGTCTAATGTGCTCAGCGCATCGAGTGCATATTCGCCATTCAGGCAAATGAATACAATGTCGCCCCACAAGGCTGCATCGTTGAAGCTGCCTTCAGAAGCTTCTTTCCCTGCTTTTTTCACCCAGGCCGCCGCTTTTTCGCTCCCCGCCGACCTGCTGCCCATTCTTACCTGGTGTCCTTTTGCTATCAGCGCAGAAGCGATGGCCTCGCCGACTGTGCCTGTACCTAAGATGCCTATCCTCATGATTGTGAAATTATATTCAAATGTAACCATAGCCGCCCTAGTTTTAATCTGCCCCGTCCCTGCTAAAATCTTTGGTAAAAGCCCTAGCTTTGAGCAAGCCATGAACAACCTGAACCTGAATACTGAAAAAGAGGTGTTGACTCCTGCCGAGCAGGAATTTGAGAATACCATCCGTCCGCAGGAGATTGAACAGTTTGCCGGGCAGCAGCAGATCATTGAGAACCTGAAGATCTTTATCCGTGCGGCCAAGATGAGGGGAGAGGCTTTGGACCATGTGCTTTTTCACGGACCACCCGGCCTGGGAAAGACCACGCTTTCCCGCATCGTGGCGAATGAGTTGGGCGTGAACATCCGGGAAAGTTCGGGGCCGGTGATCGAAAAAGCAGGTGACCTGGCTGGACTGCTCACCAACCTGCAACCCAACGACGTCCTTTTTATCGACGAGATCCATAGACTGAGCACCGTAGTGGAAGAATATCTCTACTCCGCGATGGAAGATTACCGTATCGATATCATGATCGATACCGGTCCCAACGCGCGTACCATCCAGATCAACCTGAATCCATTTACACTTATAGGCGCTACCACAAGAAGCGGCTTGCTCACCGCGCCCTTGCTTTCCCGTTTCGCGATCAAATCAAGACTGGAATATTATGACGCGGAAACGCTCAAAGGCATAGTGCTGCGTTCGGCCAGCATCCTGCAAACGCCGGTGACGGAAGATGCTGCCGCCGAGATATCCAGAAGAAGTCGTGGCACGCCCAGGATAGCCAACGGATTGCTACGGAGGGTACGCGATTTCGCGCAGGTGCTCAACGATGGCAAGGTAGACCTGGGCATCACCCAGCATGCACTGAAAGCGCTGAACGTGGATGAGCACGGCCTCGATGAAATGGATAACCGCATTCTTTCCACCATCATAGAAAAATTCAAGGGCGGACCGGTAGGCATCACCACCATCGCCACCGCTGTGGGCGAAGAATCAGGGACCTTGGAAGAGGTCTACGAACCTTTTTTGATCCAGGAAGGATTTCTCGTGCGCACCCCGCGTGGGAGGGAAGTGACGCACAAAGCTTATAAGCACTTGGGAAAGATCCCGCCCCAATACGGCACTACCGGAGGTCTGTTTTAGGTTTCCAGTTTCCAGTTTCCGGTTTCCGGTTCAAGAATGGTAATTGTTCTTTCTACTTGCAATCAGATCTTAGGTGCGATACCCGGAACAGCCTTTTCCGCAAAGTTCCACAGGCTCGCTATGACAACGAGATTGTCATTCTGAGCTTGCCGAAGGAATGCAGATTTCTTCGCGTAACCTTGCGTCCTCCCGTCCGAAGCTTCGGACTTTGCGTAAAGCCGGTTATAAATAAAAAAAGCATGTTCTTAAAACATGCTTTTTAATTCTTTTCTTGTCTCCAACTGGAAACAGGAAACTGTAAACCGGAAACGGCTGTTAAGCTTCCGGCTTTTCCTGAACCACCAAACGGAACCCGTTACCGTGAATGTTCACGATCTCGATGTTGGGGTCGTCCTTTAAATATTTTCTCAGCTTGGCAATGTACACGTCCATGCTGCGGCCGTTGAAATAGGTATCGCTGCCCCAGATCCTTTTCAGCGCCTGCTCACGGGGGAGAAGGTCGTTCATGTGCTCGCATAGCATTTTCAGCAGCTCGTTCTCCTTAGGAGAAAGGGTTTGCGTTTTGCCTGTGGTGGAGAGCTCACGAAGCTTGGGATTGAAGTGATAGCCGGAAAGATCGTATTCCTTATTCTCCGACTCGCGGTTCAGCTCCTCGTTCCTTTTCAGGATGGCTTTGATCTTGTGCAGCAGCACTTCACTGTCGAAGGGCTTGGTGATATAATCATCGGCGCCGAGCTTGTAGCCCTGGATGATATCTTCCTTCATGGTTTTAGCACTGAGAAAGAACAGGGGAACATCGGGGTCAATATCGCGGATCTCTTCTGCCAGGGTGAATCCGTCCATATTGGGCATCATCACATCCAGCAGGCAGAGGTCGAATTTTTCTCTTTGAAAAGCTGCAAGGCCCAGGCGACCATCGCGTTCGAGCGTCACATCATAGTCATTCAGTTCCAGGTAATTCTTCAGAACACTTCCTAGGTTGGGGTCATCCTCGCATAACAGGACTTTCGCTTTCTTTCCTTCCATATGATGGTTTTTGTTTCTAAAATTAAAGCATTTGAGCAATACGGCTGCTCAGCTAACAGTTTATGCAAAAACTCTTCCACGACAAAACGCCCCTGATAAATGATGAAAACATTTAATTTCAACTGTCATGATGGTTCATTATTTGTACCGCTTCCGGTAAATCAAATACTATGGAAAAAAGAATCGATAACAAGAGCGCACCGGTGAGCCAGCAGGGCCATCCTCGACAGGAAGGTCAGCAGGGAAACAGGCATGCCGATGATCAGCGTCTTAGCGACAACCAGGGACAACCGATGAGCCATATGAAACAGGAGAGCGAGGAACAGCGGATCGCCAGGGAAAAGCAACTACTCGGCGATGAAAAAAGAGAGCGGGGTGAAGAGGAAAAAGAAAAATGATCAGCAAGCGCTGATCATTTTTCCTGAGTATCATCATTTATGGGAAGCTTCCTTCTCCATGGCCTTCCCTATAAAATAACCGGCCATCGCCCCAATGACAGCCGCAGCTATCAATACCATCCAGTTGGTGCCCACGCCAAGAAAGGCAATGAGGGTCACAAACACGGCGAGCAGCACGGCCCATACGACCCTTCCCTGTGCGCGCTGGCTGGCGGGGATGTCTGCTGGTTTTCTGTAAGGATGTCCTGGTCTTTTTCTACTTTCCGGCATATTATCTGATCATTTCTGTGTAAGCGTCTGGAACCTTTGTGGTATCCTTTGGTTTCTCTGCCTGCGCAGTGGGCTTGATCGCGGCATTCAGCTTGTCTACATCGCTGTTATTGGCGATAAAGTTCCAGCTAAACATCCTGATCGACCATTTTCCGTTCTTGTGCTCGGCATAAGCAATGGAACGGATAGGCAGGTTTGGACTGAAAGGTAAGGTAAACTGGTCGATGACGATGCCCGACTTTCCATTGTCGCTTAACCTGGTGACTCTTTTACTAACAGTGTAATTGTAGGAATCCGTAGTGCTCTTGAAAGCTACAGCCAGGTAGTCGTTCAATTGCTGCCTCGTCCAGAATTCATTGGGATCGGTACCCACGAAAGTGCCATGCTCTGCAAAATGAGCATTCATCTGTTCCAAACTCTTGGCTTTGAAAGCGGCGTGCAGGCTATCGATCACGGCCACCAGAGAGGTGGAATCGCCGCCGCGGTTGGGATTCGTTGTGGTGGTTTCGCCATTGTCGTCATCCATATCGTTACAGGCGGTAAACATCAATCCTAAGGCGAGTAAATAAAATAGTCGCATAGTTGGTGGTTTAGTTGCATAAAGTAACTCATTTATTGGGTGAAATGCAACTGGGTTGACTGGTTGACAAGTTGACTTGTTAACTGGGTGGGCTTGGACGCAAGGTCCGAAGCTTCGGACGGAAGGGCGCAATGTTGCGCGAAGAATTTTCCAGCACTCTTCGAGGAGGGTTAGAGTTCTTCAAACTCTCCTGTGAGCTTGTTCTTCTTCACATTACCTGCATGAAAATACTTTCCATTCATGGCCACATATACCCCCGGGGGAAGGGTTTGTACAAAAGCCAGGGCGCTGCCCAGGTTGAACAATCCGTCGGAAGAACCGAATTTATAAGGGATCATGGCCCCGGTGATCACCACCGTTTTATCCTTCACTGTGCGGGCCAGCACTTCAGCTGTATCGGCCATGGTGTCGGTACCATGCGTAATAATGATCATGTGCTCGTCGGCCTCCTGGCAGTGGCGGGCGATCAGCTCCCGGTCCATCTCTGTCATCTCCAGGCTGTCGATCATCATCAGCGTGCGCACATCCACAGCCAGCCTGCACCTTCCCAGCTTCACCATCTCCGGCAGGTGGGTGTCCTGGAAGAACAACTGTCCCGTGAGTTCATTGTATTCTTTATCAAAGGTGCCGCCGGTAACGAAGATGCGAATGCTCATGTTTTGGAATTAGGGGTAAAATTAATTGAGAACTTGTTGAAAAACTCAAGCGCACCAGTAGTTCTAAATTCATATGGCCCCATTACATTTGCTTTCTTTAAACCCCGGTAATGAAGTATACACAGGCCACGCAGAACAAAATTGAAAAGCTGATCGAGGAAAGCGGCTATATTATCCGGTTTGAGCGCGGCACCTTTCAAAGCGGCTTCTGCATCCTGGAAGAGAAAAAAGTGGTGGTGCTGAATAAATTCCTGCAACTCGAAGGCAGGATCAATACGCTTATCGAGATCATTCCCTCGCTGAAGATAGATGCCGAAGCGCTCTCTCCCGAAAGCAGGAAGGTTTTCGATGATATCATGGGAAAGTATCACGCGAAAAACGAAGCACCCGACGAACCGGCATAAGACAGTTTCCAGTTTCCTGTTTCCAGTTTCCTGTTCCAGTTACGGTCACCTGCGGAGATTTGTGTACTTTCCCTGTCAACGTGTCAACTTTGTCAACTCCATCAACCAAAATAACCTTCCTTGGCACCGGCACCAGCAGCGGCGTTCCCATGATCGCCTGCTCCTGTGAAGTCTGTACTTCTGCAGACAGTCGCGACAAGCGGCTGCGGACCAGCATTTTTGTGGAGACAGCAAGCACTTCTATTGTTGTTGACACCACACCTGATTTTCGCTACCAGATGCTAAGGCATGGGGCCAAAAAACTGGACGCTGTGCTTTTTACCCATCCCCATAAGGATCACACAGCGGGGCTGGATGATGTGCGTGCCTTTAATTTTTTCATGGACAAGCCCATGCAGATCTATGCTAACCAGCTTACAATTGAAGCCTTGACCCGCGAATTCGCTTATGCTTTTGCCGATAAAAAATACCCGGGTGTCCCTAACCTGGAAATGAATTCCATTGACCTGGAACCTTTTAGTATCGGCGACCTTCGGATCATCCCCATCCAGGTCTGGCACCTGAAAATGCCCGTCTTTGGTTTTCGTTTCGGCGATTTCTGCTACATCACGGATGCCAACAAGATCGACGAGGAAGAAAAAGATAAGATCCGGGGCAGCAAGGTGCTGGTAGTGAACGCCCTGAGAAAAGAAAAGCATATCTCTCACTATACCCTCGCCGAAGCGGTGGCCCTGGCCCAGGAACTGGAAGTAGGAGAGGCCTACTTTACGCATATATCCCACCAGCTGGGCCTGCACGCAGAGATAGAGGCCAGTCTTCCCAAAGGCATCCACCTTGCCTATGACGGGCTGCAGATCAGCATCTAAACTGTTTTCTTACCTTCGCCATCGTCCGCTATCTTCGCCGCGTTCAAAAAAAACTTATGCATCTAGATACAGCAGAAATAACCACCCAGGTGGCGCATACAGCGCGTGATTTCGCCCAACAGCATATCAAACCACATGTGATGGAATGGGATGAATCCCAGGAATTCCCTGTGCATATTTTCAAAGAGCTGGGAAAGCTGGGGATGATGGGTGTGCTGGTGCCCGAGGAATACGGTGGCGCTGGACTCTCCTATTTCGAATACAAGGCGGTGATCGAAGAGATCTCCAAGGTTTGTGGTTCCATTGGACTGAGTGTAGCTGCGCACAATTCACTTTGCACGGGGCATATCCTGCAATTTGGTAACGAAGAACAAAAAAAGAAATACCTGCCTAAGCTGGCAACGGCTGAATTCATTGGCGCCTGGGGCCTCACAGAGCCCAATACAGGCAGCGATGCCGGCAATATGAAGTGCACCGCCACCAGGGACGGCGACAACTGGATCATCAATGGCACCAAGAACTGGATCACGCACGGCATCTCCGGCGACGTGGCCGTGGTGATGTGCCGTACGGGTGAACCCCGCACAAAGGACAATGCCACTGCATTTATCGTGGAAAGGGGCACCAAAGGATTCACCGGCGGTAAGAAAGAGAACAAGCTCGGCATGCGTGCTTCAGAAACAGCAGAAATGATTTTTGACCATTGTGTGATCCCCGATGCCAACAGGCTGGGTGAGGTAGGCAGTGGTTTCAAGCAGGCGATGAAAATACTCGACGGTGGACGCATCTCTATCGCTTCACTCGCTTTGGGCATTGCCAAAGGCGCTTACGAAGCCGCTAAAAAATATGCGCAGGAAAGACACCAGTTCGACCAGCCCATTGCTTCCTTCCAGGGCATAGCATTCAAGCTGGCCGATATGTATACAGAGATCATGGCAGCCGACCTGCTTACCCTGCAGGCCTGCGACCTGAAAGAAAGAAAGCTTCCCATGACCAAGGAAGCCGCCATGGCCAAATACTATGCGAGTGAAGTTTCAGTGAAGGTGTCGAACGATGCCGTACAGATCTTTGGCGGCTATGGTTATACCAAAGATTTCCCGGTGGAGAAATTCTACCGCGACTCCAAGCTTTGTACCATTGGTGAAGGAACTTCCGAAATTCAAAAGCTGGTGATCTCAAGAGAGGTCCTGAAATAGTGAATAGTGAATGGTGAATGGTGAATGGTGAATGAGTCGCTGCGCCGCTCCGATGACGCAACCACTCGAACAGCCTTTCCAGCCTGCCTTTGCCATAGCTCCGCGCAGGCAGATGACGCAGAATTAACAGCCGCCGCAGATCTCGCAGATTTTTTAACAGGAAACAGGAAACTCATCTTACTTCCTGCATCTGCACCAGCTTATAGTAGTATCCCATCTTGCCCATCAACGTATCGTGCGTGCCTCTTTCCACGATCTCTCCTTTTTGTAATACAAGGATCTCGTCTGCATGACGGATGGTCGACAGCCTGTGCGCGATCACGATCGAGGTGCGGTTCTGCATCATGTTGTTGATGGCGTCCTGCACCAGCCTTTCGCTTTCGGTGTCAAGGGAGGAGGTGGCCTCGTCGAGGATGAGGATAGGAGGATTTTTGACAATGGCGCGGGCTATGGTGAGGCGCTGCCTTTCACCGCCACTGAGTTTGGTGCCACGGTCGCCAATGTTGGTGTTGAACCCTTCTTCTTTTTTGGTAATGAAATGATAGGCATTGGCCACACGGGCAGCGGATTCGATCTCCTCATCGGAGGCGTTTTGCTTGCCAATGCGGATGTTGTTGGCGATGGTATCGTTGAAGAGGATGGGCTCCTGAGTAACGATGCTCACCTGTTCTCTTATGGAATGAAGTGAATAATCCTTGATGTTGATGCCGTCCACCAGCAACTCTCCGCTGCTCACGTCATGGAAGCGGGGGATCAGGTCGGCCAGGGTAGACTTACCTGCGCCTGAAGAACCTACCAGGGCTACTGTTTTTCCTTTTTCGATCACCACGTTGATGTTCTTCAGCACGGGAACGCCTTCGTATTCGAAGCCCACGTTCCTAAGTTCAATGCCCTGTGAGAAGGTCTCGAGTTTTTTGCCGTTCACATTGTCATCGACTGTGCTTTCGGTTCGCAGCACTTCTTCGATGCGGCCAATGGCAGCGCTTCCTTTTTGCATATTGCTGAAAGAAGTGGACAGCGCTTTGGCGGGATTGATGATGTTGTAAAAAAGTGCCAGGTAGCCAATGAAGGAAGAAGCTTCCAGGTTGAGGTCGCCGGTAAGGATCATTTGTCCGCCGAAGAAAAGGATGCAGCAAAACACCATCACGCCCATGAACTCTGAAGCCGGTGAGGCCAGGTCGCGCTTGTAGCCGATACGGTTCTTGGCCAGCACCAGGGCGGCATTGGTACTGTGAAAGCGTTGGCGGATCAGTCCTTCCACGTTAAAGGCCTTGATCACGCGGAGGCCAGTCAGCGTTTCATCCAGTATGGACACGGAATCAGCGCTTTTATTGGCCACTTCCGTAGACTGTTTTTTCAGTGACCGCGTGATGCGGCCGATGATGAGACCGACCACGGGTATGAAGAGTAAAAGAAAGATGGTGAGTTGGGGGCTCAGGTAGAATAAAAATGCAAAATTAAGTGCGATGGTGAGCGGATCGCGGATCCATCCTTCCAGTGCGCCCACGACGGAGCTTTCCACCTCACCGATGTCGTTGGTGATGCGGCTGATGAGGTCGCCTTTTCTTTTTTCGGTAAAGAAGCCTATGGGCAGGTGCAGGATCTTGTCGAAGAGGTCGGTGCGCAGCCGGTTCACTACCTTGTTCTTCAAGGGGTTCAGCACATAGTAGGAGAGCACCAGGAAAGTATTCTTCAGCAGGATGGAGAGGATGATCAGCAGGCAGATCCAGCCCAGTACGGTGAGCTTGCCCTGCGTGGAGTCGCCGGAGCGCTCGATGTTGCTCATGAGGAAATCGCGAACCGCTTTGATGAAGGGGTTGCTGCTGTCCTTCGACAGGTTGGCCATGGCGCTGGAATCCCCGTTGAAGATCAGTTCCAGGAAGGGCATGAGCATGCCTATGGAAACAATGGAGAAAATGATGGAAAGGACAATAAATAAGAAATAAAGAAAGATCTTCCCTTTGTATTGCCCCAGGTAATAAAAAATGCGTGAATATCGCTTCATGTAGTGGTGACCCGATGAAAGGGGCAAAGTAACTAAATTTACACTCATTAAACCGATGATATGCAGGAAGGGAAAAGGCAAAAGCAGGTAGCGGGACTGATACAGGAAGAGATCACGCGCATCTTTCAGCGCCTTGGCATCAGCATGATGGATGGAGGAATGGTATCCGTGTCTTCGGTGAAGATCACGCCCGACCTGCTGGAGGCGAGGATCTATGTGAGCCTCTTCCAGGTGAAAGACAAAAAAGCGGTGATGAAGAAGATCGAAGACCGGGCCTGGGAAGTGAAAAAAGAGCTCGCAGCGCAGGTAAAGCACCAGCTGAGGCGCATTCCCGAGCTGCGGTTCTACCACGATGAGACACTTGATCATGCTTTCCGGATGGAGGAATTGCTGAAGCAGATCAAGAAAGACGAGGACGAAACCAAAGAACAGTGAACTTCCTTTTTGCCTGGCGCTACTTCCGTGCAAAGAAATCCACCAATGCCATCAATATCATTGCGTGGATCAGTATACTTGCTATTGTAGTAGGTACCACGGCACTGATTATGGTGCTCAGTGTGTTCAATGGCTTTGAGGGCATCGTGAAGTCATTGTATTCATCTTTCTATCCCGATATACGCGTCACGGCCAGCCAGGGCAAGCAGATCGTGCTCACGCAGGAGCAGCTGGACCAGCTGAGGAGTGTGAAAGGAGTGCTTGCCATGTCGCTGATCGCTGAAGAAAAGGCCCTGCTCCAAAATGGAGAGAACCAGTCGCTTATTTACCTTAAGGGAGTCGACAGCAACTATGCATCGGTGACAGGACTGCCGGCTAATGTGATCCGCGGCAGTTTCAATACGGGCACTGCCGAAAGGCCTTTGCTGGTATTGGGTGCAGGCATTGAGAACGCAGTGAGCGTGCAGAGCGACCGGAATATTTTCCCCCTCACGATCTACATGCCCCGGAAAACCGAAGTGTCGCTTTCCGATCCTTTGCGGTCGATCAATGCCGATACCATCAACACTTCAGGCACTTTTGTGATCCAGCAGGAGTTCGATGATAAGTATGCCATCACCCATGTTGATTTTGTGCGTTCGATGCTGGAGATGGAGGCTGATCATTATACGGCGGCAGAGATCAGGATCGGCGAAGATGCGGATCCGGACGAGATGAGGGAGCAGATCTCAGGCATGCTGGGAAAGGACTATACAGTGGAAACCCGCTATGAGCAAAATAAAAGTCTGTACAATGTGATGCAGGCGGAGAAATGGGTGATCTACGCCATTCTTTCCCTGATCCTGGTGGTGGCGGCATTCAATATGATCGGCGCGCTCACCATGCTGGTGCTGGAAAAGAAAAAGGATATCACGGTATTGCATGCGCTGGGCGCCAACAAGTCCATCATCCGGAAAATATTTTTAAGCGAAGGTTTGTTGCTTGCCGGCATGGGTGGGGTGGTAGGCATGCTGCTGGCGCTGCTGCTCACCTGGCTGCAGGTCACTTTCAAGCTGGTGCCGCTGGAAGGCGGGTCTTTTGTCATAGACTATTTTCCCGTGAAGCTGAAGCTGATGGATTTTGTGCTGGTAACGGCCACGGTGGTCGTGATTGCGGCCATTGCTTCTTTCATTCCAGCCAACAAAGCAGCCAACCAGCAGTTCCTGATCAGGGAGGAATGATTAAAGATTGCTGATTTCTGTATTTCGGGATTTTTAGATTGAGATTTATTACAATCTCGAAATCTATCAATCAAAAAATCAGAAATCACCCAGGGTCTCCGGCAGCTGTGCCAGCGCTTTTTCCAGTTGCTCGTTGTTCGGTGCCACACCATGCCAGTTATGGTCATTCTCCATGAAGTCAACGCCTTTACCCATCACCGTGCGCATCACGATGGCGATAGGCTTACCCTTACCAGTAAGCGAACGGGCCTCTTTTAAAGTATGCACCACGGCATCCATGTCGTTTCCATCCATTTCGAGGGTATGCCAGCCGAATGCATTAAACTTCTCTTTAATATCTCCTAGGTTAATGACCTTATAAGTAGGTCCGTCGATCTGCTGGCCGTTCCAGTCGATGGTCACGATCAGGTTATCCACATTATGGTGCGGGGCGAACATGATGGCCTCCCAGTTCTGTCCTTCCTGCAATTCCCCATCCCCATGTAGAGAATAAACAACATTATTGTCGTTGTTTAATTTCTTAGCGAGGGCGGCGCCAATAGCCACGCTCATGCCCTGGCCCAGCGAGCCTGAAGCAATGCGTACGCCCGGCAATCCTTCATGGGTGGTAGGGTGACCCTGTAAACGGGAATTGATCTGCCTGAAGGTGGCCAGTTCCTTTACGTCAAAATAACCTGAACGGGCCAGTGTTGAGTAGAAAACAGGGGATATATGCCCGTTAGACAGGATGAACACGTCCTGCTCAACCGCATCCATGTCGAACGGCTGAGGACTGTGCTTCATCACCTCAAAATAAAGGGCGGTGAAGTACTCGGCGCATCCCATGGAGCCGCCCGGATGACCGCTGTTGCAGCCATGAACCATTTTTAAAATGTCTCTTCTTAATTGAGTTGCAATGTCTTTGAGGTTGGCTGGCATAAAATTTTAGTGCTGTTTTAAACTTATTTCTTCAGGTTAAATCCAATTCTCCCTGGCTGCAAATGTGCGTTCTTTTTGATAAAAATCGTATCTTGTGCAGTTCAGGGGAAGAATAAATAGTGAAAAGGATCCAGCCATTTTTGGTGGGATACGTGAAGAAGCTAAGTGTTTAACCTTATTTTTGTCCCGAAAACCATCTGTATGTTCGATGTGCTCTTGACTGCCTCTATCGCCTTCGTTATAACCTTCCTTGCAATTCCTGTTATCATCGGAATATCTATACAAAAAAAATTATATGATCTTCCTGACGCAAGGAAGCTCCATACCCGTCCGATCTCTTCTCTGGGCGGCGTAGGTATCTTTGGCGGCTTTTTCCTTGCTTCTTTATTGGGCATTTCATTGCAGCTGGCTCCCGAGATCCAGTACCTGTTTGCCGCAGCCACCGTGGTTTTTTTCCTGGGACTCAAGGATGATATCGTGGTGCTGAGCGCTACGAAGAAATTCATTGGCCAGGTAGCAGCGGCTGCTATCATCATTCACCTGGCAGGTATCCGCATCACCAGCATGCACGGCCTGTTTGGCATTACCGACCTGCCCCCAGCCTTTGGACTGGCTCTGTCTTACATCACCATCATCGTGGTGACCAACGCCTACAACCTGATCGACGGCGTAGACGGACTGGCAGGAACGCTGGGACTTCTGACCACTACGGTCTTTGGAACTTATTTCCTTTTTGCCGGTATGCCGGCATACACCATGCTGGCCTTTGCCCTCGGCGGCAGCCTGCTGGCCTTCCTGATCTTCAATTTCAATCCTGCAAAAATATTCATGGGCGATACGGGCTCTTTGCTCCTCGGCCTGATCAACGCCGTACTGGCGATCAAATTCCTGAGCGTGGCTGACTCACCCGTGGGCTTCCCTGTGGAATCCGCTGTAGCCGTTTGCTTTTCCATCCTGATGGTGCCGCTGGCCGATACACTCCGTGTGTTCACGATCCGCATCTTCCATGGCAGGTCGCCTTTTTCGCCAGACCGTAACCACATTCATCACTTGCTGATGGACAGGGGGCTGAGGGATAAATACGTTCCACTTTGCTGCCTGCTTTTGAACATCGCACTGATAGCCATTGCTTATACTACAAGAGGAATGGGACCTACCTATTCTCTTATGACCATTATTTCTATCGCAGCTATCTTGTTGTTCGGGCTGGTGATGCTGAAGAAACCACTCAGCCGCCAGGTGCCTGTTCCTCACCAGGCCACACTGGAGCCTTCCGTCACTCCGCTTACCAAAGTGGTGTCTATCAATACGGAAGCAGCAGTAGCTGAGAATTAAACCTTTCTATCATTGTAAGTGGTTTCTTAGTTTTGCGCTAACTAAATCTTTTTTGATATGTCGGAAGAGGTATCCCTTACATTGGAGATGGCAGAGGAATCAATGACGAAGGCGATCGATCACCTGGAAGCGGAACTGACAAAGATCAGGGCCGGCAAGGCCAACCCGCAGATGCTGGAAGGGATCATGGTAGACTACTACGGTTCTATGACACCGTTGAACCAGGTAGGAAACGTAAGCGTGGTAGACGCCCGCACACTCACTATACAACCCTGGGAAAAGAATATGCTGCAGCCCATCGAACGGGCGATCATTGCGGCCAATATCGGCGTGAACCCCCAGAACGATGGCGTGATCATCCGCCTCTACCTGCCGCCGCTCACCGAAGAAAGAAGAAAAGACCTGGTGAAAAAATGCCAGGGCGAGGGCGAGCATTGCCGCATTGCTGTGCGCAATATCAGGAGAGATGCGATTGAACACATCAAGAAAGCGCAGAAGAACGGACTAAGCGAAGATGCCGCCAAAGACGCGGAAGCCGATATACAGGCGCTCACCAACAGGTACATAGCCAAGGTGGAAAAGCACCTAGAGGCCAAGGAGAAGGAGATCATGGCGATATAGGGATCAACTACCTGTTCGCCAGGTAAACGCCGGCCAGGATGAGGCCCAGGCAACCGACCTGTAAAAAGGTCACGTCTTCTCCCGCCATGATCCCCCAGAAGATGGCCACTACCGGTATGCCATAGGTTACCAGCGAGGCAAATAAGCCGCCGGCCCTTTTAATGAGCACATAGAACATGGCCGTGGCCATGGCGCTGCCCACTACTCCGAGCGCCGCCGCATATATGATGGCTCTTCTCGCTTCCGGCTCTTCAGTGAACTTTTGCAGCATACTCTGCTCCCACATGATCACTGCCGTCGGTATCATCATGAAGGCCAGGGAGATGGTAGCCATCCTGATCGGGTCAACCCCCTTGAGGTATTGCGTAACGATATTGACGTTCAATCCATAGAGCACCGTGGCCAGCAGGATCAGTAATATATAACCGAAATTATCGGTGGTCATGCCGCCCTTTGCCATGTTGAGTACCAGCAGGCCAATAAAACCCACTAGTACACCGGCGATCTTTTTGGCCTGCACTTTCTGCCTGAAAACGAGAATGGCGATCAGGATCACAAACAGCGGCGTGAGCGAATTGAGTATGCCTGCCATCGAGCTGCTCACCTGTTTTTGGATGGCGATCGCGAAAAGAAAAGCAGGCAGGAGGTTGCCCAGGATGCCTGTCAGGATCACAAAAGGGATCTTTTCACGGGGTACCGACTTCAGGTGAAAAACGGCGAAGGGAAGAAAGACAAGTCCTGCGAAGAAAATGCGGACCGCCGCCACCTGCCAGCCCGTAAGCTCCCTTGTGCTTTCCTTCATCACCAGGAAGGCGCTTCCCCAGATCAGCGAAAGGATGATGAAGATGATCCAGTTGACCAGTTTCTTATTTTTCATGGAGGCAGCAAAGGTGAAGTTTTCCTATTGAACTCTTTCCAATATTCTCCGCTTTATGAATACCTTTAAACACATGCTTCGCCTGAAAGATATTTCCACAAGAGCCCCTGAGGACCTCGATAAAAAAAAGACCAAGGAAAAGACAGCGGAATTGCTGGTGGAGCTGAATGAGTTGCAGAACGTGCTCTATGCTTCGGCCGATACGGCTGTACTGGTGATCCTGCAGGGCATGGACGCCAGCGGAAAGGATGGTGTGATCAGGAATGTGCTGGGGCAGCTGAATCCCCAGGGCGTGCAGGTCCGCTCTTTCAAAGTGCCCACCGAAGAAGAAAAAGCCCACGACTTTCTCTGGCGCGTTCACAAATTCGCCCCCGAGAAAAGAATGATCCAGGTGTTCAACCGCAGCCATTATGAAGACGTGCTGGTGACCAGGGTACATGGATGGTGTGATGATAAAACAGCCCGGCTGCGCTTTGAGGCCATCAACCATTTTGAGCGCCTGCTGCTAATGCACAACAACACCATTATTTTTAAGTTTTACCTGCATATTTCACCGGAGGAACAGGAGGAAAGGCTGAAAGAAAGGCTCACCGACCGGCAAAAGCAGTGGAAATACAGCCACCGCGACCATAAGGAAGCCACTTACTGGGAGAAATACCGGGAAATGTACGAGGACGTGTTTGAAAACTGCAATGAGGTGCCCTGGACCATTGTGCCATCCGACCAGAACTGGTACAAGGAATACCTTGTAGCCAAAAAGATCACGGAAACCCTCCGGGACCTGGGATTGAAATATCCCACATTAGAACAAACCAAATAAACCAACAGATATGGGAATGCTTAAAGAATTCAGGGATTTTGCCGTCAAAGGCAATGTGATAGACCTGGCCGTAGCCGTCGTGCTGGGCGCAGCCTTTGGGGCCATTGTAACTGCCCTCACCCAAAGCTTCATCATGCCGCTGATCAGCATGGTCATTGGAAAAGAAGGGGTGAAGGACCTTAGTTTTACTGCCAATGGAACGGAGTTTCCTTATGGTGTATTCCTGCAGGCCCTGATCAACTTCGTGATCATCGCTTTTGTGCTCTTTCTCATCGTAAAAGGCCTCAATCACCTGCAGCGGAAAAAAGAAGCGGAAGCCGAAGTGCCTAAGGCGCCGGAGCTAAGCGTTACAGAGAAATTACTCACAGAGATTAGGGATAACTTGCGCCGCTGAGAACGGATAAAACGATTATTTTTGGTCGGATAGCCAGGCTACCAATTTGTTTGTATGAAAAAGCTGATCTTGTTCATATCCGCCGCCTTTGTCCTGGGTTCCGCCATCGGGCAGAAGCCGGCCAAGCCTAAGCTGTGGACAAAGGGCGGCTCTTTCAGCCTCATGGGCGGACAAACCGGCAGCCGCAACTGGACGCCCGCCAACGAGAAATTCTCCATCACCGGGGTTTCCTTCCTTCACCTTTGGGCTAACAGGACCAAGGGTAAAAGGCTTTGGGAGAACATGGCCGACCTGAATTATGGTGTGGCCAATACCGAGTCGGGCGGACCTAAAAAAGTAGAGGACAAGCTCGACCTGTTTTCACGCTATAGCTATTATTTCAAAACTAAGACCGGCCTGGGTCTTACTGCCGGCTTAAGAACCCAGTTCAGCAATGGCTTCGATTATTTCAGCGAGCCGAAGAAAAGGATATCCGGATTTTTCGCGCCGGCTTACGTGCTTCTGAGCCCGGGCGTCCATTTCAGGCCATCTTCAGCATTAACACTGACAGCAGGGCCCGCTGCCCGTTGGATCTTTGTTTCCAATGCCCCTTACAGTTATAATTACCAGGGTGGGGTTAAGCCCGATGGCGGCCGCGAAAAAAGCATTGCCGAGATCTATGGCGTACATCCCGAAAGGGAAAGCCGCATGGAAGCCGGAGTGTTGCTCACAGCCGCCTACCAGCGTAAGCAGGTATTCAAGAACGTGGACTACCGCATGCGCATGGAAGCGATGGCCGACCTGCTGGCTAAGGATGTGACCAGCCTGGGCGGACAGGTGCTCGCAGTGCGTGAACCCGGCAACGTAGACGTATACTGGACCAACACCTTTGTGCTGCATGTGAACAAATGGCTGAGGGTGAACTATTCTTATGACCTGGTATACGACGACGACGTGAAGATATTTGGCAGCAGGCAGAACCGCCCGGCCACGCAGATGCGCTCGCTGCTCGGCGTAGGCCTTTCCGCTTCGTTTTAAAAAACTATTATACGTACCCGTTATAAATCAACACTGTGAATCAGCCAACCTACCAGATCAATCTCCCCCAGTTCGAAGGTCCTTTCGACCTGCTGCTTTTCTTTATTGAAAGAGACGAGCTGGATATTTACAATATTCCCATTACCCGCATTATCAACGACTTCCTGGCCTTTATCCACGGTGAAGAATCACTGAACATCGAGTTGTCCAGCGAATTCATCCTGTTTGTTTCTACCCTCATGCGCATCAAGGCCAAAATGCTGTTGCCCCGCAAAGAGGTAGATGAGTCGGGTAATGAGATCGATCCCCGCCAGGAGCTGGTTGACAAGATCCTGGAGTACAAGAAGTACAAGGAGGCAGCGGCCAAGATGGCGGAAATGGAAGCGGAGAGGATGCTGATGATCCGCCGTGGCAACATCCAAAAAGAACTTTCTGCTATTGGCGAGGAAGCTTCAGAAGGCACCGAGGTGCAGGCGATCACACTGTTCAAGCTGATGAAGGCCTTTGAGCGGGTGATGCTGCGCTACAGCGACAAGGTGAATAAACCGGTTCACACCGTAGTGCCCTATAACTATACTATCGAGCAAACGAAGACCGATATCATTTCCCTGGCGCAGAGCCAGCGCACGCTTTCTTTCGAAATGCTTTTCGAAAAAGCAGAGAACAGGGTGCATGCCATCTTCTTATTCCTCTCTATGCTGGAGCTGGTGCAACAAAAATTCCTGAAGCTGATCACAGGGGAAGGCCGCAATAACCTGATCGTGGAGTTTAACGAAGCACAGGAAGGATTAACGGATGAAGAGCACATGAGACTTTTATAGTTTCCAGTTTACAGTTTCCAGTTTACAGTTTCCAGTTTCCTGTTAACTCCTTTGGGAGTAAAAGTTCCTCCTGTAGCGTTCATATTTTCGTGTTGGGAAGTTGAACCACTAAGACACAAAAGACACAAAGGTGCACGAAGAGATCTGCGGAACTGCGGGCTGTTTAGGAGAAATTGACTGCACTGGCGAACATCTTACTACATGCAGGAATCTCACCACATAAGAACAGGAAACTGTAAACAGGAAACTGTAAACAGTTACTGTCCTTGCGCTAAACTATAAGCTCTCGTATTTCCCCACATATTCAGCAGTTCCAGTGAACAGATCTTAAAGTCTGCGCTGAGCGTGACATACAATCCAATGATATCTTGCTGTGTCAGGGGTTGCTCGTTAATGGCTTCGAACCTTACGTTGTATTGATTCACCAGGTTGGTGTATTTGGAGCCTGTGGGCCATACCTGCGTACCGCGGTTGCTGATGCTAAGCAGCTTGAACTTAGTGCCGCCATGCAGCATTCCTTTTTGAGCAATGATCTCCGGTTGTTCGCTGCTTTCAATGAACATATCCACGCCAACGATCTTCTCGTTGTCTCTTTCTTTGGAGATCATCATGGCATTTTGCTCCAGTTTGAACATGGTGGGCGTGACAGGTTGGTTGGGCAGCATGGGCTTGGCTCCCTGCGCTGGTTTTTTCCCGAAGTTGGAAATGATCACTTCAATGAACTCCGTGGTGTTCAAAGCTTTTTTGTTGCGGTCGCCGAAGTCACCGGTGCGGTGGCCCTGCTCAAGCGAGTAGAGTAGTGCATTTTCTATCACCGCTGCATTTTCCATGAAGCCCAGGTGGCGAAGCATGGAAAGGCCGCTAAGCAATAATGCGGTTGGATTCGCAATGTTCTTTCCTGCGATGTCCGGCGCCGTGCCATGTACTGCCTCGAAAATGGCGATGTGGTCGCCGATGTTGGCTGAAGGTGCGAAGCCCAATCCGCCTACCAGGCCGGCACAAAGATCGGAGATGATGTCGCCCTGCAGGTTGGTCATGACCACTACATCGTACTGATCGGGCCTGACTACCAGCTGCATCGCCAGGTCGTCCACGATCTTGTCGTCGGCCTTCAGTTCAGGGTATTCTTTTGCCACTTCATAAAAGCAATCGAGGAACAGGCCGTCCGTCAGCTTCATGATGTTGGCCTTGTGACCGCAGGTAATGCGTGTCGCATTCTTCTTTTTCGCCATCTCAAAGGCGTAGCGGATCACCTGCAGGCTGCCGGGGCGGGTGATGAAGCGGCGGCTAAGCGCCACATCGTGGGTGAGCATGTGCTCAATTCCGCCATAAGTATCTTCTATATTCTCGCGAACGATGGTAATGTCGATAGGGATGCCTGCTTTGGAGAAAACGGTGTCTACGCCGTGCAGCGTCTGGAAGACCCTTTTATTGGCGTAAGTATTCCACGTTTTTCTCGCCGTTACGTTCACACTCTTTACCCCTTTGCCTTTTGGGGTTTCCATGGGACCTTTGAATAAGATCCCCAGCTTTTCGATGGTCTGCCGTGCTTCAGGCGTCATTCCGTTGGAATAACCCTTATCAAATACCCATTTTCCCATGTCCACATATTCATATTCAAGGTCTATTTTATTGGCTTTGAATATGTTAACTACGGCTTCCATGATCTCCGGTCCGATTCCATCTCCTTTAGCCACTGCTATCTTCATATGATTAAATTTTGGGATGCCGCAAAGGTAGGTATGTAGAAACTTTTCTGCCACATTCCCCACATTTAATTATGGTGCAAGGTTTGTTTTACTATATGTCTAAACTTGTGGTATGATAAGTAAAATATCGGAAGGTGTGAACATCAGCGTGGAGACTTTCTATCAACAGGACTATTCTAATCCGATCCAGTCAGAATTCATGTTTGCTTACAGGATCACCATAGAGAACCACAATGGCTTCCCGGTAAAGTTGCATAGCAGGCACTGGTATATTTTCGACAGCGATGGCAGCTACAGGGAAGTAGAGGGCGAAGGTGTGGTAGGCATGCAGCCTGTGATCCAGCCCGGTGAAGAATACCAATACGTGAGCGGATGCAACCTGCATACAGAAATGGGCAGGATGCACGGCAGCTACGTGATGGAAAACCTGCACAACCGCGACATCTTCGAAGTGAAGATCCCAGCTTTTGAAATGATCACTCCCTTTAAATACAATTAGTTCCTTCGACAAGCTCAGGATGACAAGGGTCAGTGAGTAGTGAGTAGTGAGTGGTGAGTAGTGAATTAACTGTAAACAGTAAACCGTAAACGTTATCTCCCCTTCTTGATATTAGTACCTTTTTGAATAGAACCAGCCCCAAACTGGTTCTTTATATTGTCAACAGCCCTGAACAATTGCAGTTTTTCCGCTTCGTCTTCAAACAGGTTCATCTGGAAGGTCATCGGGATCAGATGACTGAACCTCACCCCCATCAGCCTGATCTTATCTTTCCCGTTATATAGTTTCGAAAAAAGTTGCACAGCCCTTTCCAGCAAGGCATCATCGAGCGCGGAGTAGGGGATCACTTCCTGTTTCGATACCGTGGTGAAATCTGAATAGCGCAGTTTCACCGTGACGCAGCCTGTGAGCTTCTGCTCCTGCCGCAGGTCGAAAGCAGTTTCTTCTGTAAGCTTCACCAGCTGTGCGTGCAGGAAGGCCGGATCATTGGAATCTTCATGGAAAGTGGTTTCGTGAGAAACGGATTTTTGCTCACTGTAGGATTCTACATCGTGATCGTCTATGCCCTGCGCTTTTTCCCATAATCTCTTGCCCCATTTTCCAAAAT
The DNA here is from genome assembly GCA_036676905.1 of Chitinophagaceae bacterium. GTDB lineage: Bacteria > Bacteroidota > Bacteroidia > Chitinophagales > Chitinophagaceae > Flavisolibacter. Next base: position 60,632 of record JAKFCE010000007.1, read on the forward strand.
GATGTTCCAGTTGCCCTGGCGACAGTGCGGCCAGCTCGCCAATGGTATGAATACCCAGTTGATTGAGTTGAATGGTGGTTTGCTTGCCTACCATGGGTATCTTGTCCACCGTCATGGGCCAGAGAAAGGCAGTTTCGCTGCCGTGCGGGATCTTCAGGTAGCCGTTTGGCTTGGCCTCGTTGGTGGCCATCTTGCTCACCAGTTTGCTCCCGGACAGGCCGCAGGAGATCGGTAAGCCGGTTTCGGCTGTGACGGTTTTCCTCAGGTTCTTAGTGAATTCGTCTACGCCAAAATACTTGTCCATGCCCGTGAGGTCGCAATAGAATTCATCAATGGAGGCCTTCTCATACACCGGAACGGCATCGGCGATGATCTCCGTTACCCATCTCGAGTACCTGCTGTATTCCGAATAGCTGCCCTTCAGGAAGACTGCATGCGGACATAGCCTTTTGGCGGTCACGGAGGGCATAGCGCTCTGGATGCCGAACTTCCTGGCCTCGTAGCTGCAGGCAGCAACAATTCCTCTCTGTCCGTCTCCGCCTACGATCAATGCCTTACCTTTCAGCGCAGGATCTTTCAAAACTTCCACGGAAACAAAGAATGCATCCAGGTCAAAATGCGCGATATGTCTTAACGGTGCGCTCATAAATAAGGCCCCATGGTTCCAATGAAGTCAAATGAGCCATATGCATTTCTTGTGCTGACATGGTAGGCCCCTGACATGATATGACTATTTTGACCAGTTTTGACTTTCTAAAGCTGGTCTGTTATTTGAAAAGTAATGATTAATAGCTTTGTAAAAAATTTAAGATGCCGAAGTTCAAAAGCCAGGATCTGATCAGTGAGCTGCAGAGGGATGTAAAAAGAGTAGCGGAAGCCGGAGAGTTTTTCCGGAACATCGACAAGCCCAAGCTCGTGTATTGCGTGGATAAGAAATCATGGAGCATAGTGCAGATCCTCGAGCACCTGAACGCCTATGGGCGGTATTATCTGCCAATGATCGAAAGGGAAATGGCTTTCAGGAGTAAGGGGGTGCCTACCTGGTTCAATTCGGGCTTCCTCGGTAACTATTTCGTCAACTCCATGAAGCCGAAGAATGTCTTCGAAGTGAAGAACAAGATGAAGGCGATGAAAGATTATTCTTTCCCCAATAGCCTCAACGTAGATACCGTTCTGAAGGAATTCATGGAGCAGCAGCAAAAACTGGCAGGACTGCTGGAAATGGCCCGTGACCGCGACCTGAACGCCATCCGGATCCCTATCAGCCTCACCAAAATGGTAAAATTCAAGCTGGGCGATGTGTTCCGTTTCCTGGTTGCACATGAGCAGCGGCACATGATACAGGCCCGCAATACACTCAAGGCTACAGGGGAGTCTACCGATAAATTTCCAGTAATCCTGGAGGTAACTCCACAATGATCTGCCTTTTTTTCTGATCTATTTTCCTGATGGTCTCCTCATGCAGGGGGATGTAGGCTTCTTTATTATCGAGGTCGATGCGACATAAGATCTGGTGAGGCTGTTCTATCACTTCCAGCACCTTGCCCAGCAGCTTGTCCTCCTCGTAAATATCAAAACCAAGGAAGCTGATGGGGGAAGTGCGTGCTGAGTATTTTTTAAAATCCGCCTCGGGGAGCCAGGCCTGTTTCTGTGCCAGCTGCACAGCCTTCTCCCGGCTATCGATATTTTCCAGCTTGATGTAAATTTCTTCCTCGTTCTTGATCCTGGTGGATTCAATGAACCAGGGCAGGAAACTGCCTTTTCTTTCTTCTGTGAAGATCGTGGTCAGTCCCTTGAGCGAGGTCTTTTTTCCCAGGCTGTGCTTGAGGATCAATTCTCCGGTAAGGCCGAACACGGATACGAACTTCCCGATCTTGAAATATTCGGTCATCAGGCAAAAGTAAGTGTATCCCTTGTCCCGGTCCGCCGTGGTTCCGATTCCCGGCATCAAAAAACCCCCTCCGCCAGGCGGAAGGGGTTTATTCGTTTTTAGTTTCGGGTTGATTAACCTTCTGTTGGTGCCGCGTTATCAGTAGCCGGTTTTCTTTCACGGCGCTGGTAAGGCGGATTTCTCCTGGCTCTTCTTTCCCTCATGGACTCTTCCTGCTTTTTCTTGAACTCAGCTTCGTGCTCAGAGTGCCATTTTTGAAACTTTTCCATAGCTGTAGCTTCATCAAACAGTCCCAGGCCTACTCCGCGAAGCAAGTGCTTCAGGTAGAGTACACCTTTGAATGATAAGATCTTGCGAACAGTGTCCGTAGGTTGAGCACCCTGGTTTAACCAGTCCAATGCACGTTGACGGTCCAGCTGGATAGTTGCCGGAGAGGTCAGTGGATTGTAGGTTCCTAACTTTTGGATGAATTTCCCATCACGGGGGCTGCGTGCGTCAGCAACAACAATGAAATAGAAGGGTCTCTTCTTAGACCCGTGTCTTTGCAGTCGGATTTTAACTGGCATCTTAAATAGAAATTTAAATGCGTGAAACAATAAAATTTACTCGGACGGCAAAAATAAGGCAAGGCAGGTTGATTACCAAGCCAACCGTCTATAAATATGAAATAATTTACAGATGAGGCTTTTTACTGTTTTTGGGCCTCAACGTCAAGTTCAATGTTCACAGTTTCAGAGATAAACTGGTCGCCCAGCGTCTTGTCGTTCCCATAATTCATCTGCCACTGCCTGCGGTCGATATCAAAATTGGCCCTGGCTTTCAGCCGGTTGCCATCCAGTTCGATTTTTGCCGGGAAGGTGATATTCTTTGTCACATCCTTTAAGGTAAAATTGCCGCTGACTGAAAAATTAGCCCCCTCTACGATCGAAGTATCTTTTCCATCGCCCCTGTAAGGCTCTATTTTGGTGATCTCAAATTGAGCGGTACCGAACTTTTTTGCGTCGAAGAAATCACCACTCATGAGATGGGTTTGCAGCTTTCCCTGGTACATTTCGCCTTTTTGTTCCAGCTCCATAGAATTGATATCGATGAGGAATTTCCCGCCGGTGATCTGGTTATTGGTCACAGCAACGCTGCCTTCGCTAAGGCGGAACTTGCCGGGGTGATTCTTCCCTACGCCGTGGCCGGTGAACCGGATGACCGATGCCGCTTTGTCCACTACGAATGTTTCGCCTTTCGACTGCGCAGCCTGTTGCTCTTCGGTGATCACCGCCTTATCGCCCTTTGGTGCATCCGAACACGCGGCGAAGGCTAAAAGGGAAAGCAGGTAAGTCCATCTCATGGTTTTTTTGGGGGAAGGTTAAAAAAATCACACCATCTACCGGCGGAAGTACTAAATATATTAGTATTTTTATGCTAATAAAATTGGGAGAAAACATGCAAATCAAGGGTTTGCCCGGCTACCGGGTGAATGATTACATCATTGTCCTTCCACTGCCTGACGATCTGAAGGAAGAGGTACAGTGTATCAAAAAAAACTTCGCCGAGGCCTACCAGGCCAAGCAGGCGCTCACACAGCCATTGATCATACTTTCCGCCTTCCAGGGCCTGGCACTTTCCGAAGAACGGATAGACAGCCGGCTGTCAGCTATTACAAGATCCCTTGCGCCCGCAAAAATAGAGTTGCGTGACTTCGGCAGCTTTCCCACCCATAGCATTTATATCCATATCACTTCCAAGGTGGCGGTCGCGGGTATCGTGAGGGAACTCAAAAAAATGCAGGCGCTGATGAAGCCCGATAAGGATCACAAACCTTATTTCATAGACGAGGCTCACCTGGCGATCTGCAAAAAGCTAAGGCCCTGGCAATACGAAAAAGCATGGCTGGAGTATAGTCATCATGATTTTACAGGCAGGTTCATCGCGGGTTCTTTGCAATTACTCAGGAAAGAAGAAAGCAGGGACCATTTCGAGACCGTCGGAACCTACGCCTTCGTGGGAGAGGAAGAAAAAATGTCGCAGGGCGATCTTTTCAATTAAAAATAGCCATGGAAAACAACCAACCGGATATCTATAAAAAAGGCCGCGGCGCCCAGATCAACACCAAAAACAGGTTCCTCACCCACGAGGTCACGCGCGAACATGTGGAAGGCGTTGACGATTGGGAAGAGCCCAATGTGAAAACACAATACATTGAGATCTTCCCCAAGAGCATCGTCAACAAAGTGGAGAGTCCTGATGTAGGCATGTATTACAGCATGAATCCTTACCAGGGTTGCGAGCATGGCTGCATCTATTGCTATGCCCGTAACTCTTTCGAATACTGGGGCTACAGTGCCGGGGTGGATTTCGAAAGCAAGATCCTGGTGAAAAAAAATGCACCCGAGCTGCTCCGCAAATTCCTCATACATCCAAAATGGGAATGCGTGCCCATCGGACTCAGTGGCAATACAGATTGCTACCAGCCGGGAGAAAAAAAATTCCGCATCACGCGCGCCCTGCTGGAGATCTGCAACGAATTCAACCAGCCCGTGGGCATTATTTCCAAAAATGCAGGCATGCTCCGCGACCTGGATCTGCTGCAGGAGATGGCGGGGAAGAACCTGGTGTCGGTGCTGATATCCGTTACCACGCTCAACGAAGACCTCCGCAGGGCCATGGAGCCAAGAACCACCACGGGTAAACAAAGACTAAAGACCATAGAGCAGCTCAGTAAGGCGGGTGTGCGGATGGGCGTGATGCTTGGTCCTATGATCCCCGGTCTGAACGAACATGAAATGCCTGCGATCATCAAAGCGGGCAGTGAAGCCGGTGCCTCGTTTTCGGCCTATACTTTTATCAGGTTGAATGGAGCCATAAAGCTGCTATTCCACGACTGGCTCTATAAGAATTTTCCCGACCGCGCCGATAAGGTCTGGCACCTGATCGAAGCCAGCCACAATGGAAAGGTGAACGACAGCCGCTGGGGCACGAGGATGCGCGGCGAGGGCAGCATCGCGGAACTTGTGGCACACCAATACCAGACCTACACCCGTAAATACGGCTTGAATCACGAAAGGCTGGACCTTGATTGCAGTCAGTTCCGAAGACCAGGAGAACAGGGAAGGTTGTTTTAGTTGGCCCACCCTGCCCTCCCTGAAGGGAGGGAATCTATCGGCACACGACTCACGATTCACGACTCACTTGTCTGGCGACTTTAACTTAATTTATGTAATTCACATGCAACCCGCATCAGGTAGAAAACCTCGTTATGCGAAATCTACTTGCCGTATGCGCCCTGCTGCTCACCGGATCTCTTCATGCACAGCAGCGGCTGCTCGACCAGCCCGTTAAGATCAAAACTATGTTGGTAGACGTGAAGGCCGACTGCTTCACGGCTACGACCTTTATTGAAATGGAGTTCTACAATCCAGGTCATGTAGAGATCGAAGGATTGTACCGCTTCCGTTTATTGCCGGGCCAGGTGGTCACCGCCCTGCAGCTTGACCTGCACGGTAAATTTCGTGACGGCACTATTGAAGAGCGTTGGAAGGCCGCCAATGCATACAATACTATTGTAGGCAAGCGGGTGGATCCCGCCCTGTTACAGTATGAAGCGGAGAACAGGTACAGGCTCAATGTCTATCCCATTCCCGCCCGCAGCAGCCGCAGGATCACAATGACGATACAGGAACTGCTGAAAGAAAAGAACGGTTCCCTTATATACGAGCTGCCTGTAGCCGGCGCAGATTCCATTGGTAAATTCCAGCTCACTATGTCAAGCAACAACTGCAGCAGCCGGCCCATAGTAATGCCTGGCTTCCTTGCCAATGATGCATTCTCGTTTGACGGTAACCGATACACGCTGACCAGGACAGATAAAGATCTTCGCCTGCCATTTACCATTGGCTTCACCCTGCCTGCCACGGAGCAGGCGCTGGCAGTGAAGCGGCAGGATGGAAAAAATTATTTTGCGCTCCGGCTTTATCCCCAGGCGGGCAGATCCGAGGCAAAAAAGGAAAAGCTGCTGGTGTATTGGGACGTATCGCTTTCCGGCGCGAAACGCGACACGAGAAAAGAGATACAATTTCTGAAAGAGTTCCTGCAGCGGGAGAAAATAAAGGAAGTGACCATCGTTCCTTTCACTACCCAGGTCAGATCGTCTAAAAAGTTCAGCCAGCCCTCCGATGGTCAATGGGAAAAATATCTCCGGGCACTCACCTACGAAGGAGGCACCAGTTTTCATCAGCTGGATCTCAGCGGAAATGCACATGATGTCATCATGGTATTCAGCGATGGCAAAAAGACCGCAGGCGGACAGCCGAAAACAGAACGACGGTCACCTGTTTATGCGATCTCAAGTGTCTTGGCCCCTGACAGTGCCTTCCTCAAAACACTGCCTGAGCGGAGTGGTGGATGGTATATCAACCTGCACCGTCTTTCTGTGCAGGACGCTATAGCCAACGCCGCCGTAATTTCCTCCAACATTTTCAATGTCTTAAAAGATCCTTCCACACAATTTGCCGTGAGCCGCAGCGGGCCGTCGTCACCGGTGCTGGTATATGGAACTTTTGAGCGGGACGACCAGTTGATGATCAGTTATGGAAGCCTCCACGCCCTGAGCACTGACCGGTTCCTGTTAAGAGCTAATGAGGACAGCAGCTCTGCGATCAACCGCATTGCCATGCTGCTCCGATATCCTCAAATGATCAGCAGTCCGGATGCCTCCGCCCTGCTTGATTTTGGACTGGAAGAAAAACTGGTTACTCCGAGAACGTCTTTCATTGTACTGGAGCGCGTTGAAGACTATATCACGTACAACATCGCCCCGCCAAAGGAGTTGGAGGAAGAGTGTGCAGCCCGTGGTTTTGTAAAGCGGTCGAGCAAGGAACTGCGGGAGAAAGAGAAGGAGAGAATTGCCTATCAGAACATGGCAGGCACGCTGGAACAATACAACAGGCTGCTGGTAAATTTCGGTGTCACAGGTATACCAATGGCCTTTAGTTTCGAGGATTACGGCAGCTACCGCGATAAAAACAGTTCAGCCCCGGTCCCTCCGGTCACCAAGCTGGCTGAGAGCCGGCTGATAGAAACGAAAGGGCAAGACCTGGAGGAAGTAGTAGTGGTGACGGCACTGGGTGTGCGCAGGCAACCAAAGGAGCTGGGTTATTCGGTCTCCAAAGTTTCAGCCAGGGAGATCACGCAGGCAGATGTAGTGAATGTGCAGAGCGCACTAACAGGCAAGGTTTCCGGTTTGAATGTGTCCACGGTCAACAACAGTGTATTTGAAGATACACGCATCACCCTGAGGGGCCTGCGATCGCTCACCGGCAATAATCAACCGATCCTGGTGCTGGACGGTTCTATTGTGCCTTTGCATTACCTGAATAATTTGAATCCAAAAGACATACAGGACGTTACCATATTGAAAGACGCATCGGCAGCCGCTCTCTACGGTCCCGACGGTGTGAATGGCGTGATACTGGTAACGTACAAAAAGGGCCGCGATATCGGATACGGAGGCAAATACCGGCTTAGCGATATGCCGGAAGAGACCTATATACAACAACTGGCTGCCGCACCATCGGTGATGAAGCTGGCGGAGTACGAAGAGCTGAAAGAACTGCACGGAAGCAAGCCGCTTTTCTACATCGAGGTAGCCCAGCACCTGTATGCTGCGGGCATGAAGATAAAAGCAAAAGAGGTGTTGTTCAATGCTGCTGAAATAACTAATGCTGACCCGCGCGTGCTAAGGTCAATCGCTTTTGTGCTTGAAGAGTGGAAAGAGTTTTCCGATGCGATCAGCATTTATGAAGACCTGCCTTATAAAACTGACGGGGTGATCCGCGACCTTGCCTGGGCCTATTACCAGGTGGGTCGTAAGCAGGAAGCTGTCGATCTTATATATACTTATATCACAACCAAGTCAAGCGACCATATGGCAAACGCTGCCCTGCTGGATGATATGAATGCCATGATAGCGGCCAGCAAAGAAATCTCAACGGATAAGATCCCTAAAAGTTTCCTGGTAGCCAAGCCTGTAGACCTGCGACTGGTGCTGAGCTCGAGCGTCAACAGCGTTCATTATATGGAAGTGGAAGAGCCGGAGAGGAGGCAAAAAGGAGTAGCGCCTGCCAATACAAAGGCTTACTACCAATACTATTCAGTCATTTACCAGGTGAAACATGCGGTCAAGGGGAAGTATTCGGTCTCTGTAAGGCATAACGACTGGGAGGGAAATACACTGCCGTTGCTGGTGAAAATGATCGTGCTGAAAAACTTCGGTAAGCCAAATCAAGCCATTGGGGTGGAGACCTATGTGATGAACAACCAGTCGGGCCTGGTGGAAATTGCAGGTATGTCCTGGTAGTATCCTGGTAAGAATGCAATCCGGATGCAAAAATATTTTTGCTTTCAAATTTGTTTAACAACTCGCAACGATATTATCTTTGCTCCTCAAAATTTCTAAAAATGCGCCTCTATTCATTCCATATCACTGTAACGTTCAGCCGGGAAGGCTGGAATGATGGCGGGGCTTATGTTCTGGCTTAATTGTCCAGGATGATATTGTGAAGGTCCCGCAGATGCGGGACTTTTTTTATGGATGCAGGCGACTGTTTTATGCAAAAGGCAATGGGTCTGCATCTTAGTAACAATAAATAAAAATATGCGCAAGCAAAACACAATTGGATTTGACTTTAACGAAGGCAAAGCCTGCAGTACAGGAAGGAAAGTTTTTTGGTCGGTTGGATAAAACCAGGTGCAATGCATCCTGTTTAGCCCCCGCCAGAAGCGGGGGTTTTTTTATTTCCCTGCAAAGGATTGATCATTTTTAAAGCACGTATTATGTTATACAGATTATTTGGAAGAAGGATAGCGCAGCCCTCGGCTTTGTTCGGCGGCCCCTACATGGAATCAAGGGTTTTGTACGCCCAGGAGTTCGATGCGCCGCCCTCTATTGCCTTCATCAATAACATTGATACGGCAAAGGCACATGCTTTCATTTTGGACAGGCTGGGTATTTTCATCGAAACCACTTACGAGTACAATGTATTCGATCACGAGACCGGTTCGATGTCTTACGTAACTACCATCATGATACTGTGCGACAGGAGGATGATCGAGCTGGGTACTAACTATTGTGAAGTATTGCACGATCCGGATCAAAGGCAGTGGGCGAACTCGCTGATCATGTCATTGTCGGCGTACAGAATTATTAACACAGCGGCGCCTATTGGATTCGCCAGGCAAGCCGCTGAAAACTAAGGCCGCGCTCCGGCGTGGCCTTTTAAAAGAAGGATTCGCTCAACATAAAGACGTCCTGCTGGCTGACTTTTTGAATGTAGATCTCATATGTTCGTTAATCGTCAGCTGACCGGAGCATTAAAGAACTAAGAAGAAAAAAGAAATGAAACTAAGATTAACAGGCAAGCAGTTAAGAAAGATCGGTTACCCCGAGGGCCCGGTGATCAGCATTGCCATGAACGTGATGGAAAAGAATTTCAAGCACCTGTCTGAAACAGATGCGCTGGAAATATTAAGCAGCATCCTGCAAAGCCCCAACCAGTATGCACACGACGGCGTGCTGGGCAAGATCGCTGAGGCCCTGCTCCCTAAAGAAAAACCCGGAGGAGGTACGGACATAGCGTTGAACAAGGCCGGGATCGATTTCCATGTGTATGGCGGTGACGCTATAGAGCAGGGCGCATTGCACCAGATGTACACGGCTGCGAAACTGCCGATTGCGGTGGCAGGCGCGCTCATGCCCGATGCTCACCAGGGCTATGGCTTGCCCATTGGTGGTGTGCTGGCTACAGAGAACGCTGTAATACCCTATGGCGTAGGCGTGGATATTGGATGCAGGATGTGTCTCTCCATATTCGACATCGATCCTAAGGAGCTGGATCAAAGAGAGCATTATTTTTCCCGCGAGCTCAATGAAGCCACTTTGTTCGGCAGCGGCTCCACTTTCAACGATCCACATGACCATGAAGTGATGTACAGGAAGGAGTTTGATGAACTGGGTTTGCTCAAAGGATTGCAGGGGCGGGCATGGAAACAGCTGGGATCCTCCGGTTCGGGTAATCATTTCGTTGAATTCGGCATGGTGGAAGTGCAGGAAAAAGATCCTGTGCTGAATGTAGCGCCGGGAAAATACCTGGGACTGCTTTCGCACTCGGGTTCCCGTGGGCTGGGTGCCAGCATAGCGAACCATTATACTAAGATCGCCAAGGAAAAAAGAAGGCTGGACGGAGAGGCTGCCAACCTGGCCTGGCTCTCACTCGATGAAGAAGCCGGAATGGAATACTGGATGGCCATGAACCTGGCGGGAGATTATGCATCTGCCTGTCACCACATCATTCACCAGAAGATCGCGAAGCAGCTGGGAAGGAAGCCGGTGCAAATGGTGGAGAATCATCACAATTTCGCCTGGAAGGAAAAATGGGAAGGAAGGGATGTGATTGTTCATAGGAAGGGAGCCACCCCTGCAGGCGAAGATGTACTGGGCATTATTCCGGGTTCGATGGCGTCAGCCGGTTTCATTGTAAAAGGAAGGGGCGTTGAATCTTCTGTGAATTCAGCTTCTCATGGTGCTGGCAGGAAGATGAGCCGGACGCAGGCGCTGAAATCGGTTACACACAAACAATTGAATGATGTATTGGAAAAAATGGGCGTGAAGCTGATAGGTGGCGGACTCGATGAAGCTCCATTTGCCTACAAGGATATCCACGAAGTAATGCAGGCGCAGCAAAACCTGGTGGACATTGTGGGCACCTTTCATCCGCGTATTGTGAAAATGGATGGGGCTACCCCGAAGAATTGGAAGAAGAAGAGTTGATAAAGTTGATAAAGTTGACAGAGTTAACAGAGTTGATAGAGTTGACCGAAGGTATGGCTGTTCTTCGCCTGGACTTGTACGATTTGTTGCTGCCGGATGGCTCCAGCGTTCCTAACTCTGGTAATTAATTAGCTTTGCATCCCATTTTGGTTCACAATTCATCCGTACCGGAACAGCCTTCCCCAGGTGTTATGAACAGACTGTATAACCTAGACTACCTTCGCGGACTGGCCGCTTTCGGAATAATGATCTTTCATTATTTGAGCTGGACCTGGGGTACATCTCCGGCTGACAGCATCCTGGGCAGGATAGGTATTTACGGAGTTTCTATTTTTTATGTGCTGAGCGGCTTGACGCTTTATTTTGTCTACCATAACAAAATGAAGCCATCAAAAGCGGAGCTGATCGCATTTTTCAGAAAGCGATTCTTCAGGATATTTCCCTTGCTTTGGCTGGTTATCATTCTGAGGATCATGCTTTTTAATCAAAGTCCTAACCTGGTTGATCTCTTCCTTAACCTCACTGGACTTTTTGGATTTGTAAGTTGGGATAGATATTTGGCCACCGGGGTTTGGTCGATAGGGAACGAGTTGGTCTTCTACGTCTTCTTTCCCTTTTTTATACTCTTTATAAAAAAGGTCAAGGCCTTGATGGTTCTGCTCTCCCTGCTCCTGTTTGGCATTTATATATACTTCGCCTTCATAGAACTGGATCCGGGCTTAACATTGAGCGCACAGTGGAAAGATTATGTCAATCCTCTTAACCAGGTATTTCTCTTCTTAGGCGGGTTCCTGATTGGATATTTCTTTCATTCGCTCAGGGTGAAAAGCTCCGTTTCTATCTCCATGCTGTTTATTGCTCTTGTCCTTTTTAGCTTTTACCCTGCTTCCGGTGATACTATTCAACTGGTAACCGGACCCAACCGTCTGGTCTTTACTGCCTGTTGTTTCTTGGTGTGTATGGGCTTCTACAAGCTTAATTTTAAATTCAATGATGCAGTACATAAGCCATTGGCCCTGCTGGGGTAGGCTAGCTACTCTGTTTATCTGTTGCATCCCATTGTTTGGAAAGCCACGATATTCGGTTCGGCAGTATTTAGTAAGCATCTATTTGTTATAGATCCTGTTATGAGCTTGTTTTTGTCGGTTTTGCTGACTCTAGTGGCCAGTTATTTTGTTTACCGGTACTATGAAAAATATTTCATGAAGCTGGGCTCCAGGTATGGGCATAAACAAAAGGAACCACAATTAACTTTCGTTGAAGCAGAGGGTAAAAACCCCCAGTCAACCAGTTAACCAGTCAACTAAACCTTCACATAGATCCTTTTCTTGTCCATCCAATAACAGATGGCCCACATGAAGAAGATGACTGTCAAAGCAAACATCAGGGAACCGATCTCGGGTGGGCCGGGGATGAACTTGTACACGCGCTCGTAGATCCAACTCCAGGGACTCGTGTACAGGGGATCACCTTTGGCGTTCACTCCGTTGGGGATGCGGATCAGCCTGAGGCCTTTAGGAAGGAAGGCGCTGAGCGCAAAAACAAAAAGGGCGTTCTTGCCAAAGACATCGAAGAACCTTGTCCACCAGCCTCGGTGACCCCTCACTTCGATCGCATAGATCAGCGTGGCCAATACAGCAATGGCCATTCCTGTTGTGAGGACTACGTAGGAACTGGTCCAGATGCTTTTGTTCACGGGAAAACTCAGGCCCCATGCGTAACCGGCAAAAAGAAAGGCCATGGAGGCGATGAAGAGCCCGGTGAGAGTACGATAGAGCGTTTCCTGTTTCCTGTTTCCAGTTTCCTGTTCTAGTATTTCTTCATTAAGAGTTGGCACATACACTTGCGAAGCATCAGGTTGTTTTCCTCTTTTGATGATATAATCGCCCACGATATAGCCGAAGATCACCTGCACGATGGCGGGCAGGGTGCTCACCAGCCCTTCGGGCTCGAAGGTGATACCATAGCCCTTGTACATATGCTGATCATGGAGAATGGCTATGTCGATGGGAGTACCGAACCAGCCTTGAAGAGAGTAAGGATCAGAATGTGTACCAAGTACACATAAGGCCCAGTACAACAAAAGCATGAGCATTCCGGCCAGGAAAGCCCCCCGGATCTTCAGATAGTATATGAGCACCGAAGCGAAAAAATAACAAAGCGCAATTCTTTGCAGTACGCCCATGATCCTCACGCCAGTGAGATTACCCTGGGCATTCACCCAGGTCCAGCTGTTAAACACCAGCTGGTCGTCCTGCCAGCGAAAAAAAGGCCACCAGTTCAGGAAGAGCCCAATGCCGAAGATCAGCAGCGTGCGCCTGGTCACTTTTTTCCAGAATACCCAGTCACCCCCTGCCTCCAGCCTCGGCATCACGAAGGCCATGGCATTTCCCACTGCGAATAGAAAAAACGGAAACACAAGGTCCGTCGGGGTGAGTCCATGCCAGGGAGCGTGCTTCAGCGGTCCATAAATATGGCTCCAGCTTCCGGGGTTATTGACAAGGATCATCAGGGCGACGGTGGCACCGCGGAATACATCCAGCGAATAGTAGCGTTGGTTCAAGTGAGAGATTTGAGATTAAATGTAATAAACCAAGTTGTACTTTAGGAAAATGGCAGACAGGCAAATACATCCATCGGCGATCATAGATGAAGGGGCCATCATAGGCCAGGGAACCAGGATCTGGCATTTTACCCATATCATGCCCGGTGCCAGGGTAGGGGAAAACTGCAATATTGGCCAGAATGTGTTCATCGACAACAATGTAACCATTGGCAACGGCGTCAAAATCCAGAACAATGTGAGCATATATAATGGTGTAGTGATAGAAGATGACGTTTTCCTGGGCCCCTCGATGGTTTTCACCAATGTGGTGAATCCAAGAAGCTTTATCGAGCGAAAAGCGGAATTCAGGAAGACCCTGGTGCGCAGAGGGGCTACCATTGGGGCCAACGCCACTTTGCTATGTGGGCTCGAAATAGGAGAATATGCCCTGGTAGGTGCCGGAGCAGTGGTCACCCGCGATATTCCGGCCTTTGCCCTGGCTACAGGGAACCCGGCGGTGCTCCGCGGTTGGGTCAGCAAATCTGCTCATCCCTTGATTTTCAATGAAGAAGGAGTCTCCATTTGTCCGGGTACCGGCGAAAAATACAGCCTCTCTCCAAACGGCACAGTCGGCCTACTTTAATAATCAGTAACTAATTCAGAATCTGCCATTTTTAATACTTTGCCACTCCCAAGGCATCAGCTATATTTGCAGCCCTTAACGCTTACCAGTTCAGTCAAATTCACCATGTGACTGAGGTGGCGAAGCTGTGCAATGAAACTATGAAATGGTACGCGATCTATACCCGTCCGCGCTGGGAGAAAAAAGTGCACAACCTACTGACCCAGAAAGGTATAGAGGCATACTGTCCGCTCAATAAGGTGCGCCGGAAATGGAGCGACCGAGTGAAGTTAATTGAAGAGCCCCTGTTTAAATCCTATGTTTTCGTAAGGGTCACTGAAGACAATAAAAGCGAAGTGCGACTGACCAACGGAGTTGTTAATTTTCTTTATTGGAACGGCAAACCCGCTATTGTGAAGGACAGGGAGATCGAAGTGATCAGGAAATTCCTGAATGAACACGAGAATGTGGCCCTGGTGAAAATGGATGTGAAAACGAACCAGAAGGTGGTGATCACTGCCGGGCCTTTTATGGACAAGGAAGGGATGGTGGTGGAAGTAAAGAACAAAGTAGCCAAGGTGATGATCGACAGCCTGGGCTACATCCTCTATGCGGATATTGAAAAGACAAGATTAGCTTTACCTACTGCAAAAAATATTTGAATGCGAATTTTACTCTTTGTATTGCTGGTGTCATTTGCGGTTTCATCCTGCCGGACGCAAAAAGCATACGTGGACAATTACCTGCAGGCCATGCACGACACTTCAGTTTCTCCGCAATTGCTTAAGCAATCGGTGATCCAGCGAAATGATCTTTTGCATATCCAGGTGTACAGCAGTGCCAGCGATCCCTCCATTGATGCTCCCTATAATTTAAGACAGGGCTCAGCCGGCGACGAATCGGTAAGAGGATTCCTCGTTGATCATGCCGGGGAAATAGAATATCCCAGGCTGGGACGCATCAAAGCAGAAGGGCTGACTAAGCAAGAGCTGAGCGAGGTGATCAGGGCGCGCCTGGCGGGGCAGTTGAATAATCCTACGGTGGTGATCCGTTTCCTGAACTACCGGGTAACCGTGCTTGGAGAGGTGGGAACACCTGGCGTGCTGAATGTGCCCACCGAGCGTGTTACCATTTTTGAAGCTTTGGGAATGGCCGGTGACATCACAGATTATGGCAAGAAGACCCAGGTAAAAGTATTGAGGGAGGAAGAGGGCAGGCAGAAAATTGGCACCATCGACCTCACTTCTAAGGGGGTATTTGATTCAGAATTTTATCAATTGCGACAAAACGATGTGGTCATCGTTGAACAAAGCACTAGGAGGATCAGGGAAACCGAGGAGATGCGTGCCGCGCAAAGACTGGGCATAGCTACCTCAATAGTTGCCACCCTTGCTATCGTACTTAACTTTTTTAGTAAAAACTAGTTTGTGTCAGAAAACTTAGAAATTGTAGAAACCGACAAGAATAGCCTCTCCATCAAGGAGTTCATATTCAAATACCTGAGGTTTCTCCCGCTCTTTATTATTATCATGGTCATGGCTCTTGTAGGGGCCTTTCTGTTTTTACGGTATTCAACTCCTATCTACCGGGCATCGGGAACACTTCTTCTCAGGAATGATAACGCCAATTCCCGCTCCACCGAAAAATTCGAACAGATCTTCCAGTCGGATGGTCAAAGAAATATACAGAGCGAAATTGAATTCATCAGGTCACGCCCGCTGATGAACCGGGTGGTAGAGGAACTGAACCTGAATTTCACCTACCACAGTGTAGGTAAAGTAAGGGAAACCGACGTGTATAAGTCGAGCCCTTTCCATGTGGAGATACTGAATAAAATAGATTCCGTTCCATTCAGGCTGGATATCGACTTTATTAACAGTTACGGCTTCAAGCTGGATGCAAAAGGTCCTGTTCTTTCATTCAACCAGGCCTTCCAGCATGGGAAGAACACATTAAGGCTGGTGAAAGATGAGGGCATCATCGGCGAAAAATACAAGGTCTGGTGGGAGCCCACGGCTTCGGTGGCAGCACGACTCAAAGGAGACCTTTTGGTTACCCCGCAAGGACAGGGAAGCAATATCATCACTGTAGCGGTGCAGGCTACCAACCCTCAAAAAGCTTCCGACGCGGTCAATCAGCTGATGGAAGAATACCAGCAGGCTATCGTGGAAGAGAAAAAACTCAGTACCCAACGGACGCTGGAGTTCATCGACGAGCGCTTGAAAGTGGTGGAAAAAGAGGTAGACTCAGCCACGGCTGCCATCGTCAATTTCAGAAGAGCAAATAACCTCATTGACGAAGAGACGCAATCGTCCAGTTATTTTCAAAACCTGACCGAGACGGACAGGCAATTGAATGAGCAGAATTCAAAACTCGAGGTAGCGCGCATATTGGAAAGTTATCTCCGCAGCAGGAGCAATGCATTTTCCCTCGTGCCTTCTTCATTGGGTCTTGATGACCAGACCTTGAATACACTGATCTCCGCCTATAACGTGGCCCAGCTTCGCAGGAAAGAATTGATCGATGGCAATGCGCCACCCGAGAACGTTACTGTGGTGCAGGTGACCGACCAGATAGAAAAACTCAGGGTGAACATCCTGGAGAACCTCAATAACATTCAAAAGGCCATCAGCAACCAGATCGCTGATCTTCGGCGTGAGAACGCCTCTTCGGAAGCCCAGGTGCGCTCCTTGCCGGCCAAACAACAGATCCTGATAGACCTGGAAAGAAATCAGCAAACCAAGCTGGGTGTATACAATATATTATTACAAAAAAGAGAGGAGTCGGCCATTTCAAGGGCGGGAACTATTTCCAACATCAAGGTTTTGGAACCAGCCTATCCCAGTCATACGCCGGTGAAGCCTAACCACAGGAATATTTACCTGATGGCCTTTGCCCTGGGCTTGTTCTTGCCCATTGCCATTATTGTGCTGCTGGAGATGCTGAACGACAAAGTGACCGAGCGTTCGGATATTGAAAAGCTGACCAAGGCACCGATCCTCGGAGAGATTGGCCATTCGAGCGCCAAGGCCAGTCTGGTAGTAGTGCCGAACAGCCGCAATGTGATCGCGGAACAGTTCCGGATCATTCGCTCTAACCTCGAATATGTTCTCAATCACGTGAAGAAGCCAGTAATAGTCGTCACCTCTTCATTCAGCGGCGAAGGAAAATCTTTTGTGAGTATCAATATAGGCGCGGTGATGGCATTGGCAGGCAAGAAAACGGTGATACTCGAATTTGATATCCGGAAGCCTAAGATCATGACCAACCTGGACCTGCCGAAAAAGCCCGGTTTGACAAACTATTTGCTGGGCAAGGCAGAAATACAGGACCTTTTCGTTCCGGTTCCTGGCTACACCAATTTGTTTGTGCTCCCCTGTGGTCCGGTTCCCCCGAATCCATCGGAGATCCTGCTCGACCCCCAGCTGAAGACACTTTTCGAATACCTCAAAGAGAATTTTGATACAGTGGTGATGGATACGGCGCCGGTAGGAATGGTGAGCGACGCCCAGACATTAAGCCGGTTTGGAGATGCCACGCTTTATATAGTGAGGCAAAGGCATACTTTCAAAAAGCAGGTCAACCTGATCGATGAATTCTACAGAGAGAAGAAGCTGCCCAAAGTGAACATCATCGTCAATGACGTGAAGGCTACAGGAAAGTATGGTTATTATGGCGCAGGACGTTACGGATACGGATATGGCTACGGCGCTGGCTATTTCGACGACGAGATAGAACAAAGCACTGGATTTTTCGGTCGCTGGTTTGGCGCGAACGGCAAAGCAAAATCAAAAAGGAAAACCAAGGTTTGATGAAGATACTAGTGACAGGCGGCGCCGGTTTTATTGGCAGCAACCTGGTGGATGAACTTTTAAAAAATGATCATGAGGTCCGGGTGCTCGACAACCTGAGCACAGGCTCTGAGTCCAACCTCCGGCATCTGCTCTCTCATCCCGGGATGGAATTTATAAAAGGCGACATTACGGATTATGCAACTTGCCTGAAGGCCACCGAAGGTGTTGACCTGGTCTCCCACCAGGCGGCGCTGGGATCGGTTCCCCGTTCAATTAACGATCCGCTTACTACCAATCACGTCAATATCACCGGCACGCTCAACGTATTCACGGCTGCTAAGGAAAACAAGATAAAGCGGGTGGTGTATGCAGCCAGCTCTTCTACCTATGGCGATCATCCCGGTCTGCCCAAGCAGGAAGACAAAATAGGCAATCCACTTTCTCCCTATGCAGTCACCAAATATGTGAACGAGCTATATGCACAAGTATTTGCCCGCGTATATGGCATGCAGCTCATTGGCCTGCGTTATTTCAATGTCTTTGGCCCCCGCCAGGATCCTGATGGCCCTTATGCAGCCGTCATTCCCTTATTCATCAAATCGGTGCTCGATAATCAACCTCCCCTGATCAACGGCGACGGAGAGACCAGCCGTGATTTTACATTTGTAGAGAATGTGGTCAATGCCAATATGAAAGCTTTGTTCAGCGATCAGGAGGGTGTTGTCAACACCGTGTACAACATTGCCTTCGGGGAAAGAACTACGTTGAACGAATTGTTCGGCCATATAAAGGCAATCGCCGGCAGCGACCTGGCTTGCCAGTACGGACCGGAACGCTCCGGTGATGTGCGCCACAGTCTCGCCGATATCTCCCGCGCTAAGAACCTCCTGGGCTATGCGCCGAAGGTGAGTGTGCGCGAAGGCCTGAAAAGGACCATTGACTGGTATCGCGAAAAACATAATTTTTCTTACTCAGAATAAAGGACGCTTTCAGCGCCTGCAATTTTCAGCATTCATTCATGTCTGATCAAAATTCAGCCCATACTCCCCAAACTATTCTCATCACCGGTGGCCTTGGCTTCATAGGCTCCCATCTTGTTCGCAGGATGGTAAAGGAATATCCTTCTTATACCATCGTAAATCTGGATGCGATCACTTATGCGGGTAACCCGGAGAACCTGGTTGATATGGAGCATTCATCCAATTACCGCTTCGAGAAATTAAACATTCTCGACGTGGAAGGATTGGATAGGGTATTTGAAAAATACAGCCCCGATACGGTCATTCACCTGGCCGCCGAATCGCATGTGGACAGGTCGATCCATTCGCCACTTGACTTTGTTTATACCAATGTGGTAGGAACGGTGAACCTGTTGAATGCGGCCAAAAAATGCTGGCAGGGAAATTTTTCCGGAAAAATGTTCTACCATGTGTCAACAGACGAGGTCTATGGCTCATTGGGTGACACGGGTTTGTTCACTGAGACCACCGCTTATGATCCACAGTCGCCTTATGCCGCATCAAAGGCATCATCCGATCATTTTGTGCGCGCTTACGGCAACACATTTGGCTTACCATATATCATTAGCAATTGCTCGAACAACTATGGGCCCAACCAGTTCCCGGAAAAACTGATCCCGCTTTGCATCAACAACATCGTAAATCAAAAGCCATTGCCTGTTTATGGCGACGGCAAATACACCCGCGACTGGCTCTACGTGAAGGACCACGCAGCGGCTATAGACCTGATCCTGCACAAGGGCAAGGCAGGCGAGACCTATAATATCGGTGGGTGCAATGAATGGCAGAATATACAGCTGGTGAAACTGCTTTGCCAGCTGGCCGATCAAAAGCTTGGCAGGCCTGCAGGCAGCTCAGAGCAGCTGATCAGTTTTGTAAAAGACAGACCGGGGCATGACAGGAGATACGCCATTGATTCTTCTAAACTGATGAACGAGCTGGGATGGAAGCCTTCTGTTACATTCGAGCAGGGACTTTCCGAAACCATCGATTGGTACCTGGAGAACAAGACCTGGCTCGAGCACGTGGTGAGTGGAGAATACCTGAAATATTATCAGCAGCACTATTCAGAATAGACATCTCTCAGCTAAACAGAAAACAGTAAACGGCAAACAGTAAACCTTTGAAAGGAATCATACTCGCAGGCGGCTCCGGCACAAGGCTTTACCCCCTCACCAAGGCGGTATCCAAGCAGCTCATGCCTGTGTACGACAAGCCCATGATCTATTATCCTTTGTCTGTACTGATGATGTCGGGGATCCGCGAGATCCTCATCATCACTACGCCGGAGGACAACCAGCAATTTCAAAGGTTGCTGGGTGATGGCAGCCAGGTGGGCTGTTCATTTTCTTACATGGTGCAGGAAGTGCCGAACGGGCTGGCCCAGGCCTTTGTGCTGGGCGCTGATTTTATAGGCAACGATAAAGTGGCCCTGATCCTGGGCGATAACATTTTTTATGGCTCTGGCCTGGAGCCTTTGCTGCAAAAGCTGGTATCCATTGAAGGCGGATATGTATTTGCTTACGAGGTTTCCGATCCGCAGCGTTACGGCGTGGTGGAATTCGATAAGGACAACAACGTGATCTCCATAGAGGAAAAGCCTTTGCAGCCCAAATCAAACTACGCAGTGCCTGGTCTATATTTCTACGATAACGAGGTGGTAAAGATTGCCCGGGACCTTACCCCTTCCGCCCGGGGCGAGTATGAGATCACGGATGTGAATAAAGCCTACTTGAAAAATAAAAAGCTGAAGGTGGCCATCCTGGACAGGGGCACAGCCTGGCTTGATACAGGCACTTTTGATTCTCTGAATGATGCATCCGAATTCGTTCGTGTGATAGAAAAAAGGCAGGGCACCAAGATCGGATGTATTGAGGAAGTAGCCTACCGGATGGGTTTCATCAGCAAGGAGAAATTGATGGAGCAGGCAGAAGAATTGAGTAAAAGTGGATATGGCGGCTACCTTTTATCTGTGATCAACAAATATTCTAAACCAACGACAACATAAATCATCATGGATCTAAAAGGTAAAAAGGTTTTAATCACAGGAGCGGATGGGTTCATTGGAAGTCACCTGGTAGAACACCTGATCACCGAGGGTTGTAAGATCAGGGCATTTTGTTATTATAACTCTTTCAATAAATGGGGCTGGATCGATTCCCTTTCACCGGAGATCGTTAGCCAGCTCGAGATATTTTCCGGCGATATTCGTGATTCCAACGGAGTAAGGACAGCAATGGAAGGGATCGATGTTGTATTTCACCTGGCGGCCTTGATAGGTATTCCTTTTAGCTACCATTCCCCGGATTCTTATATCGATACGAACGTAAAAGGAACACTCAACGTGCTCCAGGCCGCGAGGAACCTCCAACTGGAAAGAGTGCTCGTTACTTCTACATCGGAAGTATATGGAACCGCCCAGTATGTTCCTATTGATGAAAAGCATCCAAGGCAGCCCCAGTCGCCTTATTCTGCTTCCAAGATCGGTGCAGACAGCCTGGCGGAATCATTCTTCAGGAGCTTTAATCTTCCGCTTACTATAGTCAGGCCCTTCAATACATTTGGTCCGCGCCAGTCGGCACGTGCCGTGATACCCACAATTATTTCCCAATTGCTGAATAACAGGGATAACCTGAAGCTCGGAGATCTTACGCCTACACGCGACCTGCTATATGTAAAGGATACGGTGAGAGGATTTACCGAGATCGCAAAATGCGATACGCTCATAGGCGAAGATTGCAATATTGCCACACAGTCTGAAATTTCTATTGGCGACCTGGCCAAGGAGATCATGGAGCAGATCCACCCAGGAACAAAGATCATTCGCGAAGAAGAGAGGATAAGGCCATCCAAAAGCGAGGTATTCCGTCTCTACGGCAGCAATGAGAAAATAAGGAAGCATACCAACTGGACACAGAAATATAGTTTGAAAGAGGGTTTGAAAGAAACGATCGACTGGTTCCGGATAGACGAGAATCTGGCGCAGTATAAACCCGATATGTATAACGTGTAAAGATGACCGAGCAGAAGCATACATTGATCATTGCTGAGGCGGGAGTGAATCATAACGGTTCACTTGAGCTGGCGTTGCGCCTGGTGGATGAAGCGGTGAATGCAGGTGCTGACATTGTAAAATTCCAAACCTTTAAAGCCAGCAAGCTGGTCAGCAGCAGCGCCGGGCGTGCCGAATACCAAAAGAAAAATACTGGCAACGACGATACCCAGCTTGCCATGCTGAAGAAGCTGGAGCTGAGCGAGGCTGATCACCATGCGATCATTGAGCATTGCAGGAAAAAAGGCATCCGGTTCCTTTCGACGCCTTTTGACGCCGACAGTGCTGCGATGTTGAAGGAGATGGGTGTTACTACGGGCAAGATCCCTTCGGGTGAAATGACCAACCTGCTTTACCTGCGCATGATGGCAGAGAACTTCCCCGAGATCATCATGTCTACCGGCATGTGCACAATGAAAGAGATTGGTGAAGCGCTGGAAGTGGTGCTGGCGGCCGGCACATCAAAAGAAAATATCACCATCCTGCACTGCAATACAGAATATCCAACTCCGCTGGTAGATGTCAACCTGAGGGCAATGACCTCTATACAGAAGCAATTTGGTACGCATATCGGTTATTCCGACCATACAGATGGCATCCTTGTTCCGGTAGCTGCCGTGGCCATGGGAGCCACAGTGATAGAGAAACACTTTACACTGAGTCGCCAGATGGAAGGTCCCGATCATGCCGCATCTCTTGAGCCGGCAGAATTGAAGGAGATGGTAAAACAGATCAGGCAGGTGGAGATCATGATGGGGAGCGATCAAAAGCTGCCCTCTCCATCAGAAATAAAAAATATTCCTGTGGCCCGCAGAAGCGTGGTGGCGAAAAGGCCGCTGCAGGCCGGGCACATACTCACCATGGATGACATGGACGTGAAAAGGCCGGGTACTGGCATTTCTCCCATGAAGATCGAACAGCTGATCGGAAAGGCCCTGCGGTCTCCGATCGGGGAAGACGAAGTTTTCACCGATGAACATGTAAGATTATGAAGGTAGGTTTCCTAACAAGCTCACGAGCGGAATTCGGAATATATCTTCCGTTGCTGAATGCGATGAAGAAAGATCCCTCATTCGACATAGGGCTGATCGTATTCGGCACACACCTTTCTTCATTTCATGGGCACACCATTGATGACATCAGGAAAGAAGGCATAAGGATCGACGCAGCGGTAGAAACCGTGCTGGCGTCCGACACGCAGTCCTCTATTTCCACCAGCATGGCTTTAACATCCATGAAGTTCAGCGAGGTCTGGAACCAGCTGGCTGATCAATATGACCTGGTGTTTTGTATTGCGGATCGCTACGAGATGTTTTCAGCCGTGAGCGCCGGGTTGCCATATGGGATCACCTTTGCTCATATCCACGGTGGCGAAACTTCCCTGGGGGCTATTGACAACCAGCTTAGGCATTGCATCAGCATCCTGTCGAAACTTCATTTTGTCACCAGTGACAAGCACGCCGCCAAAGTGAAGGAGCTCACCGGGTCAGACAAGAACATTTATGTTTCCGGATCGATCAGTTTAGATAACCTTAGGGAAATGACCTTGCTGGACAAGGCTTCATTCCAAAAAAAATATAGCATAGATCTGGATAAGCCAACGGTGCTGGTGACCTATCACCCCGAGACTGCGTTATCTATAGATAATGAGAAGCGGGCGGAGGAGTTTATGGAGGCTGTGGCTGAAATGAAAGACCTGCATTTTGTCATTACCATGCCCAATGCGGACGCCATGGGCAACCTGATGAGGGCCGTGTACACAGCGCAGGGTAACGCTTTATCAAATGTGACCATCATTGAGAATTTTGGCACCCATGGTTATTTCAGCTGCATGCAGCATGCTGCGCTGGTAGTAGGAAATTCTTCGAGCGGCATTATTGAGGCGGCAAGTCTGAAGAAATATGTAGTAGACATTGGCGGCCGGCAGGAAGGACGGGATACTTCCGGGAACATCATTCATGCAAACCCGGACAAGGATTCGATCGTAGCAGCTTGCCGCGCAGGCCTGGCCAAAGGAGTTTATGAAGGCGGTAATATTTATGATAAGGGTGGCGCCGCAAAAAAAATCATCGGGGTATTGAAGAAATGGAAGCCTTAAGTCAATACAAAAAGCATATTGTCCGTAAGGACGCATCGGCAAGGGAAGCGCTGCAGCTGCTCGACTATCTTGGAGAAGCCGAGTCGAAGACATTATTTGTGCTGGAAGATAATAAGCTGATTGGAACGCTAACCGACGGTGACATTAGGCGGGGCCTGCTGCGCGGCCTTGAGATCTCGGCTTCTGTCCTTGATTTCATGAATAAGAATTTTAAGAGCCTGCTGAAAGAAGAGGTACGCCCGGACGTACTGTCTGGCTATCGTGAGAATGAAATTTGGCTTTTGCCCGTGGTAAATGAGGGCAAGGAAATACAGCAGATCATAGACCTGAAAAATGTAAGGACTGTGATCCCTGCTACCGCAGTGATCATAGCGGGAGGCAGGGGCGAGCGGTTGCGGCCTCTCACCGATGCGGTACCCAAACCGATGCTGAAGGTGGGCAAGAAGCCAATTATAGAGATCAATATCGACAGGCTGATCAATTTTGGTATCCGACAGTTTTATATCAGTGTCGGCTATTTGGCAGAAAAGATCATTGACTATCTCGGCGACGGCTCATCCAAGGGCGTGCAGATCCGCTATCTCCACGACGTTCCCGGCACACCGCTGGGCACACTGGGTGCCTGCTCAATGATAGAGCAGGTTGACCACGACCAGCTGCTGATCATGAATTCGGATATCCTTACCAACATCAATTTCGAAGATTTCTACGACTATTATACATCGAACAAGGCAGTGATGTGCGCTGCCAGCATACCTTACAAGGTACAGCTGCCCTACGGCATCATGCAGGCCGACGAGGGAAGCAATATCATGGGACTGACGGAAAAGCCCATGTACACCTATTATGCGAATGCCGGCATTTATCTCGTGCACAAAAATTTATTGCCCCTGGTACCGAAAGGAAGGATATACAATGCCACGGACCTGATGCAGCACCTGATCGATACGGATCAGAAGCTGGTGCATTATCCCATTCTTCAGTACTGGCTCGACATCGGGAAGTACGAAGACTATATCAGGGCGCAGGAGGACATCAAGCATATCAGCTATTCATGAATTTTCTTGTGACTATATGTGCAAGGGGAGGTTCCAAGGGAATTCCTGGTAAAAATATCCGGTTGTTGAACAAGCGACCGCTGATCGCGTATTCCATTGACGTGGCTAAACGTTTCATGTCGGGCCGCAACGGAACAGTGGCTTTGTCAACCGACAGTGCAGAGATCATGGAAGTGGCGGAAAAAGAAGGGCTGAGTGCTGCCGGCTATGAGCGGCCTGCCTTCCTGGCTACGGATACGGCTGGAAAAATTGAAACCATAGCCGACCTTGTTCAATATCATGAGAATAAGAACAGCTGTCGCTACGATTACGTGGTTGACCTGGATGTGACATCTCCATTAAGGACGATCAACGACCTGGAAGAGGCTTTTCAAACTATAGAAGCAGATAAGGAAGCATTGAATTTGTTTTCCGTAAGTCCGGCGGCCCGCAATCCATATTTTAATATGGTAGAAAAGAATGAGTCTGGTTATTACGGGTTGGTTAAAACCGGCAATTTCAAAACCAGGCAAAGTGCGCCGGCGGTTTATGACCTTAACGCTTCATTTTATTTTTACAGGCGCAATTTTTTCGAGACTGGCCAGGTGTCGACCATTACCAATAAATCCCTGGTCTATGTGGTGCCCCATCTTTGCTTCGACCTGGACCACCAGGTAGATTTCCTTTTCATGCAATACTTATTGGAGACAGGCCAGTTGGGATTTGAATTATGAAAGTACTCATCCTGGGATTGGGCTCTATTGCACGCAAACACATTCATGCATTAAGGGAGATCGATCCCGCCGTTTCCATCACGGCAATGAGATCCCGGCCTTGCGAGGAATCAGATGGGATAAAGAACATTTATTCATGGGAAGAATTGAGAGAAAAGCCCGATTTTATCATCATATCCAATCCTACATCCTGCCACAAAGATGCTATCATCCGGGCGGCTCAAACAGGTTGTCCGCTCTTTATTGAAAAGCCGTCTGTCCTGTCCATTGCAGAAGCAAATGAAGTCATTGCCAGTTCGCAGATACAGGACCGCCTGACCTATGTTGCCTGTAATTTGCGCTTCCATCCTTCGATAGCCTACCTCAGGGATCACATTCAAAACAATTCCCTGCATGTGCAGGAGGTGAATGTGTACTGCGGTTCAGACCTTTCGGCCTGGAGACCAGGACAGGATTATTCACAGTCCTACAGTGCCAAAGCCGCATTAGGCGGTGGTGTGCACCTGGACCTGATACATGAAATGGACTATTGTTACTGGCTTTTTGGAAGGCCTGACCGCAGCAGTTCGTTGAAAAGAAAGGTCTCATCCCTGAAGACCGATAGTATTGATTTTGCGGCCTACCACCTGGAATATGAGAATTTCACGGTGAATATTATTTTGAATTACTACCGGAAAAAGCCAAAGCGCTATATCGAGATCGTTTCAGCTGAGAAGATCTTATATGCCGATATCTATCAGGCGGCCGTCCTGGATGATGAGGAAAGAGTTGAATTGAGTGCTTCATATAAGATACAGGACACCTACCTGGATCAAATGCGCTATTTCATTGACTGCATACGCAATGGCCGGCAGCCTATGAACAGCTTTATGGAAAGCTGCGAAGTTTTAAAAATTGCTACTGGTGAGTAACCTGGAAAATAAGATCGTCCTTGTAACAGGCGGCAATGGCTTGCTTGGAAAGGCCATAGTGAATGATATCCGTGCTGCAGGCGGCATGGCCATTGCAGCCGATATCCATGCAGAAGACGATGTGGAAAATGGCACTGTGAAATGCGATATCACAGACCCCGCTTCCGTGAAGCAAACCATTCGCAGGATACTGGACGCGAAAGGCCGGATCGACGGCCTGGTGAATTCAGCATATCCCAGAACCAGTGATTGGGGAACTAAATTTGAAGACATTCCTTACGATTCCTGGCAGAAGAATGTAGACATGCAGATGAACAGCGTCTTTTTCATTTGCCAGCAGATGCTGGAGGTAATGAAGAGTCAGAACTCAGGCTCCATTGTCAATATTGCTTCCATATATGGTATCGTAGGTCCGGATTTCTCTGTGTACGAGGGTACCACGCTTTCCAACCCGGCAGCATACTCTGCAATAAAGGGTGGGATCATCAATTTGACCCGTTACCTGGCCAGTTATGTTGGTCCGTACAAAATACGTGTGAATTGTTTGTCGCCAGGTGGTATTTTTGACAGTCAGCACCCGGTATTTGTCAGCAATTACGAAAATAAAGTACCCCTGCGCCGCATGGGACGTCCGGAAGAGATCGCCAAGCCAGCCTCGTTTTTATTATCAGATGCAGCCAGTTATATCACGGGACACAATCTTGTGGTTGACGGAGGTTGGACAGCTATATAATTATACAATGCAAAAGGTAAGGATCATAAGCAGGTTAGATATCAAAGGGCCCAACGTTGTGAAGGGCATTCACCTGGAAGGATTGAGGATCATGGGAAAGCCCGAGGAGTTTGCCCGCCACTATTACGAGGACGGTGCCGACGAGCTTTTTTTCCAGGATACGGTAGCGAGCCTGTACGACAGGAACAGCCTGCACGACATTATTTCGCGTACTGCAAAGAAGATATTCATACCCCTGACTGTTGGAGGCGGGCTTCGTTCGATAGACGATATCAGGGCGGTGCTGCGTGCGGGTGCCGACAAGGTATCTATCAACACGGCGGCGATCAAGGATCCCTCTTTCATTCATGAAGCTGCTTTGCATTTTGGTTCATCCACCATTGTGGTGGCTATCGAGGCTATCAAGCAAAGAGACGGCAAGTACCTGGCTTATATGGACAATGGCCGTGAAGAAACGGGACTGGAAGTAGTGGAATGGGCGAAAAAAGTGGAACAGCTGGGTGCCGGGGAGATCGTGATCACTTCCGTTGACAGGGAAGGCACCGGTGAAGGCTTCGACGTGGAACTTA
This sequence comes from Chitinophagaceae bacterium, assembly GCA_036676905.1. GTDB lineage: Bacteria > Bacteroidota > Bacteroidia > Chitinophagales > Chitinophagaceae > Flavisolibacter. The sequence continues at coordinate 88,455 of JAKFCE010000007.1, forward strand.
CCCGGATGGTCTCAGAGGCGGTGACCATACCAGTGATCGCCCACGGAGGCGCAGGAAGCACAGCCGACATTAAAGAGGTAATAGAAGGAGCCAAAGTTGACGCCGTAGCGATCGCTTCCATTCTTCATTACGGAACCATTCGTGAACAATCACTACAGGGTTCCTATGCCTCTGAAGGGAATACAACGTTCATGAAAAGCGGCAGGGACTATACCAAGATCACACCGCTTACACTACGCGAAATCAAATCAGAGTTAAGCCGGCAGGGGATCCCTATCCGGATAAATTAATACAATGAGCAAAGTAGTTATTGTTGATTATCAGTTGGGGAACCTGTTCAGTGTGAAGCAGGCCCTTGAAAACATTGGATTGGTAGTGGAAGTGAGTTCAGATCCTGCATCCCTTCCAGGTGCGGCGGCGGTAGTATTGCCCGGTGTTGGCGCTTTTGGAGATGCCATGAAAAACCTGAATGATACAGGCATGTCCGACGCACTCCGTGGATATATAGCCGAAGGCAAGCCATTCATGGGTGTTTGTCTTGGGCTGCAGCTTTTGTTTACGGAAAGCGAGGAGTTCGGTTCCAGCAAAGGCCTCAATGTACTTCCCGGCACAGTAAAACGGTTCGCCAATCATGAAGACAGCAAGGGAAATATCGTAAGGGTGCCGCAGATCGCTTGGAACGAGATCTACCCGGATGGGCGCGACTGGTCGGTCACACCTTTTCAGTCGTTGAATCCTAACGAGCACATGTATTTCGTGCATTCATTTTTTGTAGAACCACAGGAATCGGGCGTTACGCTTTCAAAGACGCAATATCACGACAAAGAATATACCTCCTCGGTATTAAAAGAAAATATTTTCGCCTGCCAGTTTCACCCTGAGAAGAGCGGAAACAAAGGACTGAGCATTTATAAAAACTGGGCATCTTTAAACAATCTTATTTAAAAACAAACAGAGAAATGACCTTACCTCGTGCGGATATCCTTCAGAAGTTTAACAAGCCTGAAGACCAACTCGAAACATTCTACGGTTTACCCCGTGAAGTGAAATTTTGCAGCAAATGTGTAATGAGTAATCAGCGGCCCGCATCGGCCGTGGAGTTCAAGCACACCAAAGACAGCAAGAAGACCACGCTGAATTTTGATGAGAACAATGTTTGCGACGCCTGTCGCAATGCAGCCATCAAAGAGGAAACGATCAATTGGGCAACCAGGGAAGAGGAATTGCTGAAGCTCCTTGACAAGCACCGGAGGAACGACGGCGGTTACGACTGTATCGTTTCCGGCAGTGGTGGAAAGGATAGCGCATTCCAGGCACACGTGCTGAAGTATAAATATGGAATGAACCCCTTGACCGTAACCTGGCCTCCGATCTTGTACACGGATTACGGCTATGAGAACTGGAAGAACTGGATAGAGATCGGTGGCTTCGACAATATCAGCTTCAAGCAAAATGGCCGGGCCATGAAGCTGCTTACAAAACTGAGCATCCTGAATCTTTTTCACCCTTTTCAAACCTTTATTCTCGGTCAGAAAAACCTGGCACCCAAGATCGCGGCCAAATTCAAGATCCCTATTATATTCTATGGAGAGAATGAAGCCGAATACGGAAACCCGATAGCGGACAACACGGTATCATTACGGGATAAGTCTTATTTCACTTACAACAATATCGACGAAGTATACCTGGGTGGTGTTTCTGTTCGTGAGTTAACTGAAAAGCACGGACTGAGACTGAACGAGCTTACCTGTTTCCTGCCGGCTCCCGCCAAAGAGCTCGAGGAAACCAATATCGAGGTGCATTACCTCGGGTATTACCTGAAATGGATACCACAGGAAATTTATTATTATGCAGTAGAGAATACCGGCTTCAAGGCCAGGCCTTTCCGTACGCAGGGCACCTATAGCAAGTACAATAGTATTGATGATAAGATCGACGACCTGCACTACTACACTACGCATGTGAAGTTTGGTATTGGCAGGGCTACATATGATGCTTCACAGGAAATTCGTAACAAGCACCTGTTACGCGAAGAAGGCGTTGCGCTGGTGAAAAAGTTTGATGGCGAGTTTCCCGACAGGTATTTTAATGAGATCATGGAATACCTGGACATTGACCCAGATTATTTCAGGGGCGAACTCTCGGATAATTTCCGGTCTCCGCACCTCTGGAAATTCAATGAAAAGGGCGAGTGGGAACTGAGGCATCGTGTGTGGGATGAAAAGAAGTAATTGATGACCCGTAAAAAAAGGGTGCTGCTTTTATGGTGGTATACCCGGCGCGACCTGACTGCACCGATAGTCAAATTGTTGCCGGATCACTCCTTCACCGGTCTGTATTACCAGGATAGGTCCGGGGAGCCGGAGGGTGAACATGTAGTGGAAGAGACCATTTACTGGTCCGATTACAACCGACCGGTGGATATCCTCAACCATGTGGATCCCGAGTTGCTGATCTTTATGGGCACGGAGAGCGCTAAAGCCGTGGCCTTGCGTTTATCCGCTGCAAAAAAGGGGATACCCTGCATATTGATCGAGCATGGCATTAAGAACGACCTGGACTGGATCAAAGAGAATCCGGCACTGAATCCAGGAGGAGACTCGGGGAACATTCTCAATAGGTTGCTGAAAAAAGGGAGCGAGGTTTTCAAGACCCTTTATTTTGTGATGGATGGCGTGAAAGGATATCCTGCCTCCGTGAAGAGGTCGATGCTCAGGATGATGTACGACCTGGGCACATCGCCGGTGGAGCTGGCCATGCAAAACAACCAGTTCGGCGCCCGGTGGATGGATAAGTACTATTTGCTGGCGCCATTTCAATACAACTGGTACAAGGTGAGGGACGGCATGCCCGACGAATTACTCACTTCAGTAGGAAATATATTTTTCGACGATTTTTTCCAAAAATACCAGCATGCTGCCCAGGAACCTGCAATTATTACAGGGGAGTATGCGCTGATTATTGACCAGTCGATACCGGAAATGAGTCTGAAAGAGAGGATGGAGCTTTATATCCGCCTTCTCGAAAAATTGACCCAGGCCGGACTGAAAATGGTCATCAAGCTGCACCCGGAGGATTATGCAAATCCTGAGCTGCAGGAATACAAAAGGAGAATGCCTGGGGTACAATGGTTTGAAGCTGCAGATATTGTGAATCTCATTTATCATTGCAGAAACTGCTTTAGCTTTTACTCCACCTTGCTGATCCCTGCCATTTACTTCAAGCCGGTCTACATTTTCGATTATTTCAATATCCCCGTGGTGCGCCAGTGGATAGAAATGGATGTTGTGCACGCAGTGCGTGAGAGAGACCTTTCCGACCTGGACCTGCGTAAAGAAGCCGTGATGAAGAATAAGGAGGAATTCAGGGAGATGTACCTGGTACATACAGATGGGAAGAGTGGACACCGGCTGCAGGAGGACATGTTTCGCATTTTGAATCAAAAAGAATTGTCTCCATCCGTATAGATGTCTAGCATCTTTAAGAGTTCGTTTGTTTACATATTCATAGGGTTTCTTCCTGTTGCAGCCAATTTATTGCTTGCCCCGGTCTATACCCTTTATATGAAGCCGGAGGAGTACGCGCTGGTGGGCATAGGCACGCTGGTGCAAACCTTCCTGACGTTTTTTCTCACGCTTAGCCTGGACGGTGCGTTTGCCCGTCTTTTTTTTGATTATGAGCGAAAGAAAAAATTGAAGCATGCGCTGCTCAGTTCGCTTGTGATCGCTATCGTGGCCTTATCGGCGCTGGTGCTGGCGATCCTGCTTTTGTATGGCGACGCCATCTTTGGTTTCCTCATATCCAATAATGAATTCAGGTTTTCCAACTACGGCATCTGGATCTATCTCACCACTTTCAGTAATGCGATCTTTATATTGTTCGCATTGTTGTACAGGAATGAGGGTGATCTCAGGAAATTCGTCATCGTAAACATCGCGTTCTTCTTTGTGCCCGTGGCCGGAACGCTAACCGGCCTGATCATTTTTGACGGGGGAGCGCTGGGCGCCATCATTGGAAGGGCAGTGGGCAGCCTCGTGTTGATTGCGCTGATCCTGGCCACATATTTTTCAAAGACAGGCATCGTCTTCAGAAAAAAGCAACTCAGGCTTGCTTTGAAGTATTCGCTGCCATTGGTGCCTTACCAGCTGATGTTCGCTGGCTTTAGCAATATCGACCGGATCATACTGGAAAGGTCCTTCACGGACCATGATTTCGGAGTTTACAACTTCGCCATCATGGTTTGCGGGGTGATACCCATTTTTATGAATGCGCTCACCAATGCCACCAGTCCGCAGATCTACCGGGAATTGTCTACCACCAAGAACCATAGCCTGGTGAAGCGCTACAACGATGGGATCGTGATGCTGACCGTTGGTTTGATCTGTGCCTTTGCAGCTGTAGTGGTGCCGGTGCTGCGTTTATTCATCAGTGCAGAATATTCGGATTGCTACATCTATATCGTGACAGTTATACTCAGCTTCATTCCTTATGTCCATTTTCTTACGGTATCGACGCCATTGTTTTTCCACGGCAAAACAAAGACCTTTCCTGTCATCAGTTTTTTTGCTTTAGCGGCAGGGATAGCTTTCAATATCTTTCTCACGCCGGTGATGGGCATCTGGGCCGTGGTGTTTTCCCTCTACGTGATCCGTGGTGTTCAAATGCTGTCGGCCTATTTCTTTGTGTTTCTCAGCAGATATCACACCCTGGAGTATGTAAGACAGAGGAAGGCCCTGGTCGTTTCAGCCATTATTATCGTAGTCTACAACCTTTTATTACTTCTTGCCTTTCGCAACAACAACATACTTATAGACTTTGTCAATCTTGCACCGCTCGCTTCCTTCCTGGTCATTGGCAGCCTTGCCTACAAGGATGAGATCAGGATGTTACTGAGTGGCTCTTATCTCAAGCCGGCTGCGGCGGGTGAAAAATAAATAATATGAAAAAATTGGTTTCTGCAGTTTTCAAATTGGTTCCCGAATCACATGTAAAGAATAAGCTAAGGTGCTTTTTTTCTAACCAGCAAAACAAGGATTTTCAATTGCGGTATGAGAAAGGAATTTATATTGTTTCTATAGATGGACATGAGATCCGGTTTTGCCATCCTCCCTATCATTTGATCAATAGCGACAAGGATTATACTTACAAAAAGAAGATCTCGGAAGGGGATACAGTGATCGATGGCGGCGCATTTTATGGCTCTTTTTCCATCGTCTCCAGTTTTCGAGTAGGTCCCAACGGGCAGGTTATAGCTTTTGAACCCGATCCTGGTACGCTGGAGATCCTGAGAAAGAACATCGCATTGAACAACATAAAGAATATTACCATTATTCAAAAGGGCCTTTGGTCGGAAGAAACCGAGCTGGTGTTTAACGCCGGGAAGGACCTGGGATCCACCTTTATTGTGGATGGTGGTGGGAATGACAAGAACGTCATTCGCATACCAGTGACCACCATTGATAAGGTATTGGAGAGCATGCCGGTAAAGGGCGACCTTTTCATCAAGATGAATATCGAGGGCAGTGAGATCGAAGCCGTAAAGGGCGCCAAAAAAACGATCCAGGCTCACAAGCCGGCTTTTTCTATCAGGACCAACCATTATGTAGATGGCGTGTACACCGACAAAAGGGTAGAGCAGGAACTCAACCAGTACAATTACGAAGTGGAGACAACCGATACATTACATGAGCTCACTACATTCGCCAATCCCAGGTAGATGAGTAAGCCGGTTGTAGCTCAAATATTATTCAGTGGCCTGGGTGGCCATGCCAGTGTAGTGTTCTCCATGCTTTCTGCGGATGTAAACAAGGCATGGTCGGACCTGTTGCTTTTCTTTGGCAACGAGAAGCTGAGGGCTGAGCATGTAGCGAAGTGTAAGCAAATGGATATTCCCTACGCCTATGTGGAGAAAAGGCCGGGTTTGGACCTTCGTTCACTTTCTTCCGTTTTTTCTATACTGCGAAAAGCGAAGCCGGATGCCATTATCCTGCACAGCCCCCCATTGATCCCCCTCATTTGGGCTTTTAAAAAGCTATATGGTGTTCCCGTGATCCTGGTGGAACACAATTCCAATAACATTAAGACCAGGCGTGAATGGCTGATGACCGAATGGTCAATGAAGCTGGCCAACCATGTGGTTTACCTCACCCCACAGTACCGTGATGAAGTGAAGGCGAGGCTGAAGAATAAATTCAATGAGAAAAAAGTAACCGTGATCCCCAATGGGATCGACCTGGATGTTTTTACTCCTTCGGGTGTTCGGCATGAGCGGGTGATGATCTCCATGGCGGGAAGGTTTGTTCCTTCCAAAGACCAGCTGACCCTGCTGAAGGCCTTTGCCAGGGTTTATAAAAAATTCCCTTCGATAAGATTGGTTTTGGCTGGTGACGGCTCTACATTTACACAGGTGCAGGAAGAGGCGAGAAAGGAAGGGGTGGAAGAGGTAGTGGAATTTACAGGCATGCTGGACGAAAATGGCGTAGCAGATCTTTTAAAAAGGACAGATCTCTATGTTCATTCCACGCTCAGTGAAACGATGAGCACCTCTATCATGCAGGCCATGGCATTAGGATTGCCGTTGATCTCCACTGATATTGAAGGTGTGAAGAATATGATAAACAACGGGGTGAATGGCATGCTGGTTCCTCCAAAAGATATTGATGTGCTGGCAGATGCCATAGAGAAATTGTTAGTCAACAGGGAATTGGCAGATAGTTTGGGTAGTAATGCCCATAACCATGCTGTCGAAAAATTTTCTCATGTACGCATGTTCAATGAATACGACAAGCTGGTACATGAAAGTTTGAAGTCATGAAACTCACTATGCAAAACCAAACTCCGGTAAAAAGTTATCAAACCAAATATAGGGTCATCAACTCTTTTGTGCAGAACGATGAGAATCTCGATACTAAGACCGTGGATTCTTTTGGGGAAGAATGGACCAAGTTCAAAAAATTCTCAGACAAGGACATTGCTGTCATCAGCCGCTACTATTTCGACATCGTGGACGACACGATGATCAATAAAGACACTGTCATGGCGGATTTTGGATGTGGCACCGGCAGGTTCATAAAATACTTCGAAGACAAGGTAGCCTTCATCGTAGGTGTTGATCCCAGTAAGGCCATTTTCGCCGCCGACAACCTGATCGGGGAGAATGAGAGGGTGGAGCTTTGCCAGGCATCGATCTCCAACATTCCCTATCCCGATGGCCACTTCGATTTTGCCATGTCGATAGGCGTGCTTCATCACATCCCGGATACGCAAAAAGCGATGACCGATTGCGTAAAGAAAGTAAAGCAGGGTGGACATTTTTTTACCTACATCTATTACAGCCTCGATAACCGCAGTAAGACATTTCGGCAGATATGGAAGGTGTCCGACCTGGTAAGGAAGGGCGTGTCCCGTATGCCTTCCAGCCTGAAACATCTTACCTGCGATGGATTGGCCGTATTCGTGTATATGCCCTTTATCCTGGCTACAAGAGGCTTGAAAAAAATGGGTGTATCAGAAAAAGTATGGAGCAAGGTGCCTTTGGCACCCTACGCCGATAAATCATTTTTCGTTATCCGCAACGACGCCCTCGACCGCTTTGGTACGCCTCTCGAACAGAGGTTCTCCCGCGACGAGATCAAACTCATGATGGAAAGATCGGGTTTGACCGACATCAGGTTTTCTGAAAACCCCGGCTACTGGCATGCAGTGGGCCGGAAAGCATAATAATGAACAAATCACAGACGACTTCCCCTGAACACATTCTCCATGTGATCGCCATCAATGGCATCGGAGGTGCAGAGAAATTATTACTGGATCTGCTTCCTGCTTTGCAGGAAAAGCAGGTAAAGGTGAGCTGTTTGATATTTTACAAGCCTGCCACAAGGATACATGCCGAAAGCATAGGAAAGGAACTTGCCGCGAATGGGATTGAAGTGCATTACATTTCATACGAATCGGCCATGCTTGGCAATAAGAAAGAGCTCATCGCATTTTTATCTGCACGTAAGTTTTCCATCATTCATAGCCATTTAAAGCACACTGATTTCTGGCTGGCACGACTCAAGTTCAAAGGCATTTTGAAAATGCCGGTGGTGACTACCATGCATGGGTATCGAGATAAATTCCATGGCAGGTATGGCTTGAAGTGGAAGAGCGGGCAGGTGCTGACCAGCTATTACTGGTTGTCGAAATTCATCAGCCGCAATGTGGATGGCCTCATCATGATCTCCAGGGGCATCGACAAATTGTACAGGGATGCCCATTTGGGCAACAAGAATTCCGTGGTCATTTATCACGGTACTTCGCTCCATGGGATGCACCCGGTGAAGGAAACATTATCCAAAGCTCCCAAACTGGTACTTGCGGGCAGGCTAACCGGGTTCAAAGGCCATATTTATGCGATCAAAGCGGTGAAGATCCTCGAAAAGGAATTCCCGGATCTGCAGCTTCACTTTTTTGGAACAGGTCCGGAAGAGTCAAATCTGAAAGAGGCAGTAAAGAAGAATCAACTGGAAGAAAAAGTGATCTTTCACGGTTTTGTGAACAACCTGTCGGAACAAATGCCCCAGCACGATGTGGCTGTCGTGCCTTCAATAGGAGAGCCATTTGGACTGGTGTTCTTTGATTCCTTCAAGGCAGGTTTGCCGGTAGTAGCATTTGACGTGCCTGCGGGAAATGAGATCATTACCCATGGCAGGAACGGACTGCTGGCTGAGACCGAAAATGCAACCAGCCTGGCAGAAAAACTGAAGCAACTTTTAACAGATAATGAACTAAGAAAAAAGCTTGTAGAGAATAGCCAGGAGATCCTGGCATCAGATTTTTCCCTGGATAGGATGGCTTCTGACTACCTTAGGTTTTACAGGAAGACCATCAGCGCAGACAAATGATCGGTTAGGCAGCATTAAGTCTGCTCAAAAAAAGGTGAAAATCAACTTTACTGTTATTGACGGTCTTCGCGGGCTTGCCGCCACTTACGTGTTGTTTAACCACAGCAGGGGGCATTTGCGTATGGGGGGGCGGGAATTATCCGCTATAGTTCCCATGGAGCAATGGAGCATATGGCTCAAGCTCCAATATTCCTTGCTCCAGCTAACATCCCTGGGTGTGGAGTTTGTGATCTTCTTCTTTGTTCTTTCCGGGTTCTCGATCGCACATTCCCTCAGCAGGAATAATGAGCTGGGTGCATTCTATAAGAAGCGGTTCATTCGATTGTATCCTCCTTACATCCTTGCCCTGATCTGGGCTGCCTTTGTGTTTGGACTCCTAAAGGATGTTGATATTCCCTTACTGGCGGGTGACCAATATTCTGTATTCCATACATGGGGAACTGTTTTTAAAAACATCTTATACATCCCGGATGGTTCGCTGATCACGCAGTTCTGGTCACTTTCACATGAAGTGATTTTTTACCTGGTCATTCCGTTTCTCATCATCCGCAGTCCATGGAAGGTTTATCTATACTCCTCGATCCTTATTCATATTGTGTCGGTTATCCTGCAGTGGAATGGCCGAACCGGTGAAAGCATACCTGCACAATTTATCCTTGACTATAATATATATTTTGTGATAGGGATATTTCTCTACAAGCATTTTGACCGGGTCAAGAAATGGGTTACTGTGAGTAAGTGGTCGATGGTTTTGGTCGCCGCATTCGTTTTTTGCCTGATGGCCGGGATCAAATTCTTTCTCCAGGAACACAATAAGATCACTTTGTTTATGTCGGCCCTGCTTTCCGTATTTCTGGTGGTGAACTTTCTCCACCACCAGATCAGTAATAAGCTGCTTAGGTACCTGGGGGCGATGAGTTATTCGATCTATATCTTTCATTTTGCCACGTTGTATTTCTTTGTGTATTTACTGGATAAAGTAAATTTTAGTTTAAGTCAAATAAGACAAAGCCCCTTCATGTGGCTGGTGGCCGTGGTATTTTGTTTGCTCATCATTACACCACTTTATTACATCGCTGAATATCCCACTAAACAGCTACTTACTAAGCTTAGGGGCAAGAAAAAAATAGTGGTACAGGAAGAGCCGGCCATTGGTTAGCATCTTCTAATCCGACTGCCCCATAAGTTTATTTTAGCGTTCGATTCCAACATCTACAATTATTTTAAGCATACAGTACCGCGTTCATGCAGGCATATTCCATCATTGATCTGATCGTTTTCCCTTTTTACAGCATCATGCTCTATATGCTGTTTGCCAGGGCGAACAAAAAACTGGGGCTTACGGGTCGCTCGTATAAGCTGCTGACAAGAGCGCTGGCCTTCCGGTATATTTTTGTGCTCCTGTTCTTTTCCATCATGCAGTTCTATTATGGCTATGGCGACAGCTTCCTTTACTATGGTTGTATAGAGGATATTCACCTGATGGCTCCCGAGGTGAAAAATGAATTTCTCACCTCTCCTTTAAAAACGGTGGAGCCCGGCGATGCCATGTTTTATTCCTTCACCGCTTACAGGGGCTACTATATGGCCAACCTGCCCAATGCAGTGGTGGTTAAGATCGGCTACTGGCTTTCTTTTCTTTGCGGCAACAGCTACATCACCCTTTGTCTTTTCTTTTCTGTTTTCGCCTTTGCCGGTTGCCGGTTATTGTATATCCTTTTCACCGCTTATTATCCGCATCTCAGTAAGGAGTTTTCCATTGCTACCCTGTATCTCCCTACGCTCTGCTTCTGGAGTTCCGGATTACTGAAAGATTCCCTCACGCTGGGAGCAGTGGGCATTCTTATTTACTATGCACATAAATTATTTGTAACGCATAAATTCAGGATCAGCTATGTTCTCTGGGCCTTTATCAGCATCATGCTGCTGATAACTATTAAGGCCTATATCCTCCTCGCTCTATTGCCTGGCCTGGTCATCTGGTTGTTCCGGAAAAATACCGTCAAGATCAAGAATCCGCAGATGCGAAGGAATATGTCGGTAGTGATGGTGATCGTTGGCCTGGGGGTGAGCTTCCTGCTGATCAGTTATCTAGGTTCCACTCAATTTGCCACCGACCTGGCGACTGAAAAATTAGATGAGGAGATCATTAAGAACCAGGAGATGTATGTTACCGCGGAGAAAGGCGGCTCTTATTTCGACATTGGAACAAAAAATATATTCCTGGCCTTTCCGCTGGGTATTGTGGCTACCTTATTCCGTCCATTTATATGGGAAGTGAGAAGCGCCGTAATGATGGTCAGCAGCCTGGAGTCGCTTTTTTTCATCCTGATGACCGGCCTTATCTTTTTTCGTGTTGGCTTCTTCGGTTTTTTCAAAAGGATATTTTCAAACCCCGATACCCTTTTCTTCTTCATCTTTACGATCCTGTTTGCCGGTGGGGTGGGAGCATCCACCGCGAACTTCGGCAGCCTGGTCCGGTACAAGATCCCTTGCCTGCCTTTTTACCTGATGCTTTTATTCATCCTGATCGCCGAAGCAAAGATCCGTTATCCCTTCTGGCTAAGTAAGATCATGGGTCATAACATGCCTAAACAACAATTACACGTTCAATAACTATGTGTGGAATAGCCGGTGCCGTAAATTTTAAAATGGACCTGGGTACCCTTACCCGGGATATGCTGCATCGCGGTCCCGACGAGCAATGCGGATTTGAACATGAGGACGTGGTGCTCCACCATCACCGGCTTGCCATTTTGGACATTGCCGGCGGCAAGCAACCCATGCACTTTGAGCACCTCACCCTTATTTTCAACGGGCAGATCTATAATCACCTGGACCTGCGGAGGAAATACGATCTTCAATGCAGCACGAACTCGGACACTGAAACGATCCTTCATCTGTACGCAAAACTGGGTGTCGACTTCCTGTCCGACCTGGATGGCATGTTTGCTTTTGCCTTGCTGGACAAAAAAGAGCAGAGGATCTTCATTGCCAGGGACAGGGCAGGGAAAAAGCCATTGTATTATTACCAGAAGGACAAGACCTTCCTGTTCAGCAGCGAGCTGAATGCCCTGAGAAGCCAGCTGGAACTGGAGATCGCAGACATCCACATCCAGCAGTTTGTCAGGATGGGTTATTTCTATAAAAGCAGCACCCCTTATAAGCACATCACTGAACTCGAAGCGGGCAGCTACGGCATCTTCGATCTTCGCACCAGCCGGTTCGAAGTGAAGAAATGGTGGTCGGTGCACAGTTTTTTCCTGCAGCGCTCCAACGACAGTTTTGAGACGGCGCTGGAGCGCATCGACCAGATGCTTCACCAGGCGGTGAGCCAGCGGGTGAGCTCCTCCGACCTGGAGGTGGGTGCCTTCCTGAGCGGAGGCATCGACAGCGGCATCATTACCGCTATCGCGCAATCCTATAACAGTGACCTGAAGACCTTTACGGTTTCCTTCGCGGGTGAATACGATGAGTCTTCCCTGGCACAACTCGTAGCCAATCGATACGGAACGCAACATCATACCATCCCGATTTCTTTCGACAACCTGGAGGCGGACATTGAAAAGATCTTATTTAACTACGGCGAGCCTTTCTTCGATTCATCGGCTATTCCCAGCTACTACGTGAGCAAGGAAGCCAAGAAGCACCTGACCGTGATCCTGAATGGCGACGGCGGTGATGAAGTATTCGGAGGATATAGAAGATATGTACCCTTTTCAAAGTACGATTTCTTCAGCTCCTCACCGCTGACCCGGAAGTTGGCTGCCGGCCTGCATAAGCTGTTACCGCCACCCCACAGTAAAAAAAGCAAATACAATTTTGGGTACAGGCTGGTTGACCTGGCAAGAAAGGATGGCCTGGATACCTATCTCTCCGCCACGGTAGATAGTTTCGATGGTTACGAGCAGTACCTGGTCTCGGAGCCAGGTTATTTGGATAAAGTGAGATCAGACTTCCAGGCAGTGAATGCCTCAGGCCTGAGCGGTCTGCAGAAGATCATGAACCTGGATTTCGATAACATCCTTCCCGGCGACCTTTTGGTAAAGATGGACATAGCCACCATGGCCCATTCCCTCGAGGGCAGGAGTCCCATGCTGGCGAAATCGCTGTTGGAGTACGTGCCCACTTTGCCTGACCGATACAAAGTGAACGGCCAGCAGACCAAACATATATTGAGAACACTGGCTGAAAAATATTTGCCGGCTGAACTCATTCACCAGCCCAAGCGTGGATTTGAGATCCCGTTGAAGAACTGGGTAGACAACCAGCTAAAAAATATCATTGGCGATTATATATTATCGCCGAACGCTTACTGCCGCAATTACGTAAGGCCTGGATTTATCGAAGACCTGGTGAACAACAAGATCAGTGTAGGTAAAGAGAAGAGGGCAAAAATGATCTGGACCCTTTTCTCCCTGGAAGTGTGGTATAAAAACTGTTTTTTAAGATCGTGAAGAAGATCATTCGGGTGACTACGGTTCCCATCGCATTAAAATTCCTGCTCACCGACCAGATGAAGTTCATGAAGGAGGCGGGGTTTGAAGTGATCATGGTAAGCGCCGGCGGCCCTGAGATCGAAGACGTAAAGAAAAACGAGGGGTGCAGGCACCAGGTGATAGAAATGTCGCGGCAGATCACGCCTTTGCAGGACCTGCGATCGCTGATCAACATGTACCGGTTCCTCAAAAAAGAAAGGCCCGACATCCTGCATTCACATACACCGAAGGCCGGGTTGATCAGTATGCTGGCGGGGTGGATGGCCGGTGTAGATATCAGGATCCATACGGTGGCCGGCCTGCGCTTCATGACCGCCGAAGGAATGACCCGCAGGCTGCTGGTGTTCATGGAAAAGCTTACTGCCTCTTTCGCTACTCACGTTTGGCCCAACAGCAGATCATTGAATGATTATATGGTGAAGGAGAACATAGCCTCGCCTAAAAAAATGGAAGTGATCGGAAGAGGCTCGAGCAACGGGATAGATCTGCAGCGTTTTTCAGAGGCCTCACTGCGCGCTGACGTGCTGGTTGAGGTAAAGAAGAAGATCAGCTATAACGAGCACCTGACCTATATCCTTAATGTTGGCCGCGTGGTCAGGGACAAGGGCGTGGAAGAGCTCCTCCAGGCTTTCGAAACGGTATATAGCAAAAACAATGATCTCCGGCTGGTGATACTGGGTGAATTTGAAGACCAGCTGGACCCGATATCAGAAAACGCCAAAGAAATACTGCAGCGTCACCCGGGGGTGATCCATGTTGGCTGGGATTCCCGCGTGGAGTATTACCTTCATCTCTCCCACCTGCTTGTGCACGCTTCTCACAGGGAAGGGTTTCCCAACGTGCTCCTGCAGGCAGGCGCGATGAACTGTCCCATCATTTGTTCCGCTATTGAAGGGAACATTGATGTGGTGGAGGATGGAAAGACAGGACTACTGTTTGAAAAAAAGAACAGGAAGGAACTGGAAGAGAAGTTATCCTTTGCGCTCGTTGAGCGTGAACAAATGTATATCTATGCAGGAAACCTTCGGAAGTTGATCGAAGATGCTTTCGACCGGAGGATCGTGCACGCGGCCTTAAAAGAAAAGTACTTAAACCTGCTCCATGAGCAAAAGAACTGAAGACAGACCCGTGGTGGTGATGGGCTACTCTGGCCACGCCTATTCAGTGATCGACATATTGCTGAAAAGCGGCCGGGTAGTGGCAGGATACTGCAATCCTGAAGAAGTTTCTAAAAACCCCTTCGGCCTGGAATACTTTGGAGATGAGAAAGACGAGCAGGTCCTGGCCAGGCTGCAGGGATTTGACTTTATCATTGCTATCGGCGATAACAAAGTTCGCCAGCGGTCCTTTGAGCGGCTTTCCGGCCGGCTCTCTGCTGTGAATGCCATTGATCCCTCTGCAGAAATTTCCCCCCGTGCAGAATTGGCAGCGGGGATCGTGGTGGCTCCATCCGTCAGCATCAATGTATTCAGCACCATCGGCAATGGGGTCATCTGCAACACGGGTTCTGTGATCGACCACGACTGCGTGGTGGGCCCTTTTTGCCACTTAGCTCCGGGCTCAGTGCTTTGCGGGAACGTCACGGTGGGCGCCGGTAGTTTTATTGGCGCCAATTCAGTGGTCAGGCAGGGCATTACCATCGGATCCAACGTAACGCTGGGTGCGGGCTGCGTAGTGGTCAAAGACATACCCGATGGCAGTTGTATGGTAGGAAATCCGCAAAGGCCCTTCGTGAAAAAAACATAAATCCAAGAGCGGAAAAAAATGAATAAGGACGTAGCCATCATTGGTTATTCAGGACACGGCATCTTCGTGATCGATTCTTTGCAATCGATGGGAAGAACGATAGCCGCTTACTGCGACCAGGAGGAAAAAGCTTTCAATCCCTTTCAACTCAGGTACCTCGGAAGCGAAAGGCTGCCTGAAGTGGTGGAGGAACTGAAGAAATACGATTATTTCATAACGGTGGGAGAGAACAGCATCCGGGAAAAAGTGTACAATGCCCTTTTCCCAAAACTAGGCGATCCCATCACTGTGATTCATCAAACCGCCTATATTTCTCCCACTGTGGAAATGGGACCAGGAGTGCTGGTAGCTGCCCGGGCCACTATTACCCCGCTGGTAAAGATCGGGAAGGGCGTGATCTGCAGTACCGGCGCCGATATCGACCACGAATGTGAGGTGGGCGACTTCACCCACGTATCGGCCCATGCCGTGCTTTGCGGCAATGTGAAAGTGGGTAAAAGAAGCTTTATCGGGGCCAATAGCGTGGTGCGCCAGGGTCTTACTGTAGGCGACGACGTGATCATAGGAGCTGGGAGTGTGGTGGTAAAAGACGTGCCTTCCGGCAGCATTCTTGTAGGCAACCCGGCCATCCCCATCAGGCGCAAATAGGCCAATTGGCTTAATTTGTGACCATCGATAGCCTTATACATTTACCTTTGCGGCGCTGTAAAGCAGGGATCCGGAAACCCCTGGATCATCGGCCAGGATGCCGGTTTGCCAACTGATATCCGCAGTATACCATCAGAATTAATCAATTGAATAAGCGAGCATGAATAAAATACTTGTAACAGGAGGAGCGGGATATATAGGTTCCGTTCTTGTCAGGACCTTGCTGGAAAACGGACACCATGTACGTGTGATCGATTCACTGAAATTTGGAGGCGAATCATTATTTGAAGTGTTGAACCACCCGGCTTTTGAGTTTATAAAAGGAGATGTCAGGAAAGATGAGGATATTGACAAGGCCCTGGAAGGGGTGGATGCAGTGGCCCACCTGGCGGCTATCGTGGGTGATCCCGCCTGCTCTAAATTTCCCGAGGAAGCCCATGAGTTGAACTGGGAGGCATCGGTAAAGCTTTTTGAAAAAGCCGAAGCCAAAGGTGTGAAGCGGTTTGTTTTTGCTTCCACCTGCAGCAACTATGGCAAAATGGCTGATCCGAATTCCTATGTGGACGAGAATTCCGAATTGCGCCCGGTATCCCTGTATGCCGAGCTCAAAGTGAAATTCGAGGACTACCTGCTGAAGCAAAGAAAGGATGCGAAGATCTGCGCTACAGCGCTGCGCTTTTCCACGGTATATGGATTTTCACCAAGGATCCGCTTTGACCTCACAGTCAATGAGTTTGTAAGAAACGTTTGCATGACCGGCGAGCAGCCGATCTGGGGACCGCAGTTCAATCGTCCCTACTGCCATGTGAACGACCTGGCCAGGTCGGTAGCAATTGTGCTGGAAGCGCCGGAGGACAAGGTCCGCTCGAACGTATTCAACGTGGGCGATACAAAGGAGAATTATTCCAAGCGCATGCTGATGGAAGAGATACAGAAGCAGATCCCGGATGCTAAGGCCGACTACGTTGAACGCACCGAGGATCCGAGAGATTACAGGGTGAATTGTGATAAGATCAAAAATGTACTGGGATTCCAGATCACCAAGCGTGTTCCCGATGGCATCGCCGAGATCATCAGGCTGATGAGAAGCGGGCTGATCGAAGATCCTTACAGTTCTAAGTTCAAAAACATTTAATTAGACGTTTATGCTGTTATTATCCGGGCCGAACATTGCCGGCAATGAATGGAAATATGTGAAAGATTGCCTTGATACGGGATGGGTTTCTTCTGTGGGTGCTTATGTAACGCAATTCGAGAACATGGTGGCGGGTTACGCAGGGGCAAAATACGGGGTGGCTACCAGCAATGGTACCAGCGCGCTGCACATTTCATTGATGCTCGCGGGCGTGAAGCAGGGCGATTATGTGATCGCTCCAAACGTGACCTTTATTGCATCCATCAACTCTATTAAATATTGTAATGCGGACCCGATCCTGATCGACGTGGATCCGAAGACCTGGCAGATGGATCTGGACCTGCTGGAGGAATTTCTGGAAAAAGAAACGGAGAAAACAGATAAGGGTCTTTCCTATAAAAAGAACGGCAGGATCATCAGCTGCATGATGCCGGTGCACGTACTTGGTAACATTTGCGACATGGACAGGTTGCTGTTAGTTTGTGAAAAATATGGACTGAAAGTGGTGGAAGATGCCACGGAGTCATTGGGTTCCTACTATAAAGGAAAGCATAGCGGAGGCTTTGGGCTCATGGGCTGTTTCAGCTTTAATGGCAACAAGATCATCACTACCGGTGGTGGTGGTGTGATCGTGACCAATGATGAAGCCCTGGCTAAGCACGCCAAACATCTGACTACGCAGGCCAAAAGCGATCCTTTCGAATACCTCCACGACGAAGTGGGATATAATTACAGGCTGGTGAACGTGCTGGCGGCTATGGGCGTAGCGCAGATGGAACAGCTGCCCGGTTTTATACAAAGAAAAAAGCAGGTGAGTGAATTCTACCGCTCGGAGCTTACTGGTGTAGGCGATATCGAATTCCAGGAGATCTCTGCCGACGTGGACTGCAACATGTGGCTGTTCACCATCAAAACATCCAAACAGAAAGAGCTGCTGAAGGCACTGAACGATCAACAGATGCAGAGCAGGCCGTTCTGGGTGCCCATGAACCAGCTTCCGATGTTCAGGGATGATATTTATTATAACCATGCTGATAAGTCAAACCATATTTACCAGAACTGCCTCAGCATTCCCTGCTCTACCAATATCACCGACGAGGAATTGGCTTCCGTAACAGCAGTGATCAAATCAGTGTATTGATGTACCTGTACGTTAAGCGTTTTATTGATATCGTGCTGTCGTCACTGGCCATTCTTGTGCTGCTTCCCTTGCTCATTCCTATTGTGATCGTACTGCGCCTGACCGGCGAAGGGGAGATATTTTACAAACAGGAAAGGGTAGGATATAAGAAGAGGATCTTTCGCATCTGGAAGTTTGCCACCATGCTGAAGAACAGTCCGAACATGGGTCCCGGCGACGTAACCATGAGAAAAGACCCGAGGATCACGCCGGCAGGGAAGTTCCTGCGCATGAGTAAATTGAACGAGTTGCCGCAATTGATCAATATCCTCAAAGGGGATATGTCGATCGTGGGTCCCCGTCCGCTGATGCCTGCGGGATTCAACAGGTATTCGCAGGAATTGCAGGATACTGTGTACAACGTAAAGCCGGGTCTTACAGGCATAGGGTCTGTGGTGTTCAGGGATGAAGAACTGATCCTGAGCACCAGCACCATGCCACCTCACGAGACCTATGAAAAGATCATTCTTCCTTATAAGGGTGCACTTGAACTTTGGTACCAAAAGCACATTTCGTTTTATACCGATGTGATGATCATATTCCTGACGGCCTGGTACATCATCTTTCCCACCAGCAAGCTGGTGCACAAGATCTTTCCCACCTTGCCTGTGTATGATCTTGCCGTGAAGGCAATGCCTGTAAAGTAATAAGCTATAGATTGTAAAGTAGCTGGCGGAAGTTCACATCAGGAACGCCGATCCGGGGAGCAAAACAATTTCCATGGCGGGAATAAACGCCATAGAGGTACTGGAAGCTGTGCACGTTTATTAGCAATGTTTGCGGGCCTTCCAGCTTCATGGGCGTTTTTTGGTGCTGCCTGTTCAATTCCCCGACCTCTTTCATCGTAAGCAGGTTGCCTGCCTGATCAATTCCCAGCCATTTTTCATTTCCATCTATTAGCATCCAGCCTCTTTTTGTCTTCACCTCGGTGAGCGCATGGCTGTACGTGCCTTTCCTGAACAGGTCGGCAAAGCTTGTTTTATCGGATCTGGAGGAATAGTAGGCATACACATGCCTGTATTTGAAATCGTAGTGGTCGAGTATTTTTTCAATGAGTACCGTTCGGTCGTAGCAGAATCCCTGCCTCTTGCGGTAATAAAGTTCTACGCTGCCGAAGCTGTCCAGTGATTTTACATAGGAATGAACAATGCCATCGATCACCTGGTTGTGCATGGTCCTGATGAAGGCCAGCTCGTTCTCAAATGACTGGTGAACCATTGCCGGGTCCTGGGGAAGACCCCATTCTTTCATGAAGGCGTTGATGAAGATCCGGTCGTTCTCGGTCACATCCGGCCGCTTGTTGACCAGGAAGCCAACAGCAACTAAAATTGTTACAGCGATGGCTACCCGAAGCAGCCTGGAGCGAGATCTAGCCTTCATAAGCCCCTGCAAGATAATTGTTTTATCATTTTTGATAAGTTAAGAATGTTTTCCAGCCTGTTTAAGAAAAAGAAAGACTCCAGTTTAGACTGGCTGCACACAGATATCCATTCCCATTTGCTTCCCGGGATAGACGATGGGGCGCCCGATATGGATACCAGCCTTGAGCTGATCAGGGGCCTGGCCGCTATGGGTGTAAAGAAGATCATCACCACACCCCATGTGCTGTGGGAGATGTATCCGAATACCTACGAGACCATCGTGCAGAAAGCCGGAGAGGTACAACAGGCGCTGACAACCGAAAACATCGATATAGAATTCAAGGCAGCGGCGGAGTATTACCTGGATGAGCATTTTGTGAACGACCTTCAGCTCAAGAAGCCCCTGCTAACGATCAGGGATAAGCTGGTTTTGGTAGAGTTCTCCATGATCACGGCGCCTTTTGACCTCAAGGACATTCTGTTTGAATTGCAGATGCAGGGATACGAGGTGCTGATCGCTCACCCCGAAAGATATATCTACCTAAGGGGCAATAAGGAATTCTACCAGGAACTGCGGGAACTGGGTTGTGAATTCCAGCTGAACCTTCTATCCGTGGCCGGGTATTATGGCCGCAGCGTGCAGGATCTTGCGGAATACCTTTTCCGCCAGGGCTTATATTCCTATGCAGGCACCGACCTTCATAATGAAAAGCATTTGCAGGCGTTGCAAAAAGCGGTTTCTATTCATGCCTTTGACAAGCTGGAAGGCTCGGCTATCTTTAAAAACGATCAACTGTGAATAAAGAACACGTGGTCCTGGTGAATGCCAACGACGAGGCCATCGGCGAGATGGAAAAAATGGAAGCGCACCAAAAAGGAGAGCTCCATCGCGCCATCAGCGTATTTGTTTTTGATAAGGAAGGCCGGCTGTTATTGCAGCAGAGGGCTTTGTCGAAATACCATGGAGGCGGGCTCTGGACCAACACCTGTTGCAGCCATCCTTATCCGGGCGAGACGCCCCTAGATGCGGCTACGAGACGCTTGCAGGAAGAGATGGGATTTAGCGTGCCGCTGGAGCATATGCTTTCGTTCACTTACAGGGCGGAGGTAGAGAACGGGTTGATCGAAAACGAGTTCGACCATGTGTTCGCGGGCATTTATGAAGGAGAGGTCCAGCCTGACGAAGACGAAGTGGCGGATTTCAAATACGTATCGATGCAAGAGATCCGTGCCGATCTTGATCGATCTCCTGCAAATTATACTCAATGGTTTCGCATCGTCTTCCCCGACGTTGAAAAATGGTGGAAGAAACACTTTGTTGGCGAGTAGCAGTCCAGATCCGGTAACCCAAAATTATATGTGTTGTTTCAGTACCTGAACAAGCTCCTTCGCCTGCACTACGCCAGACTGTCTCCACTTTATTTCTCCATCTTTAAAAACGATCAGCGTAGGTACTCCACTAATATTATAGTAAGCTGCCACCTCAGGGTTCTTATCCACGTCCACCTTCACAATACTGGCGGCATCCCCTATAGCTTGCTTCGCCTGCTTTAACACCGGCGCCATCATCTTGCAGGGCCCGCACCATTCGGCGGAAAAATCAACCAGCACCGGTTTCCCCGACCGGATCAGATCGCCAAAAGCTCCCATTTTTTTATTCAGTTACTACAGAAGTCGTACCAAGCAAGGAGATCAATCGATCTGCCGATCTAACCATCTGTCGATCTACCCATCTATCGATCTGCCGATCTGCCCATCTGTCGATCTAACTAGCAGCTTCCTGTTGGCCTCCCTCGGTTCCTCTGCTGATATGCCGGGCTGCCGTATGCAACTGGCGATGTTCAGACCTCTAGGGGAGCACTTTGAAAGTAATATATAGTGATAAATAATAATATGATAGAAAGCAACAGATCGTCAGATCGACAGATGGACAAGTAGACAGATCAAAAGATTCTGGTTGGTACAATTATTTAAAAGATGAGGTCATGCAGGGCTCAAAGCTTTTCAAAACCGTCCTCATTATCTTCTTGCTCATCGGCATTGTGCTGATCCTGGTGCACGCAAAACCATTCCTGGTGCCCCTGGCATTTGCCGGCCTTCTGTCTCTTTTTCTTTTCCCAGTCACGCGCTGGCTGGAGTCGAAAGGTGTACATCCCGTACTGGGAACGATCGCCGCTGTTTTTACCTTTCTGGGCGCCCTGGCCATCATCATTTCCTTGCTGGGCTGGCAGTTGTCCGACCTTGCCAAGGACAGTCACCAGATAGAGCAGCAGCTCACGCAAAAGATCTCGGAGGCCAGGAAGTATATAGCCGAGCAACTGGGCATCCCAGAGCAGAAGCAGGATGAAATGATGAACCAGCAAAAAGGCTCTGGCGGCATGAGCAGCATGTTCACCGGCATGCTTACGGGCGCCGGCGCCTTCCTCACCAATTTCCTCCTGATGCTGGTTTACATGTTCCTGATCATCCATTTCCGCAGGCATTTTATCAACTTTATCCTGCGCCTCGTATCTCCAGCCAACAGGGCCGAGGCTTCTGCCGTGATGCGTTCCGCCCAGCAGGCTATTGAAAAATATTTTACCGGGCTTGCACTCATGATCATGGGCCTTTGGGTGATGTACGGCATCGGGTTCAGCATCGTAGGGGTGAAGAGCCCCATTTTCTTTGCCATGCTTTGCGGCACCCTGGAGATCGTTCCTTTTGTGGGTAATCTTGCGGGTACGGCTATCACCATTCTCATGTCGCTGGGGCAGGGGGCTTCCCTTAACATGCTGGTTTGGATAGCCGTCACCTACGGCATCGTACAGTTTGTGCAATCCTACCTCCTGGAGCCGCTGGTAGTAGGACGGGAGGTGAGTATCAATCCTTTTTTCACCATTGCAGGTATCGTAGCCGGCGAGGCCGTGTGGGGAATTCCGGGCATGGTGATGGCCATACCCACCATGGCCATTTTTAAGATCGTTTGCGACCATGTGCCTTCGCTAAAGCCTTATGGATATTTGGTAGGCAATGGGGAAGACAAGAAAAAAACAAAAACCCGAAGAGCTTAAAGGCCTGCTGGCCCCATTGGCACATTCTTTTATCTATTAACCCGGATCATATACATAAATGGAATCAATGGAAATCAACAGAGAGGAAGCGATGGCTTTCTATAAGGAAGCCCTGGAGTTGTTGAACGAGAGCGGCACGAATTACATCCTGGGTGGCGGCTTCGCGGTTTTTCATCATACAGGCATTTACAGGGATACTAAGGACCTTGACATCTTTTGCAAGCACTCCGAGTATCCAAAGATCATGAAGCTGTTCGAATCGAAAGGGTACCGGGCGGAGATGTACGACGTGAGGTGGCTGGCGAAGGTGCACAAAGGAGAATATTACATTGATATCATTTTCGACTCTGTCAACAATATTTGCACGGTCACGGATGAATGGTACGAGCATGCCGCGGATGCTGAATTTTGCGGGGAGAAAGTAAAGATGCTGGCAGCGGAGGAATTGATCTGGTGCAAAAGCTATGTGATCAACCGCGAGCGCTACGACGGCGCCGATATCAATCACCTCCTGTTGAAAACCGGGAAAACGCTGGACTGGAAACGCTTGTTGTCCCGCTACGAGCGCCATTGGCACCTACTGCTTTCCCATCTCATCCTCTTCCAGTTCGTTTATCCCTCCGACTACAGGGAGATCATTCCCCGCTGGGTTTTCGACGACCTCATGGCAAGGGCCAATGAGCAGTATGGCCTGCCCCCGCAGGTGGAGCGGGTTTGTCGCGGGCCCATCATCGACAATACTCAATATGAGGTGGATGTAAAAGAATGGGATTATAAGGCATACACCATCAAAACGGTTTAAGATGCACGAAGCAACAGGCACAACAAGGATCGCAGCGGTGGCGGACATACACATTCGGGAAAGTGACCGGGGATTGTGGGCGGAATGGTTCCGGGATATTTCTAGCCGGGCCGACATCGTGATCATAGGGGGCGACCTCACGGATACCGGTGATGAAATGGAGGCCCAGGTGCTGGCCGACGAGTTGAGGAACTGCACCATCCCGGTAGTGGGCGTACTGGGCAATCATGATTATGAGAAGAACCGGCATAAGCTGATTCGCCAGATCCTCCTCAAGGCAGGCATGCATATATTGGACGGGGAGGCTTTTATTTATAAAGATGTAGGTATAGCCGGCGTGAAAGGCTTCGGCGGAGGATTCGACAACCATATGCTTTCTATGTTTGGCGAAGGGGCCATGAAGGCCTTCGTGCAGGAAGCCGTGGACGAGGCCCTGCATCTTGACAGGGCGCTGGCCCGCATTGATGGCGAGAACGAGGGATTGAAAAAGATCGCAGTCATGCATTACTCGCCGGTAAAAGATACAGTCATAGGAGAGCCTGAGGCCATCTACCCTTTCCTGGGATCGTCGAGGCTAGCGGAACCCCTTAACCGAAGGGGCGTGACCGCTGTTTTTCACGGCCATGCCCATATCGGAACCTTCGAGGGCATTACCTCGGGGGGGGTAAAGGTTTTTAACGTGGCTAAGCAGATCCTCCATAAAAAAGGATTCGATCCCCCTTTCTTCATCCTGGAAGTCTAGCCTGCCGGCCCAATCTCCCTTTCTGGCGAATAGGTGCTTATTCCTGTTCGAAATTTCCTATCTCATCCTCCTTTCCCCGGGCCAAAATCGCTGGAAGGCCACACTGTCATCTCCATGAATTGACAAAAAAAACGGGCAGGTTTTTTTTGCTTTTATTTCTCCACAAGGTCCAACTCCCGGTTATTTTTTTTAATTTTTGTATACGGCAAGCGGAAAAGAATAATGTGTACAACCTGTGAATGGAATGTGCGGTAAAAATTAGATGTGAAACACGGGCGGACTTTTTCCACGGCTATTTTCGCTTCCTGACTGACGGTTAACTTACGTTTCTAAAATTTATAAGACGGTTTCAAAACATCCATGGTCCTCACCACTGGATTTTTATAGGCTTACTTTTTTTGCATTGGGAAAATGGATCTTACTAATCTAAATCGGGATAGGAAAAACAGGAGGAAGACATCGGTTGACCTCAGTACTATGGTATATGGCAAAGTACCTCCCCAGGCCAAAGACCTGGAAGAGGCCGTGCTGGGTGCTGTGATGCTGGAAAAAGCCGCATTCGACACAGTAGTGGAGATACTGAAGCCGGAGTGCTTCTATGTAGACGCCCACCAGCGGATCTTCAAGGCAATGAAGTCGCTGGCCAACAAAAGCCAGCCCATAGACATACTCACCGTGGTGGAGGAACTCCGTTCTTCCGAGGAACTGGATGTAGTGGGTGGTCCTTATTATGTGACCCGCCTTACCAACGCGGTGGTTTCTTCCGCCAATATCGAAGCGCACTCGCGCATCGTACTACAGAAATTCATCCAGCGTGAGCTGATCCGCATCAGCGGCGAGATCATTGGTGATGCCTACGAAGACAGCACCGACGTTTTCGACCTGCTCGACCAGGCCGAGAGCAAGATCTACGAGGTCACCTCCACGCACCTGAGAAATAATTACGAAACGCTCGACTCCGTACTGGTGAAGACCATACAGCGGATCGAGGACATGCGTCATAAGAACGAAGACATCACCGGTGTGCCTACCGGATTTGCAGCGCTTGACCGCGTGACCTATGGCTGGCAGAACTCCGACCTGATCATCCTTGCTGCCCGTCCATCTGTAGGTAAAACAGCCTTCGCGCTGAACCTGGCCCGCAATGCGGTGATGAACAAGAAAAAGCCTACGCCTGTGGCCCTTTTCTCTTTGGAGATGAGCGCAGGCCAGCTGGTACAGCGTATCCTTTCGGCAGAAAGCGAGATCCACCTGGAAAAGATCGCCCGCGGCAGGATGGAGGAGCACGAGATGCAGCAATTGTATAAGCGCGGTATCCAGCCTCTTTCCCAGGCCAAGCTATTTATAGACGATACGCCTGCCCTGAACATTTTTGAATTGAGGGCCAAGTGCCGCCGCCTGAAAAATACCAGCGACATCGGCCTGATCATCATCGACTACCTGCAGCTGATGAGCGGAACCGGGGAAAACAGAAACTCCAACCGCGAACAGGAGATCTCTAATATTTCACGAAGCTTGAAAGCCCTGGCCAAAGAACTGCAGGTGCCTATCATCGCGCTCTCGCAGTTGAGTCGTGAAGTGGAGAAAAGAAAAGACGGCAACAAGATGCCGCAGCTGAGTGACCTTCGCGAATCAGGAGCGATCGAGCAGGATGCGGATATGGTTTGCTTCATCTACCGTCCGGAATACCACGAGCTCACGGCCAACGAAATGGGAGAGAGCATCAAGGGTGAGACCTACCTGAGGATAGCCAAGCACCGTAATGGATCGCTTGAGAACCTGAAGTTCCGCGCCAAGCTGGAGATACAGAAATTCTACGAAGACGATAACGACAACTTTGGAGGAAATCCAATGCCTGGCGGCAACTGGAAGCCGGTCTCCGACATAGATGGAGGCGGTGCCAGGATGTTCATCCAAACCGGCAGCAAGATGAATGACCTGCAGGACGACGACCCCTTTTGATTGCTTCGGTCGCCTTCGGCTCCCTCGCAATGACGAGGGCTCCGGAACCTGGCTTATTCCTGGAGAAGGTGCAGCTATCGCTGCGTAGTAACAAGGCTGGTCGCCTTCGGCTCCCTCGCAATGACGAGGGCTTCGGAACCTGGCTTATTCCTGGAGAAGGTGCAGCTATCGCTGCGTAGTAACAAGGCTGGTCGCCTTCGGCGGTACCCGCAACACTAGCAAAACCTAACGCAAAGCCTCGCCAACGCAACCATCATTTTAGAAAACCGTCATTGCGAGGACGCTTTCGGCGGCCGAAGCAATCCTTCGGTGCCAGTAACCTTCTTCCAGCGAGCCACCCAAGGCTTTGCGTAAAATCCCCTGATCCTGCCGTTTTTTTCCTTTCGCGTCCAACCGGCCAGATTGCAGCTTTGCATCATGGGAAAAGGTGGATGGGTCTACATCATGACGAACAGCCGGCATACCGTGCTATATGTCGGAGTAACCAGCAATCTTATAGGCCGGGTCAAGCAACACAGGAGCGGATTTTATAAGGGCTCATTTACTGCAAGGTATCGTGTAAATAAACTCGTGTATTACAACTTATACGACTCGATTGAAGTAGCTATTGCGGAAGAGAAGCGACTGAAAGGCGGCAGCAGAAAGCAGAAGATCAAACTTATAGAGAGCATGAATCCTCAATGGGATGACCTGTTCATTAAGGAAGTTGCCAAATGGATATGAGCGCTATAACTTAGCAAGATGTTGCCCTTCTTTTATGTTCCCGATCTTGCTTCTGATTCCATCACCCTCGATGAAGACACATCCAAACACATCATCCAGGTACTACGGAAAGAAAAAGGCCAGCAGGTGATGCTCACCGACGGCAAAGGGAAGCGGGCGCGTGCAGAGATCACGGACGACCACCGCAAACGTTGCGGGGTAACCATACTGGAGGCTGCCATAGAATCAAGGCCAGCGCCTGCCATTTCTATCGCCATTTCCCTGGTAAAGAACACTACCCGCTTCGAATGGTTTTTGGAAAAAGCCACCGAGATCGGCGTGACCTCCATCATTCCCCTGCTATGCCAGCGCACCGAAAAGCAAAAATTCCGGCACGACCGGCTCCATGGCATCCTGGTGAGCGCCATGATACAATCGCAGCAAACCTGGCTCCCGCGGCTGGAAGAACCGCAGGAATTCAAAAAGGTGCTGGAACTGCCGGCCGATCATCGTTTCATAGCCCATTGCGAAGAAGACCAAAAGGAAACACTGGCTTCCCAGGAGGTGAATGGTTCATCCCTGTTGCTCATTGGACCAGAAGGAGATTTTACACCCGCGGAGATCGATGCAGCACTTTCAACGGGATTCAAGCCGGTAAGCCTGGGCAATACAAGACTCAGAACAGAGACCGCCGGTATAGTTGCTTCAGTCTTACTTCGACAAAAAGGCTAATTGCCTTTCATTTTCCTTGTCAACCAGTCAACTTGTTAACTTGTCAACTTACTTTGCAGCATGGATATCATCAAGGCCGAGTACATCATCAGCAGTCCTTCCCTGGACCTGTGCCCAAAGCCAGACCGGGCTGAGTATGGATTCATCGGCAGAAGCAATGTGGGCAAGTCATCGCTGATCAATGCCATTACGAATAAAAAAGAGCTGGCCAAAATATCAGCCACTCCGGGCAAGACCCAGATGATCAACCATTTTTCCATTGTATCCAGCGATAAGAAAGAATGGTACCTCGCCGATCTGCCCGGCTATGGCTACGCCAAGGTATCACTCGCCAGCCGCAACAAGTGGCAGAAAATGATCCACGACTATGTGCGCAAGCGCATTAACCTCATCAACCTCTTCGTGCTGATCGACAGCCGCCATGAGCCTCAGCAGATCGATCTCGATTTTGTGAATAAGCTCGGTGACTGGGAAGTACCCTTCTCACTCGTATTTACCAAGTCAGATAAAAGCACACAGAAAGAAACTTCAGCGAATGTGAAAAGGTTTTTAGACGCGATGTCGGAAAAGTGGACCGAACTGCCGCCTCATTTTGTTACATCGGCAGTAAAGCGGACGGGAATCAAGCAGATCGTGGAATTCATCCGCCAGCTGAATAGCGAGTTGCCAGACAGGTTTGAGGTAGAAAAGCCTGCGAGTTGACCGTTTGTCAATCAGTGGTGAAAGGTGAAAGGTGGCTGTTTCCTAGTCAAAATGTCAACTAGCAGGGGCTGTTGTTTCACGCGTACCTCCGCGGCTTGGCGCCTTAGCGTCTAAGCCAATGACATCTGCGAGAAATGGCTGTTCCCTAGTCAACCAGTCAACTAGTTAACCACCTTATTAGCACAACTGCTGCTAGCGAACGCCTCCGGCTTGGCCTTGAAGGCGAATCCCATTCCAAGAATGTAGCCCATGGCTTCCCGCAGGGCGTCGTTGCTTTTGAAGTTGGGATTGGTGTTGATGTCGGCATGTACTTCCATATCCACATCGTGTAAAGTAAAAAGATTGCACAATTCGTATGCAATCTCTATACTCTTGGCCACTTCAACCAGCATCCGCTCTTTGATGGAATACTGGTGTCGGGTTCTTTCGTTGTGGATGAACATAAAGCCGCCATGTCCTTCGCGTAGGAAAACGATCACTGTCGCGAATTCTGTCTCCTGGCCTTTTACCTGGGAATCGGTACCGATACAGACCTTAAGGCGAAATCCATTTGCCCTCTCTCTCCTGATCACTGTCTCAACTGCCTCATAAATGGGAAGTTCGATGGGTTCGCCGCTGAATTTTCTCCAACGCATAAAAAAAGAGGTTTTCCTAAGATAAGGAAAACCTCTGGGTTGCCAAAGAGCACGGATGAATAAAGACTATTGTTTTACAAACTTTTCTACATATTGCTCGTCGCCGTTGCTGAATTTCACCATATAAGCGCCGCTGGGCAGGTTGGTGAGCTGGATGGATGAAGAGCCTTTGGGTATCATTCCCTTGGCGATGGTCCTTCCACCGAAATCGGCTACCAGGTATTCGAAAGCGCCGGGGCTGGTCACGCTCAGCTCATTCTTGCGGATCACCGTGGTAAGCAATTGTGGCTTTGCGTTGCTGGTATTCTTCAGCGCGATGGTGTTGGAAAAATATGACCTGCCATTGTCAAACGTTACGTTCAAACGGTACAAAGTGACCGCTGTGGACCTTGGCGTATAGTTATAGTTCCTTGCAGAAGCGGAAGTTTCTGTCACTGGCTGGAAGTTCACTCCATCTTCAGAAGATTCCAGCACCTGCTTCACAATCACCTCGTCGGCGTCTATCACCCAGTTCAGCCTGTGCTGCCCGTTGTCGCTGATGCCTTTCAGCTCCAGCTTTCTCAGTGGCAGAACGGTGAAGGCTACATAGTTCCCTTCGAGGGCGTAAGATCCCAGGCTTCCGTATTCTGTCGCATACTGGTTGCCAGTGCCATCGATCTTCAGATAGTACTTTCCGGAGCTGAGCGTAGTGTCGATCACAGAGCTCAGGGCAGTCGTAGGATTATAAGTACCCACTACCGTTTGTGCACTATTGAGCAACTGTACTTCCATGTCCAGGTTAGAGCCCACGTTGCCAGTACCTACGTTGTAAGGAATGCCACTGAGCTTGAACCTGCCATCGTTGGGAATGGTGAAGGTGAACAGGTCCTGGTCGTCGGTCTTAGCTACTACACCGCTCAGGGTAAATGTATTGTTGGAAAAAGAGGCCACAGTGGCGGATGCCGTGGAGGCGCTATGGTCGTCCACGCGGTAGCCAAAGCCATTGACCGTATTGCTTAGGACAGAAAGGTCATTCTGAATGCGATCGCAGCCCAGAGGGCTGGCACCATTGTGCCACACGGAGAAATTGCGGTAGTAACCTACACCCATGATCGGAGCAAAGGCGGTCTCGCCTGTACCAGTGCCGGAATAGTAATCCGAAGTTTTCACGCAATTGGCGTCGTAAGCTGCCTGGTGGCGGAGGCCGAAAGTATGTCCTGCCTCGTGTGAGCCTGCTTCTGCAATGTATTTCGCTCCATAGTTAAGCGCAGCAGTGAAGACAAAACAAGGTGTATTGTCGCCCCAGGAAAAAGAACCAACATAAGCAATGCCACCCACGCTGGTGCTGTACCAGCTGTTGCTGATGGTAAAGATCGTACGCATGCGGCGGTTGGCCGGTGCTGCCCAGTACCGGGTGGAGTCGGTAGTGACATTGATGTTGAAAGGACGGTAATCCTCAGAGATCCGGTTGAAGATCTCGGTGATCTTTGCCGCATCCAGGTTGGATGGCCCGCAAACGATCGGTCCGGAAGTGTTCCACTGCGTACCATTTACAGTATGCCCGTCAAAGTCCAGGAACAGGGTAGCTGTCGCGGAAGGGTAGCTGTTGTAGACCGGTGTTTGAGCTTTTGCAGTGAAGGCCCCGGTGAGGGATCCAACCACAAGAAGCAGGGTTAGGCAAATGTTTTTCATAATAAGGCGCAATTAGGTTAACAAATGATGTTTTTAAAAGGGTGTTTTCGGGGGGTCGGGAATAAAAACGGGCTCACTCGTTGAACAGGTCGTACAGGTGCTTCTTCACCAGCACGTAGCTGCCGTTCTCAATGGCAAATTCATAAGCATCGCTGTTCTTATAGCTCAGGATGCGGCCCAGGTAAGAAAAGCTGCCATCTTCTTTGGTTACCCTGGTGAAGGTCATTGTAGCGCCCTGCCTGTTGGTAGAGCGGATAACAACGCTTTTTACAGAAGGGTCAGCGGGATCCGATTTGGAGACCACCGTACCGATCATCCGGAAGGTGCCGGTCAGGGGCACATTCACCGACTGTCCAACAGGAACTTCAAGCAAGGCTTGCAGCGCGGAAAGGTCTACGCTGAACTTGTCTGGTGCGTCGGCGAATAGTTTTGGTTGGTTGTAATCCGGTTCTCTAACTACCGGCGGGTTGCTGTTACCCTGTGCTGAGGCATTCAAAAAGAGAATGCTGAGCAATACGCTCAATGAGACGGTTTTCAGGTTTTTCATCGGTGCCAAGTTTAGGTGTTTAGTGTTTTCAGGTTCCTTTCAGAACGTCGGTTTTCAGGGGGTGCGGCAACGAGAGAACAAAGATTCCTAAAAAAGAAAAGCTCACGCGGGGATATTCGGTGAATGCCCGAAAACGGCGGTAGAAGGGGGTAAAATAAGCGTGAAAGAAAATCAGTAAGTGCCTACACTTAGCATCACGAGGGTGCAACCGATCACAGGCTCGATGCCTTTATTGCGGGCTGCTTTTATGAGCTCGTCGTTCTCGGTGCCGGGATTGAAAATGATCCTTTTGGGTTGGAGGTTGAGAATGTAGTCGAAGTATTCTTTCTGGTTGGTGGGATTGAGGTAGAGGGTGATGGTATGCACGCCGTTGACGGGAATGTGCTCGGTGCCGATCTCCACGTCGCCCACGGCGCCTTTCTTTTTTCCAATGGCCACCACGGGATGCTGGTAGTTACGCAGCTTGCGGATGGCCAGGTAGCTATAGCGAGAAGGATTGCTTGAAGCGCCTAAGACAACGGTAGTTTTTCCCTCCATAAGCCCAAATATCACAAAAATGCAGCCGTTAAAATCGTTTTCCGTGTGTAAGGCGGATCAGGGGCTGCTGTAAAAAGGGCAATAAGCTCATCAGCTTCACGAACCGGTTGCTGGTTGCATTGTTTCCAAAAAAGCTCTGCAGTATTCTGCCCGTGGCCAGCCTGGGGGCAAATGCCTTTCTCCATTCATGGGTATATCCCAACAACATTTGCTCCTGGCTGATGGACTTGGTAAGATAACGATGCATCCATCCTGCCGCTATCTTTCCGGAGCGCAGGGCCATGCTCATGCCATTGCCGCAAAGCGGTGTGATCATGCCGGCCGCGTCACCCAGCATCAGCACGCCATTTTCAGCCTGTGATTTTTTTTGAAAATTGATCTGCGCAATGGCAACCGGGAAGCCGGGCAGGATGCGGCTGTTTGTAAAGATATTCCGCAGGTAAGGGTTCTGCCAGACTACCTCCTTTTCATAAGTTGGGATATCGCCATTATATTTTTTCAGGTCCGCCGCCTTCGTCATGTAGCAAAGACAATATTTTCCATCCTCCACTTTTGAGATGCCGCAATAGCCACCCTGGAAATTGTGCAGCCCGATCAGGTCTTCCTCCCACACCGTTTCGATATGATATTTTACGCCGAGATAGTTGTCCAGTCTTTTATCATGCCGCTGCAAATAGTCCCTGTTCCATTTTACATCCAGGTTGCTGCGCTTGCCATAGGCCGCCCCACAGGTCAGGGCAGTTACCTCCCTGGGACCACCAGGAGTACGATAGCGAATAAGGAATTCATCACCTTGGCTGATCTCCTCTACAAAGGCATTTTCAATCACAGTAACACCCGCATTTCTTGCTGCATCGCACAAGGACTTATCCAGCTGGTACCTGCTGATGCCAAAGCCGCCCAGGGGCAGCTTCGTTACTATAGAAGCGCCGCTGACCGCTGTCACCAATAGCCGCCTGATCTGCGGGAGGTGTCGGATTTTTACATCCAGCCCTTCGAGAAAGTCTTTAGATTCATTGCTGATGTATTCACCGCAAACCTTATGATGGGGATACTGATCTTTTTCCAGCACCAGCACCCGATGACCCTCGCGCGCGAGCAGGATGGCTGCTGAAAGGCCGGCCAGCCCACCACCTGCAAAGGCTACATCGTATGTGGCAGTTGAATTCATTTCCTGGCAATGATCAGCCAGCGGAAAGCCCATCGCCAGCTGATAGAATATTTTTCAATCCCTGCGGCCTTCAAATGTTTCTTCCATTCATGTCGATTGAATCCCCGGGCCACCGACAAGGGCGCATCGTTCTTCACGAGATAACTTTTGGAAAATACAGATGTCAGTGCTTTGATGGAATAGTAGGCCAAAGGATGGCGGTGGAGGTCATTGATGAAGAATCCCAGGGCACCGTGCGCCTGCTTCCAGCGCAGCAGCCGCACCACTTCTTCATCGTTGAAATGATGGAAGAAAAGGGAAGAGAAGATGATATCATAGGAGGCATCCGGCTGGTAGGTCCAGACGTCAGCACAAACCAGCCTGATGTTTTTCTCCTGCTGTACAGACTTCCCGAATTCGATGCAGGAGGGATTGATGTCGATCCCGGTCAGCTCCAGCTCCATGTTTCTTTTCCTTCCCCACTCACTGATCTGCCGTAGGTTGTTGCCGTCGCCGCAGCCGATCTCCAGGATGGAGATTTTTTTTGCATCGCCCGCTATTTTTTCAATGGCATCGAGGTTGATGCGGTGGCCACCCAGCCGGCGATTAATGGTGTCGAGCTCGCGCATATTCTGCCGGATGTCATCAAAAGGAATATCATCCCGGTCCAGGAGTTCTTTCTGGTATGAGCGTTGTGCAAGCACTACTCAAAAATACCTGTAAATGTTTCAACAGTAAGGCCGGGACCAAAGGCCGCGCCGAAAAGCTTACCGGGTTTTTCCTGCCGGAAGATCTCTTTCAGCACATAGAGAATGGTGGGTGAGGACATGTTGCCGTAATTCTTCAGCACTTCATACGAACAGTCCAGTTCATTTGAACGAAGCCCCAGGCTTTTTTCAATGGCCTGTAACACTTTCTTTCCTCCCGGGTGGATGCACCAGTGTTCAACCGGTTGATCGCTGTTCCCCAGGGCCTGGTCTGCGATCTCTTTGAAGTCTTCCTGGATCAGGTCCGGTATGTAGCCGCTCAGCGTCATGAGGAAGCCGGTAGAGGAAAGCTCCCAGGCCATGTCGCGCTTTCCCTTGGTGATCACGCGGGAATAGAAATTTTCAATTTTCAAACCCCGCCTGCCGGGATCATTGCTCACCAGCATCGCGGCTGCTCCATCACCAAATAACAACGAAGATGTCATGTTATCAATGGTGGCATCCCGCTGGAAGTGGATGGTGCAGAGTTCGGTGCAGACGATGAGCACATTCACGCGCGAAGAAGACTGGCAAAACGCGTCAGCCAGTTTCAGTGCATGGATGGCCGCATAGCATCCCATGAAATTGATCGAAGTGCGGAAGATGGTCTTGGGCAGGTCCATCAGCTCCATCACCTGCAGGTCGAGGCCCGGCGCGCTCATGCCGGTGCAGCTCACTGTGATGAGGTGGGTCACTTCTTCTTCCGCCAGCACATTGTGCATGCAATCGCGGATGGCATCCACAGAAAGCAGGGGTGCATATTTATTGTACACGTCCATCCTGTGCTCCAGGCTGGGAAATGGCTCGAGGTTTTCTGTAGCCGGAAAAAACTTCCATTCGGCTGCAGGCTTGCTGAAATCCTGCAAAACGGAATATCGCTTTTGAATGCCGCTCTGGTGATACAAGAATTTGAGCTTTCTCTTGTCATCCTCCGCTGGCGTGTACACGTGCTGCATGAACTGCAGGATATCATCCTGCTGATGGCAGTGTCGCGGGGAGGCGGTTCCGATGGAAGTGATCCTGGTCAATGAGTAAGCTTTATCAAAATAATGAAAAATATGCTGGTGAACAGGGTAGAGATCATGCTCATCAATAAACTATTTCTGAAGCTGGCTGCATTTTCGTCTTTCCATACACGCACACACCAGTAGAGAAAAAAACCGATCACAGGTGCCATGAGGGCGGCGTACAGTAAAAACAGCCAGGCACGGTTCTCCAGCCGGAACTGCATGAACAGGAGCAGGGCTGCCAGGGTGAAAAGCAGTCCGCTGAACACAAAGCTTCCCTTCCTGCCCAGCAGCATACTGATGGTGGTCACGCCATCTTTCGCGTCGGCCTGGTGCTGGTAAACTTGAGTGAGCGGATAAAGCGCGCCGATCATCAGGCTCGATATGATCGCTGGTCCAATCGGAGGGGCTTCGCCCGACTCCGAAATGCCATGATAGCAAACGAAGAACGTCATGGCGCCCTGGAAAAAAAATACAGTCAGGAAACCGATGACGGGATATTGCTTGAGCCGGATGCTGCGTGCACTGTAGGCCCTTGATGCCAGGATATACAGCAGGATGCCGGCCGCAAAAGGAATGCTGATCAGCAAGGAGATCACAACGGCCAGTGCGTCCATGATCAGGGTTACCTGATAAAGCTGCCTGGTAGGCATCAAAGGCCGCTCCAGCGCGCCGATGGGAGAGTCGTCGCGGTCCATATAAGAATTGTAGCCATTGCTGGAGGGGTAAACAAGGAGGTGCAATACAACGAAAACAATAATAGCGTGTGTGATATTTACATATGGTACCTGGCTGAGCGCGAATAGGTAAACCGGCAATAGGAAGAAGGAGAAATGAAAACGAAGCAGTTGTATGGTAGACTTGCGTAGCAAGTTTTGAAGTTACTGTTTCCATGGCTTAACCGGTAAGACGTCAGCCAGTTTTGAACCACGCCCCGCAGATCGCAGGAACTTCCGACATCCGACCTCCAGATCGATAGATCGACAGATGGACAGATCGACAGATGGATTGATAACCTACTTCCCCCACTTCCTGAGTTGCTTCAGCAAGGCTTCCAGGTCTTTCGGCAAAGGCGCTTCCAGGTTGTACTCTTCCCCGCCACGGCCCCTGAATTTGAGTTTCGATGAATGCAGGGCCAGCCGGTTGAGGATGGGGCGCTCTTCATCTTCCGACTTCGACAGGTTGTATCTTTTTTTGATACCGGAAATAAAAACCGGTTTACCGTCACCGTACACGGTGTCGCATACGATGGGATGGCCGATATGCTTCATGTGTACCCTGATCTGGTGGGTGCGGCCGGTGAGGATGCGGTAACGCATCCAGGTATATAAACGGAAGCTTTCTTCGATCTCGTATTCTGTAATGCTTTCCTTTCCTTTCTTCAGCACGGTCATCACACCCTTCTTTCCCGGGTGTTCTCCAATGGGCTCGTTGATCACACCGGAAGGCTGCGCAGGTTTTCCAAGCACCAGGCCATTGTATGTTTTTTCAGTTTCCCTGTTCTCGAACTGCATGGAAAGATGCTTGTGCGTTTCTTCGTTCCTGGCAAACACGATCAGTCCCGTGGTTTCCCGGTCGAGCCGGTGCACGGTAAAGATCTCGCCATAGGCTTCCTGCAGCATGGTCTTTAATGAAATATCCTTGCCCTCCCTGTCGGGAATGGTCAGCAGGCCAGGCGGCTTGTTCACTGCTATGATCTCCTTGTTCTCAAAGACTACGTGTTCACGGATCCTCATGGTGAATATCAGGCCTTGCCTTTTTTAAAGAATTTAAGATCCCTCACTTCCTTTTCCGCCAGTATCCTCCATTTGCCCCGCTGAATGTTTTTCTTGGTGAGGCCGGCAAACATCACGCGGTCGAGGTTTTTTACATCATAGCCCAGGTGCTCGAAGATGCGGCGCACCACGCGGTTCTTGCCGCTGTGCAATTCAATGCCCACCTGCGTATGGTCTTTGGCATCGGTGAATGCCAGGGAGTCTACCTTGGCAGGACCGTCTTCCAGCTCTACCCCTCTTAATATGTCATCGAAATGATTCTTGGTCAGCGGCTTGTCCAGCGTTACGGCATAGATCTTTCTCACTTCGTTGCTGGGATGCGTGAGCTTTTGGGCCAGTTCTCCATCGTTGGTGAGCAGCAGCACGCCTGAAGTATTGCGGTCGAGGCGGCCCACGGGATAGACTCGTTCACCGGTCACGTTCTTGATCAGGTCCAGCACGGTCTTCCTTTTCTGCGGATCATTGGTGGTGGTGATATAATCCTTGGGCTTATTCAGTAAAATATAGACCAGGTGGTTCACCCGGGAGATCTTTTTGCCTGCCAGCTTCACTTCGTCTGTTTCCTTCACCTTGTAGCCGGGCTCCAGGATCAGCTCGCCGTTCACTTTCACTTTCCCGCCTTTCACGAGCTCAATGGCATCGCGGCGGGAGCACACACCGGCGTGGGCGATGAATTTATTCAGGGGCATTTGCTCAAAGGGCTTTGGCTTTTCAACCGTATGCCTGGCCGTGCTGCGGTCGCCTGCTACGGGTCTGCCGCCTTTTGTGGGAACGATGGCTGGTTTTTGAATCTCGTACCGCTCCCTTTTTTTTGCTTCTATCTTATCGGAGCGCTCTTTTTTCCATTTCTTTTTTTCCTGGCGGAATTGCTCCTTTTTGGCGGCGCCTGACTTGGTTTGCTTAAAGAATTTCTCAAAGCCGGGTTTACTCTTCATAACGATGATTTGCTGTTTTCCAACAGGGGTGAGGCACAAAAATAAAAAAGACCATGCAGAGCACGGTCTTTTCTTTTGAGGAAGGGGCTTTTATCTCCTTCTTGACTTCTTTTTGATAGACTTCATTTTTTCCTGCTGCTCCTTGGTGAGCAGGGACTTCATCTCTTCTTTATGCTTTTTGTTCAAGTCCTTTAATTCTTTCTTCTTCTGCTCTTTGGTGAGTTTATCGTTCTTTTTGATCGCGTCTACCTTGGCCTTGTGGCTGTCGCGGCTCTTGGTGAGATTGGCTTTCTGCGCATCAGTGAGGCTCAGCTTGCTTTGTACGTTCTGAATAGGAGAGCGCTGGAGAGAAAATGCATTAGGAGCTTTTCCTGCCATCTTGCCTTTCGGGGCCATGCGGCCGGGACGAACGGCTGATCTCTTGCCGGCCATGTTGCGGGTAGCCTTGCCTGCCCTTACATTCCTGCCCGGTGCCATTCTTTGCTGCGCCATGGGTGCCCTGCGGGGAGCCATCACCGGTGCCCTGCGGGGAGCTACCTGGCCTCTACGGGGAGCCATACGGCTGGGGGCCATACGGCTGGGAGCCATTCCTGGCCTGGCCGGAGCCATTCTCCTGCCCGGTGCCATTTTTTGCCTGGCCATCGGCGCCCTCCGGGTGGCGATCATACGGCTGGCCATGGCATTTTTCTTTTTCAGCTTTTTGGCTTTCTCCTGCTGCTCTTTGGTGAGTACCGACATTTGCTTGTCCTTGTACTTCTTATTCAGCGCCTTTTTCTTCTCCTTCCATTGCTTCATGGGATTGCTCTTGTTGAGCGCTTCCATTTCTTTTTTCTTTTCCTCCCTCACCTGGGCCATTTTGGCCTGTTGCTGGTCGCTGAGGTCCAGCTGCTTTGCGAGCGGTGAGCTTTTCTTACCTGCTTTTACGTTCTGGGCAACAGCAGTACCTGTGATACAGGCAAAGGCGGCAGCCAAAATGAGCATTTTTTTCATAATAGTTATAGTTGACAGTTTAGTAATGACGAAGATAATGTCCGGGTACTGAGATTCCTAACGGTCATGAGTAGCACAATAAATGACGTTAAAAAAAACAAAAGAAAGCCGGATGAACCCGGCTTTCAGCTATTTTGACCGCTTTTTCTCTTCTTTTTTGAGGGATTCCCATTTTTCCAGCTGGGAGGCAGTGAGCACCGCCTTCATATCTTTTTGGTGCTTTTCTGCCAGAGTTTTGAACGCGGCCTGCCTTTCTTCCTTGCTGAGCCCTTCATTTTTTTTGATCGCTTCCGCATCTTTCCGGAAACTTTCACGAAGACCCGAGAGCTTTTCCTTCTGCTCACTGGTCAGGTCAAGTTTCTCAGCCATCTTTTCAGCTGGATCCATTCCGGGATGGTGGGTACCATCTTTATGCTTCGCCATGGCGTTCTTCGGGCCTTTTCCCCTCGGGTGGGTGCTATCACCTTTCACATTTTTTTTCATCCCCTGGTGACCCTTTTTCTCGTGCATTGCTTTGGCCCTGGCCTGCTGCTCTGCTGTGAGTACATTCTTGAATTGCTCCCTGTATTTTTCCTGGATGGCTTTCCTGGTTTCCCTGGCTTGTTCTGGAGTAAGCTGTTCGTTCTTTTTCAGCGCCTCCAGTTCTGCAAGTTCCGCTTCATGAATTTTTTTCATTTCGGCTTTTTGGGCCTCGGAGAGACCGAGCTCTTTTGCCATTTCCTTTTTTTGTCCCTTTTCCTGCGCGCTGGCATTGCCTGCTATCAGCAGGAGAGAGAACGCGGCTATCCATAGTTTTTTCATATTGTTTATTTTAAATGACCGGTACAATGACAGGCCCAGGAGAATGTGGTTTAACCGCAAGGGGTTAATTAAGGTTAAGGAATTCGAAAAAGGGTGCCTTAATCCCTGGACTGTGTTTTATCTGTAATTATTGACCGTTTCCGTCATCAATCAAAGGAAAGCCGCCCTTTTTGAGGCGGCTTATAAAAATAATTAAGGAGCTACTAATAAACCCTGAAGCAGTACATATGATTTTGCTCATAATTAGATAATACATATCCTGGCCTGTGAGATTGATAAATATAAAAGTGTTGGTCTGTGTTTTTCATTTTATACTGAAAATTTGCTTTCATGCAGTCGTCATCTTTCGGATACGAAGGCCCCGCATCATTAAAGGCGAACACAAAATCACCAGTTACCTTTGCAATAATGGCCAGCCTGAATTTATAGCCACTTGGGCTCTGAGAGAAAACATAATTTCTGTTCCTCGATGGCAGGACATGATGGGGCAGAAATTCACCTTCTATTGGCTTCAATTCGAAACAATCTGCACAATGCTCAATATTATTATTCCCCAATAGCTTATCGAAAGCTACCATAGTCCCGACATTCACGGATCCACGAAATTCTACCGTCTGCCCAGTGATCAGATCCTGCAGAAAATACGGGACTGTGCTCTCCAGGAAGATAGTATCTCCCACCCGGATACTATCAGTATCCGGAGTAACCAGAAAGGTACCTTCAAAGGTGTACTTAACTTCCCTGCAAGCTACTTGCTCTTTGCAAGTTTTGCAACTAGCGAGAACAATCAATGTTAATATTAGGATCAGTCGATGTGTATTGTTAGTAGCCATATTGAGCAAATAAGTTAATTACCGCTGCTTCTCTTCCTGGCGGTGCCGCTGTTTCAGCCAGTAATCTGGCTCTATACTGTGGCATTGAAGTT
Source organism: Chitinophagaceae bacterium (assembly GCA_036676905.1). Lineage (GTDB taxonomy): Bacteria > Bacteroidota > Bacteroidia > Chitinophagales > Chitinophagaceae > Flavisolibacter. The sequence continues at coordinate 128,320 of JAKFCE010000007.1, forward strand.
ACGTCATTATCCAGAGCATTAAAAAGTTGTTGATTGGTGAACCCTCCTATATTATCTGCCACTGGAAATGCTTCGTTTCTTGCGCCATCATCAATTAGATCCAGAAATAATCCCTCCGGAATCCATGAAAATGGATTAATTGCTACTCCCGGCCTGAAGTCTTCGATTTCGTTTATATGACTCGAAAAGCCGCCTCCAGTTGTATATGTCAATCCTTGATATGGTATCTCCGTACTTTGAAGGCCGTATCTCGCATCACACATCATCCTACTTACATGTTCAGCCCAACTTTCTCCGACTGAGATGTATTCAGACGCTATTCCATCAGTGCCGTCGCCATACGGGTCTAAATTTCGAGGGGACGAGATAATTGTAGTGATTTCTGCATTTACAAGCGAGTTCCACCACTGTCGACCCACTTTGCCAAAATGGGCAGCGTGGGCTAGTTCATGGTACATTAAAGCTTTAACTCTATCGCTCATTCTTCGACCATTGACATTGTAGCCTAGGGTCATATCTAATTCTCTTAAGAAAACTCCATTAGCTAGAAAATTAGAGAGCGAAATTGTATTGGGGAACAGAATTGGATCTACCACAAAGAAGTCAATCCATTCTCTAGGAGGTGTGCCCGCATTCAATGGTCTGTGCCTGTTCATCGGCGTAGAGCCTGTTCCAGCTGCTGCTCCCCAATTAGTTAACAGTGCCACCATATCCGTTGGAAGTCCGCCTATTCCCATATTTTGAGAAAATGCATTGAACTCTAAGTACGAGTTCATTAGCTGGGCCGCCCACCAGTTTCGGTACCTTCGTGAATTAAAATTTGTCCCCTCTTCAAAAACATGTCGCACCTGTGATAGATTTCCGCTGAATTTTCCAATTCCGAAACTAACGGGAAACCTCATCTGCCAAAATCGGATACCGCGAAGCCCCCTTACCACAAAGTCAGAGGTTTTGAAACTTACTCTGACATTCACTTTGTTTTTGAAGCTTTTGGTAGCCTGAAAGTCACCGCCGTCATTAGTGTATACTCTATCGATCTTTAAAAACCGCTTTAAGACGATTCTCGTTCTTCGAACGGGCATATTACCTAATATGTTATCTACAACTTCGATCTGTCCAGAAGGCTGCCTCACCTGGGGAACTGGGTCTGGTTCACAACGCAGAATAAAGCCAGGGAATTTCTTGAGGAGGCAATCCTTGATCATAGTAATCTCCCTCCTGGACCAGGTAGTAGTCCAACGGGTAATCTGTAAGTTCTATGTCAGTGTCAATAAGCATCTGAAGTTGTGTCTCATCAGAAGGCTTAAAGCGCATATATTTTCGGTTTATAGCAATCCCATTACTTTGACCGTATAGATTGATGGAGGCTTGCTGCATATTAGCCAGCGAATATGGGTTATTCTGCAGGCGATATCCTAGTATTGTTGGAATTTGAGTGCTGTCATCATTCCAATCGGGTTCAAGAACCTCCTTACAGGCTTCAGAAGTAGACGTAATGTGAGACATTGTAGTGACTTCTACGTCGCTAGGGTTATCTTCAGTAAGATCTGCTTTTTTACATCCAACAAAAAGCAGGAGAAGGAGTGGAAAAATCCAAGTAGTTTGCCAGTTCATTTTGCGAGGTTTAAATAAATATTAAAGGCGTAAGAAAAGCCCTTTATTGGGCAAAAAAGCCCGTATTTCTACGGTTTTTCATTTAAAAACCGCACTCAGTGAGACATGTTCCTTTGATTGGAATACGAACTCTTCATCCCCCATGCATCATAAAATGCGGATGGAACTGTTCGATTAGACTCTGGTCTTATACTGTTAAATCCTATCCAAGAACCGCCTTGGCCTCTTCAGCTTGGCTGGCTTTCAAGTATCTTTGCCCGATGTCAGAAAAGAGTTTGGTCAAGGCAAAAAAGATTCAAAATATCCGGGAACTCACGCTCCCCGAACTGGAAGCCTATTTCCTTACCATGGGCGAGAAGAAATTCAGGACCCAGCAGGTTTGGGAATGGCTTTGGCAGAAAGGGGCCCGCTCCTTTGCCGACATGACCAACCTGAGCAAGGACCTCCGGCAGAAACTGGGTGAGCACTTTACCCTGCCTGCCCTGCAGGTGGACGCCACCCAATTGAGCAGCGATGGCACGGTGAAAATGAGGTTCAAGACCCATGACGGCCATTTTTGCGAAGGCGTGCTGATCCCTACCGAATTCCGCCTGACGGCCTGTGTTTCTTCACAATTGGGTTGCTCTTTGAGCTGCCGCTTTTGCGCTACCGGATACATGGAAAAAAAGCGGAACCTGGATTTCGATGAGATCTACGACCAGGTGGTGTTACTGAACCAGCAGTGCGAGACCAATTATGGTAAGAAACTGACCAACATCGTATTCATGGGCATGGGCGAACCCCTGCTGAATTACAGGAATGTGCTGCGCGCCATCGGCCGCATCACAGCAGAAGATGGACTGGCCATGAGCCCCCGAAGGATCACTGTTTCTACAGCCGGTGTGGCCAAGATGATCAAACAGCTGGGCGACGACCAGGTGAAGTTCAAGCTGGCCCTTTCCCTGCACGCGGCTACGGATGCCAAGCGCGACCAGATCATGCCGATCAACGAGACCAACAACCTCAAGGCCCTGGTGGATGCGCTCAATTATTTCTACAAGCAAACCAAGAACGAGATCACCCTCGAATACATTCTCTTCAACAACCTCAATGACAGCATCAAGGATGCCGACGACCTGATCAAGATCTACAGGCAGGTGCCGGCCGACCTGGTGAACATCATCGAGTACAATCCTATCGACCTTGCCAAGTTTGAAAAGCCTGCGCCCGAGCGCGTAGACGAATTCATGGCCTACCTGGGAAAGAACCGGGTGAATGCGCGCCTGCGCAAGAGCCGCGGCAAGGACATCGACGCCGCCTGCGGACAGCTGGCGAATAAAAACTAGGTAGGGCCGCAATGCGTTGCGGCCATTCATGTCGTGAATCGTGAATCGTGAATCGTCAATCGTGTTGGAAGTCGTACTTTCGGCACCGAATGAGAACGGTTTACGTCATTGATACAATCAGAACCGCCATAGGCAAATACGGCGGCGGGCTAAGCTCCGTGCGGCCCGACGACCTGCTGGCAGGCACCATCAGGGAATTATTAGCCCGCAACAAGAACATCGATGTCAATGCCATCGAAGATGTGATCGCCGGCGCGGCCAACCAGGCCGGTGAAGACAACCGCAACGTGGCCCGCATGGCTGCCCTGCTGGCTGGACTTCCTGCTACCATTCCCGGCAATACGGTCAACCGCCTTTGCGCTTCGGGCCTGCAGGCCATCATGGACGCATCCAGGCAGATCATGTGCGATGATGCGGAACTGGTGATCGCCTGCGGCGTGGAAAGCATGAGCCGCGCGCCTTTTGTGATGGCCAAGTCTGCCACTCCTTTTCAACGTACTGCCGAAATATACGATACTACCCTGGGCTGGAGGTTTGTGAACAACAAGCTGAAGGACATGCATTATCCCTACAGCATGGGCGAAACCGGCGATAATGTGGCAAAGCAATGGAAGATCAGCAGGGAAGCGCAGGATGAATTCGCGCTCGGCTCACAGGAAAAATATTTTGCGGCGCTGGAAGCCGGCAAATGGAAGGATGAGATCGTGGACGTGGAAGTGCACGGCCCTAAAGGAGAGAAAACTATTTTCAATACAGATGAACATCCACGCAGGACCAGCCTGGAAAAGCTGGCCAGCCTCAAGCCTGCGTTTTCTAAAGACGGCACGGTCACGGCAGGCAATGCAGCCGGTTTGAACGATGGCGCTGCCGCCATGCTGCTTGCCAGCGAAGAAGTTGTCAAAAAATACAATCTTCAACCCATGGCTAAAGTGATCTCTATGGCCGTGGCCGGCGTGGATCCCTCCATCATGGGCATTGGTCCCATACCGGCCACCCAAAAAGCTTTGAAAAGGGCCTCCCTCTCCATCGCCAACATCGATCTTATTGAGCTCAACGAAGCTTTTGCCGCCCAGGTGCTGGCCTGCGTGCAGGACCTGCAGATCGACCCGGCCAGGCTCAATGTGAATGGCGGTGGCATAGCTATCGGCCATCCCCTGGGCTGCAGCGGCGTTCGCTTGTCTACCACGCTTCTTCATGAAATGCGCCGCCGTGGAAGCAAGTATGGCCTGGCTACCATGTGCGTGGGTGTGGGACAAGGCGCCTCTGTCATCTACGAAAATTTCCAGTAAATGCGTTACGCACTCATCATATTGCTTACCACCCTGTTTGCCTGCTCACCTTTTAAGTTCAGAACGGTGCAGCCCGCAGATAACCTGGAGGTAGTTGTGCCCAGGGGGTTCAGCCGCAGCGAGGCGACCAAGGATCCCACGGGTAATCCTACATGGGTCTACCACTATGGATCCGGTATGCGGTTCTACGTGACCCGGCTGGAAACACTGACGCCGGAATGGATCGATACGGCCCGCCATGTGCCGCAATTGCATGGCAATGGCGCACTCAGTTATAAATGGATGGAGCCCGGACCGCTGTACAACAGGGAAGTAAGGCTGAAGAATTACCGTTTTGGGTACACGAAGGTGCCCATGCGCTGGGAGATCCGCTTCGATTCAGCGGTGAACCATATCCGTGACCGCTCATTTTAGGTTCAGCGACGCCATGCTGTCGAAAGCTACTGTTTCCTGTTCCCCTGTAACAATGTTTTTGATCACCACCTGACGGTTTTCCAGCTCTTTGCTGCCCAGGATGGCTACATAGGGAATGGAGCGCTTTTCCGCGTATTTGAATTGCTTGTCGAGCTTGATGTTCTCCGGATAGATCTCGGCTGATATACGGTTATTCCTAACCGTTTGCAACAAACGAAAAGCTTCTGCCGATTCTTTTTCGCCGAGGTTCAGGAAGAGGATCCTCGTTCCCTGTTCCGCTTCTGCTGGAAAGAGCTGCAGTTCTTCCATCACATCGTAGATCCTGTCGATCCCAAATGAAATGCCCACGCCCGGTACGCCCGGCACGCCAAACAGGCCTGTGAGGTCGTCGTAGCGGCCCCCGCCACCAATGGAGCCGATCTTCACCTGCTCCGGCGCCCTGGCTTCGAAAATGACGCCTGTATAATAATTCAGTCCCCTGGCCAGGGTGAGGTCGATGTTCACCTGGTTTTTATTCTCCAGCATGCCCAGGATCCATTCGAGGTCGGCTATGCCTTTCTCTCCTTCTTCTGATCCTCGGAATAATTCCTTCAGGGTAGCGATCTTTTCCTCGTTGCTACCGGTGATGGCCAGGTAGTTGGAAATGGTTTCGAGTTGGGTGGTCGAAAGCCCCCTGCCCGACAATTCCTCCTTCACTTTTTCCAGCCCGATCTTGTCCAGCTTGTCGATAGCGATGGTGATGTCCACCAGTTTTTCAGGGCTGCCAGCCAGCTGGGCCAGCGCGGTGAGGATCCTGCGGTGGTTGAGCTGGATGGTCGCACCATCGATCTTCAACCGGTTGAATACCTCTTTATATATATGCACGAATTCCAGCTCGTTCACCAGGGAATGGCTGCCCACTACGTCGGCATCGCACTGGTAGAACTCGCGGTAACGGCCACGCTGCGGGCGGTCGGCCCTCCACACAGGCTGCACCTGGTAACGGCGAAAAGGAAAACTGAGTTTTCCATGGTTCATGGCCACATAGCGGGCGAAAGGAATGGTGAGATCGTATTTCAAAGCCCTTTCCGTAATGGCCGTGGAATTTTGTCCGGCCAATACTTTTTCAAAAGCTTCGCGGGCGCCCTCTTTTTTATCGGGATGATCCAGCCCGTTATTCAGGATGCGGAAGATCAGCTTGTCGCCTTCCTCTCCATACTTTCCCATCAGCGTTTCCAGGTTCTCCATGGCAGGCGTTTCCAGTGGTTGAAAACCATAGAGCTCAAAAACGGTTTTGATCACGCCCAGCAAATACTGCCGCTTTCTCACTACATCGGGTCCAAAATCCCTGGTGCCCTGTGGGATGGAAGGTTTCTTCATATCTTCAAAATAGGCAAATGTAACAGGGATTTAGGGGGATTTAAAGGATTAGACTGATTAGGTTGAGTACGTAAACTCTCCCTTGCGCAATCCCATGAAGGATCCTGATTTCTCTTGCTTAGCATCAGGCGCTATTCGCTACAATTCTTTCGCAGGCTTCCTCTATCAGCTTATATACTTCATGATAGCCAGGCTCCGTACCATACCAGGGATCGGGAACCGACATATTCTTGCCCGGGTGAAGCTCGTTGAGAAAATAATCCACTTTTTCAGTGTCGAATTTTTCTTTGGCTATGCGTCTGATGTCCTCCATCACGTCGTCGGCCATGGCATAGATCTTATCGTAGCGGTCGATATCTTCTTTTACAAACCGTCTTGCTCTTTGTTCACAGATATCCACGCCATTCAGCTTCGCTACTTTTTGTGAGAGGTGGTGGGGAGGCTCCCCCACATGGTAACCATTTGTTCCGGCGCTTTCCACGATCCAGTCGAGACCGGCAGCCCTGGCCTTGTGCTGCAGTACACCTTCCGCCAGCGGGCTTCTGCAAATATTCCCCAGGCAAACCATCAATATTCTTTTCGGCATGCTGCAAAAATAACCAGGATTTACAGGATGGAAGGATTGCCAGGATCTGGCGGTTTATGGAAAAACCCTATTCTGGCATCTTATAGAAAATCAAAACCATGACCCCTAAAGAAATCCTCCAGTCCTCTTTGCTGGACATTGTCTTCCAGCACAGGAACAAAAGTTATGGCGCTTACACACTCAGAAAATTTTACAATGGGCGGCTCACGCTGGCCGTAGGAGCCGGTCTTGCTGCGGTGATGGCCATCAGTCTTTTTGTGCACTACAGCCGCGGCACGATGCCGCCCACCATGAGGCTGGCCGATGACAACTGGGTGAATATTACTGCTATTGACCTGCCGGAGGAGATCCCGGATATACCACCTGTTCAACCCAGTGCGCCCCAGGCGCCTTCGGTGCACTACGCCAATTACCAGATCGTAGACGATCACCAGGCCATGACTGATAATCCTACCGTAGACGAAGTGAATGCCAATGCCATCAGCACATCCACCGTGGAAGTGCCGAACTTTGCGGGCGAAGTGCCGCAGGTGGTGGTAGAGGCTGCACACAACGCGCCCGTAGTGGAGGTGGAAGAAACTACAACGGCGCCACTCATACAGCGGCAGCCTGAATTTCCAGGAGGCAAGCAGGCCTGGATGAACTTTCTCTCAAGACACCTCACTGTGCCAGGGGAACTGGGCGAAGGTGAAAAGAGAACCGTTCTTGTAAAATTCCTGGTGAGCGAAGACGGCAGCATCACTGGTTTTGCTGTGATGCAGTCGGGAGGGAAAGCGTTTGATAATGAAGTGATCAGGGTGCTGAAGAAAATGCCAAAGTGGAATCCGGCGGTGCAAAACGGCAGGAACGTGGCGGTAACCTTCACGCAGCCGGTCACCTTTCAGTCCGTTGAAGAATAAAAAGTTTTAAATTGGCAGCTTTTATGGTGGAAGAGTACGAAAATCAAAGAAGGAAGCAGGTCACCCGCATGCGCTCCACGATGGACCTGGTCATGGGTGTCCTGTTCATGCTGATCGGTGTGTACTTCCTGGTCTATGATGAGCTGGGATGGAACGTGTTCAACCGGGAACCTTCGTCAATAGACTACGCCATTGCCTTCCTATTTCTTTTGTACGGGGCATGGAGAGTATACCGCGGCTATAAAAAAGATTATTTCAGGGAATGATAGAAAGGACATCAATAACCAGGACGTTCAGCTGGATCGCCCTTGTGCTGGCCTCTGCTTTTTTCAACAGTTGCGGCAACGGAGGCGAGGAAGAGCTGGATACACGTGAGCGGGGCACCATCCACATCAGCGTGGATGAATCTTTCAAGCCCATCATCGACTCACAGATCGCGGTGTATGAAAGCAAGTATCCGCAAACCAGGATCATCGCCCACTACAAGCCGGAAGCCGACTGCCTGCGTGATTTTGCTGTGGACTCCATCCGGATGATCATCACTACCCGCGGCTACAGCCCAGAGGAAAAGAAATTCATGAACGATTCCATGAAAGTCGCTCCTTCCAGGATGGTGATCGCCTACGATGCGGTGGCACTCATTGTGCATCCTTCTTCCAGCGACACGCTGATGAAGATGGAGGATGTTAAGCAACTTTTAAATGGTACCGCTAAATCACAAAAATTTCCAGTATTTGACGGCCTGAAAGCCACGAGTACGGTGAGATTCATTTTAGATTCCGTACTTCGTGGAGACAGCCTGGGAAGCCTGGCGGTGGCAGCGGAAAGCAGCGAAAAAGTAGTGGATTACGTAGCCCGTACACCCAATGCAGTAGGATTCCTGGGAGTGAGCTGGATAGGCAATCCCGAGGATTCTACCCAGCTTTCCTACCTCGACAAGGTAAAAGTGGTGCAGCTGGAGCATCCGATGGTGCCCGGCAAATACGTAACCCCTGCCCAGTTTAACATTTACTATGGCCGCTACCCCCTGATCAGGGAAGTGGTTTATGTATTAAAAGAGAAGCACAGGGGGCTGGCACACGGTTTTGCTAACTTCCTAACAGGCCAAACGGGGCAATTGATATTCAAGCGAGCCTACCTGATGCCTGCCCTGCAGGGTTATGAGGTCAGGGACGCCACTATATCCGAGTAAGATTAACAAGTAATAAGTAAACTGAAGTACAGTATTTGACTCTATTAGAAAACACTTAAAAAGTTGTAAATGAAGAAAATCACCCTATTATTTGTTGCAGCGATCTTCACTATGACGGCGATGGCGCAGTCGGTTCAGGAGGGCATCAACCACCTGTATGCCGAGCGCTTCACCAGTGCTAAGGGGATCTTTGAGAAGATGCTGGCATCTAATCCCAACAATATCGACGCTATCTACTGGCTGGGTCAGACCCAGCTGGCATCGGATGACCTGGCTGGAGCAAAGGCTACTTACCAGAAAGCGCTGGCCGCAAGCGGTAATGCACCGTTGTTGCTGGTAGGAATGGGGCATGTAGACCTTATTGAGGGAAGAACAGCGGAAGCCCGCCAACGTTTTGAAAGTGCGCTCACCATGAGCAGGGGCAGGAAGGGCGACGACCCCAACGTGCTCAATGCTATCGGACGTGCCAACGTGGAGTCCCGTACAGGCGACATTGCCTATGCGATCTCCAAGCTGAACGCGGCCGCCCAGCTGGCACCGGCGAATCCCGATATTTTTATCAACCTGGGTAATGCCTATCGCAAGGCCAAGGATGGTGGTAATGCCATTACATCTTATATGAGAGCCCTGAACTCCAGCGCTGCCATTGCCAACTACCGCATGGCCCGCGTGTACGAGACCCAGCGCAACTGGGATATCGTTACCGAGTTCCTGAATAAGGCGATCGCCGCTGATCCGAAGTTCGCTCCGGCCTACCTGCGTCAATATGTATATGCATTGCTGTATAAGAACGATTACAACGCTGCGGACGAGTGGGCGAAAAAATATATTGCCAGCTCCGATCCCAGCGTGCAGAACGAATATTTCCGCGCCCAGGCCCTTTTCCAGCAAAAGAAGTACGATGAGGCCATCGGCATTGGCAAGCGTGTAGTAGAGGAGGCGGGAGCCAAGTCGAGCGCTTCCGTGTACAGGCTGCTCGCTTATTCTTACCTGGCAAAAGGCGATACCACCACAGCAAGGACCTATGTGGATCAACTGTTCCAGAATATCAAGACCGATGAGCTGGTAACGAAAGACTATACTTTAAAGGCAACCATCTATGCCAGGGAGAAGCCCGAGGACGTGGTGAACATTTACCTGGATGCTGCCAGCGACGATACGACGCTGAGGAACAAGGTAGCCATCCTGCAGGAAGCGCTTACATGGGCCCGTGAGAACAACAAGAAGATCCCTGAGGGCGATATCAGGCTGGAGCTGTACAAGATCATTCCGAATCCCAACCCGGCTTCCCTGTTCCAGATAGGACTTCCTTACTACCAGGGCGGTGCATTCAAAAGGGCCGACAGCGTGTTCCAGGCTTATTCATCCTATTTCCCCGACAGCACCTTTGGTTATCTCTGGAGCGCAAGGGCTTTGGGAAGGATAGACTCTACCATGAGCGAGGGCCTGGCCATACCCCAGTTTGAAAAGCTGCTGGAAGTAGCCTCAAAAGATAAAGTGAAGAACAAATCATACGGTGTAGAGGCTGCGGCCAATCTTGCCAACTATTGGGTGAATGTAAAAGGCGATAAGACCAAAGGCATCTACTACCTCGAAAGGGCATTGGAGTTCGATCCGGAGAACCAAAGCTTCAAGGCCACCATCGACAGGTTGAAAAAGCCACCGGCTGTTACCAAGCCTGCGTCGTCGAAAAAAACTACGACAACGAAGCCGAAACAACCGGCAAAACCGGCAGCCAAGAAAAAAAGCTGACAAAAGCCTCCTCCGGGAGGCTTTTTTAATTGATAATAATCATAAGCACATTCATATTCTAGGCTTATTTTTGCGTGCCCATTTGGAAGAATTATGTTTGATCTGATCCAGGCCGACCTCACCCGGGCCGTACAAGACGTAAATGCAGCGGGCAGCTACCTGCCGGTTGCCCTCCAGTTCCTGTTTGTTGTGGGTATGATCGGTACGCTATTGATCGTAACACACCTGCTTGGCCCTTCCAGGAAGACCTCCGACAAGCTCCAGGGATTTGCCAGTGGTATTGCCACGCATGGAGATGCAAGGCAGCCTGTGGCCATCAAATATTTCTTAGTGGCCATCCTCTTTGTTCTTTTCGACGTGGAAGTGATCTTTTTCTATCCTTACGCGGTTAATTTCAAAGGCTTAGGTTGGAGCGGTTTTTGGGCTGTATTGATGTTTGTAGGCTTCTTTCTCTGCGGATTCATCTATATCGTAAAGAAAGGCGCTCTGCAGTGGGAAGATTAGGATTGAAGATTGCTATCGGGACTAAAATCTTAAATAATTATGTCAAGGCCAGTGTCATTTAATATCAAGGAAAAGCCGCTCGAGACGGACATCAGCCTCGTGGATATGCCCGAAGGCTACCAGGGCGAAGGCTTCTTTGCTTCGAAATTGAGCGATGTGGTTGGATTAGCGCGTAAGAACTCTATCTGGCCTCTGCCTTTCGCTACATCATGCTGCGGCATCGAGTTCATGGCCACCATGGCTTCTCACTACGACCTGGCCCGGTTCGGATCGGAAAGGGTGGGCTTTTCACCCAGGCAGTGCGATCTGCTGATGGTGATGGGTACCATCGCCAAGAAAATGGCTCCCGTGGTCAAGCAGGTCTACCTGCAGATGGCCGAGCCCCGCTGGGTGATGGCCGTGGGCGCCTGCGCCTGCAGCGGCGGCATCTTCGATTCCTATAGCGTGTTGCAGGGGATCGACCAGGTGGTACCGGTGGACGTGTATGTGCCTGGCTGTCCTCCCAGGCCTGAGGCCATTCTCGATGGCTTTATGAAGGTGCAGGACCTCGTGGGCAAGGAGAGTGTGAGAAGAAGGAACAGCGAGCACTATAGAAAATTATTAGAGAGTTACGGCATTCAATAACCAAAACTTCACCAGGGCGATGGCCTTAGACAATCAATTCATCAGGCAGAGACTTATAGAAAAATTCGCCGACCAGGTGTTCAGTTTTGAAGAGCCCTATGGTATGCTCACTTTCGAGGCACCCAAGGACCTCAACTTGAAAGTGATGCAGTTCCTGTACGATGAGGAAGACCTGGGATTCCGGTTCCTCACCGACCTGGCCGCCGTGCATTATCCCGCATTCAAAGGAAGAGAGCTGGCCGTGGTCTACCACCTGCACAACCTGGTGGAGAACATACGCATCCGTTTCAAGGTTTTCACTTCCATTGACGATCCCAGGGTCTTCAGCGCTACCAAGCTTTTTGAAGCTTCGAACTGGCTGGAGAGGGAAGCCTATGATTTCTACGGCGTGCAGTTCGTAGGCCATCCCAACCTGAAAAGGATACAGAACGTGGACGAAATGGACTATTTCCCCCAGAGAAAAGAATTTCCGCTCGAGGACCAGACGCGCATAGACAAGGACGATGAAATGTTCGGCAGGGGCGGAAGCTTTGATTTTGGCAACAGGGTTTCTGAAAGCCATCAAAACACTATTTCGGAAGCAGAGAAAGGAGAACAATAATGTCGACAGCTGATAAACATATCACACTTCCGGAAGGAAGCATTGAAACCACCACCACCAAGCTGAATCTGGGTCCAACCCACCCTGCCACGCACGGTGTATTCCAGAATATCCTGGAACTGGATGGAGAAAGGATCGTGGCCGCAGAGCAGACCATAGGCTACATTCACCGCGCTTTTGAAAAGATCGCGGAAAGAAGGCCGCTTTACCAGATCACGCCGCTCACCGACAGGCTGAACTATTGCTCATCGCCCATCAACAACATGGGATGGCATATCACCTGTGAAAAATTACTGGGTATACAAACGCCCAAGCGCGTCGACTACCTGCGTGTGATCATCATGGAGCTGGCCAGGATCGCCGACCATTTGATCTGCAATTCTATCGTGGGTGTGGATGCCGGTGCTTACACCGGTTTCCTCTACGTGATGCAATACCGCGAGCTGATCTACGAGATCTGGGATGAGGTTTGCGGATCGAGGCTCACTACCAACATCGGTCGTATCGGTGGTTTTGAAAGAGACTTCAACGATATCGCATTTACCAAGCTGGAGAAATTCCTGAAAGAATATCCCGAAGTGCTGAAAGAATTTGAGAACCTCTTCACCCGCAACCGCATCTTCATGGAGCGTACTTCGGGTGTGGGCGCCATCAGCGCTGAAAGGGCTTTGAACTATGGCTTTACCGGTCCCAACCTGCGGGCTGCCGGCGTAGATTACGATGTGCGCGTGCACACGCCCTACAGCTCTTACCAGGATTTTGAATTCGACATTCCTACCGGCACTACGGGTGACTGTTACGACAGGTTCCTGGTGCGCAACCAGGAGATGTGGCAGTCGCTGCGGATCATTGAGCAGGCTTACAAGAAGGTGCAGGAATTCAAGGGAGAGGCAGGCAATGTTTTCCATGCCGATGTACCGGAGTACTACCTGCCCGAGAAAAAAGATGTGTACACCAAGATGGAAGCGCTGATCTATCACTTCAAGATCGTGATGGGTGAGATCGACATTCCGCCTGGGGAAGTATATAATAGTGTGGAAGGAGGAAATGGAGAGTTGGGATTCTACCTGATCAGTGATGGAGGAAGAACTCCATACAGGCTGCATTTCCGCAGGCCCTGCTTCATTTATTACCAGGCCTTCGAGGAACTGGTGAAGGGTGGCATGCTGAGCGATGCGATCATTGTGATGAGCAGCCTGAACCTGATCGCAGGGGAGATGGACGGATAAGGAATGATGAACGGATGAACAGAGGAATGTTGAAGTGAAATAAACATATTGACCATTCACCATTCACCATTCACCATTGACCATTGACCATTGACCATTCACGATTCACGATTGACGAAATACGACCGATAATGAAATTTTCCGACGAACGACAAGCCAGGGTGAACGAGATCATTGCACGCTATCCCGAGGGAAAGCAGAAAAGTGCATTGCTGCCCGTGCTGCACCTGGCGCAGGAAGAAAACGGCGGCTGGCTCAGCGTGGAAGCCATGGACCATGTAGCCGGCATCCTGCAGCTGAAGCCCATCGAGGTGTACGAGGTGGCCACGTTTTACAGCATGTACAACCTCAAGCCCGTTGGCAGGCATATTTTCGAGGTCTGCCACACAGGTCCCTGCATGCTCAATGGCAGCGACCAGATCATCCAGTACATCAAGGACAAGCTGGGCATCAGTGCCGGCGAGACCACCGATGACGGCCTGTTTACATTAAAGACAGTAGAATGCCTGGGAGCATGCGGCTATGCACCGATGATGCAAATGGGCAAACATTATAAAGAGCATTTGACAAAGGAAAGAGTGGATGCCATCATAGAGGAATGCAGAAGCACAACGGCGAAGAACAATTGAAGATTTAAGATTTAAGATTGAAGATTTAAGATTGACGATTCACGATTGACGATGAAAACAGTACTTACCATATTGATCACGTTCTTCAGCCTGGCGGCCCTGGCCCAGCCGGCCGACCTGCGTGCGGCTGCGGAGCGTTTCGACAAGGCCATGGTAGAAAAAGATTCAGCGGCATTGAGGATCCTGGTCCACCCTCACCTGAGCTATGGGCATTCCAATGCCTGGGTGCAGGGGAACGAGGAACTGATCAAGGACCTGTTCAATGGCAAGATCACGTACACCAAAGTAGAAAGCCGTGATTTTGTGTGGACATCCACCTCGCCCACACTGGCAACGATCCGCAGCACGGCGGACATCGAATATGTGCTGGATGGTAAGCCGGGAAAACTAAAACTGCATGTATTGCAGGTGTGGAAGAAAGGCAGAAGTGGCTGGCAGTTGCTGGCAAGACAAAGCACCAAAATGGAAGACAAGCATTGACGATCGTAGCGGCGGCATGCTTGCCGCGGACGATTGACGATTCACGATTGACGATATAACGCACATGAGCAGAAAATTACTTTTAGATAAAGCAGGGGTGGAGAACATCCACCAGTTCGGGCCCTACCGCAGCAATGGCGGCTATGCTGCTTTGGAGAAGGCAATGAAAATGGACCCGGCCGCTATCCTGGAAGAAGTGAAGAAAAGCGGGCTGAGAGGCCGCGGCGGCGCCGGCTTTCCTACGGGATTGAAATGGAGCTTCCTGGCCCGGCCAGAAGGCGTGCCCCGTTACCTGGTTTGCAATGCAGATGAATCCGAGCCCGGTACATTCAAGGACAGGTACCTGATGGAATTCCTTCCTCACCTGCTGATCGAAGGACTGGTGATCTCTTCCTTTGCCCTGGGCGTGAATACGACTTACATCTATATCCGCGGTGAATTTGCCTGGATCGTCGATATCCTGGAGCAGGCTATTGCGGAAGCCAGGCAGAATAATTTTTTAGGAAAAAATATTTTAGGCAGCGGCTTCGATTGCGAGATCTATGTACACCGTGGCGCAGGGGCCTATATCTGCGGCGAGGAAACCGCGCTTCTCGAATCACTCGAGGGCAAAAGAGGCAATCCGCGCATCAAGCCACCCTTCCCGGCTGTGAAAGGTCTTTGGGACTGTCCCACGGTGGTGAATAACGTAGAAACGCTGGCGGCCGTGGTGCCCATCATCAATATGGGTGGTGAGGAATACGCTAAGATCGGTATTGGAAAAAGCACAGGCACCAAGCTGATCTCCGCCTGCGGCAATATCAACAAACCCGGCGTATATGAAATTGAAATGAATATCTCCGTAGAGGAGTTTATTTATAGCGACGAATACTGTGGCGGCATCCCGAACGGTAAGAAATTAAAGGCCTGCATTCCCGGCGGATCGTCGGTACCCATTCTTCCTGCCAACCTGCTGCTCACTACGGCAAAAGGGGAGAAGAGGATGATGACCTACGAAAGCCTGGCGGATGGTGGTTTTCAATCGGGATCCATGCTGGGCTCAGGTGGATTCATTGTGCTGGATGAAGACCAGTGCGTAGTGAGGCATACCCTCACATTGGCGCGTTTCTACAGGCACGAGAGCTGCGGGCAGTGCTCGCCCTGCCGTGAAGGAACAGGCTGGATGGAAAAGATCCTGCACAACCTGGAATATGGCAAGGGCAAGATGTCGGACATCGACCTGCTCTGGGATATTCAAAGCAAGATCGAAGGCAATACCATTTGTCCGCTGGGCGATGCGGCTGCATGGCCCGTAGCAGCGGCCATCAGGCATTTCCGCGATGAGTTCGAATGGCATGTGCTGAATCCCGAAGAAAGCCAGAAGAGAAATTACGGTTTGGCGGGATATGCCGACCCGGTCGCCGTAGGCGTGGGGTAGGGCCACCAAAAAAAGGAATAATGGAAGAAAAGAAAAAAATAAAAGTCACCATTGACAACATCACCACGGAAGTGGAGGAAGGTACCACCATCCTGCAGGCAGCCCGCAAGCTGGGCGGCGACGTGGTACCACCTGCGATGTGCTATTACAGCAAGCTGGATAAGACCGGCGGCTATTGCCGCACCTGCCTGGTAAAAGTAGCTGCGGGCTCGGCTGCCGATCCCCGTCCCATGCCCAAGCTGGTGGCCAGTTGCCGTACAGCGGTGATGGACGGCATGGTGGTGGAGAACATCACCAATCCCGCCGTATTAGAAGCGCGCAAAGGCGTAGTGGAGATGCTGCTGATCAACCATCCGCTGGATTGCCCGGTATGCGACCAGGCCGGTGAGTGCGACCTGCAGGACCTGAGCTATACCCACGGCACCGAAGGCACCAGGTATGAGTTCAAGAGAAGAGAATTCGAGCGGATCGACCTTGGTCCTTATATACAATTGCACATGACCAGGTGCATTTTATGCTACCGTTGCGTGCACACGGCCGACCAGGTTTGTGGCAGCAGGGAGCATGGAGTGCTCGACCGGGGCGACCATGCGCAGATCGCTACCTACATACAGGAATCACTCGATAGTGAAATGATAGGCAACGTGATCGACGTTTGTCCCGTAGGCGCGCTCACCGACCGCACTTTCCGGTTCAAGAACAGGGTTTGGTTCACCAAGCCTATGGAAGCGCACAGGGATTGCCCCACCTGCAGCGGCAAGGTAAGACTGTGGATGCGTGGTGACGACGTGCTGAGAGTAACAGCCCGCAAGGACCAGTGGGGTGAAGTGGAGGACTGGATCTGCAATGAGTGCCGGTTCACCAAGAAGAAAACATCGGACTGGGTGATAGAAGGTCCCACGCGTATAGACCGCCATTCGGTGATCGCGCAGGGGCACTATGAGAACATAAAAAAGCCGCATGAGACCTTTGAAGCGCTCATGCACCGCAAGCCCAAGCTGCTGATGGACCTTCAGGAAGTGACCAGCGTGAACAAGGTGGACCTGAACCTGATCCCCGGACCCGCTACTTCGGCTACCTTTAACAGTGATCCGACGGCCTCGGGCACCAATATCACGGACAAGAAGGAAGGAGTGGGCAGGAACAAAGCTGGCACCGATTCAACCAACCCGAATACGCCATGAATAAAATTCTACTGAACACGCTGACCATAGCCGCCCTGAGCATCGTGATGTACATGCTGCTCATAGCGGTGGTGGGATTTGAACAAAAAAAGGCCATGTTTATTGCCGGTGGCGCCGGTCTGGCCATGATCATTGTAGATGTGATCGTCATGAAAGGGAAAAGGATCCGATAAGAGACTGAAAGAATATTCGATATGTTATTACAAATGGACTGGTGGATATTTTTTGAAAAGCTGATACTCATAGGCCTGGTAGTGACCATAGCGCTGGTGGTGGCTATGTACAGCACTTATTTCGAAAGAAAGATCGCGGCCTGGCTGCAGGACCGCCGCGGTCCCAGCCGTGCGGGTCCCTTTGGTATCCTCCAGCCTGTAGCCGATGGTATCAAACTATTTGCAAAGGAGGAGATCATCCCGCTCACCTCTTCGAAAACCTTATTCATACTTGGACCCTTCCTGGCCATGATCACCGCCACCATGACCAGCGCAGTGATCCCCTGGGGCTGGACCATCGATGTTTCAGGAAGACAGGTGCCGCTGCAGATCGCCGATATCAATATCGGGATCCTCTACATTTTTGGTGTCGTGAGCCTTGGCGTCTATGGCATCATGATCGGTGGCTGGGCCTCCAACAACAAATTTTCCCTGATCGCTGCCATCCGCGGCGCCTCCCAGATGATCTCTTACGAGCTGGCCATGGGTCTTTCCCTGCTGGCGGTGCTGATGATCGTGGGCGACCTGCGCATGAGCTCCATTGTGGGCTACCAGATCAAGGAAGGATGGAACATCATTTACCAGCCGCTGGGATTCCTGATCTTTTTCGTTTGTGCGCTGGCGGAATGTAACCGTACGCCCTTCGACCTGCCGGAAGCGGAAAATGAGCTGAACTTCGGTTATCACCAGGAGTATTCTTCCATGAAGCTGGGATTTTACCTTTTTGCCGAGTATATCAACATGTTCATCAGCGGTGTGGTGATGGCTACGCTCTTCCTGGGAGGTTACGACATCCCGTTTGTGAACGAGGCAAGCTGGGGCAATGGCAACGACTGGTGGATAGGGATGATCGGCTTCTTTGTGCTGATGGCCAAAGCCTTGTTCTTCGTCTTCCTGTTCATGTGGATCCGCTGGACCATCCCGCGCTTCCGCTACGACCAGCTGATGAACCTGGGATGGAAGGGCCTGCTGCCCCTGGCGCTGGCCAATATGGTGATCACCGCTTTTGTGGTATTGTTGCTGAACCAATAACACCCGCCGAGTGGGGTGGATGAAATATATTTGCGGAGCCTAAAAACACTCCGTGCAAGAGGAAAAGAACTGATGCAGTCATTAACAAACAGGAAGAAACAGGTTGAAAGGAAGCCCATGACATTTTGGGAGAAGATCTACCTGCCTTCGATCTTCAAAGGAATGGGGATCACTTTCAGTCACCTGTTCAAGAAAACGCCTACGATCAATTATCCGGAGGAGCAGCGTCCTTTCTCGGCCGTGTTCCGGGGTGTGCACATACTTAACCGGGATGAAGAAGGCAGGGAAAGGTGTACAGCCTGCGGATTGTGCGCAGTAGCCTGCCCTGCGGAAGCCATCACCATGGAAGCCGCTGAAAGGCAGCCCGGAGAGGAGCACCTTTACCGCGAAGAGAAATATGCCGCCCGGTATGAAGTGAACATGCTGCGCTGCATTTTCTGCGGCTTGTGCGAAGAGGCCTGTCCCAAGGACGCGGTCTATCTCACGCAAACCTTTGCGCCGGCCAACTACGGAAGAAAAGGATTTATTTATAAAAAAGAAGATCTGCTGATACCGAATCCGATAACAGATCCCGAAGGTTTTGAGAAAGCAAAGGGTACAGCAAAGCAGATCAAATAACAGAAGCCAACTGCATGTCAATCACTGAAATACTTTTTTGGATCCTCGCGGCCGTTTCGGTCTTCAGCGCGCTGATGGTGATCGTGAGCAAGAACCCGGTCTATAGCGTGCTCTGGCTGATCATCACATTTTTTTCCATCTCAGGCCATTACATCCTGCTCAACGCGCAATTCCTGGCGGTGGTGAACATCATCGTGTATGCGGGCGCCATCATGGTGCTCTTCCTGTTTGTGATCATGCTGATGAACATGGGCAAGGAGCACGAGCCGCGCAAGAACAAATGGCTGAAGCTGGCAGGTACGGTGGCGGGCGGTTGCCTGTTGCTGGTGCTCATCGCCGGGCTCAGGGGCGCCGAAAAGCAAATGACAGAACTCAATACCGGCGAGATCGGCCTGATTCAGAACCTGGGTCATGTATTATTTACCGACTATGTCGTACCCTTTGAGATCGCCAGCATTCTCTTTCTCAGTGCCATGGTAGGTGCTGTGGTCATCGGCAAGCGCGACGGCATGCCGCGGACCATCACCGAGCAGGACAAGAGAGAGTCGGAGGCCAGGGAGGCTGTCAAAATTTTGTAGGACCATGAATGTCAACTATTATATTTTTCTCGCCATCACGCTGTTTGTTATCGGCATCATTGGCGTGCTTACACGCAGGAATGTGATCATCATCTTCATGTGCGTGGAGCTGATGCTGAATGCGGTGAACCTTCTGCT
Source organism: Chitinophagaceae bacterium (assembly GCA_036676905.1). GTDB lineage: Bacteria > Bacteroidota > Bacteroidia > Chitinophagales > Chitinophagaceae > Flavisolibacter. Next base: position 147,996 of record JAKFCE010000007.1, read on the forward strand.
GGTTGCCTTTTCCAAAATGCACCACCTGGCCAACGCGAATGTGGCTACCTCGGGTACCGACGGACAGATCTTCGTATTCTTTATCATGGTGGTAGCGGCGGCGGAAGTGAGCGTGGGCCTGGCCATCATTGTGATGCTGTACAGGAATACCCACTCGGTGGATGTGAACTTTTTAAACAGACTGAAACACTAAACATAGGACCGGCAGATGAAGAACCTGATCGTACTGATACCCCTGCTTCCCCTTCTTGGATTCCTGATCAACGGGCTGGGAAGGAATTACCTGTCAAAGGCCATGGTGAGCATCATTGGCTGCGGCACGGTGATCGCTTCCTTTATCATTTCCATCATGGTCTTCAACGGCGGTGAGTATTCCTCCGAAGCCATCCGGTACTTCAATTTCATCAGCGTAGACAAGCTGCAGATCCCCTTTGCTTTTCAAATAGACCAGCTCAGCACGCTGTTTCTTCTCATCATCACCGGCGTAGGATCCCTGATCCATATTTATTCCACCGCCTACATGCATGAAGAGAAGAGCGAGCATTATGCCCGCTATTTCGCCTACCTCAATCTTTTTGTATTCTCCATGCTCCTGCTGGTGATGGGCAGCAACTTCGTGATCATGTTCATCGGCTGGGAAGGCGTGGGACTTTGCTCTTACCTGCTCATCGGCTACTGGTTCAAGAATATCGAGTATACCAAGGCAGCCAAGAAAGCCTTCGTGATGAACCGCATCGGCGACCTGGGTTTCCTGCTCGCCATCTTCTGGCTCATTGGCAAGACCGGCTCTGTGAATTTTGAAGACGTATTTACGCAGGCCACCATCAACGCGCTTACCACTACTGATCTCATAGGCATTACCTTATTGCTTTTCCTCGGCGCCACCGGCAAGAGCGCGCAGATACCTTTATATACTTGGCTGCCGGATGCCATGGCGGGTCCCACACCGGTTTCCGCCCTCATCCATGCTGCCACCATGGTCACTGCCGGCATCTACATGATCGCCCGCAGCAACCTGCTGTTCTCGAATGCCCCCCTGACCATGGGCATCATCGCGGTGATCGGCGCGGCCACAGCCCTGCTCGCCGCTACGATCGCCATCCGTCAGAATGATATTAAAAAAGTGCTGGCTTATTCAACGGTCAGCCAGCTGGGCTTCATGTTCCTTGCCCTCGGCAGTGGGGCTTATGTGGCCGCCGTGTTCCACGTAATGACGCACGCCTTCTTCAAAGCCCTCTTGTTCCTGGGTGCCGGCTCTGTGATCCATGGCGTGAGCGGACAGCAGGATATCCGCTTCATGGGCGGACTGCGTTCCAAAATGAAGATCACTTACATTACCTTCTTTATAGGCTGCCTGGCCATTGCGGGCATACCGCCATTGTCGGGATTCTTTTCCAAGGACGCCATCCTGCTCGGCGCATTTACACATGATAAATTTCTATACGCAGTGGGCGTGTTCACTGCCGGACTGACCGCATTCTATATGTTCAGGCTCTTGTTCATCACTTTCAACGGAAGCTTCCGGGGTACCGACGAGCAGCGCCAGCATATCCATGAAAGTCCGGCTGCGATGACCGTGACCCTGGTGATCCTTGCCATCCTCTCTGTGGTGGGCGGACTCATAGGCATTCCTGAGATCTTTGTGCATGGCGGCGACAAGCTGGGTGAATACCTGGCGCCCGTGGTGCGCACCACCGGGCATGTGGTGGAGCATTCAACAGAATATATGCTGATGGGACTCACCACTGCGGTGGCCATCATAGCCATCATCATTGCCTGGATGCGCTACAGGAACTATCGTGAAGAAAAGGTAACCGGTTTCACCAGCCTGCTGGCGAACAAATGGTATGTGGATGAATTGTACGACGGTATCATAGTAAGGCCCGTAACCAGGCTGGGCCGTTTCGCGAATAATGTTTTTGAAAGATCGGTGATCGACGAGATCGTGAATGGAGTAGGTAAGCTGGTGCACTATGGAGGAAGGCAGATGAGGTGGTTGCAGAGCGGCCAGGTGGGCAGCTATTTGCTGCTGATGGTGATCAGCATGGTGATCTTCTTCGCTTACCAGTTCTTCTTCAAATAAGATTAGAGGTTGGGCCCCGGCCCGCAAAGAATATATATGATCGTTTTATTGTTGTTCCTGTTGCCCCTGATCGGCGGATTGGTTTCCTTCTTTTTGAAGAGTGAGGGAGCGGCGCGCGGATGGGCCTTGCTGATCTCCATAGCTACATTGGGGCTGGCCTTGTTTGCGCAGTTAAATGCCAGTGCCGGCCAGTTGGCATTCTCTGCGCCCTGGATGGGCAACCTGGGCAGTTCCTTTTCCCTGAAGATGGATGGCCTTTCCGGCATCCTAACCCTTCTCACTGCTGTGGCTTATCCCGTGATCTTTTTAGGCACCTGGAAGAGCAGCTATACAAGACCTAATAATTTCTTTGCGCTCATGCTGCTGGCGCAGGCAGGACTCATGGGCGTGTTCACGGCCACCGATGCCCTGTTGTTCTATTTCTTCTGGGAGCTGGCGCTGATACCTGTCTACTTCCTCTGCTCCGGCTGGGGCGGTGAAAGAAGGATACAGGTGACCTTCAAATTTTTCATTTATACGTTCACGGCCTCCGTGGTGATGCTGGTGGGTTTGTTGTATCTCTATTTCCATACGCCCGACCGCTCCTTTGCCATGGAGTCGTTCTATAATGTGAGCCTGTCCAACAGCCAGCAATCCTTTGCCTTCTGGCTGCTCTTCCTGGCCTTTGCCGTGAAGATGCCCGTGTTCCCCTTCCATACCTGGCAGCCTGATACTTATGAGCAGTCGCCTACGGCGGCTACCATGGTACTGAGCGGCCTGATGGTGAAGATGGGACTGTTCGGCGTGATCCGCTGGGTGCTGCCCGTGCTTCCGATCGCATCCTACCAGTGGGGCAATGTAGTGATGGGCATGGCCCTCATCGGCATCATTTACGCTTCCGTGATTGCCATTATACAGGATGACATGAAGCGGCTGGTGGCTTATTCTTCCATCGCTCACATCGGTCTCATGGCCATGACCTTGTTTGCGGAAACCAAATCCGGCTACCAGGGCGTGATGATACAAATGTTCAATCACGGCATCAACGTGATCGGTCTCTGGATCGTGATCGAGCTCATTGAAAGGCAGTTTGGCACACGCAAGCTTTCTCAACTCGGCGGCATCGCGCAAAAAGCGCCTTTGCTGGCCACCCTGCTGGTGATCGTGGCCCTGGGTAACGTGGCGCTCCCCCTTACTAATGGATTCATCGGCGAGTTCCTCATGTTCAACGGCATCTGGAATTCGAAAGTGACCGTGTATAATATCCTGTTTGCCTCCATCGCAGGCCTCAGCATCATCCTGGCAGCGGTGTACACGCTGAACATGATACAGAAAATATTTTTCGGGGCTACCAATGCGCTTACGGAGAAGACAAGGGATATCAGGTTCGTGGAAGTGGCTGCGCTCAGCCTGGTGGTGATCCTGATCTTCGCGATCGGCGTTTATCCCCAACCCATGCTGGATCTGACAGGCTCGTTCGTGGATGGGCTGCTTAAAAAAATTGACGTTACTCCTTATCTGGTGAAATAATATGAACACATTAATCATAGCGGCGATCAGCGGTGTTATCATGATGTTCAGCAGCTTCATGCTGAAGGACAAATCCTCCGTGCGCACGTTGGCCCATATTCTCCTCCTCGCGGTGATAGCAGCCAACCTGCTCGACCTGCGCGGTACCCAGTTCTTCGACATCGATACCAAAGGCATGCTTTCCTTTGACCGCTTTGCCATGCTGTTCACCCTGGTAGCGAACATATGTACCCTGGCCTTCTTCCTGCTTTCCTCCCGCGACATGGAAAAAGTGGGGATCAATTATGCTGATTATTTCGCCCTTATATTTTTCATCCTGGCAGGGGTGGTGCTTTCCGCTTCTTTCAAATCCCTGCTCATCCTTTTCCTTGGCATCGAGATCATTTCCATTCCCCTGTATATTCTTACCGGCAGCGACAAGAGAAACCTCAAGGGCAATGAGGCTTCCCTGAAATATTTCCTGATGGGTTCTTTCTCCACGGGCCTCATGCTCATGGGTATCGCGCTGATCTATGGAGCCAAGGGCAGCTTCGATACGAGCGCTACCATCGTGAGCGAAAAGATCCCCGTGCTGCTGATTGCAGGCATGATGCTTTTATTGTTCTCCATGTCGTTCAAAGTATCCGCGGCGCCCTTCCATTTCTGGACGCCCGACGTATACGACGGAGCGCCCACTGTGTTCACTTCTTTCATGGCGACCATTGTAAAGGCCGCAGGCTTCATTGCCTTCATGAGGCTGTTTGACGATGCCTTCTCCGGCATACAGTCGGAGTGGAAGCTGGTGATCGCCGCCATTGTGGCCATGACCCTCTTCATTGGCAACATCACCGCGGTTTTCCAGCAGAGCGTGAAGCGGATGCTGGCATATTCATCCATCGCCCAGGCCGGTTTCATGATGATGGCGGTGTATGCCCTGAACGCGGATGCGCGCGAAGGCCTGCTGCTCTATACTGCGGCCTATTCACTGGCTACCATCGGCATCTTTGCCGTGCTTATAAAAATGGACGATTACAGCTTCGAGGGATTCAATGGCCTGGCCAAGGCCCAGCCCTTCGTAGCGGCCACTTTGGTGATCTTTTTATTATCCCTTGCGGGCATCCCGCTCACGGCGGGATTTCTCTCCAAATTCTATATGCTGAAGGCCGTGATGGAAGGTGGCAGCACCTGGCTGGTGATCTTCGCCGTGCTCATGGCAGCCGTGAGCGTATATTATTATTTCAGGCTCATCCAGGCCATGTATTTTAAGTCGGGCGATGCAGCAACCATCCAGCTGACCACGGGCTTTAAGCTCACTTTGGGCGGGCTGGCCGCCATTACCATTCTGCTGGGACTTTTCCCCGGCCTGCTGGTGAACTGGCTCTATTTCTAAAAACCGGGCAGGCTTTACTAACTTAGTAAGCGAAACCATGGTGTTCACCGACGTATTTGCGCTTTCTTTCCGCACCATCCGCAGCAATATGCTCAGGACCGTGCTTACTGTGGCCATCATTGCCTTTGGCATCATGGCGCTCATTGGCATCATCACGGCCATACAGGCCATGAACCAAAAATTCACTGAGAGCTTTTCAACCATGGGAGCCAATGGCTTCACTATCCGCTATAAAGAAAGGAATATGCAATTCGGCAGCGACAACTCTGAGCTGCAGGTCTCCAAGAAAAATGCACGCCGGCAAAAAAAGTCCAGCCTGGGCAAGATGATCACCATCGAGGAGGCGGAGAACTTTATCGACCGCTATCATTTCGATGCAGTGAAGGGCATCTCTGTTTTTGCTTCCAGGAATATGGTGGCCAATGTGGGCACGAGGAAAACCAACCCGAACGTCTTCCTCTTTGGCGGCGACGAGAACTATATTTTACTCAATGGATTCTCCGTAGCCAACGGCAGGAATTTCTCCAGGCAGGAAATACAATCGGCAGCCAAGGTATGCCTGCTGGGATACGACGTAGCCAAAAAATTATTTAAGACCGATCCCAACAAGGCGCTCAACAGCATCGTGCGCGTGGACGGCAAGCCCCACCGGGTGATAGGGGTGCTGGCCAGCAGGGGGTCTACCTTTGGTTTCAGCCGCGATAATATTATTGTTACCGGCTACCGCAACGTGCGGAAGAACTTCACTGTGAGAAATTCTTTTGTGCTGGGCGTGATGGTGGCCGACCTCAAACAGGCCGAAGAGGCCATGGGAGAGGCGGAGGGCACCTTCAGGTCCATCAGGAAACTGAACACTACGGAAGACAATAACTTCGTGATCGACCGTAGCGACGCCATGGCGGAGAGGGCGATGAAGAGCCTGGGCTTTCTCACCATTTCTGCCACCGTCATTGGCATGATCACCCTCATTGGCGCGGCCATCGGCCTCATGAATATCATGCTGGTCTCCGTGACGGAAAGGACCAAGGAAGTGGGGCTGATCAAAGCCATTGGTGGAAAAAGCCGGACGGTGAGGCAGCAATTTTTGATGGAAGCTGTCATTATAAGTCTGCTGGGAGCAGCCTTCGGCATCATATTGGGCGTAGGACTGGGCAACCTGTTCTCCATGGTACTCAGCACTGGCTTTGTAGTTCCCTGGAACTGGGTGATGTACGGGATCCTGATCTGCAGCGCGGTAGGACTGCTTGCGGGGCTCTACCCGGCCTTCAAGGCTGGGAAGCTAAATCCTATAGAGGCGCTGAGATACGAATAAGGAAAAACAGAAATGTAAAAGCATCGGAGGGACATTATCCATTTAGAATCGCTATTTTCGAAAAATTGCAACAGGGTTGACAATTATTATTTTTTTTCAGTAGAATTGTGACCCTGAATTTTTTATTTTTTTTCAAATAACAAAAACTAAAAATTACAATCATGGCAGATCAAAGACCGACTGCAAGTACGACCACAGTTAAGGCCACATCAGTTCAAGCGAAGAAGAGCAGCAATATCATCTCATGGCTTGCGCCGATCCTTTGTATTCTGGTAGGTTACATTATTTGGAGATATCTCATGGGTGCTGCAAGCGGCTTTAACCAGCCCGACCCTGCAGGTGGTTTCTGGCCAAGCCATAAAGGTCCAAAGGACGCATGGCACAGGATCTACGAAGGTGGTATCATCGTTCCCCTCCTGATCGGTATGTTGCTGATGGTGATCGTATTCTCTATTGAGCGCCTGCTGACGATCCGCCGCGCTTTGGGTAAAGGTTCTATTGCAGATTTCATTCGCCGTGTACAGTATCACCTTGCCAACCGCAACGTGGATGCTGCCCTGGCTGAGTGCGACAAACAGCGTGGTTCTGTAGCCAACGTGATGAAGGCTGGTCTGCGCCGTTACAAAGAGCTGATCACAGTGAACGACATCGACACAGAGCAAAAAGTGCTGGCGATCCAGAAGGAAGTAGAAGAGGCAACCGCTCTCGAGCTGCCTATGCTGCAGAAGAACCTGGTGTTCCTGTCAACTATCACATCTGTAGGTACCCTCGTGGCCCTGTTGGGAACGGTGATCGGTATGATCAAGTCATTCGCCGCCCTGGGAACAGAAGGTGGTGGTGCTGCTGCTACGGAGCTGGCGATCGGTATCTCTGAGGCACTTTATAACACAGCTTTAGGTATCGGTACCTCTGCTTTGGCACTGGTTATGTACAATGTATTTACCACTAAGATCGACTCCATTACCTATGGTATCGACGAGTCTGGCTTTACATTGACCCAGAGCTTTGCCTCTATGTACAAGTAGTTGAAAATTTTTATGGAATTGAGGCGTTTTCGCGTCTCATATTAAACTCATTCAAACATGCCAAGTGTTAAAATACCGAGGAAGAGCACGGATACGGACATGACGCCCTTTGTGGACGTGGCATTCCTGATCCTGGCTTTCTTCATCATGGCTACCAAGTTCAAGCCGCCGGCTCCCGTGGAGATCACCACGCCTAAGTCGGTGTCTACGGAGATCCTGCCGGAGAACGACGCGATCCTGGTAGAGCTGGACAATACCGGCAGGGTATTCTTTTCCATGCTGGCCGACAACAATCCAGAGGCCAAGTACAAGGTGATCTCTAACCTCAACCAGACCCGCAACCTGGGACTTACTGAGGCGGAAATGCAGAATTTCAAGAAGACGGTGGGCGTAGGCGTGCCGTTCAACCAGCTGAAATCCCTGCTCTCCACGCCTGCAGACAAGCATAAGGATGTGAAGCAGCCCGGCATTCCCATTACAGACTCTTTAACCAATGAGCTCTACTATTGGGTAAGGGATGCGCACAATGCGATGGCAGGAAGGACGATCCATTACATGATCAAGGCCGATAACAACGCCAAGTATCCTCATTTCAAAAGGGTGCTGGAAGCCTTCAAAAGGAATGATATCTTGAAATTCAAGCTGGTAACCACACCGGAGGAGCCGCCAACCGGCTCGCCGTTGTACAAGACCAGGCTGAAAAAGTAAACCAGATTGTTAAAACAAAAGCTATAAATCATGGCAAGTATAGATACCGGTGGTGGCGATAGCGGCGGGCATAAGAAAGGCCGGGGGGTCAAAAAAGCGAAAAAGCTGTCTACCCGCGTAGACATGACCCCAATGGTTGACCTGGGCTTCCTGCTGATCACCTTCTTCATTTTCACCGCCACCATGAGCTCACCGGCGGCGATGAAGCTGAATATGCCAAAGGATACCGATAAGCCTGAAGAGCAAAACAAGGCCAAGGAATCCGGCGCGCTTACCATTATGCTGGGCAAGGGCGACCAGGTGTATTATTATGAAGGACAGCTGGCTCCCGACGGATCCAACTTCAAATCCACCAATTTCAAAGGCATCCGCGACGTGATCCTCGACAAGAAACGCAGGACACCCGAGGACGACCTGGTGATCGTGATCAAGCCCAACGATGACGCCACTTATAAGAATACCGTGGACATCCTGGACGAAATGACAATTGCGGAGATCAAACGCTTTGCCCTGGTGGATATTACGCCACAGGAAAACGAAGTTGTTATAGCAACGCAAACAGCGAACGGCATCCGGTAAAAAACAGAACAGTTTTTGTGGAATTACCGATGAGGATGCATCTTAAATAAAAGCAACACAATGGAAGCAAATAAAATTTTGAAATCCGACATCCTGGACCTGCTTTTCGAGAACAGGAACAAGGATTACGGGGCATACGAGCTGAGGAAGAAGTACAACTGGCGTATCACGCTGGCGCTTCTGATCACCGGCGGTATCCTCGCAGCCTTTCTGTTGTTCTCGCTCCTGGCAAACTCTATGGATACTTCGGCATCGAAAGTAGACATCAAGGACGTGGAACTTACCGCCGTGAAAGAGGAACCACCTCCCGTGGAGCCTCCTCCTCCTCCTCCTCCCAAGCAGGAACCTCCTCCCAAGGTGGAAATGACCAAATTCACCCCTCCCCAGATCGTAAAGGACGAGGAAGTGAAGAAGGAAGACATCCCACCTGAAGTAGAGAAGCTGGAAGACACCAAGATCGACGTGGTGAACCAGGAAGGTATCAAGTCGGAAGTGGCTGTACCTGTAGTGGACGAGGGCAAGGCCGTGATCGAAGCGCCCAAGGACGAGACCAACTACGACCAGACCTTTACCAAGGTGGAAGTAGAAGCCTCTTACAGCGGTGACTGGAGAAAATACCTCGAGAGGAACCTGAACGCCTCTGCACCCATCGATAACGGAGCGGCTCCGGGACAATACACCGTAGTAGTGCAGTTCATCGTGGACAAGGAAGGCAACATCAGCGACGTGAAGGCCATGACCAACCATGGTTATGGAATGGAAGAAGAAGCAGTGCGTGTGATCAAGAGGGGAGCGAAGTGGAATCCAGCCATCCAGAACGGCCGCCAGGTGAAAGCTTATAAAAAGCAGCCCATCACCTTCGTGGTGACTGAAGGATAAAAATTTCAGGGAATTGATAGTGATCCCCCACGCTTAGCGTGGGGGATTTTTTTGCCACCTGTTTCGCCTCACCCCCGGCCCCTCTCCGCGAGGAGAGGGGAGCCTTGAGACTTCCCCGCGTCTCTTCGCGCCTCCGCGTCCCGAGCTTTCGGGACCGCGTCTAAATGGTCGCGTCCTGATAATCTTTCTCATCCTTCCAAATCCCTGTTTACTTTTGGAAGGTGCAGACTAAACTTACCGGCTGGGACGATACCATCGTGGCGCTTTCCACACCTCCAGGCATTGGTGCCATTGGCGTGATCCGCCTCAGTGGCAAGAAAGCCATTCACATTGTAAACGAATTATTTCCCTCAAAGAATCTTCTCGAAGAACCCAGCCATACGCTGCATGTCGGATTTTTACATGACGGCGACAGGCTGATCGACGAAGTGGTGGTCTCTATATTTCGCGGTCCTAAATCATACACCGGTGAAGACGTGGCCGAGATCAGCTGCCATGGCTCTCCCCTCATTCACCAGCAGGTGATTGAAGCCTGCATCAGCAGGGGCGCGCGCCTGGCCAAGGCCGGTGAATTTACGCAGCGTGCCTTCCTCGCCGGTAGGCTGGACCTCACGCAGGCCGAGGCGGTGGCCGACCTGATCGCGAGTCATACTGAAGCCGCAAGAAGAACCGCACTCAATAACATACGCGGAGGATTCTCTCATGCACTCAAAGACCTCCGTGAGCAGCTCATACAGTTTTCCGCACTCATAGAATTAGAACTCGATTTCGCCCAGGAGGATGTGGAGTTTGCCGACAGGCCCGCGCTCCGCATTTTGATCAAGCGGGCGAAGCAGCAGGTGGATGCACTCGTGCAATCCTTCCGGCTCGGTAATGTGATCCGCAACGGCGTGAGTGTGGCCATCATCGGCAAGCCCAATGCGGGTAAGAGTACTTTGCTCAATGCCCTCCTCAATGAAGAAAGGGCTATAGTCAGCGCGACACCCGGCACCACCCGCGATACCATAGAAGAAGTGGTCAACATCGACGGCATTTTATTCAGGCTGATCGACACCGCCGGCATCCGCACCCACAGCGCAGATGAAATAGAAACGGAAGGTATCAAGCGCAGCCTGGAAAAAATGAAGATGGCGGATGTGGTGATCTATCTTTTCGACGCGAACGAAATGCAGCCGGAGGAATTGCAGCAGAAGCAAGAGGAGCTGCGTGAATATAAATACCTGCTTGTAGGCAACAAGACGGACATGGGAGATGAAGCCCTCATCAGGGAGAAGTTCGCCAACATTTCGAGTATCATCTTCATATCCGCCAAATCAGGGTTCAGACTGGAGGTCCTCAAGGAGCGCATGCTCGACCTGGTGATGCAGGACAATGTGCAGAGCGAGAACGTGATCGTCACCAATGCCCGCCACTACCACGCGCTCAAAGAAGTACAATCCGCCCTGCAGGACGTGGCCGAGGGCCTGGAGAACTTCATTCCCGGCGACCTGCTCGCCCTCGACATCCGCCGCTGCCTGCAGTACTTAGGCGAGATCACCGGCGAGATCACGAATGAGGATCAGCTTGATTACATTTTCAGTAAGTTTTGTATTGGGAAGTGATGAGGAAAGTTGATAAAGTTGACTGAGTTGACTGAGTTGACAAAGTTGATAGAGTATATTGATAAAAACCCATGACACTTTAAGATGGCGGGGTATGAATTAATACCCATCAATGTCGCATCTCCAGAAAGCAATTAATGGCTTGATTCTGGTAGCTGTTCAGTAAAAGCAATTTTATGATAACCAATGAGCATAACAAACCAGAAAGGGATAACAGCAACGATCAGCCATCGCGTGCCACACGCAGCGAGCAGGAAAAAACCGATCCTCAGATCACCGAATTACGCGGATTTACAGATCCAAGTGAAGATCTTGAGCCTACATTGACCGACGGCACCAAAGCGCCCGATAAGGCCGAAGCGGAAAACCGTGAAAACCAGAGCAAGAACGGTTCAGTCTGATACTTTCCAAATTGAAGATGTTTGATATTCTCCATGCGGAGTGCGTACGGTGAGGCCTAACTATTCACCACCGCCTCCACCCGCTTCGCGATCTTAGCATCATCCTTCGCTTTGTTACCATAAAATTCGTGGTAGTAGGCTTTGATGATAGCCGTGACTGGGACTGTAAGTATGGCTCCTAATAGTCCGAATGCCGCCCCCATGATCAATAGCACGGCCAGGGTGGACACGGGATGGATCTTCAGGTTCTGGGAGAGTATGCGGGGCATGACAAAATCTGCCATGAGTTCACTGAGCAGCACAAAGAAAATGAAAACCCAAAGTGCCGTATACGGGCCGATGGATAAGGCTACCAGGGCCGGGGGAATGGACATAATGTAAAAACCAATATTGGGGATCATATCGGCGAAAAGCACGAGGGCGCCCCAAACAAAAGCGCCCGGAACGCCCATGATAGACAGGAAGGCGGTAACGATCACCGCTTTGATGCTTCCTCCAATGAGGTTGGATTTCATCCAGCCGAGCAGCATGGCCTTGGTATGGACCAGGGCTTTTTCCGCTTTTTCTCTTTTGTCAACAGGGAAAAGCAAAAAATAGGATTTGACTATTGGTTCCGGCCTTGTCACCATATAGGCGATCATGCAGCTGAAAAGAATGAAAATAAAGAACAGGGCGACGAGCGAGAATGAATAATTGCCCACGGTGGCGATGAGTTCATCGGTAGGTGGTAACAGCTTGGTAATACTTGAACCTTCCTGTTTCACATTCTTGCTCAACTGGGGATATTCTGTGAGCCAGCCACTGACCCTTGCAGTGATATTGTCTACATATTCAGGCAGGTTGATGATCAGGGTTTGCAGCTGCCGGTAGATCACGGGGAAGACCAGCCAGGCCATTAAAGAGATCATGATCAGGATGAAGCCGAATACAATCAAGCTGGCCCATACCCGCTTTACTTTCTTCGCTTCCAGCCAGCTCACCGGCTTGGTGAGTATCAGGGCGAAAACGAGCGCGAGAAAGATGATCAGTAGTGCTGTGACGATTTTCGATAACAACCACAACATGACGATCATGCCCGTCGCGAAAAGAATGAGTTTTACTGAATGGCGAAATGGACTTTCTGATCTGGTCAAGCTGGTGGGTTTAAAATAATTTGTAACGTGGTTAATATGAATCAGTTCCACGTTCCTATAAATGTAAGGAAACTAAGGAAATAAGCTAGGACGGGCCTTCATAAAGAGCCTGGCCCAGTTCTTCGGGTACAACGCAGGTGCACGAACCCTCTGCCGGAAAGCAATTCAGTGAGGGCTGTAGCGCTGGTCTTTTATGTTAAAACTGCAGGGATATCGCACCCATCCGCTGGCTTCCATAGGCTAAGGCCTGCCCTTTTACCTACCTTTGGGTCCCCTTAATTGACCTGGGTATTTTTTTATGAATAATAGTTTTATTGGCAGGGAGATCATCCCTCTAAATGAGAAGGAAAGGCAGAAAGCATTACGCCGCCATCACCTGATACAAGACCTTCCCCAGGGCTATTTTAATAACCTGGCCAACATCATGGCGCACACGTTTGGGACGGCTATTGCGCTGGTATCCATCGTGAAGGCGGAGGAAGTTGTTTTTCCCGGAAATGTGGGAATGAGCAATACCACTTCGGTTCCCAGGGGCATTAGTTTGTGTTCTCTTGCGATCATGGAAAATCAACCCACCATCTTCAACGATGCGACCGCAGAGCCCTGCCTGCTGGCCAATCCGCTGGTGGCGGGAGAGTTCGGCCTCAGGTTCTATGCAGGCGCACCCATCATCACCGATGACGGACAGGCGATCGGTACGGTTTGCGTAGTGGATAAAGAACCCCGCGAGTTCAGCGAAAAAGAACTCGAACTCCTGAAAGCCTTTGCAGCCACAGCAAAGGAAGAGATAGAGCAGCGCAGCCAAAATTTACAAGGGCTTCCGGATCCGGTTAATCCTACTTAGTCCAAAGGCTCACAATGACAAGTATTGTCTTTCTGAGCTCGCTGAAGAAATGCAGATGAACTCCGCATCCACGTACCGAACCAGGTGCTGTACGATTGCCCACCATTGAAGGTTCTGATAGATCGACGGTGCCATATCCCGCTGATTTCGCAGATGAACAGCCCCGCAGATCTCGCAGATGAACCCCACATCTAGGGCGCGGCAGGCAGCTCCGGGATCTCGCAATTGTTTCCATTTACCAAGTACGCTTTAGAACGACAAGTGGAAAGCTGAACTTTCTATTCCCCGCGTCCCCCCGCGCCTTTGCGGCTTCGCGTCAAAGCCAACGACATCTCCGATACGGCTGTACTTGCATCTAATAACCCAATAACCCAATCCCCTCTGTGTAACTTTTGTCACCTTCCGCCGGCTACGGATTGAGCAATTTTGCTGATCACCCATCAAGCAAAAGCTCAAAACATGTTCGATTTTATCAAAAACCTTTTTAAGCCCAAAGCCGACCTCGCCAAACTGGTGAAGGAAGGCGCCGTCATTGTGGATGTAAGGACCAAAATGGAATACAGGGCTGGGCACATCACCGGCTCACGGAATATTCCGCTGGATACGATCAAGAGAGAAGTCTCATCGCTAAAGAAATTAAACAAGCCTGTTATTACCGTTTGCCGCAGCGGGAGCAGGAGCGGGGTGGCCAGATCCATCCTGGCGGCCGATGGAATCCAGGCCTATAATGGAGGTGCATGGACCAGCCTGAAAAGACAAATGCAAATAGTGAGTAGTGAGTGGTGAGTAGTGAGTTGATGAAAGTCATAAGAAGCGTTTCAGTTTTTGAATAATTTGAAAAAAACAATAGCATGGCAGTAGAGCATTATTACAACGTGTCTGTAGAATGGACAGAAGACCGCAAAGGGACATTAGTATCTGATGAACTGGAAACCACTGTCGAAGTGGCCACACCTCCCCAGTTTCCAAAAGGAATGGAAGGGATCTGGTCGCCGGAACATTTATTCGTTGCCGCGATCAATGGTTGTCTGATGACCACCTTTCTGGCCATTGCAGAGAACTTTAAACTGGAGTATTCGGGATTTAGCAGCAAGGGTATAGGAAAGCTGGAACTGGTGGAAGGCAAGTATTTGATGAGTGAGGTCAGGCTCATGCCTACCGTAGTCGTGACGAATGAAGAAGACAGGGAAAAGGCGATGAAGGTTTTGCAGAAGTCGGAAGCCGCCTGCCTGATCTCGAACTCTGTCAAGTCAAAGATCATCCTGGAGCCATCGGTGCAGGTTGGAGTACTTGCTTAAACAAGTTTGTGGGAGAGAATCCGGACTGAGATGCTTAAGGCTACAAGGGGATAGGAGTGAGTACGGTCTTTTCCCATTGAGCATGTTTAGCTTTTAAACGCTTAAAAATTTTCGCCTCTTTTGTTTTCAGATCTGTTGTCTCACCCGGGTCTTTCTGCAGATCAAAAAGGTATTCACCATTTTCATCTTTTAGATATTTCCATTTTCCCTGCCGCACGGCGTTTTGTTTACTGCGCTGATAAGTGCGCCAGTATAAAGTACGCTCTCTCTCTTTTTTCTTACCCCTGCAAATTGCCATTAGGTCAATTCCATCCAAAGGAAAGTCCTTGCTGGGTTTTGCTCCGGCGGCAGCAAGAATAGTAGCCGTCCAGTCCATGGTCACTGCAACCTGCCCGGAAGTTTGGCCAGGTTGAATTTTTCCTGTCCACCTGATAAACGCGGGCACTTTGATACCGCCTTCCCAGAGGGATGCTTTTGACTTCGCGAGGTTGCCATGATCGGAATAGCGTTCACCACCATTGTCGTTGGTAAAAATGACAATGGTGTTTTCCGACAAGCCTGCTTCATCGAGGGCCCTCATAATAAGTCCCACTCCATCATCCAGGCTTTTCATCATAGCGGTATAGATAGCCTTGGATCCCCCGGATCTAAAATCTACTGTGTCATTGTAGGCTTTATCGCTGGGTCCCTGCCATGGCCAGTGCGGAGCGCTGTATGTTAGTACCAGGAAGAAAGGTTTTGCATGCGGCTTTTTCAAAAATTCGGTCGCTTTCTGCGAAAGGATATCGGTGAGGTAGCCCTCTTCCGAAACCGGCGTATCGTTTTCATAAAGGTCAGGCTTGCGGCCGTCACCTTTATGTGATAAATAATCTGCTGCTCCACTATGAAAACCCCAGAAATAATCGAAGCCATTTTTAGTGGGGCTGTGCTCTGGCAAAAAGCCCAGGTGCCACTTGCCGATCAAAACAGTTTCGTAGCCACTTTGTTTCATGAGCGACCCTACTGAAGGATATGAAGAGGTCAATCCATAGGGCCTGTCTTTTGGCGCAGGCGTGAGCGGCTCTTTCAGGCCTATAGGCGTTCTGGCGGGATAGCGGCCTGTCATGAAGCCAGTTCGGGTGGGTGTGCAAAGCGGACCTGCCGCATAAGCCTGGAGAAACTTCATGCCCTGTGAGGCCAGCTTGTCCAGGTGGGGCGTTGAATAATTTTTCTGTCCATAGCTCCCCAGGTCGCCATATCCCATGTCGTCGGTCATGATGTAGATGATATTGGGACGGCTGGATTGAGCCATAGGCTGCAGTGCAGCCATTAAACCCAGTAGGACCAGCAATGAATAGGCGGTAGGCTTTAGCTGCATGTATGATTTTGATGGGTTGGTATCCGGCAGGGTGAAACTAGCATATAATATCAATTGTTTTAGCCATCCGTTCATATCAGGCCGCTTCTGGCAAGGGATAAATACATTCTTGATCAATTAGGGATCGATATGAAAGCTAATTCGGGGCGATTATCTTTAACCCTAACTCCAAAACAACTGCTATGCAAAAGATCATCTTATTCCTGCTCCTTTGCTGCTTTTCTTTCGCTGGCCAGGCACAGGCTGAACTGAAAGCGGAAGCGCCGGTAAAACTTAAAATACTGGTACATATTACACATGGTCCTGAAAACCCCACACGCGCCGCACTGGGATTCCTGGTGGCAAGAACAGCTATAGAGGAAGGCCATACGGTAACGATGTTTCTTGCGGGCGATGCTGTGAACCTGATGAAGGATTCTGTGTTGAATACCCTAACGGGAACGGGTACAGGTAAATTGAAAGATCACTATGACGTGATCGTGGCCAGCAAGACCACCATCTTTCTCTCGGGGAATTCCAGCAAAGCAAGAGGACTCACCGCTGCCGATATCAAAGGGAAGCCGGCTGAGTTCGCTTTGCCCAAGGTGCTGGTAGACCTGGCTGTAGCCAGTGACAGGATGTTTACTTATTGAAGTGAGGGGCAGGGGGGGCAACCTTTTCCCGGCATGGAACGTCATTCCAAACAGGCCACTCTCCGAATATTGCCTTTTGAAAGAACCTGCTTTAGACTTATCTCTGTACTGCCAATTAAAACTACATGCGGCTCAACATTACCATATTGTTTTTTGTCCTGCCATTCATGGCCGCCGCGCAGGTAAAATCACCTGACAGCCGACGCGACCCCCTGTCTGCTGCCCGGCAAACTGCAACGGGTTTGAGCCGTGCCCTCGTGATCGGCGTTTCTTCTTATGAGCAGATCGATTCACTGAGGTTTGCCGACGATGATGCGATCGAGTTCGCAAGCTATCTCGTCTCAAACAGGCAATTGAATGTGCTTCCCGAAAATATCACCCTGCTTACCAACGAAATGGCCAAGTCGGGAAATGTGCTCGCCGCATTGACCGGGCTGCTGGAACTGTCTTCGGCTGGCGATAAGATCTATTTTTATTTCTCCGGCCATGGCGATGTGGAAGTGACGGACAGCAGCAACAAAGGCTACCTTCTTGTACACGATACGCCCAGGAACAATTATGCAACCGGTGGCATCAGCGTGGATATGCTGCAAAAGCTGTTCGGTTCCATTACTGATAAGGGCGTGAAATTATTTATTGTCACCGACGCCTGCCGGGCTGGTCACCTGGCTGGAGGCGCCTCCGGCGTGCAGCAAACCGCCAGGTCCTTCAGCACCCAATGGAAGAACGAGGTGAAGATCCTCTCCGCCCAGCCGGATGAGGTCTCATATGAAAGTGAGGACTGGGGCGGTGGACGGGGCGTGTTTTCATTTTACCTCGTCAAAGGAATGGCTGGTTATGCCGATTTCAATAAGGACAGCCTGGTTACACTATCAGAGCTCGAACAATATGTAGGCCTGCAGGTTTCTGAAGCTACGAAGTACCAGCAGCAACCCATTTTTCAGGGACCACAGAAATTTTCCAATGCGGTTGCCATAACGGACAAAATGCAAATGGCGAAATATGCGGAGTGGGATTCCGACCATGAGATCACGGTAGCCGTGATCAAAGGAGGCGTGCAGGAGATGGATAGCAGCTGCAGTGATTATACGGCCCTGCTCGATATCCTGAATGCGACTGCCCTGGATTCGTCCCAGTTAACTGAAGCATTTGCACATTACAAAGGCATTGCCTCATGCGGCAAGGGCCTCCAGGCCAGGGCCCGATATGCATTGAGCGCCACGCTGATGAACGATGTTCAGCAGGTGGTGAACCAAACGCTGATTGGACAAAAGCTGGTGGACAGGCAGGAGATCCTTTTTGCCCAGGCCAAGGTCGATTCGCTATTTTCTTTGAACCATCTTAGTGCGGTTCCCTATGAAGCTCATTTTAGGAACCTGAAAACCTACCTCGGCGCAGTGGCCCTTTCAGTCGAAGGAAGTGCACGTCTGTCAGAGGAGACTGCAAGAACCATTTTGATACCTTCTATTGACCGGGCCCTGGCTGATGAAAACCATGCGGCCTACCTTTATTATGCAAAAGGAATCGCTTATTCCTATGGCTTGCATCAGTTCGATTCCGCCATCCATTACTATCAAAAGGCTTCGCAGCAAAGTCCAACCTGGCTGATGCCCAAACTATTGATAGGAATGACTTATCAAAGGAGGAACATGCCCGATAGCGCCGAGATTTGGCTGAGCAGCATTGAAAGGCTGGATCCTTCATTCAGGCAGTTTGAATGTGTTGATTGTTTCAATATGAGCCTGGCAGAAGTATACCTGCACCAGAAGAAATACAAACAGAGTGAGCAATACTTCCGGAAGGTTTACGACCGCAATCCAACTTTCCCCTATGTGATCATAAGCCTGATCTATTTAGCAGACAAAACAGGAAATAAAAACCAAACTGCATATTGGGTGAATAAATTTGATTCACTTTCCATAAGTATGGATGAAAGACTAGAAGGCGAAGAGTATTTCATCATCAATAAATTTCTACCCCGGAAAGAAACTTTAGAACGCCTGGAGAAATTGAAAAAATACCTCTATGAATATTTAGCCGATCATTCGGACCAGTCTGAGGATAGGGAGGCTTTTCTGGGGAGTTATCTGCAGTTCATCAAATTGTCATTCGAGTATTATTATGAGAAAAAATATACGGGTGCATTCGAAAGCTTATACGATGACTGGGCGGCGTCTTCACCTGAACCGGGCAAATACTCATTAAAATTGTTGAGGATCTTTTTCGATCATGAGCCTTCATTTGAACTCGTGGAAAGGATACGTGAGACCCGGGATGCGTATAGCAAGGACCTCGACTACGATGACATGAGCGAATTGGATTATATGGAAGCTTATACCTTACTTATTTTGAACCGGAAGCCTGATAGCAGCGATGAAGAAGCTAATGCGGAATTGGTAAGGGGTGTTGAACTTCTGAATTCCCTGCTGTTGAAAGGGTATATTGATTGCAATTATTTAGAAAAGATCCGGAAGCGCCTGAGGCGGCTTCCGCAGTCTGCTGCTTTGCAGGCTTGTAAATAGTTTACAAAGAATTGAGTACAGTTTTTTTCTCCTCCAATTTTTTCCGCAGCAGTACGTAGTCGGTGGTTTCCATACATGTAACCAGCACGCCTTTCACTTCATTGTGTTCATCGAAGGCTGGACTATAGCAGAAGGTCCAGTAGATATCCTCCACTTTTCCATTGCGGAAAAAAGGAACCAGCAGGTCTTTGTGCGATACAGGGTTACGGGTAACTATTACCTGCTGTATCATGGGCCCGATGATGTGCCAGATATCTCCCCAGAGCACGATGGCTTTTTTACCAATAGCGGGATGCTTGCCATCCGCCCCCAGGCTGGGTTTGAAAGCCTCGTTGTAAAAGCAAAGAAAATCATCGCCCCAGAATAAGAACATGGGAAAGGCTGAATGCAGGATGTTGGACAGGTTGATCTTAAGTCCAACCGACCAATTCTCCATACTTCCAATACAGGTCTTGCTCCAGTCGAATTGTTTGATCAACTCGCCTATTTCACCTGTATCATGCAGGAAAGGGCTTTCTATCTGGTTGGTCTCCGCCACGGGTAAGTTATTCCCTCAAAGTTATCACATTCCCATGCGGTCTCCAGTTCTTTCCTTTCGTATCAAAACAGAGCGTGATGCTATATTGTGTACCAAATACACATTAACCAGCGGAAAAACCCCCCGTTACCCCACTGTTTTTCAACCCTTTATCAACTTAGTCAACTTCGTCAACTTGTCAACTAGCTATGCTAAATATTTTAGTAATTTCGCTAAGTGATGAGTTCAAAGGCCGACATATTATCGAGCCTCAGGAAGGATATTCTCTCCCTCCAGGGATGCAGGTCGCCTCTCTACGCCCACGAGATGGATGTGAAACTCGGCCCTGTCGCCTCAGCTTTTCCGAACGCAACCTTTCCCACATCGGCAGTTCATGAATTCATTTGTTCAGGGCATGAGACAAAAGCTGCCACCTGTGGCTTTATCGGCGCCATTCTTTCATCCCTGGTGAAAAACAACCGCGCCTGTATCTGGATCAGCCGGCAGCGGAACATTTTTCCACCCGCACTGCAGGCATTCGGCATCGAGCCGCAACAGGTGATTTTCATACAGCCACTGAAAGAAAAAGACCTGTTGTGGACCATGGAAGAAGCACTGCGTTGCGATGCGCTTTCTGCCGTTGTTTGCGAAGCCCGCGAGATCAGCTTCATTGCCTCGCGCAGGCTGCAGCTTGCTGTAGAGGAGAGCCACGTAACGGGTTTCATCATCCGCCAGGATCCCCGCAACCTCGCCACCGCCTGCGATGCACGCTGGAAGATCAGTTCCCTTGCCGGAGAAGTGGAAGAAGGTTTGCCGGGCGTTGGTTATCCACGCTGGCAGATCGAGCTTTTAAAAGTAAGGAATGGAAAACCCGGTAATTGGGAGGCTACATGGAAGCAGGGGCGTTTTCTTTTCGAACAAAATACCATCAGGCTTTTGCCAAAAGAAAAAAAGAAAGCAGGCTGATGTCAAAGCGTTTTGTATCCATATGGTTCCCCTACCTGGAGACGGACTGGCACCTGCTCCGCAGTCCGCAAGAACGCGATCAGCCCTTTGTGGTTTCCGCTCCTTCACATGGAAAGATGATCATCGTAGCTGTGAATGCCATCGCGCACAGGCAAGGCATTACCGCCGGCATGTCACTCGCAGATGCCAGAGCCATCTTCCCCGGTCTGCAGGTGACCGGTCATGTGCCCGGGCTTGCACTGAAGTTGCTGAAGAAGATCGCTGCCTGGTGCATTCGCTTTACGCCGGTGGTGGGCATTGATGGCCAGTCAGGCATATTACTCGATGCTTCCGGCTGTGCCCATCTCTGGGGTGGCGAAGAAAATTATGTAAGGGAGATCAGCCGCCGCTTTTTGGAAAAAGGTTTTGGCATCCGCATCGCCATGGCCGATACCATCGGCACCGCCTGGGCGATCACGCATTATGGAGAGAACGGCATGATCGCAGCCAGGGGCAGGAGCGCAGAAGCGCTGATGGCCCTGCCACCGGAAGGGTTGAGACTGGAAGCAGAAACCATCAGCCTGCTGCACAAGCTGGGCTTACAGCAGATCGGGCGCTTCCTGCATATGCCGGCATCCACGCTAAGAAGAAGGTTTGGACAACTGTTGATCAAACGACTGCAGCAGGCTTTAGGTAAAGAAGAGGAGAACATCATTCCCTTGCTGCCCATTCCTCCCTGCCTGGAGAGACTGAACTGTCTTGAACCCATAAAGACAGCTAAGGGAATAGAGATCGCACTGGAGACCTTGTTGAATACGGTTTGCCGGCGGCTGCAATCGGAACAAAAAGGACTGCGCGCGGCACGCTTCATTTGCTACCGCGTAGATGGAGGAAGCCAGCAGCTGGAGATCGCTACCAGCCATCCTTCCCATCATGTGCTGCATATTCAAAAATTATTCAGCGACAAGCTCGCTTCTATCGAACCCAAAGAAGGGATCGAGCTCTTTGTACTGGAGGCTCCATTGTTGGAAGACCATGCACCCGCGCAGGAAACGATCTGGGAAACTGCGGGGCATGACCGTCACCGGCTTTCTGAATTGATAGACCGGATAGCCGGCCGGATCGGCGAGTCAGGAGTGCAGCGTTTTATTCCAGCCGAACACTACTGGCCCGAACGCTCTTACCAGGCATCGAAAACATTGTATGAAGAAATAAAAACAGGATGGAGGAAAGAAAAGCCAAGACCAGTGCAACTGCTGGATAGGCCGGAGCCGGTGGAGGTCACAGCACCCATTCCCGATTATCCGCCCATGCTGTTCCGGTATAAGGGAAAGCTGCACAAGGTGGTGAAGGCCGACGGACCGGAGCGCATTGAACAGGAGTGGTGGCTGCAGCAGGGAAGGCATCGTGACTATTATGCTGTGGAAGATGAGGAAGGGCAGCGGTACTGGTTGTTCCGGTCGGGGCATTACGGGAATGATCAGCGCTGGTATGTGCATGGATTCTTCGCATAAGGGCTACCACAAAGACAATTCTATTCACCATTCACCATTGACCATTGACCATTCACCATGAAGTACACCGAGCTAGAGGTCACAACAAATTTCAGTTTTCTGCGGGGGGCTTCTCACCCGGAGGAGCTGGTGGAGCAGGCGCAGTTGCTGGGCTATACGGAGATCGGTATCGCCGACCGAAACAGCTTTGCCGGGCTGGTGCGCGCCCATGCCGCTGCTAAAACAGCAGGCATCCGCATCCTTCCTGGTTGCCGCCTGGACCTGGTGGATGGCTGCAGCCTGCTGGCTTATCCCACTAATTTGGAAGACTATGCTTCGCTTAGTACACTGCTCACCACTGGCAACCTGCGGACGGAAAAAGGGAAATGCGAACTCTTCAGGCAGGATGTATATGACCATACAAAAGGAATGAAGCTGATCGCGATCCCACCTGCCGAACTGAATGAGGATTTCGATCTGGATCTTTCTTTCAAACAAAACCTGTCGGACTACAAAGAAGCCTTAGGAAGCAGTTTGTACCTGGCTGCTTCAAAAAATTACCGGGGGGATGATGGCAAGCGCCTGCACCGCCTCTCTCAACTTGCCCTGGAATTCTCTGTGCCGATGGTGGCCACCAACGATGTGCATTATCATGTGGCGGAGAGAAGGCAGCTGCAGGATGTGATGACCTGCATCCGGGAGAAGACCACCATTTACAATGCGGGGTTTCTCTTGCATCCCAATGCGGAAAGATTCCTGAAGCCGCAGGAAGAGATGCAAAGGCTGTTTCTTTCTTATCCCGATGCCATCCGCCGCACACAGGAGATCGCAGAAGCCTGTATGTTTTCACTGGGGGAATTGAAATACCGTTATCCCAAAGAGATCACAAGCGGCGGAAGAAGTCCTATGGAAGAACTCACCTTCCTGGCCTGGGCCGGTGCGCGGGAGCGATATGGTGAAAACATTCCCGAAAAGATCTCAGCAGCTATCCGGTATGAGCTGGCCTTCATGGAAGAAATGAATTATGCCGAATACTTTCTCACTGTGTTTGACATCGTTCGCTTTGCCCGTGAAAGAAATATCCTTTGCCAGGGAAGGGGATCGGCCGCCAATTCCACCGTTTGTTATTGTCTCGGCATCACCTCGGTGGATCCTACCAAGTTTGACCTGCTTTTTGAAAGGTTCATTTCTTCCGCACGCAACGAGCCACCCGACATTGATGTGGATTTTGAGCATGAGAGAAGGGAAGAGGTGATGCAGTACATCTATGCTAAATATGGCCGGGACCGGGCTGCCATTGTCGCAACCGTTACGCAGCAGCACCAGAAAGGCGCGATCCGTGATGTGGGCAAGGCCATGGGGCTTTCTGTGGATACCATCAACCGGCTCTCTTCTTCTTTATGGGAATACACGGATGAATGGTTTGAAGAAAAAAGGCTTTCCGAGCAGGGACTCGATCCGGGCGACAGGCATATTCAAAAAGTATGGCAGCTCACCAGGGAATTCATGGGCTTTCCCCGACAACTGGGACAACACACGGGCGGCTTTGTGATCACCGACGGCAAGCTGCACGAACTCTGTCCTGTATTGAACGCCCGCATGGAAGGACGGACCTGCATTGAATGGAACAAGGATGATATTGATGCCCTGGGTTTCCTGAAGATCGATGTGTTGGCGCTGGGCATGCTCACTTGTATCCGTAAGGCCTTCGACCTGGCTAAGGAAAGCTATGGTCTGGATCTCACCCTGGCCAACATTCCGCAGGATGATCCTAAAGTGTACGACATGATCTGCGAGGCCGACACCATCGGCGTGTTCCAGATCGAAAGCCGGGCACAGCAATCCATGCTGCCCCGCCTAAGGCCCAGGAATTTTTATGACCTCGTGATCGAAGTAGCCATCGTAAGGCCCGGTCCCATCCAGGGCGACATGGTGCATCCCTATTTGAAAAGAAGAAATGGGGAAGAGCCTGTAGAGTATCCTTCCAAAGAACTGGAAGAGATCCTCGGCCGCACCCTGGGTGTGCCCTTGTTCCAGGAACAGGCGATGAAGATCGCTATTGTAGCCGCGGGTTTTACTGCTGCGGAAGCCGACCAGTTGCGAAGAAGCATGGCCACTTTTAAGATGCACGGTATGGTGAGCCGGTTTCATGAAAAGTTGTTGACCGGCATGACGGAGCGAGGTTATACCAAAGAATATGCGGAGCGGGTGTTCAGGCAGCTCGAAGGTTTTGGAAGCTACGGTTTCCCTGAAAGCCATGCCGCCAGCTTCGCCTTGCTTGTGTATGTTTCCGCCTGGATCAAATGCCATTATCCGGATGTGTTTGCCTGCGCCCTGCTCAACAGCATGCCTATGGGATTTTACCAGCCTGCCCAGATCGTGATCGATGCACAAAAGCATGGCGTTGAGGTGAGGCCGGTGGATGTGAACCTATCGGTATGGGACAACCGATTGGAGGAAAGGTCGGGCAACTATTGTGCACTGAGATTGGGATTCAGGCAGGTAAAGGGACTGAGGGAGGAAGAACTGCAGCTATTGATAGGCCAGAGAAGTGTTCACTATTCCAACATAGAACAGATCCGCGCCACAGGTATATCTGAAGCCATGCTGGAAAGGCTGGCTGATGCCGATGCATTCAGGTCCATGGGTCTCGATCGCCGGGAAGCCTTGTGGGAAGTGTCCACCAGGGACAGGTCGGTAGCCTTGTTTGCCGGGCAGATGCCTGCAGATGCCAGGGGTGAAGTGGCAGATCTGCCAAAGATGAAAATTTCCGAGCACGTGGTACAGGATTATGCATCTACGGCTCTTTCCTTGAAAGCACATCCCGTGAGTTTCGTGCGCGAAAAGCTGAGCTTGCTGAAGATCGTGTCCACCAGGGGGCTTGAGTTATGTGAAGATGGTGAGGCGGTGAAAGTGGCGGGACTGGTGCTGGTGCGGCAAAGGCCGGGAACCGCTTCTGGTGTTTGCTTCATGACCATTGAAGATGAAACAGGCTATGCCAACCTCGTTGTATTCCAAAATATATTTGAGCAGTGCAGGAAGGAGATCCTGCAGTCGACACTGATCATGGTGGAAGGCAAGGTGCAGAAGGCAGATGGTGTCATTCACGTGATCGTGAGCCGTTGCCATGACCTCTCGAAGCTGTTGAAGATCCTCACAGTGCCGGAATTTGTGCAGGGTGGCGAAAGCGGATCCCCTGTGCACGTGAGGCAGAAGGTTGGTGAGCTGCATTTTGGGAATTCCAGGGATTTTAAATAAGACCCACCCCCAGCCCTCCCCGACGCCGCTTTGCTTTGCCGGGCAGGCCCGACGCGCTTTGCTTTGCCGGGCAGGCCCGACGCGCTTTGCTTTGCCGAGCAGGCCTAAAAGGAAGGTAATTTCATTATCAATTCTAACCTCAACTACGTCAACTCTATCAACTCTATCAACTCTATCAACTCCGTCAACTAGTCAACCACCAAGTTGGCACCCTTTTTTCGGTACTTCCTCAAAACCATTCATATGGATAAAAAACTCAAGCAGGAAGCCGGCACCATGTCTAATGAAGAGGTGAGGCAGTATGATCGCAGCAAAGGCAGCGGTCAGCAAACAGCGGGAAAAAGAGGAGAAGGCCGTGATGACAACCGCTACGAAGAACATTTTCGCAGCTCAGAGCAGAAAAAGCAAAGAGGCAACCACGGCGGCAACCACGGCGGCAACCGCTGATCTCGAACTAAAAAAATCAATATGCAGGAAGAAATAAAAAAACAAGAAGTAGTCAACAACAGACACGAAATCCAAAAGGAGAGAAAAGGAGACACCACGAGGAGTTCCAACCAGGGAAGAAAAGAAGCTTCCGGTGGTAGTCCTGAGACCAACAAACGCGAGCATCGCCGCAGTCCTAAGTCTCCCAAATAAGCCGGGTTTCACCGCTCTGCTACGGGCGGCGATTGTAATGAAAATGTAAAAATGGGTCCCAAAGACCCATTTTTCCGTTATGGGCAACGAGGGATTTTCACAAACTGACTAATATCATATTTTTGAATAGAAGTACTGAAATACTTTTATTCCCTAAATCAATCTTACATGAGCACAATAGACACTTTGTTTGTTCCAGACCTGAAGCCGGCTGTGAAGCATCCGACCATTTTGAAAAAATTCGATGACCTAAAGGCAGGTGAGGCCTTCCTGCTGGTGAATGACCATGATCCCATTCCTCTTTATTATGAAATGAAGGCGGAGAAAGGCGATGTATTCGAGTGGACCAGGATTGAGAACGGACCGGAGGTATGGAAAGTAGAGATCAAAAAAACAAGCGATGCAACGGGCAATGTGCCGGCGATCGAAGAGAATGACGCGAAAACAGCCGAAGAGCCCTTTGTGCTGAACGTGACGCTGATCGAGCCAAGGCTGAAACATCCCACTATTTTTAAATATTTCGACGCGCTGCAGCCGGGCGTAGGATTTATGATCCTGAATGACCATGATCCCAAACCTTTGTACTACCAGCTGCTGGGCGAAAGAGGCAACATCTTTACCTGGACCTACCTGGAAAAAGGGCCACAGTGGTGGAAAGTGATGATCAAAAAGAATGACGAGGATGCCGGTGAGACCGTGGGTGAGATCGCCGCTGCCGACATTCGCAAAGCCGAGGTGTTCAAGAAATATGGTATCGACTTTTGCTGCGGCGGAAAGAAATCGCTGAAGCAGGCCTGTGATGAAAAAGGTCTTGATGTAGCTGTAGTGGAAGCCGAACTGGCCGCTCCCCAGGCAACCGCGGTAAGCGCTTCCAATAATTACAGCGCATGGCAGCCTGGTTTCCTCGTAGACTACATCTACAACCAGCACCACCTTTATTATTATAACGAGCGTCCTAACCTGCAGGGTCTGCTGGCAAAAGTGGCCGGGCACCATGGAAGCAACCATCCCGAGCTGAAGAACCTGTATTCATTGTTCGGTCAGCTCACCCAGGAGCTCGACACGCATTTTATGCGCGAAGAAAAAGTGCTGTTCCCCTTTATCAAAGCATTGGAGAACGTGAAGAGGACAGGCGACCGCAATCTTTTGAATGACCTGCCTTCGCTGACCGAGCCCGTGCGCATGATGGAAGTGGACCACGAAGCAGCCGGCGAGATCCTCGTAGAAATGAGAAAGCTGACCAACGATTATACACTGCCTGCAGACGCTTGTAACAGTTACCAGTTCCTGTATAAGAAGCTGGAAGAACTCGAAACAGACCTGCACCAGCACATCCACCTCGAGAACAATATCCTGTTCCCGAAGGCGCTGAAGCTGGAAAAAGAGTTGAGATAGGAATTGATTTACACCGGAAGTTCCCTGGCGATGGGGAACTTCCATTTTTTCAACCACATGATCATTGATGCACATACCCGGTTGTCCACGATACTGAAGGCGAACAAAGATGCGCTGGAAACCATCGTAGGCATCAGCCCCAGGTTTGAAAAACTGCGCAATCCCCTGCTGAGAAAAGTGATGGCGCCAAGAACTTCTTTGTCAATGGCAGCGAAAGTAGGCGGATGTACGGTGAACGATTTTTTTCAAAGACTGGAACCCCTTGGATTTACGGTTAACAGGAATCAGGAGGAAGAGAAAGAAAGCGGGAAGTCCCTGCCCGGTTTTTTCAATGGATTGAGCGCGGAGAAGATCCATGAGCTGGATGTAAGGCCGGTGATCGCTTCAGGCCGTGATCCCTTGAACCTGATCATGGAAAAACTGAAGACGGTGAAGGAAGGAGAGGCGCTGAAGATCGTGAACACATTTGAACCTGTACCGCTGATCAACATGCTCAGGAAAAAAGGTTACGAGACCTGGGTGGACAAGCAGGCTGATGACCATATCGAAACATGGTTCTTCAAGGCAAAGGCGGGCAACATCGAAGAGAAGGTGTCTACGCACAGCGATGACTGGGATGCGGTGCTGACCAAATTCAAGGAAAGGCTGGTGACGATAGACGTACGCCACCTCGAGATGCCTGCACCGATGATCACCATTTTGGAATCACTGGAAAAGCTGCCGGAAGACCAGGCCTTACTGGTCTATCATAAAAAAATTCCCTTGTTCCTCCTGCCCGAGCTGGCCTCGAAAAATTATGAGTTCCGGATCAGGGAAATAGCGGAAGGACAGGTGGAAGTGTTGATCTTTAAAGATTGAGTTGACTTGTTAACTGGTTGACTGGTTAACTGGTAAATTTATTCACCATTCACCTCCCGATAGCTATCGGGACACCATTCACGACTCACGACTCACGATTGACGATTCACGAAATGACTCCCACTTCCCATACCGACTCCAATACCACGCACAAAGCGGTCGTACCCTTTTATATATATGCGGCGCTTTCCCTGCTCGCAGCCACCCTCCTTCTTTCATTTTCTACGGAGGCATTCACGGAACACTATTTCCACCCCCGTACGCTGGCCATCACCCACCTCATGGCCCTGGGCTGGGGTACCATGGTGATCCTCGGAGCAAGCCACCAACTGGTGCCCGTGCTCATTGAGTCGGGCCTTTACAGCACCGCGCTCGCTTACGCGGCATTCGTGCTGGCAGGCATAGGCATTCCCATCATCGCCTGGTCGTTTTTTCAATTCAGCTTTGGTACACTGGCTCTCACAGGCGGTGTGCTGGTGAACCTTGCCATCGTTTGTTACCTCGCGAATCTATTTGTGAGTATCACAAAAAGCAAGACCGAGAACGTGCATGCTGTATTCATTTTCAGCGCGGCCACCTGGCTGCTCATTACCTGTTTTATCGGCTTGTTGCTGATGGCCAACTTCAGCATGGCTATATTTTCTGCCGACTCCGTTCAGTACCTCTCCCTTCACGCGCACCTGGGCATCGTGGGCTGGTTCCTGATGATGGTGCTGGGTGTAGGCAGCCGCCTGATCCCCATGTTCCTGATCTCGAAGTATGAGAACAGCAAACTATTGTGGAGTGTTTTTTATCTCGTGAACCTGGGACTGGCTGCCTTCATCATTATCTTCTTTACTGCCTCTGCCAAATGGTTGTATCTGTTGCCGGCCGCCTCGATCTTCGTGGCGATCGTACTCTTCGCGCGCTATTGCAATGAAGCTTACAAGGTGCGTATCAGGAAAACCCTCGATGAGCCCATGCAGGTATCCATGGCATCGGTAGCGCTGATGGCCTTGCCACTCTTGCTGGTGCTGGTGATAGCCGGTTCCTTGTTAGCGGGTCCTGCCGACCAGTCACAGGTGCTGGCTTATGGCTTCACCATTTTCTTTGGCTGGATCACTGCTATCATTTTTGGGATGACGTTCAAGACCCTTCCTTTTATTTTATGGACAAGGATCTACCATGAAAGAGCCGGGCTGGGTAAGACGCCTCAACCCAAAGAATTGTACAGCTCGACCCTGTTCAACCTGATGGCGCTGCTGTATGGTTGCGGTTTCCTGCTTTTTTTCCTGGCCGTGCTCACAGAGGTGGGCTGGGCTTTGCAGGCCGGCAGTTATTTATTGCTCGGCGCGGCAATTTTATATAATGGTAACATATTTAAAATGATCTTTCATAAGGCGAAATGAGTGTGATCACCAACAATACGATGTTAAGCACGGTGGCGCTGGCTGCACTCTACAACGTGGAAGACCCGGAGATCGGGCTCAACGTGGTGGATCTCGGCCTGGTTTACCAGGTGGATTTCGATGAAGCAAAAAAAGAGATCTACCTCACCATGACGCTGACCACGCAGTTTTGTCCCATGGGTGAAACCATCAAGGACGCAGCGGAAAGAGCCCTGGAGCAGGCCTTTCTCGGCTTTAAGATCAACATTTCCATCGTGTTCGACCCGCCCTGGTCGCCGGAGCGGATCTCGGCGGAGGGACAAGAATATTTAAACCGATGATATGCTAAGCTATACATGCAAAACAGCGGTAAAGGCCGTGATCTTCCTGGCAACCAAATATGAAAAGCAGGAGAGGGTGGGCATTGGCGAGATCGCTCAATACCTGGAGGCCAGCGAGCATACTGTGGGCAAGCTGCTGCAGGTGCTGGTGCGTCATGGGGTGATCAACAGCATGAAGGGTCCGGCGGGAGGATTTTATCTAATGCCCAGCCAAATGAACCAGCCGCTGATCAACGTGGTGCAGGCCATTGATGGTAAGGACAGCTTCAAGGGTTGCGGGCTCGGCCTCAGCCGCTGCTCGGCCAGCCATCCCTGTCCCATTCATTACGAATACAAAGAGGCCCGCGACATCATTGAAAAGATATTCAAAACCAAAAAGGTCGCCGACCTCTGCGACCCGGTGAACAGTGGTCATGCTTATTTATTCGGTTAGTCAACTTCGTTAGTATTAAATCATTATTATGTCACAAAAACCCCTGAAGCGCAATATCCATATCGTGGAGCTTTCGAAAGACCACCATTTCACCCTGCTTTTCTGCTGGAAGATCCGGCAGGGGCTCAAGCGGGGAGCCGACCCGGAGCGGATCCGGAACTATGTGGCCTATTTCAGGGAGCAGCACATGCGCGAGCATTTCCGTGAAGAAGAGGAGTTGTTGTTCAGTGCCGTGAAGGATGAGCAGGTGGACAAGGCCTGGGAAGACCACCGGCAGATCAACCGGCTGGCTGACCAGGTGGTGGAAAAGCCTACAGCCGAAAATCTGCAGCAGCTCGCCGATATGGTAGACGACCATGTGCGCTATGAAGAGAGGACCCTCTTCCCTCACCTCGAGCAGGTGCTCACGGAAGAACAGCTGGAAAAGATAGGCAAAGCCATAACCGAACAAAAAGAACCCGTGGCAGATGATTATGAGGATGCGTTCTGGCTGTCGGAACGGTGATCCTGCTTCCGCGACTGTTGCGTAACTTGGGACACTTATCGAATACTATATGGACCCTGTAAGCAAAGAACCCATTGTAAAAGAAGTTGTACTCGATGCCACTCCATCGCAGGTTTGGAAAGCCCTCACGGATAAAGAAGAAATAAAGCAATGGAGTTTCGACATGGAAGCCTTTGAGCCCCGCGAAGGATTTGAATTCCAGTTCTACGGCGAGAAGGACGGCACAAAGTTCCTTCACCTTTGCCGGGTACTGGAAGCTGAAAAGGAAAAGAAGATGAAATGGCTATGGAGCTATGAGAATGTACCAGGCGACACTTATGTGACCTTCGAACTCTTTCCTCAAGGGGATAAAACACGCTTAAAACTCACCCACGAAGGACTGGAAAAGCTGCCCCAGGATAACAATTACGCCAAACCGAATTTTGAGGCCGGGTGGTCTGAGATCATCGGTAAGCTGCTCCCGGATCATTTAAGAAGAAAAGCTGATACAGACCCAAATCTTTAATACCCAATAACCTAATATTCAAATAGCCTAATAATGCAATATCCCAATTTAACCCTTGGTTGCAACCCTCATTGCGGTTATATTGTCACTCATTAGAATAATAACTGCTCATGCGATCGATCCTTTTTTCTGCCCTCCTGCTGTTGTCGCTGGCCGCGGTATCACAGCCCGGCAAGCCTGCCCCTCATCCATTTTGCTGGACTTTTGACAAAAGCCAGACAAGTTTGGAGACGGCTCCTTCCAGGGGGTTGGCAGACAATTATTTTCTCTGGGATACCGGCCAGGTTCTTTCCGTAGCTTTTGTTGGCAAAAGCAGTGAAAAATTGCGGGAGCAGGTACTTAAACATGCCCGCACCTGGGAGCAATACGCGAATGTACGTTTGATACGTGCTGTGGATTCATCCCGATCCCACATCCGCGTTAGTTTGGGTAACGAAGCCAACTATACTTACATCGGCACGCAAGCCATGCTCATACCAAGCGGGGAGCCAACCATGTGGATCGACAGTATTTACACAGATCCAAAACAATTTAGGGCCACGGTGATCCACGAGTTCGGGCATGTACTGGGATTGATGCATGAACACAAGCATCCTCTGTCAGATATCAAATGGGACAAGGAAAAGATCTTTAGCAATATTCCATACTGTGTGTGGGACGGGCAAAACACGGATCGTGATTTTTGGCAGGATTTCCTAACGCAGTCGCATAGCTTTTATACCAATGGAACCGCTTACGACAGCAAGTCCATTATGCACTACGCGATCCCCGCTGCCTATACGCTGGATGGGAAAGGCAGTTCCTGGAATTTTGAATTGTCGGAGGGGGATAAAGAGATCATCAGCCGCCTGTATCCCAAAGGCGGCGCAAGGCTTGTGACGGATGAAGTATTCCGAGTGGATGCCCGGGTTAAAAAAATCCAGATGCTGGAGAAAACAGGACTCGGCTACCTCGTAAAAGCGGAAGCCGATATCCGGCCAAAGAAGGAAGGGGAGATCTATTTTGCCGTGGTCCTTTATGACACGCTTGGCTACGAACTGGCAGATGATGATGATGACAAGTATAATATCCAGGGAGCCATAGCCGTTTTTGAAAAGATATATATGCTCCAGGGACGTGCCCTCCAGGGGCCGATAGACATGCTGTTGCCATACGACCAGCTAAAGCTCCCTGCAGGCAGCAAAAAGATCATGGCAGAAGCGAGGATTTATCATTACGCTACGCCCCTGGATGAGTTCAAACTTTTGTACCGGTCTTCTTTGATGCCGCTGACAGTCCCTACGGTTAAGATCAAGCCTGTTGCCACCGTTCCTTCGCGTGCTCCCACGCAAACTGCCAACAGGGTGCTTGGTATTCCCGGGGTACAACAGCAAACACAGGTCTGGTGCTGGCTGGCAGTGGGAGAAATGCTGTTTCGCTATTATGGTGTGCCTGCCGCTAACCAAAACGACTACCAGTGTGGTATCATGGGTTTGATCTCTGCACCAGGTTCTCCCTGCTATATGAATTGCCTCAATTGCGTGATCCCATCCGGAGGCAATAGCCAAACCATGCGTATGTTGCGCGAGTATGCCTGGTTGTCATCAAGGAGGGTTATTCGCTTCAACGAGGCCCGGGAA
Organism: Chitinophagaceae bacterium; assembly: GCA_036676905.1. Classification (GTDB taxonomy): domain Bacteria; phylum Bacteroidota; class Bacteroidia; order Chitinophagales; family Chitinophagaceae; genus Flavisolibacter. The sequence continues at coordinate 181,123 of JAKFCE010000007.1, forward strand.
CTTTCATTTCAAACCATCAGGGCCAATATTGATGCCGGCCGTCCGGTGGTCTGTGGTGTTTCGCCGGGACACAAGCAATATTACCGCGATTCGGAACATGTGGTGCTGCTGACAGGATATGAATCCGGCCCTAACGGAACATATTTGATCATCAACGATCCCTTTGCTTACCCTGCACAACAGAATCCTTATTTCCAGTTGGGTGCTGCTTCCCTTGGGAGTAACCGTTACAGGATATCCTACAATAATTTTCTCAACGGCATGTTCTGGCACTGGTCGCTATCGGGCATAGCTGTTTAACAACGGTTTCACCAGACTGGATTTTTACTAAGATTTGTTCTTCACTGCACCGGTTGATTTTTTACCGGTATATTTAAATACTTGCCTGTAAGTGTTTTAGTTCCATGCATTGCCACTAACCCAAATACCGTGTTTCCCGCATTTCATGTCAGCAGATAGAGTTGTAGTTTGACCGTCGCATTTTTTCAAACTAAACTTTCTGCTATGGGAGAATTTACATGGAATGAATTCGCTGATGCCATCAACCCGGGGGGGAACCGGTTTTTCGGAGATGCCCTGGAAGGCTTAAGGAAGGTATCAAAATGTCCGGACGGTGGAGGACAAATGCATGGCGATTGTAAGCTGATAACTTGGGAAGATCCTCCTGCTCCGCCAGATCCCGGAGTAGCGTGGGCCGAGCTGCAGGCACAGATAAACGCAGGGGTGGCTGCCTGGATCAATGATCACCTGCCGGGTGCATTGCGAACCTACCTGGGTCTCTCGGACTTTGCTACCGATCTTTCTTCCTTGCGTCAGCACCAGAGTCCCATTGCCGGCTCGGTCTTTTATCCTCTAAGGCCTGCTGGCATTATGCCAGTGGTTGGCGCTACGATCGAGATCTACCGATGTGATCTTTCAGGCTTTCTATCAGCCACCGGCCTGGACGATTTTATCGATACAGGTCATCTTGCCGGCACCGCGCCGACAAAAACTGATTACCAGGGAAGATTTGTGGTGGAGATAGAGTTCCAGCCCTTCGATTTCCTTTTTGTCGCCCGTGTCTCTAAGAACCAGCATGTATTGATCTGCCCGGTTTTTTATAATGGTCTTACCCATGAATTCCTGCCTGTAATTGTAGGCAACAACTGGCTGGAAGACGCACATTTTGTTGAAAACTACAGGCGGCCAAATTTGAATTCTAGAACGGATGTTGGTCAACTCGCTGATGAACTGATGCGTGTAGTGGATGTGGAACTGGTGAAGCTGCATATGTTGCAGATCGATCATATCGAGAACCTTTTCATCGATCACAAACATTATATCTGGCAGGTAGAAAAGAGGCTGCTGAAGAATCCGGCGATGAAACATCACGTCCCACTTCCGCAGTGGCAGCCGGTGAATCCCATTCCCGATGCTATGCCCGACCAGGGTGGCAGGCAGGGCAGCTTTTTCCAGGTCGTGGATCTCGGAGATGATTTTGACAGATGGGGCGTCAATGGCATCATCACACCATTTTACAATCATCTAAGAGACTGGATGCGGCCGATGATCCCGCAAGCCCTCCATCCGGATTCATTCGACAATTTCAACACGGCCATGGAACTGGCTCAGTACATAGGTCGTTCCGCTGCTTCGGGACGCACAAGTTTTCATTTTACTGCACATGCAGCCCTGGGCGGTCCGTTTGCCAGCATGATGACAGCCGCTTCAGCGACCATTTTCTGGCCTGTGCATGCTTTGCTGGTGGATGTGTACGATCATTGGCTGAAGATCCAACTCAAGGGTACAAGAAAGTATTGCCTCGGTAACAGGATATTGAAAAAGATCAAGCCGCACGCTCACGACGATCCCTCACACCCTCAGCCTCATGAGGAGGTAACGAAATCTTATATCGAGATCTTTGCCATCTCTTCCCAAAAGGAATTGTGGAGAGTGTATGAGAGAGACGTCGTGTATATGCGTGACGACCGCCCTTTCGATCCCCAGTTCGATCCTGCTGAAATACTAGGGTGCTCAGAACCCGCCTGGATTCATTTCAACCAATGGGAAAATCTTTCGGTGAAAAAGATCAATCCTATGCTTCTCCATCCAACAGAAGGTGAGGATAACGAGAAGCCGAAGACCGTTGGCAGCAGCGGGGGCTCCGGCAAAGGCCATTCTCATGGAGGATTGAAGCCCATCGCTACTCCTGTTCCCACTTCCCTTGCCGACCTCGTGAAAAGGAAAAGGAAAAAGCTTCCGGATGCGCATGAGATCGAGACAGAGGTCCTGATCGATTGCGAGATGGTGGACATGAAGACAACGACCGATCTGCTTACGGGTAGGGTGATCATTCTTGCGCGGGAGGAGAGTGGCGAGCTATGCCTCTTGCGTCCTGCAGGCACCGATTGCAATAAATGTAACGAGGCGGTATTTCGCTGTAAGCACCTGGACATCCATTGTATAGCTTATGACTTCGTGATGAAAGATGACAATACCCTCGTGATCATGTACGTAGATGCCAACGGACAATTCATCGTTGTGCAGGAAACAGGATACAGGTCAAACCATTTTGCAGAGGTGGATGGTTTTTCAGGTGGCAAAAAGATCCCTCATGCGAGGCATGCGCAAGTAAAGTCCGTGAAGGACGACAGGGGGCGTGTACATGCATTTATTTGCAACTACCCTGAGATCACCCAGCCTACCGGAACTGGCCCCTTGAATTTTCCGCACGAAGCGCATCCTGAAGGATCGCTCTTTCATTTCTTTGAAAAGCAAGGTGGCGGATGGGATCATGGCGGCGAGCCTTTCAGTGATAAATGTCCATGCAATTATGCGGTAGTGAAAGACGCGAATAATGTGATCTGGGTGGTAGCGGTCGATTGTGAGGACCGGCAGATCTGGTTTAGGCAGGTGGCGGCGGATGATGCAAGGGATGCGACAGAATGGAAACTGATTGAACATAGATCTGAATTCTTTTACCTCGCAATAGCAGTGAACAGCAGCCAGGAGATCGAGCTTTTCGCGATCAACAGCAGCGGTGATATATTCAGGAACAAAACTGCCGGACTCAGCAGGTGGACACAATGGAAAAGGATGGACCAGATAGAGATCATGGGAAAAAATCACAAAGCGATTTTCGCCCAGCGTGATTACGAAGATACCGTCAAGGTCTTTGTTCATGCAGTGGACCACTTCATTTACATGGCCGAACAACAGCAAGAAGAGGATGAATATCTTGGTTGGCTGAATATCTGATGAGGTCTTATTGAGAACGGTGCGGTCGTTTTTTATGGATGAAATTCGCCCAGATCGTAGCGAGGACTGCCAGTATAAATCCTGCGAGGGTAGCATAGTTCACAGTATCCGCAGGGATGTCGCTGCCGGTGATCTTATCAGCAAAATATTTGATGAAGGAAGAGGGCAGGTTGGTTTCACCCAGCTTCGCCTTTACATCCCATTGCCAGTCGGTAATAGGACAATAGCCCATGCCATACCATATGCCCAGGATGAACCAGGAAGCAGCGGTAAGCCCGATGGTGACCAGGTGTACTTTCCTCGTTGCCCTCGGTATCCATCCGAAAAGATTAAACCCGATCAGGGCCAGGTGAACGAAGGAGAGGAAGTGGTCGAGCAACCCGAGCATACTGCAAGTTACTACTGGTTGGAACTTGAGGCCAGGAAAGCCTGGCTGTTCCCTTGTCAACCAGTTAACTAGTCAACTAGTCAACTTTGCTATATTTAACCCCTCATGGAGGCCCTTTCCGCCATATTCTGGCTGCTGCTTTTCCTGGTATTCTATTCCTACCTGGGCTATGCCATTATTGTTTTTATACTCAACCTTTTTAAGCGCCGGCAATCCTTCACCGGCGGAGAGCTTCCACCTGTGACCGTTGTGATCCCCGCCTATAACGAGGAGGCAGTGATCGAAGAGAAATTGCTGAACACCATCTCCATGAACTACCCTGCCGGCTTCATTAAAGTGATCGTGGTGGCCGATGGCAGCACCGATGCTACCGTGGAAAAAGCGTCTGCCTTCCCCTTCGCCCAGGTATTGTTTGAACCGGAAAGAAAGGGCAAGGCGGCTGCACTGAACAGGGCCATGCAGCATGTGGCCACGCCGCTGGTGATCTTCAGCGATGCCAACACCATTTTAAATACCGATTGTGCCCGCAATATGGCGAAGCATTTTGGCGACGAGCTGACGGGTGCGGTGGCCGGTGAGAAAAAAGTGGCGCATACTTCGGGAGTGGGAACAGCCGAAGGCTGGTACTGGAAATACGAATCCTACATGAAAAAGCTGGATGGAGATTTTTATTCTATCGTAGGCGCCGCCGGCGAATTGTTTTGCATGCGCACTTTATTGTACCAACCCCTCGAAGAAGATACCATCATCGATGACTTTGTTTTGTCTATGGACCTTTGCCTTTCAGGTTACCGCATCCGATACGAGCCGGGCGCCTATGCGGTGGAGCTGCCTTCGGCTAATATCGGAGAAGAGAAAAAACGGAAATTGCGCATAGCCAGCGGGGCATTCCAGGCCCTGTCGAGACTGCCTTTGAAAAGATTGCTGCATCATCCTGCTCTCTGCTTCCAGTTCTTTTCCAGGCGTTGGCTGCGCTGGGTGGTTTGTCCTTTTGCCATACCCCTGATCTTTATATTGAACATTTTTTTATCCGCCCTGCATCCCTCGGAGATATACGATCTGCTGATGTGGGGACAGATCCTGTTCTACCTGTCAGCGCTTGCGGGTTACCTCATGATCAGCAAGGCTTTTTTTCTCACTACCATTCCATTTTATTTCCTCTTCATGAACTATTGCATGATCCATGGATTGATCCTGTACAGGAAGGGAAAGCATTCGGCACTCTGGACCCGCTCGGAGAGGGCGCTGAAGGTTTAATTTTACCAAAACCATTCTCATCACCACCATTTCTTCCATATTACTGAACCCTATTGAATTCCTCAAAGGCGTGGGGCCTCAAAGGGGAGAGCTGCTGAAAAAAGAGCTCGCCATTTTCACCTTTGGCGACCTGCTCCATCATTTTCCTTACCGGCACGTAGACCGCACCCGTTTTTTAAAGATCGGCGAGCTCAGTCCTGCTACAGAGTTTGCACAGGTACGCGGCATTCTTTCAGGCAAGCAGATCATAGGAGAGCGCAGTGGAAAGCGGCTCGTTGCCCAGCTCAAAGACGAAACCGGCGTCATGGAGCTGGCCTGGTTCAAAGGGCATCAGTGGATAGAAAAGAATTTGCACGAGGGAGAGATGTACATTGTATTTGGCAAGGTGGGATTCTTCCTGGGCAAGCCCCAGATGGTGCACCCCGAAATGGAGACCAGGGCAGAAGCGGCCGCGGAAAAAGGAACACTGCAGCCCGTGTATTCCACCACCGAAAAATTAAAGTCAAAGGGACTGGGTGCTAAGCAAATGGGCAAGCTGGTACAGAACCTCCTGGAGATGTTGTCGGAAAGAGACCTGCCGGAGAACCTGCCGGAGCGCATTATACAGAAAGCAAAATTCTACAGCCGTTACCAGGCCTACAGGCAAATGCACTTTCCCGCCACGGCAGCCGACCAGGCCCAGTCGCTACGACGGTTGAAGTTCGAGGAACTTTTTATTTCCCAGCTCCGGCTGGCAATGACCAGGTCGGAACGCCACAGGGTTTCCAAAGGCGTGGTGTTTTCCAGGGTGGGCGACCTGTTCAATGATTTTTACAAACACCATCTTCCCTTTGAGCTCACAGGAGCCCAAAAACGGGTGATGAAGGAGATCCGTGCAGACACAGGCGCGGGACATCAAATGAACCGGCTCCTGCAGGGCGATGTGGGCAGTGGAAAAACCATCGTCGCCCTGTTGTGTATGCTGCTGGCTGCCGACAACGGCTACCAGAGCTGCCTCATGGCGCCTACCGAGATCCTGGCCCAGCAACACCTGGCTTCCATCAGTGAATTGTTGAAAGATATGCCCGTTAAGGTGGAGTTGCTCACCGGCTCTACAAAAACGGCCGAACGAAAAAGGATCTTATCTGCCCTGGCGGATGGGGGGATCCATATTCTAATTGGTACCCACGCGCTCATTGAAGACATCGTGGTATTTAATAAGCTTGGTTTTGCCATCGTAGATGAGCAGCACCGTTTTGGCGTGGCCCAGCGTGCGCGGTTATGGAAAAAGGCCGCTATCCCTCCCCACGTGCTGGTGATGACGGCGACTCCCATACCTCGCACGCTGGCGATGACTGCCTATGGCGACCTGGACTATAGCGTGATGGATGAACTGCCCCCGGGCCGCATCCCCGTGATCACCGTGCACCGTTATGATACACACAGGGCTAAGGTGATGGACTTTATCAGGGAAGAGATCGCCAAAGGCAGGCAGGCCTATATTATTTTCCCTTTGATAGAAGAAAGTGAAAAGCTGGATTACGAAAGCCTTATGCAGGGTTACGAAAATGTGAAGGCATTTTTTCCCGAGCCCAAATACTGGATCAGCATGGTCCATGGCAGGCAGCCGGCGGATATTAAGGAAGCCAACATGCAACGCTTTGTGCAGAACGACACTCAGATCATGGTGAGTACCACGGTGATCGAGGTGGGGGTGAATGTGCCGAATGCCACCGTGATGGTGATTGAGAGCGCCGAGAAATTTGGTCTTTCCCAGTTGCATCAGCTCAGGGGCAGGGTAGGCCGGGGCGCCGAAAAAAGCTATTGCATCCTGATGACCGCCACAAAAATAGGTACGGAGGCCAGGGCCAGGCTGAAGATCATGACCTCCACGAACAGTGGTTTTGAAATCGCAGAAAAAGACCTCGAGATCCGTGGACCCGGGGAAATTGAAGGCACCCGGCAGAGTGGCGCCCTGAATTTCAGGCTGTCCGACCTGGTGAAAGACAGGCAGATGCTGGAGGCCGCAAGGGATCTTGCAGAAAACATCATTTCCGAGGATCCGTTGCTGGAATCGGCAGAGAATTTGCGACTAAGAAATTACCTGGTGTCGTCGAAGGGTAAAACCCCGTGGAGTAAGATTTCTTAACGTTTGTTTTTACACTGCCTCTTACTTTATTTCGTTAATTTCAGAAACAGTTGAAGTTCGACAAATACATATTTTTCCTGCTATGTCTTTTTACCGGCCTCGCCGGTTCTGCACAGAATCTTGAATTTATCGAGAACAAAGGACAATGGGACAGCCGGGTACGGTTCATGAGCCAGGTACCGGGCGGAGCTATTTTCATCCACGACAAGGGTTACACCATCCTCCAGCACAATAAAGAAGACCTGGAAGATCTGCAGGGAATGGTGCATGGCCACGGCAACAGGTCGCAGGCCAAAACCAATGGGCCCAGGCAGTTGCGCTCGCATGCTTACAGGGTTCATTTTCTGCAGGCCTCACAGCCCACCCTGGTGCCGGATAAAGCCCTGGAGACCTATTCCAACTATTTCATAGGCAACGATCCTTCCAAATGGGCTTCCAATTGCCGGATCTACCAGGCCATCACCGTGAAGGAGATCTATCCGGGGGTTGACGTAAGATATTATGCCGACAACGGCCACCTCAAATATGATTTCATTGTCAAGCCCGGCGCAGACCCTTCCAGGATCGCACTGAAATACGAAGGGGCAGATAAGCTGGAAGTGAAGAATAAGGAACTGGTGGTGGGCACCAGTGTAGGCGACATCCATGAAATGTATCCTTACAGCTACCAGGTAGGAGAAAAAGGAAGAAAAGAAGTGGGCGCGCGTTACGTGGTCAAAGGGAATGTTGTCAGCTTTGACATGAAAAATTATGATCCCTCTGTGCCGCTGGTGATCGACCCCCGGCCTGTGTTTGCCACTTTTGCAGGCAGCACTTCCGATAACTGGGGCTTTACGGCCACCTATGGCCCGGATGGCAGCATGTATGGCGGCGGCATCGTTTTCGGTAATGGCTTTCCCACCAGCACCGGCGCCTTCCAGCAAAGCTTTTTGGGTGGCACCCCTGATTGCACAAGTCCGAATCCCTTCGACATCGGCATCATCAAATTATCACCCAACGGGTCCAGCAGGATCTATGCTACATACATTGGCGGTGCTAACGGCACAGAGCAACCGCACAGCCTGGTGGTAGATGCGCAGGGCAACCTGGTGCTGGCCGGCCGTACGCTATCAAGCGACTATCCAACAAGAGGCGGCACAGGGCTGATAGGCAAAGGCGGCGGCTATGATATCATTGTCACCAAGCTCAATGCAAACGGCACCCAGTTGATCGGTTCCAAGAGAATAGGCGGCACCGGCGACGACGGCGTGAATATCAAAGCCTGTAATACGGGTCCTACTTCCCTGCATTATAACTATGGTGATGCCAGCCGCAGCGAAGTGATTCTCGATGCTGCAGGTAATATTTACCTGGCTTCGAATACGCAATCCACCTCCACCACCGTGGCCGACCAGTTTCCTACCACTGCAGGGGCATTCAAGACCACTCCCGGTGGCTTGCAGGATGGCGTGATCATCAAGCTTCCCCCTGATCTTTCTTCGCTCACCTTTTCTTCTTTCCTGGGAGGCAGCCAGGACGATGCAGCCTATGTGCTGGCGCTGAATCCATTCAATAACAATATTTATGTAGCCGGCGGTACGGGCAGCAATAATTTTCCCGGCGTGGATGCCAGCTCACACCAAAGCATTTTCCAGGGTGTTGCCGATGGTTATATCTCCATCGTGTCCAACAATGGCGCTACCCTGTTGAAGTCAAGCTACTTCGGTACCTCTCTTTACGACCAGGTATTCGGTATTCAGTTCGACAGGAAGGGCTTCCCCTATATCATGGGACAAACCGAAGGCGACTGGCCAAAGACGGCGCCCTGGTGGCAGCCCGGGGGCAAGCAGTTCATTGCGAAAGTGAAACCCGATCTTTCAGGCTATGTTTATTCAACTGTCTTCGGATCGAACAGCTCCGTTCCCAATATTTCACCGGTAGCCTTCCTGGTTGACCGCTGCGAAAACGTTTACGTTTCCGGTTGGGGAGGCAAGTTGGGAAGCCTTGAATACAATACGGCAGGTACCAGCGAATTGACCACCGTCAATCCGCTTCAGCCGAATACCGATGGGAAGGATTTTTACTTTTTTGTGCTGAAAAGAAATGGTACAGGACAATTGTACGGCGATTTCTTTGGCCAGAACGGCGGCACCGCGGACCACGTGGATGGTGGTACCAGCCGCTTCGATGTGAACGGCGTGATCTACCAGGCCATTTGTGCCAACTGTCATAACCCGGGTATCGAATATCCTACTTCTTTCGGTTCCTGGTCGCCCACCAATCCAAGCGGCGCCTGTAACCTGGCTATGGTTAAGATCGATCTCGACCTGGCAGGTACGGCATCCGGTGTGCAGTCGTCTATCAACGGATCTACCGGCGACACTTCCGGTTGTATGCCGCTGCGGGTGTTCTTCCGCGACACCGTGCTGAATGCAAAAAGCTACGAATGGAATTTTGGCGACGGCAGCCCGCAGATCACCACCAGCACGCCTGACACTTCTCATTTGTACAATGCCGTCGGTACCTATAAGGTGATGCTGGTAGCCATAGATTCCAACTCCTGTAACATCAGGGATACTTCCTACCTCACCATCCGGGTGGGCGACCTCATTGCCACACTCGGATTCAACGCGGTGAAGCTTGATCCCTGCCAGGAATTCAAATACCGGTTCGACAATACCTCCACTGCTCCTGCCGTAAGACCCTTCGGCGCCCAGTCCTTCAAATGGGATTTTGGAGACGGTTCACCCAGGGTAGTAGCAGGTACAGGTCCTGTTTTCCATAGCTATGCTTCCCCCGGCACTTATAAAGTGCGGCTGGTGCTGAACGATACCGTGTATTGTAACTACCCCGATTCCGTAGAGAAAAACGTGCGGGTATCGGAGCTCGTGAAGGCGCTGTTTGACGTTCCGCCAAAGGCATGTTCGCCTTTCACATTCAGCATTGACAACCTTTCAGAGGGCGGCTCGAGCTTCACATGGGATTTTGGCGACGGCAATTCATCAACCGACGAGAGCCCTTCGCATACTTATCTCAACCCCGGGGTGTACACCATTACATTGACCGCAATAGATTCTGCTACCTGCAATATCATTGACACGGCGCAAAGAACCATTACGGTCTTTGCCAAGCCTGTGGCCAATTTTAGCGTCACGCCGCAGCCGCCTTCCGTGAATACGCCCATCACATTTACCAACCAGAGCAGCCCGGATGCTACTACATTTAAATGGGTATTTGGTGACGGCGATTCCATGATGACCAAATCCAGGCTGCCGATCCAGCATGAGTACGATGCTACAAAGACTTATATCGCTTGTCTCACAGCCTATAATGATTTTGGCTGCGCAGACGACACCTGCCAGGAAGTAAGAGTGCTGGTAGAGGCGGCGGTGGATGTACCCAATGCTTTCACTCCATTGAATGGATCCAATAATATTGTATATGTGCGCGGATACGGCATTGGCAAGATGCGCTTTGTGATCTGGAACAGGTGGGGGCAGAAAGTTTTTGAGACAGACAATAAGCGTACGGGCTGGGATGGTAAATTCAAAGGAGTGGTGCAGCCGATGGATGTGTATGCCTACACGCTGGAAGTAGAGTTCACTGATGGAACCAAGGCCACCAAGAAGGGCGACATTACCTTAATCCGATAAAGCGTGGGCATGAGAAACAAAATATCCATCCTGTTCACCATCTGCATTTTGCACCTGGCTACCGTTGTATGCGCGCAGGACCTGCATTTCTCCCAGTTCTTTCATTCGCCTTTGACCACCAACCCGGCTAACACTGGCTTTATTCCCGATGGGGATTATCGCCTGGGCGTGAACTTCCGCGACCAGTGGTCTTCGGTTATGGCCGTCCCCTATAAAACCATCAGTGCTTACGGTGATGTGCAGCTGATGCGCGAAAAGATCGAGAACGGCTGGGTGGGCGCAGGCGGCCTCATCCTCCGCGATGTGGCCGGAAGCGGCAATCTTACTTCGACAAAAGTATACGGAAGCATCGCCTATCACCAGATGTTGGGTTACTCCAGTTTATTGAGCCTGGGCTTCAATGTGGGATACACCAACAAGCAGATCAATAATTCCAATTTGAAGTTCCCCGACCAGTTCGACGGGAAATTCTTCGATAACAAGATGCCCACTTCCGCTATGATCAGCCGGAATAATTTCGGTTACCTCGACATGCAGGTGGGAATGAACTATGCTTATTTTCCAAACGAAAAGGTCTATACGAACGCGGGCTTCTCCACACATCATGTAAACAGGGCCACTGAATCATTCTATACGAACGACAGTGCGAGCGTGAGCCGGGAGAACCGGATCAGCATGCGCCACATAGGTTTTCTCAACGCGAGCCTGATGGTGAACGACCAGTGGATCATCAATCCAAATATCTATTACACCCGGCAGGCGGGTGCTTCCGAACTGGTGGCGGGCATGAATGCGCAGTATAACCTATCCGGCGATGGCGAATACCAGCTGCTTGGCGGATTGTATTATCGTCACCGGGATGCAGTGATCCCGATGATAGGCCTGGGTGTGAAAAATTATCATTTCGCTTTCACCTACGATGCTACGGTTTCTTCCATGAGCCAGTTCAATAATACCCGCGGCGCTTTTGAATTCTCCCTCACCAGGCAGGGATTGTTCAACCAATACCGGGGCAACCGCAGGGAAACACTCTGTCCTTCTTTTAGGAATTAATAGGGACGATTTTCCATCAATTACACGATTTTTACAGCTGAATCATTGTTATGGCGAATACAGCTGCCGGCACACACCCGGTCCTGGATCAGTTGGATGCTTTCCGGAAGATCACCGGGCCTTCCCATGTTTTCGTGGATCACGAAGTGCTGAATGCTTATGCCCACGATGAGACCGAGGACCTGCATTTCCTGCCCGATGTGGTGATCAAGCCCGGTTCTGCAGAAGAGATAGCGGCTATCATGAAGATCTGCAACCAGTGGGGCATACCCGTGACACCCAGGGGTGCCGGAACGGGGTTGAGTGGCGGCGCCCTCCCTCAGTTGGGCGGAGTGGTGCTTTCCACCGAAAGGCTCAATAAGATCCTCCATATCGACGAAAGAAACCTGCAGGTCACCACTGAATCAGGCGTCATCACCGAGGTGCTGCAGGATGCGCTGAAGGAAAAGGGACTTTTTTATCCTCCCGATCCCAGCAGCCGCGGCTCCTGTATGATCGGCGGCAATATCGCAGAGAACAGCGGTGGTCCCAAGGCTGTGAAATACGGTGTGGTAAAAGATTACGTGCTCAACCTGGAAGTGGTGCTTCCCACCGGGGAGATCATCTGGACGGGTGCCAATGTGCTGAAGAATGCTACAGGATACAATCTTACACAGCTGATCGTAGGAAGTGAAGGCACGCTGGGTATTGTCACCAAGATCGTGCTGAAACTGCTGCCTCATCCTAAGTACGACCTGCTGATGCTGGTGCCTTTCCGCTCGGCGGAGAATGCCTGCGCAGCGGTAAGCCGCATCTTCATGTCAGGTTATACACCCAGCGCCATGGAGTTCATGGAAAGAGACGCGCTGGAATGGGTGATGCGCTTCGTAGATAATACCATCATTCCTATTGAAGACGATATACAGGCGCACCTGCTGATAGAGGTAGACGGCAATGATCCGGACGTGCTGATGAAGGACATGGAAGGCATCAGTGAAGTGGTGATGCAATTTGACTGCGGAGAGATCTTATTCGCCGACGATGCGCAACAAAAAGCCGAGCTATGGAAGCTGAGAAGAAGAGTAGGGGAAGCAGTGAAATCCCACTCTATCTATAAAGAAGAAGATACGGTGGTGCCGCGTGCCGAGCTGCCTGTGTTGCTGCATGGGGTGAAAGAGATCGGGAAAAGGTATGGGTTCAAGTCGGTCTGCTACGGCCATGCCGGTGATGGCAACCTGCACGTGAACATTATCAAGGGCGATCTCAGCGACGAAGAATGGAACGGGTCGCTCAAGACCGGCATCCGCGAGATCTTTGAGCTGGTGAAGCAGCTGGGAGGCACTATCAGCGGAGAACATGGCGTGGGACTGGTACAAAAAGAATATATGGATATCATGTTCAGTGAAAAAGAGCTGGACCTGATGAGAAGCATCAAAAAGATATTTGATCCCAATAATATCCTGAACGCGGGAAAGATCTTCGAAACAAAAAAATGATCCACATGAAGAAATTGATAGCCGTCCTACTATTGTGTACTGCATACACATTAAATGCGCAGGAGACCGCAACGATTGAGGAAGAAAAAAAAGGCTTTAAAAAAGAAAATCTGTTCACCGGCGGCGGCGTGTCTCTGTCATTCGGAGATGGAAGGTTTGTGGGTGGTATCAATCCCGTGCTGGGCTACATCATCACGCGCTGGATCGATGCGGGCCTGGTGTTCAACTATACCTATGCTTCTGCAAAAAATTATTCGGCCTTCAATGACAAGCTGAAGCAGCATGTATACGGAGCCGGTGTATTCACCAGGATCTTCCCCGTGAAATTCATTTTTGTGCAGGCACAGGTGGAGCACAATTTCATGAACGTTCGCTACACTTCATCCCTGGGTACGGTAGACAAGTACGAGCAGGACGGGGGCAGCACGCTGGTCGGCGGCGGCTACACCACCGGCCGTGACCCCGATTCAAAAAACCCTTACTTCTACGTTTCGATCCTGTTTGATATCGGTGGCGACCGCAACTCCCCCTATCTCACCGAAAGTGGCAATCCCGAGCCGATCTACAGGGCTGGCATCAATATTCCGTTGTTCCAGGGAAAGAAGAACAGGTAGAAATGAAATTTCTGATGTATAAATTTCTGGATTTTTAGATTTATAAGCTTAGGAACCATTCGTCATTATATAAATCCAGAGATCCAGAGATCCAGAAATCAGCAATCTCATAGAAGATGCTCCACCATGTCAGCAGGCTCGTTCAATACCGTGAACTGTTCCGGCAGGTCGCCATACAGGAAGTCCTGTTCCTGGAGTTTTTGCAGGTGAGCCAGCAGGTGGTCGTAAAAGCCTGCTGAATTCAGGATGAAGATCTTTTTGTCGTGGATAGACAGCTGGTTCCAGGTAAGGATCTCAAACAATTCGTCGAGCGTGCCGAAGCCGCCGGGCAGGATCAGCGCCGCATCGCAAAGCTCGTACAGCTTCCTCTTTCTCACATGCATGTCTTCCACCACCAGCAACTCGCTGATATTCTCATGCTGGTGCTCCCACTCGATCAGCACCTGCGGGATCACGCCTCTCACCGTGCCGCCGTATTTCATTACGCTATCAGCGGCTGCGCCCATCAGTCCGTTTCTGCCGCCACCAAAGATGAGTGTAACGCCATTCGCAGCAAGTATCTTTCCCAGTTCTGATGCATGTTGCACGAAAACAGGGTCCTTGCCTGCCTTTGATCCGCAAAAAATAGCGATCGATTGTATTTTCATCATTACCCTGTTATCTGGCAAAGGGAAAACAAATTTTTATATCTTCAAAAATTGAAGTGGACAAGAAAGACAATTTATTCAAATAATTAATTATGAATTCAGTTGTACTGCTCTCTTTCGTGATCGGCTATTTCGTGCTCCTTCTTGTGGTGGCTTATTTCACCTCCCGGAATTCGAATAATGAGTCTTTCTTCATCGGTAACCGCAATTCCAACTGGGTGCTGGTGGCATTTGGCATGATCGGCACCTCGCTTAGCGGGGTCACCTTCGTATCGGTACCCGGCACCGTAGGACTGGCCGGCTTTGCCTATTTCCAGGTGGTGATCGGCTACCTGATCGGCTATTTTATCATTGCCTTTGTGCTGCTGCCGCTTTATTACCGGCTGAATCTCACGTCCATCTACAATTATCTCCAGCACCGCTTTGGCATGGTCTCCTATAAAACGGGAGCTATATTCTTTATTATTTCCAGGACCCTGGGCGCCACAGCCAGGCTATACCTGGTGATCAACGTGCTGCAGATCTTTATCCTCCGCGACCTCGACATCAGCTTTGGCCTGGCCACCTTCATTATCCTGCTGATGATCCTGCTCTACACTTTCGAGGGTGGGGTGAAGACCATCGTGTATACCGATACGCTGCAAACCACATTCATGCTGCTAGGACTGATCATTTGCATCATCTACATCATGACCGACATGGGCCATTCTATAGGTTCTACCATGGAACAGCTGAACAACAGCAACCTCACAAGGATCTTTGATACCGACGTGAACAAAGGCTCCTACTGGGTGAAACATATCCTGGGCGGCATGTTCATTACCGTGGCCATGACGGGCCTCGACCAGGAAATGATGCAGAAGAACATCAGCGTGAAGAACCTCAAAGATTCCCAGAAGAACATGATGACCTTCACTGCCATCATGGTGGTGGTGAACTTCCTCTTCCTTTTCCTTGGGGGCTTGCTTTATATCTATGGAAAGAACAACGGCATCGTGGTTCCAGGCGACGACCTCTTCCCCACCATAGCGTTGCAATTCATGCCGGCGGCCATCTCTATCATCTTTATCATCGGTTTGATCTCGGCCCTTTTCCCCAGCGCCGACGGAGCGCTCACGGCCCTTACCTCTTCGTTCTGCATCGACATCCTCGGCCTCAAGCGCAGGGAGGATCTGAATGAGGCGGAAAGAAAGAGGCGAAGGATGATCGTGCATTTTTCCTTTGCCGTCATCTTCTTCCTGGCCGTGATGCTGTTCAAATGGATGGACAACAAATCCATCATCGACATCATTCTGAAGGTGGCGGGCTTTACCTATGGTCCTTTGCTCGGACTGTTCGCCTTTGGTATACTCACCAAGAGAAAGGTGAACGACAAGTATGCCATCGTGGTATGTCTTGTAGCGCCTTTGCTGATCCTCGGAATCGATTTCGTGAATAACATCGAATGGTGGGAAAAGCAGCTGAAACTGAAAAGCATCTGGATAGAGAATGTGAAAGCTGCATCCGGTTCCATTTTCGGCCAGTTCCGCATCGGTTACGAGCTTTTGATCTATAACGGCATACTCACCTTCCTGGGTTTGTTGCTGATCTCACGCAAGCAGCCGGTGCCAGCGGAAGTAAAAGAGATATTACACGATGGAGATCGTTAATGCAGCCGCGCAGCTTTACGCGGAACAGCACACCACGCCGGAAGACAGCCTGTTGAAAGAGGTGGCTGATTTCACTTATGCGCACCACGAACAGTCCGTGATGCTGAGTGGCCACCTGCAGGGAAGCCTTTTGCAGATGATCAGCCACATGATCAGGCCGGCGCGTATCCTGGAGATCGGCACCTTCACCGGTTACAGTGCGCTTTGCCTCGCGAAGGGATTGCAGGAAGACGGGAAGCTGCATACCATTGAGCTGAGAGAAAAGGACGCGGCCACTGCACAGGGATATTTTGACCGATCAGATCAAAAAGAAAAAATAATTTTGCATATCGGTGACGCCATGAAAATCATCGATGAAATAGAGGAAAGCTGGGATTTGGTTTTCATAGACGCCGACAAAGAGAATTATATAGGCTATTTTAACCGTGTTTTACCAAAACTCAGGGCAAACGGGTTTATTTTAGCGGACAATGCACTCTTTCACGGACAGGTTTTAGAAGAGAATGTCAAGGGCAAGAACGCAAAAGCGATGAAGGCCTTTAACGAGATGCTGAAGGCAAGAAACGACGTGGAGAAACTGCTGCTTCCTGTACGTGATGGAATTTTCCTGGTGAGGAAGCTTTGACAACTTTTAACCTTTAAAACATCCCATGCAAAAACTCATCATCCTGGCCTGTGGAATTTTTCTTTCCACTGCCGCCTTCTCCCAGAACTCCCCCGCCATTAAAGAATACATAGCTAAATACAAGGACATCGCCATTGAGGAGATGATCCGCACGGGCGTGCCTGCCGCCATTAAGCTGGCGCAGGGCATCCACGAAACAGAGGCAGGGCGTAGCAAGCTTTGTGTGAAATCAAACAACCATTTTGGCATCAAATGCAAATCGGAATGGAAAGGAGAGTGGGTTTCGCATGACGATGATGCAAAAGGCGAATGTTTCAGGAAGTATGGCGACCCGGCCGATTCTTACAGGGACCATTCAGATTTCCTGAAGACCCGTGCTCACTATGCAGCCCTTTTCAAGCTCGATCCCACCGACTACGAAGGATGGGCCTACGGATTGAAAAAAGCCGGCTATGCCACCAATCCAAAATATCCTCAACTGATCATCAAGCTGATCAAGGACTATAACCTGCAGGAGTATACGCTGATCGCATTGGGAAGAAAAACGGAAGAGGAGGAAGTGATAGCCGCCAGTCCTATAGCAGAAGTGGTCATGGGAGGAATAAAAGAGGAATATACATCTGCCGTTCCGGCCAGGATCCCGGTAAATTATCCGGAGGGTAAGTTCATGATCAACGAAACACCCGTTGTGTACGTTTCAGCCGGCACATCTTATTTATCTATTGCCGAAAAGCACAATATCTCCTTATCGCGTTTGTTTGAATTCAACGACAGGAAAGAGGAGGAAGCCGTTGAATACGATCAGCTGGTCTACCTGCAGCGCAAGCGCAGAACAGGCGCTCAGGAATTTCACACCGTTGCGGAAGGTGAAACCCTGCATGACATTGCCCAGGCGGAAGGCATCAGGCTGGAAAGCCTCCTGGAGCTGAACCAGCTTCGCGCCGGCATGCAGCCTGCCGTGGGAGAAAAGCTGAACCTCAAAAGCAAGTCCTCCGCCATGCCAGTACTCAGGATGGCCGCTGCGAAACAGCAGGAAGCCAGGCCCGCTATGGTGCAGCAGACAGAAATCGTGCATACGGTGCAACCCCAGGAAACAGTGTATGCCATTTCAAAGAAATATGGTGTAAGCATTGACGATATCCTTAAATGGAATAATTTACAGGGCACGGATCTTCGTAAAGGACAGGAACTGAAAATAATCAGGTAAACATGCAACAGGTAAGGGTACATAACAAATCGTTCGAGATCTATCTTCCGGAAGCATCTATACAGGAGAAGATAAAAGAAATGGCCGCCCGCCTGAACGAAGATTATAAAGACAGGAATCCTCTCTTTATAGCCATTTTGAACGGTTCATTCATGTTTGCTTCCGACCTGTTCAAGAACCTGGGTATCCAGGCGGAGATCTGCTTCATCAAGCTGGCCTCTTATAAGGGAATGCGCTCCTCCGGCAATATCATCACCGCTATTGGGCTGGACCAGGACGTATTCAATCGCCACCTGATCATACTGGAAGACATAGTGGATACAGGAAAGACCCTGAACGAATTCCTGCCCAAGCTAAGGCACCAGCAGCCCGCTTCACTGAAGATCGCCGCACTTTTACACAAGCCTGAAGCCGCGCAGCATCCCATTAACATCGATTATTTAGGTTTTAGCATACCCAACAAGTTCGTTGTGGGCTATGGCCTCGATTACGATGGACTCGGAAGAAATTTCAAAGAGATCTACCAGGTGGTAGAGCATGCTGAATAGATAAAATTTAATATCCTGAAGTTCTTATTCTGCATATTATGCATGTTGCACCTGCATGCTTTCGGGCAGTCTTTTTATTTAAGAGGCGGCGTGAAAGACGAAGCGGGTAAGCCTTTGCAGAACGTGACCATCATCCACAGCACGGGCCACGTTTCCTATACGGGCGCCGAAGGTCTCTTTGGCATTGTTTCCGACAACCCCGTTGATACCCTGGTTTTCCATTTGAGCGGCTACATCCGCCAGCCCGCAGCCGTACGCTCAGGTGAGCACAACAACATTGTACTAAAAAGGTCTGCTGAAAAGATCAACAGCCATGTGCTCTCTTCTTTCACCGGCCACATAAAAAAACAGTTCCGCCCACAGTGGCTCAGTGGCAACGAAAGCTATGCAAGCATCGTGGAGAACCGCTTTATCAGCAGCGCCGAGAACAGCAGGTCATCCCTTTCACTGAACATCGACCGCGCGGCATACAGCAACATCCGCCGCTTGATCAACAGCAAGATGTTCGTGCCCCCCGACGCAGTGCGTATAGACGAGATGCTGAATTATTTCAATTTCAGCTACCAGCCGCCCGAAAACGGACAGGACTTCGAAATGCAGGGCGCGCTCACTACCTGTCCATGGAATCCTAATAGCAGGCTGCTGTTCACTACCATTCATTCGCGCCAATTGGAGATCAGCCGGGTCCCCGCCACCCATCTTGTTTTCCTGATCGATATATCGGGCTCCATGGAAATGCCCAACAGGCTGCCCTTGCTCAAATCGGCTTTCCGCGGACTGGTGAATAACCTGCGTGCAAAAGATTCTGTGTCTATCGTGGTCTATGGCGGCATGACAGGCGTGGTGCTCGACGCCACATCAGGCGCCGACAAGCAGGCCATCTTCAATGCCATCGATTCGCTGGAGCCTTCAGGCAGCACGCCGGGAGAGTCGGGTATCCGGCTGGCTTACAGTGTAGCGCAAAATCATTTTATTAAAAATGGCAACAACCGCGTTATTATGGCCACCGACGGCGATTTTAACGTAGGCATCAAGGAAGAAAGCGAGCTGGAGGAAATGATCACGAGCCAAAAGAACGCCGGCGTTTACCTCACCTGCCTGGGTGTGGGCATGGGCAATTACAAGGATTCCAAGATCCAGGTGCTGGCGCAAAAAGGGAATGGCAACTTTGCCTACCTCGATACGTATGCAGAAGCAGAGAAGGTGCTGATGAAGGAATTCATGCTCACTGTGTATTCTGTTGCCGATGGCGCCTACCTGGATGTAGATTTTGATCCTGCATTTGTCAAAGAATACCGCCTGATCGGTTTCGACAACAAGCTGGGTGCTTTGAGAGATACCAGCTCCGGTCTGGACGGCGGTGAGATCGGCTCAGCTAATTCCACCATGGTGGCCTTCGAGATCGTTCCCACCGATCCGGCTGCGGTAAACCTGCCTGTGAAATTCAACCTGAATTATTATTCACCGGATTCCAGCAGCAAGAATGTATTTCATAAGGAGATGCAGCTCACTACCCAGCCCCTTACAGCTATTGACCGTAATTATGGATTTGCCACTTCAGTGATCCTTTTCGGTTCGCTGTTGCGCGGGTCTCCATTTGTAAAAGAGAATCTCTGGAACGATGTGGGATTGCTGGCAGCAAAATATGCAGACCCCAACGACCCGCTGCAAAAGGAATTCGTTGTGCTTACCCAGCAGGCGAAAGCGATGTATTACTCGAAGAAGAAGAAGCGGGGTTGATAAAGTTGATAAAGTTGACAGCGTTAACAACGGAGTAGACTTGTCCCTTATCAACTATATCAACTATATCACCTCTATCAATAGACCTCTTACTAAGAAAACATTTCCCTCATCTTGTCAAAGAAGGACCTGTCATTCCTGTCAGGGTTGGGCTTGAAGTTGGGTGAGTGGTTCAGCTTTTCCAGTATTTGCTTTTCTTCTGCAGAAATGTTCTGCGGCGTCCACACATTCACATGCACCAGCTGGTCTCCTTTTTCATAGCTGTTCACAGCAGGAAAGCCTTTGCCTTTCAAACGGAAAACCTTTCCGCTTTGCGTGCCTGGCGGGATCTTGATCTTCGCGCGGCCATCTATGGTGGGTACTTCTGAGCTGGTGCCGAATACCGCTTCAGGGAAAGAGATATGCAGCTCATAGGCTACGTTCAAACCTTCTCTTACCAGCTCTTTGTGCTGTTCTTCTTCTATCAGTATGATGAGGTCTCCGGCAGGTCCGCCGCGCTCGCCGGCATTACCGCGGCCTCCGATGCTTAGCTGCATGCCTTCCTGCACACCCGCCGGGATATCTATGGAAACCGTTTCTTCTCCATGTACACGGCCTTCACCGCGGCAGCTTGTACACTTGGCCGTGATGGTAGTGCCCTCGCCATTGCAGGCAGGACAGGTAGCCACCGTTTGCATTTGTCCAAGGAAAGTATTGGTAACCTTTCTCACCTGGCCGCTGCCACCGCAGGTGCCGCAGGTTTGAACGCTGCCCTTGTCTTTTGCTCCGCTGCCGCTGCAGGTGTTGCAGCTGACGTATTTTTTCACCTTTACGCTCTTGGTGACGCCCTTGGCGATCTCCTCGAAATTGAGTTTGAGCTTGATGCGCAGGTTGCTGCCCCTGGTGCCTCTTGGCCTTCTTTGGCCACCGCCCCTGGGACCGCCGCCACCGCCGAAGAAGGACCCGAAAATATCTTCTCCGAAAATATCACCGAACTGGCTGAAGATGTCTTCCATGTTGGGCGACTGTCCACCACGGCCTGCGCCGCTGACACCCGCATGTCCAAAGCGGTCGTACTGACTTCTTTTATCGGCATCGCTCAGCACTTCATAGGCTTCGGCAGCCTCCTTGAATTTCTCCTCAGCCGATTTATCGCCAGGATTACGGTCCGGGTGGAATTGCATGGCCACCTTCCTGTAAGCTTTTTTGATCTCTTCAGCAGTGGAGCCTTTGGATACACCCAGGATCTCGTAATAATCTCTTTTTGCCATTGTATTGGTGACCATAGTTTATACCATGGGTTTTGTTGTTATTTACCTACTACCACTTTTGCGAACCTGATGATCTTATCATTGAGCAAATAACCTTTTTGCAGTTCCGCAACCACTTTGCCCTGCATGTCCTTTCCGCCATCGGTTTCTGTGATGGCTTCGTGGATGTCTGTATTGAAAGGCTGGTTCAGGCTGTCGATGGCCTTGAGGCCCTTTGACTGCAGCACGTGGCGCAGCTTGGCAAAGACCAGGCTCACCCCTTCACGGATCTGTTGGATGTCTTCAGTCTGCTCCAGTTGCTGTTGGGCCCTGTCACAGTCATCCAGCACATCCAGCAGGTCGGTAATGACTTCTTTTCCCGCGGTTTGGATCAACTCCACTCTTTCCTTGGCATTCCTGCGCCTGAAATTGTCGAATTCGGCCACCTGGCGAATATACCTGTCATTCAGCTCATCCACCTGCTGTTTCAGCTTCTCCAGCTCGCTTTCCTCAACAGGGTCATCCAGCCGCTGGGTGCCTGCTATGTTCTCGTCGGTATTAATGTCCATTCCGTTATCCTGCTGTTCCTGGATCTCTTCTTTCATATCAGGGAAAAATTGTGTGCAAAGGTAGGGTTGTCAAGAATACTGCCAACCGGTCTTAAAGGGACAAAATGTCCTTACCGGAGCCTATGCTGGCGTGGTAATCGGTAGGGTTGGAGGATGTCCGACATTTTTTCCGGTGCCGGCAGGGCCTGGACCTTAGTTTTACAGTATGAAAGTGACGCTGAAAAGAAAGATCGCTAACCGGGTATTCCTGGGACATCCCTGGATTTTTGCCAACGAGGTAGACAAGCTGGAGGGTGACCCTGCCCCCGGTGATATTGTAGATGTTTTTTATTCCGATGGAAAGTTTTGCGGAAAAGGTTATATCAACCAGCAGTCGCAGATCATGGTGCGGCTCCTCACCCGCGACCGCTCGGCGGTGGTGAATGAAGAGTTTTTTATCAAAGGCATCCAAAAATGCTGGAATTACCGCCAGAAGCTGGGATATACAGAGAACTGCCGGCTGGTTTTTGGAGAGGCGGATGGATTCCCCCAGCTGATCATCGATAAGTTCAACGACTTTTTTGTACTGCAAACGCTGGCACTGGGCATCGACCGGTGGAAGCCTTCGATCGTGAAGGCCCTGGAGACCATCTTCCAGCCCAGGGGCATTTTCGAGCGGAACGACGTACCGGTGAGAGAGCTCGAAGGCCTGCCTTCGCACAAGGGCTTTCTCTCGCAGCCATTCGACACAAAGATCGTGATCTACGAGAACGGGCTGAAGTTCTATGTGGATGTAGAGAACGGCCAAAAAACGGGCTACTTCCTCGACCAGCAGGACAACCGCACGGCCATCAGGCATATTGTGAAGGATGCGGAAGTATTGGGCGCTTTTACCTACACGGGCACCTTCGAGATCCATGCGGCCCACTACGGCGCCAGGTCGGTGCTGGGACTGGATATATCTGAGAATGCCGTGAACCAGGCAAACGCCAATGCGAAGCTGAATGGGTTGGATGGAATAGTAAAGTTCGAAACGGCCAATGCATTCGACGTATTGAAACAATGGGGCAAGGAAGGCAAGAGCTGGGATGTGGTGATGCTGGATCCTCCCGCTTTTACAAAAAGCAGGGCCAACCTGCAAAAAGCCATCACCGGCTACAAAGAGATCAACCTTCGCGGCATGAAGCTGGTGCGCCCAGGAGGCTTCCTGGTGACCTCATCCTGCACCAACCTGGTATCTCCAGAGTTGTTCCTGCAGATCATTGACATGGCCGCCCGGGATGCGCGCAGGAAGGTGAGGCAGGTCTGCTACCAAACACAATCGGCGGATCACCCCATTATCTGGAACATGGAGAACACGCAATACCTGAAATTCTTGATAGTGGAACTCGATTAACGCGAGACCTGGAACTTGCCGGACTCGATGATCTTACCATTGCGGTCGAGCAACTGGTAAATGTAGATGCCGCGGCTGTAGCCGTTTAATGTAATCGAAGTTTTTTGGGGGATGTTCTTGGCCTCGTGTACTCTTCTTCCCAGGAAGTTGAACACCTGGAGCGAGAATCCTTTATCGTATCCCTTGAGGAAATCGAAGGTAACAACAGAGGTGGCAGGGTTGGGGTAAAACCTCAATTGCACCGCTGGTTGTTCGTTCACAGGGCGGGTTTGCGCCTGTGCTCCGATGGTGGTGAAAAGAATAAAAGAAAGTATAAGTAAAACTTGCTTCAACGAAACCTCGCTTTTTTTATTATTCTAAAATTATATTTAATTAATATAACTACAAAGGGTTTGCCGAAAAAATACAAATAAACCCTAAGGCTGAGCTTTAATTTCCTTTAACCTCTCCTGTATCGCTCTGAAATCGGGTTGTTGGCCCGCATTTTCCAAAACCTCTGTATACTGCACCTTTCTATCCTTATCCACTAAAAATGCCGACCTCATGGAAACGCCCTGCATGCCGAAGCTAAATTGCCCATAAAGCGATCCGTAAGCCTTGGATACCTCCTTGTTGAAGTCGCTTAATAAAGGGAAGTTAAGGTTTTGTTCCTGTTTATACCTGGCCAGGGCATAGAGGGAATCTACTGAGATCCCCAGAGGCAGCACGTCCAGTTCCTCGTAGATCTTCAGGTTGTCACGGACCGAGCAAAGCTCAGCCGTACAGGTAGAAGTAAAAGCAAGAGGGAAAAACAGGATCAGCACATTCCTGTCCAGGTGGTCCGACAGCCTGAACTGGTTTTTTTCCGTGTCATACAAGATAAAGTCCGGGGCGCTGTCGCCAATAGCCAATGATGATGGTTCCATTTTTATTTCATTTTTTCGCACCCGGTAGCAAATAAAACCGATTCAACCGAAAAAACCTGATATGAGAAAATACATTGTAGAATTTATTGGAACATTTTTCCTGGTTTGTGGAACCATCATGGGTGGCGCCGTGGGGGCTTCGCTTGCGTTGATGGCGATGATCTATGCCGGAGGACATATATCAGGCGCACACTTTAATCCTGCTGTAACGGTAACTATGCTGATCCGGAAAAAGATCGGAGGTCCGGATGTTGCCGGCTATATGATCGCCCAGTTTACCGGCGCCTCGCTCGCGGCAGTGATGCTGATCTATGGATTTGATTTCGCCGGCAGGGCGGATTGCTACGGCAGTAATGAAGGACTTGTGCAGGCGCTGCTTGCCGAATTCATAAGCACATTTGCGCTTGCATTTGTAGTGCTGAATGTAGCCACCGCAAAGGGCACGGCAGGCAACAGTTATTATGGACTTGCTATAGCCGCCATTGTACTGGCCATGGCTATGTTATTCGGTAAATTTTCGGGAGGGGTGTTCAATCCTGCAGTGGGCCTGGGACTCGTGATCCAAAAAACCCTCTGCTGGTCACAACTCTGGATCTATTTTGTAGCGCCTATAGCTGGCGGTCTCGTTGCTGCATTCGTTTTCCTGGCTGTGAATGAGGCTGATGAAGCACCTGAAAGTGTTCCCGATGATGTGGAAGTTAGAAGCGGGGGCAGTGTACGGCATTAAGCGCTGAGCTCTTTTCCTTCTTGAACCCTACATAAGAAATACCCAGTTCAAAGCCCCCGCGACCATAAGTGGAGGCTTTTAGTTTCGACATGGTCACATCGTAGCTGAGCGACACAGAGAAGGGGTGATAATCCAGTTTCACCACAGGAAGTATCGCATCATCCAGCCTGAGGAATACGCCGCCATGTAAGGTATACATAGGCCTGGCCAGCTCAGGTCCGATCTTGATTCCATAGAGGGCTCCGCCCACCAGCTCAGTGAACTGCGATTGCTGTGAGTAATCTGCCTGCAGGGTGAGGTAACTCGCAGGTGTGACCGAAAAGCGCACGCCACCGGAAAGAACAAGCTTGGCGGGCAGCTGTGCATCGCTGTTGCGGTAGAAACTATTCTTTGGCTTGGTGAAGTGATGGTAAGCCACACCGGCGAAAAAATTATTATCGGGGTCGGCATTGAGCTGGCTGTTGAAGCTCAGTCCCACTGCGCCATCAAAATAAGAATACTGTCCTGCGAGGTTGTTCTCTCCATCGCCTGCACCTTCATAAGTGCTGTTGGTTTCCAGCTTGGTCCTATCGATGCTCCTTTGCACCAGTCCGCCCATGTAACCCAGGGAGAGATAACGATTGGAATGTGCACTCAGGGATTTATGATAATTCACCGCGGGCATGATGTGCGTGGAGGTCCAGGCCACGGTGCCTGCCCTGTCGTGCAGGAGCTGGAGGCCTGTGGTAATGAAATCGTTTCCCTTGCCGATGGAGGACTTGTATTCCGCATTGAGCGACGTGGTCTTATAGGCCTGGGTGATGCTGTTCCACTGGTCGCGGTAAACAGCCTGCACGCGGATGTCGCCGGTATAAATGCCCGCAAGCGAAGGATTCCTCAGGAGCGGCGCTTCAAAGAATTGCGAGAAATGCATGTCCTGGCCAAGCGCAGCAATGTGGGAGGCAAGGAGCACCAGGACCAGTATGATATGTTTTTTCATGCGCATCATTATTTAATTAAGGCCACATTTCCTTCGAATCGCATCACTTCGCCGTTCTCACAGAATACTTCGGCCTGGTAGATGTACACGCCGGGCTGCGGCTGCCTTCCCTTGGCCTGGCCATTCCAGCCATAGGAAGAATTGTTGACTGGGAAATCCTTGGCTTCAAATACCACTTCGCCCCAGCGGTTGAAGATCCGCAATGACTTCACGCGGTCGAGCCCGCTTCCGCGCACAAAGAACATGTCGTTGCTGCCATCGCCATTAGGAGAAAATGCATTGGGGAAAAATATCGTGGCGCCCTGGCAAAGCACGATCACACGCACCGTGTCGTTGGCGGCGCAACCATTGCTGTCCAGTGTTGAAATGATATAGTCGGTGGTGAATTTCGTGTTGCTTACGGGCTGAGGACAGTTGTTGCAGCTCAGGCTGTTGCCAGGCGTCCAGTAATAGCTGGTGGTACCGGGGGAATACTGCGCCGGGATGGTAACCGGTACGCCCACCAGCTTGATCATCGTATCGGGCAAAGAGATGGAAGGCATGGCATGCACCAGGATGCTGGTGGAGACCGTATCGAAGCAGCCGCTGCTGTTCATGGCTCTTGTAAGCACGGTATAGATGCCCGGACTGTACTGCTGCGAAGGCGGATTCTGCTGGTTGGAGCTGTTGCCATTGGGGAACTGCCAATGCCAGGCAACATTCGACGAGTCGGGTTTGTCCAGTAATCCCTGAAGCGCCATCAGCTCGTTCATGCAGATCTCGGTGTCGCCGGAGATGGTGATGGAAGGACTTTCCACCACTTTAACGGGGATGGGCATGCGCAAACTGTCGATGCATCCGCCCTGGGATTCTACCACAAGCGATACCGAATAAGTACCGGGTGCGCTGTAAAAATGGTTAGGCACGGGCTGGTTATAAATGGTGCCGTCACCCATATCCCAGGTGTATTTGATAATTGGGCCGTAAGAAGTGGTGGAGTCAATGATCTTCAGGTAGCCCGTGTCGCAGAACAGGTATTTTTCCGCTTCGAATTTCACATCGGCCCCATAGATATTGATCTGGTTGGCCCCGGTAAGCGGAACTACGCAACCTTCCGATTGCTTCAGGATCACCTTGGGTGTAAATACGCCATGATTCTGGTATACGTGAGAGATGGTATTGGAAGTGGTGTCGATCACCGTTCCATCGCCAAAGTCCCAGATAAATCTTGCATTCATAGGTTTGAAGGCGGTGAAATTCACCGTTTGCGGTTTGCAGCCCGATAAGGTATCATAGGTGATCGTGCCGTCATTCGGATTATAGACCTCCAGTGTTTGTGTGGTGGAATCTTTACAATGCCCGGCACTGGTCACCACCAGTTTGATAGTGTAAGTACCCGTGTTGGAATAGTAGTTGATCGGGTGGTCGGCAGTGGAAGCACCGTTGCCCAGGTCCCAGTACGACGACTCGTAGAAATAGGAAGTATTGCGGAACCTCGCTTCGAAAGGAGTACAATAGGATATTAAATTATTGGCGTCGAAAGAAGCCTTGGGTAAGGCTACATGCACCACGTCTATTTTCTCCAATGAGTCAGTGCAGCCTACAAGGTCAGTGATCTTCAGCTTTACCGTATAAAGGCCACTGTCCGGGTATGCATACAAAGGACTTTCTTCATTGGATAGAACGCCATTGCCAAAATCCCAGAGATAGGTCAGCGGGAGGTCGCTTTGCGATTTGTTGATGAATTTGGTAGCCGAGCCCGGGCAGGTCCTGCCAAGGGTTGACCAGTCGGCTTTTACACTGGAGACTTTTACAAACTCTCTTTTTGTTATACTGTCACGGCAGCCGGAAGCATCTTCCACTACCAGTTTTACATCATAGTCGCCCACGCTGTCGTACTGGTGCTGGAAAGGGGGCGCCGTGAAGGTCTGGCTGGTGCTGTCGCCAAAATCCCAGGTCCACTTCACAATGGCGTTGCCGTTGCTGGTGACGGAAGAATCAGTGAAGGTGGTGGTCATGCCCTTACAACCGGCGTTGGTAGTGGACGAAAAATCCGCCTTGATTCCATTCACCTTGATGAAGTTGGTCTTCACCGTTGTGTGGCTGCAGCCAAAGCTGTCGACAGATGTAACGGTTACCGTGTAGATACCTGGATCATTATAGGAGTGAACGGCAAAATTCCCTTGGGTGAGCGTTTCTGTTGTGCCGTCACCGTAGTCCCATGTCCAGGTTTTCATCATACCGGGATCGGGGCTCTGTGGGTAGAAAACAGGCAGGAATACAGCACAACCTTCATACTTGCTCGCGGTTAGTGAAGGCCTGAGGTCTTTGATGGTAATGGTCTTGGATGCGGTATAGCTGCAGGTTCCGTTGGTGGTTGTCAGGGATACCGTATAAGTTCCATTGCCTGGGAAGATGTGCGCCGGTGGATTCTGGCCGGTATAGGTTGTGCCGTCTCCGAAGTTCCAGGCCCAGGTGTTGGCGCCCAATGAACGGTCGGTAAATGTATAGCGCATCCTGTCGTTGCAGTCGGGCTGCAGGTCGAATCGGGACACAGAAGGCCTGATGTAAGCGTAATTATTTTTCAGCACTTCATCTGTGCAACCGTTATTGGAGGCAATGAGTTTCACGCTGATCCAGCCGGTGTCGATAAAGGTTTGCTGTGGATCTCTGAGGGAAGATGTAGAACCGTCGCTGAATTCCCAGAGATATTCGTTGGCGTTGGTGGATTGATTGATGAACTGAATGCCCGGATCGGCGCATGCATTGGTTACATTGGAAGTGAAGGCCGCTGTGGGTTTGGTGCCTGTCTTCACGCCGCCTGCCAGGGTATAGGTTTCCGTACATCCCGACCTGGTGGTAATGGTGAGGGTGATATTATATACGCCTTCCTGGGTGTATGTGTGACTGGGGTTCTTCGCTGTGGATGTAGATCCGTTGCCAAAATTCCAATTGTATGTAGTTACCGAATCCGGCGAAATGATATTGGCGGAGAAATTCACCGTGAGCGGGATACAGCCTTTTGCCGGTAAATCAGGAAAACTGATCTGCGGTCGCCTGATGTGTATAAGCGCCTTCTTCTTTAATGTGTCGGTACAGCCATTGGCTCCCGTAGCGATCAGTGTGACGTCAAAATCGCCTTGTTTGGTATAAGTGTGGGAGGGATTGGTTTGCGTGGACCCTGTGCTGTCTCCGAAATCCCACTGGTAACTGGTGCCATTGGACGTGTTGGTGAAGTTCACTGTGAGAGGAGGATTGCAACGGCCGGTATCGGACACGGTGAATCCCAGCGTAGGCAACGCGCTGGTGGTAATTGTTTTTGTCAGTGTATCTACGCAGGCGCTATAGGTGTTGATGAGTGTTACCGTGTAGGTGCCTGGTGATTGAAATGTCGTGATGCCGTTCTTCAGGGTGTCGGTAGTGCCATTGCCAAAATCCCAATAGGCTGAAATAGGCCTTGGATCGGAATTATTTATGAATTGGACGGGCTGCCTGGGGCAGATCTGCGGGGGCACTGTAAAATCAGTATTGGCCTTGCCCACAACCACGGTCCTGAACGTAGAGTCTGTACAACCCAGGTCGCTGGTCACCGTCAGCTTTACATTGTAGTTGCCATTTGTATTGTACGTGGTGGAAGCATCTCTCGTGGTAGATGTGTTCCCGTTTGCAAAACTCCAGGAATAACTAAGGTTGCCCGGACCTGTGGAGGTATTGGTAAAGCTTACGGTGGCAGGTGCGCTGCACACAGCCGGATCGGTATATGTGAAGGCAGGTTTTACACCTTCAGTTGCATTTATATAATAAGGCTTGGTAATGCTCTTCGTACAGCCTTTGTCGGTTTGGATCATGAGGGTCACGGTGAAACTACCGGTGGTGGTGTACACATGGGTTGTGTTCCTGTCCGTGGACGTTTTGCCGTCACCAAAGGTCCAGTTCCAGGCTGTGATCTGCGTGCCAGCAGGCGTGGCTGACTGATCTGTGAACTGAATATGGGCGGGTGTACAGCCTGAAGTAACGGGCGCGGTAAAATCCACCGTGGGCTGTCCATAAATAGTAATGAATGCGGTTTTGGTGATCGTATTGTAGCCCGCTGCATTGGTTGCTTTCAGGGAAACGGTATAGGTGCCGGGATTAAAATAGCTGGTGGATGGATTCTGCAATGTGGAGGTGGCGCCATTGCCAAAGTCCCAGTACCAGCTCGTGGGGTTCCCCGTTGTCATGTCTCTGAAATCCACAACCAGGGGGGAGCATCCTTCTGTAACATTCGCCGAAAAGTTGGGGGAAGGGGCCTGCGCTATCGTGGTGAGCGATAGGATCAAGCCGAGGGCCAGTGATATAAGATTTTTCAAGTTACGGTGGTTTAGGCGATCGGGGGATCGCGTATAGGTTAACAAAAACTGCTCCCAATTGTTGAGCGGGTAGCGGAGCCGGAAAAAATGTAGAGCTTATTCCTTATCCAGTCTCAGCTTCCTCACTTCACCGTTTACAGTTTGGGTAGCTTCCACAAAGGTCCAGCTGTTTTTTGTGATGTTCCAGGTGCCATTGAGCAGCAGGAGGGTTGGTGCTGCATTGCTGTATTGAGCATAGATGGTCTTGGCCTGGGCATTCTCTTCCCAGGCACCTATTGCTTCTACTGTTCCATTACGGATAGCGTCGACCGTACGGTTATTCTGAAAAATGAATCTGTATTCTGTAAAGCTGGTGGTCACATCGGTATCTCCCTTGATGTAACTGGAAACTTTCCATGTACCTGTGGTGATGGCGTTGATGACAGCTTCTTCTATCGCATTCTCATATGTTTTCTGACAGCCGAGAAGCAGGAAGGCGGATAAGACGGTTAGGATGGTGAGTTTCATACTAGGCTAAAGGTTATAGATTTCTCTATACTTATCCAACAAATACCGTACAAAATATGAAGCGTCTAAGGGCTTTCCTGTAACATGCTGACAAAGTTCCTCACTTTTCATGCGCCTTCCCTGGCTATGGATCTCTTTTCTCAACCACGACAGTAACGGCAATGTATCACCGCTTGCTACCTGCTCCTGCAGTGCAGGTATTTTTTCTTTAGCGGTCTCATAGAACTGGGCTGCATAGAAGCTGCCGAGACTGTAAGTTGGAAAATATCCGAAGCTTCCATGGCTCCAGTGCACATCCTGCAGGCAGCCTGCCTTATCACTGCCGGGCACCACGCCCAGTAATTCCTTGTATTGATGGTTCCAGACTTCCGGAAGCTCACGGGTTTGCAGATTGCCCTCAATAAGCTTTTTTTCTATCTGGTAGCGGATGTATACGTGGAAGTGGTAGCTGATCTCATCTGCCTCCGTCCTGATCAGGGAAGGCTGAACTTTATTAAGGCCTTTATAGAAAGCATCCAGGCTCACCCTGGCCAGCTGTTCGGGAAAGAATTTTTGCAATTCCGGGTAATAGTGGACCCAGAAAGGTCGGCTCCGGCCCACATTGTTTTCCCAGAGCCTCGACTGCGATTCATGAATGCTGTAGGAGCAGGGTTCACCTGCCGGTATTCCATAGTGCTCCACCGGGAGTCCCTGCTCATAAAGTCCGTGTCCGGTTTCGTGGATGCAGCTCCAGGTCATGTTGGCCATATCCGATTCGCTGATCCTGGTGGTGATGCGCACGTCGTTGGGATGAAAGCTGGTGCTGAAGGGGTGTTCGCTGATATCCTGTCGGCCCGATTCGAAGTCGAAGTGCAGCGCCTTCACCAGGTACATGCCCCAATCCCATTGTTGTTGCCTGGGATAGTGCAGCTGGAAAAAAGCATCTTCTACCTGCGGCTTTTCCCTGATGGCATTGAAAAGTTTTTTCAGTTCAGGTAACAGATCGCTGAAGGTCTTGTCAATGAGGGCAACGGTAGCTCCTTTCTCGTACTCGTTCAGCAAGGCATTATAAGGATGGTCTTTGAAGCCAAGGATGTCCGTCTCCCGTTTTTTTAATTCCACCAGCCTGGCCAGTTCCGGTTCAAAAAGCGCATAGGAATCTTGTTTCCTTGCGCTGATCCAGGCGTGGAAGGCCTTGTTCACCTGCTCCGACAAGGCCCGCACAAAGGCGGCGCTGTATCTTTTGTTCTTCTCGTAATCTTCCAGTGTGAGCAATACATTGGTCCTTTCGTCGGGCTGCAGGTCGCCTGCGGCCGCGAGCTCATTCAGGATCTTTCCCAGTTCCTCTTCTGCAAAGAGCTCGTAGGCAAGTTCCGACAGTGTACTCAGTTGTTGTCCTCTCATGGCAGCGCCTTTGGGAGGCATATAGGTTTCCTGGTCCCATTGCATCAGGGCTGATGTGCTGCGGATGTCGGCGATGCGCCGCATTTTTTCCTGGTAGGTCTTGTAGAGTTGTTGGGTAGAGGGCATGGGCAAATGTAAGCCGTTGAAGTGTTGACAGGGGAACAGCCGTTTCCGGTTTACTGTTTCCAGTTTCGAAACCACCTTGTTGCCCCGCCCATTCACAACTCACTAGTTCGGCAAGCTCACTATGACAATAACTTTTGTCATTCTGAGCCTGCCGAAGAGCACGACTCACGATTACCGATTCACGATGGATATCTAACGCGGGAACTTCGGGTGGGACTTGATCTCTTCGATCTGCTGCAGGTGGCGGTGGGTGTGGCCGGCGGCTATCAGCAGCAGCTGGTAAACATCCATTTTCCCGTCTGCGTCATCAACCACATGATTCCTCAGGTCCTGGGTGGTGGTCTTTACATATTTCATCAGCCTGGCACGCTGGGCTTTGAAATCTTCCAGGGCCTGCTCGGTTGTGGTCCAGCTGGCTTTAGATGGGTCGATGTTTTCCGGCGCCTTTGCTTTGGCCGAACGGTCTTTCATCATTTTCATCAGCGCATCATCGGTGATCGTCACGGATCTTCTTTTTTCGGCATCCGCGGGTTGCTTCAGCGTTTTTTCCGCCAGCATCCAGATATCTTTTTCAGTGAGCGCTATGTGGTATACGCATTCACGGATTGACCAGCTGTCAGGGGCCGGCTTGAAATTAAGCTGCGCATGGCTCAGGTCTTCCGTGGCGGCGATCAGGTGTTTTTTGGTTGATTTCAGTTCGCTGTGCAGGTACTTTCTCTCTTTGCTGGTAATGGTAGAGTTGTATACCTGGCTGCCCAGACCGGTGATCACAAGCAGTGCCAGCAGGATATAACCATTGTTTCTTTTGCGCATAGCAGTTGATTATCTTGGCGGGCACGGCAGCAAAATACTGTGAATCCGATATTTTTACTATTCCCACACAAAACTAAGCTTTATGAAAATAGCAGATGTGATAGCAGCCATCGAGGTCTTTGCCGCCCCGGAACTGCAGGAGGAGTACGATAATGCCAGGCTGCTTACAGGCGACAAGTCGAGGGAATGCACGGGTGTGGTCTGCTGCCTGGACGTGACCCTGGAGGTAGTACAGGAATGTATTAGTAATAAATATAATATGATTGTGGCCCACCATCCCGTCATCTTCAGGGGGCTGAAGCAGCTGCGCCCGGGCAGCCTGGTGGATGATATCGTGATAGCCGCCATCCGCCACGATATAGCCATTTATGCTGCCCATACCAACCTGGACAATGTGTTGCTGGGCGTGAACGGAAAGATCGCTGAAAAGCTGGGCCTCAGCAACATACGCATTCTTTCCCCCAAAAGGAAGGTGCTCCGCCGCCTGATCACCTTTGCCCCCCATGAGCATGCGGAAAAAGTACGCAGCGCGGTCTTTGCCGCCGGCGCCGGCCACATAGGCAAGTATTCCCAATGCAGCTTCAACAGCGAAGGCACCGGTACCTTCAGGGCCGGCGAAGGGGCCGATCCCTTTGTGGGCGAGGTCGGGGAGCAGCACCAGGAGAAAGAGACCAAGATCGAGATCGTTTATCCTTTTTACCTGGAAGTGCAGGTGGTGGAAGCGCTGGTGTCCAGCCACCCCTATGAAGAGGTGGCCTATGATATTTTCACCATGGAGAACGTGCACCTTGGCATAGGATCGGGGATCATTGGCGACCTGGAAGAGTCCCTGGAGCCTGCAGACTTCCTTGGCAGGGTGAGGGAGGTCTTTGGTACAGGCGTGATCCGCCATACGGCCCTCCCAGGCGGAAAGATCAGCAAAATAGCGGTTTGCGGGGGCGCCGGAAGCTTCCTCATCACCCAGGCTATGGCCGCAGGCGCGCATATTTACCTCACTTCCGACCTGAAATACCATGAATTCTTTGAGCCCGCAGGCCGGATGGTGCTGGCCGATATGGGTCATTACGAAAGCGAGCAGTTCACTATTGACCTCCTCCATGACCTGATCGTCCAAAAATTCCCTACCTTTGCCGTCCTCAAAACAGGGGTGAATACCAACCCGGTGAAATATTTCAAATAGCCGGTCCCCTCCGAAAGAGAAACCAGATAAACCTTAAACGCATAATGGCAAACATTAAAGAATACTCGGTAGAAGAAAAGCTGGCCACCCTGGTGCATCTGCAAAAGATCGACAGCAAGCTGGATGAGATCAAGGTCCTGAAAGGCGAGCTCCCCATGGAAGTAGCCGACCTGGAAGACGAGGTGCAGGGACTGCACGCCCGCCAGATCCGCATCGAAGAGGAGATCAATGGTGTCACTGAATTCATCGCCCAAAAAAAGGAAGCGATCAAAGAAGCGGAAGCCCTGATCAAGAAATATGAGAAGCAGAGCGAGAATGTGAAGAACAATCGTGAGTTTGAAGCCATCAACAAGGAAATGGAAATGCAGCAGCTGGAAGTAAAGCTCTGCGAAAAACATATCAAGGACGCCAACGAAGAGATCGGCGAAAAGGCTGATTCGCTGGAAAAAGCAAAGAAAGCCATCGCCCTCAAGGAAGGCGTACTCAACTCCAAGAAGGCCGAACTCGAAAAGATCATCGGTACTACAGAAAAAGAAGAAAAGCAATTCAACCAGCAGGCCGAGCAGGCAAGGCAGTCGGTAGACCCCAGGTTGCTGGCCAGCTATGAGAAGATCAGGAAGAATTACCGAAACGGGCTGGCGGTTGTACCGGTTGAAAGGGATGCCTGCGGCGGATGTTTTTATTACATCCCTCCTCAAAAGCAAAGCGAGATCAAGCAACACAAGAAAGTAATGGTTTGCGAAAACTGCGGACGCATCCTGGTAGATGCGGAGCTGGTAGACGCCATTACGATCAAGTAGTAGTGAATTTCCGGTCAAGCTGTGGAATCATATTAGAAAACCTCCCGATGGGAGGTTTTTTCTTTTACTCCCGCCAAGAACAACCTTTACACTTGTAAATGCCAGTGGACAAACTGTAAACCGTAAACTGTAAACCGTAAGTTTTCCCTTATTTTGTTTCCATGCTCACGCATCTTTCTGTACAGAACTACGCCATCATCGACCAGCTGGAGATCGACTTCTCCCCGGTGCTGAATGTCATTACCGGCGAAACCGGCGCCGGTAAGTCCATACTGGTGGGCGCACTCGGCCTGATCCTCGGCCAGCGGGCCGATACCAACGTGCTCCTGAACAAAGAAAAAAAATGCATTGTCGAAGGCCTTTTCCGCGCGAATACACCGAGGCTGAAAGCATTCCTGAAAGAAAATGAGCTGGATGTACTGGATGACGTGGTGGTAAGAAGGGAGATCGCTCCCAATGGAAAGTCGCGGGCCTTCATCAACGATACGCCGGTGAACCTGGTGCAGCTGAACAGGCTCAGCGGCATGCTGGTAGACATGCACCAGCAGTTTGATACCCTGGAGCTGGGAGAGCTGGATTTTCAAAGAGAAGTGATCGATGCGCTGGCAGGCAACCGGCAAAAGCTGGAAGACTACCAGGCTATTTATGCCACACTGGCTGCTGCAAAAGAAAGGCTGGCCGCGCTGCAGGAACAGAAGCTGGTCTTTTCCCGGGAATTCGATTACCAGCAATTCCAATACACGGAACTGTCAGAAGCGGCATTTCGTGATAATGAGCTGGAAGAGATAGAGCAGGAGTTGAAGGTGCAGGAGAACGCCGAAGGCATAAGGCGCGCGATCGCGGAGGCATTGGCCGATCTGCAGGAAAGCGAAGAGGCCGTTATTCGAAAAATAAAATCACATACCTCGAGGCTGGGGCAGTTCACTACGGTGCATCCCGCACTTGCAGAACTGGTAGAAAGACTTCATGCCGCGGAGATAGAGCTGAAAGATATTGCCGGTGAGCTGGAATCGGTTTCGGGCCACGTACATGCCGACCCTGCATCGATAGAGAAAATGAATGAAAGGCTCTCGGTGGGCTATAGACTTTTGAAAAAGCATGGACTCAGAACGACGGCCGAACTCATTGAGCTCACCCGCCAGCTCTCGGAGCGGCTGGGATCGGTGCTGGATATAGATGACAAGATCGAAGAAGAAGAAAAGCTGTCCGCACAGTTGCAGAATAAGGCGATGGAGCTGGCAAAGGAAATTTCTTCTGCGCGCCAGTCGGCCGTGCCGCCGATGGAAAAGCAGGTGAACAAAATGCTGGTAAAAGTAGGCATGCCCAATGCAAGGTTGCAGGTGCAAGTGCGCCCGGCAGCCCTGGGACCTACCGGGATCGATGCTGTTGAATTCCTTTTCAATGCAAATATTCCGGCGGGTGCTGCTGCAGGCGAGAAGCCATTCCTGCCGCTGCGCAAGGTGGCCAGCGGCGGAGAGCTGAGCAGGCTCATGCTCTGTGTAAAATCGCTGGTGGCCCGGTCAATGGACCTTCCCAGCCTGATCTTCGACGAGATAGACACGGGCATTTCCGGGGAAGCAGCCAGGCAGGTGGGCGGCATCATGAAAGAGCTGGCTTCGGCCCGCCAGATCATTTGTATCACGCACCAGCCACAGATCGCAGGCAAGGCAGACGCCCATTTCCTGGTATACAAGTCCGTTGTAGGGCAGGAAGTGAAGACCGGCGTGAAGCTGCTGAACACCGATGAGCGCATTGTGGCGATCGCGAAAATGCTCAGCGGAGAAAAACCCACGGCGGCTGCCATGGAGAATGCAAGGGAAATGGTAATGAACTAATTCTCGGTCTTCATTCTTAAATCTTCGATCTTCAACCTTATTTTTACCGCACAAAACAAGGATATGTCAAATCAACTGCTGGCTGGAAAGAAAGGGATCATATTTGGCGCTTTGGATGAGAAGTCCATTGCCTGGAAAACGGCTTTGGCCTGCCATGCGCAGGGTGCGCAGATCGTGCTCACCAATGCGCCTGTAGCGCTGAGGATGGGTGAGATCAACAAGCTCGCCGAAGCGGTGAACGCCCCTGTGATCGGTGCGGATGTGACCAGCATGGAAGACCTGAAGAAATTATTCGAAGAAGCCCAGTCGCATTTTGGCGGCAAGATCGATTTCGTTCTCCATTCCATTGGCATGAGCCTGAACGTGCGCAAGGGAAAACATTATACCGAGCTCAATTACGAATGGAACCAGAAGACCCTGGATATCTCCGCGATGAGCCTTCACCGGGTGCTGAAAACAGCCTGGGACCTGGACGCCATGAGCGAATGGGGCAGCGTCGTGGCACTCACCTACATCGCCGCCCAGCGGGTTTTTCCCGACTATAATGAAATGGCTGATGCCAAGGCCTTGCTGGAAAGCGTGGCACGCAGCTTCGGTTATCACTATGGCGTAAAGAAAAAGATCAGGGTGAATACCGTGTCACAGTCGCCTACGCGCACCACGGCCGGCAGCGGAGTGAAAGGTTTCGATGCCTTTATCGACTACGCGGAGAAGATGAGTCCTTTGGGCAACGCCACCGCCGAGGATTGCGCGAACTATTGCGTGACGCTTTTCAGCGACCTCACCCGGTACGTGACCATGCAAAACCTGTTTCATGACGGAGGCTTCAGTTTCACTGGCGTGAGCGAGGCGGTGATCAGGGAGATAGAGAAAGGGCAGGGGGCTTAGCCAGATAAGTCAAAGAGTTATACTTAGTTTCCTGCTGGCCGATCCGCAACTTTGTACAATCGGTAACAAACAAAATACTTACTTCGTCCTGCATGTTCAAGAAGCTGGATTGGTATATTCTCAGGCAGTTCTTCGTCACCTTTATTTTTTGCATGCTGCTTTTCACGGTCATAGCCGTGGCGGTAGACAGCAGTGAAAAGACCGACGATTTCGTGAAGTCGGGCCTCAGCACTTACCAGATCTTCAAGCAGTATTACGTGGGCTTCATTCCCTACATCTGGGGCATGCTGTATCCGCTTTTCGTTTTCATTGCCGTCATATTTTTTACCAGCAAGATGGCTGTGCGCTCTGAAGTGATCGCCATACTCGCTACGGGCACCACTTATAACCGCTGGCTGCGCACTTATATGGTGGGTGGGCTGATCTTCGCCCTGGTGCTGTTTTTTGCTTCCCGCTACGGCATTCCCAAGGCCAACGAGATCCGCAGCAATTTCCAGTCGAAGTATACCGACAGCGGCGATCCATCGAAAGACAATTACAGGGGCCTGGCCCATTACAGGCGCACGGATTCAAATACCTATATCGGTCTCCGTTATTTTGATACCTCGGCCAAGGGTGGCGGCAGCTTTTTTCTCAACCGGCTGAAAAATGGGAAGCTGGTGTACAACCTGAAAGCGGAGTACATGCAGTGGGATGCGAAAAAAAACCAGTGGAAGCTCACCAATGCCACCGAACGCAGGATCGACAGCCTGAGCGAGACCCTGACCAGGCATCCGGAGATGTTCATCACTTTGAATTTTATTCCCCGTGATCTGCGGAGAGATTATTACCTGAAGGACAAGCTCAGCACACCCGAGCTTTCCCGGTTGATCGCCACCGAGGAACTCAGTGGCAACGAAGGTGTGAACACCCTCAAGGTGGAAAAATACAGGCGTACGGCCACACCGGCCGCCGTGCTGCTGCTTACTTTCATCGGAGCCGTGATCGCCGGCAGAAAGGCCAGGGGCGGCAGCGGTCTTCACCTGGCCGTAGGCATTATCATAGCAGCCAGCTTCCTGCTGCTCGACCGGTTCTCCACCGTGTTCTCCACCAAGGGAAATTTTCCTCCCCTGCTGGCTGCATGGGTACCCAATATCATCTTCACTTTCATAGCCTGGTGGCTGTACAAGAAAGCGCCGAAGTGACGAAAATCATAAATGGCCACCCAGGTCATAATAGAAGATAGGCCTTTCAACTTCACCCATTCACGTCCCGATAGCTATCGGGACACGATTGAGGTTTTTTGGCCGCCACCCTCCCTTTCTATAACTTTATGGCCAAAGGTTCTCCCTTCTCCATATTTCGAAAATTCTCCTAAAATGGGTATCATAAAAGACAGGTTCAAAGCGAAAGCAGACTCACTCGGTGCAGAGATCAAACAACTACTCAAAGAACACGGCGACAAAAAAATTGGTGAGGTACAGCTCTCCCAGATCTACCAGGGCATGCGCGGCATGACAGGGCTGGTTACCGAAACATCGTTGCTGGATGCGCAGGAAGGCATCCGATTCCGTGGCTATTCTATCCCCGAATTGCAGCAAAAACTTCCCAAGGCTGATAATGGTTCAGAGCCATTGCCGGAAGGTTTGTTTTACCTGATGCTGGTGGGTGATCTTCCCGAGGAAAGCGATGCACAGCATATCACGGCGGTTTGGCAGCGCAGGAGCCACGTGCCCAATCACGTATTTGCCACCATCGAGGCCCTGCCTGTAAGCACTCACCCGATGACGCAGTTCGTGGTAGCGGTGATGGCCCTGCAGACCGAAAGCCAGTTCGCAAAAAGATATGCGGCCGGCATGAGCAAAAAAGATTACTGGGACGCCACCTTCGACGATGCCATGGACCTCATAGCGCGTCTCCCGCGCGTGGCGGCTTATATCTACAGAAGAAAATACAAGAACGGCGATCATATTCAGCCCAACGGCTTGCTGGACTGGGCGGGCAATTTCGCTCACATGATGGGATATGAGGATGAAAGCTTCAAAGAGCTGATGCGCCTCTACATGACCATTCATGCCGACCACGAAGGCGGTAACGTTTCTGCACACACGACTCACCTGGTAGGTTCTGCCTTAAGCGATCCCTACCTCAGTTATGCTGCAGGGATGAATGGACTGGCTGGTCCGCTTCACGGCCTGGCCAACCAGGAAGTGATCAAGTGGGTATATGAAATGAGGGAGGACCTGGGTACCGACCTCCCCAACAAGCAGCAGATCACGGACTATGTGAAGAAAACGCTGACCGAAGGCAAGGTGGTACCGGGCTATGGACATGCGGTGCTGAGAAAGACCGATCCCCGATTTACTGCGCAAATGGAATTCGGCAAGAAGCATATGCCGGACGATCCGCTGGTACAAACTATCTGGAATATTTATGAGGCCGTGCCCCCTGTATTGCAGTCCCTGGGTAAAATAAAGAATCCATGGCCCAATGTAGATGCCCATAGTGGTGCATTGTTGGTGCATTATGGGATGGTGGAGTACGAGTTCTACACCGTGTTGTTCTCCGTGAGCCGTGCCCTCGGCGTACTGGCCAGCCTTTGCTGGGACAGGGCCCTGAGCCTGCCACTGGAGCGACCTAAGTCGGTAACCACCGAGCAGGTGAAGAAATGGCTGGATGGAAAAGATGAGATCTGGGGAGATTAAGGGTTTACGGTTTACAGTTTAAAGTTTACAGTTTTGGCACGGTGGCATCCAAAGCACTAACAGTAAACAGTAAACTGTAAACTGCAAACTAAAAAAAGCGCCTCAGGCGCTTTTTTTAGTTTTAGAAGAAGTGATCCAGTGCCTTCAGGCTGATGGGTTTCTCCCATATAGTGAGCTTGGAACCATCCAGGTCGTGGGGGATGGTAGGGCGGAATGCGCTGATCAGGTGAAAATGGATCTGGGGATACTGGTGGTAAAGTTCGGGCAGGCGGTCCCAGCCCAGGCCATCCGGCAGGTTATAGTCTATAAACAAGTAGTCGGGTGTGATGTCTTTCAGACGGTTCAATCCCTCCGCCAGGCTATGAGCAATGTATACTTCATAGTTCTTGCGCAGAAAATAAGACTTCATCAGCAAACAGAGATCGACTTCGTCATCGATAATCAACACCTTCTTCCGCATGGCCATTTCTTGCATCCATTTATTTTACTGTAATTTTCATACCAGAGGCAGAAAATCCTAGATCCGGGCTAGGAATAAAAATACGTAGAAAACCGCTATTGCCTTCAACCTGTTGAGTTTGGTACGATTATTTAAAATATTAAGGAGGAAGTTTTTTAATCATTTTAAATACGCTGAGTTATGACTACGAAATCAAAAATTATTTTAGGCCTGGTGGGCGCGGCTGCCGTTGGAGTGGTGGTAGGATTGATCCTTGCACCCGAAAAAGGCACTGATCTGAGAGCCAAGATCTCTCAAAAAGCGGGCGACTGGACAGATTCCCTTACCGACCTGTTTGCTAACGCAAAAGGTGAGATCGAGAACCTGAAGACCAAGGGTACCAAGATGGCGAGCGATGCAGCCAACAAATTCACCAACACCAGGGAAAGCTACAGTTAACTACATAAAGCAGGTTTTAACGGGCCTGCTTTATCTTTTTACTTTATGGAAGACCTCAGGACAAGCACTAAGAATCTGAAGACGCATGTAAGCGAATATGTAGAGACCTATGTAGAGCTTACGAAAGCCAAGGTTACCCAGGGCGCATCCAATGCGGCATCGGGAGCTGCCATTGGCATCTCCGCGTTTTTTTTCGGACTATTCTTTCTTTTTTTCGCATTCTGCGGACTGGCGCTTTGGCTGGGTGACCTGGTGAATAGCAGGGCAGGCGGCTTTTTGATCGTGGCCGGTTTCTTCCTGCTCCTGGTAGGACTGATCTTCGCTCTCAAGAACAAGGTGATCGTGCCTATGATCAGGAATATGATAATCAGAAAGGTATATGAGTAAAAAGATCCGGACATACGAAGACCTCCTGGAAGAGCAGCAAAGGCTTATTTCCCGGCTGAAGACACAGGAGCAGGTGATCCGGGTAGACATTGCCGGCGTTAAGGAAGGACTGAAGCCATATGGCAAGGCCATGGACATGGTGCATAAGATGGCTACCCGCGACAATACTGCGCCGATCATGAACTTCGGTATGGAGATGGGTATCGACCTTCTTCTCCGCCGGGTATTATTGGCCAGGGCCGGTTGGTTCACCAAGATCGCGATCCCATTCCTTGTCAAGAATTACTCATCACATATCATCGGCGAGGAAAAAAGGGAGGCGCTGATCAACAAGATCAAAGGCTTTTTCAGGAAGATACGCCCCAAACCTACCCCGGAAGCGGCTGCCATGCATAAGCAGCATTGAAGATTGAAGATTTAAGATTGAAGATTTAAGATTGAAGATGGATCGTCATTCGACTCCCTATAGTTACGGGGAGACCATGCTTACCTAAATACTATCAACATGAATACACCTCCAAAAACCAAGCGCAACGACAAGGAAGCCGAGAGTGCCGACCAGGCAGGATACAAGCCGGCTGACAAGTCCAGGGAAGGTGGCGACGATGCGCTTTCCGCTCAAACGGAGACAGACACCCACGCAGACGAAAAGGTGATCGTGAATGAGCAGAAGGAAAACAAGGCTGTCAACGCGCCTTCGCAAACCGCAGCACTACCCAGTGAGTCTGAAGGCGCAGATATAGAATAAAATATTCCCTCCCGGTAGTGAAAATAATGGCGGATGTGATGAATGATATCCGGGAGGTTTTTTTTGTCCCTATGCCACTACTACCACTCAAACGAGATTGGCTTTCATCTTAGCCTGCCGAAGAACGCCTTTCACCCCTGGCCGGTGTAACCCCTACGGGGTATTGATATTTACAATATATTTTTTCTACAAGGCTTGTGCTCCTAAGGAGCAGACAGTCACTCACCACTCACCTCTCATGATTGACGATTCACGACCACTGCCTAAAAAAAAAGGTGTGAGTTTCCTCACACCTTGAAATAAGCTTTTCTATTTCTAGTCAACCCTGCGGAATCCGCCAGCCACCAGGCTAAGAACGAACAATACAAGGAAAATAAAGAAAAGAATCTTAGCGATGGAAGCAGCACCGGAGGCAATGCCACCGAATCCGAAGATCGCTGCGATGATTGCTACAACTAAAAAAATAACGGTCCAACGTAACATAATTGAAAGTTTTATAGGTTAATAAATTTTCCACGTGTATTAATTAAAGAATTGTACCATAGTCTGCTTTTCCGGCTAAAACTTTAAAAATAATGCTGAGGGTAGCAAAAAGATGCCGAAGTTCTTCCCCTAACTGGTAAATATTGGTATGGTTTTATAAGTAGAAACCTCAGCAAGTTTTAATATGGAAAAAGCACAAACCATCCGCACGATCAAGGCAGTTTCATTTTCCGGCACCGATTGCCCCAAGATGCCCAAGCCCGCTCCTGGCCAGGATGCAAGAAAACAACATGACCCCGCTTCTACCGGGCGAGTGGAGAAGTACCCCATCCCCTCATTTTTTGAGTATCGGACCCTGGCCGCCGACCGTTGCAGGGTATAAGCAGCTTTCCAAATCCCTTGAGCTTGAATTTATAAGCTCATGAATGGGGAAACCTTTCCCCAAGAAATTCAACTCCCTGCAGAGTTTAGTTTTTTCTGTCAAATGTTTAATCTACTCTTCAACTGTAACCTCTTGAGTATCAACAAAAACTCTTCAGCAGAAATTTTGGTTCTACAGTTGTTTGTTAAAACAAGCCCAAACTAGACAGCATGATCAATCAACGGCTATCACAAAAGCAGCGACTTAAAATTCTGCCTCAGCAGATCCAGCTGCTTAACTTCTTCCACCTGAATACGCTTGAACTGGAACAACGCATCCAGCAGGAAATTGAGGACAACCCGCTGCTGGAAGACCAGAAGAACGAGATGGAGGCCGTGATCGACAAGTTCAATAAAGACACGGTACAGGATTACCAGGACTGGGAAGAATTTGTTTACGACGACATACCTGATTACAAGCTTGAATATTCAAGCTACCTGCACGACGACAAAATGCCGGAGCGGCCGATCACCAGCGGATTTGATTTCAGGGAGTTCCTGAAAACACAATATAAGGCCGGTTGTGAGGATCCAAAGGAAATCGAGCTCGCGGAATTTCTCATTGA
The DNA here is from genome assembly GCA_036676905.1 of Chitinophagaceae bacterium. Classification (GTDB taxonomy): domain Bacteria; phylum Bacteroidota; class Bacteroidia; order Chitinophagales; family Chitinophagaceae; genus Flavisolibacter. Next base: position 225,153 of record JAKFCE010000007.1, read on the forward strand.
CTCACTGAATGAGAATGGCATCCTGGAACAGGGCGTGCGCGAACTGGCAGAAGATATTTCATTCAAGCATAATAAATGGGTGGAGGAGGACGACGTAGAACGCGTACTCCGCAATGTGCAAAGCCTTGAACCCGTAGGGGTAGGCGCACGTAACATCCGTGAGTGCCTGCTCATACAGCTGGCGCGGATGAACGAGAAGCGCCCGGATGTGAAAATGGCGGTGAAACTGCTCGACAAGCATTTCACGGACCTGCACAACCGCAACATGGACAAGATCAAGAATCATTTGAAAATAGACGATGAGGAACTGAAGATCGTATTGCGGCTGATTGCCAGCCTTAAAATGAAACCGATCTGCGAAGAAGAGACAACTGTCACGGCCAATAAAAGCATCCTGCCAGACTTTATCGTTACGCAGAACGCCGACCAGCTGGATGTACAGTTATACCGCAACCGCTCCGAAAGTCTTAACATCAATTCCAACTGGAAACAGGTAGCCGAGAACAAAACCAAGGTCACTACCGATAAATCGGCGCTGCAATACCTGAAGAACAAGCTGCAAAGCGCGCAGTGGTTCATCAATGCAGTGCAGCAGCGCGAGGCCACCATGCTGAAGATCATGCGCGCCATCGTGGAGCTGCAGGTGGATTATTTCCTCACCGGCGACATCAACAAGCTGAAGCCGATGATCCTGAAGAACATCGCGGAGATCGTGGGCGTGGATATTTCTACCGTGTCGCGCATCACCTGCAACAAATACGTAGAAACACCTTTTGGACTGCTCCTGCTGAAGGACCTGTTCACGGAAGGCATCGCCAACGAAAAAGGACAGGTGATCAGCAACAAAGTGATCCAGTCCGCCATCGAGGAAGTGATAGAGAACGAAGACAAGCACAACCCCTATACCGACCAGCAGCTAGTGAATATTCTTTCCGAAAAAGGATTTACGGTGGCAAGAAGAACAGTGGCGAAGTACAGGGAACAGTTACAGATACCGGTGTCCCATGTAAGGGGTCTCTGGGCTTAATCAACATTTTATACTTTTAACAACACGAACCATAAATACACACACATGCAGAAAATCCTGATTATTGATGATGATCGCGATATGTGCCTTCTTCTAAAAAGGTTTTTATCCCGTCATGGCTTTGAAGTTTTAGAATCTTACAGTGGTAAAAAGGCATTGGAATTACTGGAGACGGTTCAACCCGACCTGGTCATGTGCGACTTCAGGCTGGAGGACATGGAAGGCAATGTGCTGTTGGGAAAGATCAAAGAGATCTACCCACAGGTTCCTGTCATCATTATCACAGGTTACTCCGACATCAAGATCGCTGTGGAAGTGATGAAGATGGGCGCTTACGACTATATCACCAAGCCCCTGTTCCCCGACGAGATCCTGGTAACCATCAAAAAGGCTTTGGAGGCCGCGCAGACCCATGAGACCGGCGTGATCCACGAAAAGCCCTCAGATAAAAGCCGCACGGCGCCTGCCGCTTCGGCACCGGCTGCAGAGCCCACGAACCAGCCCGCCATCGTTCATTCCGGAGATTATATATTCGGCGACACACCGGTGTTCCGCCAGATCCTCAAGCAGATCGACCTGGTAGCTCCCACCAACTATTCCGTGATCATTTATGGTGAGAGTGGAAGTGGTAAGGAGGCGATCGCCCAGGAGATCCACAAAAGAAGCAAAAGAAAAAGTAAGCCCTTTGTGGCCATCGATTGCGGCGCACTTTCAAAGGAGTTGGCCGGCAGTGAGCTGTTCGGTCACGAAAAAGGTTCGTTTACCGGCGCCCTCAATCAAAAGATGGGCAGCTTCGAGGTAGCCAATGGAGGAACCATCTTCCTCGACGAGGTAGCCAACCTTTCCTATGATATCCAGGTATCCCTGCTCCGCGTGGTACAGGAAAGAAAGATGAGAAGAGTGGGTGGCATCAAAGACACAGAACTCGATGTACGCATCATCATAGCCAGCAACGAGAAATTATGGGATGCTGCACGCAAGGGTAAGTTCAGGGAAGATCTTTTCCACCGTTTCAACGAATTCACTATCGACGTGCCGCCATTGAGGCAGCGCCAGGATGATATCATGCTCTTTGCCAACCACTTCCTGCAGCAGACCAACCAGGAACTGGGCAAGAACGTGAAGCGATTCTCCGCTGAAGTGGAAAGCATTTTCAGGAATTATGTGTGGTATGGTAACCTTCGTGAGCTGAAGAACGTGATCAAAAGGGCCACCCTGCTTTCCGACGGGGACCAGATAGAAGCCAGCTCTCTTCCATTCGAGATATCTCACTTCAATAAGCTGCAGTTTGAAAAACAGCCTGCTGAGCCCGCCCGCATTCCAATGCCGGCTGACGCGGAAGAAGCGGAAGAAGGTCACCGCCATATTTCGGAGACCACCCTCAAAGGTGCCAGCATTGATGCTGAATATGAAATGATCCTGAAGGCATTGAAGAAAGTGAATTTCAATAAGAGCAAGGCCGCCAAGCTTTTGAACATAGACAGAAAGACGCTGTACAATAAGATGAAGCAATACCAGGAGTTCAACAATCAATAAGATGACAAACACCTACGGACCTTCCTATGGACAGGAAAGCGTCCCCGCTTGGAAAGATGAATGGCCGGCTGGCCATGAAACGGCCAGGCATGCTCTGGACCTGAACGACCTGGTGGAAGCTGCCCTGCAAAGGCTGCAAAAGCCGGAGGTCTCACAGGCATTTATCCGTTGCGATGAACTGCCTTTGGTGAAAGGTTCCGCTGAGAAGTTGTCGACTACCGTTTACCTCCTGTTGTCTTATATCATGGATGCGCCACCTCCCGGCAGCGACCTCTTCCTCTATATCAAATGTGATACGGATGGCAGCGCTGCCATAGATCCCGGCATCAGGAAGAGCGAATGCGGCTACAGGATATCGTTCCAGACGAACAGCCTGGCAGAAGCGGCATCCTTCCCGGAAGAACAAAGAAAATATTGCAGCGACTGCCTGCAGGAAATGAATGGAGAACTGATCCTGAATACGCAACCCGGAACTGGATGGTTGTTTATCTTAGAGGTGAAGGGAAAAATTGAAATAAGTAATGGCACAGGATAAACCCGCAGTTCGGATCTTGATCATAGACGACGACGAGGACGATTTTTTCATCACCTCGGAATACCTCCGGCAAACCGAAGAATACGAATTCACGATCGACTGGTGCTACCGTTTTGCGGAAGCCATTGAGCATGTGCGCCACCGCAATTACAACATGTATTTCGTGGACTACCGCCTGGGAGCCAAAACCGGCCTGGATTTCCTCAAAGAGGCCATCGCCCTCGGCTGCGAGGAGCCCATCGTGCTCCTCACGGGCAAGGGAAACAAAACCGTGGATATCGAGGCCATGCAGACCGGCGCTACCGACTATCTGGTTAAAACGGATCTGAATACCGATAAGCTGGAACGCTGTATACGGTATGCACTGGAAAGAACATCCTACCTGAAAGCCCTGCGTGCGAACGAGAGAAAATACAGGAGCATGTTCGAGCTCTCCAAGGATGCGGTCTTTATTTCCGATAAAACCCTGAACTTTCGCGACGTCAATGCCGCCACCTCCGACCTGCTCGGTTATGAAAAGGAAGAGCTGGAGAAATTAAGCCTCTACAACCTGATCACCGATCCGATCAGCATAAAAATGCTGGAAAAGCTTCTGCAGGAAGAAGGAGATGTGAACGACCTTGAAATTGAAGTGCTAACCAAGCAGGGAGAAAGAAAGATCTGTATTTTCTCCCTCACCTCGCCGCTGGATGCTACCGGGCATGCCTATTACCAGGGGCTGATGCACGACATCACCAATTTAAGGAAGGCGGAGAAGGCCAACCTCATGGCGGAAAAGCTCAGTGCGGCCGGCCGTCTGGTGCGCACACTGGCACACGAGGTGAGAAACCCGCTGAACAACATCAATATGTCTGTGGAGCAGCTGGTGACCGAACCCATTACCGAAGAGGGATCTCTTTACCTCGATATTATTCAGCGCAACAGCAAGCGCATCGGCGACCTGATCACAGAACTGCTGGATTCCAGCCGTCCTACGGATCTCATTTTCGAGCGTTCTTCCCTGCAATCTGTGCTCGATGACAGCATCACTGATTCACTCGACCGGATCACCCTGCAGCATATCAACATGCAGATCAGGTACCCCGACGAGGCGGCTCATATCATGGCCAACAAGGAAAAACTCAAGATCGCATTCCTGAATATCATCATCAATGCAGTGGAAGCCATGCCGGCAGATGGTACAGGTCAGCTTGATATTTCCGTCGATTCGTCCACCGAAGTGCATATCGTTACCATCAGGGATACGGGATGCGGTATTCCCGAAGAACATATCTCCAGGCTATTCGAGCCTTATTTCACTTCAAAAAGAAATGGGATGGGATTGGGACTGGCAGCCACACTGAACATTCTGCAGTCGCACAAGGCGCAGATAGACGTTACGTCGGCAGTGAATGCGGGTACCACCTTTAAGATCACTTTCCCCTCTGCCTGATCACATGCGGAATGTACGGCTGAAAGAATAATAGAGCATGCCCCCGATCATAGGCAGCACCACCACCATGATGACCCAGAATACTTTGCTCTGGGACCTGATGTTCTGGTGACCAATGACGTCGATGATGCTCCATATCCAGTGTATTGTTCCCAGAATGGCAGTGCCGATCAATACATAATCGCCTACTCTAAAGCCGTTCATCTTTAATACAACACCTAACAGGAGTGCAAGTACGCTGACGAGTCCCAGGATGAAGTTGGGGTGATGTGTCCGCTTAAGATCTGCTTTTTCCATGCTTGAGTCTTTAGCCGTTCAACTTTAGAACCTAAAAATCTATGCCATTGCGTGCAATTTTCAGGTCTCCAGCCTGGAGTTGGGGATCTCCATCGCCTCTTTTTTGATGATAAACACGGCTGTGTCCTTCGGCCTTATCCCATGTCCAGCCTGCAGGGCATACATCTTGGTGAATTCCGCACCAAAATAAAGGATGATGGAAGAATAATAAACCCAGACCAGGATGATGATGACAGAGGCAGCTGTGCCGTAGGTAATGCCGAGGTTGGCGCGGCCGATGTAGTAGTTGATCAGGAATTTGCCTGCCAGGAAAAGGAAGGCGGTGAATATGGCGCCGATCGTTGCGTCCCTCCATTTGATGGTGGCATCCGGAAGCACTTTGAAGATCACCGAGAAGAGGAAGGTGATGACCACAAAGACGATCACGGAATTGATGGCGTAAAAAAGGTAATAGGTGTAGTCTGACAAAAGCCGGATCAGGCGTTCGCTAAGCACATCGAGGATGGTATTGATGATGAGGGAGACCAGCAGCACGAAACTCAGTCCTATTATGAGCGAGAAGGAGAGAAGCCGGTTCAAAAGAAACTTGGCCCATTCCTTTTTGGGTTTCGCTTTTACAGACCAGATATAGTTGATAGAGTCCTGGATCTCGGTAAAAACGCCGGTGGCGCCAATGAACAGGATGATACCTCCAATGATGGCTCCCGCGGTGGTCAGTTCCGAGTTTTGAATATTGCTGATGATGTCCTGTAGCTGGAGGGCGGCGGAAGTACCGATCAGCCCGTTCATTTGCAGGTAGAGGCGGCCCTGAACAGCTTCTTTGCCAAAAAAGAAACCAGCCAGTGAAATAATGATGATAATGATAGGGCCCAGAGCGAAAATGGTATAATAACTCAGCGAGGCCGCGAGCTTAAATGCATTATCGTCTAAAAAACCGTGTCCGGCTGCTTTCAATACCCTGCCGAATGTCCTGACTCTTTTCATTCCGTTATACCCATCCGATGTAAAAGAGATGCCACTATTATGCCCAATCATGGCCCGCCTAAAAAAAGGCACTGTTTTTTCAGGTATTGGTTAAGTTTGCAATCATGAGAAATCTCCTTTATATCATCGCAGTTTTAATGATCGTTGGCTGGTTGCTGGGCGTGTTTTACTGGGATGCCAGCGGTATGATCCACATCCTCATCATCCTGGCGGTGATCTTCCTTCTTTTTGGCATTATCCGGCGTGCTTGAGCAATAGGGTTTGCCCGAAGCTTCCCGATCAGTGAATGGAGTGTTTTGCTATTTGGGCGAAGGCATTAGCGCAATGGCGGCATGTGGAGGCGCAGAGCTGGAACACGTTGTCAGTATAGCGTTCAAGGATCTCGGCACACTCCTCACAGATACCCACACAAAGAATGGCGAGGGTTTTTACAGCCTCCATTTGCCTTTCAGCAGCATCCAGGGTGCCCAGACAAATGGTGGCACATTCGTTCAATACCTGCCGGGTACGACCTGAATAAGAAATATCCTGTTCTTTCAACTGGAATAAGAGTGTTTCGCACTGCAGCCAGGTTTGCATGCAGAGATCTGTGTGGTAGCTTGTCAATTTCATCAATCGGGGTTTAGTACGCTCTGATCTTGTTTCCGGGGAGTGCCCGTATTACTCTTCCTAATACAATAAAATAGTTTGCCAGAAATTTCTAACCGGGTGGATTTTTGAAAAATTCTCTTTGATGAGTAGTTTATTCCACAGCAAAAAGCCCCGTATAAAGGGGCTTGGTGGGAGAAATTATCTCAAATATCAGATTGAATTAATGTGTTGCCTTGTGCATATCTCTCAGGCGCTTCACTTCGTCGTGTCCTGTCTTCAATTCGGCTTTCTGCCTTACAATCAGATCGCGTAGCGTAGGCTCCAGTTCTATATCGGCATTCAAAGCCATGTCGTATGCCTTCTGTGCGGCATCTTCTCCGAATTCGCAGTTCTCCAGAATGGTCTGCCTGTCCTTACCGGCGATCGCCGCTTTCAGATCCATCCACACGCGGTAGATCTTACCTGAGTTGGTTGTGCCTTCTGCAGGATTTCCGCCCAGGCGGGTAACTTCCGTGGTCAACTCTTCGGCACATTTACGGCTTTCTCCAATATAGCGTGAGAACAAGGTGCGCAGATCAGCGTCGCTGTCTTTCAGCTCTTCATTGGCTTTCTCGTAGCCCTCTACACGGTCGTGGTTGATGCGAACCAGGTCGTTCAGGATGCTAATTATTTTTTCATTCTTTTCCATATTAAATTGTTTGTTGGATAGAGTTAAAAAATCGTACCCGAATTTTTTGTGATGGATCGCTCGGATCCTGATGGCTATGCGATATGGCGCGAGGGTGAGAAGAAAAGGCTGCCCACCATCATCAAGGTCACTGGCGCTCTTCGGCGCAGAACAGGAGGTCCTTGGCACAAGATTTACCTCCCATTCCCTAAACATATCTTATGGCTAAATACTCCAAAGGCGCAGGAAAAAAAGTGGAGGAGAATATGCATGAAATGAAGAGGGGCCAACTGAGATCCGGTTCCGGAAAAAAAGTGACCTCCAGGAAGCAGGCGATCGCGATTGGACTTTCAGAAGCCCGCGAGAAGGGTGAAAAGGTTCCCCAGAAAAAAGGAACTTCCAAAAAGGCCGCAACAAAAAAAAGCGCTTCCAGGAAAACTGCATCTAAAAAAGGGGCAACTAAGAAGACTGCCACCAGGAAGAGTGCGACAAAGAAAAGCGCGACAAAGAAAAGTGCTGCCAGGAAGACGGCGACCAAACGAGCCCCTGCTAAGAAAGCGGCATCCAGGGGTGGCGCTAAGAGCAGCGGAAGGAAACAGGCTAGAAAGTCTGCCTCTAAAGGTTCCAGGAAATAATTGGCTGATCACACGAGTTGGCGAAGGATCTTCATCAGTGTTCTTTCACCTGAGGTCAGTCCTGCAAGGTGATCTGACTTTTCTATAGAATCGAGCTCCTCGAAATATTTCTGGAGCTCGTTGTCTTCATAGAGTTTGATGATGCCCGGATGTACATAATATTTCCGGCAGATGGTGCGGCTGTTGCCCAGCTTTTTACTTACCTCGTCGATGGCCGTGATGATATTTTTTTTGCAGTCGGCCTCGGTGGCCGCCGGCCCCAGCACCTGGAAAGCCCGAAGGATGTTGAGGGTGCCGGCCCAGGTGCGAAAATCCTTGGCCGTATAGTCTCCACTGGTGGCTTCTTTTATATAATTGTTCACCATGCCTGAATCTATGGAACGGCGGCCTCCATGATCATCGTAATACTGGAAGAGTTCTTTTCCAGGAATATCCCTGCAGGCTTTTACCGCCTTTGCCAGCCTTTTATTTTTCAGTTTGATGTCGTGGAAAATTCCCTTCTTGCCCTGGAAGGAGAATGTAAGATGGTCGCCATCGATCTCCACGTGCTTGTCCTTCAGCGTCGTAAGGCCGTAAGAGCCATACATCTTTTCATAGTCATTGTTCCCCACGCGGATATAGGTCCTTTCCATCAGGCTGATGACGGTGGCCAGTACTTTCTGCTCGTTGAGTTCCTGCGTCTTCAGATCCTCTTCGAGTCTCAGCCGGAGCAAAGGCAATAACTTTCCGAATTCGTAAAGGCGGTGAAATTTGGTATCGTTTCTTAGCTTCTGCCATAGAGGGTGGTATCGATACTGTTTCCTGCCCCGGAGGTCGTAGCCTGTCGCTTGTATATGCCCGTTAATTTTTGCAGAGATCCAAACCTTTTCCCAGGCCGGTGGTATTGCCAGCTTTTTGATCCTATCCAGTTGCTCCTTTTTCCGAAGAGGTTTGCCATCCAGCCGGTAACTGAAACCCCTGGCTGTGCGGATCCTTTCGATACCGGGTGTTTGGTCAGTTACATAACACAGGTCCGCCACAGTGGCCGCCCTCGTATAATCTTTATGGATCTTAAGATATTCCTTATGCGAAAGGCTTGCTTCAGATTTCATGCAGTCTTCGTTTTACGCCGGGTGGACCTCATTTTCTGGGAGTGGAGGTCCTCGGCCTCGTCGATCGAGTGAGAACTGAAAAGGTCTTTTTCTTTCTCAGCAAGGTCAGCCAGCTTGATATAGAACTTCTTCAGCACTTCCAGCTCCTCCTGCGAAAGGTCTTCGATGTCAATGAGCCTGTTGCTTGCCCTTTCTTCGCTGGCGATCAACTCATTGAGTTTAAGCTGCAGTGCAAGTGAGTCCTTGTTTTGGGTTTGCTGGATCACAAATACCATCAGAAAGGTGACAATGGTGGTGCCGGTATTGATCACCAGCTGCCAGGTGTCTGAAAATCCAAATAATGGACCCGTGGCTGCCCAAACCAGGATCACCAGCAAGGCAATGGTGAAGGCGCTTGCAGAGCCGGTAGCATGGGTGATGGCAGTAGCGATCCGCTGGAACCAGGCGGAAAACCTATGCTTGTCTTTGATGTGTTGGTCCACTAGTTTTTTTTCCTGGGGCATAGCTCAGTTTTGAGGTTCAAAAGAAAAAGTCAGACCAAAAGGCCTGACTTTTCCGGAGCGGGGAATTTCAGTTACTCTGCTTCTTCGTTCTCCGCTGTGATATTGATACCTGAAACGGCCAGCTCTGTGAGCAGCTGGTCGGTCTGCTTTTCCTCTTCCAGGGTCTCAGTAAGAATTTCTGCGATCTCCTGGTGTCCCATGGTGCGGGCCAGTTGAACCAGGCTACCATAAGCGGCGATCTCATAATGCTCTACTTTTTGGGCGCTGATGATCAAACCGGCGTCACGGGCTGCTGTACCCTTTGGCATTTCTTCTATCACATTCTGTGACTCCTTTACCAGTCCTTCCATGGCCTCACACTTCTTTGCACGGGCAGGCATGTCCAGCAACTCAAATACTTCCTCTAAACGGCCTATCTGCTCCTCTGTTACAACCAGGTGCTCTTCAAATGCGCTGCGCAGTTCTTCTGAGGTAGCTGCCTTGGCCATTTTAGGAAGGGCTTTGGTCAGATGCTTTTCTGCCCAGTAAATGTCTTTCAGCTCATCTACAAATAATTCATGCAGTAGGGTCTTCTCGTCCTTCATTCCCAATGTGCCGTTGGAACGCCTGCTTTTTGCAGTTTTAGACGGCGAGGCTGAGCGTGATGCAGTACCTGTTCTCGTATTCTTTGCCATAAAATCTGGGGTTTAAAAAAATGATTGAAACTGTTTTACTTATCTATTATTATATCAAAAAATAATGCCATGGAGTTAGCCTGTTTACAAGGCTCCTGTAGATTATTTTACCCACTGCTGAGTATAAACCCTCAGGTTTTTATGGGTGATTTTAATTGGTATCTAATTTGGATTATAAGGGTGACCCTAGATTACTAAAAAAACAGACTATGCCAGCGAACAATCAACAACAACTGAGTTTTTTGCAGGAAAAGATCGAACAGATAGGGAGCGCCATCTTCTTTAATCTAAGCGACTCCGTTCTGAAACTGCCAACATCTATTATTTCCAACCTCAAGATGGATGACTATGGCTATGTATGGTTCTTTGTGAAAAAGCCCAAGCAAAGCTTGCAGGAATTCGAAACAGAATTCCCAGTGCGACTTGATTTCTTCAAAAAAGGCGTTGACTATTTCTTACAGGTAGGTGGAAAAGGATGGGTGGTGAACGATCCGGAGATCGTGAACACTTTCGCCGACATGTTCGGCGATCATCTGAACAACGCTAGCTGGTTCAACGAAGTGGTACTGGTGAAAGTAAAAGTTCTGAAGGCTGAATACTACGAAACGCAGCCTAAAGGGAGCCTCAGCTGGTGGCAGCAGGCCGTTCACACCGTGAGTGCCTGGTTTGGCAGCAATCCTGTTGGACACAACACCTATTTCCCTGCCTCTTAAATTCTGAACACATGCGGCCTATTTGGAGTGGAACCATAAGTTTTGGACTGGTAAACATACCCGTGAAGCTGGTGAGTGCCGTACAGGCCGAGGATATAGACCTGCGCATGTTGTCGAAAAAAGACCTTGCACCCATCCGGTATGCCCGCATAGACACAAAAACTGAAAAAGAAGTAGCCTGGAAGGATATTGTAAAAGGCTATGAGTATACAAAAGGCAAATACGTGATCGTAGAAGATGAGGACTTTGAAAAAGCGAGTCCGGAAAAGTCACGGTCAATAGATATCGTTCAATTCGTTAAGCAGGAAGAAATAGATCCGATCTATTTCGAAAAGCCCTACTACCTGGTACCAGGCAAGGGTGGCGAGAAATCCTATCGCTTGCTTTTGAAAGCACTGGAAGAAACAGAAACCCTGGGCATCGCAGAATTCATGCTGCGGAACCGCGCCCATGTTTGCGCAGTGAAATCATATAAGGACGTACTCATGCTGGAGCAGATGCGCTACCAGGAGGAGATCCGCGAAGCCCCTGAAGTGGAGATCAAGAATGAAAGGATCTCTGAAAAAGAATTGCAGCTGGCAAAGAAGCTGGTGGAGCAGCTGACCGAAAAATTCGATCCTAAGGCCTTTAAGGATACTTATATCAACGAGCTGAAAAAGATCATCAAAGCCAAGGCTTCCGGTAAGACCATCCGCATCGCGGAACCGGAAAAGAAATCCGCAGCGCCTGTGAAGGACCTGATGGATGTGCTGAAGGCATCGCTGGGCACCAAGCCGGCAACAAAACGGAAAAGAGCATAGACGAATACAGTAATCAGGAAGAAGGTGCGGCAATGCACCTTTTGCCCTCCCTTCACCTTGAATGGAGGGCTTTTTATTTCCCTTGTTTATTTCTTCATGGTTTATGATGCTTAGGGCGCATACACTGCTTCCTTGTTTTCAGGAGGGGAGCCCTTTCACTGGCATAAGTTTTTCCGTTTTTATGCTATGAGTTTGTCACTGTACAAAAAGAAACGCCGCTTTTCCGAAACCCCGGAACCCGAAGGAAAGGAGAGGTCGTCGAAATCAGTGCTCCGCTTCGTTATACAAAAACACGACGCTTCGCATTTGCATTACGACTTCCGCCTGGAACTGGATGGGGTGTTGAAGAGCTGGGCGGTGCCCAAGGGTCCTTCCCTGGATCCTGCGGATAAAAGACTGGCCATGATGGTGGAGGACCATCCCTACGATTACCGCGATTTCGAAGGGATTATCCCCGAAGGGAATTATGGTGCAGGCACCGTGATCGTTTGGGATGAGGGCACCTATGATGCCTACGACGGCGAGCCCATGAAAAAGAAGGAACTGGAGAAAAGCTTTATGCAGCAACTAAAAAAAGGCATGCTCAAGATCCGGCTGCACGGAAGCAAGATCAACGGTCGCTATACTTTAAAAAAGCTGAAAAGCGACCCCTCGGATAATGCCTGGCTGCTGATGAAATCGAACGACGAGTTTGCGAAGGAAACAGATATTACTAAAAAAGATAAGTCTGTGTTATCAGGTAAGACCATCGCGCAGATAGCGAAAGAAAACGGGACCAGCGCAAAACATCCTGAAGTGAAAAAACAGCCTGCAAAAAAAGCCGCAGCGAAAAAAGCCGCTGCAAAGAAAACAGCAACGAAAAAAACCGGCGCCACCAGGACAGCTGCTGCAAAAAAAGAGAAGCCCGTAAAGAAAGCTTCAAAAAAAAAACCTCCTGAGCTGGCGAAATTACTAGCCGGCTATGGTGGCGACATTGCCAAGCGGGCGATGTTCAAAAATATAAAGCCCATGCTGGCTACCCTCACGGAGGAGCCATTCGACAATGAGGATTGGGTATTTGAGATCAAGTGGGATGGCTACCGCGCATTGGCCTATGTGGCAGATGGAAATGTGCAACTGGTTTCCCGCAACAACCTATCCTTTACTGCCAGCTATCCCGAAGTAGCGGAGGCTCTTCAGGACATGGAAATTTCCGCTGTATTTGATGGCGAGATCGTGGCTTTCAATGAAAAGGGTGTTCCCGATTTTCAGCTCTTGCAGAACTGGCAAAACTCCCGGGACGGCCAGCTGCAATTTTACATTTTCGACCTGCTGTGGATCAACGGCTATGATGTGACCATGCTGCCGCTTACAGAGCGAAAGAGAATTCTCCAGGCCGCCATTCCCCCGGGGCATTCAGTCTTGCGGTATAGTGATCACATTGTGCATGATGGGAAGCGGTTTTTTGAACTTGCATTGGAGCAGGGACTCGAAGGGATCATGGCCAAGGCGGCTGACAGCAGGTACCTGGTGAATAAGAGAAGTAGGGACTGGCTGAAGATCAAGGTCAATAAAAGACAGGAAGTGGTGATCGGCGGTTATACCAGTCCGCGCAACAGCCGCCAGTTCTTTGGTGCCTTGTTGCTGGGAGTTTATGATGGCGACGAGCTGGTATACGTAGGGCATACGGGCAGCGGATTCAATCAAAAAAGCCTGGCGGAGATACATGCCAAACTGGCGAAGCTGGAGACTACCAAAAGTCCTTTCAAAAAGATCCCCAAGCCCAATATGCCGGTAACCTGGGTGAAGCCGCAGCTGGTTTGCGAGATCAAATTCACAGAATGGACCAAGGACTGGATCGCCCGGCACCCGATCTTCATGGGGCTTAGAAAAGATAAGTCGCCGAAGGATGTCCATATTGAAAGGTCAACCAACATCAGCCTGCAAAAACAAGCAGCAGAAAACAAGCAGGCAGCGCGATCGGCTGCTGCGCCTAAGGCAAAAAAGCAGAAAAGCGCCAGGCTGGAGAAGACCTCGGGCCTGCAATTGGACCTCGCCAATGGAAAGGATCAGCATGTGAAGATCGGCGGCCAGGAACTAAAACTGACCAACCTGGATAAGCTTTACTGGAAGAAAGAAAAGGTGCGGAAGATCGATATGATTAATTACTATTTGCGCGTTGCTCCTTATATGCTTCCTTACATGAAGGATCGGCCGCAATCCATGCACCGGCATCCCAATGGTATCGACGGCGCCAGTTTTTATCAGAAGGATACGCAGGGGAAGATCCCCGATTGGATACAAACCCACCGCACATTCAGTGAATCTACCGATGAATACATCAACTACCTGGTGTGCCGCGATGAGGCTACGCTGGTCTATATGGCCAATGCTGGCTGCATAGAAATGCATCCCTGGCACTCCAGGGCTGCGGATCCCGACAAGCCCGACTGGTGCCTCATCGATCTTGACCCGGAAGGCATAGGCTTCGAAAAAGTGATCGAATGTGCGCAGGTAGTAAAAAAAGTCCTGGATGCGGTGGGTGCTGAGGCTTATGCAAAAACCTCTGGCTCCACAGGGATCCATATCTATATTCCGCTGGGAGCCAAATACAGCTTCGAGCAAAGCAAGCAACTCGCGGAAGTAGTCGTCGCGTTGGTACACCAGGAGCTGCCTTCTTTTACCAGCATGGAAAGAAGTCCGGCGAAAAGGAAGAACAAGATCTATCTCGACTACCTGCAGAACAGGAATACGCAAACCGCCGCCGCGCCTTATTCACTGCGGCCTAAGCCTGGTGTGCCTGTATCCACACCTCTGCATTGGGAGGAGATCAGGAAAGGTTTGACGCCGCTCACTTACACCATGCAAAACATCTTCGACAGGCTGAAAGCGGAGGGTGATATTTTCAGGGGAGTGCTGGGAAAGGGGATCGATCTGAAGAAAGTGCTGGCAAAGGCAGAGAATCTCTAGGGTTTCTCTTCCAATCCGGCATAATTTATGGACGTTTAATAATATCTCACAAGGGGTGTCCCATCAGGTGACTGAGAATATACCCATTGAACCTGAACTGGGTAATGCCAGCGAAGGGAAGAGAGTGCAGGGTTCCTCTATAGGGACCCTTTTTATGTATGGTCCGGCCCTTATACTTCTCCATGCTCCTCGATCACGGTGGCGCCATAATAATTCATAGCCCTCGCTACCTCCTGCTTGGTGCATTCACATACCATGGTCAGCTCACGGATGTTGACCTCCTTGATCTCGCAGGCATCCTTCCTGAATCCTGAGAGGTCCTGCGGCGTTTGAAACTGCAGCGTCACTTTGTCCATGCCGGAGAAAAAACGAAAAAAGTGCCAATCTAAACAGGGATTGGGGAGGATTGGAAGGATTCAGGAATTTGAGGATTAAAATTCATTAAGTATCCTCCATGTGTATTGTGAACAATGTGTACTCACTACACATTGTTCCTTCTTGTTGGGGATGCATAAATTCCATACATTGTAAATACAATCTTTAGCTTGACAAGACGAGTAAAAACGGACTTCCCTTTTTTACAGGGCGGTGGAGAAATGGGCATGCTCACCCGGGCTTTCAATTGGTCTGAAACGCCTGTTGGCAGTCCCGACAAATGGTGTCTTTCCCTGCGGGCTACTGTGAGCAACCTGCTACGTTCCCGCTTCCCTATGTTCCTTTGGTGGGGCCCTGAGATGATCCAGTTTTATAACGATGCCTATCGTCCTTCCCTGGGTAACGAAGGAAAACATCCTCATGCATTGGGACAAAAAGGAAAGGAATGCTGGCCCGAGATCTGGCCCATCATCTTTCCACTCATCCAGGAGGTGAGGGAAACAGGCGAAGCCACCTGGCGCGAGGACCAGCTGGTTCCTATCTATCGCAATGGAAAGATTGAAGATGTATACTGGACCTACAGCTATAGCTCCGTGCTGGATGACGAAGGCCGTCACGGCGGCATCCTGGTCACCTGCAGCGAGACCACAGAAAAGGTCAACAACCTGAAACAGCTGGAAGAGCATAAGGACAGGCTGCAGTTTGCCATTGATGCCACTGAGCTCGGCACCTGGGAATATGATCTTGTAAACAACAGGATCACGGGCAATGAGAGGTTGAATAACTGGTTTGGGTTTCCAGGGGAAGGGGCTTCAGTGGAGTCCTTTTTCCAGACGGTGAATGAAGCCGACAGGGAAAGAGTAAAGGATGCAGTAAACCAGGCCCTGGATTTTCACACGGGTGGACGCTACCAGATCGAATACACGATCGTACATCCGGAAACAAAGGAGGAGAGAGTGATAAAGGCAAAAGGTAGGGTTTGGTATGACGAGAACAACCAACCTTATCTTTTCAACGGTACTGTGCAGGATGTGACCAAGGAATCAATCATCCGCAAAGAGCTTGCAGAGAAAAAGCAAAGCCTGGAGCTGGCAATAGAGATCAGCGAGCTGGGCGTATTCGATCTCGACCTCGAATCCGATACCGCTATTTGTTCGCCACAGATCGTCAAGTGGTTCGGACTGGATTCTTCCCTGATGATCATGGCCAGGGCCTGGCCCCTGGTTCATGATGAAGACAGGGAAATGGTAGTGAAGGCGCTTGAGGCATCTATCGCCGGCAATAATTCAGGTAAGCACGATATTACCTTCAGGCTCTTGCATCCTGGCAGTCATTCCTGGATCTACCTGCGCTCGATCGGCAAAGTGCAGCATAAGAATGGCAGACCTTCGAACATATCCGGCATCATTGAAGATGTAACACCACAAGTGCTGGCGAAAATGCAGGTGGAAGAGGTGGTGAGGCAAAGGACCCGCGAGCTGGCGAGGTCGAACGAGTTATTGTTGAAAAGCAACGATGAACTTTTGAGGACCAATAAAAGCCTCGAGGAATTTGCTTTTGCCGCTTCGCATGACCTGAAGGAGCCGATCAGGAAGATACAGTTCTTTTCCACCAGGCTGCTTGAACTTTTGAACAGCAAAATATCAGAGGAAGAAAGAAACTATTTCGGCCGCTTGGAAGCGTCGACAAGAAGAATGAGCTCCCTGATCGACGACCTGCTTACCTATTCCCAGGTAAGTGTTCCGCCGGGCAGGTTTGAAGATGTGGATGTGAACCAGCTGGTAAACCTGGTGTTGAACGAGTTGGGCAGGGAGATCGAGCAAAAGAAGGCAAGGATCTCGGTGGACAAGCTTTGCAAAGTAAAGGGCCACCAAAAGCAACTGCACCAGATGTTCCAGAACCTCATACGCAATGCGTTGAAATATACCCGTGAGGGTGTTTCGCCGGAGATCTCCGTATCCTGCACGCCTGTAAAAGGCAGCGACACGGGTTGGAGGCTGTCGGAGCAGGAGAGAGAAAAGGATTATTATCTCATTGAGGTGAGGGACAATGGTATAGGTTTCAACCAGGCCGAGGCCGACCGGATCTTCAATATTTTTACCAGGTTGCATGGCAATGCAGAATATAAAGGAACAGGCGTGGGCTTATCCATTGTTCGTAAGGTGGTAGAAAACCATAATGCGCATGTAACTGCGCGTGGTGAAATTGAAAAAGGAGCTAGTTTTCTCATCCTCTTTCCAGCCGAACAAGTGCAGCCCTTCGAGATGGCGGGGCTGTAAATAAAAAAAAGCCCGCTCTCAGTGGGACTTAACGAGTTTGTTATCGAATGCTATTTTCGGCGGGATTAAAGTTGATGCCTTCTGATTTCCGGTCTATCACCAGTGACAATTGTGTCACCAGCCTTCTCTTATCTTCCACTTCTTCCCAATCGGCGCCCTGGAGCAAAGCTTCTGTCAGTTCTCTTGATTCACTGACAAACATTTTCTTGAGGGAGTCCAGATCATGACTCCATAATTCCTGGTACATTAGGTTAGACGGGTCTGTTTAACTGATAACGTAAATGTACTAAAAACATATATTTAATGTGTTGTTAATACACCAAATTCAAACAGGTGCTGATTTATATGGATGAGCTAGTAAGGAGTTTCATCCTCAGCGCTGAGCGTTATCTTTAAATTCAATTAACCATATGAGACCAACTCTACTATCGCTATTTGTCTTCCTTTTTTTACAGCTTGGCGCGCAGGACAAAACAGTTTCTGAACTCAAGTCCGAGTCTACTCGTGACATAAAAAAGGCTCCTGCCGATACCTTGCCGGATGCCTGGCGTCGTGGCGGTATCTTCAACGTGAATATCTCACAGGGCAGCCTGAGCAACTGGGCTGCGGGAGGTGATGAGTTCTCACTTTCACTCAACAACCTGGTCAGCCTGTTTGCTTTCTATAAAGAAGGCAGGTCGTCTTGGGACAACACTTTCGATTTCAATTACGGCGTAGTGCGCACTACCAGCCTGGGTTCAAGAAAGAACGACGACAGGATAGACCTTTTTTCCAAATACGGTTATGGCATCTCGAGCAAATGGAATGTGGCCACTGTGTTCAATTTCCGCTCCCAGCTTTTTAATGGCTATTCTTATACAGATTCGTCACGCTCGCTTTCTTCCGCATTTATGTCCCCCGCCTATGTTTTGGCTGGTTTGGGTTTCGACCACAAACCCAGCCAGAGTTTTTCTGTTTATATTTCTCCCGCTACGGCCAGGTGGACGATCGTAAGAGACGATAGTCTTTCTGCAAAGGGCTTCTATGGAGTTGATCCCGGCGAAAAATCGAAATTTGAGTTCGGAGCTTATCTCAGTGCTAACTTCCTGAAAACCTTTAACAAGGTGCTTTCTTACAAAAGCCGGCTCGACCTTTTTTCAAATTATAGGCACAACCCGGAAAATATAGACCTTTATATGACCAACATCCTGTCGGTGAATTTCTCAAAGGCATTTGCCGCTACCTGGAATGTGGACCTGATCTACGATGACGACGTGAAATTGTTTGGTCCCGAAAAAAGATCCCCGGCGATGCAGCTGAAGTCATTGATAGGAATCGGAATTTTGTTGAAGTTCGGGGCTACGAAGGGATAGCCCTAATGCAGGTGCAGAGGCGCGTGCCTTCTAAAATCCAGTAATCATTGAAATCCAACAAAATCCCTGTCATGGATAAGAATCAGATCACACGAACCTGGATCAGCCTGATCATTCCTTTTACTGCTGGATCCCTTCTTTTCATTTACGGGCTCTATCGTTATTTTTCAAATACGGGTGCAGCTTCGCAGGTCCGGTATTTTTTCGTCTGCCTGCTCGGTGCCACGCTCATTTATTTTGCGGGCAAAAAAATATGGACGTTCAGGCGCTGGCTCAAAGAAAACAAGAACAAAAGGCCATGAACATCGAGCGGGCACAACAGATCCACCTTCCGGCTATCGTTGATATTTACAACGAGGCTATCCAAAAATCATTCGTTACGGCCGATCTGACTCCTTACACCGTAGAAGAAAAGCAGGAGTGGTTTATGAAGCACGATGATCAGCATCCCATTTTCGTGGTGGTGGATCAGGACAGCGTTGTAGGCTGGTATTCGCTGACCGCCTACCGCGAAGGCCGCGCCGCGCTGTCAGGTGTCCGGGAGATCAGCTATTATGTAAACTGCCGGCAGCAGAGAAAAGGGATTGGCTCCCTCATGCTTTCACATGCGATCAGGCTGGCCGGCGGCCTCGGTGTGGAGCACCTGATCGCTATCGTACTGGAGAGGAATCTGCCCAGCATAGCCTTGCTGCAAAAATTCGATTTCGCTCAATGGGGCTTTCTGCCCGAAGTGGCCAATTTCAATGGAGAGCGATGCGGGCATTTATATTTCGGTCGCTCAATGATTTAGACGCTAAGCCGCAAAGGCACCAGGCAGTCAGACGATCTTGCAATCTGTCGATCTAAGATCCTTTGACTTTTACCGTAGATTATTGCCCATTTACCATTCACGATTGACGATTGACGATCACTCAACAACCAGGATCTTTTCCAGCTCCCTCCTGTAATCATATTGCACTTCCTCATGCATGGTCTCTATGGCCTGGTTGATCTTCTTCACCTGGGCCAAATAGATGTTTTTCAGCACCTTGGTTTTCTTCCAGGGGAGATCAATGGCAGTAAAGCGCTTCAGGTAATGCATCAAGATCTCCGCCTCGGCTGTTTTGCTGCCCGTGTAGCGGATGTACTTGTTGGATATCCTTAGCATTTTCCGCAGTGTTTTCTTGGCCAGGAAAGTGCTGGATGTATTCAACGATTGGAAACCCTCATCGATCTCTTCCTTCACTTCACGGATATATTGGTCTTCGTCGTGGCTGTTGAACAGCAGGTAGTCGAGCAGCTCCTTGTTTTCTTTTTTAAACCTGGCCAGCCTTTGACAAATGGCGATCAGCTCGTCCTTGCTTTTTTCTTTCAGTTCCTGCCTGATCTCCTGTACTGATGCGGCTTTCATGGAACGAAAATAAACCAACACAGCTAAATCATAACAGGCTGAAAGCCAGCTAGTATACCAACTTAGTGCTTTTGGAATTGTTAAGGTTCCATTATCCAGCCTGTGCAAGTGTGTAATATTTTATATTTAAGCACCAATACTAATGCATGAAAAAGGCTTTGCTTGCCCTGATCTTCCTGATCTTTTTGCTCGATGCTGTAAGCGGTCAGCAGCCGAAGTTGATCCTGCCTATGGGTCATGTCTACCCGGTAACCACTTTTCAATACAGCCACAATGGGAAGAAAGTATTGACCGCTGCCAAGTTTGGAGTGATCAAGATCTGGGACCGCTACTCGGGCATGTTACTGTTGGATTTGAAGGGTTCCAACAGCATGATAGGCGAGACTTTTTTTTCACCCGACAGCCGCCTGGTTTATTCCACCTGCAGGCCCTGGGGGACCGAAAGCTATTTGTGGAGCGCTCTCGATGGAAGGCTCATTTATTCTTCAGCTGAACTTGGCAGAAACACATCATTTAGTAATGACAGCCGGTATTTGTTATCATTTGAGGGAGGATCGGTCACGCGGGTGGACACCCGGGATGGGTCGGCTACAAATGTGAAAATAGATGTGAACGATTATGAACGGGCCAGCTTTTCACCGGACGGCAAAAAGTTGTTTGTGGTCACTTCGGATAGTGAATGGAAATTATTTGAAACCACAAAGGGAGAGATGCTTGCATCGGGAGGTGGACTGTCCATTTACCCAGAGTTCACCGCTTTCTCGCCCAACAACCGGTTGGTGGTTTTCCCTTCTGAAAGTTATTCCCTTTATCTGCTTGATACCGGTACAGGCAAATTGGATTCTTTGTCCGGCCCAAGAGGAAAGATATGGTCGGCATCTTTTTCCCGATCAGGTGAATTGTTAAGCACCTGCTCTGAAGATACTACGGTGAGGATTTGGCAACTTTCAACAAAGCGGCTGATAGCAAGCCTGGAGGGCCACCGGGATGATGTTTGGTCGGCAGAATTTTCGGAAGATGAGCGCTGGGTGGTCACGCGTTCATCGGATTCAACTGTAAGGATCTGGGAGCATGCCTCCGAGAAAACAATACACAGATTTGACAATGGTACGTATGAGACTGCCGGGGCCCTCTCTCCCGATAAAAAAGAAATTGCCACCATCATCAACCGTACGCCCGTGTTATTGGACCTGGCCACGGGGCAGACCAGGCGGCAGCTCGATGGCGTAGTATATTATACGGACAGGGTGACATATTCACCTAACGGTAAGCTGCTGATCACAGGTCCGTTTTCTGGTAATTCAATGCTTTGGGATGCGACCACCATGAAGAAAATAGGGATGCTTGCCGGCTCGCATCATCATTCTCTTCGGTTTAGTAAGGATGGTAGTACCATTTTGGGGGAATCCACCATTCATTCTTCCGTTGCCAGTTGGGATGCGCAGACGGGCCAGCGCCGTTTTGGCCAGCAACGACCAGAGGAGTATGTATTTACCCAGATCTCCGACGATGGGAGGTTTGTGGTCTGGCATGCCGGATCAGACGTGATCGTGCAGGACAATGAATCGGGCGACACAGCAAGGTTTCATTCTACCGAAAACTCCGCATTCAGAACTTCTCTTTCTGCGAACGGTAAACATTTGCTTCTGCCGGTAGATATATTGGAGTTGCAGATGATAGATATTATTTCCCGCGAGCCTCTGCTTTCCATTAGTTCAGTAGCGGAGATTGCATCAGCCAGTTTTTTTGACAAGGACAAAAAGATCCTGCTAACCACCGTGGATAGTTCTTTCGTTTGGGATGCCTCTGCGCGCCGTTTACTTTACGCGATCCCCAATGGTGAAGCCGAAGTATACGAGGAGTTGGGATTGGTGGTGACTTTGTATGAAGGTGAAATTAAAAGCTGGGATATGCACACGGGCGCTCCCGTATCAACCATGACCGGTCATAAAGACCAGATCATCACAACACTTGCCGGTGACAGTTCACTGGTGTCGATAGGAAAGGACCGCATTGTAAAGGTTTGGGATCCGCATACAGGGAATTGCATGCGAACCATTGAACTTGGTCCGGGTATATTCAGCTTCGAAGCGGACGTTGATTTTGCCGGAAAACGTCTGATGGCTACCAATGTAGAAGTAGTAGACTTTTTCGATCTGGAAACCGGGAGACGGATCTATTCACTTCTCCAGCTTGATACGACCGATTACTTGATACACGACGAATTTGGCAGATTCGACGGAACGGCGGAAGCAAGGAAGAAAGTGCTGATCACTTGCGGCGACGAGCTGATCACCCTGCAGCAATTTAAGGACAAACTTTGGGTGCCTCAGCTGGCAGGCAGGATGAATCAAAAGGAAGTGATCACAACAACAAAGATCTCTGAACTGCAGATTTGCGGGCTGACACCTGTGATCGAGCAAATTGATGATGTGGGTTATTACCGGTACAAGATCGTTCCGGGAAGCGGCGGGCTTGGGCAAACTGTCTTATATGTGAATGGCATTGAAACGAAGTCTTTCTCGTCCGACCAACTTTTGAAAAAGGAAGGATTTTATGAGTTGCGTCTGCCGGCTACTGCCGTCAGCAGTTTCTTTGTGGACGGGCAGGATAATATTGTCACGCTGAAGTCTTTCATTGCCGATAATTCCGTTTCCTCGCGGGGAGAGTCCGAGGTGAACAGCAGCCGGAAGCAGTTCAAAGCTATCCCGAAACTGTATGCCGTGTTTATTGGTGTGAATGATTACAATGATGATGCGCTTGACCTGAAATTTGCAGGAAAAGATGCCGGCGACCTGGCTTCAGCGGTAAAGTCCAGTTCGTCAAAATTGCTGGGTAAAGAGAACGTATTTATATACCGGTTCGACTCTTCCGGTGAGAGGACCGCATACCCGGAGAAAAAGCAGATCGCAAAGGCTTTTGCAGATATTGGAACGAAGGCTTCGCCCAACGATATTTTATTGGTTTTCTTCGCGGGCCATGGAGTAGTGGAAGGTGAACAGAGACAGTTTTATTTCCTCACCCGGGAAGCCACCAAGGCCACGATCAATCCCAGGGATATCGTGGACGTAGGCATCAGTTCAGCAGAGATGATGGAGTGGATGAAGCCGGATAACATCAAGGCGCAAAAGCGGATCCTTGTGCTCGACGCATGCAACAGTGGTGCAGCAATCAATCAAATGGTGAAACTGGGTACAGGTGACCAGGAATATTTTGCTGCCCGGAATGACGATCGAGTGCAACAGTTAAAGCAGATCGATAAATTGAATGAAAAGTCGGGTTTGTATGTGCTGTCGGCCTCAGCGAGTGATCAAAAGGCTTACGAATTTGGTAAGTACTCGCAAGGCCTGCTTACCTATTCTCTACTCAAAGTATTGAAGGAAGACCCCCGCATACTTTATGACAATAAATACGTGAATGTTTCAGACTGGTTCAATTCATCCATTGAAACTGCAGGAAAGATCATCAGGGAAAATAATTTAAGCCAGGATCCGCAAATGATCACCACCACTAGTTTCCAGATTGGCATCGTGGATGACGAGGTGATCTCGTCTATCAGGCTGGCGGTGGAGAAGCCCTTGTTTGCTGCGAGCAGTTTGCAAAACAATGACCCTTCGGTAATGGATGATGATCTTGGTATTTCACAGAAGGTGAATCGTGTACTTTCAGGAATTTCTTCACGTGACGGGGACGATAAGATCATCTATGCCCCACAGTCGCAGTCTTCTTTGGCCTGGACGATGGTTGGACGCTATACGGTAACTGGAGACCAGGTGACTGTAATTGTTAACCTAAAAAGAAATGGAAAGGTGGAGACCCGTTTCGAAGTAATGGTGACCGGCGACCTGGACAAGTTAGCCGACAGGATCGTACAGGCGGCAGTCAACTGGATAGTTTCCGGCCATTGATTTTTATTCCGCAGGGTACTATTCATTTTGCCAGGGATGCATTCTAATTGCTTTCTAATTCTATTCTAATCACGGCCTTTTATGGGGGCAATAATTTCATCCAAAATAAGCGGATGGAAAAAAGCAGGTTGATCATTGTAGCGAACAGGTTGCCGGTGACGGTGTCAGAGGAAAATGGGGCGCAGCCTTGTTCAGGCGGACTGGTTTCCGCTATTGACAGCTATCTCGACGCCGGTGGAAAGAAAAGATCTGATTTTGACGAGGTTTTTTGGGCCGGTTGTCCGGGTTGCTCTCCTTCTGTATGGCAGCAGCATGCACACCGCTTACCGAAAACTAATTATGAATACATACCGGCCTTTGTTACTCAGAAGGACTATGAAGGGTACTATAATGGGTTCTCCAACTCCACCCTTTGGCCCCTGTTCCATTACTTCCCCTCCTATGTGGAGTACAACGACGAGCACTATGAGCAGTATAAAGCCATCAATTGGGTATTCGCAGAAACGCTGTTAAATTATCTCCGCCCGGGTGACACGGTTTGGATACACGACTATCATTTGCTGCCATTGGCAGGCCTGCTGCGGAAGGCGATGCCGGCACTCACGATCGGTTTTTTTCTGCACATTCCTTTCCCTTCATTCGAGTTGTTTCGCCTGCTTCCCCGGCCCTGGCAGACGGAATTGCTGGAGGGCATGCTGGGTGCCGACCTGGTTGGGTTCCACACCATTGATTATGCAGCCCACTTCCTGCAAAGCGTGCAGTCCATATTGGGTCTCGATAATCACCTGCATACTGTACAGTATAATGACCGGCTGGTAAAAGTGGACGTATTTCCCATCAGCATCGACTATGAGAAATTTCATAGCGGTTACGAACTTCCAGAAGTAGCAGAGAGAAGGAAAATCATCCAAAGCGAGTTTCAAGATAAGAAGATCATGTTCTCTATCGACCGGTTGGATTATACCAAAGGAATCTATAACCGTCTCGCGGGATATGAGTTATTCCTGCAGAAAAATCCTGAGTACAGGGAGAAAGTCGTTTTGGTCGTCGTTATCATTCCCTCGCGCGACATGATAGGGAAATACGTGGAGCGGAAGAAAATGATCGACGAAACCATCAGCAGTATCAACAGCCGCCTCGGCAATCTTCACTGGCAGCCCGTGATCTACCGCTATAATTCCATTTCTTTCGAGGAACTCATTGCCCTGTACACCTGCTCGCACCTGGCACTGGTAACACCGTTGCGGGATGGAATGAACCTGATCGCTAAAGAATTTGTATCCAGCCGGAAAGACCATCGCGGTGTGCTGGTGCTGAGCGAGATGGCTGGCGCCGCCCGGGAGCTGACAGAAGCCCTTTCCATCAACCCCAATGATATCAACGAGATCGCTGCTGCCATTGGCGAGGGATTGGAAATGTCGCCTGAAGAACAGGGCCAGCGACTGCAGGCCATGCAGCAAAGGATCGCCGGCTACGACGTGCGCACCTGGGCGAACGATTTTCTGCACCAGCTCGATGCTATCAAGGCAAGGCAGGAGAATTACAAGGTGAGTTTTCTTGATGAATATTCGGGCAGGGAAATTGTTAGTGCATACCGCGCCGCTTCGAAAAGATTGCTCCTCCTGGACTATGATGGCACCCTGGTGCCATTTGCGCCGAGGCCGGAAGATGCGACCCCGGGACCTGAGTTGATGCGCCTGGTAGAAGAATTATGCAGTGATACCAGGAATGATATCTATATCATCAGCGGCAGGGATGCCGCCTTTCTGAATAAATGGTTCGGAAGGTTCGCGATCAACCTCATCGCAGAGCATGGTGCCCGTGTGCGCTTAAGTGATGGAGGCTGGATCTCACGCGCGCATCATCATTATGAATGGAAGGGAAAACTTCGACAGATCATGGAGAACTATGCCAAGCGATGTCCGCTCACATTTGTGGAAGAAAAAGAGTATTCAGTAGCCTGGCACTTCAGGAATGCCAGCCAGGACCAGGCCAAGCTTCGCTGCGCCGAGTTGCTTACGGAAGTGAACGAGTTCACCCGGAACCTGGATCTGCAGGTGCTGATGGGGAATAAAGTGCTGGAGGTGCGCAAGCACGGGATCAACAAAGGCATTCCCGTAAGGAAAATGCTTTCAAAGGGATACGACTTTATCCTTGCTGCAGGCGACGACGAAACCGATGAAGACGTATTCAAGGTGCTCGACGGGCAGCCGGGCTGCTACACCATCAAGATCGGCTCCTCAGCCTCTTATGCGGCATTCAACCTTTCAACGCCGGCCATGATGATCGCCCTGCTACGGAGGATAGGTCATGTGACGAGGCCCCTGGTGACGATTGAATAGTGAAAATGATTACCTGCTGTTGCGGTAGGTGCTTGCCTGCTTCATGTCACGGGTTGTTGTCTCTGACAATTTCATGTTCACGGAGAGGATAGAGTCGTTCTGGATGATCAATTGACGGTTGGTACGCTGGTAGGAGCGGTTTTCCTTTAGCAATACAATGGCTATAAAGGCTTCCAGGCAAACCAGGAAGGAAAGAAATATAACAGTGCCGCGGATCTTCATGATGGTATAAAAAATGAAGTTGCAGTACAGAAGTTAGATGGGAGTGAAGGCCGGATTAAAAATGAATTAAAAAACTAGGCAGAGGCAGGAAGCACCACAGTAAAACAGGAGCCCCTGCCTGCTTCTGACTGCACTTCTATCTTGCCGTTATGCAACCTGATGATCCTTTCAGAAAGGGAGAGGCCCAGCCCGAATCCTTTTTGTGCGGAAGTAGCTTCCGAGCGGTAGAAGGGCTGAAAAATATTCTTCAGGTCCTTTTCGGAAATACCTACCCCATGATCGCAGACCATGATCCTTACCGTTTGCCGGCTGCTGCTTAGCCTGATCTCCGCCCGGTGGTCATTTGAATATTTACAGGCATTGATCACGATGTTCCGGATGGCCAGGAAAAGCAGCGGCTCATTGCCGAATACCACCAGGGCATCCTCTTCCTCCGGGAGGTTGTCAAACACAAGTTCCACTTTGTAGTTCTTGTTCACTTTGCTCATTTCCGCCGGCAAAAGCAACACCACTTCGTCCATTCTCACCCGGCCCAGCTCCAGCCCGCCGCTGCCGCCCGCTGCCTTGGCGAATTCAAGCAGTGTTTGGGTCAGCCTGTTCATCAGTCTCACGTCCTGGTAAACCGACTGCAGGATCATATGATACTCCTCCGCCTTCCTTTCCCTCTGCAGCCCTATTTCCAGCTGGCTGGAAATAGCGGTAAGGGGAGTAGATAATTCATGCGAAGCATTGGCGAGGAAACGTGTTTGCGATTCGAAGCTTTCCTGCAGGCGGTCAAGCAATTCGTTCATGGTGGCAGACAAGGTATACCACTCGTCCCTGGCCTTACCTGTAGTGATCCTTTTTGTAAGGTTCCGTGCCGAGATCTCCGATACATCGTAGGCGATCTTCCGGATAGGCCGCAGCAGCTGCCGGGAAAACAGGTAGCCGCCAATGAAGGTGGCGATGATGCCGCCAATGAAACTAAATAGCAGGATCCTGAACAACTGGTCCAGCGTTGCCTCCCCATCCACATCCTCACCTGCCGTTACCATGACCACCCTGGCTTTTTCATTGGTGTAATGATAGGCCACCGCATCTTTCTTTCCCCTCCTGAAATAAATGGATCCCGACACGCGGGCATCATCCAATATCTCCTTATCCACTTCCAGCGTGTCCCCGGGCTGGTCGGCATAGCTATACACCTGCATGTTGTTGTGATCGTAGGCTTTCACCACTTTGTTCTTCAGGGCAATGGTGGTACTGGAATCTATCCTGCGAATCAATTCCTTGTCGAATATTTCCGACTGGCTGAGTAGTCTCCCTGTAGTGAGCGCCCTGTTGGCCAGCCTGGTTTTAATATTCTCTATCCTGGAAGTGTAGGAAAAATAGTAAACGGAAACACATACCAGTAAAAGGATGATGAACACCAGTCCTGTGAAAAGCAAGGTGATTCTTAGTCTTACCGGCATTTAATGTTCTTTTAAGATATATCCCATTCCAATATGAGTCTGGATCAGTTTTTTGTCGAATGGCTTATCTACTTTATTGCGCAGGTAGCTGATGTACACGTCGATCACGTTGGTATTGGTATCGAAATCGATGTCCCAGACGTTCATAGCGATATCTACCCTGGAGACCACCCGGTTCTTATTTCGCAGCAGGTATTCCAGCAGCTGGAATTCTTTGGCCGTGAGGTTGATCTTTTTCCCTTCCCTCGTCACTTCTTTGCTGTCCAGGTTCATTTCCAGGTCATCGGCTTTTAGCAACGTGCCTACTGGCAGGTGCTGCTGCATGGTGCGCTTTAGCAGCGCCCTGATCTTTAGCAGCAGTTCCTTGAACTCAAATGGCTTAATGATGTAGTCGTCGGCCCCGCTGTCGTACCCTTCCACCTTGTCGCTCAGCTGGCTGAGTGCAGTGAGCATGATGATGGGCACATGGTTGTTATCACTCCTGATCTTTTTGCAAAGCTCATAGCCATTCAGGCCAGGGAGGTTGATGTCGAGGATCACCAGGTTAAAAGGTTGTGAAGAAAACACGCGGTAGCCCAGGTTGCCATCGTAGGCTACTTCTACCTGGTAACCGTTTTCCGTGAGTCCTAGTTTCAGCGTATCGGCGATCTTTCGCTCGTCTTCTACGATCAGTATCTTCCTGTCTTCCATATTCTTCATGAAAATTACAACTATTGGCGCCTGCGGCAGCGAAGTAGGTTCTGCAGTTCTAATGGTATTCTAATCTCACCTTAATTCATGCTTTAGCAGCTACGGGTAATTTGCAGCTATGATACGAACCATGAAAACCCTTTTTACAAGCTTACTCATCCTCTCCAACCTGGCGCTGCTGGCCCAGGACCAGGAGCCATCTGTCCTCATCCAGCGCGGCCAGCACGAACGTGCCGCCGACCTGCTGCATGAAAGGCTCAGATCCAACGCACTCGACGCTGCCAGCTGGTACTGGCTTGCACAGTCGTATATAGGCCAGGAACAACCAGTCAAAGGTTTGGACAGTATGCAAAAAGCTTCGCCTTCACTGGCGGAGGATCCCTTATTCCTGGTTGCCAAAGGACAGCTTTTGCTGGCCAATGGAAGGGCTGCTGAAGCAGCTCCCCTGTTTAGCCAGGCCCTAGATGGTAAGAACAGGAAGAATGTTTCGCTGATGGCAGCGGTTGCCCGGGCGCATGCCTCCACCCGCCATGGCGATCATGCCTATGCGATAGAACTGCTGGAAAAAGCTATCAAGAAAAACAAGCGAAATGCGGAGCTGCACATACTAAAAGGAAACGCCTACCGCATGATGAACAAGGGCTCGGAAGCTTACCTGGCCTACCAGGACGCGTTGGAAGCGGATCCTAACTCCGTGGAGGCTAATTACCAGCTGGGTCTCATCTTTGTTACCCAAAAGAACCCTGAATTATATCTGGCTTATTTCGAAAAAAGCCTGCAGCAGGATCCCTTATTTGCCCCCGCATTATACCAGATGTATGCGCACTACTTCACCCTTGACCCTGCGAAGGCCATCGGTTATTACGACCGCTATGCCCAGCTGGCGGGCAGCCAGGAAGAGAATGCTTATGCCTATACCGATCTTCTCTATTTAAACAAGGAGTATGGCAAGGCCATTGAAAAGGCCTACGCGCTGCTAGCCAGGAACAGCGACCAGCCAAGATTGTATAAGTTGCTTGCCTACAGTTACCAGGGAACTGGAGACACGGCTTCCGCCCTTAACCACATGAAACAATATTTTCAAATGGAGGCAGATTCCAATTTCGTGGAAAAAGATTATGAGACGATGGCGGGCCTGCTGATCGCCAGCGATGCCCCTGACTCGGCCATGCTCTACATGGAAAAAATGCTGGCGCACATGGAGAAAGGTGAGAAGAAGCAGGCTGCTTACAAAAAGATAGCGCAGCTGGCCAAGTCGGTACAGGACTACCCGGCGGAAGCCAAATGGCTGGGTGCTTATTATGCGTCCAGTCCTAAGGCCACCAATGTCGACCTGTTCAATTGGGGACTGGCCCATTTCCGTGGAGGTAATTATGCATCCGCAGATTCGGTGTTTGGGCTCTATGTAGAGAAGTATCCAGAGCAGGGATTTGGCTACTACTGGCGCGCCAAGAGCAATGCTGCGATAGATAAGGAAATGAAAGATGGGAAGGCAGTGCCTCATTACGTGAAGCTTTTGGAAGTACTTACTTCCGGAAAAGAAGAGGCCAATAAGACCTGGCTGATAGAGGCCTATGCTTACCTCGCGGCTTATGAAACGAATGTGAACAGCAACTACGCGGCGGCGATCAGCTACTTCGAAAAGTTGCTGGAGCAGGACCCCGCTAATACGGCGGCAAAAAAATATATCGGTGTGCTACAGGATAGATTGGCTTCCGCAGAGGGAAGCAAATGATCTCAAGTTCATATTTACTGTTGTTTTTTGAATGGTTGTTAAGATGGGTGATGCTCCCGCTGTGGAGCATCACTTTTTTAAAACCCCGACTATCACCTAAGCTTAACTATTATGACCACGAACCGTTTAGTGCATATTTTATTGGTGGAGGACGATGACCTTGATGTGATCGACATCGGCCGGTCGCTGGATAAGCTGGGGATCATTTACCAGCTGCATGTGGCCCGGAATGGCGAAGAAGGCCTGGACATTCTTGAGGGGAAAAGATCCCTGCCCCAGGGCGTATTGCCGGATGTGGTGCTCATTGACCTGAATATGCCCAAGATGAACGGCCTTGAATTTCTTACCATGATCCGCGGCAATGAGAAATGGAGAGGACTGAAATGCTTCATTCTTTCTACTGCTTCCGAGGCGGCCGATAAGCGGGCAGCAAATGCATTGGGAATTTCAGGATACATTGTGAAGCCGCTTAAATTGAATAACCCAGCGTCCATGGATGCCTTCAACCTCATGATCGACCTGCTCAACATGAAACCCGCGATCTGACACGGCTACCCATAACCGCAAAAGAAGGCGAGCTATTTTTTTCCCTGATGCTTTAAAATTATTTTTAGGGTAATAAATTAGGGGAATGAAAAGACTACTACTACTTATAGTTTTTGCAGGGGCCGTTCAGTTTTCGGCTGCCCAAAGAGGCGATATCCGGTTCACGGGTTGGAATGAATTCAGCCTCGATTTTAGCAACAGCTCAGGTAACATTAAGGTCGGAAGGATAGATAATTATCGCAACGGCGGAAAAAGTGGCACTTTATACGTCCAGGTATGGTTGTTCTCTTCACCTTATACCGGAGCCGTACAAAATGGTTTTAAGCTTTCTGAGATCACGCTTGGCCAGTTGAACGGAGGCTGGTATTTGTATAATTTGGCTTACCCGGTTTCATGGACGCAGGAGATCCCTGCAGGTAGTTATTCCGTCAGTTTTTTGCTGGTGGAGTATAATCCGCAGCCGGGCGGCAATTTTTGGGTCTCCGACTGGATCAACTTTGATCAGCGGGCTACGGTGGCAAAAAAGGAGACCCGCACCGACCACCTGTCCAGATTGAATACCCTGCTGAATAATGCCGAAGGCCGCTCTCTCAGGAAAAAGCTGGGTGAGCCTATTCATGTGGTCGACCAGGCACTCTCCAGCCAATTCCGGCTGGATAGGAGGGAGGGCGACTCCACCCAGGTTGTCAGGCAGGAGTTCAGTTATATTCCCTGGAGCGATTTGCTGAGTGTGTCTCTGTACAGCAATACGCGTTCGACCTCCGCTTTAGATGCCGTTATCTTGTATTTCGATCAGCCTCTTTCTTTCAGGACCTATATAAATGGTAATTATTCTGCCCAGCGCTCGGGCAGTACCAGGTCCATTACCATGTATGTCAGGAGATCCGACTGGGACGAAGCCGAAGATCTGCTCTACCGGTTAGCCGAATCCAATTAGCCAGTCATCCCTTCATACCACCGCTGGCGGGATCGAGTTCACCACTGCCAGGTTTTGTCAGGCAAAATTTGGTAGGCAAGGAATTTTCTATTTACTTTGTAGTTCAAAGTGCTTTTTAAATGGAAGCGCCTGCAAAAAAGTAAATAAAATGGAAGCAACACATGCAAGATCACTCGCAGGAGACATCATCAGCTCGCTCTTTGGTCTTCTTTTTATGGCCATTGGCCTGGTAAATACCTTCTGGGGCAACGACCCCGGCTTTGGCCTCTTCATCGTTCTCCTTTCCTTCCTGTTTTATCCGCCTGTGCGCGGCCTGGTCAGGAAGAGCACAGGCTTTGCTGTGCCTGCCTGGGCCCTGGTGCTGCTGGCGATCTTCATCCTCTGGGCCTCCCTGGGGGTGGGTGAACTATCCGACAAGGTAGATATGATGCTTTCAAGCTTTAAAGTGAATTAATATGGAACAATCAATGAGAAGGGATGAGGTCATCAGCTGGGTACTCGGTATCATCGTCTTTGCCATAGGACTTGCGAACTTACTGCTGGTGCACCCGGTGCCGGGTTTTGTTTTCCTCCTGCTTTCCTTGCTTTTCTTGCCGCCCGTGAATAGTTATTTAAAGAGCAGGCTTGGATTTTCTGTCCCTTTGCTGGTGAAGATCATCCTCGGCCTGGTCATCATCTGGTTCACCCTTGGCGTAAGTGATCTGGGAGATATGATCGATAAATGGTAAAAAATGGAGGGAGAACAACCGTCGTTTGCTTTATCCTCGTCCTCTCCGGCGGGAGATGGCCGCAATATAGACTGCGGCCAGTTCAACTGCCAGGCCTGCCAGTGCACCAGCAAGTGATACGTTCAAAGCTTCAGTCCTGGTGAGATTGGTCACGTAAAAAAGAAAAACGAACAGGGCCAGTCCGCATATAGCGGCTGCTACAATGAGCAGGAGAATTTTCTTCATGTTGACCAGTTTTCTGCAAAAATAATTAGTGCCCAAATTGGATGCCTTATCCATTTACGATCTCCCCGCCATTGGGATGGAGCACCTGTCCGTTAAAATAAGATCCGTCCTCGCTGGCAAGAAATAAATAACAGGGTGCAACTTCTGCCGGCTGGCCGGCCCTTCCCAACGGGACATCTGATCCGAACTGCGCTACTTTTTTTCCTTTGAAGCTACCCACGATCAAAGGGGTCCAAATGGGTCCGGGGGCGACGGCATTCACACGTATACCTTTCTTGGCAAGAGATTGCGCCAGGCTCCGGGTGAATGTGACAATGGCGCCTTTGGTAGTGGAGTAGTCGAGCAATTCTGCGCTCCCCCTGTAAGCCGTAACAGATGTTGTATTGATGATACAGCTTCCTTTTTTCAGGTGGGGCAATGCAGCCTTGGTTACCCAGAACATAGGAAAAATATTGGTCTCAAAGGTTTCGTATAGCTGGTCGGTACTGATCTTCTCCAGGCTTTTCTGCTCTTTTTGTGTAGCCGCATTGTTCACCAGGATGTCCAGCCTGCCCAGTTTTTTTACGGTTTGATTCACCAGGCTTTGGCAATAGCGCTCCCTGCGGATGTTGCCTGGCAATAAAAGACATTTTTGGCCAAACTCTTCTTCTACTACACGCTTTACTTCATCGGCATCCCTTTGCTCCACCGGCAGGTAGGAGATCGCCACGTCGGCCCCTTCGCGCGCAAAAAGCATGGCCACTGCCCGGCCGATGCCGCTGTCGCCACCCGTGATCAGCGCTACTTTGCCTTTCAGTTTCTTAATAGGCTCCCCTTTAATATCCACAGGATGTGGCTTCATTTTCTCTTCAATACCCGGCATCCGCTGGCTCTGGGGCTTTCTTACCTTTCTGGCTTTCTGGCCTTTCTGCATGGTAAATTTTTAAGAGGATTTATTGAAATTATTATACCACGAAGGCTTATTTTTGCACCCCCGGGGAATTAGCTCAGCTGGCTAGAGCGCTTGCATGGCATGCAAGAGGTCGTCGGTTCGACTCCGATATTCTCCACTAAGAAGCTTCGCAGAAATGTGAGGCTTTTTTGTTTTGAACGACAAGAGGGCTGGATAGCATGCAAGAGGTCGTCCCGCCTCAGGCGGGATATTCTCCACTAAGAAGCTTCACAGAAATGTGAGGCTTTTTTGTTTTGGATGGCTAGAGACAAAAAAACTCCGGCATGCCGGAGTTTCAAGACTTATTCCTTAGTGATCAAACTACTGATACCTTCCGCTCGTGATCTCCGCCAGCCAGTCTTCCACCCAGCCAGGCCATAGGCAGGTAAGCGGCAACCAGGTCGAGCACGGTGAACCAGATGGGCGAAGGAAGCATGAAGACATTGATCAATCCGCCAATGAAAAAAAGCAGACCGATCAGCAAGGCCAGTTTTATCTTGTGATGGGCAGCAATGCGTGCAGCAACATACGCCCCTGCAAAGGTCCCAAGGGCATGAGCCAGGAAAGGCATGATGAAATGTTTTGTCTCCATGAGATGCATGGAATTTTTCAGGCCCTCAGCGCTGGTAAGATCAGCGCCTTCCGGTGGAGGAATGATGGAGGCGCTGGCCATGATGAGTGCGCCGTTCACTAGGCTGCCTACTACCAGTCCGGCAAGAACGGCCAGCACATTTCTTACAATTGGATTCATATAGTTTGGTTTTGGTTTACAAACGGTTCCAGTTCATAAAGAAACAAAAAATCAGGCTAAGAAATGTGTATCTGGTACACATCTGTCAACCTGCGTTTATTTTTCTGAATCAATGGATTCATTCAGTCCTTTGGGATCGGTGATTTCTTTGGGCACCTTTTCAAAAAAAATACTGCCGATCAGGATCACCAGCGCGAGTACTATGAACCCACTCACAGGGTTATCCCTGAACAGGCGGTGGCGGTATAATAATTCAAAAATGAAGATCATAAAGAAAGAAAAACCAGAGCACTGAACTGCTCATGTACTGCAATCTTTGTTACGGTGTAATATCGGAACCCATTCACCATTCACCATTCACCATTCACGATTGACGATTCACGATTGACGACTCACGATTGACGGCCCTGTCAATGAGAGAACTTTACTGCTATCGGTTCATTGAGCATGTCTACGATCTTGTTGTAGATGAGCCTGAGGTCCGGGTAGTCCGCGGCGCTCACATGCGTCACCAACTGGTTAAACTCCATGCGGATGACCAGCTCATTTCCTTTTTTGCTGATCATTCTTGTAACAGAAATATCACCTTCGTAATTCTTAACGGTCTTATTCTGGGGTAGAGACTCGATGACGGCGCTTGGCGGTACCCTGATCCTCTCTTCAAGGACTATCTTATAGGGGTAACCGAAATTCACATTGGTGAATCTTTCTTTGGCCTTGAACGGCGACTTGGATAAACCGGTGAAAAGATTGTACTGCAACAGGAGGTAGCCGCCATCCAGGTTGGTTTCCTTGTGGAAGACCAGGTGTTGCACAAGCGAATCATGATGGTTTTGCGGCATCACAAAAAGAAAACTGTCGATCTTCACGCCCTCATAGGGCGATTCCAGTTTACCTGTAATATAGCTTTGCTTATTCTCTTTAATGGCTTCCGATTGCGTTTTCCTGGCGTATTCATCACTGGTGATCACGGCGCGGCCCGATAGGTTCCCAAGACTGTCGAGCGTGGCGTTGATCCTGATATGGGACTGGAAGGACGCTTTCGTGCTTTTAATCTCCACCAGCGTACTGTTGTCCCTTTTTACCGGCAAAGCGAATGTGTTCAGCAATGATGGTGGCGTCAGGCCCGGAGGACAGGACGCGTCTGAAGCATCGAGGATGAGAATGCCCGCCGCGGTATGCACATAGACGGCTGTTTTGTTGAAGCGGTCGAGCAGCGGGTTTTGCGGCAATACGCGGCCATATTTTCTGTCAGCTGCCAACAGTGGCAACGCTTCTATGCCAAATGACTGCAGGTAATTCACCAGTACAAGGTTCAACTCCCCCGAAGTACCTAGCTTGCTTTCCACCACTTTTTTCAGCGATTGTGTAGCGTACTTGGAATGCAGCTGGTTCCAGGTATAATTCTTTACAATATGATCGTATACTGCAACGATCTTTGCTTCCTCTGTGGAAGCAGCAGCGACCGCTACCTGCAGGTCGGCCGGCACAGTCAAAGGTTTCCTCACCGCGCCCCCCAGGTCCTCATCGTCGGCACAGGATCTTGCGATCTCTTCCCATGTGGTATTTATTTTTTCTTTGTAACCGGTGAAGGATCTGTAGCCGGAAAGCTGGAATTCCACTTTTTGCAAGTAATCCTGCGGCGAGTCCATATAGGGCTCCATCCTCAGGCCGGGTATATTGTTCATCTCGAAATAGATCAGTCCCGCCTGTGCATGGGGCGTAATGATCACATCATAATCTTCTTTTTTCGAAAGTACATAACGAAATTCCGCATTGGGAACCGGCTGCAGCTTGTAACGGCTTTTTACCGTGGGAAGCTCGTCCTGAAATCTCCAGTCCTCCAGGCCGCCAAAATGTTTTTTAATGCTTTCATATTTGTATTCAATGATGCTGCCTTCCTTCACATTAGGCATGGCAAATTTCACCAGTGAATACCTGTCGTTCACCTTTTCAATGAACACAGACTTTTTATCAAGGTTACTAAATGCAGTACTTCCTCCGTGCGTATAGGTAATGCCTTCAATGCGCTGGATGATCTCGAAATCATCTTTCGAGTAAAAGGGGATCACGATATTACCCTGGTCCATACCGCGGGCATTGAGGATCTTGATCCTCACCCTGCGCATGGTAATGAGCCGGTGATCCTCGTCATATTCCGAGATACCCTCATCGATGAGAATGACCGCTTCCGCCTCTTTGTCGAAAGAACACTCCTTCATTTCCATTTCCTCAAGGCTGTAGATGCCGAATTTCGGAAGGGGCGACTGTGTAAGGCCGGTGGTAGAAAGGCAGGATAAAAAAAACAGGAACAGGATGATTCTCATAAGTCTTGATTGCCTGGCAAGATTACGAAAAAATGTAATATTAATTCCTGTTTTGCGGAACATTTTCGACAGTGCGGGGACTTGTTCCTGGGGGGCTAACAAAGACGGTGCTTCGGAATCAAGCCTGTATTCACCATTCACCATTCACCTGCTTCGCCTTGCTCGCAGTGACCTTGCTCCGGAATGAAGGCTATATTCACGATTCACGTCCCGATAGCTATCGGGAGACGATTGACGATTCGCGACTCACTTCTCCAGTCTGCCATCGGCCTTCCACTGTTCAAAAACCCTGATCACAGAATCGGGCAGCTTGGCTTTTTTGAATGGCATAAATCCACGCTGTCCCGGCTGCAGGTGGATCCTGGCGATCATAGAATCTATATTGTCGTGCACGCGCAAATATGTATCGAAAGGTTTTTTATTGCCCTTGGGCGGAATATGGCAGGGCGTACAATGTGTATTGATGATGGGTTGAAGATCCGCCACATAAGTAAGCCTGGGCGTTGTTGACTGCGCCTTCCTGGCAGGGTTGCAATAGATGAGCGAGAGCGATACGAATGCAATGGCAATGAGGATCAGTGATTTTTTCATTCCTGCAATATAAAAATTAAATGTTTACCCGTAACCAACGAAAGTTCTCATGATAAAAGGAGGCATGGGTTAAACTTTATTCAGCGGGAACCGTCAATAAAAAAAGGGATAGCCATGAATGAAGTATCTATCCGGTTTCTTTCAATGACCGATCTTTCCGACTTCGCCACAACAGTGGGCCACCAGGTATTTATTATCTCCCGCGACCACCTGGTATTGACCGGTGATTTTTCCGAGGCCGAGATCGAGCTCGCCCTCAATGCATTCAGCGGCACCTATCTTACATCTGCGATCCAGGTGAGTACAGCGCGATAGGGCAAGTTTACAGTTTACAGTATACAGTTTACGGTTTACAGTTGGCGGTTTAGCCCTCGGGAAGTGGGGACGGACCTTCAGCGTCGGCATTTGCCGGATAGATGGCCACTCCTGAAGTTCCAACGTCATCAATCCTAGGGATGAACCTTTTTGCAAATCAATAAAAACAGTAAACAGCAAACCGTAAACCCTAACTAAGCGAGTTCCGGAAAAAATGATATTTTTAAGTCGTAACTAACTGTAATGGACTTCAATGCGGCTAAAACTTTCATCCTTGAAAAGCTGAATAAGGAACTGCCTCCCTACCTTTCCTATCACAGCGTGGAGCATATTATGGATGTGTACAGGGCCTGTGAAATGCTGGCGGAAGCTGAGGGCATCAGTCCGGAAGACCGTAAGCTCCTTCTTACTGCGGCTCTGTATCATGACGCCGGTTTTCTCCGGCAGCAAAAAGACCACGAAGCATTGTCCTGCGACATCGCCCGCCAACACCTGCCTGCATTCGGTTATACGCCCGCACAGGTGGAGGCCATCTGCGGCATGATCATGGCCACGGAGATCCCACAATCGCCCAGGAATAAGCTGGAAGAGATCATATGCGATGCAGACCTCGATTACCTTGGAAGGGAGGATTTTTATAAGATCGGCGGCAAGTTGTATGAGGAACTCTGTGCATGTGGTGTGCTGGGATCGGTGGAAGAATGGAACAAGCTGCAGGCTCGTTTCCTGGAAAACCATAGCTATTTTACCCAAACTGCCATCCGTCTGCGCAGGCAGAAAAAACAACAACACCTGGCCGAGGTGAGGTCTAAAATTCAACCCGGTTAAAACATGTCCCAGCCCGCCGCCATAAAACGCAGCCACACCGTACGCAGGAAGCTTTCCATGCCCAATCTCGTGTGGGCAGATGTTTTTTATACGGTGGTTGGAGTGCTTTTTGCCAGCTTCGCGCTGAAAAGCTTCCTGGTTCCCAATAAATTCCTGGACGGCGGCGTCACCGGCATCAGCCTGCTGGTGCATGAACTCTATCACGTAAACATCGGCGTACTGATATTGCTCACCAATCTTCCTTTTATCATCATGGGCGCTTATTTGGTCAACCGCGCCTTTGCCTTAAAAACCCTGGCCAGCGTGATCCTGCTGGCCCTGGCTTTGACCTTCATCCCCTTCCAGGAGTTTTATTTCGATAAACTGATCATTGCCATCTTCGGCGGCTTCTTCCTCGGGCTGGGTATTGGTCTCGGCATGAGAGGCGGCTGCGCCATTGATGGCATCGAGATCCTCGCTTTGTATACGCTTCGCCGCATAGGGCTCACCATCAGTGAGGTGATCCTCGCTATCAACGTGGTGATCTTCCTTATCGCCGCCATATACTTTGGACTGGAAGTTGCTTTTTATGCCATGCTTACTTATTATGTGGCCACCCGCACCATCGATTATGTGATCGAAGGCCTGGAAGAATATACGGGCGTCACCATCATCTCGGCCAACAGCGAACTGATTAAAGAAAAATTGGCCCTGGACATGGGCAGAGGGATCACCATCTATAAAGGAGAGCGTGGCTACCTGAAAGACAGCTACGAGGTGAAGCACGACTGCGATATCGTATTTACCATTGTTACGAGACTGGAAGTAAGGCGTTTGAAGAATGTGGTCTATCTTCTCGATCCCAAAGCATTTGTATTCACACACACGATCCGGGAAGCTGCGGGTGGCGTGCTTAAAAAGCGGGCTCATTAAGCCGTGAAAAATAATTATGGCATCTTCTTTACAAAAAAAAGTTTACTACGAGCTTGATCCCGAACACAGGGAGTCGGGCATCGAGAAGGTGATCCATCTTTTTATCATCACGCTCATTCTTTTGAACGTGCTGGTGGTGACCCTGGAAACCGTGCCCTCGCTGTACAAGCAATACTATACCTATTTCCACGCCTTCGATGTATTTACCGTGGTTGTTTTTACACTGGAATATGTTTTAAGGATCTGGAGCTGCACTGCCGACGAGCGCTACCGGCATCCGGTGTTCGGGAGGCTGAAATATATGTTCACCTTTTCGGCAGTTGTTGACCTGCTGGCTATACTTCCTTTCTACCTGCCCTTTATGTTCAACGTGGATCTCAGGTCCATCAGGATCCTGAGCCTCTTCCGTTTCCTGAAGATCACCCGCTACCTCAAGGCCGTCCGTGTTTTTTCAACTGTATTGAAAGAAAGAAAGAATGAACTGGTTCTGAGCCTGATGCTGATGATCACACTGATCATCCTTTCCTCTACCCTGATGTACTACCTGGAGAGGGATCTGAATCCCGAGAAATTCTCCAGCATACCCATGGCTATGTGGTGGAGCATCACCACGCTGACCACGCTGGGTTATGGCGACGTCATCCCAACGACCATGCCCGGGAAGATCGTCACGGGCTTCAGCCTGCTGTTTGCCATTGCCATGTTTGCTATACCTGCCGGTATCCTGGCCTCGGGCTTCAGCGATGCCTTTAAGAAAAGAAGAGGGAAGCAAGTTTGTCCCCATTGCGGCGAGCCTATAGAGGATCACTCTTAAAAGTGCTGTTCAGCGCCTTCAGCGTTTTTTCCAGATTGATCCCCTTGCCCAATACGCCCCGGAATATATCTCCCTGCTCACGGATGCGGTCAACCGCATTGCCAATATGAAAGTCCTGGATCTTCAGGCCTTTTTTTACCTCTTCCCAGTGCAGCGGCATGGATACGGGCGCGCCGGGTTTGGGACGGAGGGAATAAGGTCCGGCCACGGTGGCCTGTGGACGGTTCTGCAGAAAATCGATATACATTTTTCCATCCCGGTCTTTCACCTTCCGCTCGATGCTTGTAAAGCGGGGAAGTTCTTCATGCACCAGGCGGGCTATGATGCGGGCGAATTCCTTTGAGTCTTCATAATCATATTTGGCACCAAAAGGAATATAAATGTGCAAGCCGGATGATCCCGAAGTCTTGCAATACGAAGGCACATTCACCGCATCCAGGATTTTTTTGGTTACCTGAGCCGCTTCGATCACCTGGTTAAAAGTGTTTTTATCCGGGTCAAGGTCAATGATGCACCAGTCCGGATTATCGGGCTTCTGGGTACGGCTGCTCCAGGGATTTATTTCAATGCATCCAAGTGAAGCTACATATAGCAGGCTGGCTTCATGGGTGATCACCAAAAATTCTTTTTCCCGGTTATCCGCATCACTGAAGTAGGGAAAGGTCTTTATCCAGCCGGGGGCCTTGCCCTTCACGTCTTTCTGGTAAAATGCTTCGCCTTCAATGCCATGCGGAAAGCGGTAAAGGGTTTGTGGCTTGTCTTTGTAATAAGGAAGCATCACCGGGGCCACCTGGTAATAGTAATTCAGCATGTCCCGCTTGCTCAGTTTTTCCCTGGGCCAGTATAATTTGCTGAGATTGGTAAACCGCAGCTCATGTCCTCCCACCACCCGGGTCTGCATTTCA
This sequence comes from Chitinophagaceae bacterium, assembly GCA_036676905.1. Classification (GTDB taxonomy): domain Bacteria; phylum Bacteroidota; class Bacteroidia; order Chitinophagales; family Chitinophagaceae; genus Flavisolibacter. The sequence goes on from JAKFCE010000007.1 coordinate 266,141, forward strand.
TCTTTAGGATTCAGCAGTGACTTTCTTTCTGACTTCACTGGTGTCGATAGCACCTTGTTTTTTTGAAGATGGTCCTTATCATTCGATTTCGGCAGCTCCACTGGTTTTTCCCTGGTTACATCCCCAGCCTCCTTGTCCACCCGCAGCCCTTTGAACGAAGGGTGTCGCACTGCTCCGTCCTTTGTCATTTCCCTGTAGCTGATCTCGGCTACCAGCTTAGGTTTCACCCATACCACTTCTGCCTTGGGCGGGTTGGGCCGGAAACGGGAGGGCTTATTGTACTCCGGGGTAGTGGTAAAGGGACTTTCCCTGGTCTCGTATTTTTTCAGCTGCTCTACCAGTTCTCTCTGTGTTTTCAGGTTGAAGCCGGTGCCTACGGGGGTAACGAATTCAAAGCGGCCATTTTCCATCACGCCCATGAGCAGCGCGCTAAAAGGCTTACTGGTATTCTCATTGATGGTGTAACCACCAATGATCATTTCCTGCCTTTTCTCGGTCTTTATTTTCAACCAATCTTTGGTACGCTGGCCGGGTGTATAGCGGCTGCCCGATCTTTTTGCCATGATCCCCTCCAGTCCCATGCGGTCAGCAAGTTCGAAGAACTCCTTCCCGGAAGCTTCGAAATTTTCGCTTACCCGTATAGAAGGATCATTACCGGGCGCTACGGACTTCAGGATCTCACGGCGTTCAAAAAGGGGCAGGTCCATCAAAGACCTGCCATCCAGCCATAGAATGTCGAATAAGTAAAAGACCAGGGTGCCATCTGCCTCGCTTCGCCATTGCTGCAGGTCACCGAAGTCCGGCAACCCCTGCTCGTTGATCACTACGATCTCTCCATCCACAACCGCTTTTGCCTTCCATTTGGTCAATGCCTGGTGTATGGGATAAAACTTTTCATCAAATGATTTATTGTTGCGCGAGCGGATCTGCACTTTCTCGCCTGTATAGGCGATCGCCCTGTATCCATCCCATTTCAACTCGTACATCCAATCCTCACCTTCCACTACCGACTCTACTAAGGATGCCAGCATGGGAGCAATATTTTCAGGCATAGGGGCGGGATCACCTTTTTTGCCGGTACTAACAGGCTTCCGGGCCGTTTTTTTCATAGAAAGATCACAAACAGAATTATGCCAGCGGACCCGGACCGTCTTCCCGGGGATATAATTATAAGCCTAACATTATCAAATTCAGTTGTTTACGATGCAATTCTTATTTGAAAATGACAAGAAATCCCCCGGGGCTTTGAAAATTCAGATAAAAATCTATTTTTGTATCCGCGTAAGCGTTTCCTCTTATCAATATCTTCTAAAAAACTCTGGTAGAATCCTACCTGCGCTGCGAAAACACCAACAACTAAGCTTAAAAACGATGAAATCCGTCTCTCTGCTGGCGTTTGCCTTTTTCATATTTGCCAAAGCGCAGGCACAATGCCCGGTGATCAGCATCACCTCTGCGGTTAACGATGCATCCTGTTATAATTACAAGAACGGGTCTGTTAATATAACGGTCTCGGGAGGTACTGCTCCTTATACTTATAAATGGTCCAACCTCACCACATCGGAAGACATGGCGAATCTTTATGCGGGCGATTATACCGTACTGGTTACCGATGCCAATGGATGCACAGCTACAAAAACTGTCTCAGTAGGGCAACCTAACGAGATCCTGATGACGTCTACTGCACTGGCTCCCAGTTGCGCACGCAGCAGCAATGGCTCGATTCTCCCTTCAGCCAGCGGCGGTACGCCTCCTTATACATTTTCGCAATTTAACGGGAGCGGTAACTTAGCTGGTTTGGCAGCGGGTACTTACGAGTTGCTGGCCACGGACTCCAGGGGTTGTATAGGCCGGCAGGAAGTAAGCCTGGTGGCTCCTGCGCCGATACAGATCTTTTCCATCAGCTCAAAAAAATACCTGGGCTACGATCTGAGTTGTGCAGGCAGCAGTGACGGCGAGATCACCATCGACGCAGCCGGCGGCACAGGCAGCCTGCAATACGCGGTGAGCGGCGGCCAGTTCCAGTCGAGCCCGGTGATCAGCGGACTTGCTGCCAATACTTATGTGATCTCGGTGAAAGATGAGAATGGCTGCGTCTTGTCGAACGATATACAGAGCATGATCGCCAATCCGGGGATCGTTATATCGCCTCCTATTACACTGTTACCACCAGCCCCTATGCAGCTTTCTCCCATCACAGTAAATCCATGGCAGCTGCTTGGCGGCTTCCCGAATGTGATCTACCAGGGCTATGGTCCTCAATGGGTGGTTTTATCCGCCGGAGATGTGACAGGCGGAACAGGTAATACATTTTCTTACCTGTGGACCAACAATACCGGTGCGCCACTTTCACATCCCACCGAGAATATGACGCAGACAACGCCTACGCAGACCACCACCTACACGCTCACCGTGACAGACAGGAATGGTTGCCAGGCTACCTCGCAGGTAACGATCCGTATCGTGGATGCCCGTTGCGTACAATCAAACTCGAACAACCAAAACCAAAAGATACTAATGTGCCACAACGGCACCGACATTTGCGTGTCCACCAATTCACTGTCGATGTCGCAACACCTGGCTCATGGCGACAAGATCGGTCCATGCTCCTTTGTGAATGAGATGACAGGGATAAGCTCCCGCAGGATCGACGGTGCAGGCAGTGCCGTGAACCTTGCGCTGGATAATGATATTCTTGAAGTGCACCCTAATCCCGCGGCAGGCAGGTTCCAGGTAAAAATGCAGCAGGGGCCAAGGACAGAGATCCAGGTGGTGGATGCCTCCGGCATCGTGATCGAAAGAAGAATGGGTGGAAGCAAAGCTCTCGAAACCTTTGACCTGTCGGGCAGGCCCGCAGGATTATATTATATCAAAACAATTTCGGCTGAAGGGGTGAGATCTGTCAAGCTCTGGATCAGGCGGTAAGACTGTCGGAATAGTAACGTAAGCACGTTCCCTTTTGGGGCGTGCTTTTTTTATGCCATGGGCTGCCTTCATCCGCCATTTGTTCCGCATCCCGCTGGGGCCACTTGTAATTACCCCCGCTATTTTATACCCACACGTATTTTATTGGACCTGATTTATATCAGTATTTTATTATTCAAACTACAACTAAATTTATTGTCCGAACTCCCCTGAAAAAACACTGCGGGTAACTGTTATATCCTGCAGTTGTTTGCAATATCCCTTGGACTCTCCGACAGCTTCTTCATGAAAATGCATCGCCGATCATTTTGATGGGCCTCCTTGTGATGCCCAAATCCAGGTGTAGTTATTATTTCATCACTGGACGACTTGAGCGATCAATTTGTCTATAACCAACTTTTACTTCTTTATGCGTTTAGTCATTATCGCTTTGCTGCTGGGCAAACTAGCGCTGGCCCAACCAAAGCAGGAGGATCATGTGAGAGCTTATACCGCCGGTGGTATAGCCTTGACCGGCATCGTATCGCCCTCCATGGTGATAGGTGTTTCTTACAATGCCAACAACATCCACCTCGCTGCTCATGTGAATATAGTGGGGTCCCGGCGTGCAAAGTGGGGGGCGGAAGGAGGGTATATTCTAGGCCAGGGACCCTTCCTGATCCCGCATGTAGGTGTTCATTATGAAATGCGCCAGCGCACCTTCATGTTATACAAGGAGCCAGGAACACCTTCTTATATAGATCCGGAGAATATCATACTGAAAGGCAGGCTGGGCTATTCTGCGGGTATGACCACCATATTTACTACTCACTGGGATCGCGTGTCTGTATTTCTTGACTGGACGGTCCAGAACAAAGCCGTCGAATACGTGGTCGACATCAGTTACCGATCTAAAGATCCGGGTGTTTACCAAAATAAATGGGAGGCGGTCAAGGTGCACAGGATGCATGCACAACTGGGTTTTATAGTCAGGCTTACCCGGTCGGCTTGCGACGATTTTATGTATGGCAGGCGGGGTTGGTTCAACTAACATTATTGGACATGGCAAAACAAAAAAAAGACTAAAAGGTTTGGATATTAAGAAGAAACCCTTATTTTCGACCTCAGTTCCAAATTCTACATTAAACCAAACTAACTGTAGCCGATAGTCGCAACACTGCGGCCTCTACCATCGTATCGCGTTTTATTTTAATACTGTTTTTTAAAAGAAAATTGCACTTGTGCAAAAGGGATCGCATTGTCTTTTATTCGGTAAAAACGGCGGATGTCATCATATTACGTTTGTTTATAACGGTTATAAATAAGTGTTTTCACCGATTGAATTAGCCGTTTCGTCGAAATTGATAGCTGCCTCTGGTGGAAACACTCTTAGTTTCGTTCGCTTTCCAATCCTCTTCAAAGCCGCAACCAATCTTTTAACTGCTTCACGGGGCCTCTTTGTCTCCAGGCTTTTATTGGTTGGTATCCAGATCCATCCAAAGACCGCAACCTTCCAGAATTGTTTTCAACTGCTGAATGAGCCCCCTCATAGGCCGTTGAACTGCCGTTCTCACCATTAGGACTAATAACATATTATAAAATCAAAAACGATGCACATGCAACTGTCTTTCCAGGTTTCCTCACTAAGGCGCAGATCCTTTTTAAAAAACCAGATCGCGTATTTTTTGCTGGTATTTGCTTTCAGTATGGGACATAGTATGGCTTTTGCCCAGGCAGAAGACTTATCTGACCGCCAGGCTGTGTTGCAGAAAGCCCTGGACCTGCCTTCGCTTCAGTCGTATTACCTGAAGAATGCCGACGATTCTTATGCACCAGTATATGTAATGCAGCATCCTGTTGCTTTTGACGCAGGTATAGAAGTTAAGAAATTCGGTAAGTCCGTAGAATTCCTGCAGCGACGTGAAGTAACCCCCTCTGTGAGATCGTATTTCCTTTTTCACCAGTTTGACATAGAAGGGAACAAGGCTACCGTACAGGCAGATTTTTATTTCCAGTCTGGCCAGGGCGAGCTGAAACAGGTCAGGGCTTCCATTAAGCTATCCAAAGCGGACGGGCAGTGGACAATCTCTGCAAGCGAGCTAAAGAATGACTGATCTAAATACTTCAACTAACTCCTCTCAAAATTTGTTTATGAGAAAACTTTTACTCACGCTAATGATCCTGATGCTGGCAACAGTCCAGGGTAGCCTATTTGCGCAGTCGCCATTATGCGCTTCTAATGGCAATAACCAGAATTACGAGTGGGTGACCCGCATCAAGATCCACGACGGAGAGCGAACTTCCGGTAAAGTGGGTTATGCAGACTTCACTGGCACCCATATAGCCACTCTTACGGCCGGCCAGACCTATAATATCGAAGTGGATGTCCGAACCAACAATATTACCTGGCATGAATATGTAAAGATCTGGTTCGACCTGAACCAGGACAACATCATCCAGGACCCGACAGAACTTATTTATAACCAAAATGCGAATGTTCTCAATTTCCTGACATTCAGCGGTACCATCACCATCCCTACTACTGCTTTTAGCGGTATCATGTATGGAAGAATGATCATGCAGTACGCTGCAGCGCCTGCATTATGCGGGAGCTATACTTATGGTACTACTTATGATGTAAAAGCGAATATCGTAGGCGGTGCTACCAACCCGGTGAACCGCACGATCACGGTGAGCAAGGCCGGCAACGGACTTGGAGAGATCACCAGCACGCCTGCAGGTATCAACACAGCTATCGGCGTCTATAGCTTCGACTTCCTGGAGAATACTTCCGTAACACTTCATGCAAGTCCTACAAGTCCATCTACCTTCACCGGCTGGAGCGGTGCTGCTACGGGAACGAATCAATCAGTGACAGTAGTACTGGATGCCAACAAAACAGCGACAGCCAACTTCTTACTGTCTGTTCCATCTGATCCTACTTCTATATCGGCTTCTTCCAGCTCAATATGTTCAGGAAGCTCTACGCAACTGACCGCCAACGGAGGCGTGGGTACAGTTTACTGGTACTCGGGTAGTTGCGGCGGAACTTATATCGGCCAGGGCAATACCATCACGGTGAGCCCAGGTTCCACTACTACTTATTTTGCCAGGAATTATAACAACGGTATGTTCAGCACCAATTGTGCATCTACTACCGTTACGGTCAACCCTAACCCGCCGGCTACCATAACGGCTTCGGGCCCTACAACATTCTGCCAGGGAGGCAGTGTTGCCCTTACAGCCAGTGCGGGAAGTTCATACTTATGGAGCACAGGAGCAACTACGCAGACTATTAATGCCACTGCAGCGGGTAATTATACAGTAACAGTTACGCAGGCCAACGGATGCTCTGCTGTATCATCTCCAACCACTGTTGCATTTACATCCGGTACAGACTCTGATGGAGACGGCAGGCCGGATGCTTGCGATGCTGACGATGACAATGATGGAATACCCGATGCACTCGAGTGCAACAGCTCTAATTTTTATTGGTCCAATCCTCCTACCGTTAGTGGGTATACTGCCACAGGGGTGATCAATGGCATCAGTTATACCTATACCTCATCCCAACCGGTGTTAACTACTCCCACTGTATTTAATCATGCTATTTTCCCTGCTTCGTATAATGTTCCAAATATTAAATGCATTCAAAATATCAATGCAAGCAACAATACACTGACTTTCGCAAGCCCGATCTCTAACCCGGTTTTGGTGTTTGCTTCTATCGGAGGTGGACCTATTTCTGTTCCTATTGAATTTAGTAACCCGATAGACATTCTTTGGTCAACAGCTGTTGTTAAGAACAGTGCCACGAGAATGACAGGAACCGAAGGATATGCCATAGTAAGATTGAACGGCACCTTCTCCAGTATCAGCTTCAATTATCTGACAACTGAGAACTACGTTAATTTCTTATTTGGTGCTGATTTCCAAACCTGCGGTGACACCGATGGTGATTCAATTCCAGACTACCTGGATACCGATAGCGACGGTGACGGTTGCAGCGATGCTATAGAAGGCGACCAGAATCCATCCGCAAGCCAGATCAGCAATGGAAGATTAACCGGTGGAGTGGATGGGAATGGAATTCCTTTGAGTGTGAGCGGTGGACAAGGTCTTGGAACCAGCCAGACGGCAAATGTGAATTGCCATTGCCAGGTGGGTATCGATAAAACCCCTCCTGCAATAACTTGTCTCAGCAATAGAACCCTGGCAAGCTGTGAAACGGTTCTGCCTAACTATACTTCGCTTATAACTGTAACCGATAATTGTACAACAGTAGTCACACAGTCACCCGCTCCGGGAACGCCTATAGCTCCTGGAACCAGTGTTGTGGTGACCATGTCGGCGACAGACCCGGCCAGCAATACTTCTTCCTGCACCTTTACTGTTACCCGTCCGGATGAAACACCGGTAGCAGTGGACGATGCCGGAACCGTTTGCCCTGGCAACAGCGTGACTATCGCAGTGCTGGCCAATGACTCGCACCCACAGGGAAAGACCTTACAGATCAACGACTTCACCCAGCCTGCTCAAGGCACGGTGACACAAAGTGGCAATAACCTTATTTATACCGCTCCTGCTGGTTTCTCCGGTCCTGTTACATTCAAATACCAGGTGAAAGCAAATGATGCCACAGTAGGGTTCAGCGAGAACGGCCATTATTATGAGTGGGTACCCGCCTATGGCATCAGCTGGACCAGCGCTAAAGCTCAGGCAGCTACTAAAACTTATAACGGCTTGCAAGGTTACCTGGTAACCATCACTTCAGCCACTGAAATGGCCTTTGTAGCGGCGAAGCTGCAAGGTTCCGGATGGATGGGCGCAAGTGATCTCGCATATGAAGGCACGTGGAGATGGGTGACGGGCCCTGAAGGATTGGAGAACGGCGGCTTAGGCAGGCATTTTTCGAACCAGAACAAATATTCCTATAACAATTGTGCAGCAGGCCAGGGGCCGGCAGTTGGTGGGTATTACAACAACTGGGCAGGCGGTGAACCTAATGACTGCGGCGCTTATGTGAATCAATATTCACCTACCAGTTTAACCCGTGGGGGCGAACATTATGCGCATTTCTATGGTGGCGGCATCTGGAACGATTATCCAAACAGTGTGGGTGGTTCTATCACAGGCTACATCGTAGAATACGGTGGACTTGAAGGTTGCTTGCCATTGCTGACAGCGGAGGCCTCTGTGACGATCAACGTGAAGCCAACACCTGTGGTAACGATCTCACCCGCTTCAGTTAATGTCTGTCCGGGTACAACTACCACGCTCACGGCTTCAGGCGCAGATACCTACCAGTGGAGTAACGGAGCCACTACTGCGTCTATAACCGCAGGTGCCGGAACTTACACGGTGACAGGCACAACGAACGGTTGCGCTTCCAGCCCGGTATCAGCTACAATTACAGCGAACGACAATATCGCTCCGGTACCAAACGTTTCTTCCCTTCCCACTATTACGGGCGAGTGTGGGGCTACTGTTTCGGCACCAAAGGCGACAGATAATTGTGCAGGTCAGGTTACAGGTGTAACAACTGATCCAACAACCTACAATACCCAAGGCACATTTACAATCACTTGGAAATACGATGATGGTAATGGTAATCAGTCTACCCAAACGCAAACGGTGGTCATTAATGATGTAACACCGCCGGTGATCTCCTGTGCATTCAACATCACCGTGAATACCGATCCGGGTCAGTGTGGTGCGATTGTAAACTATAACGCGCCATCTGCTACCGACAACTGTGGTAGCGGTGTGTTGCCTACTACGCTGGCTGGACATACCTACATGGGTACCTACGGCGGGCATACTTACTTCCTTTCCAATACGGCTACCGATCCGGAAACTGCGCATGCCAACGCCATTGCGGCTGGCGGCCACCTGGTGACCATCGGCAGTGCAGGAGAGAACAGCTTCGTATCTGCGATGAGCCCAAGCTTCATCTGGATCGGATTTACTGACAGGACCTCAGAGGGTACCTTTAAGTGGGTAACCAGCGAGCCTGTTGGCTACACCAACTGGAACGGCGGTGAACCCAATAACTACCAGGGCAACGAAGACTGGGCGGTGATCAACTGGGGACCTAACGGTACCTGGAACGATTGGTTCTATTATTCAACTGCACTTTATGTGATCGAGTTCGAGGGTGGAAACATCCCCACCACGCGCACGGGCGGCCTGGGCAGCGGTGCCATGTTCCCTAAAGGAACTACTACCGAGACCTGGCAGGCTACGGATGCGGGTGGAAACACGGTAACCTGCTCTTTCACGATCACTGTGATCGACAACCAGAACCCAACCATCACGGCTCCTGCAGCTGTAACAGTCAATACAGATCCCGGACAGTGCGGAACAGCAAAAGCCAACGTGAACCTGGGTACACCAATAGTAAATGACAATTGTCCTGGTGTAACATATACCAACAATGCACCTGCATTCTTTAACAAAGGAACCACTATGGTGACCTGGACTGTTAAGGATGCTGTGAATAGAACAGCCATAGCAACACAACTTGTTACAGTTGTGGATAATGAATACCCTGTATTGTCAGGCGTTCCGGCAAACCAAACAGTTCAGTGTAATGCGGTACCAATGCCGGCAACTGTAACTGCAACGGACAACTGTCCTGCTCTGGGCGCAGTAAACTATAGCCAGGTGAAGACCGATGGTTCTTGCCCGGGTAACTATACATTGAGCAGAACCTGGACGGTGAAGGATGCTTCAGGCAACCTTACATCTGCTACACAGATAATCACGGTAATTGATACAGAGGCGCCGACGTTTACCCGTCCTGCTGACGTGACTTTGTTTAAAGATGCAGCATGCTCAGTAGACGCTTCACCTTCGGGTGCCGCGGGCGACGTAACCGACGAGAGCGATAATTGCTCAGCCGGGTTGAACGCTACTTACAGCGATGTGGTAGTGAACAACTGCGAGGGTACTTATACGATCACACGTACCTGGAGCCTGGTGGACAACTGCGGTAACGCGGCAGCCACACAGGTGCAGACCATCACGGTGAAGGATAATACAGCGCCAACGTTTACGCGTCCTGCTGATGTGATTCTTTACAAGGACGCATCCTGCGCGGTGAATGATACGCCAACAGGTGCAGCCGGTGATGTGACGAACGAGAGCGATAATTGCTCAACCGGGTTGAACGCTACTTACAGCGATGTGGTAGTGAACAACTGCGAGGGTACCTATACGATCACCCGTACCTGGAGCCTGGTGGACAACTGCGGTAACGCGGCAGCCACACAGGTGCAGACCATCACGGTGAAGGATAATACAGCGCCAACGTTTACTCGTCCAGCTGATATTACGATCTATACGGATGCCAACTGCAGTTATGATGCTTCGCTTGCCAAAACTGGCGATGTGACCAACGAGGCCGACAATTGTTCATCCGGCATCGAGGCCACTTACTCAGATGTAGTGACCGCCGGAAGCTGCCAGGGAACTCACGTCATCACCCGTACCTGGAGCCTGGTGGACAACTGCGGTAACGCGGCAGCCACACAGGTGCAGACCATCACGGTGAAGGATAATACAGCGCCAACGTTTACGCGTCCTGCTGATATTACGATCTATACGGATGCCAGCTGTAGTTATGATGCTTCACTTGCGAAGACAGGGGATGCAACCAACGAGGCCGACAACTGCTCAACCGGCATCGAAGCCACTTACTCAGATGTAGTGACCGCCGGAAGCTGCCAGGGAACTCACGTGATCACACGTACCTGGAGCCTGGTAGATAAATGCGGTAACGCAGCGGCTACGCAGGTGCAGACCATTACCGTAGCGGACAATACAGCACCTATCGTTACTTATAACGTAGGCACGGTATTCCATTGCTTCGACACTACGGCCAACAATTACAGCGTGCCTGCTCTTGCAGCTACCGATAATTGTTCATCCAGCCTCTCGTACAGCTATGTAGTTTACGGTGCTGATAACAGTGTAGTACGCAGTGGCCTTACTTCCAATGCCAGCGGATCGTTCACAGTAGGAGTAAATACCATCAAGTGGGCAGTGACCGATGATTGCGGCAACACCACAATGGCCACAACACTGGTGACCATCAATCCGCCGATCACTGGCACGATCAACAGCTTTACTGTTCTTCCTCAAGGTGCCAATGCCAATACGCTTTACCTGGGCTACACGCCAGCCAGTTCAGCCACGATCACCATCACGGCAGCTGGAGGCACAGCTCCTTATACTTACAGCTGGTCTTCATCAGCGCCTGGCAGCTTCACCGTAGTAGCGGGAGATCCTTCCTCTATCAAGGTAACGGCACTGTCAGCGGGTGTATGGACTTATACTGCCACGGTAACCGACGCCAAAGGTTGCGTAGCCAGCTTCGTCAAGACCATTACGGTGGTAGATGTACGCTGCGGCAACAAGATGGATAAGGTGCTTGTGTGTCACAACACAGGCAGCGCGAAGAATCCATGGGTGCAGATCTGTATCGCTCCGGCGGCAGTAGCCACTCATCTTGCCAACGGTTCTTACCTGGGTGCATGCGTATCGCCTGTTGTTACCACCAAAGTGGTGAAGCCGGTACAGCCTGTACAGCCCCAGGCGGAGCAGGTGCTGGTGGTGTATCCAAACCCTAACCGCGGCCAGTTCAGCCTCCAGCTGAAAGGCTACGAGGCAGGGAAGGTGCAGATCCAGATCCTGGATTCCAGGGGTCGCAGCATTGTGACGAGGAATGTACAGGTAGGCTATTCCATTGAGAATGTTCAATTTAACCTTGCTACGCCTGCTTCCGGTCTTTACCAGGTAAGGGTAGTGAGTGCAAAAGGGGTCAGCACCGCGCAGGTGGTGATCGCCAGATAAAATTCAGGCTTAGAGAATAACGGCATGGCCACCTTCGGGTGGTCATTGCCGTTATAACGGTTAGGTATAACGTTTTATTAATAGGGATAGTTGTTTATATACGAATAAACACTTACTTTCGTTTTTAATCCGATCCTTTAAAACTCCAATTTGATACTGGACCCTGTCCATTATCCGCTACCCTAACCTCTGAGCAACCAGGTCCGAAACTATTTTTTATTATTAAAACTGCTATTGAGATGAAGCTACACAAGCTCTCACCAAAGAAATGGTGTTTATCCCTCGTTGCCTTGCTTGTCATGATGTTCTCTTCGCTGGAGGCTGATGCCCATGCCGTACAGGTAGGGTATTATGTATTGCCAAACGGCTTCCTTCGCGTGTACATCGAGCATTGGCATGGCGACATGACAACTCAATCCCTTGTGAACAACGGGATGAGTATTACCACAACCTATGGTTCATCTTCGGTGACCCAGAATGTAAACCCAACCGGTGCTGTGAACAATACAGCCTGGAACGCGCTTCCTTTCGCCGGTCCTAACATTACCATCCTGGGAAAAGTAACCAATGAGGCCAACCGTTACAATGATTGGGCTTATTACGATTTCGCACCAGCCGCGTGCGGCGTTCCATTGGTGATCACCTTGAATGGTGGTTTGACCGTGGTACTCACCGAGGCGGATGCCAGCTTATGGCCAAAGACCATTACGGGTACTTTTGTCGATAATTCTGGTCCAACCATCACCCCCGTCAACAATACGGCTACAGTTCCCTGTGGTTCTACGGGAACCAACGTGAATTTTTCTTCTACCGTGGTGGACAACTGTTCTCAGGGACTTTCCGCTACTTATAGCATAGCCCCTGGTTCATTCTTTCCTGTAGGTACAACCAACGTGACCGCCACTTCTACTGATGGCAACGGGAATACAACCACAACTACCATTCCCGTCATAGTAAGCGTGGTGGATAACGTTCCGCCTGTTCTCAGCGGCTGTCCTGCCAACATGGTGGTAGGTAACGATCTGAATAGCTGCGGAGCCGTGGTCAATTACGCTCTCCCCGTCTATTCCGATAATTGTGGAATTGCCAGTATTAGCCAAATTGCTGGCCTGGCCCCGGGATCTGTATTCCCAATGGGTAATACAGTGAATACGTTCAGGGTAACAGATGGATCAGGTAATTCAGTGACCTGTTCTTTCGTGGTAACTGTCAATGACGTTCAGCCCCCCACACCGGTTACTAACAACGCGGTGGTAGCTCTTTCCAGTAATGAAACGGCATCCATCACGGTATCGGACATCAATAATGGTAGCTATGACAATTGCGGACCGGTTACAGTTTCTGTTTCCGGCCAGCTAAATTATACCTGTGCCGACATCGGCAGGGTGATACCGGTTACCCTGACCGTGGTAGATGGTAAAGGGATGATCTCTACAGCTTCCGCTACGGTGACTGTAACAGATCCAGGCTCTTATTGCAATGCTGCGCCAGTAGCGGTTTGCAAGCCCATTACCCTCTCTGCTGGCAGCGGATGCAACCAAAGCGCAAATGCCAATGACTTCGATGGCGGCTCTACGGATGCCGATGGTGATGCATTGACCTTTACAGTATCTCCTGCAGGTCCCTACGCAATAGGTACAACCAATGTAACATTGACAGTCACCGATACAAAAGGTGCCAGCAGCAGCTGCAGCACTACGGTAACTGTGGTAGACAACACGGCTCCCACAGTAAGCTGTCCTTCCCCAATAGCCGTTAATAGCGATCCAGGCCAGTGCGGCGCATTTGTATTGGTGCCGGCTCCTGTTATTTCCGACAATTGCAACGTGGTATGTAATACTGAAGGTTTGGATGAATATCCTGCAGGCAACGTAACAGGCCAGTCGCCACAGTGGACCGTATGGCCCGGCGGCCAGTCGGCCGTTGTTACTACAGAGAAATATGTTTCTGCACCCAATAGCCTGAAAGTTACGGGTCATCCATTAGGCGGACCTGTTGACCAGGTATTTAAACTGGGCAACCAGACCTCCGGTAACTGGACCCTGTCTTTCAGCATGTATATTCCTTCGGGCAAGACTGGTTACTATAACCTGCAGCATACGGAATCTTTGAACAGCTGGGCACACCAGGTGAAATTCAACTCCAACGGCGTTGGTGTATTGAATTCAACCGGTCCTAACACGATTTTCAACTATCCCCAGGACCAGTGGTTCGAAGTGAAGCAGCTGATCAACCAGGGTACCGACCAGACCAGCCTTTATATCAATGGGGTGCATATCAAAACATGGCAGTTCTCTACACATGCCAACAGCCCTGCGATCAACAACCAGCTGGGTGCATTCAATTTTTACCCGGTTACCAATTCAAATTTCATGGGTGCGCCTGAGCCCAATCTTTCGGCCACACCATTGTTCTACGTAGATGACATCACGCTTTGCGGTGATGCAGGCCAGATCGGCACTTACGTATCAAGAAGGTACAGTAAGAAATATCCTGTAGGCACAACGCCTGTAGCGATCACCATCAGCGACATGGCAGGTAACAAAACCACCTGCAGCAGCTTTGCAGTGACAGTTACCGACAATGAAAATCCTTGGATCTCCGGATTGTCTCCTGTTGCAGTCAACGCAGATAACGGCAGCTGCTCTGCCACCGGTGTCAACCTTGGTACGCCTGTAACAGGCGACAACTGCGGTATCGCCGGTGTAAACAACGATGCGCCTGCTTCTTACCCTGTAGGTGCTACCAATGTGACCTGGACCGTTACGGACATTCATGGGAACTCAACTGCCCTGGTTCAAAAGGTAGTGGTAACAGATAACCAGCCTCCTGTGATCACCTGTACAACAGATAAGTTCTTCTGTTATGCCGGTTCACAGTACAACGTAGGCATGCTCAGCGTGTCTGACAACTGCGGAATTGGTTCTCTCCACTTCGATATCACGGGAGCCACAGTGAGAAGCGGTAGCGGCGCGAGCGCCAGCGGCTTGTTCAATGTGGGAACCAGCACCATCACATGGACAGTAACAGATATACATGGAAATGTATCCACCTGTTCTTCAACGGTGACCGTGAATCCTCCGGTTAGCGTGGCTGTTCCGGATGCTATGGCCTACGCGGCAGGCGTACAGGCAAACACTGTTTACATCGGCTATGCTCCTGCACAGTCGATCACCCTCAGTGCCCAGCCTGCAGGTGGAACTGCTCCTTACAGCTATAGCTGGTCAAATGGTGCAACCACTTCATCTATAACAGTATCGCCAGCTTCAGCGGGTAGCTACAACTATACGGTAACCATTACCGATGCAAAAGGTTGTACAGCCAGCTTTACCAGGACGATCACGGCTGTGGATGTAAGGTGTGGCAATAAGAACGACAAAGTGCTTGTATGCCATAAAACAACCAGCACCACCAACCCTTATGTACAGATCTGTGTTTCTGCCAATGCGGTAGCATCACACCTGGCCAATGGTTCTTACTTGGGCGCTTGTACCAACAACGCCGTTACAAGAACCAGCAGGCCTTCTGTCCAGGAAGCCAGCGCGAAGGCTGTTATGGCCTATCCTAACCCATCACGCGGCATCGTGAACCTCCAGCTGAAGAATTTCGCAGCTGGTAAGGTAAATGTGCAGGTGGTGAATACATTAGGTAAGTTGATCATCTCTAAAGATGTGAATGTGTCTTACATGCTGCAGGATGAGACCCTGGACCTCCAGGGAATGCCTGCCGGTATGTACCAGGTGCGCATTGTAAGCAACGATGGCGTGGTCACTACCGGAATAGTGATTGGACGATAGTTATTTTCAGTAGTAGATAAAAGTGGCTGCCTTCGGGCAGCCATTTTTTTATCTACCGAGGATCAACCGGGTAGGGTCCCTGTTCAATGGCTAGCGGCGCTGGTTTACGTTTACCCTAAGTCGGCATTTGCAACTATTTATATTTCAATTGGTTCAACTATGAGGCTGCTTTCATGGCGACCGCTTTCCTTTTTCTAACGGTGATGGGGAATCTTTTTTATCTAAGGGTATTGCATTAGTCTATTACAATGGTTACATTTGGTTCTTCCAATACTGCTTGAACCAAAACTAACTGTCTGCACCAGGCCAAAAAGCCTTCGGTCATTCATTTGATCAACACCAGCATTATTTACTAAAACCAAAAAACTGTTTATGAGAAAGATCGTGTTAAGCCTTGTCATGGGCTTGATCGTCAGTGCCGTTTCGGCACAGACCGATGCCCCCCAAAAAGAGACCGTCTACCAGGACTGGTTAAAGCTGGGCGAAAGCAGCAACCATGTAGACGTATTTTACCGTGTTGTAAAATGCGAATCCGTCAACCAGGTGCACCTCCTCGTTTTCAATGAAAGCGGTATAGACCAGCTGGCGAAGTTCAGCCTGCTGATCGCAGATGAGAACGGGAAGAGGTTTACCCGCAACATTACTTTCTCTACAAAGAATGCGGGCATGTACCAGGCTGACTGTGGCAGCGACGCATCCCTGAAAGATCTCAGGATCAATGTGCCTGAAGGGTATGATCCCGCCCGCCTTGATGTAAAAATCACCTTCAACTTCTAAAAAAATTACATGAAAAAGATATTATCTGTTTTCACGGCCGTTCTTTTCCTGTTCGCATCAGCCATCGCTGAGGCGCAGGTATGTAACGCGCCCGTAGTGAACTCATTCACGCCGAACACAGGTTTCATAGGAAGCACTGTGACCATCACGGGTGCCAACTTCGATCCCATACCTGCTAATAACCAGGTGTATTTTGGGGCTACACAAGCCACAGTTGTTACGGCCAGCTTCGGTGTGCTCACCGTCACTGTGCCTTTGGGCGCCAATACGGCCCCTATCGCCGTAAAGAATGGCTGTAATAAGATTGGTTATTCTTCCACCGCATTCAATGGGATATTTTGTCCTACACCCATTACAAACACCACTTATCAGAATGTGGCTTTCAACCTAGGAGGAGTATACGGAGCTTATAACATGCTGGCCCAGGACATGGACCTTGATGGCAAGCCCGATGTGATCTCTGCACAGGGATCAGGGGTTACGATCGCAAGGAACCAAAGCACGCCGGGTACGCTCAGCTTCGTTGCGCACAACTTTAGCAGCGGCGGAAGCAGCGTGGCTGTTGCCGACTTCGATGGTGATGGCAAAAGGGACATTCTGCTGCCGGGTGTGGTAAAAAGAAATACCAGCACAGGACCCGGAAATATCAATCTAGTCCATCACAGCATTCCCAGCGGAGGCTATCAAACTGCAGCCGGCGATTTCAACAATGATGGAAAAGTGGATATTGTTTGGGAAAGTGGTGGATGGATCTACATGAACAGGAATACCAGTACTGGTCCCGGCGTCATCAGCTTTGCCAACCCTACGAATCTTCAATATGTTGGAACAACATGTACAGGTATGCAGGTGGCCGATGTAGATGGAGATGGAAAAACAGACATTCTCGCCACCCAGGGTCCTGCTAACAGGGCTGTCACGCTGCGCAACATTACGCCGGACAACAATCTGACTTTCGTACTCGAAGCGCCGGAGTTTTGGGGTTCTAACGGCTTTTATCCTTACCGCTGTATGATCGCGGACTTTGATAAGGACGGCAAGATCGATCTGGTTACTCCCAACTACAATGGCGCTACCAATACAGCCATATACAGGAATACATCCGTTCCGGGTAATATTTCCTTTGCTGCCACGGTAAACCAGCCTGCTCCTTCCGGTAACTACCGCGTAGGTGTGGGTGACGTGAATGGTGACGGCTATCCGGATATCGTAACCAAATCCCTGGCAGTGAACGTATTTTCGGTTTATCCGAATACCAGCACCGGGCCGGGTAATGTTTCTTTCAGTACACGGTTCGATTATTCTTCTTCCGCCATGGCTGAAGTGAGCGGTATCGTTATCGGTGACCTGGATGGTGACTTTGTTCCTGATATTGCAACCAGCGGATGGAACAGCAATGCCATCAGGTTCCACAGGAATACAAGCGCACAGGTAGACAACACACCGCCGTCCGCGCTTTGTAAGAATATCACAGTGGCCTTGTCTCCTTCAGGTACTGTAGTGGTGACTCCGCAAATGATAGACAACGGAAGCGGTGATGCATGCGGTATCGGAAGCCTGATGATCAATGGTCAATCGTCCATCACGTTCAACTGCAGCAACATAGGCAGCAATACTGTTACGCTTACGGTAACAGACAAGGCGGGTAACGTTACAAGTTGTACTGCTAGCGTTACTGTGGCTCCGGCTGCAGTGATCGTCTCCGGTCAAACAACCGTTTGCCAGGGACAAACCGTAGCCATGAGCGCCAACCTGGGCGACAGCTACCAGTGGCAGAAAGATGGAGTGGACATCCCTGGTGCTACTTCGCAGAATTTCACGGCAACTGTATCGGGTAATTATTCTGTTACAGTAACAAATGCCGGCGGCTGCTCTGGAACTTCTGCTCCTGTAGCGATCGTGGTGAATGATAATCCAACTGTAGATGTTACACCATCTGGTAGCGCTTCCTTGTGTCCTCCAGGCGGCAATGTGCTTCTTACAGCCACCACATCCAGCATTTACCAGTGGATGAAGAATGGTGTGAATATCCCAGGCGCCACCCAGCAAACACTGAATGTGACCGCGGCCGATAATTATTCGGTAAAGGTGATCGACCTGTTTGGTTGCTCGGCTACATCTTCAGTGGTGTCGGTGTCTGCCACAGATAACATTTCTCCAACGGCCAAATGCAAGAATATTACTGTGGCCCTCGATCAGAACGAATCTGCTTCTGTAACTGTGGCGGATATCAATGATGGTAGTTTTGATAACTGCGGTCCGGTAACAATTATCCTCAGCGGCAAGACCTCCTACGACTGTTCTGATGTAGGCCAGGCTATTCCTGTAACCCTGATTGTTACGGACGGTTCAGGAAATACATCTACCTGTACTGCCCTGGTGACGGTTACAGATCCCCAGTCTTATTGCAACGTGGCTCCTGTGGCCGTGTGCAAGACTCTGGTGCTTACAGCCAATGGCGGATGTACCGCTACTGCAGCTGCTGCTGACTTTGATGGTGGATCAACCGATGCCGATGGCGATGCGATGACATTCACAGTTTCTCCTGCCGGTCCTTATGCATTGGGCTCAACTACTGTAACACTTACAGTAACAGACCCATCCGGCGCCTCCAGCACCTGTACAACAACAGTTACTGTAGTAGACAATACGCCGCCAACCATTACTGCGCCTGCCGCCATCACTGTGGGCGAATGTAATCCGGTGGTACTGGGAGCAGCGACAGCTTCGGACAACTGTTCTTATGTCATTACCAACGATTCTCCGTCCTCATACCCGGTTGGTACAACTACCGTTACCTGGACAGCAACTGATGGTTCGGGCAATGTAGCAACGGCCACGCAAACCGTGACCGTCATTGCCAAGCCTGCGCCGGCTATCACGGTAACAAAGTCTAACAATACATACACCGGATTGAACAATACGACCATCGCGCTGGGTTACGGTGCACAAAGCGTCACCCTGGCCGCAACTGGTGGTGTCAGCTATAGCTGGAGCAACGGCGGAACCGGTGCATCCATCACGGTAAGTCCAATGGCTACGACCACTTATACAGTAACAGCCACGGATGCTTACGGATGTTCCAATACAGCTTCTGTAACGATCACCGTGATCGACGCAAGATGCGGAAACGGAAAGGTCCTGGTCTGCCATAAGACAGGCAGCGCCAAGAATCCTTGGACGCAGATCTGCATTTCACCGAACGCAGTAGTCACTCACCTGGCGAATGGTTCTTACCTCGGCGCCTGCACCAACAATTCAACCACCCGTACAAGAAGGCCTGAAGGCGTGATTGCTTCTGCTGAAGCGCTGATGGCTTATCCCAATCCGGCGAAGGGTTCATTTACCCTGCAGCTGAAGGGTTTTGAGGCTGGTAAGGTGACAGTTATGGTATTGAACGTACTTGGCAAGACCGTATCGAGCAAGCAGGTCACTGTAGGCTATGCACTGCAGGATGAGACCATCGATATGAAAGGCGCAGCTTCCGGACTCTACCAGGTTCGGGTGATCAGCAGCCAGGGCGTGACCACCACGGCCGTTGTGATCTCACAATGATCTTAATTTAGGATGGATAAAAAAGGCTGCCTTCGGGCAGCCTTTTTTTTGAGGCTGGCGCAAAAATTTTAGAAGTATCCTTATGCAGAATGGCTACAGCATTGTGGAACTGGCAGCCTGGAAGGATTTCCAGGAATTTGTGAGCCAGCTTTCCGATAACTGGGCCTACAGGGGCCAATGCAATGCCCAGTGGGGGCTGCAGAATGCCATTGAGCGCACAGATTTCATCCAGCTCTACAGGGAGATCGAGAAAGATTTCCTGGAAGAGTTCCAGAGAGGGGCCAGTAATTACCTGACAAAGGATGAGGTGCCCCAAAAACTGATAGAGTGGCTGGCACTGATGCAGCATCATGGGGCGCCAACCCGCTTGCTGGACCTGAGCAAATCCCCCTTCATTGCCGCCTATTTTGCCTTTGAGGAATGTTTATACTCAGAAGGGAAGGTGGCGGTATGGGCCATCAATATGAAATTCCTCAAAGAGAAAGCACTTGAAGAGCTGAAAAAATACATGGGAGAGGAGCTGAAGTCAAGTCATAATTTTATCAACGAGGCCATTTTTGAAGAGATATTTTACAGCAACCGCTACAGCATGATCTTTCCTATCGAGCCCTTCAGGATGAATCGCCGGTATTCCCTGCAGCAATCCATCTTCGTGAGCACCGGTAATTCCTACGAGCCTTTTATGAAGCAACTATCCTTTCTCGGCAGCGATATTGCCCGGGCGGTGATCAAGATGGAATTGCCCGCCTGTCATCAGAAGGCCGTGCTTCGTGAGTTGCAGAAAATGAACCTGCACAGGGCCAGCCTTTTCCCCGACATCGACGGCTATGCTACATCATTGCGGCTCAGGTACAACAGCATGCAATCGAGGGATGAACAGGAAAAAGAGTGGAACCAGAAGACGAAGGATACAGAATACCCCTACGCTCCCTAGGGGTTGTTAACAATTGTGCATTATTAATTCCCAAAATTTAGCAAAAACTATTGCCGGTGTTCCAACAGCGAAATAACTTGGCGACTAAATTCTGGTCCAATAGAAAAGCTGAATATGAAAACCTTTATAGAGAAATGGTTGTCCTATATCGGAGTGATCTCCAATCCGGCAGGAGGATGGTTTCCGAGAAAAACTACGAGCGTCCGTAAACCGCAGGAAAAACGCATCAGTATGGTGATCTCTTCCCCCGACGCTTTCAATGCAAGGAGTGCCGGCAGGAAACAAAATCCCGTAAGACATACGCCTGCACCTTAGTTTTGCAGAGTCTATGGGAATTTGGAAACAAATATCGGAATACCTCTATCTCTCCAAGCCAGATCCTGAAAGACCAAAGTCCCAGTGGATCGGCTACATGCATGGCATTAACCGTCTCTCTATTCTACTCTTTATCCTCGCCCTTATCATACTTGCGGTGAAGATCTTTCTTTAACATTCCTTAAGAATGAAACGATGGAGCCTGCCGCCTTCCGGGAAGCATTGCCGTCTTTTTGAAGCAGCATTTTTAATTCGGCATAATCCTTAGCCACCTGTTCTTGTCTTTCCCTGTCATGTAACAACAGGCTGAGCTCGGAGACCAGGTTGTCCACGGTCATGTCGTTTTGTATCAGCTCCTTTACCACTTCCCTGTCCATGATCAGGTTCACCAGGGAGATGTATTTTATTTTGATCAACCTTTTGGCGATCTGGTAAGAGATCGATGATCCCTTATAGCAAACCACTTGCGGAACGCCAAAAAGCGCAGTTTCCAGGGTAGCCGTGCCCGAGGTGACAAGAGCTGCTTTTGATATGCTCAGGAGCGGGTAGGTTTTATTGCTCACACTGCCTACCTCTGGGTATGCGGACAGAAAGGGCTGGTAGAACGATTCGGGAAGAGAAGCTGCTTTGGCCACCACAAACTGGTGATCGGGGAATTGCCTGGAAGCCTGCAGCATTACTGGGAGCTTGGCTTCGATCTCCTGCCTGCGGCTGCCGGGCAGGATGGCTACAACTGGTTTTTGATAGGCACCTTTCAGCTCATGACCACCCTCGAAATTTTTCACTACTTCCGCCAGGGGATGGCCCACATATTCCACTTGATAATCCCATTTGGTCTCGTAGAACTCTTTTTCAAATGGCAGGATCACCAGCATCTTGTCCACCACTTCCCTGATCATTTTCACCCGGCTTTCCTTCCATGCCCAAACCTGGGGAGAAATATAGTAGATGACCTTATATCCATTTTCCTTGGCCCATTTTGCTATGCGAAGGTTGAAACCGGGATAATCGATCAGGATCACAGCATCCGGCTGGTATGCCCTGATATCTTTTTTACAAAATGAAAGGTTGTTAAGAATGGCGGGCAGGTTTTTTATCACCTCTATGAAACCCATGAAGGCCAGCTCGCGGTAATGCTTTACCAGTTCAGCGCCGGCCTCCTTCATCAGGTCGCCGCCCCAGCACCGGATCTCTGCCAGTGCATCCTGCTGCCTGAGCTCACGCACCAGGTTGCTGCCATGCAGGTCGCCGGAAGCCTCACCCGCTATGATGTAGTATTTCATCCTTCGGTAAAGATAAAGGCTGGTCTAGTTAAAAAGCTTCATCAGCAGGATGCCTACGCCATATACGACGCTGATGACGAATATGCCTTTAGCCGTTTGATACTTGTTGGTGTTGAGGAAAAGTGTAAGCAGGGCAATGTTCCCTACCAGGCACCAGGCGCCAAAAAAAGTGATCAGCGCATTCTGTCTGGGGAAAAGTTGCAGGAACTCCTCAAAACTGTAGTGCGAAAAGCGGATAAAATAAAGGATCGCGAACACCACGAGTGGAACGATCAGTCCCAATAAGAAGCCAAGCTTGAAGTTGTCATTTTTTAGAAACAAAATCCCAGGTTTTTTCCAGTTGTTCTTTTAAACGGTAATGTGTCATGTCAAATTGTACGGGAACAATACTTACGTAATTATTGGCGAGGGCCCAGACATCCGTATCAACACCCTCATCAAAATTAACGAACTCGCCGGTAAGCCAGTAATATTTACGGCCATGCGGATCGAGGCGCTCAATAAAGTCCTCCTCGTATTTAGCATAAGCCTGCCGGCAGATCTTTACTCCTTTGATATCGTCTACGGTGGCAATCGGGAAGTTCACATTCAACACCGTGTGTTTTTCCGTGGGGTTTTCCAGCATTTGCTCCACGATCATCCTTGCGTATTTCCGGGCAGCGGTGAAATCGGCATCGAGACTGTAGTCGAGCAGGGAGAATCCTACCGAGGGGATACTTTCAATGGCCGCTTCCACGGCGGCCGACATGGTGCCGGAATAGATCACGTTGATGCTATGATTGGCTCCGTGGTTGATGCCGCTGATGCAGATATCAGGCTTTTTTTGAAGGATCTTGTCTACCGCCAGCTTCACGCAATCAACCGGCGTACCCGTGCACTGGTAAGACTCGATGTCCTCGAAATAAGCCATCTTGTTCATCCTCAACGGAACGCCAATGGTAATGGCGTGCCCCATGCCTGACTGCGGCTTATCGGGCGCTACCACTACGATCTTTCCTAAACCTTTTACAGCCTCCACCAGGTTGCGTATGCCTGGCGCCGTTATGCCGTCGTCATTGGTGATGAGTATTACTTTTTCCTTTTCCTTCGATGCCATGCTGATAGATTGACCGCGAAATTCCTGCATTTTTCATGCCTTTCCAAAAACAGTATTTGTTTGTCTAAATAAATTAGTATTTTGCAGCTAAATATATTAGCCATGTCGGTCGCGAACAAAAACCTGAAATACCTGCGAAAGCTGAGGGGCTGGACGCAGGAAGAATTCGCACAAAAGCTTCGCATCAAGCGTTCCCTGCTGGGAGCCTATGAGGAAGAAAGGGCAGAGCCCAGAATAGATGTGCTGGAAGTGGTAGCCGATATGTTCAAGTTAAGCCTTGACGACCTGTTAAGAAAAGAACTCTCCGAGAACCGCGGTTCTTACATCTCCAAAAGAAGGGCGCAGAAGCTGGCCGCAGGCAGGGGGGAGATCCCTTTTGTTCCTGTGAAGGCAGCGGCCGGTTATCTTGCTGGTTTTGCCGATCCCGAATTCATCGACGAGCTGAATACGTTTACCCTTCCTATGATGACCGGTGGCGAATACCGTGCTTTTGAGATCATAGGAGATTCCATGATGCCTACGCCCAGTGGTTCGATCATCGTAGGGGAGAGGGTAGAGAACCTGGACGACGTGAAGAATAGCCATACCTATATCGTAGTATCCAAGACGGATGGTATCGTATATAAACGACTGATGAAGAACAACAGGCAGAAAAATAAGTTTACCCTGGTAAGCGACAATCCTGCTTATCAGCCTTATTCCGTCAATGCCGAGGATATACTGGAGGTCTGGCAGGCCCAATCCGTCATCTCCAAGGCAAATACCCAGCAAAGATGGGATGTTAACCAACTCGCCAACCTCGTAAATAACCTACAGCAACAGGTAACTGTCCTAAAGAAAAAAATGAACTGACAGAAGGGGTGAATGGCTGATATTTTCAGCATTTTGCGCTTATATTTATGGTTTCTCTTTGCGCAATATGAACCTGAGATCCTGGCTGCTATCTGTGGTTTTTTTACAGCTCTCGTTTACGGCTGTTTCCCAATCGAAAACGCTTACCGCCGTAAAGGCTACCTCCGTGCCCAGGATCGATGGCGACCTTTCGGATCCTGTTTGGCAAACCGCTCCAGTGGCTACCGACTTTATCCAGAATTTTCCGAATTACGGCATAGCCGCTTTTACAAAAACTGAAGTGCGCGTTTTGTATGATGACGCAGCGATCTATATCGCCGCCTACATGTACGACGACCCCAGTCTCATAAGAAAACAACTGACCTCCAGGGACGGCGAGCAAAGGCAGGACGTGGACTATTTTTCGGTTTTCTTTGATACTTATAACGATCAGCAAAACGGGTTTCAATTTACAGTTACTACCGCCAACGTGCAGTCGGATGCCAAGATCGGCGCATCTGGCGATGCACGCTTCGGCAACTTCGGCGATAAATCCTGGGATGCGGTTTGGCAAAGCAAGACCAGCATACGCAACGACGGCTGGGTGGCAGAAATGAGGATACCCTATATTTCCCTGCGGTTCGCAAAGAAAGAAGTACAATCATGGGGACTGCAATTCAACAGGTCTACACGCCGCAATAATGAAAGTGCTTTCTGGAACCCGGTAGATCCGAATGTGGCTGGTTTTATCAACCAGTTTGGAAAGCTCACCGGGTTGAGCGATATACAGCCTCCTTTGCGCCTGAGCCTTTCGCCTTATGTTTCAACCGGTATCCGTTTCAATCCAGAAGGAAGTGGCAGAGACCACGACTGGCTGGCCCGTGGCGGAATGGATGTGAAATACGGAATCAATGAAAGCTTTACGCTCGACGCTACCCTCATCCCGGATTTTGGCCAGGTGATCTCGGACAATGTGGTGAATAACCTGACGCCGTTTGAGCAAAGATTCCAGGAAAACCGGCCCTTCTTTACAGAGGGTACGGAACTGTTCACTAAGTCGGGAATGTTTTATTCAAGACGCATCGGCCGCATGCCTGGGGGCTATGGGTATGTGCAGGGCGTTTATGGCGGTTCGCCCGACTACGAGATCATCAAGAATCCTTCCATCACCAAGCTATACAATGCCATCAAGCTCTCCGGCCGCACGGAGAAGAAGTTGGGCATTGGTGTATTCAATGCTGTCACCGCTCCCATGGAAGCACGGGTGAGGAACCTGAACACCAAGTTGGATACCATCATTCGTACAGAGCCGCTCACCAACTACAATCTTTTTGTGCTGGATCAGGCCTTCAAAGGCCGTTCCTCAGTGACTTTCACCAATACCAACGTGATACGCGACGGTTCAGCCCGCGATGCGAATGCTTCCGCACTGGACTGGGCATTGTTCAATAAGAAAAATTCTCATTCGCTTTCCGGTACGCTCAGGTATACAAAGATCTTCGGCCATACTCCCTACAGCTCGCAGTATTTCATGAACCGCGACACCACCACCATCGGGGGACAGCGCTACCTCAATCCATATGATGGATATACCGCGCGGCTGAGTTATTCCAAAGTGAGTGGCAAACTTCAGCACTACACCACGGTCAGCGTGGAGTCGGATACCTATGATCCCAACGATATGGGATACCTCCAGGCAGCCAATGAAGTGAATTACCTCGCGGGGATCAGCTATAACCAATTCGAGGCAAAAGGGAAGTTCCTTACCTACGGGTATAACATGAACGTGCATTACGGATGGCTTTACCGGCCTTACCGTTACGCGCTGCTGGAATTGGCTGCCAGCGGCTTTTGGGTCTTTAAGAATTTCTGGGATGTGAATATCGAAGTGATCGGTCAGCCGATCCGCTCTAACGACTATTTTGAGCTGCGCACTGCCGGCTACCACCTCAAAAAGCCTGCATTTGTTTATACTGAGATCGATGGAAGCACAGACAGCCGCAAAAGATTTTTCGTGAGCTTTGAGCAGGCCTTTTACAAAGGAAACATCAGCCGTGAAAACAAATATTTCAAATCCGCGCTGGGTTTCCGCTACAGGTTCAGCGATCATTTTTCTTTGAGCACAGACTTCGAAAGGCAGCATGACCACCTGGAGGTGGGTTACGCTTTTATTAAAGTAAACGAAAAGCCGATCGTGGGCTACAGGTCCAACCGCGACATGAGCAGCATTGTTTCCGGCGTGTACAATTTCACCTCTCAAATGAACCTTACACTGAGGGCGAGGCACTACTGGAGCAAGGTGATCTATAAAAGGTTTTATACCGTGGATTCCGATGGGGAACATATTCCTTATTCCGATCCGATGCCTGACCTCAATCAGAATGTGAACATCTTCAACCTTGACGCCTTTTTTACCTGGGACTTCCGCCCTGGCAGCCGCGTGATTGCGGGCTGGAAGAACTGGCTGGGATCCGATTACGAGGAAACGCTGCCTGGCACTACCTACCGGCACTACCTCAGTAATTTCAAAAAATCCTTTGACCTTCCGCACGGCAATGAGATCACCCTGAGGATCATTTATTTCCTCGACTACAACCAGCTGCGCAAGAAAAAGTGATCAAAGCTTTACCAGGGCATCATTCACGATGGCATAGGCTACGTCTGTCCTTCCTTTCTCAATGGTATAGAGCCCTGTGAATTTTCCAAATGCCGGCAGGATGCAATATTTTTTTGAAAAAAAGAAGCAGGGGAGACGCAGGCTTTGCCTGCCAAGTCCGTTCACGATGATACCCGGATGGGTGTGTCCACAGAATACATAGTGCTCCTGTTCTTCGCACTGGTGATGTGAAAAGCAGAATTCCCTGATGAATAGTTTATCCTCCACCACTTCGATCGCGGTTTGTTCATACCAGCTGTTCTTAAGTATATCATGATTGCCGCGCACCAGGACGATCGGAAGTTCGGCGACGCTTTCACGCCAGCGTGCAAAAAGCTCAAGTTCGAGGTTGGCATGGCTGTGAAAAAAATCTCCCACCACCAGCAATGAGGCCGGCTTGAAATGCTGCACCAGGTTAAAAAGCCTTTGCATGTCTTCCTTCAGCACATTCTGCGGTACGGCAATACCCGCCTTCCTGAAATGCCCGGTCTTGCCCAGGTGGAGGTCGGAAAGGATCAGGATCTTTTCTTCTTCCCAGAAAATGGCTCTTTCTGCGGAGAGCCAGAATGTGTTATGATGGATATTGTGGAGTAGCGGCGGCTGCATGAGGAGCGCAAAGATAGATCGGCATCGCCCTCTGGACGAGTTCAAAAAAATTATTTAACGGTGGATTCCAGGAAGTCGGTGATCTTGTCGAACGACTGCGAAAGTGTGCTGCCGTACCAGCCGTGGCGCTCACCCTTATACACCACCAGTTCGTGGTCCACGCCTGCTTTTTCCAGCTTTTGCTTGAGCAGCCTGGACTGTGAAATATCTACGATCTGGTCTTTCTCTCCGTGAAAGATCAGCGTGGGAGCGCTGCTGGAGCTGATAAAGGTCACCGGGCTGCTTTGCCTGTAGATCTCGATGTTGGCTTCCGGTGTGGTACCGGTGATCATCTGCAGGGCATAAGGCACCATCGGGTGCCAGGGCCGTCTGTACATCGCGGTCAGGTCGGTGGGACCGAAGAAGTCGATGACCGCCTTGATCCGCGGGTCATTGGTCTTATAAGTATGAAGAAGGGCCAGGTGTCCGCCTGCAGAGGCGCCCAGGAGCACGAAGTGCTGGTTGCTCACCTGGTATTCATCTGCCCTGGAACTAATGAAGTCAATAGCGGCTTTCACATCATCCTCCTGCGAAGGGAACAGGTTGCCGCTGTTCACCAGCCTGTAGTCAATATTGAAGATCGCATAATCAGGCATGCGCTTCCTGAAGGAATCAATGTAGGTGCGGAAATCGGTCTTGCTGCCTCCATTCCACCCGCCACCGTGGATCAGGATGATGGATTTAGTGGTCAGGGCAGACCGGCCTTCCGGCAGGTGAATGTCCATCCGGTGCAAACTATCGTTTCCGTATGCCACATTCATTAGGGTATTCGCAGGAATGGTGGATACAACGGTAGTATCCGCGGAGCAACTGGTAAATAAACTCATGGAAAATAAAAAGGTTAGCAGCATATTCATTCGTTCTCGCCTTCGGCAATTCCTATGCCGTTAAACGTATAAGATCTCTTAAATGGTACTGGTAGATTGTTAACGTTATGCAAACGAGTTGAGTTGACAAGTTGATACAGGTGATAAAGTTGATAAAGGGAATGAAAGATCCGCTTTGTCAACAATATCAACTTGTCAACCCTGTCAACGATTCCCGTGGGAGCTATGAGAGCTTTATCCTCAGCTCCTGCAGCTGTTTGTCGTCGATGGTAGAAGGCGCGTCCAGCATCACGTCCCTGCCGCTGTTATTTTTAGGGAAGGCTATGAAGTCGCGGATGGTTTCGCTGCCCCCGATGATGGCGCAAAGCCTGTCGAAGCCGAAGGCAATGCCGCCGTGGGGAGGCGCGCCGAATTCAAAGGCGCCGAGCAGGAAACCGAATTTATGCTGTGCCTCTTCAGTGGTCATTCCGAGTGCGGCAAACATTTTTTCCTGCAGCTCGCGCTGGTGGATGCGGATAGAGCCGCCACCCACTTCATTGCCGTTGAGCACCATATCGTAGGCATTGGCCTTGATGCGCGCATAAGGATGGTCGAGGTAGGCCGCAGCATCATTGATCTTTGGATCATTGTTGATCATTTCATCGATCTGTGAGGGCCGGGGCGCGGTGAATGGATGGTGCCTGGCTACCCAGCGGTTTTCCTCGCTGTCGTATTCGAATAATGGAAAGTCTACTACCCAGAGCAGCCGGAATTCATCTGGATTTCTCAGGCCCATTCTTTCCGCTATTTCCATTCTCAGCTGGCTGATGGCCTTGCGTGTTTTTTCTTCTGTGCCTGCCAGTACCATGATGAGATCACCGGGCCTGGCACCAGCAAAGGAAGCGATGGCAGCCAACTGCTCCCCATTGAAGAATTTATCTACGCTGCTTTTGAAGGTTCCGTCTGCATTGCATTTGATATGCACCAGGCCCATCATGCCTACCTGTGGCCGCTTCACCCAGTCTGTCCATTCATCGAGCTGCTTGCGGGTGTAATCGGCCGCGCCCGGTACGGCAATAGCCAGCACCGTTTCGGCCTGGTCGAATACGCCAAAGCCGGTGCTCGATGGCAGCGGGCTTGCGGGTGCTGCTGCCTGCCTTTCCTGGAAGACCACGGAAGGCACCTTCAGGTTGGCGATGCGCATGTCAAAACGGGTGTCCGGCTTGTCATTGCCATACATCCACATGGCGTCCTCCCAGGTCAGTCTTTCTATCGCATCTGTATAATCGATCCCTTTAACTTCTTTGAAAATATAGCGCACCATGCCCTCGAACATGTTCAGGATGTCTTCCTGTTCTACAAAGGCCATCTCGCAGTCGATCTGCGTGAATTCCGGTTGCCTGTCAGCACGAAGGTCCTCATCCCGGAAACATTTCACGATCTGGTAGTACCGGTCGTAGCCGCTCACCATCAGCAATTGCTTGAATGTTTGCGGCGATTGGGGCAGGGCATAGAACTGCCCCTCATTCATCCGGGATGGCACCACGAAATCCCTGGCGCCCTCGGGGGTTGACTTGATCAGAAAAGGTGTTTCAATATCCATGAAGCCCTGCTGGTGCAGGTAGTCCCTTGTTGCCCGGTTCACCGCATAGCGCAGCTCCAGGTTTTTTTTCACCGGTGCGCGGCGGAGGTCGAGATAGCGGTATTTCATCCGCAGGTCGTCGCCCCCATCGGTCTCATCCTGTATGGTGAATGGGGGTACCGCCGAGGCGTTGAGGATGGTGAATTCATCTACCAGGATCTCGATATCGCCCGTAGGCATTTGCGGATTCTTGTTGCTTCTTTCCGCTACCCTGCCTTTGGCTTGCAGCACAAATTCGCGGCCGATGGGATTGGCTTCCAGCTCACTGTTCAGTGCTTCGCCAATGAGAAGCTGTGTAACGCCATACCTGTCGCGTAGGTCGATAAAACTAATAGAGCCGAATTTCCTGACCACCTGCACCCAGCCGGCCAGGGTAACAGCGGTGCCAATATCTTTAGACCTTAATTCCCCGCAGGTATGTGTTCTGTACATAAGCTTCTTTCAAAGCAGCAAATATAATTCTACTGGGGGCTGCAGCAGCGGAGCGGGGGAACTATTCTATGCGGGCCTTCCATTTGATCTCTTCCCCGCCTTCTATGTGCACGATGTACCTGCCGAGGGTGAACAAGTGGTCGCTCAGGCGGTTGAGGTATTGGAGCACCTGGGGGTCTACTTCCATGGATTCATCCTGCATGGCCACGCAGATCCTTTCGGCCCTTCGGCAAACGCAACGGGCCACATGCGCGAATGATGCGGCCTTGTTGCCCCCGGGTAATACAAAAGACTTCATTTCGGGCAGGCTTTCGTTCATTCTGTCGATCTCTTTTTCAAGGAAGACAATGTCGGAGGCTTTCAGGTCGGGTATTCTCATCCTGGTTTCTTTTTCCGGGTCGGAGGCCAAAGATGAGCCAATGGTGAAAAGCCGGTCCTGCACTTCCCGCAGGGTTTCGCGGCTGCTTTTATCGTCGAGATGATCAATGAGGACGCCTATCCACGAATTCAGCTCGTCCACGGTTCCATAACTTTCTATCCTGATATGACTTTTCGAAACCCGCGTACCTCCGATCAGGGAAGTGGTGCCTTTATCTCCTGTCTTAGTATATATCTTTAAAGCCATAATTAAATGTAGCCTGATTTTTTCAGTGCCATGAGTGTGAAAACAAAAGTATTGATTATTGGGGCAGGGCCCACAGGACTGATGGCGGCCTGCCTGTTGGAAAGATTCGGCATCGACCATGTGATCATTGACAAGAAGGACGGCCCTACGGTTGAATCCCGTGCCCTGCTGCTGCATGCGCGCTCCCTGGAGATCTACGACCAGCTGGGCATTGCCAACAACGCCCTCCTGCAAGGAGAGATCCTGGAGAAATTCCAGATGGTGATCAAGAACAAGAAAGTTCGCGAAGTGCCCCTGGGTAAGATCGGCGAAGGAGTGAGCCCCTTCCCTTTTGTGCTGGTGCTGGAGCAGAGCAAGAATGAGGCCTTGCTGCTGAATGATCTCCTCACAAAAGGCGGCGAAGTGAAATGGGATACGGAGCTGATCTCCCTTGCCGAGCACGATGGAGAAGTGCAGGCAGTGGTAAGTGGCGAAGGCGAACTCTACGACATTCATGCTGAATACCTGCTGGCTGCGGACGGCGCTTCCAGCATGGTGAGAAAATTCCTGGAGCTCCCCTTTGAAGGGGATACCTACCAGCATAAATTTTATGTAGCTGATACTAAAATTGAGACCCGCTGGCACGACGTGATCACGCTGCATTTATCGCCTAGAACATTTGTAGGGATCTTCCCCATGCAGGGGACTGACCGGTTCAGGGTGATCGGCATCCTTCCTCCCGGTCATGAAGAAAAACCGGAGGAATTCTCCGAGCTGGTGCCGGTGATAGAGCAACAGCTGGGAGCGCCCCTAAAGGTCTCGGAAACCTCATGGTTTTCTGTTTACCATCTTCATCACCGCTGCATGGAGCATTTCCGGTACGGAAGGATCTTTTTTGCCGGCGATGCCGGGCATATTCATAGTCCCGCCGGCGGACAGGGAATGAATACCGGGCTGCAGGACGCTTACAACCTTTGCTGGAAACTGGCCATGGTGGCTGGTGGGTATGCTGGGGATCATCTCTTGAACACCTATGAACAGGAAAGACTGCCAGTAGCCAGGAAGCTGCTGCATTCAACAGACCGTGCCTTCTCCCTGGTTACTTCTCCCAAATGGCTGCCCCGCTTTTACAGGCTTTACCTGCTGCCTTTCTTATTCTCATTTATATTCCGCTTCAGAAAATGGCGGCTGAAACTATTCAGTTCCATCTCTCAAACCGGTATACGCTATGTAGATTCAGATCTTACCGTGATGCGCATCACAGAGCCGCTGGCCGTGAAGGCAGGCGAGCGCTTCCCCTATCTGAAGACAGCCGAAGGGGAGTCGGTGTACCAATTGATGAAGACTGATTATTTCCATGCACTGGTTTTTGCAGTGAATAATGAAAGCCAGCTCGGCGAAGAGATCAGCGAGCTGTCTAAGGAAAAAGGTAAGCTTGTGCACATGATAGACCTCTCTGCGGAGGTGGAGATCATGAAGCTCCTGAAAATAAAAACAGATACAGTGATCCTTGTGCGGCCCGACAGGTATATTGGCCTGATCACCGATGAGGGCGGTAAGGTAGTGCGGGATTACCTGGCGAAATTGCTGGTGGAAAAGAAAGAGGAGCCGCTGATCAAGCTTCCGAGAACACACGCTTGATATGGGCGTTCTGGTTGTCGGTCTCTATCACGCCGTCACGCAAACGGATCACGCGATGCGCGTGATTGGCAATGTCTTCTTCGTGTGTTACCAGGATCACTGTATTGCCGGAGTCATGAATGCGGCCGAAGATCTCCATGATCTCATACGAGGTCTTTGAATCCAGGTTGCCGGTAGGCTCGTCAGCGAGAATGATCGAAGGATCGTTTACCAGGGCTCTTGCTATGGCCACGCGCTGGTTTTGTCCGCCGCTCAACTCATTGGGTTTATGATGGCTTCGATCGGTCAGGTTCACCCTGTCGAGCATCCTCAGCGCCTTCTCGTTCCTTTGTTTTTTAGGAATGCCTGCATATACCAGGGGCAGGGCCACATTCTCCAGCGCCGTCAGCCTGGGCAGCAGGTTGAACTGCTGGAACACAAAACCGATCTCCTGGTTTCTCACTTCAGCCAGCTGGTTATCGGGCATCTTGCTCACATCCCTGTCGTTCAATACGTATCGGCCGTCGGTAGGGGTATCAAGGCAACCCAGGATGTTCATCAAAGTGCTCTTGCCCGAACCGGAAGGGCCCATCAACGCTACATATTCTCCTTTGTTGATATCCAGGGTGATCCCTTTGAGCACCTCAATGACCTGCTTGCCGAGGTAGTAATTTTTTTTGATGCCTTCCAGGTGAATGATGGGCTGCATAGAATCTCAAATATACTGTTTTGCTTTTTTGAATGCCTGCCATTCAACAAAAAGCGCCCCTGGTGGGGGCGCTCGATGCTGGCTATTCGTGCCGGTTAGAAAGGCGCTTTAATATTGTATTTCTCCTTGTACCGTTCATTGAGCAGTTTGTGTTTGTCGGTGAGGTCGATCTTTCTTCCCTGGATGAAGGCATCCGTTACATTGCTGGTCTTCATGTCCAGGATATCGCCGCTGCTGATGATGATGTTGGCGTCTTTACCCACCTCGATGCTGCCTGTTTTATCGGCCACTCCCAATACTTTGGCCGCATTGAGCGTGATGGCCTGCAGGGCCTGCTCTTTGGTCAGTCCATAAGTTACGGCAGTTCCGGCGTTAAAAGCCAGGTTGCGGCCACGGGTCTGTCCATCGTCATCGGCGATGGCGAAGGTGACGCCCGCTTTCTGCAGGATGGCTGGCGTCTTATAAGGCTGGTCCACATCGTCGTCGGCCATCGTCGGCAGGCTGTGTGGCTGGTTGAGGATCACGGAAACATTGTTTTGTTTCAGCAGGTCCGCAATCTGCCAGCTGTCGCTGCCACCCACGATCACCATGTCGAAGCCAAACTCCCTGACAAAATCAAGGGCTACCAGCATTTGCTTTACCGTGTTGGCGTGTACATAGAGCTTCTGCGATTTATCAAACAGTCCTTTTACTGAGGCATACTTAAGATTGGTTTGCGCAGGGGAGGGCAGGCTGCTATAAGCTTTTGCTTCACGAAAAAAGCTTTTAACCTGGTCCACTCTTTCCAGTCCTTCTTTTACCGGGTCGGTGGGAGGCTGCGAAGGGCCGCCACCGCCGAAATTGCCAAACCGGGGACGGGCGAGCAGGGATGGCATGTAAAGGTGCATGCCCTGGTCGGTCTTGTAAGCGGCGTCATCCCAGTTCCATGCATCCAGCTGCACTACAGAGGATGAGCCCGCTAAAAGCTGTCCCTGCGGCACCACGTTGGCCAGCAGGATGCCGTTGGAGCGAAGCGTGTTGATCACCCTGGAGTCGGTATTGTAGGCTATGATGGAACGTACGTTGGGATTCATATCACCGATCTCCCTCGCATCGGAAGATGCCCGCACACTGCTGATCTCCACGAGGCCCAGGTTGCTCACGGGGAGGATCAGCCCGGGATAAACATGTTTTCCTTCGCCATTTACGCGTGTAGCGCCGGCGGGTACGGTGACATTAGTTCCCACCGCGACGATCTTTCCGTCGGTGATCACAATGCTGCCATTTTCTATTACCTGGCCATTGCCCACATGAATCGTGGCATTGGTGATCACCGTAGTGCCGGTTTGTTTCGGCGCCGGTAAAACGGTCTCCTGTCCAAAGACGACTGTGGTGAACAGCAAGCCCAGGCAGATCAATATTTTTTTCATTGTTGTCATTTTCATTTTTGTTTTTCTTTCATCATTCGCTATGCTCATGAGAGATAGCGCGGGAGACTGAATTATTCTTCCACATCGATCGTCAGCAATCCATGTGAGTGTCCATGCTCTGAGCAGGTATGCATCAGCTGGTAACTGGGCACAGCAGGCTGCACCGGGCTTCCGCTTCTTTTTTCACCTACCAGCTTTTTCACCAGCCTGTTCCTTTCCGCATCCAGCTGCTTTTGCATCTGCTCGTCCTTGGCCCTGTCGAAGTAGATGGTGCCGTCTACAATGGTATACAGCGATTTTGCATAGATGCTGAGTGGGTTGTCGGACCATACTACCACATCGGCGTCCTTACCCACTTTAAGGCTGCCCACCCTGTCGTCCACGTGCAGCATTTTGGCTGCATTCAGCGTTACCATCTTCAGTGCTTCCTCCTCGCTCATGCCGCCATATTTAATGGTCTTTGCGGCTTCCTGGTTCAGCCTCCTGGCCATCTCGGCATCGTCGGAGTTAATGGCCACATTCAGTCCCACTCTCGCCATCAGGGCCGCATTATAAGGAATCGCATCCTGCACTTCCATTTTATAAGCCCACCAGTCGGAGAATGTAGAGGCATTGGCTCCATGGGCCTTCATTTTGTCGGCCACTTTATATCCCTCGAGGATATGGGTGAAAGTATTGTACTGGTATCCCAGCTTGTTGGCCACTTCCATGGCCATGTTGATCTCACTCTGCACATAGGAGTGACAGGTGATGAATCGTTTTTTGTCGAGGATCTCCACCAGGGCATCCAGTTCCAGGTCCCTCCTGGGCATGGTAAGGCCTTTTTTATCTTTTGCATTGTTATAGGCCTGCCATTCTCTCTGGTAATCCCTTGCGCGGGTAAAAGCATCCACCAGCACTTGCTCCACACCCATGCGGGTGTCGGGATAGCGGTTGTTGTTGGAGCTGTTGCCGATGGCCGAAGGCGTGCGCTTCACATTTTCCCCGAGCGCAAATTTGATCTGTCCCGGCCAATTCCTGAATTTCAGGTCTTCATCATTGGCGCCCCAGCGCAGCTTGATCAACTGCGTCTGGCCTCCAATGGTATTGGCCGAGCCATGCAGGATGTGTGAGGTGGTCACGCCGCCACTGAGCTGGCGGTATATGTTCACGTCATCCGGGTTGATATTGTCTCCGATGCGCACTTCCGAGGTTACACTTTGCCCGCCTTCATTGATGGAGGCAGCCGCAATGTGCGAGTGTTCATCGATGATGCCTGCGGTTACATGCTTGCCGGTACCATCTATTAGTTTCGCCGATGCATCTGAAAGGTTCTTGCCTATGGCAGCGATCCTGCCGTTCTTCAGCAGCACATCGGTGTTGAGCAGCACGCCTTCTTTTTCATTGGTCCATACTGTTGCATTCTTTATCAGGATAGTTTCCTGCCGGGGAGCCTGGCCCTCTACCCATCCAAAAGGAACGAATGGGTAAGTAACCGCACCGAGTGGTGCCAGCGGCTTTTTACGTGCGCTGTCACTCCGTTGCGCGAGAGGCTGATCGAAGCTGGCGGTCCATGTAAATGCCATGCCCGCACTGTCTTCTCCGGTTCCGCTCCATTCATCATTATTCACAATACCGCTCAGGCGCATGTTCATGCCGGGCCTTCTTTCAGGCGCTACATTGATCCGCACCTGGCGACCGTCATAATAGAATTTGGAAGTGATGGTGTCGCGTCCT
This sequence comes from Chitinophagaceae bacterium, assembly GCA_036676905.1. Classification (GTDB taxonomy): domain Bacteria; phylum Bacteroidota; class Bacteroidia; order Chitinophagales; family Chitinophagaceae; genus Flavisolibacter. The sequence continues at coordinate 302,728 of JAKFCE010000007.1, forward strand.
CCGATGAGGCTGGCGGCAGAATTGCTTTTGAAATCTAGCGTATAATTCACCGGTCCCGAAGGGGTATTCAATACTACTTTATAAGTACCCCTCGGATCCTTCCAGGCCTCATCTTTTACATTGTATTTATTTCCCTGCACCCAGTTCTGGAGGATGTTGGTCTTTTCAGCAAAGATTGGCCCGGTTGTAATGAGGAAATTCGCCCATTTGCCTGCATCCAGGCTGCCTACTTCATTATAAACGCCAAGCAGGGTAGCGGGCGTTTTGGTGAGTGCATTCAGGGCGCCGTTCTCTGTAAGGCCATAGTTGATCGCGGTTCTTACACTCGTGATGAAGGACCTGATATCTCTAAGGTCGGCGGAAGTAATGGCAAAAGGAATTCCGGCCTTTTCGAAGGCTGCGGGATTGGTGGGCGCCAGTTCCCAGTGTTTCATATCGCTCACGGAAACGAATCTCGCGTCTGCGGGATCTTCCACATCCTGGGCCTGTGGATAATTCAAGGGAACAATGAATGCTGCATTGGCCGCCTTCATTTCCTTGATCCGCTGGTATTCGTTGCCGCCGGCCTTGATGATGTAGCGAACGCCAAACTCGTCACCGATCCTGTCGGCACGAAGCGCATTCCATTTATCATTGGCTTCGAATACCTGTGGGAGGTCCTGCTGCTCGTTCCATGCTTTCAGGCTGAGGTTGAGTCCTTCAGCGGCGGGTCTTGACTTATACCACTGCGCATCGAGGAAGGTTTGACGCAGCAGGGCTATCATTCCCATCATTGAGCCCGGGTAGCTTTGGGTGGAGGTGCCTTTGCTGAAAGAATAATGGGCAGAGGCCCGCTCTTTCAGGATGACGAAATTTTCTTTTTCCGAAGCCAGCGTGACGATAGTTCCCGTGCCGCGGGCGATGCCGTCTTTTACATGGGTGAGCACGGTGCCAAAGCCTGCTTCGCGCAAGGGCTTTGCCTTCGCGTCGTCAGCAGCAAAAACTTTGTAGGCCTCCTGTTCGGTTTTGATCGCCTGGTTCCAGCCATAAGCTCCTTTGGTGTTGGAGTTGAGTTGAGCCTGGGCAAAAAATCCGCCGGGCTGCTGGGTCTGGCTGCGTTGCGGAATCGGAATGCCATAGTCGGCATAGATATCGATGAAGGAAGGATAAATGAACTTACCCTGGCAGTTGATCTCCACAGCGCCAGCAGGCAGTTTCACATTGCTTCCTACCGCGACGATCTTCCCGTCTTTCACCACCATAGTGGCATCGGAGAGGGTAGTAGCCGCGTCTTTTACGATCGTAGCGTGGGTGAATGCATAATGTCCCAACTTTGGCGAGGCCACACCGTTCTCAGGAAAGGTGGGTTGAGCCTGCAGGCCGGATATCAGCAAAACAAACCACCCTGTCGCAACCAGGCATTTGAATTTCATCATGGTCTTTTGAATTACTTTGTAGAATTATGAAATAGTTAGGTAGGGTTTAAAAATAATACTTTTTACATGAGAATAGCTTCTTATATAGATCACACCATCCTCAAGGCAACGACCACTGAAAGTGATGTGGAGAAGTTGATAACCGAAGCCAATGAGTACCAGTTTGCAGCAGTGTGCGTGCCGCCTTCTTATGTGGAATTCAGCCGCCGCCTCCTGGCGGGATCTTCAGTGAAACTGGCTACCGTGGTCGGGTTTCCTTTTGGTTATCATACCGCCGTGACCAAACAAACCGAAACCAGGAAGGCCCTCGAAGATGGTGCCGACGAGATAGACATGGTGATGAATATCGGCGCTTTGAAGAATGGTCATACACAGATCCTTAAGGACGAAGTAAGAGCGGTGCTGGAAGAAGTACGACGGGCCCAAAAGAAACTCAAGGTGATCATCGAATCAGGTATCCTCAGCCCCGAAGAGATCATTAGCTGCTGCGGGATCTATGCGGAAGCGGGGGTGGATTTTGTGAAAACATCCACAGGTTTTGCCGAAAAGAGTGCTTCGGTGGCCGATGTGCAACTGATGCGCAGCCATTTGCCGTCTGTAATAGAGATCAAGGCGAGTGGGGGTATCCGTGACCTGGCATTCGCCCGGCAGCTGGTGGAGGCCGGTGCCACTCGCTTAGGCTGCAGCGCCAGCGTGGCAATTGTTAAAGAGGAGGAAAATCAGCTTCGTTAACAACTACCGCCCGGGATTGGAATTATTTTTGCCAAGAAGGGCTATAACTCAACAAATGAAGAAGATCCTACTGTCCGTACTACTCCTGTTCACTGTCCGTGCTTTTGCACAGGACAGCGTCATCGTACACAAAGATCCAAGGGTGGACCTGCTCGTGAAAAAGCAGGCCAGCATCAACAAGGCGGTGAAGAAGGCTTCGGTGCGCACCATGCGGGGCTATCGGCTGCTGGTGGTGAATACCAATAAGCGGGATGAGGCCATGGATGCCAAGACCAAGATCTATACTTATTTCCCCGACCTGAAAGCCTATCTCTCTTACCAGTCGCCGTATTTCAAACTCAAAGCAGGCAATTTCAAAACGAGGGAAGAAGCCGAAAAATACCGGAAGTCCATGGCGCCCATCTTCCCAAAAGGTGTTTTCATCATCAACGATATCATCGAAATAAAGCCCGAGGCCGAAGAGGAATCCAATTGAGCTTTTACCATCTTATTATACAAACCCATTCCCCCGGAATGGGTTTTTGTTTGAAATGACTCATTTTTGTGGCATGTCTACCCAAGAAAAGATCAGGGAACTGGCAGCCCGGTACGCGGAAGAATTTGTTGGCATCCGCCGGCACCTGCATGCACACCCGGAGCTGAGCTACCAGGAATTTGAGACATCTGCTTATGTACAATCGAAGCTGAAAGAATATGGCATTCCATTCAGTTTGAAAGCGACCACCGGTGTCATTGGACTGCTGGAGGGTCGTGATCCTGGTTCCCGGGTGGTGGCATTGCGTGCCGACATGGACGCGCTCCCCATTCATGAGGAAAATGATGTTCCTTATAAGTCTACCCGGGAAGGTATCATGCATGCCTGTGGGCACGATGTGCACACTACCTGTCTTTTAGGCGCTGCACGCATTCTTTCCGAAACAAAGGACAGCTGGCAGGGCACAGTGAAGCTGATCTTCCAGCCGGGAGAGGAAAAAAATCCCGGGGGGGCCAGCCTGCTGATCAAGGAAGGCGTACTGCAGGATCCAGCTCCCGCCAGCATCTATGGATTGCACGTGAATCCGCAATTGGAGGTGGGCAAACTCAGTTTCCGTGGCGGAAAGATCATGGCCAGCGCCGATGAGATCTATATCACCATCAGGGGCAAGGGCGGACATGCAGCTGCTCCATTTCTCACCACGGACACCATCCTGGTGGCTTCTCACGTGGTGGTGGCACTGCAGCAGGTGATCAGCCGCAACCACGATCCCCTCACACCTTCTGTACTTTCAATTACTGCCATCAACGGAGGATTTACCACCAATGTGATACCCACCGAAGTGAAGCTGATGGGCACTTTCAGGGCCATGGATGAAGACTGGCGTTTTCGCGCACACGGCCTCATTCGTAATATCGTGGAAGGCGTATGCAGCTCCATGGGCGCGGAGGCCGAGGTGCTGATTGATGTGGGCTACCCGGCGGTATATAACAATGAATCGCTCACAGAACAAGCAAGAGCAGTGGCGGAAACCTATATGGGAAAAGAAAAAGTGGAGGAAACGCCCGTCAGGATGGGCGCCGAGGATTTTGGCTACTATTCGCAAAAAATACCCGGATGTTTTTTCCGGCTGGGAACCGCCAACCAGGCAAAAGGCATTACGGCCGGTGTGCATACCCCACGGTTCAATATAGACGAAAGCGCTATCGAGATAGGGATAGGCATGATGGCCTGTTTCGGTGCGGGCGCAGATAGCTGATCGATTACAATCCATCGTACCAGCTTTTAATTTGTAATTTGCAGAACGCAGTACCGGCAGGAGAGGAGATTGAAGGCGCCGGCTGCAAAAAGGATCTCTATGCAGAATGACTTACGCAGACAGCAGGCCCTTGAATATCACTCTAAAGGCAAGCCCGGAAAAATTGAGGTAGTTCCCACCAAGGAAGCAAAGACCCAGCGCGACCTTTCGCTGGCCTATTCGCCGGGCGTAGCCGAACCTTGTAAGGAGATAGCCGCGAACAAGGAAGACGTTTATAAATATACCGCCAAAGGCAACCTCGTTGCCGTGATCAGCAATGGTACCGCTGTGCTTGGACTGGGCAACATCGGCCCGGAAGCCAGTAAGCCGGTGATGGAAGGCAAGGGCGTCTTGTTCAAGATCTTCGCCGACATTGATGTATTCGATATCGAAGTGGACGAGACCGATCCCGAAAAATTCGTTCAGATCGTGAAGGCCCTGGAGCCCACATTCGGCGGGATCAACCTGGAGGATATCAAGGCACCCGAGTGTTTCTATATAGAAAAAATGCTGAAAGAGAAGTGCTCCATTCCCGTGATGCACGACGACCAGCACGGCACGGCCATCATCAGCTCGGCCGCGCTGCTGAATGCACTGCAGCTGCAAAAGAAAAAGATCGATAAAGTAAGGTTTGTGATCAACGGTGCGGGTGCTGCCGCCATGGCCTGCATCAACCTATATGTTTCCCTGGGCGCCAGGCCGGAGAACTTCAATGTATTCGATATCAAAGGTCCATTGTACAAAGGCCGTGACGATATGGAGGATTTCAAGCTCCGGTTTGCCAATGCCGCACCCGATACCACTTTGCAAAAAGCCATGAAGGATGCCGATGTTTTCATTGGCCTGAGCGTAGGCAATGTGGTCACAGCCGATATGGTGAGAAGCATGGCCAAAAATCCAATCGTGTTTGCCATGGCCAATCCCGATCCCGAGATCAGCTGGGAAGATGCCACCAATGCGCGCAAGGACCTGATCATGGCCACCGGCCGCAGCGATTATCCCAACCAGGTGAACAACGTACTGGGCTTTCCCTACATTTTCCGCGGCGCCCTCGACGTAAGGTCCACGCAGATCAACGAGGCCATGAAGCTGGCGGCCGTAAATGCCCTGGCCGAACTGGCGCAAACGCCAGTTCCCGACATTGTGAACCTGGCATACAACACAAAAACCATCACCTTCGGTAAAGAATACATTATACCCAAGCCACTGGATCCGCGGCTGCTGGCAACGGTTTCTCCAGCGGTAGCAAAGGCGGCCATTGAAAGTGGCGTGGCACAGCATCCGATCAGCGACTGGGAATCGTATAAGAACGACCTGAACCGCAGACTGGGCCTCGACAACCAGGTGATCCGCGTGCTGGGCAACAAGGCCCGCCGCGACCCAAGAAGGATCGTATTTGCGGAGGCAGACAATATCAAGATCCTGAAGGCAGCGCAGATCGTGATCGACGACGGCATCGGTTACCCCATCCTGTTGGGCGACGAGAAAAAGATCCGGGAGATCGCGGCCAACAATGGCATCAACCTGGAAGGCCTGCCTATTTATGACCCGCGCAGCGATGCCCAGGAAGAAAAAAGAAATGTCTTCGGTGAACTGTTTTTCAAAAAGCGGCACCGCAAGGGCTTTAATTTTTATGAGTCGAAGAAGGTGATGAGGGACCGAAATTATTTCGGCAGCATGATGGTGGAGACCGGTGAGGCCGATGCCATGATCTCAGGTCTTTCCAAGAACTATCCCGATACCATCCGGCCGGCTATTCACTGCATTGGCATGGAAGAAGGGGTGAACAGGATCGCCGGCATGTACCTCATGCTCACTAAAAAAGGCCCTCTTTTCCTGGCCGATACTACGGTGAATTTCAATCCTACGGCCGAACAGCTGGCGGAGATCACTTTGCTCGTGGCCAAGGAAGTGCGGCATTTCAACCTGGTGCCCCGCATTGCCATGCTCAGTTATTCCAATTTTGGCAGCAGCAATTCACCGGAAGCCAAACTGGTGGCCGAGGCCAGGAAGATCGTGAAGCAGCGCATGCCTTTGCTGATCGTGGACGGTGAAATGCAGGCCAGTATGGCCTTCAATTCCGACCTCCTGAAAGAGAATTACCCATTCAGTGAACTGGTGGAGAAAGACGTGAATACGCTTATTTTCCCCAACCTGTCTGCTGGCAACATCGCTTATAACCTGCTGAAGGAAGTAGGCTCGGCCGATGCCATTGGCCCAATCCTGTTGGGGTTGAAAAAGCCCGTACATATCCTGCAATTAGGCAGTTCTGTGCGTAATATTGTAAATATGGCTATGATAGCCGTGGTGGATGCGCAGATCAAAAACCAGCAGGCCTCGGATGATGTCATCCGGAAGTCGCCCTGGTGGAAGCGATTGAAGCGGCCTGAAAAGAGTTAAAACTTATGATGTCATTTTTTGCAGAGGTCGGCAAGTTTATGAACCTGATCCGGGGTATGTTCTCCCGCCCGGAGAACTGGAAGATGTACTGGAAGGAATTTATGCATCAGTGCTCGGAGATCGGTATAGGCTCCCTGGGTATCGTGGTGATCATTTCCGTGTTCATGGGTGCTGTGTCCGCCGTACAAACCTCTTACCAGATGACCACTCCTTTCATTCCACCAGAGACGATCTCGATGATCGTAAGAGACACGGTGATCCTGGAGTTTGCCCCTACGCTGGTGTCCATTGTACTGGCGGGTGTGGTAGGCAGTAAGATCGCAGGCGAGCTGGGTAACATGCGGGTGTCGGAACAAATAGATGCGCTGGAGATCATGGGCATCAATACCAAGGCCTACCTGGTGTTGCCTAAGATCCTCGCGGCCCTGGTGGTGATCCCCATGCTGGTGGTGATCTCCATGGTGCTGGGCATCTGGGGCGGAAGGATCGCCTCTACGCTTACCGGCATAGTTTCTGCCACCACATATGACAAAGGTTTGTTCGAGGGCTTCATACCCTATAACGTATTTTTCGCCATGGCCAAGGCCTACACTTTTGCCTTCATCATTGCCAGTGTTCCGGCCTATTATGGATATAATGTAAAAGGTGGCGCCCTTGAGATCGGAAGGTCTAGTACCAAGGCTGTTGTTGTTACCTGTGTAACCGTGTTGTTTGCCGACTACGTACTGGCGGCGCTATTGTTATAATTATGATCGAGATCAACAATTTAAAAAAGGGCTTTGGCGGTAAGATCGTACTCGACGATGTATCGGCGGTAATGAATCCCGGCCAGTGCAACCTCATCATAGGCTCCAGCGGCAGCGGCAAGACCGTATTCATGAAATGCCTGGTGGGGCTGTTCCAGCCAGACAGCGGCGAGGTGATCTACAATGGCAAGAACTTCACGAAGATGTCCAATGTAGACAAGAAGGAGATCCGTAAGGAGATCGGTATGCTTTTCCAGGGCTCAGCGCTTTTCAGCAGCATGACCGTGGAAGACAACGTGATCTTTCCTTTGGACATGTTCACCAAGGACACCAGGAAAACCAAAATGAAGCGGGTGGATGAAGTGCTCGACAGGGTGAACCTGAAGGGAGCCAACAAAAAGTTCCCCGCGGAGATCAGCGGCGGAATGATGAAACGCGTAGGTATAGCCAGGGCCATCGTGCTCAATCCAAAATACCTGTTTGTCGACGAGCCCAATTCGGGCCTTGATCCGCAAACATCCGGACTGATAGATAAGCTGATCAAGGAGATCACCGATGAATACCAGATCACCACGGTGATCAACACGCACGATATGAACAGCGTGATGGAGATCGGCGATAACATTATTTACATGTACCAGGGTAAGAAGGAATGGGAAGGCAACAACCGCCAGATCATCTTCAGTAAGAATAAAAAGCTGAACGAGTTCATCTTCGCTTCCGAGTTCCTCCGTGATGCCAAGGATATGCGCATGCTGGAGGAGACCGGCAAGATCCCCAACCACCGCAACATGGAATTCCTCACCGACGAAGACACCCCTCCATTATCAGAGGAAAAGGAGTAATTCACGCGTTATACCCACCACTTGCACGGGCTGTCATTTCCATTTATCTTTCGAAAAATTTAAAAAATGGAGACCACAACCCAAACAACTGAATCATTCGATCCAAGACCCAAATCATTGCCCGGCATGTTGAACGTGCTGACCATTCTCACCATCATAGGATGTGTGTTTTACTACCTGTCTGCAATCTGGGGGTTTTTCTCAGCTGGTATGTACCGCGAACAGATGGCAGAAATGGAAAATATGGATATGGAGGACAGCCCGATGGGTGGCTTGTTGAAAGGTTCTGTTGAAATGATGGAAAAGACCTACGAATACAGGTATATTCTTCTCGTATCCGGCCTTTTATTCACTACACTTTGCCTCATCGGTGCACTGCAGATGAGGAAATTGAAAAAAAGCGGTTACCTGCTTTATGTCATAGGCGAACTGGCCCCGATCCTGGTATCGGCATTCATCATGGGCTTCAGTATTTTAGGTGGATTTGGCATTATCATGGGGGCTGCGATCCCTGTGCTCTTCGTGATCCTTTACACCACGCAACGCAAATACCTCGTCAATTAACTAACCCAGATATAAGTTCGAAGCCCTCCGCCTGAAGCGGGGGGCTTTTTTCTTAGCGCGAACGCCCACCGTTCTCCTTTTCCTTACTTTTGCGCAACTTCATTCATATGAGCATACTGGTAAATAAAGATTCAAAGGTTTTGGTACAGGGTTTCACCGGTACAGAAGGTAGTTTTCATGCGGCGCAAATGATCGAATACGGCACCGACGTGGTGGGTGGTGTCACACCCGGAAAGGGCGGCACAACGCATCTTGACCGCCGCGTATTCAATACCGTGGCCGAATGTGTGAAAGAGACCGGCGCCAATGTGTCCATCATCTTCGTTCCTCCTGCTTTTGCAGCCGACGCGATCATGGAAGCGGCCGATGGCGGCGTGCAACTCATTGTTTGTATCACAGAAGGTATTCCCGTGCAGGACATGGTGAAGGTGAAGAACTTTATCCAGGGCAGGGATTGCAGGCTGGTGGGCCCCAATTGCCCCGGCGTGATCACGGCAGGTGAGTGCAAGGTGGGCATCATGCCTGGTTTTGTTTTCAAGAAAGGCCGTATCGGTATCGTTTCCAAATCAGGAACATTGACCTATGAAGCCGCTGATCAGGTGGCCAAGGCCGGCCTTGGAATTTCCACTGCGGTGGGTATAGGTGGTGATCCGATCATTGGTACCACTACCAAAGAAGCCGTGGAGCTCTTCATGAACGATCCTGAGACCGACGCGATCGTAATGATAGGCGAGATCGGTGGGGGCATGGAAGCGGAAGCGGCCAACTGGATCAAGGACAGCGGGAATAAAAAGCCGGTAGTTGGATTCATTGCAGGTCAAACAGCTCCTCCGGGCCGGCGCATGGGTCATGCGGGTGCCATTGTAGGTGGTGCGGAAGACACGGCCGAAGCCAAGATGAAGATCATGGAAGAGTGCGGTATCCACGTGGTGCAAAGCCCGGCGGATATTGGCAAGACCATGGCGGAAGTGATGAAGAGACGGTAACTGGTTGAGTAGTTGACTGGATAAAGTAAACACCCGGTCGACGATTGAGCATAAAGAATAAAAAAGCCCCCCGCTTATGGCGGGGGGCTTTTAGTTTTCTAGGGGAAATATTGGAAGTTATGGCAGTAAAAGGGTACACATCTATGACAAGGCATTGATCCGCTGGTTTAGTGCTGCACCCGCAAACAAATGTTAAAGCCCCCCATCATTTAATTTGGCCGGAAAGATTATGTAAACAGACCTTTGGGTGCATCTTATCTGAACAGTATTAAAACTTGATATAATATGAAAAGGCCCTTCTCCCTGTTTTTACTCCTGGTTTTCGTATGCTTCTCTATGATAGTCCAGGCTCAGGTGATCAAGAACTACGACGCCGAATGGAGAAAGGTGGATGAGCTTTATAAAAAGAAGAACCTGCCGGCTTCTGCCCTGGCCGAAGTGAAAAAGATCTACGCGAAAGCAAAGACTGAAAAGCAGGATGCACAGGTAGTGAAGGCGCTGGTGTATATGGTGATGTTACAGGATCAGACCCGCGAATCCAACACAAAGCAGGCGATACGCGACCTGGAGGGCGAGATCGGTACAGCCAAAGAGCCTGCCGCTTCTATCATCCGAAGCCTGGTGGCCGATCTCTACTGGCGCTACCTGCAGGAGAACCGCTGGCAACTATACAACCGCAGCAATACGGTGGGCTTTGCCAAAGAGGATATTGCTACATGGACGATGGAAGACCTGCACAGGCAGATAGGGAATTATTACCTGGCTTCTATTCGCAACGACAGGCTTTTAAAGCAAACTACACTGAAGCCCTTCGAGGCCATCATTGAAAAAGGAAATTTCCGCGAGCTCCGTCCCACGCTTTACGATCTGCTTGCACACAAAGCATTGAATTATTTCAGGAACGATGAGCGGGACATCAAAAAGCCTGCTTATGCATTTGAGCTGAGCCAGCCACAGGCATTTTTGCCCGCACCCCAATTCATCCATTTCAAATTCGTAACACGGGATACGTCTTCGCTGCATTACAAAGCACTGCTGATCTACCAGGACCTGCTGGGATTTCACCTGGAGAACAAGCGCACCGACGCATTGATAGAGGCCGACATAGACCGGGTAGTTTTTGTTTACTCCCGTTCTACCGCGCCGGAGAAAGAAGAATTATACAGGAATGCCCTGCAGGAAATTGCTGCCCGGTATCCGGGGAATCCATTTGCGGCGCAGGCTTCCTTCCTGCTGGCCAGCTGGTATGTGCAAAGAGCAGACCGGTATAATCCGCTTGGAGATACGGCTCACCGGTATGCCAGGCTGCGCGCCAGGGAGATCCTGGTAAAAGTAGCGGCTGATAGCGTGGTATTCGGCAAGGCCAAAAACACTTCGGAGGGATGGGTGAACAGTATGAATCTCCTGCAGGAGATCAGCCAGGAATTCTTTGAGTTCCAGGTAGAAAAAGTAAACCTGCCTGCAAAACCTTTCCGTGCCCTGGTGCGCTACAAAAACTTCGCGCAATTACACTTACGGGTAGTTAAGAAAACAGATGCGCTCGATGAAGCGTTGAATAAGGATCCTGAGAATTATTGGGAGAAACTGGCATCGGCGCAGGCTGTTGTTTCCTGGTCGCAGGCACTGCCAGATACAAAAGATATGCAACTGCATGCAGTAGAGATCAAAGTGGATGGATTGCCTGCAGGGGAATATTATTTACTGGCTTCGTCTAAGCCTCAATTCAACAGGGCGTCTGCTTCGCTGGGCGTACAGAATTTTTACGTGTCGAATATCAGCTATGTGCACCAGGCCAACAGGTATTTTGTGCTGCACAGGGAAAGCGGCCAGCCGCTGGTGAACGCGGCCGTAGAGGTTTTCACAAACGAGTACAATTATTCTACCTACAAATACGTGAAGAAAAAACTGGCGACCTATCAGGCCGACAAGAACGGTTATTTCGAATTTGCCGGCGCTTCCAGCGAAAGATACCAGGGGCATTTTCTCTCTATCACCCACAACGGCGAAACCCTGTCCATGGACGAGGACATGCATTATTATTATCGTCCCGGTAAAAGAAACGAACAAAGGGAAGAAGCGCTGCCGAGGATATTCTTTTTTACAGACCGGTCGCTGTACCGTCCCGGGCAGACAGTCCATTTCAAAGGCATAGCCATCCGGGGAGAAGGAAAACAAAACTCGATACTGGAAAATTATAGTACCACCATTTATTTACGCGACGTCAACTATCAACTTGTTGATTCTTTGAAACTCACGACCAATGAATTCGGTTCATTCAGCGGCAAGTTCCAATTGCCGCTGAATGTGCTCAATGGTTTATTTCATATCGTTGAGAAGGGGCGTAACACGATCGATATTTCGGTGGAAGAGTACAAAAGGCCCAAATTCTACGTGGAGTTTGACTCTCTTTCCCGGCCTTACAGGGCAGGAGATGTTGTAACGGTTTCAGGAATGGCAAAGGCTTATGCAGGCAACAACATCGATGGGGCTGCCGTGAGTTACCGTGTCGTACGTGTGCCCAGGTTCCTTTATCCATGGAGGATGAGCAGGTGGTGGCAGCCGCAGGGCGAGCCCATGGAGATCGCGCACGGACTGGCCGAAACAGACGCTGCAGGTAAATTTTCTATCAGCTTTACAGCGATCCCTGACAGGACCATCGATTCCTTGCTGGATCCAGTTTTTGATTATCGCGTGTATGCGGACGTTACAGACATCAATGGTGAGACCCGGAGCGCGGAGAAGCTGGTGTCTGCAGGTTACAGGTCGTTCTCTATTCAGATCAGCTTACCGGATCGCCTACCGGCCGATTCATTATTGAACGTGCATGCAAGGATATTCAACCTCAATGGTGAATCCGTATTCCTGCCCATTAAAATATCGCTGAGAGAGCTGGTCCCGGTAGATCGACTCGTACGTGAGCGCTATTGGCAACAGCCGGATCAGTTCGTGATGAGCAAGGAAGAATTCCTCCGGTATTTCCCGCTGGATGAATATAGGAACGAGTCCGACCCTTCAGGCTGGGAGAAAAAAGAAGTATCCTGGTCTGCCGAAGGCCGCTTCGGCGGATCGGTGGTGATACCGGGCCCTTCCGAAAAGCTAAAGCCGGGATGGTATGAGATAGAACTGAGTGCCGTAGATAAGGATGGGAAAGTGGTAAAAGATATAAGAAGGATAGAAGTTTTCGATCCTGCCAGCCGCAGGCCGGCTACTCCCCGGTATCTTTTTGTGCATAAAGAGCGCGATAGTTACGAGCCGGGTGAGACCGCAAAGGTGGAGGTAGGCAGCGCCGCTACTAATGTGTACTTAATACACGAAGTTGAGCTGGGTGCAGGCGAAAGGAAAAGAAGTTTCACCAACCTGAATAATGAAAAGATCCATAAAACTTATCCTGTCAACGAAGAAGACCGGGGCGGATTTGGCCTGGATTATTTTTTCGTGAAGGACAACCGTTTCTTCCAGCACAGCGACATCATCCAGGTGCCCTGGTCGAACAAGGAGCTGGATATAGAATACAGTACGTTCCGCGATAAAACGCTTCCTGGCAGCGAGGAAAAATGGACGGTCAGGATCAAAGGATATAAAGGAGAGAAAATGGCAGCCGAAATGCTGGCGAGTATGTACGACGCCTCACTCGACCAGTTCCGTCCTCATGCATGGAGCAAGCCAGGCATCTGGCCCACGTTCAATCGTTTATTTACCTGGACGAAGGGTGAGAACTTTTCTGCAGGCCAGTCCCAGTCCATCCAGCCTCCCTCGCTTTACAGGAGTTTCGAAAAGCGCTTCGATGTGTTGCTGGGATTTTCTCCGCAGAGCGACGGCCTAATGGTCAGGAGAAGACTTGAAGGAAATATGGCGGGCATTGCGGTAGAGACTGCGGCTGCTCCCAGTGACGGCGTACGACTCAGAGGTATGCCAAAGGCTGCAGGCAATGTGATGGATATGGCGAACCAGGAATCAGCTCAAACAGATACCACATCTGCTACCCCACAGTCACCGGCCATCGATCATGCAGCTGTGCAGGTTAGAAAGAACTTCAACGAGACTGCTTTCTTTTTTCCTGATCTGCGCACCGATGCCGAAGGCAATATTGAATTTTCTTTCACTGCCCCGGAGGCACTCACCGCATGGAAGCTGCAAACGCTGGCGCATACCCGTGAGCTGGCCTTTGGGCTGAACCAGAAGCAGGTGATCACCCAGAAAGAGCTGATGGTGGTGCCCAACGCACCACGCTTCCTGCGCCAGGGCGACAGGATGGAATTCAGTGTGAAGGTGGTGAACCTTTCTGATAAGGAACTGACCGGCCAGGCGGAGCTGCAGCTGCTGGATCCTACCACCAATGTCTCGGTTGATGGATGGATGCAAAATGTTTTTCCCAATCAATATTTTACCGTGGCTGCAGGGGCCACCGAGGTGGTGAAGTTTCCCATCGAAGTCCCTTACCAGTATACCAGCGGTCTTACCTGGCGGGTGATCGCACGGGCCGGTAACCTTAGCGATGGTGAAGAATCATTGCTTCCTGTACTCACCAACAAAGTGCTGGTGACGGAAACACTTCCACTGCCGGTAAGAGGAACAGGTACAAAGACATTCAGTTTCGACAAGCTGCTGAATATGCAGTCTGAAACCGCCGTGAACCATGCGCTCACTGTGGAATACACTTCCAATCCGGCATGGCTGGCTGTGCAGGCCTTGCCCTACCTGATGGAATATCCCTACGATTGCGCCGAGCAGAACTGGAACCGGTATTATGCGAATGCGCTGGCGACCAAGATCGCTAACTCGGCTCCGCGCATCAAAGCCATCTTTGACAAATGGACGCTGGATGCAAAGAACGATTCAGGAAAGGCGCTGCTCTCCAACCTGCAGAAGAACCAGGAACTGAAATCCGCCCTGTTGGAAGAAACTCCCTGGGTGCTGGACGCAAAGAATGAGGAGCAGCAGAAAAAAAACCTGGGCGTTCTCTTCGACATGATGCGCATGTCGCGCGAGCTCCAGTCTTCTATGGAAAAACTCAAGCAAATGCAATCGCCTAACGGTGGATTTGTTTGGTTCAAAGGTGGTCCCGATGACAGGTTCATCACCCAGTACATTGTTACGGGCATCGGGCATTTGAAAAAGCTGGACGCCTTCAGCAGCCAGCAGGAAGATGAGATCCGGTCTATCCTGAAAACAGCCATCCCTTACCTCGACCGCAAGCTGGAAGAAGACTACAAGCAACTCCTGAAGAGAAAAGCCAGGCTCAACGAGCAGCAGATATCTTCTTTGCAGGTGCAGTATTTATACATGCGTTCATTCTTTAAGGATGTGATCGTGCTCCGTTCCGCAGAAACTGCCTATAACTATTACATGAAGCAGGCTGCGCAGTTCTGGATGAAGCAGAACAAACAAATGCAGGCCATGACCGCCCTTGCTCTCAACAGGCATGGCGTAAAAAATACGGCTGCTGATATCCTGCGCTCGCTGAAAGAGACTTCCGTGGTGAGCGAAGAGATGGGACGCTACTGGATCGAGAACCAGTTTGGAAAAAGCTGGTACTGGTACCACGCGCCCATTGAAACCCAGGCCCTGGTGATCGAGGCTTTCAGTGAGATAGCGAATGACACCCGCACGGTAGACGATCTGAAAACCTGGCTGATCAAGAACAAGCAGACCAACAACTGGCGCACCACGAAAGCCACTGCGGAAGCCTGCTATGCTTTGCTGCTGAGGGGCACCGACTGGCTGGCCAGCGAGGCTACTGTAAGGATCGGCCTGGGTAATACAGTTATTTCCAGCACAGACCAAACCACTGAGGCCGGTACGGGATATTTCAAAAAGCGCTTCGAAGGAAATTTTGTGAAACCGGAAATGGGCAAGGTATCCGTTACGGTGGCTTCTGCCGCTCCTGTGAATGTAAGCTGGGGCGCTGTGTACTGGCAGTATTTCGAGGACATGGATAAGGTGACCTCTGCAGCCACGCCTTTGCGCCTGGACAAAAAGCTCTTTATTGAAAAGAATACCGACCGCGGGCCGGTGCTGACGCCGGTGAATGAGGGAACCACCATGAAAGTGGGCGACAAGATCAAGGTGCGCATCGAGCTGAGGGTAGACCGTGATATGGAGTATGTGCACATGAAGGACATGAGGGCCTCGGCATTGGAGCCGGTGAATGTGCTGAGCGGCTACAAATGGCAGGGCGGACTGGATTATTATGAATCCACCCGTGATGCGAGCACGAACTTTTTCTTTCATTATCTCAGGAAGGGTACTTATGTTTTTGAATACCCATTGTTCGTGACGCACACAGGTAATTATAGCAATGGCATCACAACCATCCAGTGCATGTATGCGCCGGAGTTCAGCGCCCACTCAGAAGGAGTAAGGATTACCGTTGAGTAATTTGAACCACTAAGGTTCTACCAAGCGTTCGGACCTTTGAGTCTTTGTGACTTTGTGGTTCAATGGCTGTTTCTGATCTTTAGGATATGCAGGTAGACGTACTCATCATCGGGCAGGGCATTTCCGGCACCATGCTTTCCTGGTTTTTGAAAAAAGAAGGGAAGTCATTCCACGTGATCGATGATGCCCGTCCCAATGCCTCCACCCGGCTCGCCGCCGGCATCATCAATCCCGTGACCGGCAGGCGCTACGTGACCACCTGGATCTTCGATGAACTCCTGTCTTTTGCGAAGGAGACTTATGGAGAAATGGGAGCCTACCTGGATTCGCAGTTCCTGTTTCAAAAAGACATTATCGAATTCTTTTCTTCCGCACAGATGCGCGATGCATTTGTAAACCGCATCACGGAGGATGATACCTACGTGCATACCTATCCTGACCAGAACCGGTTCAACCAGTTCTTCAACTATCACTATGGGTGCGGCATGATCGCTCCGGTGCACATGGTGAACCTGCAGGTGCTGCTCGCCTCATGGAAAAAAGAATTGCTGGCCGCCAACGCTACCTGGGAGGAAAGTTTTGTTGCCGAGGACCTGGAGATCCTGGAGGGCGGCGTGCGTTATCATGGTATTCTGGCAGAAAGGATCATCTTTTGTGACGGGATATCTTCCAACGACCTTCCCTGGTTTTATAATCTGCCATTTGGTGCCAACAAGGGCGAAGCGCTGATCATAGAGTCGGAAGAGCTCTCACCCCAGTTCATTTATAAGCAGGGAATGGTGGTGGCGCCGCTGCCGGTGCAAAACACTTTCTGGGTGGGTTCAAGCTACCGGTGGGAGTTCCCCGACGACCAGCCCACGGAAGGTTTTTACCAGCAAACAAAAAAGCAGCTTGACGACTGGCTGCGCGTGCCTTATCAAATTCTTTTTCACAAGGCAGCTATCCGTCCTGCTACCATTGAGCGCCGGCCTTTTGTGGGCATGCACCCCCATGTGCCGCAGATCGGTATCCTGAATGGGATGGGAACCAAGGGTAGCTCGCTGGCGCCTTTCTTCGCGCGGCAGCTGGTGAACAACATCGTTCACGGCTTACCCATTATGCCGGAAGCGGACATCAGTCGTTTTAGTAAGATACTTTCGAGATAACGACAGTTTCCAGTTTCCGGTTTCCAGTTTCCTGTTTTATCTGCGGGATCTGCGGGCTGTTAATCTGCGAAATCTGCGGGAAATGATGACTGCACCTGAGGATTGTCAGGGGCAAGTAGGAATCAACCGTTTACCGTTTACAAGTTACGTAGTTCGGCAAGCTCACTATGACAATAACACTGTCATTCTGAGCCTGCCGAAGAACACCTCTCACCACTCACTACTCACTACTCACTTCTTCTCATTGCAATTGAACATCCACTGGATGCCGTAGCGGTCGGTGCAGCTGCCGAAATAAGCGCCCCAGAATGCATCCTGCAATTCCATGGTCACTTTACCTCCTGAAGACAGCTTGTTGAATAGTTCTTCGGTCTCTTTACGCGTGTCGGGTTCCAGGTTGATGTGCACATTGTTGCCGACATTCACATGAAGGCCCATCGATTCAGGCGCATCAGAACCCATCAGCACATGTCCGCCCAAAATAGGCAACTCGATATGCATGACCAGGTGTCCGTCGGAGAGCGAGATAGGAGAAGCCTCGGGTCCGGGAGGGATATCGCGGAAACGGGCCACGCCGTTGCCTCCGAATTCACCACCAAAAACAGATTTGTAAAAATTGAATGCCTCTTCGGTATTACGGGGAAAATTAAGATAAGTGCTTACGCGTGCCATGGTCCTGGGTTTTTAGACTATGAATGTACTGCGAAGTTGACAGAGTTGAAAAAGTTGATCGTGTTGTTGATGGATGTGGATCAGTTCCCGGGAACTCTACAGGGTGCTTACTTCCGCTTCATCATTCCTCTTGCGCCGGAAGAGGTAAAAGTTCAGCAGGAAAAGCAGGCCGATCACAAAGGGAATCACCGCGATATGCCTGCCTTCAATGCCCTTCCATATTTCTGCCTCGTCGAAGCCCCAGAACTCACTGATCATCCAGTAGGAATTGGCTGTGATCCAGAAAGTGACTGCCAGGTTATGTGCCAGCTCCGAAGCCATCCTGCGTGTACGCCAGGCTATGATGATGGAAATGATGAGCGTGGGAAAGATCATCAGGATGCCCAGCACCTGCCAGATCATGCACCAGCTCAGGTCTTTTATCAGCCAAAACAGGATATGCATGTTTTCCATTTTCCGGTAGCGGGCGGGGATGGTATACTGGGGAGGGTTGGATGCGGTCATAAGCAGGTTTGGTGCTAAAATAGAACAAGTTGATAAAGTTGATAAAGTTGATAGAGTTGATAGAGTTGACAGGGGAGAGGCAGGTAGCTCCTTAAACCGTAAACAGTAAACTGTAAACCGTAAACTGTTTCCTGACCTTACTCAACTTTTTTCTTCCGGCATCCATCTAATTTGGCTGCTTATGATCCGCAAAGAATTGCTCGAGCCCCGCAGCATGGTGATCGTCGGTGCCTCCGCAGACACATCAAAGCCAGGGGGAAAGGTGCTGCAAAACATACTGAGCCATCACTATAAAGGAAAGCTCTACGCGGTGAATCCCAAAGAATCCACGGTGCAGGGCGTTCCCTGTTTTCATGATTGCAGCGAAGTGCCGCAGGCCGACCTGGCGATCATCGCTATTGCGGCGCCTTATGTGGAAGAGGCCGTGCGCATCCTGGCCGCAGAGAAAAATTGCAAGGCCTTCATTTTATTTTCTGCCGGCTTTGGAGAAACAGGAGAAGAAGGTCGGAGGCTTGAGCTACGCTTGAAAGAAATTGCAGACCATGCCAGCGCAAGCCTGCTGGGGCCCAACTGCATTGGCATGATCACGGGAAGCTACAAAGGCGTGTTCGCCGGTCCCATTCCTGCTTACCATCCCCAGGGTTGCGACCTGGTTTCCGCTTCCGGCGCTACCATGGTTTTTCTGCTGGAGATGGCCATCCCGAGAGGCCTGAAATTCCGCGACCTGTTTTCTGTTGGCAACTCCGCACAGATCAGCGTAGAGGATGTGCTGCAATACTGGGACGATCATTTCGATCCGCATCAAAGTTCCCGTGTGAAGCTGCTCTACATGGAGCAGATCACCGATCCAAAAAGATTTCTTCACCACGCCCGATCGCTGGTGAAGAAGGGCTGCCGCATCGCGGCTATCAAGGCGGGCAGCACCGAAGCAGGTTCGAGGGCCGTAAGCTCTCATACCGGTGCCCTGGCAGGTCCCGATGCAGCGGTGAGCGCCTTATTCAGGAAAGCCGGCGTGATCCGTTGCTACAGCCGCGTAGAGCTGATCTACGTAGCTGCAATTTTTTCCATTCCGCCTTTGCGCGGCGATCGCCTGGCCGTGATCACCCACGCAGGTGGTCCGGGCGTCATGCTCACCGATATCCTGGTAAAAGGGGGAATGAAGGTGCCTTCCCTATCGGGACCGGAGGCTGATGCCTTGCTTGCCAGGCTCCATCCAGGCTCCTCGGTCTCTAATCCTATTGATTTTCTTGCAACCGGTACCGCTAAGCAATTAGGCGAGATCCTCGATTACGTGGACAACGCGGAGGAGACCGACGGATCGGTGGTGGTGTTTGGTACAACGGGTATGTGGCAGGTGGATGATGTGTACAAGGTGCTGCATGAGAAAATGAGCGCCTGCAAAAAGCCTATTTATCCCATTCTCCCGTCCATGATACAGGCCGCCAGGGAAGTGCACGAGTTCCAGGAACTGGGACATGTGAATTTTACCGATGAAGTAAGTTTTGGCTATGTGCTCACCCGCATCAACCGGTTGGCCCCACCCTACGACGACCCTTTCCTGCCGGAACCCGACCTGGAAACAGTGAACAAGATATATTACCGGAACAACAGTGGCTGGCTGCCCCCCGACGAAGTAGAGAAGCTGCTGCAGGCGGCCAGCATTCCCATGGTGAAGCAAAGGCTGGCTTCCAGCTTTTCCAAGGCTTGCGAGGCCGCGGAAGAATTAGGATTTCCCCTGGTGATGAAAGCCGATGGCCTTCTTCATAAGTCGGATGCAGGCGGCGTGGTGATGGACATCCTGCATATTGAACAAGCTAAACAGGTTTACCAGCACCTGATGCTCATAGAAGGAGCGCAGGGCGTGATCCTGCAACAGCAGCTTTCTGGTGTGGAGATCATTGCAGGGTTGCGGAAAGACGAAAAATTTGGTCACCAGCTCCTCATCGGTCTCGGTGGGATCTTCGTGGAAGTGTTCAAAGACGTTTCTGTAGGTCTTGCCCCGGTGGGGAAAAAAGAAGCCCTGTCCATGATCAGGCATTTACGTTCTTACCCCCTGATCAAGGGCGTGCGTGGCAGGCAGGGTGTGAGCGAGGATGCTTTAGCGGAACTGATTGTAAAGCTGTCGGCGCTCGTGGAAGCCGCTCCCTGGATCGCCGAGATGGACATCAATCCTTTGATGGGGAAGGACGATCAAATCATAGGCGTTGATGCCAGGATCCTTGTTGCCGAAGTGGTTGGCATACCCTCCATGCCCGAAACGGTGCAGTAGCATTCACAGGCAACTTTTGAATTTTACAATCCCTTATTTTTATTGAATGAAAAGAATCTTCATCGTATTTGCCGTGTTTCTCTTTGCCTGTAACGATACTGCTACGGAAAAACAGGATACTTCTTCCCTTCAAAAGGAAAGGCAGGCCAATGAGGCCGCTATTGCCGACAACAAGAAAAAAATAGAAGAGGCCAGGGCCCGCGTGGAAAACAGTGATTCGAATACCATGGCCGACATCCAGGCCAGCATCAGCACGCAGGATTCATTATACAAACTCATAGACAGCCTCACGCGCAGGCAGCATGTGCTGGATAGTTTGCTGGGCCGGTGAATGGTGAATGGTGAATAGTGAATGGTGCAGATCTGGCTGATCTTAAACCTTAAATCTTCAATCTACAATCTTCAATCTTAAATCTAGACGATCTTTCCGTCCTTCATATGCACAATGCGGTCGCTGATCTTGGAAAGTTCTTCGTTGTGCGTGACGATCAAAAAGGTTTGCCCGAATTTTTTCCTCAGGTCGAAGAAAAGCTGGTGCAGCTCATTGGCATTGGCTGAGTCCAGGTTGCCTGTGGGCTCGTCGGCAAATACGATAGCAGGATTGTTGATCAGCGCCCGGGCTACGGCTACCCTTTGCTGTTCGCCCCCCGAAAGCGCGTTGGGCTTGTGTTCCATCCGGTCGCGGAGGCCCAGGATCGTAAGCAGCTCTGTAGCCCTTTCTTTTACAGCGGTTTTTTTCGCATGGGCGATCCAACCGGGTATGGACACGTTCTCCAGGGCTGTGAACTCTGGCAGGAGGTGATGGAACTGGAAGACGAAGCCGATATGCTTATTCCTGAAATCGGCCAGCCTGCTGCCGCTCAGCGCTGTGGCATTGATGTTCTGCAGCACCACCTTGCCGCTGTCCGGCTTGTCCAGCGTACCCAGGATGTGCAAAAGCGTGCTTTTACCGGCACCTGAGGAGCCCACAATGCTCACGATCTCGCCTTTCTCTATGGAAATGTCTACGCCTTTCAGCACCTGCAGGCTGCCATAACGCCTTGAAATATTTTCTGCCGATAATAAAGCCATCAATTCTCCCGTTCAGTCAAATATCAGTAAAAAACGGCTAACCGGCCTCCCGTGGAAAATGCCGGAATCACGAGGGAAATACAACATTTGGTAAATTGATATATAAACCTACTTTTGCGGGAATTTTGGAGAATAAGGTTTTTGTTGGCATAGAAATTATTCTTCACTTGTTATTCCTAAAAATCTCTATAGAAAATGTTCTGGACGTTAGAATTGGCTTCCTACCTGGAAGATGCACCCTGGCCGGCGACGAAAGACGAGTTGATCGATTACGCCATCCGCTCCGGAGCACCCATTGAAGTAGTGGAAAACCTCCAGGAACTGGAGGATGAGGGCGAGGTATATGAGAGTATCGAGGATATATGGCCAGATTATCCTTCCCAGGAAGACTTCCTGTTCAACGAAGACGAATACTGATCCCGCACCCTGACTGGTTAAATGATCATTGCTTATGCAAATGAATACACATGCCATCAATTGGTTCGAGATACCAGTAACTGATTTTAACCGGGCCAGGAAATTCTATGAATCCATCTTTGACTTCGAGATGCCGGTGAATCAAATGGGACCGGCTATGATGGGCTTTTTCCTTTATGATTTTCAAAACCAGGGCAGAGGAGGCGCTATTGTGCACCATCCTGGATTTCACACGCCTTCAGACCATGGCACCCTGGTCTACCTGAACTGCGATCCCGACCTTCAGCCTGTGCTGGATAAAGTGGAAGGGGCCGGGGGCTCGGTGCTGATGAGCAAGACCATTGTCGCTCCGGACGAACATCTGGGCTACTGGGCGCTGATCAGGGATACGGAGGGCAACCGGGTGGCCCTGCATTCCATGAAATAGGCCAGAACGCATATGCTATTATATTTATATATTTAATGTGTACCAAACACACTAGCTTGATTCCCATATTATTATTCTTTTACCTTTGCAACCTAAAATTCAACGATTGTAATGTCAGTACCAACAATTTCTATCCCCACGGAACACCTGGTAAAGATCGGCATCAGGAATACAGAAAGCATTCATTATCAGTCTTCTCCTGAAGAGCTTGTAGAGGCCACGCTGCGGATGGGTGAGGGCGTTCTCACCGACACGGGCGCCCTGGCGATCAATACCGGCGAGTTCACCGGAAGGTCCCCTAAGGATAAATTTACCGTAAAGGATGAGATCACAGAGGATACCGTGCACTGGAACGACTTCAATATTCCCATTGAAGAGAAATACTTCCATGTGATCCAGAAGAAGATCGTCGATTACCTGGGCAAACTTCCAGAATTCTGGGTACGCGACTGCTTTGCCTGCGCCGATCCCCGTTACAGGCTGAACATTAGGGTGGTGACTGAAAAACCCTGGACCAACCTGTTTGCTTACAATATGTTCCTGCGTCCTGAAGAGGAAGAGCTCGAGGACTTCAATCCGGAATGGACCGTGCTTTCCGCTCCCGGGCTGAAACTCGATCCTGCTGAATGCGGTACCCGACAGCACAATGCAGCCGTGGTGTCTTTTAAGTACAAGACCATCCTCATTGCAGGTTCCGGCTACACTGGCGAGACCAAAAAGGGCATCTTCACCATCCTGAATTATATTCTTCCCCAGGAAAAGAATGTACTGAGCATGCATTGCAGCGCCAATATGGGCGACGATGGCGATACAGCGGTTTTCTTTGGCCTGAGCGGTACCGGAAAGACCACGCTGAGCGCGGATCCAAAGCGCAAGCTCATTGGCGACGACGAGCACGGCTGGACCAAGGACAATATCTTCAATTTCGAAGGTGGCTGCTATGCCAAGCTGATCAACCTTTCAGCCGATAAAGAGCCGGAGATCTTCAACGCGATCCGCCCGGGCGCTATCGTGGAGAATGTAGTTTTCCACGAAGGTTCCAATGCCATCAATTTCGACGATGACTCGATCACGGAGAATACCCGCGTGTCTTATCCGCTTCATTTTATATCCAATGCAAAGGAGCCTTCCATAGGCAACATTCCGCATAATTTATTCTTCCTCACCTGCGATGCTTACGGCGTGCTTCCTCCGATCTCGAAGCTCACCAAAGGCCAGGCGATGTACCAGTTCATCTCTGGTTACACAGCCAAGGTAGCAGGCACGGAAGCCGGCATTACCGAACCCAAACCCACCTTCAGCGCTTGTTTTGGCGCTCCCTTCCTTCCTCTGCATCCCGGCAAGTACGCCCAGATGCTGGGAGAGAAAATGGAAGCACACAAGGTGAACGTATGGCTGATCAACACCGGCTGGACCGAAGGTCCTTATGGTGTAGGACACCGCATGAAACTGTCTTATACCAGGGCCATGATCACGGCAGCGCTGGAGGGCAAACTTGACCATGTAGAAATGGTGAAGGACCCGGTGTTTGGCGTGGCCGTACCGAAAGAAGTTCCGGGCGTGCCTACAGAATTGCTGACCCCCAGGAATACCTGGAAGGATAAGGCCGCTTATGATGAAAAAGCGAAGTTCCTGGCTGGCCTGTTCCTGAAGAATTTTGAGAAATATGCTTCCGGCGTTTCGCCTGAGATCCTGGCGGCCGCACCGGTTATCTAAGGAAGAAAGTCATTCAACTATAAAACTCCGGTTACCACCGGAGTTTTTCTTTTTATTAACGTGCTGCTGGTTAATTTCAACTGTACAATTAACCATCCTATGTCGAAGATCCTCCACCTCTTTTCACTGGTTGCCATATTGTTGAACATCTCTGCCACGCCTAAGCCGGCTGAGCCTGCAAAGCCCGTGGTAGAAGCGCCTGAAGAGACCGCGATGGTCTTCCTGGGCGATAAGGAAGAGAACGATGAGGTGATTCCCTGGAAATATGAGCGGATGCTCACCTGGGAGGATTTTCAAAGCGAGCCCATCCGGGGCACCGAAGTGGTGGCCACCACAAGCACAACACTGGGCCTTTCCTACCAGGTCAAAGATGGCGAGCTGGTCTATTCCATCACCTGCAATTTTTCCAAGGTAAAATCATGGGGCTCCATGCGCACCGATTATATCCTCGCGCACGAGCAGGGACATTTCGATATCACCGAGCTGATCGCGCGGCAGCTGCACGAATCACTGCAGTCTTACGAGATCAACCGCCTCACCTTCAAACAGGACATTACCCGCATTTACAACGAAGCTGTAAAGAGTAAGGAAGCGATGCAGGAAGCATACGACAGCGAGACCAACCACAGCCGCAACAGGCAAAAGCAATATGAGTGGCTGGATTATATCGATAAGCTGCTGGTGCAAACCGAGCACCTCGAATTCTACCCTTAGGTCCCACAAGTTTGAACCACGAAGACTCTAAGGCACGAAGGTCCGAACGTTCGGACCACAAAGGATATTCTTCGTGTTACTTTGTGTTTTTGTGGTGAAAGCTTCGGAGAAAATCCAATTTTAGAACAACCCGTAGAGCTGGGCATCGATCCTTGAGATGATCTTACCCAGGTCCTCTTCCTTCTCCCCGAATTTATTCTCATCTCCATTGATCACCAGTAGTGGACCTTCTTTGTATCCTTCGATCCATTTATTGTAATATTCGTTGAGGCGCTTGAGGTAATCGAGGCGGATATTTTCTTCGTATTCCCTTCCTCTTTTCTGGATCTGTCCAACCACCGTAGGCACGCTGGTCTGGATATAGATCAAGAGGTCCGGCGGCTGCACCATGGTCTTCAGCGTTTGGAAGAAGGTGAAGTAGTTGCTGTAATCGCGTTTGCTCATCAGCCCCATTTCGTGCAGGTTGGGAGCGAAGATGTGCGCGTCTTCATAGATCGTGCGGTCCTGTATCACCGTTTCCGATCCACGGTGAATATCGAGCAGCTGGTTCAGGCGGCTGTTGAGAAAATAGATCTGCAGCTGGAAGCTCCAGCGCGGCATGTCCTCGTAAAAATCGTTGAGGTAGGGATTGTGGTCCACATCCTCAAACTGCGGGATCCATTTATAATGTTTGCTGAGCTGTTCGGTGAGTGTGGTCTTACCGGCGCCGATGTTTCCGGCTACTGCAATATGTTTTGGTTTTTTTGATTTTGCCATGTCGTCGCCGATCCGTTAGGTGGAAAAGTTAGTGCGCTTAAAAATAGATATTTCGGTCTAATTGCTGCGTGAGGTGGAAAAATAATTAAGGCCTGCCAGTTCCCTTGCTTCCCTGATGGTCGACTCTGCACTGGCCCTTGCTTTTTCTCCTCCTTCTTCTATGATCTTTCGAAGATATTCTTTGTCGGCGTAGATCGCTTCGGCTTTTTCGCGGATGGGCTTGATAAATTTCACCATATCCTCAGCCAGCTGCTTTTTCATGTCGCCATACCGGATCTGCATTTTGTTGAAGTCTTCCCGGAAGCGGGTGGCAGTAGAGGCTTCGCTAACCAGGTCCATCAACAGGAAGAGGTTGGAGATGTATTCCGGCATCTGGCTGTCGGGCTCGGTGGGACCAGCGTCTGTTTTTGCCTTCATCAGCTTTTTACGGATGGTGTCGTCGTCATCTGCCAGGTAAAGCGTGGCATACTGGTTCTCGCTCTTGCTCATCTTGCCCGTGCCGTCCAGGCTGGGAATACGCACCAGCTCGCTGCCGTAATTGAATGCCTGGGGCTCCGGGAACAATTCTCCGTACCGGTGGTTGAACCTGTTGGCAAAGGTGCGGGCCATTTCCAGGTGCTGCTCCTGGTCCTTGCCCACGGGCACATATTTCGCGCGGTGAATGATGATGTCTGCTGTTTGCAGCACAGGGTAGGTGAGGAGGCCGGCATTCACGTTTTCGGGCTGCTGTCTCACCTTATCCTTGAAGGTCACTGTTTTTTCCAGCTCACCTTTGTAGGCCAGCATATTCAGCATCAGGTAGAGTTCGGCTATCTGCGGTACGCTGCTTTGCAGGTAGAGTGTCACCTTCTCCGGATCGAGACCGGCTGCTATGTTCTCCGCCAGCACGCGGAGCACGCTTTCCTTCAACTGTTTGGTATCCGGGTGAGTAGTAAGCGAATGCCAGTCGGCCACGAAAAAAAAGCAATTGTACTCCTCCTGCATGCGCACATAATTCTTCATGGCGCCGAAATAATTTCCCAGGTGCAGAAAACCCGTGGGACGAATGCCGCTGACAACGATCTCTTTCTTGGAAGACATAGGCGGCGAAGATATTAAGAGTTTGCAGTTTACTGTTTACTGTTTACCGTTAGGTGAACCTGCCGAACCGAAAAAAGCGCCCGAAGGCGCTTCAATCTTAAATCTTCAATCTTAAATCTTCAATCTTATCACGCATCCTTACCGTGGCAGTTCTTGAACTTTTTGCCACTGCCGCAGGGACAGGGATCGTTGCGGCCGATCTTGGGGCCTACTTTCACCGGCTCCTGCTTTACGGCCGTTCCACCGGAAGGATCGAAATAATCTTTTTCATTCGCGGCATAGTCGTCGCCCACAGCATCGATCTGCTCCTTGTTTGCCTGCATCTTGCTCATGTCGGTCTTCTGCTGGCGTCCTTCACGGAGCGGCCCAGCCGATTCTTCCACCGGCAGATTCGAATGGCAAAGGAAGGAAACGATCTCCCGGTTCACATCGCTGCTCATTCTTTTGAACAGGTTGTAGGCTTCTACTTTATAGATCACCAGCGGATCCTTCTGCTCCAGGTAGGCCGTCTGCACACTTTGCTTCAGGTCGTCCATGGCGCGCAGGTGCTCCTTCCAGGAATCGTCTATGATGGCGAGCGTGATATTTCTTTCCATGGCATTCACCAGCTCCGCGCCATTGGTTTGGAGGGTCTTGTCCAGGTTGGTGAGCACATTAATAGACTTGCGCCCATCGGTGAATGGTACCACCACGTTCTCGATATGCGAGCCCTGGGTTTGCCTGATATTTTTGAAAACAGGGACGGCTTGCTTGGCCACCCTTTCATTGTGCGACTGGTAGCTTTCCCCGGCTTCGTTGTAAAGCTTGTCGGAAAGGGTGGCTATGTCGGTCTTGGAAAATTCTTCTTCCGTGATCTGGGTGTCCAGCCCGAAGTTCATGATGCAGGCCATGCGGAATCCTTCATAGTCTTCCTGCTCCCTGTAAGAAAGCACCAGTTCTTCTGCTGTGATATAAAATGCATTGTCGATATCCAGGGCCAGCCTTTCGCCGAACAGGGCGTGGTTGCGCTTTTCGTAGATGGCGTTACGCTGCTTGTTCATCACGTCATCATACTCCAGCAATCGCTTACGGATACCGAAGTTGTTCTCTTCTACTTTTCTCTGCGCTCTCTCAATTGACTTGGTGATCATCGAATGCTGGATCACCTCACCTTCTTTATAACCAAACCGGTCCATCAGTCCGGCAATACGCTCGCTTCCAAACATGCGCATCAGGTCGTCTTCGAGCGATACATAGAACTGGGTGCTTCCTGGGTCGCCCTGCCTTCCGGCACGTCCCCTGAGCTGCCTGTCTACACGGCGGCTTTCATGCCTTTCCGTACCAATGATGGCAAGACCACCCGCCTCCTTTACGCCAGGGCCCAGCTTGATGTCGGTACCACGACCTGCCATGTTGGTGGCGATGGTGATGGCTCCCGGCAGACCAGCCTCCGCTACGATCTGCGCCTCACGGGCGTGCTGCTTGGCGTTGAGTACGTTGTGCGGGATCTTTTTTACCTGCAGTGCGCGGCTGAGCAATTCACTCACCTCCACCGAAGTGGTACCTACCAGCACCGGGCGGCCGGCGTTGCGCAGGTTTTCGATCTCCTCGATCACCGCCTTGTATTTTTCACGCTTGGTCTTGTACACCAGGTCCTGCTCATCTTTCCTGATCACAGGAATGTTGGTAGGAATGGTCACCACGTCCAGCTTGTAGATGCTCCATAATTCCGCTGCTTCTGTTTCCGCTGTACCTGTCATACCCGCCAGCTTGTGGTACATCCTGAAATAATTCTGCAGGGTCACAGTGGCATAGGTTTGTGTAGCAGCCTCGATCTTCACATTCTCCTTGGCCTCAATTGCCTGGTGAAGACCATCGCTGTATCTTCTTCCTTCCAGGATACGGCCTGTTTGCTCATCCACGATCTTCACAGCTCCATCCATCACCACGTACTCCACGTCTTTTTCAAACAAGGAATAAGCCTTCAGCAACTGGTGTACCGAATGGATGCGGTCCGCCTTCTGCGAATACTCGTTGAGGAGCGTTTCTCTTTGCTGCATTTTTTCATCTGCTGGCAGCTCGCTTTTTTCTATGTCGGCCATCTTTACGCCAATGTCGGGGAGCACAAAGAACTCTGTGTCTTCGCCTGCACGGGTGATGGTCTGTATACCTTTATCGGTCAGGTCAACCGATTTGTTCTTTTCATCAATGTGGAAGAGCAGTTCTTCGTCCACCGTAGGCATATGCCTTTGCTGGTCAGCCAGGTAATAGTTCTCGGTCTTTTGGAGCTTCACTTTGATACCAGGCTCACTGAGGAACTTGATCAGCGGTCCATACTTGGGCAATCCGCGATAAGCCCTGAACAAGTAGAGGCCACCGCCTTTGGGGTCGTCGTCGCCTTCTGCAAATCTTTTGCGGGCTTCGTTGAGGAAGCCACGCACCAGCTTCTCCTGGGCTTCCACCAGCTGCTGCACCCTGGGCTTCATGATATGGTATTGCTGCTCGTCGCCCTTGGGGACGGGACCGGAAATGATCAAAGGCGTCCTGGCATCGTCGATCAACACAGAGTCCACCTCATCCACCATGGCGTAGTGGTGTTTGCGCTGCACCATTTCTACGGGTGAGTGCACCATGTTGTCGCGCAGATAATCAAAACCAAATTCGTTATTGGTGCCGTAAGTGATGTCGGCCAGGTAGGCTTTTCTTCTTTCTTCGCTGTTGGGCTGGTGTTTGTCGATGCAGTCCACCCGCAGTCCCAGCCATTCGAAAATGGGGCCGTTCCATTCCTGGTCACGGCGGGCCAGGTAATCATTCACCGTTACTATGTGCACGCCTTCGCCGGCAAGTGCATTCAGATAAGCCGGCAGGGTGGATACCAGGGTCTTGCCCTCACCAGTGGCCATCTCTGAGATCTTTCCCTGGTGAAGCACGATACCGCCGATCAGCTGCACATCGTAGTGTACCATGTTCCAGGTGACCTCACCGCCTGCAGCGGTCCAGGTATTTTGAAAGATGCTCTTGTCGCCTTCGATGGTGACGTATTTTTTATTGACGCTGAACTCCCGGTCGAGCTCGGTAGCGGTGGCCACGAGTTCTTTATTTTCCTTGAACCTTCTCGCTGTTTCCTTCACCACGGCGAAAGCTTCGGGCAGGATCTCCTTCAGGGCCTCCTCGATCTTTTTGTCTCTTTCCTTCTTCAGCACGTCTACCTGCTGGTAGATGGCATCCTTTCCTACCAGGTCGCTGAAAGGAAGTTCTTCTGCTTTCCGGTTGGATTCGGCGATTTCCTGGTCGATCTCTTTCAGATGGTCCTGGATGCGTTTTTTGAATTGGGCTGTCTTGTTGCGGAGTTCATCGTTGCTCAGTGACTGGAAGGACTGGAACTCCTGGTTGATCTTTCCTACGAGAGGAAGAATGGCGCGAACATCTTTTTCCGATTTATTACCGCCGAAGATCTTTGAAAAGAAACCGATCATAAATGTATTCTGTTGAAATGCTGTTCAATATTGAACTGGCGGTGATCTAAAACAGTGCGGGGCAGCTGCGTTGACACGACCGACCAATTGTTGTCAAAAAGGGTGCTTGATTCTTTTTTTAGCCAATTTGACAGAGCCGCCAAAGATAGCCATTTTGCCAATGCTTTATTTTGCCCCGCTGCCTGAGCGTTGTTCGGGCATCTGCCTAACTTTGGTTATGAAGGAAACCCTTTGGTCGAAACCTTTTGCCTTTCTGTCCCTGTTGTTTTTGCTGGCTTCCTGCGGACAGACCAATGAGTCTCCGGCCATCGGTGTGAGCAGGCTGGAGCGAATGAGAGGCGATTTTCTGTTCACTGTTTCACAGGAGTCCGACCTGGTGCATGGGCTCATCCGCTTTTCTTTAAGCGCCAATGGACTGGGCAGGTCGCTGGGTGAAGCCCAGTTGCTGCTGGATGAAACCGAGCTGCGCGCCGATTCCACTGAGATGAATGGAGTTTTTTACGAGGCCGAGCTTCCTGCCGAACATTTTTTTGCCGACCATTCCCTCACCATCCGGGAGGGTAATGAAGCCAATACCGAAGTGTTCTCTGTGCCCCGGTTTTCTCTTATTTCGGAGCTTCCGGCCAGCCTTCCTGCCAACGACCTTGAATTCCGCCTGGAAGGGGTGGAGGACGGTGAGTCGGTGATCCTGATGATCGTGGATACCTCTTTTGCCAACAATGACCTGAACCGGAAATACACGGTCATGGGAAAGAAGCTGTTCATTCCCGGAGCTGACCTCGACATCCTGTCAAAAGGTCCGGTATCCATGGAGATCCTTTTCGAAAAGAAGATCAGGACGGTAAGGTTGCCCCTGAAATCGGGCACGATCACCGTCCGGCAGTCGGAAAGGCGGGAATTCATCCTGGGTCCCGCGATAAGATGAGGGCGGAAATAGACCTTTCCCGGCTAAAGAATTATGGATTTTTACCCCTCTTGCCGTACTTTTGCGACCCGATTGCCGGCCCTTCTGCCGGCATGAATGAGAAACTGGAAACAGGAAATTAAAAACAGGAAACCTACATGGCTGGTCAGTTAAAAGAAGTCCGCAACAGGATCAAATCGGTTCAAAGCACACAGCAGATCACAAAGGCAATGAAGATGGTGAGTGCCGCCAAACTCCGCAGGGCGCAGGATGCCATCATCCAGATGCGTCCTTATGCCAGGAAACTGCAGGAGATGCTGAGCAACATCGTCAGCAATACCGAAATGGAAGCGGGCAATGCGCTGGCAACCGAAAGGCCGGTGGAGCGTGTGCTCCTGATCGTGATCACTTCCGACCGCGGTCTGGCGGGCGCTTACAATGCGAATGTGATCAAGCTGGCCAAACTGGCCATGCGTGAGCAGTATGCCAGCCAGCATGCCAAAGGCAATGTGGTGATCTGGAGCATAGGCAAAAAAGGCTACGAGCATTTTGTAAAGAACAATTTCAATGTGACCGATACGCATAAGGATATCTTCCTGAACCTCACATTCGAGAACGTGCAGGCGGCAGCGCAGGCGGCGGTGAAAGGTTTCCAGAACAAGGAGTTCGACAAGGTAGAGATCATTTACAGCGAGTTCAAGAACGCGGCCACGCAGCGTTTCATTATAGAGCAGTTCCTGCCGATCCCCAAGGTGCAGGTCAGCAGCACGGGCGCTAAGGCAGATTTCATTTTCGATCCGAACAAGGAGGAACTGATCGCCGAGCTGATGCCTAAGATCCTCAATACGCAATTGTACAAGGCCGTATTGGATGCCAATGCTTCCGAGCATGGCGCCAGGATGACGGCCATGGACAAGGCAAGCGAGAACGCGAACGAGTTGCTGAAGAACCTGAAGGTTTCTTACAACCGCGCAAGGCAAGCAGCGATCACAACCGAGCTCACCGAGATCGTTTCTGGCGCAGCCGCCCTCCAGGGATAGTCTCACTTAGACGCGAGGGCGCCAGGACCGAAGCTTCGGACGCCATGTTTCGCGAAGAAAAATCCATTCCTCGCGTTCCTTTGCGACATTCCGTCTTAGCGTCTAAGTCAGAAGATGAATCTGTGGCTAAAATGTGGAAGCTGCAAGGTGAAATCTCCCTATATTGAACCTTTAATCCGACCAGAATTTTGATACTTGTTATATGACTAACGTAACGGAACTTATCCCGCATATTGAATCCCTGATCTTCGCATCAGACAAGCCCCTGACCTCCGCTGAGATCACCGAGCTGATCAACCAGGCCTTTGGTTTCATGGAGGACAAGATCGGGCAGGACCATATCGACGCAGCCATCACCGGCATTGTAGAAAAGTACCAGTCGGAGTTCTATCCCTTCGAAGTGGTGATGAGCGGCGGCGGCTGGCAGTTCCTTACTAAAAAAGAATTCCACAAAACCGTAGCCCAACTGAACGGGGAGAAATTCCTGAAGCGTCTTTCAGCAGCAGCCCTGGAGACCCTGGCTATCATTGCCTATAAGCAGCCCATCACCAAGGGCGAGATCGAATCCATCAGGGGCGTGAGCTCCGATTATTCCGTGCAGAAATTGCTGGAAAAAGAACTCATTGTTATCAGCGGCCGGAATGAAAAGCTGCCGGGTCATCCACTGGTCTATGCCACTTCCAAAAGCTTCATGGATTATTTCGGCATCAATACACCGGAGGACCTGCCGAAGATCCGCGAGGTGCTGGCCGACCAGATCATCGAGCCTACGATCATCAATCATACAGATTTCGAACAAAGCGATACGCTGCTTGTAACAGGTGAGGGAGAGCTGGTAGATGCCAAACTGGCCGCCGGCGAAACGCACGTCAATGGCTCGGCGGTGGATGAGATCATCGGTTCGCATGTGGAAGAGAATACGGAAGACCTGTCTTCCGAAGAAGCCGCGGAAGAATTCCAGACAGACGAGATCTTTAAGGCAGGCGATGAAGTGGAAGAGAATGCAGCAGGCAGCGAGCCAGGAGAAGATGAAGGCCTGGAAGAGGATGATGAGGAAAATGGGGAGGATCAAAACAACAAGGAAGAACAATAGTACAACAACATGATGTCCCATAGCCTGTCTCATGAGCAGCTGGTGAAGCTGGCCAACGAATTCGGAACCCCGCTTTACGTATACCACGCGGAAAAGATCAAGGAGCAATACGAAAAGCTGGACCAGGCATTTTCGGGTTGCCGCGCGCGTTTTTTTTATGCCTGCAAGGCGCTCTCCAATATCAACATCCTCAAATACATCAACAGCCTGGGCGCAGGTCTGGATTGCGTAAGCATCTATGAAGTAAGGCTTGGACTGCGTGCAGGTTTTTCTCCGGACAGGATCCTGTTCACGCCCAACTGCGTGGACTTTGCCGAGATCGAAGAAGGGAAGAACGAGGGCGTGCATGTGAACATCGACAACATCTCCATCCTGGAGCAATTTGGCAATAAGTTCGGGGGCAGCTATCCTATCTGCATCCGTTTCAATCCCCATATCATGGGCGGAGGGCATTACAAGATGTCCACCGGCCATATCGACAGTAAGTTTGGCATCAGTGTACACCAGATGCGCCATATCGAGCGCATCATCAAAACCACAGGCCTGCATGTTACCGGGGTGCACATGCACACAGGCAGTGATATCAAGGACGTGAATGTGTTCCTCGCCGGTCTCGAAGTGATGTTCGAAGTGGCCGCGCATTTCCCCGACCTGAAATTCGTAGACCTGGGCAGCGGTTTCAAAGTGCCTTACCACGAGGATGATGTGAGTACCGATGTATTCGACCTCGGAAAAAAAGTATCGGAGACCTTCAACAGGTACGCAAAGGATAATAAGAAAGAGCTGGAAGTTTGGTTTGAGCCGGGTAAGTTCCTGGTGAGCGAAGCAGGATATTTTATTGTGAAGTGCAACGTGATCAAGCAAACAACCGCCACCGTGTTCGCCGGTGTGAACAGCGGCTTCAACCACCTCATCCGACCTATGATGTACGAGGCTTATCACAAGATCGAGAACATTACCAACGTCAATGGCAACCCCCGCATTTATACCGTGGTGGGCAATATCTGCGAAACAGACACTTTTGCCTGGGACCGCAAGCTGAATGAAGTGCGGGAGGGCGATTACCTGGTGTTCTATAACGCGGGTGCTTATGGATTTGAGATGTCTTCCAATTTCAATTCCAGGTTAAAGCCCGCGGAAGTACTTTTCAAAGACGGCAAGGGAATGCTGATCCGCAAGCGGGATGAGTTCAACGACCTGCTGCGCAACCAGGTGGAAGTACTTTAAAAAAAAATCCCCTTCGCCGAAGCAAAGGGGATCCTCCATTATTTAATTTTTTTTATTTTACTGAGATCGTTTCTGTAACGACGGTCTTGCTTGCGAGGGGCATGGTTTGTCCCATCACTTCCATGGTGCCTTCCGTGGTCTTGGTGCTTTTCTTTTGGCTGGGCAGACCAGTTCTTTTGTTGATCAGGATCTCTCCAGTAGTTTTTTCTACCTGGTCGATAATGATCTCCATTCCCATGTTCTCCCTGGTGATGCGGCCGCTGCTTTCTTCGGTGAAGCTTACCACGATGTTGTCTTCGGTGATATCCGACACCGTGAAGGTAGCTGAGCGTTTCAGTTCAGGAGCGGTAGAAGTGGTGTCATTCCAGCTAAGTCCTTTTACGATCTCCTTGTTGGGAAGGATAGCGAAATCTATCTTATCGCCGGCCTTAGGCAGGTCCATGCCGCCCAGAACGCCATCCATCATGCCGCTCATAGGGTCGGCAGGTGTTTCTTTTTCTGGCTTTCCGTTGGGATTGTCATCATCCGGCGTTACTTCCAGGATCTTGCCCTGTGCGTCTACCTTCATGGAATATTTATTCTTCAGTCCCTTCTCTGCCATCTTGCCGCCTTCGCCCTTCATGTCTGCTTCATTTTCAGAGTCGAAAGTCTGGCTCTGTCCCATTCCTTCGAATGTGAACTGCAGGCGCTTGACCTTGCTTTCGATGGTGGCCACGCCATCCTTCACATCTTCCACATCCAGTGTCCTGGTAGCGGTAACCGTAGTGGTGATCTCACCCATGACCTCTGCCACGTTGTTGATGGAGGTAACGACCTCTATCTTGGCGCCTTTTGGAAATTTAAGCTCGTTAGTGACCTTTTGAGACTGGCCGTTGAGCGCAGCGAATACCACTGCCGCGAATAAGAATAATTGTTTCATTGTTTCTGATTAGTATCCAAAGTTGAGGAAATATTCCGGTTTTAGACGTGGCATTCCTTTGAATGGTTGCTTATTTAAATAGTTTCCCTATACATCCCGTAATTTAAAGGTCTAAATATTTCAGGATGAAGATCGCATTTCACGGCGCAGCGCGTACAGTCACCGGGTCGAAGCACCTGGTCACTCTTAAGAATGGGAAAAAAGTCCTGCTCGACTGCGGGATGTTCCAGGGCATGGGCAGTGATACGGACGCCCTCAACCGCGACCTCGGATTTGATGCCTCGGAAGTAACGGCCCTGGTGCTCTCACACGCACATATAGACCATAGCGGGCTTATTCCCAAGCTGGTGAAGGAAGGTTTCCAGGGAAAGATCTTCTGCACCCCGGCCACCAGGGAAATGACAGCTGTGCTGCTCAAGGATTCTGCCCAGATCCAGGAGAACGATATCAAATACAGTAACAGGCGGAGGCGGGCCGAAGGCAGGGACCTGCTGGAGCCCCTGTACACCATTGCCGATGCGGAAAGTTGCCTTCCCTTGTTCGAGGAGAAGGACTATGGCCAATGGTTTCAGGTGATAGAAGGGGTGGAATGCCTGTTCACCGATGCCGGCCATATCATCGGCAGCGCCTGCGTGCACCTGAGAATAGAAGAAGACGGTAAAAAACAACAGGTGACATTCAGCGGCGACATCGGGCGGTACCGGGATGTGATCCTGCGCTCGCCGGAGACTTTTCCACAGGCCGATGTGATTATCATGGAATCCACCTATGGAAACAGCCTGCATGAGAATCTGAAGTCATCCATTGATACTTTGCTGCACTGGATCGAACTCACCTGCCTGAAGAAAAAGGGAAAGCTCATCATGCCGGCCTTCAGCCTGGGTAGAACACAGGAGATCCTGTATGCACTGAACCAACTGGAGCTGGAGAACAGGTTGCCAAGGCTGGAATACATTCTCGACAGCCCGCTCAGCATCACGGTGACCAACCTGGTGAAACGCTTCAAGCAATATTTCAATCCTGCTATTCAGAAAGTATTGGAGACGGACCACGATCCCTTCCATTTTTCCGGGTTGAGGTTTATAGAGTCGGTGGAAGATTCCAAGCTGCTCAACTTCAGCAACGATCCCTGCGTGATCATTTCGGCCAGCGGCATGGCGGAGGCGGGCAGGGTGAAACACCATATCAGGAACAACATTGAGAACAGCCGCAATTCTGTACTGATGACTGGTTATTGCGAACCCAACTCCCTGGGCGGCCGTCTGCTCGCCGGAGCAAAAGAAGTTACCATTTTCGGGAACCTGCACGAAGTGCATGCGGAAGTGGCCGGCATCAAGAGCATGAGCGCCCATGGCGACTACGAGGACATGAGCCAGTGGCTGTCCTGCCAGGACCCGCGGCAGGTGAAGAAATTATTCCTGGTGCATGGGGATTACGATGAGATGGTACCTTTCAAGGATAGGTTGGTGAAGAAAGGGTTTTATGATGTAGAGATACCGGAGCGGCATTTTGAGATCGGGTTGGGGTAGAAGGTTTACTGTTTCCAGTTTCCTGTTTCCTGTTTCCTGTTGTTGATTACAGCTTTGATTTTGTTGTACCGCGTACGGGATGGCTGCGGCATCCCGGGTCGATTCGTTTTACTCAACAAAACCTCGCCTGCCTGCGGCAGTCGTGTTTTTGCATTCCTTTCGCTTACGCAAACAAGCTTGCGACGCTCAGGAACGCAAAAACCCAGGCGAGAGCCTGGGTTTTGTTGTACCGCGTACGGGATTCGAACCCGTATCACCACCGTGAAAGGGTGGTGTCCTAACCCTTAGACGAACGCGGCGTTTTAAGGGAGTGCAAAGATAAGGGTGCACCATTTTGCCTCCAAAACTTTTTAAAGGCTTTAGTTGACAAGCAACCAGTTATAACAAGATCTTATACAGCAATATGTACTTGATACACAATAACCTAGTTGTTTCTCATTCAAGGGCAAGCCATTAATAATTTTATATATATTAGACGAGCCAAAACCGACCGCATGAAAAAATGGATCCTGCCTCTTCTCGTTTTTTTCATTTTTACGTCCTGCAATAAAGGAAATGAAGAAGACCAACAACCGGCAAAAGATATGTCTGGTGTATATATCTCCGGGCATGACATCTGGGGCACAAACAGCACTCCGAAGATTTGGAAGAACGGCACCTCTACCAATCTTTCAAATGGCGTGGGTATCACTGTCATCAATTCTGTATTTGTGTCAGATAAGGCGGTCTACGCTGTTGGGAAAGATGAAGTCAATTTTTCGACCACAGCGCTCAGGCTATGGAAAGATGATGTGGTTACGAGTGTGCCGGCTAGCGGCATAACGGACTACAAATCGGTTTTCGTGTCGGGCGACGATGTTTATATTGCCGGTACTGAACAAAGAGGCAATCACACCGTGGCGATGTTGTGGAAAAACGGCGTACCTATATGGATAGCAGGAAGCTCAGGCTGGCCTGCGAAGGCTGAGGGCATAGCAGTACATAATGGCGACGTTTATATCGCGGGAGTTCAGTATGACTTTGCGAAACAAATGAACATAGCCCAACTATGGAAGAATGGTGTTGCCACCGAACTTTCAACTGTTTTCAGTGGTGCCCAGCGGATCAAGGTGGCTTCAAATGGTGACGTATATGTGCACGGTTACGAACAAATGAATTCGGTGATCTGGAAAAACGGGCAAAAAATACACAGCATTGCCACTGGCTATCCGGACTATGGATATTTCAGATCGATGTTCATAGACGGGAGTGATCTGTATGTTGCCGGGTTCAGAGAAATAAATAATTATCCCGTTCCCTTCCTGCGGAAAAACGGAGTAGAATCTTTCTTAAATACAAATGCCAACTGGGGCACAGCAGAAGATGTTTTCGTGAAAGGAAGCGATGTTTACGTAATAGGCCGTGAACCTTTTGCCGGGGGCTATGCACGCGGTATACTGTGGAAAAATGGAGTTCGCACTCCGTTAACCGACGGCTCATCCAATACAGTCCTAACGTCAATTTTCGTCAAGTAGTAGATTATAAAAGCGGTACTTGATCAACTTTATCATTCTTTCAACTTCCCGTTGCGCTGCATTGATTAAATTGCCGTATGAGGCTGTTCATCATTTTATTTGCCATACTATTTACCACGAGCTGCAGCGCCCAGAAAAATTTTCGTCCCGAGCTCCTGAAACTCGAGTGGGAGACCATCGAGAACAACCACAAGGGCAAGACAGAGTTTTTGGGTGCCTTCACCCTCACCAATCTCAACAGCGAGCCCCTGCCGGCCTCCGGATGGAATATATTTTTCAACTTCCCCCGGCGTTGGAAGTCGGCTGCAGGTGGCGTGAAAGTAGAGCAGGTCAACGGTGACTTTTTCAGGATCTACCCAACCTCCGAATTCAATGGATTGAAAAAAGGAGAAAGCAAGAAATTCGAGCTCGTGGGCGGCGCCTGGGCCACCAACCTCACCGATGTGCCCGCGGGTGTATACCTGGTCTGGGACAAGCAGAAAGACATAGGCATTCCGCTGACAAATTTTTCCGTGAAGCCCTCCACCACCAGCAAGCAGTTGAGCCGTTACCCCAGTGATAAGATACCTACCGTAACAGCAGCCTCCATATTTAACGAGAACCAAAACATAGAAAATATCCCTGCAGAACAGCTGGTGAAGATCATGCCTACACCTTCGGCTTATAAAGCAGGCAGCGGTTCATTCACTTTATCAGGAGATGCCCACATTGTACATCATCCCTCTTTCGCGAAGGAAGCGGCACTGCTGGCCCAGGACTTAGAAAAATTAACAGGCAGGAAGCCGGGCACTTCTACTGCCGCGATCGGCGGCAAGGTCATAGAACTGGAAATGCTGCAGGGCATGTCCGAAGCTTACCAGCTGATGGTGGATCCCGAAAAGATCCGCATCTCCGCGGCCGATGGCGCCGGCATATTCTATGGCATTCAGTCGCTGAAAATGCTGGCAGATCCGCTGGCCTGTAAAGGGAAACAGCAGGTATTGGAGATCCCTTCTGTGATGGTGACCGACACCCCCAGATTCAAACACCGCGCCTTCATGCTGGATGTAGCCAGGAATTTTCAAACCAAAGAGCAGGTGATGAAAACCCTGGATTTGATGGCCCTGTACAAGATGAACGTGTTTCATTTTCATTTCAATGACGACGAAGCCTGGCGGCTGGAGATACCCGGACTACCCGAACTCACTGAAGTGGGCGTGCGGAAAGGACATGCATGGAAGGATAGCGGCTTCCTCCATCCTTCCTACGGTTCCGGTCCCACAGCTACCACAGCCGGCAGCGGATCTTATAGCCGGCAGGATTTTATCGACATTTTGAAATATGCGACTGAAAGACATATCCGCGTAATACCGGAAGTGGAAACACCGGGTCATGCCCGGGCAGCTATAGCGGCCATGGATCAGCGCTACCGCAAATACATGGCGCAGGGGGAGAAGGGAAAAGCGATGGAGTATTTACTCTATGATCCCAACGATAAATCGGTCTACAGGTCGGTCCAGGGCTGGTTCCGCAACGTCATGAACGTGGCCATGCCTTCCACTTTAAAATTCGTGGAGAAAGTGACAGATGAACTGATCCTGATGTACAAGGATGCCGGCGCGCCTTTGGAGACCATTCATTTTGGGGGCGACGAAGTGCCGGCGGGCGTTTGGGAGCATTCTCCGGTGGCGCAGGCCCTGATCCAATCCGATCCCGGGATCAGGAACGTTTCGGGACTCTGGTATTATTTCTATGACAAGGTAAGCGCGATACTTGAAGAGAGGGGTATGTTCCTCTACGGCTGGGAAGAGATCGCCATGCGCAAGACCCGCCTCGATGGAAAAAATATTTACATCCCCAATCCTGATTTCACCACGCGGGGCTTCCAGGTAGACGTGTGGAATAACGTGATCGGCTGGGGCGCTGAAGACCTGCCCTACAAGCTGGCGAATGCAGGTTACAAAGTAGTATTGTCACCTGTGACCAACATGTACCTGGACCTGGCCTATCAAAAATCTTTTTACGAGCAGGGCCATTACTGGGGAGGCTATCTCGATATCGACAAGCCCTTCAGGTTCATCCCCTTCGATTATTATAAAAATTCCACGCACGACATCAATGGCAACACGGTGAGCAGGAATTTTTTTGATAAGAAGGAAAGGCTGACCGATTATGGCCGCGAAAATATCGTTGGCATCCAGGGTTTGCTTTGGGCGGAAACGCTCACCTCGCCGGAACGAATGGAATACATGCTCTTGCCCAAGCTGCTCGGCGTAGCGGAAAGGGCCTGGGCCCCGGATCCCGACTGGGCAAGGGAGAAGGACAGCGCAAAGGCACAGAAACTTTACCAGCATGCCTGGTCGCATTTTATCAGCCAGGTGGGCAAAAGAGAATTGCCCAGGCTGGATCATTATGCCGGTGGCTTTCAGTACCGCATTCCCACCCCGGGAGCGATCTTGAAAGATGGCAAGGTTCAGGTAAATGCCCAGATCCCCGGATTCATCATCCGCTACACCACCAATGGCTCCGAACCCACCGCCTCCAGCAAAGTGTATTCAGAACCCATTAAAGAAAAAGGTACTATAAAGATCGCCCTCTTCAACGCCGCCGGCCGAGCAGGCAGAACAATCTCTATACATAACCCATAATTTGAACCACAAAGGCCAAAACACCCGGTGGCACAAAGGAGTCTTCTTCGTGCTTCTTTGTGCCTTAGCGTCTTCGTGGTTCAAAAACACGAAGCGGAATCGCTACATTTGCAGCGCATTTTCAAACTAAAAAACTCAAGAATATGTCTGTAAAAGTTGCCATTAACGGTTTTGGAAGGATCGGGCGCCTGGTTTTTCGCCAGATATACAATATTGAAGGGATCGATGTAGTGGCGGTGAACGACCTCACTTCTCCCGAAGTGCTGGCTCACCTGCTCAAGTACGACTCTGCCCAGGGACGCTTCAACCAGGATGTAAAGGCTACCGAGAATTCCATCATTGTCAACGGCGACGAAATAAAGATCTATGCACAAAAAGATCCGGCACAAATTCCCTGGGGCGACCATGGTGTGGATGTAGTGATCGAAAGCACGGGCTTCTTTACAGACAAGACAAAGGCCGAAGCGCACATCAAAGCGGGCGCCAAGCGCGTAGTGATCTCAGCGCCGGCAACAGGCGATCTGAAAACCGTGGTGTTCAACGTGAACCACGAGATCCTCGACGGCAGCGAGACCATCATCAGCTGCGCTTCCTGCACCACCAACTGTTTGGCTCCTATGGCCAAAGTGCTGCAGGACAATTATGGCATCATCACCGGTTTGATGACAACGATCCATGCTTACACCAACGATCAGAATACGCTGGATGCCCCGCATCCAAAAGGCGACCTCAGAAGGGCGCGTGCGGCTGCCCAGAACATCGTGCCCAACAGCACGGGCGCTGCCAAGGCCATCGGGCTCGTGCTGCCTGAGCTGAAAGGAAAGCTGGATGGCAATGCCCAGCGCGTGCCTACCATTACCGGTTCTCTTACTGAACTGACTACTATCCTTGAAAAGAAAGTAACAGTTGAGGAGATCAACAAAGCCATGAAGGCCGCAGCCAATGAAAGCTTTGGCTACACCGAAGATGAGATCGTAAGCACCGATATCATTGGCATTCATTTCGGATCGCTGTTCGACGCCACCCAAACCAAGGTGATGACGGCAGGCGATACGCAAATGGTGAAGACCGTGAGCTGGTACGACAACGAGATGAGCTATGTTTCTCAACTCGTGCGCACCGTGCATTATTTCGCCGGGCTGATCAAATAATTACCATCAAAGGCCTCCGGGCCGGCATCTTTTTTTATGGCTGCATTTAACCAATATAATTTCAAAGGAAGAAAGGCTTTGGTAAGAGTGGACTATAATGTGCCGCTCGACAAGGACTTCAGCATCACCGACGATAGCCGCATCAAGGCCACCATCCCTACTATCCGCAAGATCCTTGACGATGGCGGATCGGCCATCCTGATGTCGCATCTCGGCCGCCCAAAGGAAGGACCTGCGGACAAATATTCGTTGCGTCATATCGTGGCGCATTTGTCGAAAGAATTGGGCACCGATGTTCAGTTCGCCAGCGATGCTACCGGCAGCGAGGCCATCGAAAAAGCAAAGGCGCTGCAGCCCGGACAGGTATTGCTGCTGGAGAACCTGAGGTTTCATAAGGAGGAAGAAAAAGGCGATGCGGGCTTTGCCAAAAAACTGGCGGCGCTGGGCGACGTGTACGTGAATGATGCCTTCGGCACTGCACACAGGGCACACGCCTCCACGGCGGTGATCGCCGAAAATTTCGATGAAAAAAATAAGCTGTTCGGACTGGTCATGGAAGGGGAGATCAGCGCTGCAGAGAAGATCCTTCGCAATAACGAAAAGCCTTTCACCGCCATCATCGGCGGCGCCAAGGTGTCCGATAAGATCCTGATCATAGAAAACCTGCTTGAGCGGGCTACTGATATCATCATTGGCGGCGGCATGGCCTATACTTTCATGCGGGCCTGCGAAGGACAAACCGGCAATTCCCTGGTAGAAGAGGACAGGATAGCAACCGCTTCCGAATTGATGGAGAAAGCGAAAAAGAAAGGCGTCTGCATCCACCTGCCCCAGGATTCTATCATTGCCGACAAATTTGCCGAGGACGCCGATATCTCTTCCTCACTCAGCAACACCATACCCAATGGCTGGATGGGACTTGACATTGGTCCCCAGGCCATTGAGACCTTCACCAAAGTGATCCTCGATTCAAAGACCATTCTCTGGAACGGACCCAT
The DNA here is from genome assembly GCA_036676905.1 of Chitinophagaceae bacterium. GTDB lineage: Bacteria > Bacteroidota > Bacteroidia > Chitinophagales > Chitinophagaceae > Flavisolibacter. Next base: position 345,794 of record JAKFCE010000007.1, read on the forward strand.
GGGGGTTTTTGAAATGGAAAAATTCCAGGTGGGCACCAGGGCGATAGCGAAAGCTGTAGCCGAAGCCACAGAAAATGGAGCTTACTCACTCGTGGGTGGCGGCGACAGCGTGGCCGCGGTCAATAAATTCGGTTATGCCGATAAGGTGAGCTACGTCTCCACAGGCGGCGGAGCCTTGCTGGAATTCTTCGAAGGGAAGGAACTGCCTGGCATAGCTGCGATTCGCAAATCGTGAGTCGTCAATCGGCTTTCCTGACCTTTTTGCTGGGAGATGCTTATTCAGTGCATCTTTTCTTAAAGACCTGCATCAGGAAAATATTCTTTTTCACTTTTCACCTTTCACTTTTCACCTTATTTGGAGGCGACCTCTATAATTTGATCTCCACCACCATTTGAAGTACCGATGTAAACCTTCCCATTCGGCGCTACGCATACATCCCTGAGCCTTCCAAAGTCATTGGTGAAATATTCCTCTACCGAGGCTATCTGGTCCTTCGCCTCATTCAGCTTCATCATATAGATCCGCCTGTTTTTCAGCGTGGTGACCAGCAATGAATTTTTCCATTGGGGAATGTGATCGGAGTTGTAATAATCCATGCCGCAGAATGCTACTGTCGGTGTCCAGGACTTTAGCGGTTCCTTCACGTTGTTGGCCGAGCAGAAACTTTGCTCGCTGCTTTCATTGCAGAAGCCTTCCACGTTGGGCCAGCCATAGTTCCTGCCTTTCTCAATGATATTGATCTCGTCGTCTGTACTGGCACCATGTTCTGAGCTGAACATCGTGTTGCCCACCATCACCAGCCCCTGCGCATTGCGGTGGCCAAAGGTCCAAACCCGGTTGCCGGGGAAGGGATTGTCGGAAGGCACGGAGCCATCCAGGTTCATGCGCAGGATCTTGCCATTCAGTGCACTGAGTTGCTGAGGAAGGGACTGGTCGGCGGCGTCGCCGGTGCTCATATAGATCTTGTTGTCATGAATCAGCAGCCGGCTGCCATTATGGATGCCAGCGGCTTTTATTCCATCCAGCAGCACCACCGGGTTATTGAGGCTGCCGTTGCTATAGGTGTACCGAACCAGTTTCTCGCTGTATCCTGCTGTGCCCGTGTAATTGTAAACGAGATATACCAAGCCATTGCTGGTGAACCCGGGATGCAGCACCATGCCCAGGAGCCCGCCTTCGCCGGTGGCTACCACGTCGGGAACGGAGAGGAGGAGGGTTTTGTTGCCGCTGGCGGGATCTATGCGGCTGATCCTGCCGTCCCGCTCGGTGATCCATAAGGAATTGTCCGGCGCCCACAGGATCTCCCATACATGGTCGAGGCCGTTGGCTACTACCCTCGTGGCGATACCTGTTGCTGTAGGCGGCGAGGTGCCTCCATTTGTTTTTTCGCTCGAAGAACAGGCAAGTAGAAAAAGAGCGGCGAGATAAACAGGTCTCATAACAAGACAGTTTGACATTCAATTTAAACCATTTCTCGCATGGAACGGTAATTGCCTGTTTAAACTGCCTTGAAAAGCAGTATTTTTATTCAAATCAAAAACAAAGTCAAATGAGACGTTCGTTGCCTTTATTGATCGTTCTGGGTATAGCTGTGCTGCTCCTTTTCTGGGGATGCGGACAATACAACAGCCTTGTTACTACTGATGAAAATGTAAAAAAGGTCTGGAACAATGTGCAGACACAATACCAGCGGAGAGCCGACCTGATCCCCAACCTGGTGAATACAGTGAAGGGAGAAGCGAATTTCGAGCGCGGAACACTCAACGATGTGATCAATGCCAGGGCCAGGGCAACTTCCATGCAGATCAGTCCTGAAAATCTTACCGACGAGAACATTGCCAAATTCCAGCAGGCACAGGGACAGCTTTCCGGTGCGTTGAGCCGGCTCCTGGTGACCGTGGAGCAATATCCCAACCTTCGTGCGAATGATGCCTTCAGGAACCTGCAAACACAATTGGAGGGAACGGAGAACCGCATTGCCGTGGCGCGTAACGATTTTAACGCAGCTGTACAGGAATACAATACACAGGTAAGGAAATTCCCGGTGAATATGTTCGCGGCAATCACAGGATTCAAGCAGCGTACAGGATTCACAGCTGATCCCGGTACCGAAAGGACACCTACGGTGGATTTCAATGACAATCCTTCTACGGGTCCAACCACTCAGCCTGGTACAACCACAACCGATACAACAAGAAAATAAAGTGAAGCTGTTTCCCTGGCAAAAGGAGAAGGAATATTTCACCGCGGAAGAAAAGCTGCGGGTGGCTGAGGCCATTCGCCTGGCCGAGCAAAGGACCAGCGGAGAGGTGAGGATCTTTATAGAGAACCGTTGCCGCTTCGTAGATCCCCTTGACCGGGCCCGTGAGCTTTTTGCCCAACTCAAAATGCATGAGACAGCGGAAAGAAACGCATCCCTGATCTACATAGCGGTGAAAGACCACCAGGCTGCTGTGTTCGGCGATGAAGGCATCCACCAGAAAGTAGGACAGAAGTACTGGGAAGATGAAGTGGCAAAGATGCTGCTCTACTTTAAGAAGCATGACCTTGCAGCGGGGATCGTGCAGGTGGTGAACGATATTGGCGAGGTGCTGCACTATTATTTTCCATACGACAGGGATACAGATAAAAATGAATTGCCGGACGATATCGTCTTCGGCAGATGACCATGAAGTACACAGCATTCATCATAGCCTTGTTTCTTTCCGTTTCTGTGCAGGCGCAGACCGTGACGAATTTCGTAAAGGATTCCATTCCGCGCCCGGTACCCGCAAGGCTGGTGAACGACCTGGCCAATGTGCTCACCCCAGACCAGGAGCAGGCGCTGGAAAGCAAGCTGGTAGCCTACGACGACAGCACCAGTACCCAGATCGTGATCGTGACGGTGCCTACCCTGCATGATATCGCTATCGAGGATATCGGGCTGGAAATACTGAGAAGCTGGGGCGTGGGCCAAAAAGGAAAAGACAACGGCATCGTGATCCTTGCGGCCATTCAGGACCGTGACATTACCATCCGCACCGGCTATGGCATGGAGGGTGCAGTTCCCGACATCACAGGCAGAAATATAATTGAGACAGATATTGTTCCTGCTTTCCGCCAGGGGAACTACTACAGGGGCTTCGACAATGCTACCAGTTCCATCTTCAAGGCAGCGGCCGGAGAGTACAAGGCCGAACCGCGAAAAAGCAACGGCAAGGGCGGTGGCATCAGCATAGGCAAGATCATAGCGGCCTTTATCCTCCTGATGTTCCTGATGAACCGCATGGGCGGTGGAGGCAAGGGTGGGGGCTACATGTCACGCAGGGGCTATCGTGGCTTCGGTGGAGGACCGGTTTTCCTGCCCGGCGGATTTGGAGGCGGAGGATTCGGCGGTGGCGGCTTTGGCGGCGGAGGTGGTGGATTCGGAGGCTTCGGCGGCGGCGGAGGCGGCGGAGGCGGCGCCAGCGGCAGTTGGTAACGGATTCATTAATCGTGAATAAAGCATAAAAGAAATGGCTCCCTGGGGAGCCATTTTCAATTCAAGGTTAGGAGCTTTAAAACCCTTTTTCCTTTTTCAATTTGGTATCAATGTAGTCAGCCAGTTCTTTCTGACCGGCTTCCAGTTTTTTCTTCTGCAAAGATTTCAGCATGCCTTCGATCACGGGTGTGAGCTGGCCCCTGTATTGTTCCGGGATCTGCATATGCAGCTCGTCGATGGCATCGATGCCTCTTTTGAAGGTTGGCAGGTCTCTCACCTTCACCAGGAAGCCCACCAGGGGCTGAAGAGCCTCGAATTTCTCCTGGCTCAAAGGCATGTCCTCGAAGCTGCCGATGATGAATGCAGCAGCAGATTCATCTCCATACTTAATAAAAATACCGGTGATAGCACCCGCGAGCTCGCCCTTGGTTTTGCCAGCAGCCAGCTTTTTGGCCTGGGCAAACGCAGCAGCCGTGTCGATCTTCGCCAGGGCATTGAGCGCATGTCCTGCCACGCTGTACGAAGAGTCGGTGAGTGACTTCATGTACAGGTCTTTGTATGATTCTTTTTTGGTATCGCCAAGTTTGCCGATAGCGGCAGCACGCACCATTCTTTTTGGATCATTCCTGGCTATTTTCTCCAGTTCGGCGCTGGCGGCATTCGCTGTTGCCTCTTTGCGCATATCCAGGCGGGAGATGGCCAGGCTGCGGATACCTGCATACTTGTCCTTCAAAGCATCAAGTACCAGCTGCTGGCCCTTGGGATCGGAAAGCTTTTTGGCGGCGAAATCCACTGCCTCTTTCCTGTCCAGGTAGTTGCCGGCGTTCTTATATTGAAATACGTACTCATCCAGCGACTTGTTCTCTGTTTTCACGGCAAGCAACACCTTGTCCGCGTCGAAGTTCACCAGCTGGGGCTGGGTAGCGGAGGGAAAATAGAAAGCGCTGGTGGTATCGGTTACCCATACCTGGTAGCTGGTTTTTTTGCCGGCGTTCCATACATCTACTTTCACGGGGAGCTTAAACGTCTGCCCGGTTTGTTTTTGCTTCACGGCCACCCTGGCCAGATTGGTTCCTGCATCGTAACTGTAATTGATATCAAGCACAGGGTGTCCTGCGCCGAAGAACCACTGGTTCCAGAACCAGTTCAGGTCCTTGCCGGTAACTTCTTCAAATGCCAGGCGGAGCTGGTGGGCTTCCGCGGCCTTGTATTTATTGGCTACGAGGTAAAGGTTCATGGCTTTGAAAAAGGCGCTGTCGCCTACGAAGTTCCGCAGCATATGCAGGATACGGCCTCCCTTGTTATAGCTCACCGCATCAAACATTTCCTCCTTGTCGCCATAATGAAAGCGTACCAGGTTCTTGTCCTGGCTGCCGCTCATCAGGTAGCCCTGCATGTCTTCTACATGGTGCGCATCGGCGGCGTCCTTGCCGTATTTATATTCTCTCCAGAGGTATTCGCTGTAGTTGGCAAAGGATTCATTCAGCGTGAGGTTGCTCCAGCTTTCCGTGGTCACCAGGTCGCCAAACCACTGGTGAAATGCTTCGTGGGCGATCACGTCTTCCCACTTGTTGCCGTCCACCAGTTCTCTCTCATCCTGGTAAGCGCTTTCCTGGTGCAGTGTGGCCGTGGTGTTCTCCATGGCGCCGCTCACATAGTCGCGGCCCACCATCTGTCCGTATTTCACCCAGGGATACTCTACGCCGGTGATCGATGAAAAGAACTTCAGCATTTCTGGTGTATTCCCAAAGATCTTTCTCGCCACGCCCGCGTATTCTTTTTCTACATAATAGCTCACTTCTTTGCCTTTATAGCTGTCCTTGATCACGGAAAATTCTCCTGCGCCAAGGAAGAAAAGGTAGGGCGCATGGGGCTGGTCCATCTTCCAGTGATGGGTGTGCGTGCCGTCGTTGTTTATTTTATGGCTTATCAATTTTCCGTTGCTCAGCGTTACAAATTTGGCCGGCACAGTGAGGATGAATTCCTGCGTGGTCTTCTGATTGGGTTTGTCAATGGTGGGCACATATACCGACGTGGCTTCGGTCTCACCCTGCGTCCAAACCTGCGTGGGCTTGGTAGGGTCTTCGCCTTTGGGATCGATGAAATAAAGTCCTTTTGCACCCGAGATGGCCGCGCTGCCCTGTCCCTCAAATTCGTCGGGTTTGGCTGTGTATTCGATGTATACAGTATAGGCCTCTCCTCCGCGATAGCTGCGGTCCAGGTCGATATCCAGCTGCATGCCGTCGTACTTATACTTCAAGGGCGTATTCTTACTGGCTTTGGAGATCGCCACGGTTTTGATCTCCATGCCCTTCGCATCCAGCAGCAGTGAATCGGTAGCGTAGAAATGCGGCTTCAGGGTGATCCATACCTTACCATTCAGCTGGGCGTTTGGAAAATCCAGCCGGGCATCCAGCTTGGTATGCACCAGGTCGTTGATCTTCTCCGGTGTGGCGCGATACTCTTTTTCAGGGTCGTATATGTCACTGGTATCCTGCGCGCCCGCAAGGAAGATGGAGAAGCTAAGGAAGGAAAGCAATACAGCTCTTTTCATAATGATTGATTGTGTCTGCAAATCTAGTAGAATGTTAACAGGTCTTTGTAATTCTTGATGAATGGCTATAGGCGTTTTGGGTTGAATTGGCGTATTTTTGAAACAACGGACCCCTCACTTACCACCTGATCTGAATGAAAAAGTACATTCTGTTCTTATTCCTGCTTGCCATCGCGGCCGGAGCCCGCGCACAAAAAGTTTATTTTGTGTACGTGCAGACAGAATCTGCTACGCCTTTCTTTTTGAAGATGGGCGACAGGGTCGTCAGTTCCACTTCGCAGGGCTATGTGATCTTATCTAATTTAACCGACAGCACTTATGTGTTCAATGTGGGTTTTCCAGAAGCCAATGAAAAAAGGTTCCGGGTCACCGTGAATCACGGCGACCGTGGATTTCTACTGAAGGAGATCGCAGGCAATCTTAGTCTGTTTGACCTGCAAACCTTTGAGGTCATTCCCGCCGAGGCGGAAGAGAAGCAGCCGGAGCCCATCGCCTACCGCACCGATGAGTTTTCCAAACGGCTGGCGCTGGCTATCGACGATCCCTCTCTCTTATTCATTTATGCCAGGGCCGAGCCCGAGGTGATCGCCAAAAAACAGGACCCCCAGCCGGTAAGCAATGATAACGCAGCGCTGGTACAGGCGTCCAACACTGAGCAGAAACTGGAAGTGCAGCAAACGGCCGTCACGCCCGATACGGTCGCGGTTGAAACAGCAGCAGAAAAAACAATGGTGACTGATACGGTGGCGGCAGAGAAACTTGTACCCACAGAAAAGCTGGCTACAGAAAATACAGTGACCCTGCCTGTGGTAGCCGATACAGTTTCTGTAGTAAGCGATACGGTCGTACTGCAGCCAGTGGAACAAGTCGTATTCCAGAGATCAAAGGTTACCCGCAGATCGGAGAGCTCTACCACGGAGGGATTTGGGCTGGTATTCCTTGACGAGGAAAACGGAAAGGTAGATACGATCCGGATCCTGATACCGAATCCTCCTGTTGTATATAAGACGGAGGCCGACCTGCGCAGCGAAAGCGAGCTGGCATCCGGAACAAAAGAGCCGCAGAAACTGGAGCACGAAATGATGGTCGTGAAGGATACCGCGGCTGTTGTGAATCCTGCCTGCATTGAGCTGGGTACGGAAGCCGACTTCAAGAAACTGCGCCGCGACATGGTATCAAAAGACAACGAGGAGGACATGGTGGACCGTGCGCGGAAGGTGTTTCGCACTACCTGTTTTACCACGGCGCAGATCAAAAGTTTAAGCGCATTGTTCCTCACACCCGGCGGGCGGTATAATTTCTTTGATGCTGCTTATGGGCATGTATCGGATCCCGCGCAATTCTCCACGCTGCAGTCGGAGCTGGGTGGCGACGAGTATTACCTCAGGCGTTTCAAAGCATTAATCGGAGAATAAGGCATGCCGCGCTATTTTATAGAAGTAGCATATAAGGGCAGCCGGTACAGCGGTTTCCAGGTACAGGAGAACGCTATCACCATTCAATCGGAAATAGAGCGGGCCATTGCCGTGCTCGGCAAGGCACCAGTGGGGCTTACGGGTTCTTCGCGTACCGATGCAGGCGTGCATGCCATGCAGAACTATTTTCATTTCGACCTGGAGGCGGATATCCATCCGCAGTTCCTGTATAAGGTGAATGCGATACTGCCGCCCGATATTGTGATCAATGCGGTGAGGCCGATGCCAGCGGAGGCGCACTCGCGGTTTGATGCGGTGAGCAGGGAATACGAATACAGGGTCTATAGTCACAAGAATCCTTTTCTCACGGAGACGGCCTATTATTTCCCTTATAAGCTGGACAAGGAATTGTTGCAGGAAGCGGCTGAGCTGGTGAGGTACCAAACCAATTTTTTTGCCTTTGCAAAGACCAATTCGCAGGTAAAGAATTTCCAGTGCAGGATCATGCGCAGTGAGTGGGAGGTCAGCCAGTGGATGGTGATCTATCATGTGAGCGGCAATCGTTTTTTGAGAGGGATGGTGAGGTTGCTCACGGGTACGATGCTGAAGGTGGGGAGAGGAAAGTTGTCGCTCGATGAATTCAGCGGGTTGTTCAAAGGGGAGGAGAAGTGTGGTTTTTCGGTGCCGGCGAAGGGATTATTCCTCAAGCGCGTGAACTATCCTGAAAATTATTTCCTATGATGGCATTGGATTTCACAGCATTTTGGGAATTATTTTGAGGAATAGTTTGGAACGTATTGTTCAGGCTCCGTATCTTTGCATCCGCTTTTTGAAACAACGACGAAGGGAATGAAAAACACGAAAGTCTTTTTACATTTCTTTATCAAATAAGGTTCAAATAATTTGTTGGTAATCAAATTCTTACATATCTTTGCACCCGCTTTTTGAATGAACGGTCGGCCTACAATTTCTTCCAGGTTTTTTGGAAATAATTGTGAAGAAAAGGCCACCAAAAATTTGGAACGAATTGCAAAGTGATCGTATCTTTGCACTCCGAATTTAGAAATCCATTTAATAGTTCTTTTTACTTCGATTGTTCGTCTGAAATTTTATCTCCGGAAACGGAAATTAATTTTGGATAGTAATAAAATGGCAGTTAACTTTGCACTCCCAAATTAAAACTTGGGTGGCAGTAAAACGCCAAAAGTTCTTTGAAAGTTTGGAAGCAACAGCATGATCTGAATTGATTTCAGGTCACAAAAGGTAAGTCAAGCGAATAACATTCGATTTTGACTCGTTATTTTTTCTTTTTGAGAATTTAATAGTCAGATCAACAATTCATTTACAATGGAGAGTTTGATCCTGGCTCAGGATGAACGCTAGCGGCAGGCTTAATACATGCAAGTCGAGGGGCAGCAGGACTGTAGCAATACAGTTGCTGGCGACCGGCAAACGGGTGCGGAACACGTACGCAACTTACCCTTAACTGGGGGATAGCCCGGGGAAACCCGGATTAATACCCCGTAACATATTGAAGTGGCATCACTTTATTATTATAGCTCCGGCGGTTAAGGATGGGCGTGCGGCTGATTAGGTAGTTGGCGGGGTAACGGCCCACCAAGCCTGCGATCAGTAACTGGTGTGAGAGCACGACCAGTCACACGGGCACTGAGACACGGGCCCGACTCCTACGGGAGGCAGCAGTAAGG